>CAWIMI010000010.1:0-110242 GCA_963837015.1 uncultured Acidobacteriota bacterium | reverse complement strand
GCGCTTCTTGATCGCATCGATCACTTGCTTGATTCCTCATCCGGACAGCGCGGATCGTTTCCACCCGCCAGTAAAAACAGCGGCGCCTCAATCTGATCCACAAAAAAGATTGGCGACCGATCCTCAAACAATGCCTTGTTCTTTTCCGGATCGCCCATCGTCGCGTAGTCGACTTCGCGCAGCCGCGGATCTTCGTTCTGCACCTCGGTGAACCAGTTCACGAAGGGAACCACCGCCACCCCGGCGGCCCAGACCTCCGGCGCCTTCGTCACTCCCATCATCGTCAGATAGCCGCCATAGCTGCGCCCCATGACGATGAGTTTCTTCGGATTGACGTACCCATTCTGCTTGATGAACTCAGCGGCTGACACCACATCCTGCAGATCGCCGCCGCCCATATCGAAAAGTCGGCCTGCTCAAACTCTCTCCCATAGCCTGTGGAGCCGCGATAGTTCGGCGCAATCACGATGTATCCCTGGTTGACGATGTACTGCATAAACCGATCGAAAGAGTTGTCGACCTGCGACGACGGCCCGCCATGCACGTAAACAATCGCCGGATATGCGCATTCTTGATCATGTTATGCGGCATGTATACGAAGGCGGAGATCGTCAACTTCCCATCGCGGCTCGGGTAACGCACCAGCGCCGGAGCCACCATGTCTTCGCCACGCAATCCTGCCACCATGGATTGGTGAGCTGATGAGCGTGTGCGGTCGCAAACGTGTATACCCACAGGTCGCCCGGAGCACTCGGCCCCTTATGCTTGTACAGCAGTTGCTTTCCGTCCTTCGAGAAAGCCGCGTCCGCCCACCAGCGAATTCACTCCCTTTGAGCGGCAGCGCCTGCGTGTTTCGTCGCGATGTCGTGCAGAAGATCGTCCGGTTGCCGTCCAGGTTTGTGGTCCAGCTCATGTTTTCGCCATCCGAGGTAAAGCTCCTCCGGGGAGCAGTCCCATTTGTCTTTGGTGAGCCACTGAATCTGCTTGCTCGCCATGTCGAGCAACGCGATGTTGCGGAAGCCATTCGCGGCATCGGAGGTAATCAGCAACTTCTTTCCATCCGGAGACAAACAGTAAGCGAGTAAAAATGCTCGCCCGTGTGTGGAGTCAGCTGGTGAATGTCCGGTCTCTAACCTCGACGACGAAGATTTCGAATCCGTTCCTTTCGCCTGCTCCTGGGTATAGCGACCCGTTTGCCATCAGGCGACCAGACCGGATTGTAATTGAAATGATCTTTCGGCGTCTCCTTCGTCATGCTTCACGTCGCGCGTCACCATGTCGTAAACATCGATTTCATACACCGACGATGTCTTCGGCTTGACCGTATCGCCAGCTACGGCCCGTCTGGCGGCCAGCGCGGATACTCTTCCGCGATCTCCCGCGTATTCGTCAGGTTCACCACCTCCCCGGTCTTCGGCGAAACGATGAAGATGTCCCACTGCTCGTTCCCGTCTTTGTCGGACTGTAACGCGATCCATTGCCGTCCGGCGACCATGCCGGGCCGTCTGCCGCTGATCGCTGACCGTAAGTTGCCTCGGCCAGCCGCCCTCCGCAGGCACCATCCACAGATTCTTGCGGCCGCTCATGTTGCTGACGAACACCATGCTCTTGCCATCCGGCGACCACGACGAGCGCCCCACATTCCGGGTCATGTAGAGCTTTTCGATGGAAAGACTCTGCTGGTTCTGCTCCACCTGCGCGCTCGGCTTGCTCGTAATCTGTTTGGGATCGGCAATGGCCTGAGGCAAAGGCAGAGTCTGGGCCGGGGCAAAAGTACTCATAAGTATGACGATAGCAAACGGGATAAAAGGCCGCATTCGAATCCTGAAAAGTCGTTATCCGAAGGTCAGAATAAAAAGTTTAGCAGAGATGCCACATTCCTTATCAGTGTCATCTTGAGCGAAGTAGCCTCTTCGCGAAGCGAAGAAGCTACGCAGCCGAAAGACCCCGAGCTGCTGGTGCGAAATGCAATGCAGCAGGGAATTCCAACCAAGAATTCGTGAGAATGCGCCCGGGCGCTCCGCTTAGGATGACATGTGTACCCAGCTTGCACTCGACCTACGGACAGCGGTGCCGAGTTTCTACGTATCGGACACAGATTGGTATCCGACGGGGCGATCTTAAGCGTAATAGGCTATCACGCTAGTTCCGTGCCGGCCATCGCGTAACTGACGGGGATGCTGCGATAATCGGAGGCATGCACTCCTACCTGGTTTCATTGCGAATTAGCGGCCAAACATTGAAGCCGTCCACAATCACCTCTGAACTGGGCATGGAACCTACGCAAATCAGAATCAAAGGACAGCCGCGTCCGGGTGGAGGTTCGACGTGGGATGAGTCGCTGTGGGAATATGAGGCTAAGGCCAGCGATGGACGACCGGATTGGCACTCGCTCGAAGAAGGATTGCAAACCCTTCTCTCAGCGTTTGCTTCTCGTCAAACAACCCTTCGGGAATACCAGCAGCGGTTCAAAGTATCGCTGTTTTGCGGACACTTCACGTCCAGCTTCGACGGCGGTCCGACATTGTCTCCCTCCCTCCTCGAAGTATTGGCTGACTTCGGTGTCGAATTGTTCCTAGACACGTACTGGTCAGGCGAAGCCGCTTCCGGCGCGTAGCTGTTGCAACCAGGCCGTAGCACAAGCCTGCGCCGATTCTTCGCCCTGTCAGCGGCCATGGTGCTGAACATCCGCCTAAGGGTCTGCCTGACAGTGGCGACCCTCATTCGACAGCACGGCCTGCGAGGTCAAGTCTTGGCTATCGCAGATGACAAGATTCGCAACGACCCTGCCCTACAACTTCGCGTTCTTATGAATCTCAACTGTGCTCCACGTTTTATCCCCAGCATGGCAAATATTTTCCAACGCGCAATCCACGCACTTCGGTCCGCGCGCGAAGCACAACTTTCTCCCATGCCAGATCAGCTGATGCGCAAACAGGATCCACTTTTCTCGCGGTATCACCTTCATCAGGTCCTGCTCAATCTTTGGCGCATCCGTGTTCTTGGTAAGCTCAAGCCGGCGCGAAATGCGGGTAACGTGCGTGTCCACCACGACGCCCTCCGCCTTGTGAAACCAGCTACCCAGCACAACATTGGCCGTCTTGCGCGCCACTCCTGGCAGCGTAAGAAGGCTCTCCATATTGCTCGGTACCTGCCCGCCAAACTCCGCCACGATTTTCTTCGCCGCCCCCACCACCGATTTCGATTTATTGCGAAAGAAACCAGTCGAATGAACGTCGGGTTCCAGTTGCTCGGGCGTAAGCGCCGCGAAGTCCGCAACCGTGGGATATTTGCGGAACAATTCAGGAGTCACCCGGTTGACGTTGACATCAGTCGACTGCGCCGACAAGATGGTCGCCACCAGCAACTCCCATGCGCTTTTATGAGTCAGCGCGCACGTCACCTCCGGATAAAGCTGGTCGAGGCGCTTAAGAATCTCGGCAATGCGCTCCGGCGAAAGCGGGTTGTAACTTTTTCCCCTTCGTTCCGGTGCCGATTTCGTTTTGGCCCGTGTGGCGCCGGGTCTCTGACTCGGTTGGCTAGGGCCCAACCCCTCAGCCTTCCGCGATGTCTTAACCGGGCGCCCGACCCTCGCCCCTTCATGACGTCCAGTCTTCGCCGGTTGGCGGGGAACGATGCCACGTGCCATATGCCATCCTTCAGTAAATGAAATCGAGAATGAAATGTTAGCAGAAGCTTCCCCATGGAAAACGCTCCGACACTTTCGTAATCGCCAGACTCAAGCCGCCCAATTGACGGAGACCAACCCGCTAGGTACTCTAAAAGTGCTCCAACAAAGTTTGAGGAATCCCTCGTGGCCGTGAAGTCCATCCAACTCGGGCAAGTCTGGCGCAAAGACGACGACGGACAGGACTACCTGGTCACCAAGGTTTACAGCGAGGTGTTCTCCCAGTACGCCGTGCTGCGTCCGGCCGAGGTCACCGCTCCAGACGCGCCCACGGTGCGGGTAAAAGTGGCCAAAGGCGCACAGGGAGCCTCTCTGCCCGGATTCACCTTTACCCAGGAAGGCTCATTCTAAAATCTCTGTACAGACGTTGCTTGCAACGTCTCGCTGTCGGCCAGAAACGTAACGAGCTACGTTTCTACAATATTCACCCGCAATTTCCCTTATGACTGAAAAAATCCTCGCAGTTCTTTTTGTCTTCATCAAATCGGTAATCGCCTCCACCGGCTACGCCGGCCTGGCGATCCTGATGGCGATTGAGTCTGCCTGCATCCCCCTGCCTTCCGAGCTGATCATGCCCTTTGCCGGCTATCTGGTCTTCGACGGCGCGATGAAGCTGTTCTGGGTGGCTACCGCCGGAGCCATTGGCTGCAACCTTGGTTCGCTCGTCGCCTACGAGATCGGATGCTACGGCGGACGCCCCTTGGTCGAAAAATACGGCCGCTGGATCTTAATGGGCCGGCGCGAACTGGATTGGGCCGACCGCTTTTTCGCCCGCTGGGGCTATCTCGCGGTATTCATCGCGAGAATGCTTCCGGTGGTCCGCACTTTCATCGCGCTGCCCGCCGGAATTGCCCGCATGCCCCGCGGCCGCTTTCATCTCTACACCTTTCTCGGCTCCTGGCCATGGTGCTTCGCGCTGGCGTGGCTGGGCATGAAGCTCGGAGAAAACTGGCGTGGCCTGGGCAAATACTTCCACCAGTTCGACGCCGTCATCGGCGTAGTCTTGGTCGCCGCGATAATCTGGTTCGCATGGTCACATTGGCAAAACCGGATGAGTGCCACAGAGTAAATATTCGTAGCGCCGACGAGGAGACTCACAATGAAGCGCCTTCTGATCGCGTTAACCGCATTGTTCCTGTCCACAAGCTTCGGGTTCTGCCAAACCACCCCAGCAGCGCCAGGTCAACCCTTCGTGATCGAGTACTACTACAAAGCCAAATGGGGACATGCAGACGAATTCCTGCGCCTGTTCAAGAAGAATCATTACCCGTTGCTCAAGAAGCAAGTCGAAATGGGACGCATGCTCAAAGTCTGGATGGACCAGCCGCGCTACCACACCACAGAAGACGGCCGCTGGGATTACCGCGTAACCATCGTCTTTAAAAATGCCACCCTCGCCAACGAACCCTTCGACGAAGACGCTCTAAAGAAACAGCTATTCCCCGACAAAGAAACCTACGATCGCGAAGAGCAGCAGCGCTTCGAAATCTTCGAAGCCCACTGGGACCTACCAGTAAAGACGGTTGACCTGGAAGGAAAATAAGCAAGAAGGCGAGTGAAACGAGTCATTGGTGAGGCCAACGACATTCCCACCCCCAATTGTCATTCCCACCCCCAATTGTCCTTCCGGGCGTAGCGAGGAATCTGCTTTCTGCCTGCCCAAACCCAATCAGTCCGCCCCGTGCCGCTTGGTTCTAGCCACCAAGCGGAGTGAGAACGCAGCCCACGAAGCAAGCCGCGGGCAAACGGTGAAGCTGACAAAGCCGCAGCGGGGCGAACGAATAGTCTTAGGCAAACTCTGCAACGTCGAGGAAAGCTGAAAGTCCGACTAAAGTCCCAGGCGGGGACTGAAAGCCCTCACCGCGATAACTTACCGAACGCGATCGTCTGTGCTCGCTCACCACCACACTCAATGTCGCGCTCTCGCAGTAGAAGCGCAATATCCTCCCATTCAGCCTGCATCGGTTGCAAATCCTCACTCGATACGAGAACATAACTGTTTGCCTTACATCCCCGGCTCTCACTAGTAAGAGCTCTCATAAGGAAGCCTCAATAAGATGGCGACTCGGCAGAAGTCCGCAAGAACGGAAAGCAAGCAACACAACGGCAGCGAGATTCAATCTCCCAAAGGCAAGCTCGGAGTAATGATCCCCGGCATGGGCGCGGTCGCGACCACATTCGTAGCCGGCGTCGAAGCCATCCGCAAGGGAATCGCCAAGCCCATCGGCTCCGTCACTCAAATGGGAACCATTCGCCTGGGCAAACGCACCGATGCCCGCTCCCCCAAGATCAAAGAATTCGTTCCTCTGGCCGGCCTCGACGATCTCGTCTTTACGGGCTGGGATATTTTTGAGGACGACATGTACACCGCAGCTAAAAAGGCGGGTGTTCTCGATCGCGATTTGATCGATCAGATCAAACCCTTCATGAGCTCGATCAAGCCGCGCAAAGCCGTTTTCGATCACCACTACGTCAAGATGATCGACGGCCCCAACGTTAAGAAGGGCAAGAACAAGATGGATCTCGCCGAACAGGTGCGAGCCGACATTCGCGATTTCAGGAAAACTTCTGGAGCCTCTCGCCTGATCACCATCTGGTGCGGTTCGACGGAAAGTTATATCGAGCCCACCGCCGCCCATCAGTCCCTGAAATCCTTTGAAAAAGCCCTCGGGCAGAACGATGAGAACGTTGCCCCCTCGATGATCTACGCCTACGCCTCGCTTATGGAAGGCGTACCTTTTGCCAACGGAGCCCCAAACCTGACGGTTGATCTTCCCGTAATGCACGAACTGTCGCGGAAAAACAACGCGCCGATTTGCGGCAAGGATTTCAAGACCGGACAAACCCTGATCAAAACCATCCTCGCCCCCGGCTTCAAGGCTCGCATGATCGGCTTGAACGGATGGTTCTCGACGAACATCCTCGGCAACCGCGACGGCGAAGTCCTCGAAGATCCCGGCTCCTTCAAGACCAAAGAGGAATCCAAACTATCCGTCCTCGAGCATATCCTTCAACCCGAACTATACCCCGACCTCTACGGCAACTTCACCCACAAGGTCCGCATAAACTATTACCCCCCAAGAGGCGACAACAAAGAGGGCTGGGACAACATCGATATATTCGGGTGGCTTGGTTACCCGATGCAGATTAAGGTGGATTTTCTTTGCCGGGATTCTATTTTGGCGGCGCCGATTGTGCTGGATCTGGTTTTGTTTATGGATCTGGCGCAGCGCAGCGCGGAGCTACGGGGGCTTGGCATTCAGGAGTGGTTGAGTTTTTATTTCAAGTCTCCGATGACGGCGCCGGGTCTTTATCCGGAGCATGATTTATTTATTCAGTTGATGAAGTTGAAGAATACGCTGCGGCATTTGCGTGGCGAGGAACTGATCACCCATTTGGGGTTGGAGTATTACGACTGAGAGGCAGCTGTCAGCTTTCGGCCGGCATCTTCACGCTGCGCCCTTCTGTCGCTGGTAGTCGTCGAAGGTTTCCAGGAATCGATCGATGTCTTTTTTCTGCAAATAATAAGGCGTGGACAGCCTGAGCTTCGATGGGTCTCCGCCACGGATTCGGATCTTGTGTGTTTTCCATAGCCAGTTCTCCAGGTCCATTCGTTGGATGGGAGGAACGTTTACCGTCGCAATGGCGCAGCGCAAAGCTGGATCTGGAGAAGTCCACGACTCCGCGCCACGCTTGATCATCTGAGCGAGAATGTAATCGCAGAGCTCGCGATGGCGGTGTTCGATCCGGTCCATTCCGATCTGCTTCGCCAGATTGATCGCGGTCAGCAATCCCCAGAGTGCCGGCACATTCGACGAACCGATACGCTGGAAGCGCTCGGCTCGCAGCTCCGGTTCGTCCCAGCCTTCGGTGGCGATGGTGTTCCACAGCCGGTCGACGACTTCGTCACGCACATACAGAAAGCCCGATCCTTTCGTGGCCTGTAGCCACTTGTGCGGGCTGGACGAATACAGATCACAGCCGAGATCGTGCAGGTTGAGGCGCATCATGCCGGTCACGTGCGCCCCGTCGACCGCCGACAATATATTCTTCGATCGCGCCAGGGCGCACAGTTCCTTGGCGGGAAGCACAACGCCGGTCGCCGTGGTGATATGGCTGAAGAAGATCACGCGGGTGCGCGGAGTGATGCCGTCGTTGAACAGATTCAAAACCTGGCTGGCATCTTTAACCGGCTTGGGCAGAGTCACCATCTTGACCACCACTCCGTAACGCTTGGCTCGCAGCCGCCAGGGCTGCAGGCCACCGGGATGTTCCTGGTCGGTCATGAGCACTTCATCGCCCGCCTGCATGTCGATTCCGTTGGCGATGTAGCTGTTGGCCTCGGTGGCATTGCGAACCAGGGCAATCTCATCGCGCTTACATCCCACGAACTCGGCTAGCGGGTCGCGAAACTGGTTCCACGCGGCGTATCCCCAGATCGGGTAGTCCTCGGGATCTTGCTGGTCCATCTTTTCGGTTTGGGTGTAGCCGTCGAAGATAGCGCGCAGTACCGGCGCGGGGCTTGACCCCACGGTGCCGTTGTTCAAGTAAATCTCATCGGCGGGAATCAGAAATTGCTTGCGAAGGTCGGCCCAATAGGCATCCGGGTCGCTGCTGTAGAGCGTGGAATCGGGAAGCTTCGAAGGCACGCTCTGAAGCTGCGCGAGCAGGCGGCTCGGCAGGGCGAGAGCGGCGGCAATCCCGGAAGTAGCGCTGAGGAAGCGTCGGCGATCGAGCAAAGGAAAACCTCCTGACATCGAGACGGCGTCATGGTACGACCATAAGGGAAGCGGCGCAACAGTGTTCAATTTGGCAGTTCCCGCGAGAGCATAGGTACTGCGCGCGAGATCCTTCACCCGGCTCCGCCGGGCTCAGGATGACTGTCGTTTGTTGAGATGCGGTGGAAGAGCAAGATTAACCTGCGAGACTCTACGGCTATAATTTCTGTCATGGGTAAGCAGGCTGTGTTCTTAGCTGGCGTCTTGTTTGGATGTGCCTGCGTTGGCGCACAACAGCATCCAGGCCCTCCCGCTTCACCAACTCCCCCGGCTGCGACAAATTCTGAATCTGCCGATCCGGTTTCGACCCAGCCAGACGTCGAGTACGGAGTGCAAGGTGGCGAAAAGCTGCTGCTTGATATTTATCAGCCGGCCGCGCCCGCTTCCAAGCCTCGACCTGCTGTGGTGATGATCCACGGCGGCAGTTGGACGTCGTTGGACAAGAGCACCATGCGGCCGATGGGGAATTTCCTGGCGCGCTCGGGATTTGTCGCCGTTTCGGTGAATTATCGTCTGCTGGATGGAAGCAAGAACCGCTGGCCAGCGCAACTCGATGACGTGCAGAGAGCGGTTCGCTGGCTGCGGGCCAATGCTTCGAAGTACAACATCGATCCCAATCACATAGGGGCTTTTGGACACTCCGCCGGCGCGCAGCTTGCCGCGCTGCTGGGCATGGAGGATACGCGCGATAATTCCGATCCGGCGTTGGCCAAGTATTCCAGCCGGGTGCAGGCGGTGGTGGACGTGAGCGGCCCCAGCGATTTCCTTACCAATCGCGATGCCGACGGAGATGCCGCGATGGCCAACTTTCTTGGCGGTGACTTCGCGAAACTTCCCGAGGTGTGGCGCAGCGCTTCGCCGGTCTTCCATGTGGACAAAGCGAATGCGCCATTTCTTATCGTGCACGGTACAGGCGACCCCAACGTTCCCATCGCGCAAGCGCAGGAACTGTACGAGAAACTTCAGCAGGCGGGAGTTCCTGTTACTTTAATCAAGCTCGACGATGGCCACACTTTCAAAGCTCCGGAATCGCGGCGCCGATTGGCTTTGGAAACGCTGGCTTTCTTCGATCAGTACCTCGCGGTCAATCCGTGAAGGGCGCCTGCATACACTGTGGTACTGCGCGCGAGATCCTTCGCCCGGCTTGCGCCAGGCTCAGGATGACTTCGGTCAACTAGTGACATGCGACGAGCAATTTTGGTGGTTCCAATTTTGGTGGTTCCAACAAGGATCTGCTCCTTCAGGAAACCATGAGGATTTGCCAACTGCTTGCTGTTTGTAATGAGGAGGTTGAGAGGAATCCGAACGAGCCGGTCCTTTTTTCGGTGCGACAGCGGGAGGTGATGAGTCCGGCTCCCCGGATAACCTTCCCGGGAGATTCTGCGTCGAACCCTATAGGGAATTGACCGAAATACCTGTTGCGTCGAGGGGTATAATCAAGTCACGGGCCCGCTCGGGCGGGAAAACGGAGTCTGGTTATGAAGTTCCGATTATCGCTGTTAACGGCTGCGTTGTTCACCTTCAGTAGTCTAGCCCCTGCAGTGTTTGGGCAGGTGGGCACTCCGGGCAGTCAGCCGACTCCTGGCGGCGTTCCCACGAATGCCCCGGTTCCTAGTGGCGATCCTGGAGTTTCCGGGACTGCGCCCCAGACCGGCGCCGACAGCTCCGCTACCCAGACTGCCCCGGTTCAAGCCGCCGATCCCGATAAGGTCAAGCACGACGGCGGCAAAAGTGACGTGGACGCCATCGGCAACCGGAAGATTGGTACACGCGGCGCGGGCAACTGGTACTCCATCGAAAGCGACATCAAGATGGGGAAACAGTATTCCCAGATGGTCGATTCCACCTCGAAGTTCGTTTCCGACCCGGTAGTCAACGAGTATGTGAACCGGCTGGGACAGAACCTAGTGCGCAATTCGGATGCACAGGTTCCTTTTACCTTCAAGATCATTGACTCCGACGTAGTCAATGCCATGTCGCTTCCCGGAGGATTTGTTTATGTGGACTCGGCGACCATCCTGGCGGCGGATGGAGAGGCGGAACTGGCCGGCGTGATGGCTCACGAGATTGCTCACGTGTGCGCCCGTCATGCTACCCGGCAATTGACGCGGTCGCAGTACGCGAACCTCGCCACCATCCCGTTGATCTTCGTTGGCGGTGGGATTGGATACGCCGCGTACGAAGCGGCCGGTTTGGCGATTCCGATGACCATGCTGAGCTTCCAGCGCGGATTTGAGGCGGAGGCGGATTACCTGGGCTTGCAATATATGTACAAAGCGGGGTACGACCCGCAATCGTTCGTCTCCTTCTTCGAGAAGCTGCAGGCCATGGAAAAGAAGAAGCCGGGAACGTTGGCGAAGGCTTTTGCTTCGCATCCTCAGACTCCGGACCGGATTGCTCAGTCGCAGCAGGAGATTGAGAAGATCCTGCCAATGCGGCCGGAGTACACCGTGACCACGTCGGAATTCGAAGACGTCAAATCACGGCTGGCGTCGCTCGAAAACCGGCGCAAGGTGAACGATAACAAGGACACCAACAAACCCAGTCTGCGGCGCACTTCGGCGACTGACACGCCAAATGGAACGACGACGAGCGACGATGATAAGCCGACGCTGAAGCGGAGGGACGACAGCAACTAGCCGCGGACGGCCGGACGGATCCAAGACCCGTCCCAGCACAGTATCATGGATGAGTGAGTTTACCGGCGGTTGCGACCGCCGGTTTTGTTTTGCTGGGAAATGCTGAACCAGCTTTCGATGTCGCAAACAATGAACCCCGCTTTTGCGGCGGGGTTCAGGAGTGAGGCAGCGAGGTAGTGATCGGTTAGTCGCCGGTTCCGGTGAGCTTAACCGACCTCTTACCGTTGTAACCGTTGCTGGTGATGGTTAGCCATTGGCTCACTTCACCCTTCTGCTTGGGAGTGAAGGTCACCGAGAAGGTGCAACTTGCGCCCGGAACCAACGCGTTCGGGCTGCTGGGACAATTGTTCGTTTGAGCGAAATGATTGCCGATGGCGAGGTTGGAGATAACGAGATCGTTGGACCCGGTATTCTGCAACGTCAATTGCTGGGGCGGGCTGGTTTGGCCGACTGTCACATTGCCGAAGTTGAGCGCCGTCGGATTAGGAGTGGCGACGCCGATCAGAGAAGCAACCTCGCGAATGCGGTTGTTCCCGACATCCGCAATCAGGAGATCTTCGTTGCCGTCGATGGCCAAGCCAGCATTATTAATGTGGGCTTTAGTGGCTGATCCGCCGTCACCGGTGAAAGAGTACCACCACCACTGCGTATCGATGCCGGCCACAGTTACGATAATGTTGGGCGGGGCAGCGTCAATGCGTTGCACCAACTCGTCGTTACCGCCTCCCACGAACAGGTTGCCGCCCGAGTCCAAGGCTAGTTCGGTAGGATTCCAGCGGGTGGCGCTGATCGCGGGACCGCCGTCGCCTTGAAAATTCACATCCCCGTTGAAAGCGTAAGTGTTGATGCGGCCTACCTTGTACTGGTGTTGGGTATCGCCGCAGCCTCCGACTACGCCGAGAACACAGCGGATTGTATTATTCCCGGCGTCCGCAATATAGAGGTTCTCCGACGCGTCTACCGCAACGCCGTAAGGACGGTTCAGCTCAGCGTTGATGGCCGCGATACCATCTTTGGAGTGCCCGGCAGTTCCATTTCCTGCTGCGGTGGAGATGACGCCCTTACTCACCTCGCGCACGCGGTTGGCGCCGGGATCGGTAATGAAGATATTCCCAAGGGCGTCGATGGCTAACGAACTCGGAGTCGTAAGTTGGGCCTGGTTGGCCGGTCCCCCGTCGCCGCATCCTGGGGCGCGACCCGTGCAAGTTTGAAAATTACCAGCAAATTGGCTGATGATTCCGGTGGTGTTGTTGACTTCCCAAACCACGCCATCGAGCGGAGTGGCGATGTAGATGTTCCCCGCGGAATCCACGACGACGCCGTGGGGCGCATTCACGGTTGCCTGGAGTGCAGAGACTCCGTTATTCGCCTTTGAGGAGCCCGATCGCCCCGTGCCTGCCACGGTGGCAATGGCTCCAGCAGGGACGGTGACCGCTGCAACCGTGATGGCGCTGCCTTGAGTATTCACCACGCGGACGCGATTGTTGGCGGTGTCCGCGATGTAGTAGTTATTGCTTGAATCCACCGCCACAGCGTAGGGCTCGGCCAACTCTGCTCCAGCAGCGGTCGCTCCGCCGCCATCTCCGCCACTTCCGCCGCCAAGAACCGTGTTAATCACGGCACTCGATCCGGAACCGGTTACCTCGCGAACCCGCTGGTTGCCGGTATCGGAGATAAACATATTCCCCGCGGCATCGACAAACACGCCGGTGGGGCCGGACAATTTCGCCTGGGTAGGCAAGCCCCCATCTCCCTTGAAGCCAGCTGCGCCATTCCCGGCAAATGTTGTTATCGCTCCGGACGAGACAGCGCGAATACGATTGGCGCGGACGTCGGCGATGTAATAGAGGGTCGGCGAAACCACCCACGTTGCCCGCGGGGCTCCGAGGCTGGCGGACAAGGCCGGGCCACCGTCTCCACAGGCCAAAGTGCCATTGCACGACTTTCCAGTCCCCGCGATCGTGTTGATGACTGCGCTGGTAACTTCGCGAATTCTGTTGTCGCCGGTATCGGTGACGTAAACATTGCCGCTGCTGTCCAGTGCGACGCCGGCCGGAGCGTTGAGATTGGCATCGACAGCGAGGCCACCGTCCCCACAAGCGCTGGTCGGGTCGGAACAGGAAGTCAGCGAACCGGCAAAGGCGACAATGTCGCCGACTGCTTCCGTGGAACCACCGCAGCCTTTCGCCACCATCACAACGCAGCGGACGCGGTTGTCCCCCGTGTCGGCGATGTACACGTTGCCGGACGCATCGACGGCTACGCCCTCAGGATTGTTGAGCAGCGCGTTGATGGCTGGCCTGCCGTCGCCACAGGTTGACTGAGGACAAGGCTCACTGCGGCCAGCAACCGTGATGAGGTTTCCAGAGGTGTTCACTTCCCGGATGACGTTATTCCCGGAATCCGCAATGTAGATGTTCCCCTTGGTGTCGATGGCAAGTGCAGTAGGTCCCCACAAGGCTCTCTGCGTTGGTGGTCCGGCCGGCGCCCAATAGCCGATGAACCCCTTCCCCGCGAATGCTGAGACCGTGTTGCCGCTCATCTGAAAGACGTATTGCGAAAACGGCGAGGCAACATAGAGATTCCCGTTCGCGTCCTCGACGGTCGCAGTAGGTCCCGGAACGTCGGCCGCGAGCGGGCTAGAAGGGGCGGAGACGGTGCCGGCCACCGTATTTATGATGTTCTGCCCAACTGCGAAAGACGCCAGCAGCAAAACAGAAAGCGTCAACCTGGTGGCCTGAGGGGAAGAAAGCTTGCCCAGGAAGCAGTTCAGACGGGAGTTACCGGGACGACATGGATTTACTGCACGAAACATGAGACACACTCCAAAAACTTTCCATTAGGAGGGGAGTTGAACGATGTTAAAGCTCAGAAAGCTAAGATGGTGATTCAAGGCCACCGGTTGCTAAACATACAGTATTTCATCCGCCGTCGCAAGATGAATGGTTGTAAGGACGAGAAAAAGTTTGCTTGTGCTTGGGGCGAGAAGGCGCTTGGGGAGCGGCTTTGGAGCGCCGGTTGCATTTGCAAGTCTTTCCTCTTGAAGTCTTTCGTCTCTGTTTGAAGTTGAAAAATGTCTGGAAATGCTCTCCGATTGGTCTTGCCATCCGTTGTACAATCCTGCAGCGAGGTTTTTTCGTCGAACTCGTGAGGTGAGATGCGCCCGGTTTCCAGGATTCCGTTGTTGGTGTTGTTCGCAGGGGCCGTCGTCCTGCTGATGAGTCTGGCTGCAATTTCAGCTCCCAGGCAGCCTGAGACTCTGAAAGTTAGCCAGACTTATTGCATCGGCGGAACGCCCTGTGTGCTCACCTATCACAACGACAACAACCGAGATGGGGTCAACGCGAATGAAAGTGTCTTGAAGGCCTCCACCTTGAGTTCCAGCAACCATCCCTTACCTCAGTGGCTCGCAACCACCGACGGCCAGATCTATGCCCAGCCACTCTATGTCCACCAAATACCGATAGGCGGCCAAGCCAAAAACGCGGTCTACGTCGCGACAGAGAACAACAGCGTATACGTGTTGGACTCGGACAGCGCCAGCAGCACAGGCACAATTTTGGTGCAAGCGAATCTGAATAACGCCAGTGATCTCGGATCCGGGTACACAGAGATCGCGCTGCCCTACACGGATTTGCCCAGCGCATGTAACAACATCGTGCCAGAAGTCGGAATCACCGGCACTCCCGTGATTGACGTTTCGGTGACACCTCCGGTTGTCTACCTTGTAACCAAACACGAGGATGTGGACAGCCGTGGTGGTAAGACCTATCGGCAGAAATTGCATGGTTTGTTTGCCGATACGTTGCAGGAAATTCCCGGCAGCCCCGTCGTTCTTGACTCGACCTTTGCCTCAAACTTCGCACCCGGTTTCAGCCCTTTGAGCGACAATCAAAGAGCCGGGCTTGCTCTGGTGAACGGCGCAAACCATACGGCGAAGATTTGGGTCACGTGGGGGTCGCACTGCGATGTTGTGCCGTATAAAGGACTCGCGATCGAGTTTACCTACAGCTACAAGGGAACACTTGGTTTTTCGAACACCTACAACGTGTTCGATGACGAGGCAACCTGCACCGCGAAAAGGTGTCAGGCGGGCATATGGATGGGTGGTGCCGCTCCCGCAGCGGACGCTCAAGGAAACGTTTATTTTTCGACCGGGAACGGTGACGATTTGACCGAAGGCGCGGGCGAATACAGCAATGCCGTGGTCAAGATGAACGACGTCGGACTTCAGGACTTTTATTCTCCTCCCGATTTCGACGCGCTGAACAAGGGAAAAACGTTAATAGCATGTACCAATCCCAATCCTCCAAGCTGTCCCAGCCCATGCCAGCTAGACAGTACTGGACAGTACTGCCAATTCTCGATGCTTCCCGACGATTGGGACTTGGGAGCGGGTGGCGTCACGCTGCTATCACCAACGTTTAAGCTCAACAATCCCGAGATGGTGTCGTTGGGCAAACAGGGAATGATCTATGTTCTCTTCACGGGGACTTTGGGGCACATCGACAGCGAGAACTCCAACCCGGATAAGTATGCTTGCACGACCGCGGGCGTGCCGACTCCTGGAGCGATTGTGCAGTGCTTTTTTGGAGAGCCACCGAGGAACGGCCTGGCCGCGGGAGGCCGCGGTGCCCCGGCATTCCTCGCAGCCCAATCAGGCACTGATTTCAAGAATCTGATGTATGTGGTGGGTATCGGGGAGCAGCTGAAAGCTTTTCTATTCGCGAACACTAACGGGTTGGGCACGCTAAATACTCGACCTTCGACACCTTCCGCGAGTCATGTGTTTCCCTATCCGGGCGCGGTTCCGGCTGTAACCTGGGAGCACAAGAGCGGCATCATCAACGACGCCATCGTATGGGCGCTTGACACTCACGGCTACGGAAGGTTGAACCTGCCGGCCAACGCGTCAGTTCTTTACGCCTACCGCGCGATTCCCGCCCCCGGCGGAGGTGCAGGCGCATTGGGTGCCGAACTCTGGGACACATCCGCCTACAACAGTTCGATTCCCGGCAACCCTGGCGCCATCAAGTTTATGGTGCCCAGCGTCGTCGATGGCAAAATCCTGCTCGGCGGAGGGGCGCAGGGGTATGAGCCTGCCGGCACGAATTGTCCGACGCCGAGCACCACGGTTCAGCCGACAGCATGCGGCGGCATCGCCATGTACAAGTAGGTTACATCCAACTCAAAGTCCTTTTTGACGCAGGGCGCTCTGGGGACACATTAAGCGTTATAGTGGACCGTCGAGGCTGACGCCTTGAGGCTGGGCGGTTTCGCTTTGACGTGCAGAACTAAGCTCCGGGGGTAAACATGGAACTTGTGCTTCGATTGTCAGACGCTGGTTTAGCTTGGTCCAACGGTTGCACACGCCTAGGTTCTCTGACCAGCCATTGCGGGAACGAGAAGTTTCGGTAGTAGGCTATTTTAAGCATGAAGAAGATTCATAGCTTCCTGGAAGAAACTCTGACGTATCCGAACTAGTCGCAGCTGTTCCACTTGATGTTGAGACCTCCACCGCTCGACATTTTCGGTTTTCCAGGCCAATCAGCGCTCTCGTATTCCGTCCATTGGGACCAAAAAGAGAGTTCTAAAGAAGCCTAACTGGAGAAGTTTCTGTCTGCATGGAAAAACGAAAAAACTATTCACGGTTCGGTTTCTCTGCGTTTTTCTCAGCGAGTAGCCGGAACACGGCTGTGGGTGAGAGTCGGGCAACGAGGAGACTGGTGAAGTGAGTCGACCGACTACCGCGTTCCAGCAAATCAAACGTCGCTTTTTCTGGGTGTTGTCCCACAGCGCCCTTGCCGCTTATTCCCGGCTTCCGCTCTTCGGCTGGTTACACGCTTCTGTCGGAGTGATTCGAAAAGGCCGATTGGTCCTGGTGATTGATCGAAGCGACGGGCGAGGGTTGTCGTTTCCGGGTGGTCTCGCCATGCCTTGGGAGACGGCTGAGCAGCGATGAAGAGGGAATTCTCAGAAGAGACAGGTTTGCGAGTCCAACTCTCTACACAGCTCTTCGAATATCGAAGCTCAGCCGATGTTCCGGTGATACTCGCTGTGTTCGCAGTAGAAGCCGAGGGTAAGTTAAAGGATTCCTGGGAAGGGTCTCCGCTCTGGGTGCCATTCACCGACATTCGGCCGCGTTTGCTCTCTGGTCGAAGGCAAATCGTAGACCGGCTAGTTTGACTGAACGTCAACATGTTAGTCCGTCTTTTGACGTTGGCAGCAGAGGGCGATTCGCGACGTCATCTATCAGCGAACACTCCATCCAACTGCTTCATAATCTTGCTCGACCGCACTGAACCGCGGCCAGCTTTCAAAGGTCCCGGACACACCGTCTCGATAATAGGAACGAATGCCGGAGTCCTCTCCCATGACAACTGTGGAACGAGTGTGCCTGGATTGCCAATCGCTCAATAATCGTCGGCCAGCGACTCACACTACAGTGTGCCCTCGATCACTGCACGCTCCTATTGGGTCTGACAAAATTTTGATGGTCCACTCCCCACTGGTCCGTTGGTAGCCTTTGACGACCCGGCAGTTATTGGTAAGCCGCACTGCCACCCACCAGCAGGAAAATCAGGAGAAATAAAATGAAAAAACATGAGACCCTCCTCGGTGCGATTTTGCTGGGCTTCGTATCGGCGCTGAGTTATGCGCAAGCCCCTGTACCTTTCATCAACCTGCCTCTTATCCCTGACGCTACAGCGCCGGGCGGGCCGCAATTCACTCTCACGGTAAACGGCACCGGGTTTGTTTCGGAGTCGGTGGTGAACTGGAATGGCAGCGCGTTGGCGACTCAGTTCGTGAGCGGTTCACAATTGACGGCCATCGTTCCGGCGTCGGACATTGCCACGGCGAGCACGGGTTGGGTGACGGTGGTCAATCCGGCGCCTGGCGGCGGGACGTCGAGCGTAGCGTTCTTCACGGTCGCCGCTGACGCAGGCGACTCGGTGGGATTCGGATTAGCCGCCTCACCGGCGGCTGACCAGCCCAATACTGTGGCCGTAGGCGACTTCAACGGGGACGGCAGGCTGGACTTAGTCAGCTCAGACTATGGCAGCAACACGGTTTCCGTCTTCCTTGGGGACGGTGCCGGTAACTTCACTCTGGCCTCGTCTCCTGCTGTAGGTCGACAGCCCCAGGCAGTAGTTGTGGGCGACTTCAACGGCGACGGCAAACTGGACTTAGCGGTCGCAAACAGCGGCGACGACACGGTTTCCATCCTGTTAGGGGATGGTACCGGGCGCTTCACCTTGGCTTCGTCAGTGGCCACCGGTAAGACTCCCAACTCCATGGTTGTGGCCGACTTCAACGGTGACGGCAATTTGGACCTTGCCGCGGGCAACTGGAACGGCGGCACGGTTTCGATCCTATTGGGAGATGGCACGGGCCATTTCACGTTGGTTGACTCCCCAGCTAACGGCTCAGGTCCAAACCCAATGGCCGTGGGCGACTTCAATGGAGACGGCAAGCTGGACTTGGCGGTCCCCGATTTTTGGGACCTCAACGTTACTATCTTGCTGGGGGATGGGACCGGTCACTTCACTAAGGGGCAAACTTTAGATATCGGCAATTATGTGACGGGAGTGGCAACAGGTGACTTCAATGGGAACGGGAAGCTGGACTTGGTCGTCGTCGTGCCCAACTACGCCGCAGTCGTCATCTTTCTGGGAGACGGCACAGGACACTTCACGCAGGTTTCCAGTCCTCCGGCGGGCGAGCGTGTTTGGGGAGCAGTGACTGGCGACTTCAACGGCGACGGTAAGCTGGACGTGGCGGCCATTGACAACGACTCCCCCGGGGCGGTTTCCATCCTGCTGGGAGACGGCACCGGACACTTCAGCTTGGCCTCGTCTGCTGCTGTGGGGACCTATCCTGCCTTCGCCGCGGTAGGCGACTTCAACGGAAGTGGTAGGCTCGGCATAGCGACAGCGAACACCCAGGACACAAAGGTTTCCGTTCTTCTGGGAGCTATTCCTCCGGTTGTGCTCTCACCGACTAACCTCAATTTTGGGACGCAACTGATTAGCACGCGCAGCGAGCCGCAGCCCGTGACCCTCACCAACATTGGCAGCGGTACGCTTGACATCAGCAGCGTCGCCGCCAGTTGGAGCTTCACTCAAACCAACAACTGCCCCTCCAGCGTGCCACCAAATGGTCAGTGCACCATTCACGTAACCTTCAAGCCGCAGGGGCGTGGCACACACACCGGCACTGTCACGATTACGGACAACGCCCCCAACAGCCCGCAAACGGTTCCGCTCACTGGAGTCGGCACGGTGGTGAGCCTGGTGCCGTCTGGTTTGGACTTCGGCGACCAGCAAGTGGGAACCAATAGCCCGCCGCAAGTGGCCACGCTCACAAACTACGGCAAGGGAGCGGTGAGCATTTACGGCATCCAACATCTCGGGAACCAATTCTCGACAGTTCTCCCAGACCAACAACTGCGGGACGAGCTTTCCGGCAGGAGGGAGTTGCAGCATCAGCGTAACTTTTACGCCCAAGGGTAAAGGGCCAAAAACGGCGGCGCTTGACGTGAATGATAACGGCGGCGCAAGCCCGCAAACCGTCGCGCTGAGCGGGATCGGTACGGAGTAGAAGGGAGCAGTTGGGCCGAATCGCGCTTTCTCAGCCCGTCAAGAGATTTCATTCCTCAACGGTTTCATTCGATCTGCAAGATTAGGAGGAGATAATCATGAACTATAAGAGATTCTTGGGAGCCGCGAGCACGGCTCTGATCATCGTCATTGCAATTTTCACCTTGGCGCTCGGCGCCCGGGCGCAAAGCAAGTTCAAAACCCTGCACCAATTCACCGGCGGCAAGGACGGATCAGCCCCCGTCGCCAGTCTGATCTTCGACCAAGCAGGAAATCTCTACGGCACGACGCAGCACGGCGGCGCGCAGGGACTGGGGGTCGTCTTCAAGATGACTCCGAGCACGGACGGAAGTTGGAAAGAGAAGGTGCTGCACGAGTTTACGGGGGGCGACGACGGAAGCAATCCCAGCGCCGGCCTGATCTTCGGCCAGACAGGCAACCTCTACGGCACGACGGCAAGTGGTGGCGCTCATGGGGGCGGTGTCGTCTTCCAGCTTCTTCCGGTCGCTCGGGGTTTGGGCAGCGAGCACCCAGCACTGAGTGGCCGGAGAGATTGTTAATCGGGGGCCCTGGATTTTTTCTCGGGCCCTACAGAGCCACAGTGATGTGGCGGGAGAAAGAAAATGACAAACGCAAAGATCGTTCTTTCGAAGATCGCGCATTGCGAGCGTTCGAAATCATTTCGCAGCAGTGCGGCACTCGTACTCACAACACTCATGCTGATGGTCGCGGTGGCAACTACGGTGGCAATTGCGCAGACCTACACCGACTTATTCAACTTTGCCGGCTACAACGGGAGCTTCCCAGTCGGCACTCTCGCCCAGGGGCGGGAGGGCGACCTGTATGGGACAGCGCCAGACGGTGGCAAAAACGGATACGAGTGCGGTCACTACGTCGGCTGTGGCGTAGTCTTCAGGGCCTCGCCTAGCGGTAAATCGAAAGTGCTATACAAATTCGATGGTGTCGACGGTCGTTCTCCGTATAGCGGATTGACGCTCGGGACGGATGGGACCTTCTACGGTACGACGACGTGGGGCGGCACCAAAGGTTACGGAATAATCTTCAAGATTACGAACAGGGGAGGCCTGACCACTCTTTACAGCTTCACGGGCGGCACGGACGGTGCTTATCCCTACGCATCGCCAATCCAAGGTGCGGACGGTAATTTCTACGGCACAACGACCTCGGGGACTGCCTACAAGATCACACCCTCGGGCGTCTTTACCAGCCTGGACTCAATTCCCAGTGGGTCTGCTGCCCCACTGCTTCAGGCATCCGATGGGAACTTCTATGGCACGACCGGCGGTGGCGGCAAGTACAGTCTGGGCACGGTGTTCAAGATTACGCCTAAGGGGATCGTGAAGATTGTCTATAACTTTGGGGTCAAGCGAAGGGGTCCGGGCCCCCTGACTCTGGGCAATGACGGCAACCTCTACGGAACGACCTATGAAGGAGGGAGCACGAATGAGGGTGTGGTGTTCAAACTGACGCCGCAAGGAGCCATCACGGTGCTGCACAACTTCGGTGACCCCAATTATCCGAACGACGGCTATTACGGCATTGGGGCGCTGCAAGGAGGGCTGGTCCAAGCTACCGATGGCAACTTCTACGGGGCCACTTATAATGGTGGAACCTTGGGTTACGGAGTGATTTTCCGGATCACGCAGGCTGGCGTCTACTCTATCCTCTACAACTTTGATGGCACCCATGGCGGCGTTGGAATGGGCTTAGTGCAACATACCAATGGCAAGATTTACGGCTTGGTGGGCGGAGGAACTTACAACAAGGGTGTTGTTTACAGCTTTGATATGGGCCTGGGGCCGTTTGTCAGTCTCATATCCACCTCGGGCAAGGTAGGAAAAACCGTCGAAGTTCTCGGGCAAGGATTCACCGGCACGACTGCCGTTTCGTTCAATGGAACCGCCGCGACCTTCACGGTCAAATCCGACACTTACCTGACGGCTGCCGTCCCCGCCGGAGCCACCACCGGATTCGTGACGGTGACCACTCCCGGCAGCACCCTGACCAGCAACAAGCAATTCACGGTCAAGCCGTAACTGGTTTCTCCGGCCGCTCGGCGTCTCAGAAGCAAGTGGCCGGAGAGATTGTTAATCGTGGCCCCTGAATTTTTTCTCGGCCACACAGATTCAAGAACAGCCACAGTGATGTGACGGGAGGACAATATTCGGAAGCGTGAGGATCATGCTTCTCAACCCGCCGGGTGAACGTTTCGCTCGACTGGGTTTTATTTGCTCCGCGGGTCCATGGGACGCGATGATTCAGGGCAGTGACGGGAACTTCTGAGGAGGGCTGTCGTTTAAGGCACAACAGCGTCGGGCGGGTGCGGAGGCAACTGCTTTCAGTTGTTTCCCATCGAAGAGACCCTAGTACACAAGAAGGGGGCAACTCTATGCCCAGACAGAGCGCGGGTGCCGTCGTTTTCTGTTTCAGTTTGGCATTCCTGGCTGTTCTTTGCGGTTGTGGCGGAGGAGGAACCAGTTCCGGTCTCCCCAGTAGCTCCGTTCAACTCAGCGTCCAGACCGCCGGTGGTGGCGCTGGGGCCATCAGCAGTAATCCGGCTGGCATCAATTGCGGGCGGGCCTGTAGCGCCAGCTTTTCTAGCGGAACCCAGGTAACGCTCACTGCAACTCCCACAGCGAATTCGTTCTTTGCGGGCTGGTCCGGCGCCTGCAGCGGCACCGATGCCTGCAGGCTAACCCTGACGCAGAATAGTTCCGTCATGGCCACCTTCAGCGCTTCGCCGGTGCTGACTGTGGCCCTGGGCGGCACCGGCTCGGGCAGCGTGACCAGCAACCCATCGGGCATCAATTGCGGATCGACCTGTAGCGCGAGCTTCGGCGCCGGAACTCCGGTAACCCTCACCGCGACCGCCGCCGCGAACTCAACGTTCGCGGGCTGGACTGGGGGCGGCTGTGGTAGCAGCCAAACCTGTGTCGTGACGCTCAATGCAAGCGAAAAGGTAACGGCAACTTTCAATACTCTCCAAAGCGGGACGGTATTAAGCGTGATCCGTTCCGGAACCGGCTCGGGTACCGTTACCAGCAATCCCGCTGGCATTAATTGCGGAACAACTTGCAGTGCGAGCTTTGCCGCGGGGACTCAGGTGACGCTCACCGCAACTGCGGGGACGAATTCCTATTTCGCAGGCTGGTCCGGAGGCGGTTGCAGCGGTTCCAACCCGACCTGCACAGTGACGCTCAATACGAGCCAGCAGGTGACCGCAACTTTCAACGTTATCCAAAGCACTGTTACGTTAAGCGTGACCCTTACAGGAACCGGTTCGGGTACCGTTACCAGCATCCCTCAGGGAATTAATTGCGGAACAACCTGCAATGCGAACTTTGCCGGGGGGACTCAGGTGACGCTCACCGCGACCCCAGTAGACGGCTCAAATTTCATCGGATGGGGCGGAGCCTGTAGCGGGGTAGGTTCCACCTGCACGCTGACGCTCGATGCCAACCAGCAGGTGACGGCCACCTTTAATCCCCAAAACCTAACCGCTATCAATCACATTATTTTTCTGGCGCAGGAAAACCGGTCCTTCGATCACTATTTCGGTATGTTGCGCGCCTACTGGGCTGCCAATGGTGTCCCCGATCAATCCCTCGACGGATTGCCTCAGTTCAATCCCACCTCGGGAATTCCGCCTTTGTACGGCCCACCCCCGACCAACCCCGGTTGTGACCCGTCGGTTCCACCTCCGGCTTGCAAATATGACAGTAACAGTCCGCAGGTTCCGTCGTACCAGCTGATCACCCAATGCATCGAAAACCCGGGAGACGAGTGGAGCCAGAGTCACATCGACTATAACCTGGTCGATCCGATTTCCGCCACTCCGACGATGGACGGATTTGTCTGGACTGCGGCCTTCATCGCCCGGCACCGGAAGCCGCAGTTTAACGATCTCGACGGCATTCGCGCCATGGGCTACAACGATAGTACGGAACTGAACTACTACTATTACATGGCGACAGCTTTCGCGACTTCAGACCGCTGGTTCTCCCCAGTGATGACTAGGACTCAACCCAACCGGCAGTACCTGGCGGCTGCTACTTCGCAGGGTTATGTTCATCCAAACCCACCCAATAAACCACCCCTGTCGGCCATGCCTATTTTCGAGGAACTGGAAAACGCGGGGATTAGTTGGAAGATCTATGTCAACCCAGGGCATGTGTGTACCGGTCCACCCTACGATCCGCATTGCCTTTTGAGTTTAAGTACCATCCAGGATTTCTTGTGGGGGCAGCTGATTCCGACCCATTACCCGAACAACCTCGCCCCGATATCAGAATATTTCTCGGATGTGCAAAACGGTACTCTACCCCAAGTGGCGCTGATCGAACCAGCTTCGGATCTAGGCCTTGATGAGCATCCATCCGATAACGTGCCAAGTAACATCCAGTTGGGAGCGCAGTACGTTTCCACGTTGATCAACGGGCTGATGGACAGTCCTTCGTGGAAGGATTCGGTTTTCATCCTCACCTACGACGAATTCGGCGGCATGTACGACCACGTTCCGCCGCAGCCGACCGTCAATCCGGATGGCATTAAGCCACTAGATTTGCGTCCGAACGATGTCTGCTACCCTCCCAAGACTGGGCCAACGTGTGACTTCACTTACACCGGCTTCCGGCTGCCTCTGATCGTGGTCTCGCCCTACACGAAACAGAACTACGTCTCGCACACTGTCGCCGACACCACCGCAATCCTGAAGCTGATCGAAACTCGTTTCAATGTGCCGCCGTTAACGAAGCGCGATGCCGCGCAAATGGACATGACTGAGTTTTTTGATTTCACCAATCCACCTTGGATGGCTCCCCCGGAGCCGCCGGTTCAAGCAACGAACGGCTCCTGCTATGTGAATAAGTTGCCCTAGCGGCCTGTGGCGCAAGCTGGATTCCGGCACGAAGAAAAATTGCGGTATCCCCAATCTTCCGGGCGGGCGACGAGTCCGCTGTACACTGGGTTATTGCCGATATGGGATTGGTGTCAAGATCAATGATCTCCCACTGTTGAATGATTAGGAACAGGCCGCGCAGCCTGGTGGGACAGGAGCTATTCTGATTGGCGCTTCTCAACCGAAGAAGTCTTCTCAAAGCTGGCGCTGCAGTGATTGCCACCAGCGTTCTGGCAATGGAAGGAAGGGCGATCGTTACCGATACAGACGACCCCGATCTCATATCCATTGAGATTCCGCTTACCCGCCTTCCGAGTGTCTGGGACGGCTTAACGATCGTACAACTCAGCGATTTTCACTATGACGAACGTTTTTCGGTGGTGCCGATTCGCAAGGCTATAGAGATGGTGAATCGACTGCGGCCACATCTGATCGTTTTAACCGGGGATTTTGTCACCATGCCCCTGCTGTTTAAGGTCCTTCACAATTCCAGACCCGCAGCCCGGGTTGCCGACGCTTGTGCCAAGCTTCTCGGGCATCTGAGAGCGCCATGCGGCGTCTTCGCCGTGCTGGGAAACCATGACGTGCTCACGGATGCTGAGTTTATCTGTGAACGTCTGCAAGCGAATGGCATTCAGGTTTTGCGCAACCGCTCGGTCCCGCTGGAACGGCACGGAAAACGCCTGTGGTTGGCCGGCGTAGACGACGCCTTGAATGGGGACCCCGACCTGGAACTCACGATGCAAGGAGTCCCGGAGGAAGAAGTGGTAGTCCTGCTGGTCCACGAACCCGACTATGCCCGACGGGTGGTGGCATATGCCGTGGATCTTCAACTATCCGGACACTCGCACGGTGGCCAGATTGTAATCCCGCTGGTGGGCGCCCCCTATTTGCCTCCGCTGGCCCGTCGGTATCCTAAAGGGCTGTACCGAATTGGTCCCCTTACTCTCTACACAAATGTTGGACTGGGGACGGTTTACATTCCAGTCCGCCGGAATTGTCCTCCTGAAATTACACTTGTGACGCTGCGCAGCACTGAGAAAACGCCAGGAGCGACAGGCTTATTCGGTCAATAGTATTTTTGCTTCGACAAATCACAAAGACCCTCACATCTAACGGCTGAAATCAACGCAAGTCTCGAGTCGCGAGTAGGGTTAGGAGAACAAAATGACCAGCCGCTCCCGAGCGCAGCGATCCTCCCACCTCCACAGAATTGGCAATGAACGGAACGTGTGGCTGGATTTTCCTGCCATCCATAACCATCGCGGGTTTTGGTTTGCTCTCGATGCTAGACTCGCCCCATGAGGACAGACATTCTGCCATTATGCGACAAGCACTATCGAACCATGGAGTTCCTGCTTGCCCCATTCAGCGTCAACTATTCGGTTGAATTCTTCCGCTGCACGGACAAGTTTTGCCAGCGTTGCTTCAGCGAATCTCTAGGCTACGTGACGCCCGTAAGGGATGGGCCACCCATTATCCCGAATGACCAACCGTGTTGCGAAAAGCACGGTCGGCCTATGTTTATCTCCAGTCTGGACCGGCAGCGGAACGTCCTCAGGTTTGTCTGTCCCGAGCCTGGCTGTCGGGAAACAGCGCTCAAGGGATAGCGCAATGGTAGCGGCTAGGTGTTTTCTGCAGCTCTACAGACCTATCCTTGCGGAAAGCGAAAGTCCAACTAAATTCTAGTGAACTTGAATAGGTGTCGTGACGGGTTTCAGCACATTCGCCTCATCGCTGATCGTTACATTGAGATTTTCAACTATTGGGTCCATAAAATAAATTGACCCCGTTCCGGCGAAATGGGGGCAGCAATCTCCCTTGGGGATCGCGATCCCGGCATGGCAACCGGAGTTAATGGGAGTGAAACTGACGAGTGTGGAACAATGCGGATCTTGATAGAACTTTCCCGATCCGGTTCCAGTTGCGTTCAAATACGTGTCGGTCAGGACGTCGGAGACGTTGCCGTTGGAGTCCACGGCGCGAATCTGGAACTTTGCGCAGGTGTTCGCCTTAATGGCGGCACTCCCCGTGAATTGCAGTGCCGAGCGGCGACCCTACTTGAAGAAAGAACGTTGCTGTTCTGGTCATGCTGTTCCGTCCGTCGCCGTCACCGCGAGAGGGTAAGAACCATTGGGCGTCGCGGAGGTGGTGGTGATGCTCAAGGTGCTTGCGAGAGGCTCCGGAGGGCTGCTGGGAGAGAGTGAAAGGGTTTGAGGCACTAAAGGTTCCTGTAACCCCACTAATAGGGATCCCCCCCGGTTGAGTTGTATCCAGACTCAGTGAAACACTTCCCGTGAACCCCAGGGAGAAAAGATGATCGGAACATGTATGGCTGGGCCACCAGCTTCAGGGACGATAGCAGCCTCTCCGCCACGGGGTCCGAGGACGAGCCAGAAATCAGGTATGTCCGGTTTCGGGAGGCGCACACTGTTGGGGGACGGAGCTTCCGGCACAAATTGCGAATTCGTGTCCTGGCCAACTCCACCCGGGCGGCGGACTCTGCCAAGTGGAGAGCGGAACGGTACCGTTTAAAATCGCAGCCTGGAAAAAGGGGTATGAAGAATTCGTGGCCGCCGTGTCGCCCCAAGTATTGGATTGCGACGAAAATGTGCCTCCAAACGTCTGCCACATATCGTCAATGGCACGCTACAGGACGGGGCACCCTTATAGTAGGTGTAGAATCCCAACTGGTCCGCGGTCCCGATAAACGTATTGCCCGTTTGAGTGAGGTGTTGATTAAAGCGAACGAGAGGAAACTCCCGGTTGCTCCCAATTTGTGCCCGCCCGCCCGTTGCCCAGAATGTAAACCTGTTCAGGGGCCCCCGTTATAGAAGGTATTTCCCGCCAGTGTGACATACGCGGAATCGTCGATGTTTATGTTTCCGGTTTTGCTGGTTGGCGCCAGGGAATTGCTGCAAACGGTGCTGTTTTGGACAAGGAAGGGACCTTCGCTGGCTTCAATGGACAGTCCTTCAACGTTATTTGCGCTTGATTGCAGGCCTGTGACTTGATCGCTTGCGTTGTCGGTATCGAAATGCACGCCACTGCTTTCGTTGTAGTAGGAAGTGTAGCCATTGAAATTGGTGTTATGGTAAAGGAAGAAATAGGAACCGTCGAAGCCGATTTCGTAGAACGATCCAAGAGCTCCGCGCCAGCTATTGTATGAGCTGTCGTCGTTCTGATAGAGAACGTATTTAACCTGATAGCCTCCAAATCCAATCTGTCCGTTGTGATTGGCGACACTGTTCTGCACAGTCACATTCTGGGTTGAGCCGGCGCCGGCGTAAACGCCAAATCCCATCGAGTTGTTCCAAAGAAACTGGTCGCTATCGATCAAGACGTTTGTCGCATTGACGATGCGAGGCCCCAGCTGGGTGCAGGAATTGTCATACTCGAAGGTCAAACCCCGGATCACGAAGTTGTTGACGGCATTCGTACTCATGAGCGGTGCACGCGAAGCCGTCGATACTTCTACGTCGGCTTCGGGCATATTTGTTCCGGCTGGCGGCCAAAGATAAATCTGATTGCTTACGCCAGCGTCGAACCAAAAGGTGCCAGGCTGCAACTCATTGGAGAACATCACCTGATTGAGTCGGAACCCATTAACAAAGACCATCTCTCTTCTCAGAACGACGGGCGGGGCTGGAGGCCAACCAGCGGGCGCCGCGCATGCCGGAAAAATGTAACTGGAGCTCGCGGAGTTCGTATAAATATTGGACCCGTAGGATGAAACTGCCCAGGTGTTTCCGGGAAGAGAGTCGGCTCCGGACACGAAAACTGTGCCGGGCGTTGCGCCTTGAAGAGTGAAAGGCAAGCTCGTCTTAGAGGCTGGAAAGTTAAGCTGTTCTCTATAAATGCCGGGATTCACGTTGATTTGCGTGCCAATATTATTTTGATTGTTCGCGCCCGCGGTTAGGAGAGCCTTATTGATTGTCTTGAAAGGAGAGTCTTTAGCACCGCTATTGTTGTCGTTGCCTGCGGTGCCATCGACATAGACGATGGCGGTCTCCAAATTTTCGTCAACGCTCGCCCCGACGGGATGAGGAGCCGGAGGGGGCGGTGGCTGACCTCCACCAGAGCTGTTGGAACTGCCGCCCCCACAGCCCTGGGTCAAAAGAACGAGACCCGACAACGAGCCCAAAATTAGGAGCCGGCACTTCAACTTCATTTTACTCATTGAGTTGAGTCTAGGTTTCTACAAACACACTAAAAGCAAAATAGTTGCGGCCCAGGTCTCATGTTTAACGATCGATAACTTGGATGCCCGGCAAACAATGACGTTGTCCCTGAATCACGCCGGGCTTCTCATTGTGGGACAGACTCGGGCGCGATATGACCTGTGGCAAGATACGTGCCTTGTGTGCCGGAACGCCTTGAAAAGTCGCGGCCTTTTTGAGCACCAGTTCCGCATAAGAAATCTCAGTGCTCGGTACGAAAGGACTAAATGCGCTCAGAAGTACCCGAATGGACCTTGGTTACCTGTTCCCGCTGCTGCCTCGAACTTAGAGTGAACGGACGGACTGGATGGTTGGTCCCCCCACTCGTTGAGGTAAGGCAATGCTCCCTCACTTTGCGGAAAGGAACCGTTGCGTCAGGTCTCTCGAAGCGTCCACCAGAAAATTCCTGGCAGTGGTGATCTTCGCGTGTGTCATCGTGCCTGCGGCTTTCGCGACGGGTGCAGGCAAGTCCAACGTGGCCTGTCAGGGAACCATCATTTCTCCCACCGACGACGTCGTCAGCATCATCAACGGTGGCAAACCAAATCAAACCTTCTGCATTGAGGGCGAACATCGAATCACTTCCTTCATCCACGTACAATCCGGGCAGTCGCTGATCGGCACCACGCCCAATTCGCGCATTAGCGGAGCGGTGGTTTTGAGCCCTTGGAAACCGACATCGACGCAAGGCGTTTACTACTACGACGGACCTTACGCTGCCATCCAACCACACCAGCAGAATCAATTCAACAGCACGGGTGCGAATGTTTGTTACTGGGTCACGACGTATCGGGACGATCTTTTTTTCCGCACCAACCCCAGCAACGATCAACGAATCATGCGAGTGCTGAGTGAGGCGGAAGTGGATCCGACGCAAGCGGTCACCACTCCCGGCCAGGCGGTGACCGCCGGAGAAGCCGGGCGGTTTTTCTTCGATTATGCCCACCAGCGCATTTATGCGAGTTTGCCGAACGACCAGGATCCCAACACTGCGACCGTCGATCTGGCCATCAGTCTGAATGGCAGCAGCAACGAAAGTTTGATTTTCGGCCCGGGGCAGACCAACGTGACTTTGCAAAACCTGTTCGTGGAGAAGGCCATGAACTATGGCGTTTACGGAGCAAGCTCATGGAACCTCAAGGATATGACGATCCGCTTCATCCATAATGTTGGCGCCTATGACATGCTCGGAACCGCAATCCGTCCGGCTACCATCGACGACACCCTGTTCACCAACAACGGCCGAAAAGCCATCAATGGGACCAATATCACTATCACCAACAGTGAAATGTCCTGGAACAATATTGCCAACTTCCGCGAGACCGATGGCCAGACCGGTAGCGGGGTGTGCAACGGCTACAACGATGCTGGCGCGTTTCACATTTACAACGTGACCGGATCTCCCTCGCAGCCTGCGGTCATCATCAACAACTTGTGGAGCCATGACAACATCGGGGATGGGCTATGGTCCGACGGGGGAACGCAATATACTCAGATCACCAACTCAACCTTCAACGGAAACGAGCGTTACGGCTACCTCCATGAAATCAGTTGTCAGGTCTCATTCATTCACAACACGGTCTACAGCAACGGCTATCCACTAAAGAATCCCGATATCACCGGCGGCGGCGTGGATGTGAGTGACTCGAACTACGCTACCTTCAGTGCAAATCTTCTCTACGGCAACGATGGCCCGTCAGCGTACGCCTTTCATCTCACGCTTCAGAACCCGCACGATCACATGGACATGAATACGTGCCTGGGCGCGAGCAACAGTGAGGACACCAGCAATGCTCTCAAAAACAACCAGGTGCTGAACAACGCCATTTATTCCTGCTCCGGAGATGCTTCGATCGGGAAAGTCTGGGGGCCGGGAGGGACGTTGAACTCTCGCGGCAATCAATACCAGTCCAACTCTTATCATCTCGCCGATTCCACCTCCAACTGGTTTTCTGACGGAGATGAGGCCGGCAATTATGAGGCGCAGGACTGGGGCACCTGGCAGCAGGCGAACCATGACACGCAAGGATCTCTGACCGTTGGTTGCGCGCACTCCGGGGGCGGCAAGGCCAGCACGGACACTGTCCTAAGCCTCGTGCCCAACTCAGTTAACGTGAACGCCAGCGGACCCGTGGTGGCGACCGCCGTCATCAAACCTGCAACCGGAAGCGGCATACCTACGGGAACGATAAACTTCTTCAACGGAAACAGCCAGGTGGGCAGCGCTACATTGAACAATGGCAGAGCAACTCTCAGCTACGACCCCAGCGTGCTCACCGCAGGCACGTACTCGATAACTGCAAGCTACGTCGCAAGTGCTAACTACGCCACTTCGACATCGGCGCCTCAGACACTAAGTGTGCAGGACTTCCAGATTGCTGCGAACCCCACAAGCATCACCGTCCCTCGGGGACAAAAGGGAACCGTGGTCCTGACCATCACGCCACTATTCGGCTTCAGCCAGGCGCTGAACTACAGTTGTTCGGGGTTACCCTCGGGAGCGACCTGCACCTTCTCTCCGGGCTCAGGGAATACTGAGACTCTGACCATCCAGACCGCGGCTGCGTCCGCGGGATTGGACAGTATTTTCTTCAATCACAGCGGCGCTCTCTCCTCTGTTTTTCTTCTTCCGGGCTTTGTGTTGTTCCTGGTGCCGGGAGGGAATGGCAAGGCCTGCTGGCGCGGGGTTCGACTGCTCAGTCTGATTGCCGCCATGACGGTTTGTACACTGTGCATGTCGGCTTGCGCCGGACTAAGCAGCGGCAGCACAACGTTGTCGACCCCGGTGGGCAAAACCTCCGTTACCGTCGCCTCCGCGACCACAGGCACAAAGGCGCTGAGCCACAACGTTACGGTGACCCTGACGGTCCAGTGAGTAAATTTCCCGAATTCGGGGTGCAGATATCTTCACGTTACCTGTCTGGTTAATATTGACAACCTACCGGAATCACAGGAAAATCAACTAGTCTAGCCGGGGCTCGCCAATGTGATTTCAGGACAAGCCCTCCCTTCGGCAGGCGAGGTTCTGCGAGTAATGTTCCTGATCGTAGCTGCGCCTCTCGGGTACTGCAAACCATGCGCCGAATTTGAGCCGGGTGCCTGAAAGTGATTTGGAGAAGTCATGCCTTCGTTGGAAACGATGCCCTTGGCGGTCAACAGCAACAGCAACGAAGATCGAACCGATATCCTGGGAGTCCGGGTTCGCCGGACGAATCTTGCGCAAACGTTAGAGGACGTCGAAGCGTCTATCCAGCGCGGCGATCGGCGCTATGCCGTATTCATTAACGTCTATAACGTGATTGAATCGCGTGGCGATGCGCACTATCGGCAAACTTTGAATGAGGCCGACTTTCCCATGCCCGATGGCATTCCTCTGGTGTGGGCCAGCCGGGTGTTGGGACGGCCCGTGGGCAGCCGGGTTTGTGGTCCTGACTTTCTCGTGGAGATGAATAAGCGCGCGGCGGAGAAGCGTTACACCGTATTTATCATGTGCGGTGGCGATAAGAAAGCCGAGCGCACGGCGGCCGCGTTTCAGGCAATGCATCCGAATATCAAGATCGTGGGCGCGTGGACTCCGCCGATGGGGCCAATCGAGGGTGAGCTGAACGAATACATTCTGGGCGAGATCGAGCGCACGCAACCGGATATTCTATGGGTGGGTTTGGGAGCGCCGCTGCAGGAACGCTGGGTTTGGACCAACCGGCGGCGGATTGCGGCTCGCTTTACCGGCGCTGTCGGCGGCGCATTCGATTATCACATTGGCATGCGCAAGCGGGCTCCGCGCTGGATGCAACGCTGCGGCTTGGAATTTTGGTACCGGGTCAGCCAGGATCCGAGTCTGATTTGGAAAAAGCGGCATTACGCCGATTTCCATAAGTTCGTGCTGCCCGTGCTCCTGCAGGCAGCGCGGGAACGTTTCCTTTCCAAGTCTTCCGCCCCCACGCTCGAGAAGTAGAACCTTGCTTCATCGGTTGCGGTGAAACGAACCGGTCGAGAGAGCTGCAATAGACGGTCGGAAAACTTCTCACTGACGCATTGATCGGGACAGCACGAGTTCAGTCGTGCCGATAAGTGCCTTAGAATACGCTCGGCATTTTCGACTCAGACCGACCTCTACCGTCGTAATGGCGACGGTTTCTTTGGCCTAAGCAGGTCCTAGAGCTGCCGAGGTCGGCGGATTACGATGCCGAACAAGTGTGTTGCGCCCGCTGGTTTCAGTGCAGATGGCTTTCTGGATTTTATACTACAGGAGCGGGCGCAGTGTACGCAGGGTTCACAGGTCTTAGTCGGTTTGATAGGCTGGCGGCATGACAGTGCCCAGTCCGGCGGAGGATCTATGGGATTTCGATTTGAACTCACCTCAACGACGCCAAGAACCAGGGAAGTTAAGCCGCGCCGGACGCGCCTTAGGGTAGTAGCGGGATGGCTGGCTTTGGTATTCATCGCCACCCTCCCGGCATTCGGCGTTGAGCCGTACTCCGTCGAGCCTGTCCAACTTAATTCCAAAGACGTTCTCTCTCCTGTTCCGGCGGGTAAGGTTCCGGCGAACAAGGGTCTGCTCGACAAGGTGCTGGCGGACCAGTTGGATCCACAAGGCTGGCGACTTTTTACGTATGGCAACGGGTTGAAGATCACGATTTGCGAGATTTTCCTGGTGAAAGCCGCGAGTGTTCAGGACCGCCAGGCGGGAGCGAGGCCGCACTACAGTGATCTGGAACCCGGAAGCTTGGTGGGGGTGATCCATTTTCTGCCCGAGACCGACGGGGATTATCGCGAAGATTTTCATGATCAGAAACTTGAGCCCGGCTACTACAGCATGCGATACGCACCGCGGCCCAAGGGCGATCCGAGCGAGGTGCTGTTGCTGAGCCCGGCCCGCGCGGATCGAGAGGCCGAACGCGTGCTTTCGCCGGATGAACTCGACCGCAGGAGCCGCTTGGCATCCGGCACGAGTGATCCAGCCGTGCTGAGCCTGGTGCCGCCCGAATTGACCAAGGAGGACGCTCCCATCGTGCGCATGGACGATCAGGGCACGTGCATCTTGCAGGTCAAGTTGACCGCGAAGTCCAGCGGAGGCTCGCCGCGCGAAGCCACGCTGGCGGTCATTCTGGTTACTCCGCGCAAGGGCGAAGGAGACGCCTCATAGGGCGGAAAAGAGCAGTCTTGCGCGACGCGAAAGCGCTTCTTAAGACAAAAGCCCCCTCGCTGCCTGGCGAGGGGGCTTTCTTACGTCTGCGTAGTGCCGAGGTATTTGCGAGAGCCGGAGAAAACTCTATTTCGGTATCAATTTCCTCTGAACGCTGCACGGGCGCAGACTCCCGCGCTTGCCTCTGTGACTCGAGGTCTTTAGGTGCCTGTGCCGACCACGCTGACGCCCTGTGGACTGGTGTTGTCGGCGTCGGTGATGCTCAACGTCCCGTTGACTTGCCCTTTTTTCGTGGGAGTAAACGTAACCGAGACGGTACAATGTGCTCCCGCGCCAAGCTCGGTCGGACAATTGTTGGTCTCATTAAAGTTATCACTTACAGAGATGAGCGGAAGATATAGTGAATCGGTCGAAGTATTTGTGATGGTGATGGTCTTAGGTGGACTGGTTGTTCCAACCGGTGCGGTCAGGAAAACCTGATGCGGCTGGCGATTCACCGCGCTTGCGGTACCGGTTAGCCGATCCTGGTGCGGGCTGGCGGGATCGCTGTCCCAGATCACCAGATTACCTCTTAGAATCCCGGTGCTGGTGGGCGTGAAGGTTACCGTTACGGTACAACTGGCTCCCGCGGCCAAGCTGGTGTCGCAGTTGTCCGTCTCGGAAAAATCGCCGATCGTCTGAATCTGGGAGATGGTCAAAGCCGTCGAACCATGATTCGTAACTGTGATCTCTTGCTTGGCGCTTGACCCCAGGTTGGTCAGCGAAAAGATCATGCCGGGATACAAGTTGGGCAAGCTCACGTTCGTGCCTTCGCCGAGCAGATTCACTACCTGCGGACTGCTAGGGTCGCTGTCCTTGATGTTGAGCGTTCCGTAGCGAGTACCGATTTGTTGTGGGGCAAACTTCACATTCAGGGTGCAGGCGGCACCCGGCTGCAAGGTACTTCCGCAAGCTCCTTTTCCACCGGGAACATACTGAAAGTCCGCGCCCTTGGTAGCAATGCTGTCGATCGACATGACGCCGCTGCCGTAGTTGGTCACCGTGACCGGCAGGGTTCTTGAGCTTCCAAACACCACGGTTCCGAAACGGGTTCTCGTGGTGGACGCAACCGGGCACGCTCGCAGCGGCAAGGAAAGCGGTGGCAGGGGTTTCTGGTTGAAATTGAAAGAGTCGGTCGTGTCGTTGGCGTTGGTGTCCCGCTGGGTAAGAAAAGGCAGACCAAAGTTTTCTTCGATGAATTTTACAATGGAAGAGAACTCATAGGTCGTGTGAGAGATTTTCCCCGCCTTCGCGTAAGGCGAGATGATAATCAAAGGAACGCGAGGGCCGAATCCGTATTCATCGACGTGGGGCGGCGGGACGTGGTCGTAAAAGCCACCAAACTCATCCCAAGTCAGGAAAATTGCCGTCGACTCCCACTGCTCGGCAGGCCCTTGCATAACGGCGTTGAGGAGTTCCACGGTCCAGTTCTCGCCCACGCAAGTGCTCCCCGGCGGATGCTCGTTGAGTTTGGTCGGGCCGATGATCCAGGAAACCTGGGGCAAGTTTCCGCCCTGCGCGTCCGTAATGAATTGAGTGTAGGGGACGATATTCGTGTCCCAGTAATTTGAGTCGCGGATATGCTTTACATAGTCGAATGCGGAATGCTGATAACCGCCGACGCCGTAGGGTGGGGCATAGAACTTCCAGGTTATAGCGGGGTCGGCACTATTCATGCTGTCCGCCAGGGTCGGTGGATCGAAGCAAGGAAAAACGTTGAAGATGGCGCCCTGCGCGTCCATTTGAGCGATTGCTGTATCTGAGCTTGCGTCGCAGCCCCACAGCGGAGCTGCCGTGCCGTTCGGCAGAAAAGGAATCGTGATTGTGCCTTCATCGGCGGCAGCAATGCTGTAGAAGTGACCACTGTAGCTGGGAGAATTGGACGACTGAAAAGTGTGATCGGCGAGTACGAAGTGTTGGGCATACGACCAATAGTTGGGGATGTCCTGCTTGGTCATCTGCGTGTAGGATTCATAGTCGCCGTTCACATTACCGTTGTTAATGAGATCAAACTGGTCCATCTTCCCGTCGTCGTACGCGGAACGCGCTGGCCACCAGGTGTGATCGATGTCATGAAACATGATGTCTGGAGCTCGCCACAGAGGGATTGTCTGGCCGGTGGAAAGCTTGCCGGTGGTAGCGCCATCGGCTCCGGGAAATTGTCCGAAGTACTGGTCGAAGGTTCGATTCTCCTTCATGATGAAAACGACGTGTTTGATTTTTCCGTTGCCCAGCAGGGCGCGAAGAAGATCCTTATTCGGCGGGTTTGCCACATCGCCCGTCGGCGCAAGTTGCCCTTGCATACTCGCGCAGAACATGAGGCACGCGACGCCGATCTGAAACAAGCCTTTGGCAACGCGCAAGCGCAGCTTAGTCAAAGTGTGTGGGTGCATATCTACTTCGACTTCTGTGGTTGAGTTTGGTGGCAGTTTCGGTCGGGGAAATCGGATGACTGCATCCGGCATTTTCCACCAAAGTTCCCCTGAGCTAGGAGTCTTGACCAACTATTGACCGTCCGGCCAGCCCTGTCAACGTGAAAAACATTGCATACAGTGGGACTCGCCCCTCGATCCTGCATCTCGTTCTTAACACCTTCGTTTCGCAAAAGTTCTTATCCTCAGTCGCCGACGCCCGTCAATTTAATGACCTGCGGACTGTGAAAAGCATTGTCAGTGACCGTGATCGATCCATTCCGGGTACCCTTCTTGGTCGGCGTGAAATAGACCGTCAAGGCACAGGTAACCGGAAACGTTGCGTTGCTCGGAGGTATCGTGCTGGGCGTGACCGGGCAATTGTTGCTCTGGGAAAAATCGCCGCTAACGCCGATGTTGCCGATGGCGATGTCGTCCGCGCCCGTATTCTGCAACGTAACCTGCAGGGGTGCGCTCTGGGTGCCCACTGTCTGGTTACCGAAGTTTAACGACGTTGGGTTGAAAGTGGCCGCGCCGATCATCGGGACAGCGCGAATGCGGTTGTTGCCGGTGTCGGCGATCAATAGGTTTTCGTTGCTGTCCACGGTCAAACCAATATTGTCGATGTGGGATTTATTGGCAGCACCGCCGTCGCCATCAAAGCCGTAATACCACCATTGCGTGGACTTGCCGGCTATTGTCAGGATGGTTCCAGTGGCCAGATCAACCCTTTGCACCAGCGGATTGTCGCCGCCGCCAATGAAGAGGTTCCCTCGCGAATCGACAGTGACCTCGTTGGGATACCAGCGAGTGGCCTTGATCGCAGGGCCGCCATCGCCGCCAAAATTATATCCCCCATTGAAGGCATAGGTAAGGATGGTGCCGACGGGGTACTTCTTGTTTGTGTCTCCGCAAGCCCCCGCAACACCAATCACGCAGCGGATTACGTTGTTGCGCGCGTCAGCAATGTAGAGGTTCTCGTTTCCGTCCACCGCGACACCAAATGGTACGTCCAGCTCGGCCGAGGTGGCCGGTCCGCCGTCACCGGAATAGCCCGCGGTGCGATTTCCCGCCACCGCCGAGATCGTGCTTCCCCTGAGCTGCCAGATTACCTGGGCAGAAGGGTCGGCGATAAACAGGTTGCCCGCTTTGTCGAAGGCTAGGGAACTTGGCAGGGTCACCGCCGTGCTGGCGGATACGGTCGTGATAATTCCGGTCGTGTCAACTTCACGAATCACGCCGTTGTAAGAGTCGGCAATGTAAATGTCGCCTCTCGCGTCGACGGCCAAGCCGAAGGGGGAATTTAGAGTGGCGCTCAAAGCGGGCCCGTTATCTCCCGTATAACCCCCGTTGCCGTTGCCAGCCACGGTCGCGATGTCGCCCGGCTGGATCTGTACACCCGCCACCGTAATGGAGCTGCTTTGCGTGTTCACGACGCGTATCCGGTTGTTGGAGGTATCGCTGATGTAATAGTTGTTGGACGAATCGACTGCCACCTGGTACGGATTGGCCAGCATGGCGTAAGTTCCATTCGCTGCCTGGCCATCCCCGCCGGTGCCGCCGCCCAGGAAAGTCCGGATTATGCCGGACGCTCCACCGGTCACTTGCCGGACTCGCTGGTTAGCGGTATCGGAGATGAATACGTTATTCTTCGCATCCACGTAGACGCCATTTGGAGTCGAGAGTTCAGCGCTCAGGGGCGAACCGCCATCACCCGTAAAGCCAAATTGGCCAGTGCCGGCAAAAGCGCTGATTGTGGTTCCGGTGACGAGCCGGATGCGGCGATCTTTCGTATCCGCGATGTAGACGTTGCCTGAATGATCCACGGAGACCCCGCGGGGAGCCGCAAGCTTGGCGCTGATAGCTGGACCGCCATCTCCGCAAGCGCTCGTGCCGCTGGTGCACAGGACCCCTGTACCCGCAATGGTGGTGATGATGAACTGCGCGCCTACCTCGCGAATTCTGTGATCCAGAGTGTCCGCGATGTAGAGGTGTCCAGCTCTGTCCAAGGCAATTCCCATTGGCGTGTTCAAAGATGCGAGATGGGCTTTGCCGCCATCTCCGCATGGCGCAGTCGAAGGCGAGCAGACTGAATTCGGATTGCCGGCGTAGTTGACGATCACGCCCAAGGGCGCTGTCGCTAAAGTCCCGCAGCCTCTGGTGGCCACGACCACGCAACGGATTCGGTTGTCGCCGGTATCAGCGATGAAGATGTTGCCCTTGCTGTCGACGGCGACTCCTTGGGGCGCGTTGAGCGTAGCGTTGACGGCCTGCCCGTTATCGCCGCAATTCCCCCCTTGACAGGGCTTGCTGTTGCCGGCAACCGTTGACATGTTCCCATTGGTGTCCACTTTGCGAATGGCGTTGTTGCCGGTGTCCGCGATGTAGATGTTGCCTTGCGCGTCGGTTGCGAGCCCGGAGGGTGACCATAAGGGAGAGATCGTCGCCTTCTGTACGATCTTGTGAAATGTGATGTAGCCCGTGCCTGCAAAAGCAGTTACCGCCCCGGTTGCCTTATTCCACTGAAAAACGTATTCCGCAGTTGGCGGCGCCACGTAAATGTTCCCGCTCGGATCCTCAACTACCGCGGTCGGCCCAGGAATGTCCGCGCCGAGTGCGGTAGGGCTAATCGCACCACCGCCCGCGATCGTGTTGATCTTGTTCTGTGCGCTGGCAGGAGAGATCAACAGCAACACGATCAAGATGGCGAGCAAACCCGCATCATGCGAAATTCGGGGGTTGTTAGCGCGAAAACGGAACGGACGAGGAAAAGCTGACATCGGGTACACTCCGGGTGACTCGTGCAAGGGGAAACAAAATTGCGTGAGCCGAGAATTTAATAACGATAATTGGTGAGCTGGGCAGTCTCAAATAAACCTGTGCAAACGACGTGCCGACAGCTGATTCTTAGTGCATTGCAGTGAGCAAGTTGGTTTTCGCTGCCAAAGCCCGCCGTCAACGGAAACTTGGACTTGATCTCTGCTCCCCGCTAGCGGCATCTGCAAGGCCAAACACGCTAACCCAGTATATCTGGGTTGTGTCGACGTATGTATATGAAATAAATAGCGATATCGATGATTTCCGCGAGTTTGGGGGGGTGTCTCTGCCCCGCTCCGGATCGGGGGATGCACGGTCTTGCACATGTCCAAGAAAATGTGGCCCAAAGCCGTGTGCGGGTTGAACTGGGCTCTTGTCCGAGACGTCGAAGGCCAGCGGCTTGAACCTACCTGCGTTCGACTGCTAAGACGCCACCGTCACTGGGCATCTTAGCCTCATTTTTGTGCTTCAGGATTAGCGCACCAATTCGATCAATGCTGCGGAAATTCTCAATCTCGAAGTCCTCGATCTCGATCCGAGTGCCAAACTGCTGCTCAATGTGCAACAGCAACTCGACAAACTTTTGCGAGTCGAGGATGCCGGTTTCAAACAAGTCAGCGTCTTCGGATGGGACCTCAACGTTAAGCTTCTCCGAAAGTACGCCCGCGACCTCGGTCCGGATGTGCTGATATTCAGGATTTTCCATTTATTTGGCTACACTCATCGTGGCGCGACGGGATGGATCGAGCCGACCGCCTGACGTGAAGACATCGGACGCAGCCAGATATGAGTCTCCTCTCTTAAGTTTCTTTACCAACACCCATTCATCCGCAGCAGCAACCAACGCGCCGGAACTGGAAACCTCCCCGACCGTGCCGGGCGACGCGCGCGTCAACAGTGCAGTACGGCAAGCCTTGATCACGCCGAGCTCGGTTTCCCCCAAACACGTAGTAGCGTGACCCCACGGAGAGCGGAACGGAAAATAGTCGCAAGCGCGGACAAGGTTTACGATACCTTCCGCGGGATCGAACCAGCACAGCCGGGCGCCTTGCGGAACTTCCTCTCCGAAGTACTCTCTCTGCCTGAGATTCTGCGGTGTGAGTGGCAGAGAGTGGGGCGTGGCCGAGACTGTGTCCAGCAGCTTGAGCATAAGGGCAACTCCTCGCTGCATACACTTGAAACTGAGCGTGAGTGCGGTGTCATCATCTGCGATGGGAAAAAGTTCCTGGAACACAATCGCCCCGGTATCGATCCTGGCTTCCATTTTGTGAATGGTGACTCCGTGTTCTTTCTCACCCCGGTACAGGGCCCAGCTAACCGAGTTCAGCCCAGCGTAGCGAGGCAAAGGTCCCGGGTGCAGGTTGTAGGCGCCCAATCGTGGCACTGCCAGCACATCCGGGTGGATGATGTAGAGCGAGTGCACATTCAGGAACAGATCAACCCGTGCGTCGACCAGAGGTTCGGCCATGGTCGGATCTTTCACCAGTTCCGCAGGCCAGGTCTTGTATCCCAGATCCTGAGCAACCTTCCAGAGACTCGTGTTCCCGCTGTGCGGCGCTTCCGGCGGCGAAGTCAGAACTCCAACCAGGTGATGCTGGCTACGAACCAGGGCTTTGAGCACCTGCAATCCAGCCATTTCCTCCGCCGCTAGAACGATATTCATGAAAGCCTGAACCGCTGCGCGCTCCTCTAATGGACGCTGATGTGCTCTGCCGCAACTGCGGAGGACGACGTGCCCGAGACAATGTCCTCGCAGACCTTCTGCGCGACCAACTGTCCGACAATCCGGTGCCCGAGTTCATTGAGCAGCCCCTGATGATCGGCAGAGCGTTGACCGTGAACGTTGACCTGGTTCTCTTCGGCATACTTCTGAAGATAGGGCGCCAGATTCAGCACCGGAATTCCCTGCGATATCGCGAACTGTTGAATCCGATGATCGGGATAGAAGAGATCCGTGATGCCTACGCGGTTCATGAGTTTCTGCCGCTCAGCCGGATTCGGATCCACCTGGATGCTGCTGCTCAGAGTTAGCAGCAAGAACTTTGAGCCCCGTGCCAACACTTCGCCGTTCATCTGAGCGATCAAGTCCTGGCTTACGCGCCAGGCATCCTGCCATGCCGGATCGTCGGGTTCACGATAAAGAGCCGGCGACAGCCCCATCCCGGTTGGTATTAATCCATCGATATTTCCGTACCGCAGATAATTCGTCCCCGCGGCAATGACTTGGAGAAGCCTGGAATGCTTGATCGACCATGAAGAGAAATGATTCCAAATCCAGCGGGCACGTGCCCCCGGAGCGCGCGCGAAAGAATCGTCAAGCACGAGCCTCCCGTCTTTCTCCACGAAATAGGGCCGCGAGGGATCTCGCTGAAGAGCGCGGGAATTCTTGTAAACATTGTTGCCAGTGTCGAAAGCCAGAATCACAAGGTCTGGAGAATACGGCCACACTCTTTCGCGCAAACGCAAAAGCTCCTGGGCAGTCGTGAAAGTGTTCACACCGAAGTTCATCACCTCGACGGTTTGACCCTGCAACGAGGAGCAGTTTGTCAACTCCCGCTCCACTACTGACGAGTAGTCTTTCTCTGCTGGCACTTGCAGAGCCTCGGTGTAAGAGTCGCCAAGAACCGCGATGCGAAAGGTGTTTGGCGGCTTCTGCAACGCGTGCTCGCGGTCACGCAAACCCTGGCTATTGATGTGCACAAATACGTCATATTCCGAGGTGTGCCACAAGCCTTGCGCTCCGGGACGCGGTGCAATCCCGGTATGAGGGTCCCAAATGAAAAACAAATCCTTGCCGCCCGTGGGATAACCGACGTGAGCGATGCGAAGTCCGATCTCTACCGCGAGCAGGGAGCAGACGATCCAACCGATCCAGATCAAAACTCTTCGCGATCGCTTCTGTGTAATCTGCGCTTGTCCCGCTACTTGGGCGAGGCTCTCGAATTTCAATAGAATACTCCCGCTGCATGCTCTAAGGGAGAGCCTGCAAAGGTTCACTGACTTGAGTGGCGGGGAGGGAATCGATCAATGGCCCGCGCCCGAAGTGGCGGGTAAATGTGGAGCTGTCGCTACGGGGGAAATTTCAGTGGCCAATTGGCTCGCGAACAGCTCTCGGATCTGTCGACGGTCGATCTTTCCGTTGGTATTCTTCGGCAACTGCTCCAGGCTCATCCAGCGCGCCGGAAGCATGTATGACGGTAGCAATCGGTTCAACTTGCTGCGCAGCGAAGAGTGGGTTGTTTCAGTGTTGCGGGGGACGTAGGCGGAGCAAATGAGAGTGCCTTCGAATCCTTCGGTTGGCATGGCAACAACGGCACACTCCTTCAATTCTTCAAGGGTGCTCAGAGCGGCCTCTACTTCGCCCAGCTCGATGCGGTGACCACGGCTCTTGATCTGAGAATCGGAGCGACCCATAAAGTACACCAAGCCATCGGGACCAACTTGAGCCAGATCTCCAGTCTTGTAGATGCGGTCGCATCCATCGTCGCCATACGGCAAGAATGCTTCGGCGGTCTTGTCGGGATCTCGCCAATAGCCCGGGCTGAGCCCCACTCCGCGGATGTAGAGGTCTCCGACCCCACCCTCGGGCGCGGACTGAAGCTGTTTGTCCAACACCAGAAGTTCCTCCCCGCGGCAAGCTGTGCCAATGGGAATCGGAGCCGTATCCTGAGCCGGACACGTTGGGATCGTATAGTAGCTGCTCGCAATGGTAGCCTCAGTAGGGCCGTAGAGGTTGGTAAACGTGACCGAAGGCAGCCGCCTCATCCAGTAGATGAGTGCGGACGTGGGAAAGACTTCGCCGCACCATAGCAAGCGCTTGAGAGCAGGAAAGTCCTGGAACTTCACAACATCGAACTTCGCCATGTAATGCAGAACGGAGGGAACGGAAAACCATTGCGTCAACTTGGAAGTCCGGATGAATTCGGCGATTTCGTTGGGCAAAGGAACCAGATCCGGGGGTACCAGATGAAGCTGAGCTCCTACGGAAAAGGCCCCGAAGATGTCGAAGGTTGCCAGATCGAAATGCAGAGGAGGGTGCCCGGAAACGCGGTCGGACGAGTCCATGCCGAAGTAGGCTGTTGCCCATTCCACAAAATGAATTACATTCGAATGCGTAATGACCACGCCCTTGGGGTCGCCGGTCGAGCCCGAAGTATGGAGAATCTGGGCTGGGTCGCTGGAGCTGTTCTGGCACGCGACGGGAGCGGAAGAGTAACTCGCGAAATCGTTCCGGTAAAAAATGGGAGCGATGCTATCGCCATCCGCGGCTAAATTGTCCAGCCAACCCACGCGAGGCAATGGCACCCCCGGCAGCCGTACCTTCAGTTCGTTGAGTAACCTCGACGTGGCCCCAACCGCGAGAATACAGCGGGGCTCACTCGATTGCAGAATCTTCGCTACCCGCGGAGCCGGACTCGCTGTGTCGATAGGTACGTGAATGCAATCCGCTTTAAGAATGCCGATCACGGCCAGCAGCGCGATGGGGGATTTCGGAATGGCAAAGGCGACCCGGTCGCCCCTTTGGCAGCCTGCCGCCTTCAACAATCGGGCGAGTTGGTTGCTCAGTCGGTCGAGCTCTCCGTAAGTCAGGGTCTGGTCGCGCAACACCACGGCGATCGCTTCCGGGCTTCGCTGCGCCTGTGCCGATACCCAGTCCTGCAAAAGTGCGGTCACTTTGTCACCATCTGCTGTGCCCGGTCGAAAGCCAGGTTAGTGTCCCGCAGTTCCTCGGCGCTCCGTGGGATGTCTAGGATGAAAGTACGAAAGCCCTGGCCTATGTACTCGCTCAATTCGACTGCGACCTGCTCATGGCTTCCCACCAGATACGGACAGAAAGTGTTGTAATTCTCGAACGGCCACAGCCAATAGGGATTGCCATTGGACTTTGACGTCTTCGCAAGCTCCGACAGCTGCCTGTGCCATTGCGAATCGGAGGTCTTCATGGCCAACTGGTGAGTCAATTGCCCTTTTCGATCCACAGGAAAACGATCGTGCGCGATCTCCCACGCTTCCTCCGCAAGTTCACGGGCAATGATCCCAACCCGAATGCCCGAATCGACCGTCTTGGAGCACTCCGCTTCCTTTTCGGTTGCTTGCGGGTATTTCATGGCGATAGCGCCAAGCGCGGCCGCCGCCGCCATTCCTGCCCCGGATGATCCGGAGACGATCACACCCGGGTAGAGTTTAGGATCCAGAGGAGGCGTCATGCGAAGTTTGTCCACGGCGTAGAACTCCCCTTGGTAGGTGACGGGGCCCGGCCCGCGGAGCAGTTCTTCAATTATGGTCGTGTACTCGACGACCCGGGCGTACCTTTTGTCGTGGGGCGTGGTGTCGTTCAACGCCGCCAGGTCGTTCTTGAATCCTCCCGCCACCATGTTCAGGTAAATCCGACGGCCATAAAGATGGCCCAATGAAGCCACCATCTTCGCCAGCGTGTATGGATGCATGTACGCCGGCTGTACCGCGACCAAAGGAGAGAGAGTTTTGGTGTTCTGGATAATGACCTGTGCGACCAGCCATGGGTCGACGAGAGAATTATCCGTATAGATCAAAATGCCTTCAAAACCCGCTTGCTCGCTCCATTGCGCTATCTCGATCACCTTGGAAAGATATAACTCCCGGTCGACTTCCCGGGACTGCGGGGCTGTCGAGAAGATCCGGATTGCGTCATTCGCTCTGGACATTGGTTGCATCATGGTTGCGACAGATTTTGTTCGCGGATCTCTGCAGATCGCTCCTACAGACTCGCGTCTCCATCAAAGCAGCAGGGATCCCAAACCTCGGGATCACGTAGTTTTTCAGCGAGCTGTTCGTCTTCCGCCTTGTAGAAGTACCGCCAAGCGCCTAGTTCCCGGTAGTGGGGAGCCGTGCTGTCGATCACTCGCTGTTTTTCGACGCCGAACCCCATGGCTTCGAGCATGTGTACGCCTTCTTCGTGGCATCGTCGGAGGGCGTGAGTCAGGATCGGCCGCAGTAAGCCCACTTGACCAGGAAGCGATTGGAAATCGACCAGGCGCATTCTCTGCAACTCGTAGGACTGGTTGTCCTGCCGGCAGAGGATCGCATAGGCTGCAAGCTTGTCACCCTTGTTCACTGTCAACAGCCACGCTTTGCGGCTGGCAAGCGAGTGCCGGAAATGCCAGTCTAGGACTGGGCGCGCTCGCATAGCCAACAATTCGTGGGCTCGCACAGTACGTAGTTGTTGCCAGAAGGCATCGAAACGCTCATCGAACTCTGTGCAAAATTGCGGTTGGACGCTATTGTGACGACCCCATAAAACGTTACCGGCGAGAGTGTCTCTCACGAACAAACCCGCTGACAGCGGGTAGCTCAGACTGGCCATGCCGGGCATGCCTTTTCGCGCCATGAGGCTTGCCGTAAACGCCCGATAGTTCGTGACCCAAAAAGCCGATCGGTCCCATGTTCCCACTGGCACGCGCACGGCCCGGAATGCCTCTTGGAGTTTCGCCGCTTTAGCATTGACCGTGGTGTTGACAAACAAGTCCACACCTTTCTGACCGAAGAATCTGCTCAACAACCAGAATGAGTGCGGTCGGTAGATTGAGTCCACGACCAAGGCGCGGCTGGTGGCTGCGACCAAAGGTCGTCCTTCAAACTCGTACGCCAGAGGAACATTCGCCACGGAGCCGACAATCTCGCCATCGGAGTTCTCGCACACCCAACCGATAGGCCAGCGCGACTTGCGATAGACGGGGTTGCGCAGCCAGAGATCTTTCCACTCTTCGTAACTCTTGGGATTCAAACCGTAGCGGGACTCCAGCACGGAGATCTGAGGGTAATCTTCAAACGCGGTCTCCCGGATCTTTGGAGGTGCCGCCCTGACCACTTCGATATGCGGCGAAGGCCTGCTATTACTCGACGATGCCTCGGCTGCCGTGAGGCAGACCTGAAGTTTGCTGGCTAACGCATCGATGTTCTCCTCGTAGAACATCGCCTGGTGACCGCCAGGAATTTTATGTACCTCGACGCCGCCAGCGATCATGCCCTCCCAGCTTTCATAGAAGTCAAAATACTTGCAGGTCGGCCAGTCCGTGGATTGAATGAAGACTATGTGACCTGGGTACGGCTCGGGACGGTACAGATACGAGGCCGGATGCACGATGGTGTCGAGGTCGGCTTGCAGATGCTTCTCACTGACTCTCCATCCCATTTTGTGGTAAAGACGCCAGCGCCCCACGCTCAGACGCAATCCGATTCCGATCGCCCTGCCGACGACGAAACCCGGCAAGCCCAGCAGCCCGCCTTGTCGCAACTTGCGGAGGTGGAACCTAAGCTTTTTTGAAATCACCTCGGTCCGGCTCTGCTCCGAAAAATCCTGATAGTATGCCGGATTTTGACCATCGACCATGACCAGCAACGCGACTTTGTGACCTTGCACCTCAAGCAGTCTGGCCATCTCGTACGCAATCACGGCATTTACGCACAAGCCCGCCAAATGATAGGGTCCCTCGGGCTGTACTTCGCGCAGGCGCGTCACTAGGGCAGAGGCAATGTCCTCAAACTTGTAGGGGACGGGCAGACGGACGGCGTCCGCAACCGGGAGGTGCAATCCGAGAAAAGGCCGGTCAGGGCCGAGACGGTTAGCGAGCGAAAGAAACAGTGGGCCACCACGCACCCAAAACAATGCGGGCTTCGCACCAAGCGGTTGAATCGGCGCGATGGCAGGATGATGTTTGGGCTGCGTTTCGCCTTGCAGGAGCGCGGCCAGTTGGCGCACAGTCGGCGCCTGAAAGACGTTGGCCAGTGAAAGCCTCTTGCCGAGGTGTTGCTCGATCCGCAGCAAGAGCTTGGCCACCAATAAAGAGTGGCCACCCAGGTCGAAGAAATTGTCGGTGACTCCGATTCCATGCCGGTCGAGCACCGACTCCCAAATCTCCACCAGTTGCGACTCCAGCGCGCTGCTCGCGGGCACGGACTCAACCGTTGAAACCGGCCGGGATGCCGCCGGCAGTGCTTGACGGTCTATTTTGCCGTTGGGTGTCAACGGCAGCTCAGCGAGCACCACAAACGCGGAGGGAAGCATCGCCTCCGGCAGTTTGTTGCTCAGGAAACGTCGCAGGCTCTCAGGGTCGAAGCGGAGAGGATCGGCCGGAACGACATACGCAACCAGCGTTGGCTCACCCGCGCCCTGCGCCCGCAGCGTAACCACGGCTTGACGCACGTCCTTGCTTTCGACGACGACCGCTTCGATTTCTCCAAGTTCAATGCGAAAACCGTGAATCTTCACCTGCTGATCGAAGCGGCCGAGCAACTCGAGGTTTCCGTCTGCACGGTAGCGAACCAGATCTCCGGATTTATACAAACGGGCGCCGGACTGGGTGCTAAAGGGGTCATGAACAAATCGCGCCGCCGTTTCTTCCGGCCGGTTCCAGTATCCGCGCACGACGCCCGGACCGCCGATGCAAAGTTCACCTGGCACTCCAACCGGCAGTGGATTGAGGTGGGAGTCTGTGACGTAAACCTTGGCATTCGGTATGGGCCGGCCAATGGACACTGATTTCTCTGATCGCTGCGGCTCAAACTTGTACACAGTGCTCCAGACCGCAGCCTCAGTAGGACCGTACTCGTTGAACAGCGCGGTGCGCGGGAGCAACTGGTGGTGTCGCTCGACCAGATCGGCGGGACAGGACTCCCCAGCGACGATTGCTGCTCGCAGCGAATCCAGCTGCCCAGGTTTTGCCTGCTCCAGAAGCAGGCTGTACAGCGACGGGACGCACAGCAACTCGGAGATCCGATGCTGCGCGATGAACGACGCCAACCCGGTCAAGTTCTCCTGAAGCGGCCCCGGCGTCAAAACCAGAGCGCCTCCCCGGCACAGCGTTCCAAAGATGCCTGCCAGGGAACTATCAAAAGCGAACGACGAAAGCAACAGAAAACGTCCCCCTTCGGGTCCGTAGTAGAGAGAGCGCGCGTGGGTCGAATGCACCAGATTCCGGTGCGTGATTTGGACGCCTTTCGGCTTCCCGGTTGATCCCGAAGTGTAGATCAAGTACGCGGAATTCTCGGGCCTGCATTCGTCGGGAATGAATTCCCCGCTTTCCTGGCTGATCTGTTCCCATGCCGAGTCAAGACATGTAACCTCGAGTGAGCTGTGGGGCAGCGGCGGACGCCGTTGCTGCATCGCCAGCACCAGGCGGACCTGCGAATCCTCCACCACCTGCTCCAAGCGATGTGGTGGGTAAGCCGGATCGAGCGGAACACAAACACCGCCCGCTTTCAGCACACCGAGAATGCCCACAATCATTTCGCAGGAGGGCCTCAGATAGAGTCCGACTGGCGTTTCCTTGACAACATCCCGCTTCCGTAAATACGCAGCCAGTTGGTTGCTTTGGCGATCGAGTTCTCCGTAGTTCAGCTGCCGATTTCCGTCGACGAGAGCAAGCGCTTCCGGCGTGCGCCCGGCTTGAACCATCACCAGTTGATGGAGGCAAAGATCGGTAGGAAAGCCAGCATCTGTATCGTTCCACTCGACACAGATCTGGTGTTCCTCTCCCGCTGTGAGAATGGGCAACTCGGAGATGTGCCGGTTGGCATTGGCGGCAATGCCCTGCAGCAGGACGGTGAGGTGTCCGGCCATGCGAGAAATGGTATCTGCCGAAAACAGATCACTGCTGTACTTGAAGCGGCCAACAAGACCATTGGGCCGGTCATCCAGTTCCAGGCACAAGTCGAATTTGATGAACCCGGTATCCACTTCGGATTGTGTAAGCGCCACTGTCCATCCGTCCTGCGTCTCCGGAAGGGGCGGCTCCAGAGTCAGCAATACCTGAAATAGTGGATTGAGACTCAGGCTGCGGTTTGGATGCAGCGCATTCACCACCTCGGTGAAAGGCACATCGTCGTTGGATAAGGCATCCAAAGTCACGTTCCGGGCGCGACGCAGCAACTCCTGGAACGTCGGATCTCCGGACAAATCATTTCTCAAAACCACCGGGTTCAGAAAATATCCCAGCAACCCCTCAAATTCGGTTCTCTTGCGCCCGGAGCTGACCGTACCCATCACCACATCCTCGGCAGAGGAATAGCGATGTAACAGAACCGCAAAGGCGGTCAGCAGAGTCATGAAAAGGGTGGCCCCCTCACGCCGGCTGAGGAGTTTAAGGGAATCCACGAGAGGTCTGGGGAACTGGACCGGATGGATCGCACCCCGAAAGCTCTGTACCGCAGGACGAGGATTGTCGAAGGGTAACGGCAGGACTGGCAAGTTCCCGCTCAGCTGTTTCCGCCAGTAAGCCAGCTGCACCGATAAGTGTTGGTTGCGCGACCATTGCTCGCGCTCCCAACGAGCAAAATCAGAGTACTGAATCGGAGGTTCGGGCAGAGCGCAATCTTGACCTTGGGAATAAGCGGTGTAGAGAGTCGCCAACTCGGCCAGGAATACGCGGTAAATGGAATATCCGTCGAAGATGATGTGATGGAGGGTGAGAAAGATGCGGTGTTCGTGCTCGCTCAACTTCACCAGCAACGCACGTAACAGAGGTCCGGCAGACAAATCAAATGGACGGAGAGCATCCTCATGCGCCAAGCGCTGCGCGCTCGCTTCCCTCTGCGTTTCCGGAAGGCGACTTAGATCGGTGACGGGAAGGCATACGGCGGTTGCGGGCTGAATGACTTGGACGGGTTCGCCTTCGACGAGAGTGAAGTTGGTCCGCCAAGCCTCGTGGCGCCGGATGATCTCGGTTAGGGCGCGCTCCAGCGCCGCCACGTCCAAGCTTCCTTGGCGGCGGATGGTGACCGGCTCGTTGTAGACCGGGATTTCCGGTACAAGTTGGGCGTGCAGCCACACCTGCTGCTGGGCAAAAGACAAAGGAGCAGAATTCCCCTTGACCGGCGGAGGGAGAACAGCACCGTTTTGTGCTTCCGGTGGAGTCTTGATTTCTACGGCTTGATCCATGTTGCCACAGGTCTGCTGGCAGCTTCCCAACGGCGGAGACTAATTAGTCGGCTTTGAAAAAGACAGACGCAGCGCGTTTAGACCTCGAAGCCCAAGATTGTCACGCCAGGAAACCGGACCGGGTTCCAGCTGAGGATTTTGGAGCCGGCGCAAAAGCGTGGCAAAGGCAATCTGGCCTTCGAGGCGCGCCAGGGGCGCTCCAAAACAGAAGTGTGCGCCAAAGCCGAAAGCCACATGACGATTCTCCTTGCGCCGGATGTCGATGCGGTCAGGATCAGGGAAGCGTTCCGGATCACGGTTTGCCGCGCCCATGACTGCGTACACGGCTTGTCGTTTTCGAATCAGCTTCCCACCAAGCTCGACATCTTCCTGCGCCAGACGCGCGGTATGCTGGCTCGGGCTCTCAAAGCGCAGCAACTCCTCAATCGCCGACGGAATTAGGGAAAGATCTTTTCGGAGATCCGCGGCCACATCCGGATTTCGCAACAGGCTCAGCATTCCATTGCCGATCAGATTCATGGTCGTTTCCTGCCCACCGACCATGGTAACAATGATGCTGGCCGTTACTTCTTCATCGCTCAGGCGGTCTCCCCCGACTTCGGCGACGAGAAGAGCGTGTAGCAGACCTTCTCTCGGACGCACTCGCTGCTCACGAATGGCATCCCGGAAGTACGCGGTCATCTCGGCGGCGGTATTCAGTACGCGCTCCGAGCGGTCCGGATTGTGCTGAAAGTTGCCCAGCATTTCGGCAAGGTCGGAGGACCATTGCTTAAGCTGACGGTGATCGGAAGTGGGCACGCCAAGAAGTTCTGCTGTGACGATCGCGGGCAAGGGCGCCGCAAAATCTGAGATCAATTCCATCTCCCCTCGCGGCATCACTTCATCCAACAGGCGATTGGCGATGTCCTGAATGTGGACGCGCAGAGCTTCGACCCGCGCTGGAGTGAACGCCTGCGAGCACAACCCGCGCAGACGAGCGTGTCCCGCTCCCTCCATGAAAAGCATCAGTCTCACCATGAGCTGGGCAATCGGAATCATCTGCTCTAAGCCCATGGCCCTGAGTTGCTCTGGAGTGGGAGTACGCAGGGCAGAGAAATTTTGCAGCACATTGACGACGTCGGCATAACGAGTCACGACCCAGGCGTGAAGGAACGGGTCCCAATGAACGGGATCCTCAGTTCGAAGCCGCTTGTACAGCGGATACGGATTTGAGAGAACCTCCGGATCCAGCAATTGATAGAGGCTCAACACTGATCCCGATTTTTTGGCGACGGATTCGTTGTGCGAGCCGGCTGTGACAGGTAAAGCCATAAAATCTAGTCCGCGGTCATGCTCTCGCGGCGTAACATCTCTTCGATTACAGCGGAAATTTCCGCCGCGGTCGGGAAGTCGAAGACGGTACGTAAGGGAAGCTCGACCCCGAACGCATCGCGGGTGCGGGCGATTAGCTGTGTGCCGAGCAAGGAGTGGCCGCCCAGAAAAAAGAAATTGTCGTTCACGCTTACTTGGCCGACTCCCAGCAGTTCGGACAGGATAGTCACTAGACGCTTCTCAGTTGGTGTACGCGGTGCGACGTACACTTGGTCTGCAATCGTGTTCTCGGGCCCGGGTACAGGTAATGCGGCGCGATCGACCTTGCCGCTGTGCGTCATCGGGAGCGAAGAAACCTGAACAAACGCCGCCGGTACCATGTAGTCGGGAAGATAGTTCTTGAGAAAGTCCTGCAGGGAGCCGTGGGTAAGTTCGACGCCCGCGGCCACAACCAAATAGGCGACGAGGCGCTTGTCACCGCTTTCTTCTCGAGCGACGACGACACTTCCTTTGATTCCGGAATACCGGTCTAGAACCGCAGCGATCTCGTCGGGCTCGATGCGATACCCGCGGATCTTGATCTGCTCATCCATACGTCCGACGAAGGCAATATCGTCGTCAGGCAATAGCGGGCCAGATCGCCCGTCTTGTACAGGCGGTCGCCCGGGATTGCGCTGAATGGGTTCGTAATGAACCTCTCGGCATCCAGATCAGGACGGTTGAAATAGCCGCGCCCCAGCCCCGCGCCCCCAATGTGCAACTGTCCGACGGTGCCCATCGGAACTTGACGCAAGTGCTCGTCTAGAATGTAGATCTGGACATTATCGATGCCGCGTCCGATGCTAGGCGGACCGCTGGGACGCGAGTTGGGAACGACTGTGCCGGAGGTCGCGACCACGGTACACTCAGTGGGGCCGTAGTTATTGACCAATGTGAAGGGAAGGTCAGGAGGCGGATAGTGGTGCAGAGTGTCAGCGCCGGTTAAGAGGACGCGCAGCGCGCTGTGCATCGGCCACTCGAGACTGGTCAGTGATTCCGCCAAGGGGGTCGCGACGAATCCGACCGTGATCCGCTCTTGGACCAGCCAATCGCGTAGCGGTTCCACAGAGACTCGAGTCGCCTCATCGGGAAAGTGAACGCTGCTGCCGGCAACCAGATACGGCCAGATTTCCCACACTGCTGCATCAAAAGCCAGGCTCGACACTTGGCTAGCTCGATCACTGGGCGAGATCGAGAAGGCACGGTTATGCCACGAAATCAGGTTCAGCAGGTTCCCGTGCGTAATCTGGACACCCTTCGGACGTCCCGTAGATCCTGAGGTGTAGATAACGTAAGCGAGACTTTCTGCTGAAATGCTGATCGCTGCCAAGGTGCCTGGAGAACTCGCGACCTTGGCTTCATCCGCGTCGATGCCCACGACTATCCAGCGTCCTTTGCCGATCCGCTCGTCAATTTCCCGCCGCGTAATCAGGACGGGCACCTGAGCGTCGTCTAGCATGAATCGAAGGCGATCAACAGGAAATTCCGGATCCAAGGGAAGGTAGGCTCCGCCGGCCTTGAGAATCGCGAGCGCCGCAACCACCATGGACGGGCCGCGATCGAGACAGACACCGACCAACACCTCTGGCCCCACGCCGATCGACCGGAGGTAGTGAGAGAGGCGATCTGCTTGCGACTCCATATCGCCGTAGGTCAAAACTTGATTCTTTGACGCGAGCGCCACGGCGTGAAGAGCCAGTTGCGCTTGGGCCGCGATCAATTCCGTCACTGAGTGCCAAGGTTCACCTCCGCGCGGCTTTTCAGCACTTCTGGAGGCTTGCTCCGAGTCAAATGGAGGAGGTAGGTTCACAGTAGCCATTCCCACAATACCATTGCAGCCTTCAAACAGATTCTCCGATTACAAGTGATGTTCCGCAGAGCCTCGGCGCCGTCGCGCTTAACTCTCCTGACTGACCGCGGTTTCCAATTTCGACTCAGATACACGGTTCGGACTTCCCGATAGCTTTCGATAAAGCAAGAACGACACCGCTGCGAACGAAGCGATGTCAGCAATATTGTTTCCCCAGATGCCGCCGGTTAACCCGAATGCCCAAGTCGCAGGCACTCCGATCGCGAGCGAAGCCAGGGCGGCAAAAGTGTAGGCCGCAAACACCGATGCCGGAGACTTCATGCCTCGCAAAGCGAATGCCGGACCATAAGCAGCGCTCCAGAAAATAGAGCCCACGGCCACCAATGGAATTTGATGCGCCACTTCCATGTATCGACCCGAGTAAAGTAACTGAAACAAAGGCTTGTCGAGCGGAATGATCAGACCCCAATACCCGATTGCAATGCCGACTCCCGGACAGTCATCCGAAGGGCCAAGAGCCGTGCCCGGGAGCCATCACCATCGTCGTTTGCGTTGTGGACACCGGCCGCGTATGGCAGCAGGAGCATCGACAGCGCCGCCTTGGTCTGTTCCAGGGGCAGCGTGAGATTCATCAGCGCCTTCAACTGCCCCGACTGTGCCATGCTTCCAAAGCTGCCGAGAATCGGGTAGAAAATGTTAGCCGGAACCCAACTCGCGAAACAGCCCATCAGGGCCCACGCCCCGTACCTCCAATGCTGGTGCCAAATCGTCGTGGTCGGCGGACTGGGTCCTTTGGGCCGCAGGGCGAGGCGGAGACGCAGCATCAAGAACGAACCGGTGCCCAACGAACCGATGGCGATCAATACGAACGCAGTAAAGGCAGAAAGCAGATGACGGTGATAAAAGATCCAAAGCGCGCTCAATACGAAGCCCGAATAGACGAGCGCTCCTAAAACCGCCTGATTGGGGGATAACTCGAGATAAAAGCTGCGGCGCGCCATCCAAAAAAATAACACGCAAGGCGATGCGATTGTGACCCCAGCCAACGCCCCAGGCATTCCTGCCGACTGTCCAAGCAGCCAGCTCACGCCCGCGGTTGCACCAAAGACAAGAAAGATCGCGAACGACAGAATAGCGTGGATCCAGAGCAGAGATGCAAAATATCCTCGAAGATTATCGCGATAAGTCGAGCCTCCAAAAACCGACATCGGCTCCAGTACCAGCGACTGGTAGACCAGCTGCAACAGCACGAAAAAGCCAAACGCGATCGCGTAAGCTCCGTACTGCTCAGCTGTGAGCCACCGTGCCAACAGAACGCTGATCAGGAAATTGGAACCTGAGATCAATCCCTGATCCAGGATCGTGAGGCCACCTTTGTGGGCCCAGGGCAGCAGTTTTCGCAGCAGGGAACTGCCATCGGCGCCCAACAGCTGAGCCGGCAGTCCGCCGCGCAGCGCAACTTCCGCGGGAGCCTTATCGGCTATCGTCACTTCGTGCGCTCGAATTTCAGAAGGGGGCAATGCAGCTCTGCTTTGCGTGGGCCAGTTCGACCTGGCAGATTAGGAAACCGCGTGCAGTTCGTAGTTCGCGCGAAGCTCATCCATCCGGGACTTCAAACGCTCGGCCAGATGTTCGACTTGCGGTGCATACAGGATCCCCCGGTGGTCGCCGGGAATTTCATGAATTTCCAGCTTCGGAGCCAGGCTTGTCCACAGGGCGTACGGGTCGCCCGTATTTCGCCATGACTTATCGGCGGCGCGAAACAGAGCCACAGTTCCTGCGTAAGGACGGAGTACATAACGATCGCCGGCCGCGGCGTTGTGATGAAACACGTCCTTCAATGCCTGCGCTATGCGTCCCCGTTTTATCCGGCGCCGAAGAGAATCTACGGCGGCGTATGGGAGATCCACGAACAGTTTTTGCGGCGCGCTCAACAAGTGAAGTAAGGAGTGAGAAGTCGACTTAACCCTTCCCGGATAGGTATCGAGAAGCGCCACCAATGCCACTTCTTCTCCGTTTGCGGAAAGTTGCTGGGCCATCTCGTAAGCAATCAGGCCGCCCAACGAATAACCTCCGAGAAAGTAGGGTCCTTGTGGCTGAACAGTGCGAATCTCTTTCAGGTAGTGCCCTGCCATCTCCTCCAGACTTCCGAGGCAAGGGCGCTGTCCATCGAGGCCTTGTGCCTGTAAGCCGTACAGCGGGTAGTCCGGATTCATGTGACGGGCTAACTGCCGGAGGTTGAGCACGTTTCCTCCGACGCCGTGCACACAAAACAGAGCGGACTTGGATCCTGAAGGCTGGATCGGAACCAGAGACGACCAGTACTGCGAGCATCCGCCTTGCTGCAAAGCAGCCGCAAGCTTCTCGATAGTGGGTGCCTGAAACAGCGCGGCCAGGGGCAAGGTCGTGCCTAGCGTTTGGCCCGTGCGATGCATCAATCTTGCGGCCAGCAGCGAGTGCCCTCCCATTTCGAAAAAATTGTCCCGGATCCCGATCGGTTTCTTGCCTAACACGCTCTGCCAGATGCCAACGAGCTGAGCCTGGAGGTCGTCTTGGGGCAAAGCCGAATACCCAGACGACGGACCGGAGACGGGGGTGAACTCAGGCTTGGGTAGGGCTCGGCGATCGACCTTGCCGTTGACGGTCAGAGGCAGCCGCTCCAATGCCACAAAGCCGGCGGGCACCATGTACTCGGGCAAGCGTTGCTTGAGAAATGCGCTAAGCTGCGACGAGGACGCCCGTTGCTGACCCGGGGACCAGACGACATACGCCACCAGGCTCTTGTCTCCGCGATCATTTTCGTGGCTTAACACTACCGCCTCAGCGAGACCATGATACTGGTGAAGCGCGGCTTCGATTTCTCCCGGTTCCACCCGAAAGCCTCGAATCTTCACTTGGAAATCCGCTCGACCCAAGAATTCGAGGATGCCGTCGGGTTTCACCCGCGCCATATCTCCGGTTTTGTAAAGACGCGCCGAGGGATTCGGGTTAAAAGGATCTGCGATGAACTTCCGTGCCGTCTGCTCCGGCTGATTGAGATAACCATGCGCCAAAGGAGGACCGCCGATATGCAATTCGCCCGCGACTCCAACCGGTACCGGCTTCAAGTTCTCATCCAGGAGATGAATCTGAGCGTTGGCAACTGGATGTCCCAAAGGCAGGCTGTCTCCGAGCGACACGTCCGGAAAACGCGCCGGCTCAAACGCTGTGACAATCACGCTTGCCTCAGTGGGCCCATAGGTATTGATGAGCCGGACCCGGCTGCCGGCGAATTTCTCCCACACGCGGTACGCTTTCGTCGAGGCTTTTTCGCCTCCCAGGATCACCAGGCGCAACGACTTCGGCAGCGCGATGTTTTCCGAGGCTTCCAACTGATGGACCAGTTCGTGCCAGAATGCGGTCGGTAGGTCTAACACGCTGACTTGATGCGCCCCAATCCACTGCAGAAATTCGGCCGCCTGCAACGAAAACGAATCGGTCTTCAGCACGATTCCCGCACCAGATATCAGGGCAGGAAAGATCTCTTCGATCGCGATGTCAAAACCGATCGAGGAGAACTGCAGAACCCGGTCTTCGGGTTTCAGATCGTAAAGCTCAACTGCGGACTGGTTGTGATTTGCCAGGCCACGGTGGGGCAAGAGCACTCCGCGGGGTTTGCCCGTGGAGCCGGATGTATAAATCACGTAGGCAAGACTCTCCGCAGTCGCGGAATCTTCGAGGTTGTCCTGCACTCCTCGAAACACCTCCTCCGCCTGCGAATCCAGGCAAACCAGCTTCGCCTTGCTGAAAGACAGCGCCGGTGCCAGCTGTGCTTCCGTCAGCACACCGGCCGGCTGCGCGTCCTCGAACATGAGTTCAAGACGACTTTTCGGATAGTTGAGATCAAGAGGCAGGCACGCGCATCCCGCCTTCAAAACAGCGAGCAGGGCCACTGGCAAATTCAACGAGGGTCGCAGCGCAATTCCGATCCGAGTCCCCGGCTTTGTCCCTTGTTCAAGCAGAAAGCGGGCGAGTTGGTTGGCCCTGGCGTTAAGCTGGCGATAGCTGAGAGTCTGTTCCGCATGGATAGCCGCGATCCCACCTGGGTCGCGCTCGGTCTGCGCCTCCACCAGTTGGTGGATGCAATTGCGTTCCCAGGGCTCTTCTGGTTCCGTTAACGGCGCGTTATCGTCGGCGCGCAGCTTCGCACCAAAATTATCTTCGGTTTCGTAGTTTACCCGCATGCGGGATTACACCAACCAGCCGGAAACCGGAACTATGCCGCTCCGGAGCCTTTGAACACGGCAGGAATCGTACGGAAAAGGATCTCGAAGTCGAGCCAAAGAGACCACTGTTGCACGTACTTCAGATCCAACTCCATCCATTTCTCGAAGGGCAGCGAACTTCTTCCACATACCTGCCACAAGCAGGTAACGCCGGGCCGGACGCTGAAGCGGCGGCGCTGCCAGTCCTCGCCGTTTTTCGTGAACAAGTCGTAGTCGCGCACTTGAAGCGGCCGGGGGCCAACCAGGCTCATATCCCCAAGGAGGACGTTGAAGAGCTGAGGTAACTCGTCGATGCTTGTGCGTCGAAGGAAGGCACCGATCGGGGTAAGCCTAGGATCGTTCTTGATCTTAAAGACCGGTCCGCTTACCTCGTTCAAATGTTCGACGTCGCGCAGCTTTTTTTCCGCGTCTGCAACCATTGTCCGAAACTTGCAAATGTAGAACGGACGCTTGTTATATCCGACGCGCTTCTGAACAAAAAACACCGGTCCGGGCGAGGTCAACTTGATTAGGATCGCAGCGATCAAAAGCAGTGGGCTCAGGAGAACGAGTAATACTGCTGACACTACGAAATCGAAGATCCGCTTGATAGTCAGAGGCCACGCATCGCCCGTCCCTGAGTAGTGCATGAGGAAGGTTGAGCTTCCGAATTCATCGCCCCGAGGTCGCACCGTCTTGAGGTCAAAGAGATCGGACAATAGGCGGACGATGATTCCCTGCCGTTCGCACAGTTCAGCCAGTTGCGCGCTGTTGGTGTGGAAGGTTCGGATCGGAAGAGCGAGAACGACCTCATCCACCACGGTATGACGGATAAATTCGGGCAGACTCTCCAGGTCGCTGACGATCGAATAGCCGTGATTCTTCAGACCCTCTGATCCAGCCCAATCCCTATCCGCAAACCCGAGGATGCAGTATCCCAGGTCAGGCCGGGACCTGATGGCGTTGGCGAAATCGAGCGCTCGTCGGTTGGTGCCCACGATCAACATGTTGCGGACGTTGTGACCGCGTGCACGGAACCGTCGGAGCCAGGTTCGCAAAACCAGGCGGGTGGAACCGACTGCGAGCCCGCTGCATACCCAAAATGTGAGTACGAAGCCCGGAGTAACCATGCGGAAACCAAACACAATGGAGCCGAGTGCCAGAACCGCGCTCGACAACGAGGTCGCTTTCAGTACGTCCAACACCTCTTTCCGGCGGCTTGCCATGCGCTTGGAGCTGTAAAGACCAAAGATCGAGAAAATAATGTGCCAGATGCAGAGCAGCAGGAAGAAGACAACTAGATTCTGCAGCTTGATCCGCATCGACCAAAACTGGCCAAACGAGACTGGACCGACCTGCACCAGAATTGGCAGACTCGCTGTCCCAAAGGAGAAAATCAGCACGGCTAAATCAAACAGCTTCAGGACGTCGTTCAGGACTTTGCGCCAAACTGCAGTCATTGGAAATCTCTCTTGAAAGGTGGTTTCGTGATTAGGAGTTCTGAATCTGAAGTGACAGCCTCGCGAAACACACGGCAAAACAGGAGGACCGACAGGACATTGCAAGCGGAATTTTATTACGGTTCATTGAGTTGATAGTGGGTTCGATCAAAAAAGTTTGTAGATCGCTTGTGGGATGGGGAAGGTGCGTTGGTTGAGCACGACTCCGAGAGCTTGGACTTTAGCGGCCTGCAGTTCCTGCAAGCTCTTGCGGGCGATCTCCCGACGGGAGGCATTGGCCCGGACCACCAGGACCACACCGTCAGCGGAACTTCCCAGCGCGGTGCCATCGTGGCTGGTGTTGAGAGAAGCCACATCCAGCAGCACATAATCGAGTTGGGCATAGAGTTCGGCCAAGCGCGACCGCATACTGTCGGAAGTGAGCAGGGTCGCCTGCGTTTCCCGCCCTGAGCCGGCACTCAACAGCCAGAGATTGGAGCGCGACAACCGCTGCAAGTAGGGACGCAACGGGCTGGAATTGAGCAAGGCGTCGCTAAGGCCGGGGCCATTGGGGACTTGGAAGCGTTGATGGAGACTGGGAGAGCGTAGATCGCAATCCACCACGCAGACCGAGCCATGCACCTGGGAAGCCAGAATCTCGGCGGCCTGGGCGCAAATCCAGCTGCAGCCAGTGCCCGATTCGGTGCCGGCAAACACCACCCGCCGGGGAGCGTTCTCTCCTGGGACGAAAAAAAGATTGCGCACCAGCTTGACGATCTCGTCACGAACCGCCCCGGGCACGGACAAAGTAGCGGTCGGTACCAGTGACTCATTTGCGGCTTCGGTCAGGATCGGGGCCAGGGGTACCTCGGGGCTTTGCGCAATATCCCCCATCTTGCCCACTTGGCTCAAGAGCTCGAAATTTCTACTCAAAGCACGGTCCTCCGAGAAATTGCTGCGGGAAGCGTAAATGTCGTTTTTACTGAGTCTGATGAGTGATCTTGTGCCGCTGGATTTTGAGCAGCAGGCTGCGGTAGCTAATCTTCAGCAGTCGGGCGGCCTGACTGCGATTCCAGCCGGTGTGCCCCCGTGCCCGCCGGATCGCCTCAATCTCGGCCCGAGCCCGCAGAGTTTGCAAACTAAAAACCTCTCCATCGTCGGTCAATGACACGTGATTCGACGGAGCTGGCACTTCAGCTGGTCGTTGAGCATCGCCACCTGTAGCTGTGACTGGAACGGATTCGTCGATGTCTTTCATTGGAGTCTGCTCAGCAAGACTTTTTTCTTTGAGGCGAGGTGTAGACACAAATGCTGGGAGATTCGGCTGCTTATAGCTCCGCCCTCTGAGTCACACAGGTGACCCTTCGATTAAGAGGCGAAGTACCATCGAACCCTTCAGCGCTCACGGCTCCAAGTGCTTGGTTTTGCGGAACATGACTGCTGACTCCGTGGCTGAGGACAGCCGGATGTGGCGCCGGCTGCAAACAACAATCGGGCCGAGTATAGGAGATTCTGCAAAATGCTACAAGGGACCGAAAGCACAGAAGCCGGAAGTCTCTATTGACATTTCAGATCTCCCACCCCCGCGGATTGCCCATACCAGCGCCCGTTCTGGCCGATGTGCCTCTTCGTCACTGCGTTCGACTGTGTTCCGTGCCGCGATGTTGGCATGCGAGCGGGAAGTCCGTTCTGCGCATGTGTAGTCGCGTGGTTAGAACGACCATCTGGAACTGATGGCTACTGAAAGAATTAAGAATTTGCTTGCCTAACTGGGGCTCCTGGCTTTAGATTAGGCTGCTCGGGATGTTGCACTCTGTGCTTGCAAACCTGCATGAACTCACAGCCATGGTTGGTGACCGGCGCCGCCGGGTTTCTCGGTTCCCACGTTGTCGAATATCTTTTGTTGCGCAAGATTCCGGTAATTGGGTTAGATAACCTCTCGACCGGCAATTGGCAGTTTCTGGCTCCCTTTGCCAATAACCCACTTTTCGAGTTTGTTTGTAAGGACATACGCTTTGAAGCCAGCCTCACAGCATTCTGCCAGACAAAACGACCGGCTGCTGTAATCCATCTGGCTGCCCTGCACTTCATTCCGGCTGCGATGCGCGAACCCGGCTTAACCGTCAGGCTCAACGTCCACGGTACGCAATGCGTCCTCAGCGCCTGCCGCACTGCCAAAGTTCCCCGCGTCTGGTATGCCAGCACAGCCGATGTTTATAAACCGACCGATCAGGCCCATCACGAGTTAAGCGAGATCGGGCCGTTCAACATTTACGGCCTCACTAAATGGATGGGCGAAGAGCTCGTACAACTCGAGGCAGACGCGCACCCGGAGCGTCATTTTGTGATCGGACGATTGTTCAATCTGTACGGGCCGCACGAAACAAATCCTCACATCCTTCCCGAAATCATCGCCCAGCTTCGCAACGGTGGTTCGAACGTGCTCCGGCTAGGGAGCGTAACTCCCAAGCGCGATCTGGTCCCCGTGGCGGATGCCGCTCGGGCAGTCGTCGAGATGGTTGAAAAATCTGCCCCTGGCGTTGCTATTTCCAATGTAGGAACCGGCCTCTCTGTAACCATGCAGGAAGTGGTAGAGCGCATCGCCAGCCTCACCGCCAAACCGCTGAAAATCGAGATCGATCCCGCCAAAGTGCGCCCGGTGGAACGGCCCCACCTGCAAGCCGATGTCGTCCGCTTGCGTTCGATGATCGGTTGGTCGCCGCATACGAATCTGAATGAAGGACTCCGCGATCTGCTGCAGTACGAAGGGGTGATTTCGTGAGTTCTTCGCGGCCCCGCGTCGGCCTGATTGCTTTGGACCGGTGGCGCGGAGGGGTCATCTATACTCACAATTTGGTGCGCGCCCTCGCGCGCTTGCCGGAGAGCGAACGTCCCCGGCTCACGTTGTTCTGCCGAGGCACTTCGGAGCTGTTCGATGAGGTTGCCGACCTCGCAGACAACGTAGTCGTCTATCAGTCGCTCCTGGATCGATTATTCAGAGCGACGCGCTTCGAAGTAGACGCACAACGAATCAATGCCAGTATCGGCGCCGCTCTGTTGCGCGAAGCCGCCCCGGAATTAGCTCGGGTGGTTCGGCGGGAGCATGTGGAAGCCATCTTCCCGGTCTCCGTCCACTACACCCGTCTGCTGCCGACGGCCATTGCCTGGATCCCGGATTTGCAGCATTGCTTCTTACCTGAATTCTTTTCCCGCCTGGCTCGAGCCGCGCGCGACAATAGCTTTCCTGCCCTGCTGCGTGACCCTAATCGCCACGTAGTCCTCAGCAGCCGCTGTGCGCTCGACGACGCGGTTCGCGCCTACGGGCCTCCATTGGCCAAGACCCACATTCTTCATTTCGCTACCGTGCCCCTGCCATCCTGGTTCCAAGATCCGGCGCCGTTTGTGGCCAAATACAATCTTCCGCCCACCTACGTCATCATTTGCAATCAGTTCTGGATTCACAAAGACCATCTCACTGCTTTTCGGGCGGTCGCGAAACTCAAGAGTCAGGGAATGCGAGTAGATCTGGTTTGCACCGGGCCCACCCAGGACAATCGTCATCCCGAGTTTTTCCCCAAGCTCAAGTCGCAAATCAAAGAACTTGGCATCGAAAAGCAAGTGCACATTCTCGGTATGATCCCACGGGCCGACCAGATTTGTTTGATGAGTGCGTCGAAGGCCGTGTTGCAGCCGTCACAGTTTGAAGGGTGGAGCACGGTCATCGAGGATGCTAGGTCGGTGGGTAAGCCCGTTATTGCTTCCGATTTCCCAGTTCACCTTGAACAAGACGCGCCAGGTTCGTCTTTCTTCCACATGGGGGATGCGGACGATTGCGCCCGCGCCATTGCGTCCTTTCTTGAAAAAAAACAAGAAGGCCTTCCGTTCTCCCACGCTCAGCACGATGCCCGGGTCCTCGAATTTGCCAGAACTTTCATGGCAATCGTGGATGCTGCCCTTTCCCGGCCTCCGCTGGATGCCGCGCAGAGCAAACCCCAGCCGCAAACAATTCCAAGCTAACTGATCAGCCCGTCAATTCACCTATAACGCAGGACAGGCGGGCTCACTGCCACGATACTACGCGACCGAGGCATGTACCGACCGCGCACTTAGGGGCGTATGGTTTCCCGCCGGCAACGTAGACGTGGCCGTTAATCACGGTTGGCACCATGTACCTCGTGAGCTTCGGTGGGTTCGTGGTGTCGCTCCAAAGTAAGGATAGCTGACCGCCTTGTGTGCTGGGCACCGCCTGAAAGGCAAACAGTTTCTCTACCGGGCCGGCACTGGTGTCTAGAACCCACAAAATCGCGTCTGCCGGTAGTCCGCTATTGGAGTTCCAAGTGATCACCGGAGACGCGCCCGGATATGGGATCAGACCGTTGTTGTCAGGATTGGGTGGCGGTGCGTATGCGAACAAGGACGTCCTGAACTTACCCCTGCCACCCGGCTTCATTTGGTACGCCCGTATTTTGGAGTCCTGACTTCCGATCACATACAGCACGTTCTCCTGATAGGTGGAGTTGCCCGGCCAGAAGGCTGCGCCGGTGCGATTGCCATAGTCCTTGTCGCTGCTGCAGCACGGTAGGGGCAGCTGAATTGCGCCGAAACACTGAATCACGTACTTCCCGCAGGGATCCTGCGTATCTGCACCCGAGTGTTTCAGGTTCGAGGGATCGAGGACATAGAACACGCCTTCCTTTCCTCCCGCTAGCACGACGAAAATATCCCCCGGGGGCGTATTTCCCGATCCCGTCGGTTTTGCCAGAATCACGCCACCCGAACCCAGGTCGAAGTCATCGCTGATACAGATTGTGGTACCGGCCGGGTACGGCGGAGGCATTTTAAGCGGCGTCTTGCACTTCGAGCCATTGCCGCCGTTGAGGATTTCCCACGCGTTGGGCGTATACGAGCCAGTTAGTTCAAGCGGGTTACTGGAGCCCTTGCCGCCGAAGCGAAGCATGCTCTGTCCGTAGCCCATGCCCGGGATAAAAGAACCGTTTCCCGTCGCTAAGAAGACGTGCGGCGTATTGCCCGCGCCGCTCAACGGACTTACGGCAGGCGCTACCCCACCCATCCAGATTCCAGCCTGTGGTCCGGGAGCCGGTGTGCCACCCGCAGCCTCGTCGTCAAACGCCGCCACCACGGATAGCTTTCCAGCCGTCAGCGTGAAGGCGCCTACCTTCCCGCTATACTTTGCCTGGTCGCAGTACGAACCCCAGGCAACGTAGACGAGCGGGTTCCCATCCGCATCACGACCCAGCGCCAAGCCGGGCCTTTGCATCTGCACCGTCACGTCGAAGGGGAAACTGATTGACTGAAAGGCCGTCGAAACATCAAGAGCGCCTGCGGCCGCGGTGCCGTCCGCGATCTTCAATGCGTTGAACCGCTGGCTCACCGTCTGAGTGCTGCTGTCGTAGTGTGCAGACACGACGTAAAGCACGTCCTTGGTCAGATCGATTACCGGAGTGCCTGTGATACCGACTTCAGGCGCGACGTTCGTGCAGCCCGGAGGAATCTTGCTAAGAGGAAGGCTCGTCTCATTCGTGCCGTTCAAGTTCGTCTGCCAGATCGGTGCTTTGTTAATGTTGTCGCCATCCAACGCATACACCCAGTTCTCTTCCGTGGCCACAAACACCACGTTCTTGCTGCCTCCTGATGTAGCCAGATTGGAAACGTAGAGCGGCTGAGTGAAAATGATCCCATGCAAATCAGAGGAACGAGTCGCTTTCAACGAGGAGAGTGTACTTGCCTTCAATATGCTCTCGTTAGGGTTAACGTTGTCACGCGACGCATCGTAGTTGTGAGTAGTCACGCAACCAAGACTGCATTGACCATTAGCACCGCGCACCACAGCTCTTCTTAATGCCAGCATCAAGACGAACCCAAGACTGGCCATGGCAAAAATCCTACACAACTTCCGCATTGTCCCCCCTCCGCGAGGTCGTGCGCACCCGGCGGCAATGGGCTTCATTCTTGCCTTTGAAGCGACCCTTGTCAAGAAGGAATGGCACGTCAGGAGTTGAAATATTTATTGTTTCTTGCGTAAGTGAAATTCTTTGCGGCAAGTGGGAAATGTTCCGGTCGTTGATTCAGGTTGGAGCGGTGTGCGTTGGCCGGAATTCGGTCTCCGCACACCGAGCTACTGGCATTTCTTGCTGCCGTGGACGGCGTTTTATGACGGATAATATTTAAGAGACAACTATCTAGTTGGGATAAAGTCTCTCGGACAGGTCTTCGCCAGGAACCGATGAGAGCGATGAAGAGCAAGTGGATTCGAGGGTAATGTCGCGGGAAGTCACACTATCTCGGGCCTCCGCTGGAGCCAGCCAACAGAGTGACGAGGACATACTTTTTTTCGTTCTGACTCCACGCACCCGGATGGCATATTACTCGCATTCCAAGCAAGAACCGGGGCTGCAAGAACTCCAGACTCGAATCAGATAACCTAGAACACTAGTATTATCGACAAGCTAACCTGTTCCAATAGGGATGCTTGCCTTCGCGTTCTTGGCTGCGCATTAAAAAAACGCCGGAGCGAAACCGGCGCTTCGTTATTTAGCAGTACTCGACAGCTCGGTCTTGCTGGTTTCTTGGCGTGCATGCGATCAGCTCTTATCTGCTGACCGGCAGGAGCTGCCCTGTGGCAGCGGCTGCCACTTCTGCTGCAGGGGGATATCCAACCCGCGCGAGTTCCGCCCCAGCATATTGCTCGAACAGTTGCAACTGCGCCGGAGTTAAGGCCATCCTCCACCCTTGGACTGCTCCCTTGCGCACAAACCGTCCTACCTCAGTCGTGCTCTGGTACAACTTCAGCGATCTGACTTCCTTGGCGCGCATTTGTTCGACCGTGTTGTTAGCCAGCGCGGTGCTTACGATCTCCGACCCCGACGGCCCATGAACGAACTCCAGCATCCGGGTGAGTTGCTCGTCCGGTTTGCGCCTCAGATCTTCAAACTTCACAACCAGGAGTTTGCCCTCTTTCACGAGCGGACCATCCAGCCAGGCACGCAGATGGCGGTCCCACGCTCCGTAAGGATGAGCCTGATTGCGGCCTTGCAGGAACGCCAGAAGAAATTCGTCGAGGTTGGGATCGATAATTCCGAGCTGGGCGCTGCGGGCATATTGAGAGAGCGCGACGTCGCGCACATCCCGGATGATGTAAATGGCTTTGCGGTATTCTTTGCGCCACCGTTCGTGGGTTTTGATCAAGCGCCCCTGGTTTTCGAGGATGGGCACGGCTCCGCGGTGCCACTTCAGTTCCGGAATGAAGTTGTCGACATTGTCGAAATCAATCGACGTTCCGGTCAAGGCCTCGCTCAGCACGAACCGCAGCCAGGTATTTCCGGATCGCGGGTAAGACGCCAGGAAAACGTCGTTCGCGTGTAGCCCCCGGTGACGCGCCCAAATCACCGGCAGGCGCGCGGGTGATTTCGCAAGCTTGGCACGGAATCTCCAAATCTTTGTGTTTGGCATATCTCCTCGCGGACGAATAGTATGCGGAGCAAATGTCCGATTGTGGTTTGCTAACAACCGTTCAGATCAGGACTTGGCGAAGCATTAGCGGCCAGATGTTCTACCTCATTACGACCTCGGTTCGGTTTCGTCTTCGGTCAATTGATCGCTGTCATCGCTGCTCAGACGTTTTGAACGTCCGTTGTCACTCGCGATGCGAAAACCGCCGTTGGTATGATCGGGAACCGCTGCTAGCAAGGGCAAGTTCAACACAGCCTGCACCTCACCAGGAGTTCGGAACGACGGATCGATGTACTCCAGCGTGAAAATCATGCCCGCGGTCACGGCGAATGCTAGCATAGCGCCAAACAAACCCAACATCACGGGAGACTGGGCCGGATAACTGGGCACCGACGGCTTCTGGGCAATCGCGACGTTCAGGATTTTGTTTTGGTCGAGTGCTTCGGTAATACGAGCCTCCTCGCGTTTGCGGGAATACAGAAGGTAGTTTTCCTCGGCAGCTTTGGCGGTGCGTAGCAGATCCTGCTGCTCAATGCTCTCTGCATCTAACTTGCGGCTGCTCTCCATGGTTTGACGGATAATGGCTTCCGTTTCGGTTGCCTTGGCCTGGTACCCGTGAAGGTCAGACTTGGCCTTGGCCAACTCCCCCTGGATCCAAACATACGCTGGGTTCTGATCAGTGGTCACATCACCTAAAGGTTTCTCTCCGGCGATGGCCGCTTTAGTCGATGCGATCTCTTTGTCGAGCTCCTGCACGGGAGGATAATCTGGCTGGTACTTGGAGACCATGTCGCTGCGTTTGAGTTCCAGATTCAGAAGGGTCGACTTCATCTGCTGCATCACCATGACGTTGTCGGCTTCGCGCACCTGCGTGGTGAGGCGAGGTGGAGTGGTTTTGGCAAGCTGCTGCAGAGACTCAATGCGGCTCTCCGTCTCAGCAATGGATTGCCTGGTTTGTCCGAGGTTGTAATTGAATTCGTTTAGCTTCTGCAGGGTGTTGTCGCGTGCTAGGGTCGGGTTTGCGACTCCGCCCTCTTGAGGAAACTCCCTCAGTCGGTCTTCCGCCTCTTGCAACTTGAGGCTTGCGTTTTCCGCCTGCTGATCGAAGAAAGCCAATTGGCCCGCCGGCCGATGCACTTCCTGATGGACCTGCAGGTACGCCGAGTCAAGGGCATCCAGCACCGCCGCTGCCTGCTGCGGATCTCGCGAGGCGTAAGAAATACGGATGACGTGGGTTTTCGGTAACGCTTCCACAATCAGGCTCGAGCGCAAGGCGTCTAAGGCCAGATCAGCCCGCTGCTTGGGTGTCTTGAAGCCAAACAGGGAATGACCGGAAGGCTTGTCCAAGCCGCACTGAGCGACGACTTTGCGCAATACATCGTCGCTCTTGATGAGCTCGACTTCGGAGTTCATTTCCTCCTCCTGGACGTCAGCCTGGATCGTCAGCGGCTGGGTTTGCTCAGGGCTCACCACCGGATCGACGCGTTCGCGCTTGACCAAAATCTCGGTCTCCGCGCGGTATTTCGGGGAGAGCAGGGCAAAGACAATGGTGCCCAGCAGTATGCCGAGAAAACAGATTACGGCAATGCGCCGGCGGCGAAAGCCCATTGCCACGACGTCGCGCAACGTCCACGAGAGTGTGTTTGGACCTCGGTGAATGATTAACTCTTGTCCTTCCATGGCAGGGAACTCCTTCAGCAGCAGCCTAGCAGGCTGCTGAAAAATTTGACGCGCACGGCTTATTTCTTGTGTCTCTCGGGTTTCTTCATGAGCAGGAGACCCACACGGCTTCGTCTAGGTTCAATCCCACAAACTAGCGAAACAGCATGCTGTAATCGATCTCCTCCATCAAGCAGTCGCTCACTCCGGATGGAGTACAGCATCTGCAGCAAGTGCGCCCGCAACGCTTTTCCGGAGGAATCGATGGCCGGCGCGCGCTCGCGTACATGCGGTCGAACCGTCGCGACAACTGGCAAGCACTTCGTCCACCAGGGACCGGATTGCCCGCAGCGGATGATCTTTCCGCACCCGGGTCTCCGGCGACAAATAATTGAACACCTGACTCTGCTGATGAGCTACGCCTCATTCACTCTTGCCACGATTGGCTCGCAAAAAAGGAGTAGTTTTTCAGCAGCCTGCTAGTTCCCATGGCGTCAAATCACCCATAATTTAATAGACTGGAACGAAAGCACCTACATTGGCGCTGGGCAGGAAGGGCTGGATCTTGGAGATCTTGTTCTTGGGCACGTAAATCATATCCCCGGGCTTCAAATGCAGGTCTTCGGAAAGGTTTCGATTGTTCAGCATTTCCTTGACATTGAGGAGCTTTCCCTCGACCCAATCGTCGTTGACACGACGGAACAGTACTACCTGCGAGTGCTTCGCGGCAGTGGTGAAGCCTCCCGCCATGGCCACTGCCTGCACGAGTGTGGTATCGCCACGAAGATCGTACTTGCCAGGGTGGGCCACCTGGCCGTCGGCGATGAAATAAGGCTTCTCAAAATCTTTGAGCAAAACCGATATGCGGGGATTGGAGAGCACTTTCCCGTAAGCGGTGCGGATCTTCTCCGTGACCTCGGGCAGAGTCAGCCCGTTGGCGTTGACGTCGCCGGCATCGCGCAGCGTGATAAATCCGTCGGGCTGCACAGTCACAGTCTGATTGAACTCGGGAGTCAACTCAAATGAGATATCCACCGTGTCTCCCGGCCGCAGTTTGTAGCGTGGATACCTCGCGGTAAATGTCGGAACGTTGTTATCCATTGTCATCGTCGACTGCAAGCCAGCGGGAGGGGCGGCGGTCTTGTCTTGCCCGGACATACTGCCTGTCCAAATCAGAGCCACTACGGTCAGCAACAAGACTTGCTTCATGAACACACCTTCAATTCTGGATTCGGAAACACTACCGAACTGATTTCTCGTTCGCGCGAAGACAGCGTGGAATTCAGTGCCAGTTGAATACGATCAAGGCCAGAGGACGTCTGGCACCCCAAGACGCATCCCGCCCCAACCCAACAGTCTTGATTAGTATAGATCACGAGAATAGGCCCGCCAAGAGGCGAAAAGTCCACCCATCGATAGGCTTCTAGCACCTAGAGGCGAAAGACTCTTGCCATCAAGCCTCGCCGAACTCGTGCCCGCGGCCCTGAATCCGGCCCCACAGGCGGAATAAAGTCGCGTTGGTCACTGAGGTCAGGCCAAGCTGTGCCGCCGAACCCAGCACCGACTCCAGTTGCTCCCATTGCCCAAGCTCGTCGACCTCCCAACTGTGGAAGTACAAATGAACAATCCCTTGATGCTGCTCGACGTAACGCAAACCGTTGAGGAAGTGAGTTTGCCAATTCGTAGCCCCTTTGTAGACGCTGAAAAAATTGCGCAGTCCCAACAGGTTGCTCTCGAGAAGAGCGTGGCGCACCTGGATGAGTCTGCTGTGATCACAGGCATGGGTGCTCACTCCCCATAAAAAGGGATTCTCGGGGAAGGTGTGCAGATTGAACAGACAGGTTCGACCTCCGAGGAATCCCGCCCGCTTCACCAGTGTCGGCGTCCGGCGGTTGAACTTCCCCTGGGGATAGCAAAAAGAAACCACTTGCTCTCCCAACAGATCTTCCAACCACTTTTTTCCGTCATGAATTTCCTCCCAGGCCTTTTCGTCCGCCAGCGGTCCCAACGCCGTGTGGTTGTAGGTGTGACCTCCGATTTCAAAACGCTGGGACAGTTCTCGAATCTGGCTAGGCGCCATGACGGCGTGCTCGCTATTGCGCGCCGGAATGTAGAACGTCGCCTGGAAACCGTACTTGCTGAGCAGATCCGCAGCCCGTGAATCGTTCGGGAATCCGTCATCTACGCTGATGGTAATGTACCGTTCCGCCCTGATCTCATTGGACGCGACTTCAGGCGATACATCCGCACTGATCACTTGGGAGCTCCGATCGGAAAAACCTTTGGCTACCGTATTATTCATCAACTCGAATACGACTGGCTCGCTTCAATCCGCAGGCAGCTCAAGTTCAGCTTCCACATTGTTCCGGGCCTCGCGCCCAGCCGGGGACGATCTCCTCGCAATGACTTCTTCGTAAATCTTCATCAGCTGGCGGTAATTCGCCGCAGCCGTATACTTGGCCTCGAATTCGGCGCGAGCGTTTTCGGCGAGGCGGTCCATGTACTCTGGGTGCTCCCAGGCCAGGGTCATCGTCCGCGCCAGATCATCGACATCACCGGGCCGGAATAAGAGTCCGGTACGCCCGTGCTCGACGACTTCGTTCATCGCGCCCAATGCGGAGGCGATGACGGGGACACCGCACGCGAATGCTTCAATAATCACCAGCGGCAAGTTCTCGTACCACTCGCTAGGAAAGACCACGAAGCGAGCCCCTTTGATCTGTTCAAAAACCTGATTGTGCGGCAGCCATCCCAGGAATTCCACGTTCGGATATACCTTGGCAAAGGCTTCGGTTTCTGGCCGACAAACGCCGTCCCCCAATATCCGCAAGGTATGGGAGTGAGGCAGGTGAAGCCACGCTTTCAACAATGTCGGAATCCCCTTTTCGGGGTCAAGCCGCCCCGCGAACAAAACATAAGATCCGCCGCCCTTTCGGGGGCCTGGGTCAGGATCAACGAAGTTAGGTTTCACCCGTATCTTTTCTTCGGGAAAACCGGCAGCCACATACCGACTTCGGGAAAAGGCGGTGAGAACGATGTAACTGTCAACCATCTTGGACCAGGTTTTCTTGGCATGATGCACCGTCAACATGAGCGCAACCGCAGCTGTTTCGACGCGAGAGTTGCGATAGCAGGCGTGCACGGCACCCTGCCAGAACTTACCGGTAATGCAATCTTCGCAGGGTTTGCCGTCTCGGCAAAAATTGCCTCCCGGGCACAGCAGTCGGTAATTGTGCAGGGTCTGGATCACTGGAACGTTTTCATTCCGGCATGCCCAGAGAGCAGATGGTGAAATCAAAGGAAAAGCATTGTGCAAGTGCACAATCGCCGGCTGGTGCTGTCGAAGCAAGCTGGTAAGGTCGCTATAGGAATCGGAGGCCCAGACTGTGCGCCCCAAGAGGCCAATCTTCTTCACGATTGAATAATCTTTGATCTCGTCGTTGAAGCGACGATACTCGAGGACTTCATGGCCCGCTGCTCTGAGCATGTCTCGCTCGAGCTGGAATACGACGTCCTCTCCGCCGGGTTGCTGATACGCGTTGTGAACTAGAAGAATCTTCATTAGGAAGGTTGAGCTCCCACCATCAGAGCATGGTCACAACTTACCTGGGGTGCACTCCCTGCCTTTGTGCAATTACTTGGATGCCATCTGAGCCGGCTTGGTCGCGCGGCCGAAATTTCGCGATGTATCCTTCATTCGGCGCCGAAGCATTTCGGAGCATCCCAGTACTCCGAGGAACAAAAGGGGAACATGCCAACAGAATTCATCGTTGAATATGGAGTGCACGGTCAATACTGCCATCACTCCGATACACTCCACCGCCAGCGCTCGTTCAAGAGTGCCCAAGCGATTGCAAACAGCGCCCTTACAGAGAAACCACCAGGTTCCGAGGACCGCCGCCAAAAGAGTCAGAATCCCCCAAAAGCTGGTGCCCACTGCGACCTCCAACCAATCGCTGTGCATATACCCAGCTTCAGCCCTGCCCATTCTCGCCAGCACACCGAACCTTCCTCCGGCGTACATGCCAAGCCCCGTCCAGGGATGAAAAGTGACCTGTTGCCAGGCGTAGTTCCACCAATCCATTCTGCCGGTTAAGCCCTGGACTTCTTCATCACTCTGTCCGCGACGCAAATAAGTTGTGACAACAGTACTGGCCGAGGTGAGCAACAGCAGCGGAGTTCCTATACCCGCCAACGCCGCCACAATCCACTTGCGATTCGCGAAGATCAGCAGCAACGGCAGTCCGAGCAGAAAACCTCCTATGGCGTTGCGGGTTTGTGCCGCCACCAGGGAAGCAAGCCCGAAAATCAGTACTGCCAAGTACCAGGCGCGTTGTCCTGTCGTCCGGTTTCGCCATAGCAGGCGGCTTATCGCCACCAGAGCCAACACTGCCCCTGTGGCTCCGATGTTGTTCGGTCCAACGAGTGGAATGTCGGCGCGCAATCGTCCTAGGTCATCCCAGGCAGTGGCGGGAGAGACCACCGCTCCTATCCAAGGGATAAGGGTTTCGACGGCGTAGAGGATCCAGATCCAGTTGAGGACCTTGAGATAGTCCTCCGCACGGTTAACGGATTGGAAGATGACTGCCGCGAGGGTGACGTCCAGCAGAAATTCTCCGGACTTGAAAAACGTCCATATGGGGACGATTGACCACAACGTTGACACCAGGCTGACTAAGCAGAACAGAGCGAGGCAAGCAGGCAACCCGGAAAGAAGATACTTGAGGGAACTCTTGCCCGATGCGATCCGTGAAGCCAGGATGATGGCAACAATTAGTTCCGGCCCGAATCGCAAAGCGGCCAACGCATCCAGAGGTTGAGAGACTGCCGTGTTGACGTTGCGAACCGCGAAAGTCGCAGCGCTCAGGAACAGCAGCGCCAAGCAACCTTCGCGCCAACTAAAGTTCTTCCTCACCGCGCCCAAGCCGCTAAACAGTTCGGGAAGCGCACGCACAAAGAGGACGAGCACAAACGGCGACCCGACTACCATCACCAACGCCGCAAAACCAAAGCGCCGGAATAGCGGGAAGCTGATCATGCTCAGCAGCAATCCGAGAACAACAAACCCGGCGACGCCCACGGTCGATTGCACCGTCGGCCGTTCGTACCAGGGCTCGTGAATGCCGGCTGATGTTCTCATGGAGGGTTGCATCGGAGTGCGTTTACAAATTAACAGCTGCCGGTTTTTCGGAAGCCGTCGAGAGCGGATACCCGAGCCTGACCAGGACGCTGCCCGCATACTGGTCGACCAGTTCCATTTGCGACTTGGTCAGTTTCCCGCGAAAACCCTGCACCGAGCCGCTGCGTATGAAAGAGTCCTTTCCCGCGGGAAGCTGCGGCGTATGACGCTCTTTCTCGCGCATCCGGTTGATCGAATTGTTAGCCAAGGCTTTTTGGACCGCTTCGCGAGTTACCTCAACCCCAAAGAAGTCACAGATGCGCTGGAACGAATCTTCAGGGTTGCGCCGCACGTTTTCAAATTGCATGATCAGGAGGTTGGGAGTGCCTGCGATGGGAGAATCGAGCCATGAGGTCGCATGTTGCTGCCACGGCCCAAAGCCATTGACTCTGGCGCGAACTCCCAGGAACCCCTCAACGAAGTGATCGAAATCTTTCTTATACAAACCGAGCGAGGTCAAGTAGGCGTATTCGGAGAGCATCACGTCACGGCAGTCCCGAACTAAAAAGACAGCGCGCTTATATTCGGGTTGATACTGCTCGTGGCTTCCGATCATTCTTCCGTTGTTTGGCAGCACGGGAATTCCATGGTTCAAACGCTGCACGCTGAGCAACGTCTTGTTCACCGCCTCGAACCCGGCTTCGCGGCCGGTCAGGAGTTCGTAAAGAACAAAGCGCGACCAGGTGCTTCCGGAGCGGGGGTACGATCCAAAAAATACGTCGGCTGGCCGGAGTCCGCGATGGCGGATCCAGCGGATAGGACCATGCAGTTGCGTTTTGGACAGCAAGTAGCGCAGCCGTCCATATTTCTTCTTCGCCCGTTTCTGCTGCGTTCCTGGCGCGTTGCCTATTCCGTTTCCCCGCGCTACTGATGGTCCGGTCGGCGGTTCCTGCTGCAAATGGGTCTGGGTCATTACAGATTCCCCTTTCGAGGTGTAGTTTTGGAGGTGGCTAACTCTTGCTTTACCGCTCTATCCCTACTGCGCTTGGATTCTCTGCCTAGAAAAGTTTGTAGATGGCTTCCGGGATAGGGAAGGTGCGTTGATTGAGCACCACGCCAAGGGCTGGCACATTTGCCCCCTGCAGTTCTTGCAGGGTTTTGCGGGCGATCTCGCGGCGCGAGGCATTGGCTCGCACCACGATCACCACCCCGTCCGCGGAACTCCCCAACGCGATGCCGTCGTTGCAGGTGTTCAGCGAGGCCACATCGAGAAGCACATAGTCAAATTGCGCGTAGAGCTCGCCCAGCCGAGTGCGCATGCTGTCAGAAGTGAGCAGGCTGGGTTGATTCTCTTGGACCGAGCCCGAACTCAGCAGCCAGAGATTGGAACGCGACAGCCGCTGCAGGTAGGAACGCAGCGGGCCGAAATTGAGCAAGGCATCGGTGAGGCCGTGATGATTGGGCACGTCGAAACGCTGATGCAGGCTGGGGGCGCGCAGATTGCAATCCACCACGCAGACCGAGCCATGCACCTGGGAAGCCAGTATCTCGGCGGCCTTGGCGCAAATCCAACTGCAGCCCGTACCCGATTCGGTGCCAGCAAAAACCGCTCGCCGGGGTGCGCTCTTGCCGGGCACGAAAAACAAGTTGCGCACCAGTTTAACGATCTCGTCGCGCACCGCGCCGGACACGGACAAGCTGGCGGTGAAGACCGCTGACTCATCGCTGGTTTCCTCCAAAATCGGGGCCAGTGGCGGCTCGTGCGATCGGGCAATGTCGTGCATCTTGCCCACTTGGTTCATGAGCTCGAAATTTCTACTCAAGCACAGTCCTCCAGATCGGATACAGAATCGGCTCCGCGGCGACCACTTTTCTTACGCGACTTGGATTGCAGATGCATTTGGCTACAGCTTCGCCCTCTGAGTCACACATATGTGTGACTCCTGAGTGAAGAGCCGAATCCAGCGAGGATCAACGATTCACGGTTCCGGATGCCTGGTTGTGGGAACGGTGATAATTGACTCCGCGGAAGGGGAACCCCGCGTACAGCCGGGGGTACGGCATTCGGGTAGAGTATAGGAAATCCTGCAAGATGCTGCAAGGAACCGAAAGCATACAAGACGGAAGACTCTAGTGGCTTTGCGGGTTCTCCCAGTCGACCCCAACCAGCCGAGATTACAAGGATCTCGGCCTCTCTTGACCTCGCTTAGCCGGGGGTCGTTCAGACCGGAGTCAGCGGCACGTGGGCAGCACGAACCGGGCGATTCTCGTCCGCCAATTGACGTTCTCACCGGTCTGGCGCTTTTCGAGATATTGGTTGACGTACCAGAAGGCGCAGTCGTCCACTGGGTCAATCGTCATACTGCTGTAGTCCCCCCAATGGAAGTTTTCCTGATCGCCACCCCCGGCGAGGATGTTGAATTCCACTGGACTGCCAGAGGGAAGTCGCCAGTACGAAGCGCGGATCGAGGGGTGGAGCGTGGTTCCCGAGATGCTATAACCCACGGCGGCATTTCCAACCTTGTCTTGCGCGATGCTGGGTAGGAAGCGGTAGTTGGAATCCTCGGCCGCGATTGTGCCCGTCGCCACGAGATGGCCACCAGTGCTCAGTTCATACCAGCGAATACCGGTCCGTGAGTGTTCGCCGTTTCCGATCTGCACGGTGTGTGCGATCAGGTATGACTCACGCGGCGCAGGCTGGAGAAATCGCCGATAGGAAAAGCGATGCATGAGGCGGTCACCCACTGAATCCAGCCGGTCGTGGGATGAGCCTGAGCTGGGCTGCAGTATGCATGCGGTGTCGGAAGGGTTCTTTTCGGAATAGCAACCGGGCGTGTAGGTGCTTACCTGGATCGGGACTGGACCGCTGAACTTCGAATTTGCGGGTGTCGCCCAATCCACATGCAAAGCCCAGGAATTAAGTGTGCTGGAACCCGCGGTGGATTCCGGATTCTCGATGCCGATGAACAACTCAGTTTCTCCATGCGCTGGCAAATTTGGTCCATCAACGTCAGCCGGCAGCAAACTATGGGCGCGGAAGAACGGGCCGGGTGCGGTTGGGTAGCGAAAGCATTGCGGCGCGCGCGCCACTGCTCCGGCGAGCATGTTGGCCCGGTCAAAGGCGCAAACCAAGACTCCAACTTCTCGATAGAACTTGTCGGGATCAGTTAAGTTCATGGAGACGTAATAACCGTCCGGCCAGGCCGCAATTTTAGGGTAATCCGGGAAAAAAGTGTGACCCTTATCGTTCCGCCCGAGGAAACTGTCCAAAGAAAGTTGATAGACACGCCAGGCAAAATTCCTGGCAGTCAAATCGTCAGTGCTGGAAACGGCAATGCAGTAGCGGAAGCCGTCCTTTCGAAAGCGGCGAGCGAGCAACCAACGCGATGCCATGCGATCGAACAGAACTACGCCATCTCCTTCATTGCCGGTACATTCAAGGTGTCCGTTTTCGGCGAACGGAGTGTCTCCGCTCATTGGAGAACGGTACACGGGAGCAAAGGTCTTCTTGTCATAACCCTGGTAAGCTGTATTAACCCATTCAAAGTACTGCTTGGTTCCAATCGCTCCGTTCGGATCAACGTCGAATCCCGCATCCCGCACTCGGGACGCATCAATCCCTTCGAAAGAGCGTACGTCGACTTGACCTTGGGCAAATAAATTGAACAGCAGGAAGCATCCGAACAACGCCGATTGAGCTCCGAGCATGGCTAAGAGAGATGACTGCTTCGAATTGTTAGAAGCATACTGCTTGCATCGCTCGTTTGTCATTAGTGCGGTCGAAGAAGGTACGTGTTATATAGCCGGACAGCATTTTGATATCTCCATAAAAGAGGAGTATGCGGTTTTCTTGGATATACTTTCCGAAAGGGAGACAGATGGAGATGATGAAAACACTTTATGCAGTCGTCGGGTGTGCGCTTCTGTTGGCTGGAACCCTAATTGGTCAGGTGTGGACGGAATGGAAACACGCGTCGAACAACCCGGACATACAATACCGTTCCCAAGCGTTTGACGAATCGAAAGCATGTTACCTCGAATTTCGCGACCAACAGCAGGGGCCGGGATACACTACTTTTGACGCAGCCGCAGACTACAAATCGACGGACTTGAACGCGGAGAAAGAGCCCGTGGTGAAAACCGATACCGAGCACATCGTGATCGCCGCTACGCATAATGGCGGTTCGCGCATCTCGGATTGCACTGGAGTTGTAGAGATTCGTGTGAGCTTTGTTCAGCGCCACTGAAAACGAACCGAAGACTTTCCAGAATCAGATCTGACGATTTAACTCGCCTAACAGTCCGTGGTGCATGTAGCTGATTTTCTACAAAGCGGGCGACGTAGCCGGGTGCGCGATCTTGCGACACAGTTGGCAACCGGCCTGGAGATACGGCGGCAACGAAGTCGCTGCTGACGATTCCGGTTCGAGAACAGCAAAAGAACGTGTACCACGAGCCTGCCAACGCGGTTTCTCAGTTCCCGCGGCGTGCCCGCTCCCAACAGTTTCCGCAAAACCAGGCTCAGGTTGAACGCGCCCACATGCACCAACTGCCGCTTCAGAATGTTGTCGCGTCCGCGCAGATGGCAACGTCGCATCCCGCCCGTCTCGTAGCAGTGCGCGAAGCTGCGCTCGACCAACTCGCCGCGCCGCCGCAATAAACTCTTGCCGTACTCGCCCCGCACCCGCCGCCGGTTCGCATACACCGCTTGTTGCTCCGCCGGCTTGCCCGCCCAGTTCCGTCGCCCCTTCTGCTTCTTCTCCGGAATGTAGCTGCGCACGCCGTACGCCTTCATCCGCTTCACCACCGCGCCGCTGTGATAACCCTTGTCGGTAACCGTCTCCTCGATCCCGGCCAGGTTCACCTGCGGCGCTTGGTTCGGTCGCAACTCCGCCTCGCGCCCGACCTGTTCCGCCACTGCCATTCCGGCCTCGCATAGCGTCTCATCCAGCGTGGTCGTGTCGCCCTTATCGGCGCTTTGCAGCGTGACCGCCAGCACCGCGCCCGTGTCCAGATCCACAGCGTGCTCCGCCTTGTGTGCCAGATGCGTGCGTCCGTCCTTCATCTTCGCAATCCGTGCATCTTCGTCCGCCGGACTCTTCCACTCCTTATTCGACGTGCGCTTCTTGCGCTTGCGATCCAACCGCGCCAAGTCCTCCCGCGTCGGCGTCGCGATGCCCGACGCCTTCGCCAGCCCGCGCAGAAACTCCTCGTAACTCGCCCCCGTGTCCCGCCGCACAATCGAGCGCATCGCCGCGTTCGCCTCCAGCGTCGTCGCATCAATCGCGATCCGCTGCCCTTGCAGCAGCCCGCGATCGGACAGCACGCCCAACACCCAACTGAATACTTCACGATGTGTATCGAGGTCGATCAATCTTCGCGTGCGCGAGATGGTCGAGTGATCCGGAGTGTACTCGTCCAGCGCTATGCCCACGAAGCGCCGCAGCGCCAGCGAGTCCGCCAGTCGCCAGGCAATCCCCCGCTCCGCCCCGATGCCCTCGAAATACCCGATCAGCAGCGAACGAAAGTAAATCCCCGGCGTCAGCGACGGACGCCCGTACTTGGCCGCATAGAACTTCGCACACCGCTGCTCGACAAACTCGTCGAAGCGCTCCGCCTCCAGCAGCTCATTCAAACGCTGATAAAACGGATGCCCCGGCGCCGACGCCAACTCGGCGTGCGCGATCCAGATGTCCTCTTGCTTCTCCCGCTGCTTGCGCGTCCCCATCGCCATGCGCCGATTCTACAAACAAAGTCTGTGGATACCGCAGAAGTTTTGGCTTACGAATCCGGACTTGCACCACGGGCTGCTAAATTCCTCTGATTCAAATCACAACCTCCCACGCTGTGGCCTCAGCCTGTCCGCTCATAAGCGAGCGGATGAACGACGTGTTTATCTCCAATTTTTTCGTTCGAAGTTAGAAAACCGCAGAAAGACACCGCTATTCCTGAATCGAGAACTAAAGGATTAAAGGTTACTAAAGGAAGGTGAATGGACCTCGGTTACCTGTTGCCCGTGTGCCCTCGAACTTACATTGAACTGGACGGACCTGGACAGTCTGGTCCCCCACTTTCATGTCGAGGTAAATGCAAATGTTCCCTAACTTTGCACGTGGTAGCCGTAACGTCAAATCGCCCATAACATCGGTTAGAAAATGCTTGGCGGTGCTGATATTCGCCTGGGTAGTTGTGCCTGCGGCTTTCGCGACGGGTGCAGGCAAGTCCAACGTGGCCTGTCAGGGAACCATCATTTCTCCCACCGACGACGTCGTCAGCATCATCAACGGTGGCAAACCAAATCAAACCTTCTGCATTGAGGGCGAACATCGAATCACTTCCTTCATCCACGTACAATCCGGGCAGTCGCTGATCGGCACCACGCCCAATTCGCGCATTAGCGGAGCGGTGGTTTTGAGCCCTTGGAAACCGACATCGACGCAAGGCGTTTACTACTACGACGGACCTTACGCTGCCATCCAACCACACCAGCAGAATCAATTCAACAGCACGGGTGCGAATGTTTGTTACTGGGTCACGACGTATCGGGACGATCTTTTTTTCCGCACCAACCCCAGCAACGATCAACGAATCATGCGAGTGCTGAGTGAGGCGGAAGTGGATCCGACGCAAGCGGTCACCACTCCCGGCCAGGCGGTGACCGCCGGAGAAGCCGGGCGGTTTTTCTTCGATTATGCCCACCAGCGCATTTATGCGAGTTTGCCGAACGACCAGGATCCCAACACTGCGACCGTCGATCTGGCCATCAGTCTGAATGGCAGCAGCAACGAAAGTTTGATTTTCGGCCCGGGGCAGACCAACGTGACTTTGCAAAACCTGTTCGTGGAGAAGGCCATGAACTATGGCGTTTACGGAGCAAGCTCATGGAACCTCAAGGATATGACGATCCGCTTCATCCATAATGTTGGCGCCTATGACATGCTCGGAACCGCAATCCGTCCGGCTACCATCGACGACACCCTGTTCACCAACAACGGCCGAAAAGCCATCAATGGGACCAATATCACTATCACCAACAGTGAAATGTCCTGGAACAATATTGCCAACTTCCGCGAGACCGATGGCCAGACCGGTAGCGGGGTGTGCAACGGCTACAACGATGCTGGCGCGTTTCACATTTACAACGTGACCGGATCTCCCTCGCAGCCTGCGGTCATCATCAACAACTTGTGGAGCCATGACAACATCGGGGATGGGCTATGGTCCGACGGGGGAACGCAATATACTCAGATCACCAACTCAACCTTCAACGGAAACGAGCGTTACGGCTACCTCCATGAAATCAGTTGTCAGGTCTCATTCATTCACAACACGGTCTACAGCAACGGCTATCCACTAAAGAATCCCGATATCACCGGCGGCGGCGTGGATGTGAGTGACTCGAACTACGCTACCTTCAGTGCAAACGTGCTTTACGATAATTACGCTGGCTATGCCTTTCATCTCACACTGCAGAGCCAGCACGACCACATGGACATGAATAAGTGCCTGGGTGCGAGCAACAGCAACGACACCAGCAACGCTCTGAAATACAACCAAGTGCTGGACAACGCCATTTACTCCTGCACCGGGGACGCCTCGATCGGGAAAGTCTGGGGGGTGGGAGGAACGTTGAACTCTCGCGGCAATCAGTACCAGTCCAACCACTATCACCTCGCCGATTCCACCTCCAACTGGTTCGCCGACGGCAGTAATGTTGGCAAATATGTGCGGCAGGACTGGAACACCTGGCAGCAGGGAAGCCACGATACTCAAGGCACATTAAAGGTTGGTTGCTCCTATGCCGAGAGTGGCCGGGAGAAGGCACTGGTTAGTTTCTCCGGAAGCGGAGAGCCGAATCTTCCTTATGCTGGCCTGACCTTCGACAAAGCGGGAAATCTTTACGGCACGACGCAACTTGGAGGCGCTTACAACCAGGGCACGGTATTCGAACTGACGCCGACCTCCAATGGTTGGTCGGAAACTGTGCTGTACAGCTTTGCTGGCGGCCAAGACGGTAGCCAGCCTATCGGCATTGTGGTCATGGACGCGGCCGGAAATCTTTTTGGAACAACCCGTTCTGGCGGCGGCGGAAGCTGCAATTTTGGATGCGGCACGGTCTTCGAGCTGACCACGGGTTCGAGTGGTTGGAAAGAGAGCCTGCTTTACACGTTCACTGGCGGAGGGGATGGACGCGAACCCTTCGCCGGCCTGGTTCTTGACGCAGCGGGCAACCTTTACGGAACGACGCTGCTTGGAGGGAACGTCAACGGCACCTGCACTTCCGGTTGTGGAACCGTCTTCAAGCTGGCACCCGGTATGGGCGGATGGAGCCAGAGCGTCCTGCATGCTTTTGCCGGCGGCAATGACGGAGCTTCTCCTTATGCCCGCCTGACCTTTGATGCGGCGGGAGATCTTTACGGTACAACCAGCGAGGGCGGCGCTTCGGGGCGAGGTACAGTCTTCAAGCTCTCGTTCTCCGGCTGGACCGAGAGTGTGCTCTACGCCTTCACAGGAGGGCACGACGGAGCATCGCCCCGCAGTAGCGTTGTCTTCGACGCTGCTGGCAATCTCTACGGAACTACATTCCAAGGAGGGGTCAGTGGGTATGGCGTGGTGTTTGAATTGCTCCCTAATTCGCACGGCCCGTGGGAACAGAGAGTGCTCCACCGCTTTGCTAACGCTCCCGCGGCAAGCCCTGTTGCCGGTCTGACCTTCGACAAGAGTGGGAACCTTTACGGCACGACCATGCTGGGCGCCAATCTCGGCTCCTGTGTCGGCGGTTGCGGTACGCTCTTCAAGCTGATGCCTGTCTCGGGCGCAGCCTGGACGTTCAAGGCGCTCCACCTTTTCGGACGTGGCAGAGACGGGTACAAGCCCAGCGGCGATCTGATCCTCGATGCAGCCGGCAATCTGTACGGTACAACCGAGACCGGCGGCCCCCGCGGAAAAGGTATCGTGTTCGAGGTGACGCCCTGAACTGAATCCGACCAGTCGGGCAGCCCGGTTGAGGTCACACTTCCTGAGTTTGAATGCGCGCGAGATTGGGCGCGCGACGCAACGGCCGAGCACCTCATCCGGGACGAGGCATCGTTCCCAATTCCGGGCTGTCCGCGAAACGCTCGGGGCGGGATCTCGCGAGCTTTCGGCCATGCACCACCAGATTGGTGCCTAAAGGACCGATCGATCGCACCTCTGCCCCGGGAAACATCTGCTGCAATTCCGCGGCCGCGAGCACCCGCAGCGGCTCCCACTGCTTCATGTGTCCGAACGAAAAATGAATGGCAACCCGCTGCATGCCTTCAGGAAGTACATGATAAAACGGGAAATAGGTGTGAGGATCCAGGAAAAAGTGCCGGTTCGGGGTAGCCACGAAATATCCCAGCCTGGCAACCCGTTGGATCTCGCGCGCAAACGCCTCCTGTTTTCGGCGGTCTCCCACATGTTCAATGACCGCATTGGAGAACACCCAGTCGAAACTCTCGTCCGGATAAGGTAACGCGCATCCATCCGCAACTTCGAACTCCACATTGGGTTGCAATGCTCTAGCGTTCTGAGGGTCAAGGTTGACCACCACTACGCGGCGGAATAGCGATCGAAGATCGTTATACTCGCCGCTGAACCCGGCGGAACCGCCCACATCCAATAAAGACATGGAACTTGCCGGCTGCATAATATCGATGGCCATGCGGGATCGTTGGGCCCGGAGTCGAGTGTGAATGGGATCGGCGGCCTTGAAGATGATCGAACGAAGCATATAAGGATAATGGCGAAGCTGTTGTTTTCGAACCTTGAGAGAGTTATGGGGCACACAAGCCGCGAACCACACCTCTACGGCAGGTTAGACGATAGAACAGAACAGAAGGTCTGGCAAGGGGCGGAAAGGCTCCGAGAAGACGGTTTCGCATTTCAGCAACATCCAAGAATCACCCCTGCTTGCCTGCGGCCGGGCCGCGGATCGTACGGTGTATGATGCTACAATCGCGTTTCCGGGGAGACTGAACCACATGAAAACTAAGCGCTTTTTCCACTTGGGCCGCATGAAACGGCATCATTCGTTGGTCGTAGTTGCGATACTGACTGGTCTGCTTTCAGGGCTGTTCCATCTGGGCGGCAAGAGTCCAATGAAAGCCAGCGCGGATAGCCACGAGGCCCTCCGGACCTACGCTGATAAGATGCATTTTTGGTTCGGCACCACCCTGCAGGGCCTGTTTTGGCATAACGCCAAGTACGTGCAACTGGTGAGCACGCAATTCAACTCAGGCGTATCGATCGTCTTGTTTCAACACAGCCATCCGGACGCGGGACGCTTCGATTTCCACATCATGGATAACCAGATGGAGTTCGCGCGGCAACACGATATGAAACTGTTTGGGGTAGCCCTGATCTATCGCCCCGCCGAAGCGCCAGGCTGGTTCTTTCCGGCTTGCCGGACATGGTCGAAAGAGAAGCTGGACGCGGTGATGAAGGAACATATCCAGACAATTGTGCGTCACGGTGGAGACGCTTATTACGGTTGGGAGGTGGTCAACGAGCCCACGTGGGGAGTCCATAACGGCTGCTGGTCAAAGGTTCTGGGCGACTACGATTATATTGCCAAAGCCTTTCGTTACGCGGACGAAGCAAACCCCAAGAGCGAGCTGCTACTCAACGACGGCTTCGGCCATGACGGCGTAGACAAAGACCACCAGAAAGAGTTTTTCGATATCATCCGCAAGCTCAAGAAGGACAAGATTCATATCGATGCTGCTGGTATTCAGATGCATCTTCGAACCGAGAACTTGCGGCCCACTTATATCGACGAGTTCAAGTCGTTCCTCGCGGAGGCACGCGAGATAGGCGTGCAAGTGCAGGTGACGGAATTCGATGTGATGTTGCCGCCCGGCGGGGGGCCGGATCTGCTGCAGAAGCAGAAGGACATCTATTACAACGTTCTTCATACGTGTCTGAAGGACTCGAATTGCACTGGGTTTACAGTTTGGGGCACCGGAGACGCGATTAGGCGCCGGAAGGAGAACGACCCTCCGGAGGCTGAGTTCGTGCAGCAGCGACCGCTTCCGTTCGACGAAAATCTCGAACCTAAACCCGCGTTCGCCGGCCTGCTGCAGGCTTTCAAGGAGGGGCGCTGATTGTCCTAACAGAATTGTTCCCCGGTGCCGGAGAAACTTTATGCCTGTTCTTCGGAGCAATGTCCGGACAACGGGAACTTCGTGCCTGTTCAAATGTTCGAAGGCCGGTGAAGGGGTGAAGGGTATCTTGCCAATTTAGAGAGTGCGCTACGAGCTTGTGTACCGATTCTGACGCACCCGAAGATTGCCGAACGGGCGCAGGACTCATTGTTTACTAACACGGCTCCTCAAGCCGTCCGTTTTTTGTTGGCGATGCGGCTATCGGTACTCCTGGCCCCGCCCGGCGATTCGTGCAAAAATTTGTCGTCGGTAAAGCGTGTACTTCCGAGACCTATCTCCAGATATCAGGCAACGGATAGGATCTGGCCGCAGCCGGATTCAAGTCGATTCTGGTTGACTCGTTCCCGAAAAAGTAACCCGGGACGGTTGCGCTGGCGAGCGCGATTTGCTGTGCATTGGACTACAAGGTTTCCGCAATTCTCGGGTCGAGGTAATGCGTTGTTCCCAAAATCTGGAAAAAGTAGCCGCGAGGTCAAGTCTCCCACGGCCGCGGGAAAATGCCTGGCGGTATCGATCTTCGCCTGCGTGATCGTTCCCGTCGCTTTAGCAACGGGTGCAGGCAAATCCGGCGTTTCCTGTCAGGGGACGATCATTTCCCCCACGGACGACATCGTCGAGATCGTCAACGGCGGCCAGCCAAATCAAACCTTTTGCATCGAGGGGGAACACCGCATCACGTCTCCGATCCATGTGCGATCCGGACAGTCGCTGATCGGCACCACGCCCCACTCGCGCATCAGCGGGGCCGTTGTCCTGGGCCCGTGGCGGGCTACATCGACTGCCGGGGTTTACTACTACAACGGGCGTTATGCCGCGACGCAACCGCACCAGCAGGATCAGTTCCACAACGGGGGTGCGAATGTTTGCTACTGGGTCACGACGTACCAGGACGATCTCTTTTTCCATGCCAGCCAGAGCCGAGAACAACGAATTATGCGCGTCCTGAGCAAGAAGGAAGTGGATCCGACGCAAGCGATCACCACTCAAGGCCAAGCGGTCACCGACGGAGAGGCCGGCCGGTTTTTCTTCGATTATGTCAACCATCGCATTTATGTGAGTCTGCCCAATAATCAGGATCCCAACACCGCCACTATCGATCTGGCCATCAGTCTGAATGGCGGCAGCAACGAGAGTCTGATTTTCGGCCCGGGACAGACCAACGTGACCTTGCAAAATCTGTTCGTGGAAAAAGGCATGAACTACGGCGTTTACGCGTCAAGCTCCTGGACCCTCAAGGACATGACACTCCGGTTCATCCACAATGTCGGTCTGTACAGCATTTTTGGGACCCAAAACAACCCCGCAACCATCGACGACACGCTGTTCACTAACAACGGAAGGATCGGGTTGGTTGCCGCCGCCAAGGCCGATGTAGTCATCACCAACAGCGAAATGTCTTGGAACAATGTCGCCAACTTCCGCGAGACCGACGGCGCCACCGGGAGCGGCGCGTGCAACGGTTATTCGGATGCCGGTACCTTTCACATGTTCCACCTCATGGGCACCCCATCCCACCCCGCAGTCACCATAAGCAATTTGTGGAGTCACAACAATATTGGAGACGGCCTATGGTCCGACGGGGGGACACAATATGTCCAGATTACTAACTCCACCTTTGACAACAACGAGCGCTACGGCTACGTCCATGAAATCAGCTGTCAGCTCTTATTCGGCGACAATACCATCTACCACAACGGCTACCCTTTGAAGAACCAAGATATTACAGGCGGGGGTGTGGATGTGAGTGATTCGAACTACGGTACGTTCAGTTCTAATCTTCTCTACGATAACGATGGCCCTGCCGGCTTCGCCTTTCATCTCACCCTGCAGGCAATACACGACCAAATGGATTCGAATAAATGCCTCGGAGCGCGCAATAGTGGCGATACCAGCCATTCTCTCAGGCATAACAAGGTGTTGAATAACACCATTTACACCTGTTCGAAGGAAGCGGCGATCGGGAAAGTATGGGCCGTGGGGGGGACGCTGAACTCTCGAAGCAATCAATATCAAGCTAACGAATATCACCTCGCAGATTCGACCTCCGACTCGTTTGTCGACGCCGACAATGCGGGCCACTACGTGCCGCAGGATTGGAGCACCTGGCAGCAGGGCAACCATGACACGCAGGGAACATTGACGACAGGGTGTATTCGGTAGCCGACGTATACTTCTCAGACCTACACTATCCAGCGCAAGTTGCGATGGCTTCCCGGTCGCCGCGGCCCAGGCGGTAGGGCTTCGGAAACTGACACACGCACTCTCCGCCCTTTCAATGTCGCAGAAATCCGCTTCCTTTTGACCGCTTCGAAGTTTATACAGCTTGAAATTCGTACACCTCCTGCTGTTTTTCTCCGGCGTCTCAATTGTGCTCCAGCAACTTTCGGCAGCGGTGCGGGTTGATTTAACGAGTGGGGTCAGATTTCGATTGGATAGGGCACTTCTACCTGGCCAATAAAAATTGCAGAAATTAACTGCATGGTGCCCGATATTGCAGGTCCAAATGAAGCGGAATAGCCGAGGGGCTGGGCTTTGGGTTGCGGCGTTCGTCGGGAGGGAACGGAATAGATGTCTGCGAAGAACGTCATACGATGGCAGTTCGGCCTGTTCACCACTGCGAGCCTGCTCTTGGCGGGCTTGAACGCCTGCGGAGGTGGCAGTTCGGTAATGTCCCCGCCGCCCCCGGTTGTGCAATCCAAGATCCAGCACGTGGTCATCATTTTCCAGGAAAACCGCAGCACGGATAATTTGTTTCAGGATCACAACCTGATCGCCGCGGGCGCGGACATCGTCAGCTCCGGAAAGAACTCCAAAGGGGACGACATCCCACTCACACCGCTATCGTTGGCCAGCGATTACGGTCCGGATCACAGCCACAGCGCGTTTCTTGCGATGTACGACAACGGAAAAATGGATGGCGCGGACAAGGTTAAACTCATATGCAATCCGGGAGCACAGAACTGCCCGCCTCCGAATGGCCAATACACCTACGTTCCAACAAGTGAAGCCGCACCGTATTTTCAAATGGCGGAAACGTATACTTTCGCCGATCGTATGTTCCAGACCAATCAGGGTCCCAGCTTCCCGGCTCATCAATACATCCTGTCTGGCGCCTCGGCGCAGAATACGAATCCTGACCCTCTGTATGCCGCAGAAAATCCCAATGGTCTCAAAACCACTGGTATTCCTGCCGGCTGTATAGCGGCGCTAGACCAGACCGTGCCTTTGATCGATCTCCTGACCGGGGACGAGTCTCAAACCGCATACCCTTGTTTCGAACACGGAACCCTGACGGACAATTTGGATGCGGCCAAAATCAGCTGGAAATGGTATACAGCGAAAAACGATCCCGGTTCCATCTGGAATGCGCCCAACGCGATTCACCATATTTGCGTTCCCAATGCCGGCAACAGTTCCTGCACCGGCACGGAGTGGACGAACAACGTCATTATCGACCCCACGCATATCCTTACAGACATTCAGAACGGGCAACTGCCCTCGGTGAGCTGGGTCATTCCCGATGGCGTCAACTCCGATCATGCGGGCAGTAGCGATACCACCGGGCCAGCCTGGGTCGCCTCGATCGTAAACGCCATAGGCAACAGCCAGTACTGGACCGACACTGCCATTTTCATCAGCTGGGATGACTGGGGAGGATGGTATGACCACGTCGCTCCTCCGATCCATAACTTCTACGAATACGGATTTCGCGTTCCCTTGATCGTGGTTTCTCGGTACGCCAAAGCGAAGTACATTTCGCATACGACCCACCACTTCGGAAGCATTCTCAAGTTCATCGAACAGAACTGGGGATTACCGGCGGTCGGTACGGGAACCTATTCGGACGCGTATTCTGACACCGATGACCTGTCCGACTGCTTCGACTACAGCCAGACACCACTGACCTTTACGGCGATTCCAACTGCCCAGGGCCGACTGTTCTTCATGCATGATCATCGTCCTGCCACAGTGGTCGACGATGATTAGAGGCTGGCTCGATCGCATCCGAGCAAATTCTTGATTCTTAAGATCGACGCAGTATTCGAGGGAGTTTCGAACTGATGGTTCGTTTCAAAAATCTCCTGGTCTTGCCTTTGCTCATTTTGAGCGCTTCGGTTCTAGCGTTCTTAAATTCATGCGGAGGAAGCGGGAATAGTTCTACGAACAATCCGCCGCCTACACAAAAGGTCCAGCACGTCATCGTCATTTATCAGGAGAATCGCACCCCCGACAACCTGTTTCAAGATTCCAATCTGATTGCGGCGGGTGCGGATATCAAGAACACTGGTATTAACTCGCTCGGCCAAATGATTCCACTTACGCCGGCCGACTTGCACAATGATGCGAAACCCTACGCGACCTACGACCTCAACCATGCACATCTGGCATTTAAGCAGATGTATGACGGCGGCAAGATGGACGGCGCCGATAAGATCGAGCTGGTTCTTTGCCAGCCCAACTGTCCTCCGCCGAGCACAAATCCTCAATTCAGGTATGTGGATCCGAGCTACGTGGGACCCTATTTTCAGCTCGCTGAGACCTACACCTTCGCTGATCGGATGTTTCAGACGAACCAGGGGCCGAGCTTTCCCGCGCATCAGTACATTATTTCAGGCACTTCGATCCCGGAGGTGGACAGCACCTCGTTTGTCGCAGAGAATCCGCAGGGCTCGCCGACGGCAACGCAAGACACGGGTTGTACCACTCTTCCTCAGAATTACGTGTTTCTGATTGATCCCGAGGGCAGCGAAAATCAATCCATTTACCCCTGCTTCGAACATCCCACGCTGACCGATCTGCTTGAGGCGAAGTCACTGAGTTGGAGGTATTACGCGCCTTCGGCGGGATCGATTTGGACGGCGCCGAACGCCATCAAGCATATGTGCGGGCCGGATTCGACAAACACCAACTGCACGGGGTCCGACTGGACTAAATACGTCGTCCTGCAGAACACGCAGATTCTTTCCGACATATCCTCGGGCAATCTGGCGGCGGTGAGTTGGGTGATCCCCAGCGGACAGGAGTCGGATCACGCCCATTCCACTGATGGTTCGGGGCCGTCGTGGGTCGCATCAGTCGTGAACGCCATTGGCTTGAGCCAATACTGGTCCAACACGGTAATCTTGGTCACTTGGGACGATTGGGGAGGATGGTACGATCACGTGGCTCCGAACATCAAGGATTCCTACGAATACGGATTCCGTGTCCCACTTGTCGTCGTCTCGCCGTATGCTAAGAAGAAGTACGTTTCGCACGTCACCCATCACTTCGGCAGCATACTGAAGTACATCGAGGAAACCTTCACTCTGCCATCGCTCGGCTACGCGGATTCGTATTCGGAAACAGACGACTTGTCCGATTGCTTCGACTACTCGCAGACGCCTCTCGCCTTCCAGACCATCAACGCTCCGCTCAGCGCAAAGCATTTTCTGGAGAGCAAAGAAACTCCCAGCGATCCAGACGACGACTAGCAGAGCGCGAGACGTCCAACCCTGGTTTTGTTGAGCGTGTTTGGTCCGACCGATGGGGCTTTATTGGTTAGTCGTTGTCGGGAGGCTCCATCGGCGTCTTGTCTTCCAGGAAGTATTTTGCATCCTTGGGGGCGCTGATGTGATGAAAAACGCGGGGCGCACGATCCAACCGGAAAAAGTCGGTGAGATCGTTCGTGGCTCGTTCGTCGGCGAAGTGCAGCGCACCTTCCGGGATGTCGAAATTGTGTTCGGCGAACCGGAGAATGCTGCCGAAGTCATACCGGAGGTTGCTTGCGTAACCGACAGGGGTATAGGCCGAGACGACAATTAACGGGACGCGAAAACCATACTGGAAATCACCTTGACCTTGGTTGGGCACAGACAACAGGGTCGGCGGTTCGTGGTCGTACCATCCTCCCCAATCGTCCCAAGTGATGAAGATCGCTGTACTGTTCCAATAAGTGCTGCCGTCGGCATTCTTGCACTTGCTCTCACCAATGGCATTGACAATCGAAGAAACCCACGAAGGCCCACCGATATTGCCGTTGGAGCCGGGGTGATCCGAATTCTGGCCTTTCGGAATGACCCAGAGCATGTCCGGAAGAAGGCAAGCGTCGATATCCGACAACACGTCTGCCGGGTTTGTGTCAACATTGTCCAGCCATTCCTTGCCTGTGCAATTCTGGTAGTCGCTATCGGGCACGCATATTTCTCTAATCCAATTTGGCGCTGTCCAGATGTCATTAGCTTCCGGGGTGTAATACTTCCAGCTGAGTGGCGGCTTGTGTCTGTCGAGCAGCGTTGCCATGGTGTCATGCGAGAAGCACACGGTGCCCAAAGGATTGTTGATCAAGTCGTATGTCTCGGGCGCGCTGTCCGGCGAGATCATGGGGTAGGGATAATTTAAAGGAGCGAGGCATCCGCGGCTGCTCGTCCTCTCGGCGACAAATATGGCGTCCGCATCATCGGCTGCACTGGGCGCCGATGTGCCCGAAAAAATAAACTGATGGGCAGGCGGGCTGCCACCCTGACTGGTCTCGAACATGAAATTCGCCCAGCCGTAGTGCTTCGCCATGGTGATGTAGGGGCGAACGTCGAGAGGATCGACGTACTGAAAGGAACAGTTGCCGGAACTGCACTGAGCGCTGCCCAAGCCGTCCATCCGGCATTGGTTCGTAGTTGTGTCCAGGTCGCACATCTGAACAAACGGTTGGTGCGAATGCTTGGGATCGTACTGGGCCCCGAGTGCGGTCAGAATCAACGGAATTTTTTTTCCTCTGGAATCGATGCCGAAGTTTTGCAAGTCGTAGGGGTGAGGGCAAAGGGTGCGGTTGGGCCCGCACAAGCCCTGGAACAGGTTGTCGGGCGTCCGGTTCTCCTGGAAGACGATCACAATGTGCGTGAAGCTAGTGATCTGAGCATGAGCAACGATTGCCCCGACCAAGGCCAGCAATGCTAAGCTCTTGGTAGCGAATCTCATACCTCCCGTGGAGTTACAGAACATCGAAACGGAAATCGTCAAACCCAGGGATCTTGAAGCTTTCTTGCACCGCATGGGGCCTCGTTCTTTCCACATGAAACGACCTGCCTCGATCAAGTCCTTCTTCCCGCTACATCGCGCAACTGCTTGGCCTTTCGGGGGCCGGAGAGCGATGACGAGTGCCTTTGCGAAGACGACACATTATGCGTCGACTGCGAGCGCGAGTCAACGTGCAAAACCATTGCAAATCATTACGCCATCGCTCTACGTGCCGGTTTCGCGGTTTTCGGTTTTGTGGGAGGGTTTTGCCCGGTGCTGGCCTCAATACGGAGACCGCAAAATTTGTTTCATTCGGTCCTTCTAAATCACAAAAACTGCCCGAAGCGGAACTGATGAGTCATTCCATGGAGGGCGTAGCCGAGCCCTGATCCGCGTTATTCGGCCACCGGTTCCGGCGTTTGTAGCCTTCGCTTGGGAGCCGGGTGATCGCGTTGCAGTCCTCTGCCTATGCGTATCAGCGGACGCTCCAGCAGGTAATAACTCAGGGACGCCAACGCCAGGACTGCCGCCAGTTTCAGCGGCAGGGTGGGGACGCGGGTGCCGAACCAGGTGTTCCGGGTGAAGATTTGCTGCCACAGATAAATGCTGTAGGAGATGCGTCCGATCCAGCGCAGGGGGCTGAGTTCGAGGAACCTGCCGCTCAGAGACGACGGATTGAACACAGTGTAAATAATGAACACTGGATACATGAAGGCCTGAAACAACATTTCAAAGCTGGCGAAGAGGGGAGAGATATCCCGGAACGCCTTCATCAACCCAAGGACCAGGAACAAAGCTACGCAGACCAGTGGAGTAATTATCCGCTGGGCTCGCTGGCGCCAGACCGGGTCGCGCAGGACGATGGCCATCAGGCAGGGGATTAGAAAAACATCGAGCCGCAGATCCGTCCTAGCCACGGCCGTGGTATTGATAATGTCGTAGTGATGGTAGAAAGAGAATGTTCTCCAGAGGAAGACGACGATGATCAGTAGGAAGGCTCCGATCCTCGCACGCCGGTTTCCGAGAAACGCTAACATTGCTGGCCAGAAGAGATAGAAGTGTTCTTCCATGGACAGCGACCAGAAGTGATGGACTTCTTTATGTACGGGGAGATAATTCGCGGCCAGGAATGCAGCTTTGGCGATGTCGGCTCCGGTGACCGAGGCCATCCCAATTGCGCCCAGCAGGCCCACGGCAAGCAAGTACATCAGAGACGCAGGCAGGATCCTAAAAGCGCGGCGACGATAGAAGTTCTTGAGGGAAATGTCTCCGTTACGCTCGCGTTCGATGAGGAGATTGGTGCAGATCAAGTACCCGCTGATGCCAAAGAAAATCCCCACTCCCTGCACCGCGACGGTTGAGCCGAACTGATGGCCGATTACTACTATGCTTATAGCTATGGCTCGCCAGCCGTCCAAGGTGGGAATGTAATCGCGAGACTTCGACTGAGGTGCAACCTTGGAGGACATACGAGGTGGAAACTATCACACATTGAGAGTGCGAGCCAGATAAAATCCGGCGGTTGGAGCTGCCATGAAAATGGCGAGTCTGCGCACGGGAAATCAACGACCTACGGGCAGCTCGCTATTTCATGCTGCGGTTCGAAGTGATTATTTTTGCAACAGGCGGCACGTGCCTCCGGCGCACCACGCAGCATGAATGATGGCGTGACCTTGCCAAAGGCAAACGCCCCGGGCTGCCCGGGACGTTTGCGCGTTTTCCCGCCTTCCGTCTTACTACCGCTTGCTGCTGTTGTGCTTGTCCTTGTAAATCTGCTTGGACAGCTTATTCTGCTGGTGGTTAACCTGGGCTTTCTCCTGCGCCGTCATCTGGCCGCCATTGGCCTTGCGGTCTGCTGCGACCTCCTTCTGGATCGAACTTTCCTTGCTCTCCAGGTTGGCGCTCTCGCCCGCAGTCAACTGGCCGCTATTCATGCCTTTCGCAATGCGGTCTTGTTGGTTTTCCGCCCGCTTGCCATACTGCGTCGTGGGGCTCTCGTTTTGCTTCGCGCCATTCAGCTTGTCCTGATGAATTTCGTTGGACACCTGCTTCTGTTGCTGACGGAGCGCAGCGCGGTCGGCTGAAGTCAGTTTGCCGTTGTCCAACTTCTTCATATCGGTCTCTTCATGATTGATGTTGGACTCTTGTTTCTCCAAGGTGCTGGCTTCGCCGGAAGTCAAGCGGCCGCTGTCCACACCAGCCGCGATGCGATCTTGCTGGTTCACCCGGTGCTGGTTGATGGTCTCCGGATGGGGCGTGGCCGACGGTGCCGTGGTCTGGGGCGTCGAAGCCGGAGGCGTGGCGCCAGTCTGCGGCGCGGGCGATGTCTGTGCGGCGGCGGGCAACAGCAACGCCGCCAGGGTTGCACTCAGCAAGGCGATTTTCAGGGGATTCGTCATTGTGTCTTTACCTCTTCCTTGAGATTTAGTTCTCGATTCTTCTCCGTTGCAGCCTCTCTGGCTGCTTAGTCAGAACAAACACAGCGTATCGCGAATAGTTGCGCATTCCGGGTAAACCTTTGATTACGCAGGGCCATGTACGGTTGCCCAATCGATCTGGCCCGACGGACGCATCCAGATACCGCAAATCAAGTTGGGCCAGAGAGGCAAGGGCCGCGATGCTACCCCACGAAGACACACATTATTATTATTTGCTACTTGGATTGTACACCCAGGTTCGGGGAAAGCCTTGGATCACCGCATAGAGTCTATCGTACAGGAGTCCAATGCGGAAAATGTGGGCTGAACCACCGTTTGAGATCAGTTTCAACTTGATTTCATCGCAAACACAATTACTATAGTTGGAGTCGTAAGCCCGTGCCTGAGCGGCATCCCCCGCTAGAGTTTGGGCCGGGCCTAAACCACGGGTCGGCTGGATGGGAATGTAGTATGGTCCGTCCCGGCCGGGGCCTCAGAGGTTCCTGACGAACGACCGCCCCCAGCATTTTGACGCGGAGTCCGAAATCTGAAGTAACACACACAAACGACAAACAACAAAGGGAGTGCGACACATAATGACCAAGCGATTGGTTTGCCTCAGTGCTTTTCTCATGCTGGTGTTATCGCCCAGCTTTGGATTTCAAGACGCCGGTAATTCCCAGAATGGGATCCCGGCGAAGCCGCGCACGGCGAGCCCGTTGCAGCGGCGCAGCGCAGGCAAAGTCAGTCGCGCAGCTATGGCCGACTGGTCTCGCAGAATGAAAGCTCCCGTTCCTCCGCCCACGCAGGTTGGGTTCCTGAGCGGCACTCAGACGCCGGTGGGTGGCGGCACTTTTCCCAATTTTCCGGCCGTGACCGGGGACTTCAAAGGGGACGGAAGCATTGAGGCTGCAGCCGTCGTGAATACCGCCGCGCCGCCAGCTGCGCCGACGTACAACATTGCGGTGCAGCTTTACCAGGGGCCTGGGGTTTTCACAACCAAGTTGACCCCAATCAACACTAAACCCGAGCCGAACCCGATCATCTTTGCGGGCAACTTAAGTGGTCATACAAACGGGGAGGATGACGTGCTAATAGTTCATCCCGCGCTAGGTGGCGCCACGGTTGAAAGCTGGATCAGCAACGGTGACGGCACCTTCACTTCTAAGGGCACATTTTCGGCGACCAAAATCGGTTTTGTCTGGGCCTACATCGATAATGCGACTGGAAACGTGACGGTCGCTGATTCGGACAGCCCCGGCCATATCTGCACGCTGACGAATGTTGGCGACGGGACCTTCAACGCGCCAAGTTGCGTACTTATCACCGGAGCGCTTAATGCTGGCTCATCCAGCGTCCCGGGCAATCCGATGGTTTTTGCGGACTTCGGAAACGGCTTTCTTGATTTCGCGGCTGCCTCGGCGGGCAATGGCAGCACGATCGCGGCCAATCAGATCGTGGTCTACCTCTGCTCCAGCAAATCCAACCCTTGTACCTCATATTCCGGGCCCTTCCCGTTGACGACACCAGACGGCGTGTACGATTCCTGCTTCCTTGGCGGGGGCCCTCTGACGACCGGCGGAAGTTTTGGCGAACTGGTCAGTGCGAACTGCCTCAACAACCACGAGGACGATAACATCACGGTCTATGTGGACACCGCCGGAACCTTCGGCGCTGGCACTTACACCACGGTGGGTAGCGATCCAGTAGCGGTTACCGTGGCCGACGTGGACGGCGACGGCAACACCGACATTGTGGCATCTTGCTTCCGATCCGCCGATGTTAAGGTTTTGAAGGGCGACGGCAAAGGCGGAGCAACCCTCGGCTCAGTAGGCTATGTCACCGGAGGGTCTCCTCTGGTACCACCGTTGGTGGCCGATTTCAATGGTGATGGCAAGCCCGACGTCGTCGTGCCGGACAACGAATTCAGCTTTGTGTATCTCGAAGGATACGGAGACGGAACCTTCCGCTCGGCGATCAACTACTACGCCACGCCGGGAGGTGGTGCTAATGCGCAGGCGGTGAACATCGCAAGTGGCGATTTCAACGGTGACGGTATTCCGGACTTTGTCATCGGCAATACCAACACCTTCCTCTCCACAGGCATCACAGTGTTCCTTTCCGATGCCAGTACCCCGGGAACTCTCCAGCAAGGCGTGAACTACAACAACAATCTCACCAACTATTCACTGCAATATGTCGCCGTAGCTGATTTCACTGGCGACAAGATACTAGACATCGCGGCCACTGACAACTTCAACGGCTTGGTCCAGGTCTTCATCGGCAAGGGCGATGGCACTTTCACAACATCATCGGCATCGGCCTATCCCACCGACAGTACGGCCTCCAATCCAGTCGGTCTGATCGTGGGCGACTTTAACGGAGATGGCAAGCCTGACTTGGCCGTCGTTAACAACTATGGCAGCCCGGCCTCGAGCGCGAAGATCAGCATTCTGATCAACAACGGAAAGGGTGGCTTTAATCCCGCCGTTACCTACGCGCTTTCCACGGTGGCCACCGAAATCACCGCTGCGGACGTAAATGGCGACGGGAAACTCGATTTGGTCGTACCTCTGTATGGCACCAGCACGACGGCCGGAAGTGCCGTGGCTATCCTCCTAGGAAATGGCAACGGAACGTTTCAGGCAGAGAAGGATGTTTCCCTGGGCACTTACCTCAATCCTTATGACGCAGCTGTCGCCGATCTGAACGGTGACGGCAAGGTGGATCTGGCTGTGACGATTGAAGACCAGACAAACTTCAATCAAGGCATTGCTGTAGCGCTTGGCAACGGCGATGGAACGTTCCAGGCGCCCACCCTGCTCCTCAGCACCTTGCAGAATCCCAAGTTTGACGTTCCGCTTCCTGGCTACGTGAAGATTGTCGATCTAAACCAGGATGGAACTCCGGACTTGGTCTACAGCAACTCTGAGTTCTCTACAGTGGGCATTCTGTACGGGAAGGGCGGCGGAGCCTTCTACGATCCGGTGGAGTTCCCGGCAGATCGCTGGGCTTGGGGCCTGGCGACGGTCGATTTCAACGGCGATGGCGCTACGGACGTAGTCGTCAGTGGAAACTCGTTGGACTTCTCAGGCGTCGCTGTACTGTTCAACGACGGTGGGCACACAACAGCGCTGACCTCGTCCGCCAATCCGTCGACCCCTGGCGCTGCGGTAACATTCACCGCGACCTTGGCGACGATCGTCAAAGGCGTCACGGGTGTTCCAACCGGCAGTGTCACCTTTAAAGACGGCTCCACTACTCTGGGAACGGGGCCGCTCAGTTCCAGCGGCGTGGCCAGCTTCACGGCCAAAGCTCTCGCCGATGGACCACACGCAATCACTGCCCAATATCCGGGTGACGCTAACTTCGTGCCATCGGTATCGGCGGTTCTCAATCAGTCGGTAGGAAAGGCGGACGGCGTGGTTTCGGTCACGCTGGTTTCGTCTGCCAATCCCTCCGCCCCAGGCCAGTCGGTCACGTTTACCGCGACTGTGGCTGACACGGTAAGCGGCGAACCTTTCGTTCCTACCGGAACAGTCACGTTCAATAACGGCACCACTGCTCTGGGCTCGCCCGTCGCTCTCAGTGCGACTGGGGTGGCAATGCTCAGCACAACAACGTTGCCTGCTAGAACCGACAGCATAACCGCGCAGTATAGTGGGGATGCTAACTTTGCGGCGAAGACGTCGGCGTCTTTGAACCAAATGGTTCTTGCCCCTGGCTACTCTTTATCCGCTACAACGGCCAGTCCCGTAAACCCGGGCAGTTCGGCTAGCTACAAAATAACCCAGACTGCGGCGAACGGCTATAACGGGACGGTAAGCTACCCGGCCACGGCTTGCAGCGGCCTTCCCACTGGGGCTGCCTGCAGCTTCAGTCCGTCTTCGATCACAGGCACTGGAACCACGACGCTCACTATCACCACGACAGCTCCCACCACAGCCTTGGTCGCGCCGCCGAATTCGACGCCTCATCAGGGTGCGTTGGATCTATGGGCAAGCCTGGGCAGCCTAGGCTTCGTCGGCATGGTCCTGGCGGGAGATTGGAGTAGGCGCAATCGCCGTCGCATGGGTATCGCCATGGCAGTCCTCGCGGTAATGCTGCTCATCACCCTGGTTGGTTGCGGGGGAGGCAGTTCATCCGGTGGCGGTGGTGGTGGCGGTGGCGGGACTGGCGGTACTCCTGCCGGCACTTACTCAATTTCGATCTCCGTGAAAGATGCCGCGGGTACAGCACCTACCAATAACCCCTTGAAGGTGACGCTGGTCGTTAATTAGCAGATCTTGGTAACCGATCTGAAAAACGGGGACGGCCGGGAGTTCGGCCGTCCCTTAACCCTAAAAAGCATGGCTGCGGATTGATCTCCTCGGCGTTGGGTTTATCACGACTCTTTGGGTAAGATAGTCGCTATGGAACTTCGAATCGAATCGAGGCAGTTGAGTGACGTTTGCGTCCTCGCGCCGCAGGTTTTTCAAGACGAGCGCGGCTTCTTCATGGAGGTCTTCAAGGCTGACCAGTTCAAAGCCATGGGTCTGCCGTACGAGTTCGTGCAAGACAACCATTCGGGCTCGGTGCGCGGCGTGCTACGCGGGCTGCACTTCCAGTGGGAGCCTCCCATGGGAAAGCTGATGCGAGTGACGCGAGGCACGGCATTTCTGGTTGCCGTGGATATTCGTAAAGGGTCGCCCACCCTGGGCAAATGGTTCGGTGCGGAGATCACGGCCGAGAGCCACAAACAGGTTTGGGCGCCTGCCGGGTTTGCCCGCGGCTTCTGCGTGCTCTCCGACTACGCTGAGATTCAGTACAAATGCACCGGCATCTACAGCAACAAGGGTGAGTCCGGCATTCGCTGGGACGATCCGGCGATCGGCATCCAGTGGCCGATTCGCGATGTTCAGCTTTCCGACAAAGATTCTAAGGCGCAGACTCTGAAAGAATGGCTGGCGCGGTCAGAGTCGGACAATTTCAAATATTCTGAAGCACAAAGCCTGGTGGGGAGGTAAGCGGGAATGAAGATTCTAATTGCGGGCGGAGCTGGCTACGTCGGGTCGGTGTTAGTGCCAAAGCTGCTGGATCGCGGCTACGAAGTCGATGTGCTCGACCTTTTCTGGTTCGGCAATCATCTGCCGTCCGAGACCGGAATCATTCACAAGGACATTTTCGACATCGCCGTGCCCGACCTCGAGCAGTACCAGCAGGTGGTGTTCCTGGCCGGACTGTCGAACGATCCCATGGCCGAGTACTCGCCCAGCGAGAACTTCATTTTCAATGCCGCCGCGCCGGCTTATCTGGCATACGTCGCGAAAAAAGCCAAGGTGAAGCGCTACGTTTACGCGAGCTCCTGCTCGGTGTACGGCTACACCGTCAATGAACTGTTTGACGAGACTCGCCCCGTCTCCTCGTTCTATCCCTACGGAATTTCAAAGCTCCAGGGCGAACAGGCCGTGATGAATCTGGTGGACGACGATTTCTCCGTGATCTCGCTCCGTAAGGGAACCATCTCCGGTTACAGCCCGCGCATGCGTCTGGACCTGATCGTCAACACCATGTTCAAGAATGGCGTGCGCAACCGCGAGATCACGGTAAACAATCCGTCGATCTGGCGTCCGATCATGAGTATCGAAGATGCTACCAACGGCTACATTCGCGCCATTGAAGCCAGTCAGAAGATCTCCGGCATCTTCAACATCGCATCGGGAAACTACACGGTCGGCGAAGTCGGCGACCTGGTGAAGATGGCTATCGAGGAACAACTCGGCATTCGGGTTCATCTGACCATCCACCACAAGACGGATTTCCGCAACTACAAAGTCAGCACCGAAAAAGCAGAGAATGTTCTCAGCTTCCACGCCAACCACAATGTCAAAGCCATCGTGAAGAACCTGATTGAGCACATGGACGAATTCAAGGACTGGGACAATCCGCAGTACTACAACATCGACACTCTGAAATTGCTCTCGGCGAACAACGGGCTGCGCTCGCTGGCCGAGGTGGTTCGATGAGCATGCCGATGGAATCGCCTATGAGATGGCCAATGAAAGTCCTGCTCATCGGCGCCAACGGACAACTCGGGACCGACATGAACCGCGTCTTCCAGGCCGCGGGCGACACCGTTTTTCCTTTGGTTCACGCGCAACTGGATGTTTGCTCGGAATCGCGGGTAGCCGAGGTCCTGGCCGAAACCAAGCCCGACCTCGTACTCAACACCGCTGCCTATCACCGCGTGGACGAGTGCGAGAAGAAGTCGGACCTGGCGTTTCAGGTAAACGGCACCGCCGCGATGAACCTGGCCATTGCCTGCCAGAAAGCCGGCGCAACTTTGGTGCACTTCAGCACCGACTACGTTTTCGGCGGATACGAGAAGAACACTCCCTTCGAGGAGACCGATCGTCCCGCCCCGCTGAACGTCTACGGCGCCTCCAAGGTTCTCGGAGAATACCTGATTCCCGATTACACCGATCGCTATTTTGTCCTGCGGGTCTGCGGACTCTACGGCGTCGCCGGTAGCAGCGGCAAAGGCGGCAACTTCGTCGAGACCATGCTCAAGAAGGGCCTGGCCGGAGACGCCATCCGCGTCGTCGATGACCAGGTACTCACTCCTACCTACACGGTGGACTTGGCGGAAGCAGTCCGTAAGCTGGTTCTCACCGGAAAGTACGGGCTCTATCACCTGAGCTCGGAAGGCGAATGCTCCTGGTACGAATTCGCCCGCCACATCTTCGAAAGCGCCGGCATCCCGGCAAAACTGTCGCCGGTAAAGAGCACCGAGTTCGCGAGCCCCGTGAAACGGCCATCCTATTCCGTGCTGAGCAAAGCGAAAGTGCGGGCCTTAGGAGTATCGTTGCCGTCCTGGAAAGATGCTCTGCCACGCTACCTGAAACAGCGGGCGGAGAAAACCTCGACCACGCCCGTGCAGGTTACAGCCTAGATCTCTCCAGATCGAGAAGAGATGAGTAGCCCGACCCTTAAAGGGAACGGCGACATCCGGCCGCGGATGCGTGCGCTTTCCATCTCCGCCCCGTCTGGACCGCCCCATTTTTGCCGCCTTGACAAGAGCCCAGTCCGCTGATAACGTCTTCCCCGCAGTACGGGCCCTTGATCAAATCACTCGCCTTTGGAGGCCCTTCATGTTTTCTCCCCTTCGTTGTCTGTGGCAGCTATGACTTATCTGCTTGTCTTCTCTTCGCTAACCTCTAGCTCATATGCCCAGAACGTATGGACTTGGCACAACGACAACAACCGGACTGGGTGGCAACCGAATGAAACGGCCCTGAAACCATCCACGGTGAGCCAGTCCACTTTCGGGCTGCTTTGGCATTGGCCCGTGAACGGATTTGTCCGTGCTCAGCCGCTTGCCGTCACTAACGTGCAAACCATATACACTGGCTGCCAACCATGCAATCTCGTCTTCGTTGCGACAGAAGGAGACGTGCTTTACGCATTTAAGGCGGATTCGAACTCGCAAACCGCAGTCTGGAGTCGCGATCTGGCCGCAGCCCTGGGCACCGACGACACTGCGGTCAACTGTAACAACCTGAATGGCCTCGTCTTTGGGCCGTGCGATGCCGGTGTTCTCGGGAATCTTGTAGGCGTTACCGGGACGCCAGTGATCGACACCAGCAACAATACCTTGTACGTCGTGGCAGCAGTGCGAACTTCCTCCGCCATCGTTTACGAACTGTTCGCCGTCGACATCACATCCGGCGCTGTGTCGGCCATGACTACGATAGGCGGAAGCGTCAGCGGCCAGCCTCCCGCACAAAATCAAGGGCTGATCTGCACTTCTACCTACCCCGCCCAAGGTCAGGTGAGCTTTGATCCCGGAGTTCATATTCAGCGATCGGCCCTGCTCCTGCTCGGTGGCGTTGTGTATGTGGCGTTCGGACCCTTTCCCGAATTTTTTAACGGCTGGCTTTTTGGCTATACACGCAGCGGCAGCTCTTTTTCGCCAACGGCCATCTTCAACAGCACGCCTTACGGCACAGGGGGTGGCATCTGGCAAGCCGGGGCCGGGCCGGCTGCTGAGACCAGGGGCGGCAGCAGCTATATCTACGCAGCCACCGGCAACGGCACCTTCGACGTCTCCGGCACGTCGCCCATCGCTACCGATATCGGCGACAGCTTGCTCAAGTTCAATCCGTCCAACCTCGCGGTGGTTGACTATTACACTCCCAGCGACATTCTCACTTTTGTTCCTGATGGACGTTGCAAGGAGGACGAGGATTTCGGTTCCGGAGGAGTTTTGGTTATCCCTGACACCTTCTACAACGGGCTGTACCTTGTGGTGAACGCCGACAAGGAATCGAAGCTGTACGTTGCGAATCGGGACAGCCTGGGACACTTCAACCCAAGTGGTGGGAACAATCTTCAGACCATTACGACCCCACCTGTAGCGGATTCACTGCAGGGATACTGGGCCAGCCCCGCCTATTGGACATACACAAGCGGAAGCACGACCAACTACATGCTTTACTATTCAGTGACGACCGCAACTAAGACTGCCGTGCCCTACCCGATTAACGGGTACCAGCTGCTCACGACAGGATCCTCCGGACCCATTCCTTCCAGCCCCACGGCCAGCACAGGCACATTGTTCTGCCTTTACTCCCCGACCCCCTCCATATCCTCCAACGGCACCACGGCCGGAACCGGAATCGTGTGGGCCATAGAGCATGGCAATAAACACAACCCACAACTACCTACTAGCGATTGCAACGGAGGCGCTTTGCCAGCCGCGCTGCACGCTTTCGACGCCACAACTCTGACGGAGCTTTACAATGGCAGGGGCGTTACTACAGGCGGTCAGATAGGCTTCTCTACCCCCACCATCTTCAATGGGCGGGTGTATATGGGAACGACTACGGAAGTGGATGTGTTCGGCCTGTTGCATTAGCAAAGGAGCCAGCAATGAAAGTCCGATCTCGCGTTCTACTGATTTTCCTGATCGTCTCGGTCGGATATTTTCTGGCCGGAAGGGCGCACGGCCAGTCGGCAAGAGTGCCGTTGCCAGTCAAGACCGGTCGCTTCAACTGTTCTCCCGCTCCATGCGTGCTTCCGCCCACCAAGCCTCCGAGGGTGGCAGCATCGTGACGGACTCCCCTATCGTAAGCAATCCGCTGAATCCGAAACAATTATTGCTGGGCAGCGTGGATGCCAACTGCCCACCCCCGTCGGCTTTGGGTTTCCATCTTTCGAGTGATGGTGGTTCCACCTGGAATCGTACCTGCATGCCTTCGATTATTACGAACCAACGCGTGTATTGGCCAAGCGATGAGCCGTCGGCGGGCTACAACCGAAAAGGAGCCGCCTACATCACAGGGCTCTATTTTGATAGCGAAGGCCACGGGTATGGCTTTCTTGCCTTTCAAAAATCGACGGACGGAACCCACTGGAGCAAGCCAGCCGTGGCGATGCATCACATAGGTCAGGGCAACTACCCGTTTAACACCTCATTTACCGTCGATACTACTGTCGGTAGTCCTGGGATCAATAGCCTTTATATCTCAGGCGTCATGCGGTCCGACCAAGGCAACGGGAACCAAGTTATGGTTTCGCATTCCAGCGATAGCGGTGCCACGTGGAAACAAACCGCAGTCGAGCCAGTTCAAAAATATCCAGCGGGCGATGATTTTACCCGCATAGCAACAGGCAACGACGGCACAATATACGTAGCCTGGCTACACTGCGCGGGGACTGGCAAGGACAAGGCATGCCGCGACGCCAAGGGATATATGATGTTCTCGAAGTCCACGGACGGGGGCAACACGTGGTCTCAACCTCAGTTGATGACAAAAGTGACATTCCCTCCAAACGGAGAGCTACCCAAGACGGGCCAGCGGGTCGAAAACTACCCAGTAATCGGAGTGGACAACAGCAGCGGTCCGCACGCCGGGAACCTCTACGTGGCAATGTACACCTGGACGGGCACGTATCTGCGAGTGCAGGTCATCCGCTCGACCGACGGCGGCAGGACTTGGTCGAAGCCCGTGCCTGTGGCCCCTGCCAGCGACACCCACGACCAATTCTTCCCCGCGCTTTCAGTAAGCCCCACGGGACTGGTCGGGGTGAGTTGGCTGGATCGGCGCAACGACCCGGCTAACATCAAGTACCAGGCCTTCGCTGCCATCTCCACAGATGGCGGGCGAAGCTTTCCCAACACGCAGCTCACCAAGGCATTCTCCAACCCAGACACCAACGGGACCGGCAACAACTGGATGGGCGACTACACCGGCAACACCTGGGCCGAGACCCGACTTCATCGCCGCCTGGATGGACAGCAGCAACGGCGTCGATATGCAGGAAGTAGTCGGCGGCATCCGCCTGCATTGACCCGGTTCACTGCTAAGCCTTTTCCTGCTGCTGCCTCAGATTTCCGTTCACCGTCGCGATGAAACGGACAGTGTTTACATTCCCAATTTGGAACCCGGTCCGCAGTTTGTGCTTGACCGCGTCCCTTCTGATGCGATAACATAGCAGTATATAGGTTATCTGTAAGATAACCTGCGATCTTTGAGAACCTGACCATGGACGCAGCTGCAATTGGTTTCAAGAACATCGTTCGACCAATTGTGGCCAAGGTGAGAGATCGTTGGGCCCGGAAAATTTCGATCCATGTGGGTCCGAAACGGAACCACAGGCGATCGGGCATGACCATAACTCTCATGTTTAGAAGATTTTGCCTGTAACTACCTTTAGAACCATAGATCTAGAAGGCAAGAAAATTTCCGGCCCTTTGTTTTCTGGATTTTGCGCAAAACCGAGCGTTTTTTCTGAGAGACAACTTCTGGCCCGTTTCGGGAATCTCAGCGACGTGCCGCTGAAGTCACGTCCCCGGTCTCAGGCTGAGGGGTGCCACCAAAAGTTAGGTGGCCACATCACAGAAGAGATCGCGCAACTTTCCACGCGCATCGGGGTCTTCGGCACAGCTAAAGTTAGGTAGTGTTTGTGGCGCGAATCGCCCGCCCGCAGCCACCAATGGCGAGCATTGTCAGAAGGGACTTGAAAATGGCGCGAAAGAACGTCTTGTCGTTGCCGTTGCTGATGAGCTTGGCGGCCGGGCTTCTGGTAGCGCTGAATGCCTGCGGCGGCGGCTCCTCGGGCTCGATGCAGACGACTCCGGACTTCCAGATTTCCGCGAGCGCGCTCTCTCCGGCGATAGTTACAGCGGGCGGCTCGGCTGGTTCGACGGTGACCATCGCGGCGGTAAACGGATTCACCTCCACCGTCGCCCTGGCCTGCTCGGGGCTGCCGACGGGAGCCGGTTGCTCCTTCGATCCCGCAGCAGTGACGGGCTCCGGAACCTCGCAGCTTACGGTCACAACTTCGGCCACAACTCCGGCGGGAAACTCTTCCATCAGCGTTCAGGGAAGCTCGGGTTCCATCAACCACACCGCGCCCCTGACGCTGGCGGTGCAATCCAAGATTCAGCACGTAGTCGTCATTTTTCAGGAGAACCGCACCCCGGATAATCTGTTTCAGGATGCAAACCTGATTGCAAAGGGCGCGGACATCCGGAGTTTCGGCATCAATTCACTGGGTCAGCAGATTTCGTTGGCGCAGATCCAGCTGAGCAACAACTACGATCTGAGTCACAAACATGACGCGTTCGTGGAGATGTACGACGACGGCAAGATGGATGGCGCCGACAAGATTCCTGTGGTCTGTAATCCGGGCTCGACCTGTCCGCCTCCCAACCCGCAGTTTCAATATGTGAGCCCCTCCGATGTGGCTCCCTACTTCCAGATGGCGGAAACCTACACCTTTAGCGATCGAATGTTCCAGACCAACCAAGGTCCGAGTTTTCCGGCGCATCAATTCATCATTTCGGGAACCTCCGCGCCCGTGCCGCCGGGTATGGCGATGAGCGATTTCTTTGCCGCGGAGAATCCAGAAGGCCTGGCGAACTCCGGCGAAGACAACAACAACACCGGATGTACGGCTCCGACCGCCGAGTATGTTTGGTTGATCGATCCCAATGGGGTGGAGAGTCAGAAGACCTATCCCTGTTACGACCATCCCACGCTCACCGACCTGCTGGACTCCGGCAAGCTCAGCTGGCGATACTACGCGCCGTTGGCAGGATCGATCTGGACCGCACCCAACGCAATCAAACACATGTGCGTGCCCGACACCGCCGGACAGAAATGTACGGGCTCCGATTGGACCCAGAATGTAATCCTGAATTCATCTCAGGTGCTGACCGACATCGGCGCCGGCCAACTGGCCGCTGTGACCTGGGTGATTCCGACCGGGAAAGAATCCGACCACGCCTCGCTGAACGACGGTTCCGGACCGTCCTGGGTTGCGTCGGTTGTCAACGCCATTGGCAACAGCCCATTCTGGTCCAACACTGCGATCATCATTACCTGGGACGATTGGGGAGGCTGGTACGACCACGTGCCTCCTCCATCCATCATCAGCTCGTATGGGTATGGGTTTCGCGTGCCGCTGATCGTGGTGTCGCCTTACGCCAAGCCGGCTTACATTTCGCATCAGGTCAACGATTTTGGCAGCATCCTGAAATTCATCGAGGCCACCTTTGGCTTGTCGCAGGTGGCTCCCGGAGCCTCGCCGGCCTATGCGGACGCGGTGACCACGAGCGGCGATCTTTCCGACTGCTTCGACTTCAGCCAAACCCCGCTCACGTTTAAGACGATCAACTCTACGTTGAAGGCCGAGTTTTTCATCCACGACAAACGACCCGCAACGCCTCCCGACGACGATTAGCCGAAATGCGTTCGTGACGCCGTCCGGGAAGGGGATGGCGCCACGATCCAGACGGTGACTTTGGTAACCAAACCAAGCCAGGCCGGCTTGCCCGAATCGATTATTGGGGTTCATCCTCGCTCCCGACTGGAGTCTTCTGCATACTGGCTCCCTGGTAAACCTTGACAACCCGATGGACCCAGAGCACAATGGGGTCGAAGTTACCGCTGAGCAGCGTGTTCCACGTGCCTATCTAGTTTCCCCCGTAGTCCTAATTCAGGGAGTATGAATTTGCGAAGAATCGTGAAACCCTCCATCCTGCCGCTCCTACTGTCATTTCTGATGTGTGGCTTGACCTATGCCCAAAAAATCAAGTCTTTCGAGGGCATCGACGCGTCCCAAGTCCGCTCACCGGAACATGACGTTGACCCGAACGGAGCGGTGGGGACGAAGCAGTACATGGAATGGACGAATGTTTACTTTCAAGCCTTTGACAAGGCAAGTCCCAATGCCCCGGTGTGGTCGGCTCCCCAGCCCGGTACTTTGCCGTTTCAACAGAACAACATGACGAACTGCACGAGTGTGGGTGGTGATGGCATCCTCACTTTCGATCATCTGGCGTTGCGCTGGATCATCGCGCTGCGCTCGAACGCCAGCTCGGGCTATTACTATTGCGTAGCCATTTCCAACACCGACGATCTGCGCTCCAGTTCGCTGAAGTGGTACACCTACCAGTTCCCGTTGAACGCGGTATTGAAGAAGAATTCCAATGGACATGTTTATTGGCCGGACTGGCCGAAGTTTGGTACCTGGGCGGACGCATATTACGTGAGCTTTGATTTGAACGATGTTGACCGCAACTATCTGCAAATTGGAGTTGTGGTTTGCGCGCTCGACCGTACAAGCATGCTGGCTGGATCGCAAGCGAAACCCATGCAGTGCTTCAGTGATCCCGACCCGATCCCGAGCCACGGCTCGATGTATCTCAGGCACAGCGTGATCCCCGCGGATGTGGAGGGTGTTGTCGCGCCGCCGGCCGGGCGGGATGAATATTTGGTGAGTCTCCAGAATCCACCGGATGATGGAAAGACCACGACCTCCGATACGATCAACTTGTGGGATTTTCATGTCGATTGGGTGAACCCATCCAATTCGACGTTCACGAGTTCGTCGCTCTCCGTGACTCCGTATCTCCAGGGTTGCTATAGCTTGAGTTATCCTCCGAACACCATTTGCGTGCCCGAAATCTCGACCACCCAAACTAAGAATTATGTCGACTCGGTGGGCGACCGGCTGATGCCACGCCTGGCGTACCGGAACTTTGGCAGCTATGAATCCTTCCTGGTGAGCCACACCGTGCAAGTGGGAACAAGCAACCGGCAGACCGGAATCCGCTGGTACGAGCTTCGCGGTAGTGGGACGCCTTACATCTACCAGAGCGGCACGGTGAACCCGACCACCTACTACAGGCTATTTCGATTCATGCCCAGCATTGCTCAGGATCACGTTGGGAATGCCGCCGTCGGCTACAGCGTATCGGGGTGGTCCATCCATCCGGGGATTCGGGCGTCGTGGTGGAACCTTCCCAGTGAGACGACGCCGGTTGAGGTGGGATTGCAAGGCGGGGGCGGTGACGAGCAGAATGCAAAGAATTGGGGGGACTACACGAGCATGACGGTTGATCCTATCGACGATTGCACGTTCTGGTATGTGGACCAATACTTTGCCCAAAATGAGACGGGGAATGAGACCAACTGGAACACGAGAATCGTCAACCTCAAATTTCCGACCTGCAAGTAATAAAGACTCGATCTCGGCAACCTGGTCTTGCGGCAAGCCGTGGAGCTCTCGCTCCATTTGGTTTGCTAATCGAACAGGCCATGCTAGTCAGGCAGTGTAGTCCGCTCGCGCCAAGCATAGCGGGTTAGCCGGCATGGTTGATAGAACTACTTTCCTCTCTTCTGCATCCATTTCCACGCAGTCGAGACGCTGTCCCGCAGTGAGCGCTTGGTTCTCCATTGCAACAACTGCCGCGCGCGAGCGGGATCTGCCACCAGTGCAGGCGGATCGCCTGGACGCCGCGGCACGATGTTCCTGGGGACTTTCTTACCGGTCACTTCTTCTACGGCCGCGATCACTTCCTTCACCGATGAACCTTCGCCCGTTCCCAGATTCACGGTAAATGAAGGATTGCCCGCCTGCAGCCTCTGTAGTGCCTTCACGTGCGCTTCCGCCAAATCCACTACGTTTGTGTAATCTCGAATGCAGGTGCCGTCCGGGGTTGGATAATCGGTGCCGTAGACTTGCAGCTCGGGACCGAATCCGGCCGCGGCGCGGAGGGCCAATGGAATCAAGTGCGGCTCCGGCTCGTGGCATTCGCCGATCTCACCGCTCTCGTCCGCTCCCGCCGCGTTGAAGTAGCGCAGGCTGGCGTATCGGATTCCGTAGGCCGTGTCATACGATTGCAACGCCTGCTCGAAAAACACTTTGGAGACGCCATAAGGGTTCACCGGGGTCAAGGGATCGTCCTCGGTGATGGGCATTTTGGCCGGAGCTCCGTAGACCGAGCAGGTGGAGGAGAAAATGACCAGGAAGTTCTTCTTCCCGCAGTCGACGATGGCGTTCAGGAGAGAGAGGCCGCCTTCCACATTATTGCGGTAATACTTTCGCGGATTCACCATCGATTCGCCGACGTAGTGGTTGGCGGCAAAGTGCATCACGGCGTCGCACCGCTTTACCGCCTCCAACAGTTTCACGCTGTCGTGGACGTCGCCGACCACCATTTCAAAACCCTTGGCCAGGAAATCGAAGCCGGTGGACAGGTTGTCGTAGATGAGTACCTCGAGGCCGGATCTGCGCAAGACCCGAGACGTGTGACTTCCGATGTATCCAGCTCCGCCCACTACCAGAATCTTCACCTAGACGCTCCTTGTCATTATGCTTTTAGTCGGGATTCACACCCGTCCTTGACGCGGCCGGCTCTTCCTCACCAGATTCGTGAAATATTCGAACGGATTGGATTTGATCAGACCGGAATCAGCGCTACGCCGAACAACTCATCCTTCTTGGAATTATCCAGCATAAGGCACCGGCCGGGGACCGTCAACGCCGGCGAGTGGTCAATCGCGTGGGGTATTCTTGCGCTTCCTTGATTTCACACCGTATGGTGCAGTATCTGCCTCAAAAAAAACTCTTTTCTGCCTAAAATCTAGAAAACAAAGGATCGAAAATCCTCTGGCCTCCTAGATCTATGTTTCTTAAGGTAGTTGGAGGTAAAATATTGGTAACATTGGAGTTACGGTCACGTGCCCGACTGTCGCAGTTCCATCCCAGGAACTGCGATGCTGCTGCGAAGTTGCTTCCATCGGTCCGTTTGTCAAAAATCGGTGATTATCGTGCAGATATTATCTGCGTGTGTACATTATCTGATCCGAGGATCCGAGAGTCAAGCACAAAGCGGGCGGATTGCTGATGCGGTTCCAAATTAGGAATCTCGCACGTGCGCCATCGGGGCTCGATCAGAAGAAAGGCCAGGCTCCTCATAGAATTTGGCCACTGCGCGCGAGATCCTTCACACGGCTTGCGCCAGGTTCAGGGCGAGTCTTCCTTGGGAACCGGGTTCAGGTTCACCGCTTTTTTCTAGAGTCGGGCTCAGTTTAGATCGGGCCGCTCCGACGGG
>CAWIMI010000009.1:0-268603 GCA_963837015.1 uncultured Acidobacteriota bacterium | reverse complement strand
GCCGCAGGCGAATATTGTTGGATGCGTTCCATGCTCCGTTGGCCCATAAGTAATCGCAATTTGGTATCACAGGCGAGTTCGTCTATGGCGGAGGCAAGTTGTCCGATGTTACCCACAGAAACCACGCGACCGTTCCACCCGCTTTCGACTAGGTCCGCTACGCAGCCTGCCGCGTCTGATGAAATGACGGGCAAACCGCACGCCATGGCCTCATTCACGACCAGGCCCCACGTGTCCGTGTGCGTGGGAAAGACCAAAGCGTCTGCGAGTGCGTAATATGCAGGCAAGCTTTCGCGTTGTACAAAGCCGGCAAATTGAATCGATCTGCCGTTGATGATCCCAGCTCGCCGTTGAAGTGCGGATCGGGCGGCACCGTCTCCAACAAACACCAGACTTACTTCGTTTCTAACTGACGGCGCCAGCGACTGATATGCGTCGAGAAGGTCGAAGGTTCCTTTCTCGGGCACCAGGCGACCGGCAAAAAGAAAAAAACGAGCAGGTAAGCGCAGAGCACGACGATGCGCGGCTGCATTTGCCCGAATCTTTTCGGCTCGTTGCGCAAACAACTGTGTATCAACTGCGTTCGGTGCGGTAAAAATCAGTTCTTTGGGCACGCCGTACTTTCTCAAGTACTCGAGGGCGGATTTTCCCGGAACCACAAACGCATCGCAACCCCGAAAAAACCGCGATTTCAGGAATTCTACAAGCGCGCGACCACCACGGCAGTCCCGCGCCGTGCTCTCCGACCATAAACTGAAAGGCACGTGATTTCGTCGAGCCCAAGACATGGATTGCCAGGAAGCGATGTAGTTATAGCCGCCGCAAACAATGAAATCCGGCGATGCTTGGCGGAGTGCTACATCCGCTCCCCAGTTCAGCAAGAAACTGTGGCGCCCAACTCTTCGCCTCCAGGAACGAAGCACCTGGTAAGAAAAACGGATTTCGTCTTTGTAGACTAACCACTGGCGCTGGGTAGGATCGTTTTCCGCGAGGAAGATCACGTGCAGATCAACTCCGTTCTGCTGCGCGAGCGCGTTAAAAACGGGAATTCGGTAGGGTGCGATGATCTCCGTAATGATGACAATCCGTCGGCTCATGCGGCACACGCTCGATAGACCGCCGAGAGCTCGGCGGCTTGATGTGCCAAAGTGCGGCTTTGAAGGATGGTGGAGCGAGCGGCTCCGCCGATCTGTCGACGAAGCAGCTGGTTCTTCAGAAGAACTGAAAGCGCAGTGATCAGCTGTTCCAGGTTGCCCGGTTCGATGAGCCAGCCGTTGCTTGCATGACGGATAATTTCATCAATTCCCTGGCCTCGGCATGCGACTACCGCTTTTTCCGCGGCCATTGCTTCCAGATAGACGCAACCCAGCCCTTCATAACGGCTCGGCAATGCGAAGAATGCGCTACGGCGCATCGCGTCCGCTACCTGCGTTCGACTTTGCCGGCCGAGAAATCGAACTTTGCCAGAAATATTGCAGTCGCTCGCCAACCTGGCCAAGCGGCCGCGTTCGGGACCGTCGCCAATAATCTCGCATGAGACATCTGGATGCTGGGGAAGCACAGCTGCAAGCGCCCGCAGAAGCAGTTCATGGCCCTTGATGGAAATAAGGTTGCCGACACTAACGATAGTTGTGGGAAGGGAATCGCTCGATGACGGAGAAAACATCTGCGCATCTACGCCGTTGTAAATCACCTTCGTATTTACCCGAGCTGCCGTGCCATCGACTACCCTTCCCGCAACCTTGTCGCTTATACAAATCACGCACGATGCTGAACGATAGACAAACTGCGAGATGCACCTGCACGTCCGGCCGGAGAATCCGCGCACCTGGTTGTCAAAGAACGCGTCCAAACCGTGGACGGTGATAACGAAAGGAATATTTAACTCCCTGCTCAACAGCACTGCAGCGTGGCCACACGGCAGTGCAGCGTGGGCATGGATCAGATCGATGCGCAGCGACCGATGCAATCTTCGAACTCTTGAAATCAGGCTCGCATAAAGAAACGCCCCAGCGGAAGCGAGACCGGCTCCGCCGGGGATGCAGGGATATCGGACCGATTGCGCGATGGGAGCACGCGCATTCAATCCCACACTGCCACGATGCAATGGCTTCACGGCTAAAACCAAAGGCTTGACCCAGAGTTCCTCCATTGCCCGCAATGGCTCGGCGATGAAACATCCATCGGCGTCGTCCGCGGCAGTCGGATAAAAAGGAGTAAGAGTCAGCACTCGCATTGCGCGTCGATGGTTTTTTCTCCGGAACGGGTTCTCCAGTCCAAGGAATCACATTGTCACGAGCCGCGCAATTGCGAGTTAGGTTCCGAGAAGGGCAGCTGTCCACTCGGGCGGAGCACTTGCTCCAGCAGGACCGCCCATCTCTTAGCAATCAGACGCCAATCGAACAATTGCTGACACCTTGCATGGGCAGCGGCGCCAAGACGCGCGCACTCTGCCGGTCGCGCCAGCAAGGTGGAGAGCGTCACGGCAAACTTTTCTGTGTCTTCGGGTTCGACGAGCAGACCCGCATCACCCAGCACTTCGGGGATACCGCCACGCTTAGAGCCAACCACAGGTGTTGCGCAAGCCATGGCCTCCGCATTGACCATCCCGAACGGCTCCTCGAATAAGGATGGACTGGTGAAGATGGTCGCTTTCTGGAACCAGCGGGGCAAGTCTCGATCGTGGTGAATGTAACCCGTAAAATGAATCTTCCCCTGGCATTTGTGGGTGACAGAATTCGCCACCTCACGCAGTTGACGGACGTAGGGTGTTTCCTGATGGGTTCCGAACCCTGTCGTACCTCCAATCATCAAGATCGCATCGGGGTGAGCTTGCAGCACGTGGGCGAAGGCCTGGATGAGTTGAAGTGCACCCTTCTCCGCGTCGAGGCGTCCCACAAAAAATATGGTTTTAGGCTCGCGACTTTCTTCCCGGGGAAAAAACAACTCACGATTGACACCATTGAATACAACTGCGGTTCTGGCGGCTAAGGCTGAAGATTTCAGCGCAAAGCAATTACGAAGAAAGATGCTGCACACCACTACCCGGTCAACGCGTGACGCCAAGTCGTCCAGCATTTGCGAAGTCCAATGACCCAGGTGATCGTTCTGCAAATGGAGCAGAATCGCTCCCCGATAGCCCATTCGGCGCAAAGAACCAACCCATTGAGGCCGGTTGTGAATGTGCAAAAGATCGAACTTTCGAAACCGAGGCAGCAGTGCCCGCAGCCACAGTTGCTCTTCGTAACGTCTCGCTATCGGAATTCGACTCACGACATCGCAAGCCCGCCACGCACTGCTGCTTTGATGCAAAAGTGGATAGACATCACTGCTGGATGTCGGAAAACCGAAAACCGTCACATCGATTTCTTCCGTGAGCCGGCTGTAGACCTCGTAAGTCCAGCGAGCGAGTGCACCGCCGAAGTATGGGCTGAACTTCTCCCGGCCCGAAAGCAAAACCCCCACTGACATTCTTTGGAACTCACCACGAAATACGGTATTAGTCTGCAGACGGGGTTGTGTGCCAGTCGCTGAACGGCGTCTCGAAAGCCCGGTGGTTCCTGCAGACCGGAGCGTTGCATTATTCCGGAGGGAAGCGTCGGATGCGAACGGCCAAAAAAAGGTTTTCACATGCGATTGTGCCTTGTTCAAGACAGATCAACCCCAACGGGGGGAGCGCTGGTTCGCCTCCACAGGCTGAAACTCAGAGCGTAAGAGCCAAGGTATGCCAGTGCTCCCAGAGTGACTAGCAACAAGACATGGACCGGAAACAGTCTCTGAATAACCAAAAGACTTCCCGCCATAACAAAGGTAGCTGGAACTGATGCTGCCACCGCAGCAAACAGACGTGGCCACGTCAAATCCCTGGCGAAATAGTAGTTCATGAGCGCTACAACACCTTGACTGAAGGCGGTTGTAAAAGCAGCCGCAAGCGCCCCGTACATCGGAATGAAGATCAGATTCAGCACGACATTCGTCAAGGCCCCGGCGAGGACCGCGAGCAGATATTTCTTTTCTCGGCCATTCGGCACGAGTTGCGCTCCGCAGTAGCTGGCTGCCGGCCCCATAACAATGGTCAGCGTCAGCCAGCGAAATAGAATTCCTGAGCCGGAATACTGACTTCCGAAGACAAACTGGGTGATGGGAACCGCCAGGATAAAGCCGCTGACCGCGATGGGCAGAGCGAGACCGATCGTAGCATTTCCGAACCAATTGAGATATTTTCTTTCCGCATTTCGATTCTCGGTGCTGCCACTCTGTACCGTCGTTTCCGATAACAGGGGCATGAAAACCTGACCCAGGATCGGGAGAAAGGACATTGCCATTGTCATCAGTCCATAGCTCGCGACATAGGCTCCAAGTTCGGCGTCGGCCCGATAATATTTGAGCATGACGACATCAATTTGGTCATAGATCAACGACATGAAGCTGGAAAACCCCATGACCATGCAGATTGGCAGGAAGATGCCCCAAGTTTGTGGCGAGATCTCCGGTAGGGGAATCTGATACTGGCGGCGTGCGGGCAACCAAATCAGCAGAGTGCTCAGTGCCAGCGACAGCACGGTTGCAAACGGAATAATCCACGTGTCGCGGGAACCGCGAACCAGTGTGAGAATCAGCCCGGCGTATGCCAGCTGTGCAAGCGCCCCCCGCGCTGCGATCATCGACATACGCGAGCGAGCTGCGAAGATCCATTGCGTATCGAGACTCGAAGCCACGAATGCCAGACCGGAGAGCATGATCAAGAGACGAGTCTGACCGTCACGAGGTGCAAAGAACAAGGTTAAGAGCGCAAGCAGTAGGTAAGAGCCCGTCGCAAAAACAACCCGCGCCCCGAGAACGTGTTTAACGAGGAATGAAACTCTTTCGCTGTTTCTGGCTGCTTCGCGCAGCGCATATGTCGAAAAGCCCGGGGAAGCCAGCAGGCCGAAAAACCCGGCCACGGCAGCGGCGAACCCTAATCGTCCGTACGCCGCGGGCCCAAGAGCACGAACTACCCGTGGGAACACAATCAGCGGCACTGCCTTGTTTAACAAGTCGAGCAGGACCAACGCAACCGAATTGCTGATGACGCGAGACAGACCGACTGTTTCCGAATAGCCCTGGTCTTGTTCAACTTGCGCGGTCGCGTTCACAGCGCAGTCTCTCTCAAATCGTTGCGGGTTTGACGACCTGCCACTTCTTGAAAGACCTCGATCCATTGCTCCGTAATCTGATCCCAATCAAATTTTTGTGCGTGCCGGACTGCAGCCGCCGCCATCGATCGCCGAGTCTCCGATTCACGCAGCAGGACATCCAGGTATCGGGATAGATCGCCGTCAGATTCTGCGAGGAAGCCGGTTTCTCCATGCAACACATAATCTGGACGGTACAAGTTCATGGCAATTGCCGGTAATCCGCAAGCCGCCGCCTGCCCGAGCACCTGAGGATGGCCCTCGAGGATGCTCGGGAAAAAAAACACATGTGCCCTCCGCATTTCTTCTCCTAATTGCGCGGACGACAGATGTCCTAAAAAAGAAATATTGCGGCAATCAAGCGTCTGACACAAGGCGCGGCAGTGTGCCTCAGTTTCGCCGCGACCTGCTATGCGAAACTGCACACTCGGCCAACGCACAGCTTCTTGGATCACCAATTCGACCCTTTTCCGTGGCTGCAAAGAGCCCGCGTATAGAACCACCAGCGACTTGGAGGTTTGAGCCCCTGCCTCCAGCGACGCGAAAAAAAATCGGCGGTCGACCCCATCATGAATCGTGGTTGATTCGAGCCCGAACTTTTCGCGAACCGTCTCTGCCACGTACCTCGAGTTGGCGCAGACCTTGTCCGCTTCGAAGATCGAGCGGCCCATCAAGCCTATTCCATTGAAATCATTTACCATCATTACGACGTAGCTCACCAGCGCGGTTCGTTTGCCGAGGTACTTCCTCGAATCGAAGAACCCACGGTCCAGAGGACCGTGACGCGGAAAGAAATAGATATCCAACTTTGAAAAAAGGCAGCGGCTGAGCAGCCGGACAGTGTTCCCGTGTCCGGTCCAACGCACCAACTCTGTATTCTTACGCTTGGCGATACGCGGATCGGGTTTGCCCTCGTCGATCATGATCACACGAAACAACTCTGGCGGCAGGCGAGCAACAATCTCCTTTACCGTAAGATTTTGAGCGTTGGTGTCGTCTTCGTCGGCAGACGAAGGAGTGAAGATCGTAATCGGCCGAACTGGCTTCGCTGTTTTCATTGTCGCGGCTTCTGAATCAGAAATATTTGGACTCGGTTTCTGCTCATCACACTTAAGCGTTGCTCGCAACCGGTGTGTATGCTCCCGAAAAGAGGTTCGCCAACTTGTCGGCGTCTGTAAGGCTCCCGGAGGCTCGTAGTAGTTGAGTTGCTTGGTTCCGCACCCCGAGAAGATCAGGTATCCCGATTATCTGTTCCGAGCATTCCAACACTTGACCGACACCAAATCGCGTGTATTGCTGAACGTATCCGGAGTAAACATCCCGTAACCAAGCGCACAGGAAGACGGGAATGCCCCGCGCAGTACACTCCAAAGCCGTGGAGGATTGCACGGTCAGAGCCAATTTTGTGTTGGTCCACAATTGCTCCGATGCTGGACCTGCCAGAACTTCGACCTGTCGTTCTCGGTTCGGAAGAAGTCGGCGCAACATTCTCCGGTGGCCCTTGATGCTTTCGAAGGGATGCAGCTTGAACACCAGTTTCAGTCCGCAGCTCTCGGCAAGAGAAAACAATCGCGGCAAAAGATCGCGGTAGATCTCGTCGGTGCGCCACCCGGAGCTCTGATAGGGTTCTGTGAAGAACACCAGCCACGGAGCAGAGCCGCATGGAGCAGGCTGCAAGGGTGGACGCTTGGATGAGGCCTCTGAGGATATGACGATCTTCTCCGGGTCGAGGTGACAGATGCGCCGCAGGTAGTCCCGTTCCATCTCGTTCTTAACCAGATAGAAATCGGCATAGTTCGTCTTGATTGCCATCATGTAGTTCAAAGCGCCGTGATGACAGGCGAGCGCGGGGACACCACGTTTCTTGGCAATGATCAGTGGGATACTGGAAGGAGGATTGCTGTCGTCGGCGGAGAGGCAAGCGCTGACATTCTCGGAATCGTAAACTCCAGTCCAGGCATTACGCAGAGCAACGCCCCAGGAAAGCAGCGCGGGAATCCGTTCAAAAACACCAGCCGTCTCAGCCATGTTGAACTCTTCGGCACGGTCAACCAAATGCTTTCTTAGAGTACTCCACGTCTCAAGCAGCGCAGCTCTTTCGCGCTGGTCCGCTGGAACGAAGTAAGGCGTCAATGATACCGAGCGAACATTCTCAGGTAGTGACGAAGACTTAGCATTGTTCCTGGTGTGAACCAACAAACACTTAAAATTTGGCAGCAATTTCGCGTAGGAGAGTGCGGCACGTGAAACGTTGATGTAGGCCGACGGCAGCAGAATGAGCGGCTCTCCTGACGCGCGACCACGGCGAGTAAAGCGGCGGCGGATAGAATGATGGCTGTCGAACTTATCCTCGAGCACCTGGGTGAGCTGGGCTCTGTCGAGCTCTGAAAGGACTTTGCGATAGTGGCGCACTTGGTGAAGAGCCGACTGAGCACGGCTCTCCAGAATTGTCACTCGGGTGCCCAGAAATCTTCCTAAAGCCGTTGCGACGAAATGGGGACGACTCGAATACAACTCGCAGGTCGAGCTCAGTTTCTTCGCCAGCCGGAGGATCAACATGAGCTGCTGAAGCTGGGGAACAATCTCCAACGACAAGACGTCCCACCAGTCGATTCCTGAGGCGTCCACCATGACACCGATTCCGAGTTGCATGAGTTCGCGGAGGCGATAAAGATCCTCAGTTTCTTTAGCAAGATCGTAGATGCTCACCACTGGACTCCCAGCCTGCTGGTTCCAGCGTTCGTGGCTCCCGGCCGGGGCGCGCCCGAGATCAATCGTCAAGTCCCAGTGCTGCGTGACAGGCCACGTAGCGAAAGCGTCTTCGGGATGGAGCAGAAGCACTTTCATACTGCAACGCTGCCCGTTGTTGACCGCCGCAACACTCGACGAACATAGTGTTCGAGGCGAGGGGAAGTCTTGATGGCAGCGGCAGCATGATAGCGCGCTGCGACCCGCAAATACGTCACCCGAGACCTCGCGAGCGTCACATGTAGAGTTTCGCGCGTTCCTGTGGCCCACCGCTGTTTGTGGTGCTCCCCACCCAAACCGAGATCGACAAAATCGGTATCAGAAGAGTCGCAAGCTTCCTCGATTACCTTGAGACGGAGACCTGATCCCGGGGAATACTCACGAAAACTGCAATCAAAGGTCATCTGGTAGAAGGACCAATGGCGCGCGAATCGAAAGGCGTAAAGCCAGGCTATGGGATGATCGTCCGCGCGAAGCTGGTTTAGCGTGACCCAGCCATGCGTTGAAAGCAATTTGGCCAGCTCCGAAAGAAATGCAACGCGTTGCGGGCTAGCAAGGTGACTGGTGCGGCCGATGGCCGCGAATCTGGCGACATGGGCCTTCGAGAATGACGGCAGTGCCGGGGCAATCTGGTCCCATGACCTGAGATGATCGACTACGACTGGCACCTTTGTCCCCAACGCCTTGAGGTAGCGGGCTTCTCGTTTACGCCGCACAGACAGGTAAACTGACGCCCGCTGCTCCGCGGTCTGCAGTAGGACCCGACCGCACTGGGATGCCGGTTGAAAAAAAACGTTATACCCTCGGGAAGCGGCAGAGGCCCCAAGAGCACAAGCAGTCGCGGAATCGGATGGTAAGTTTGCGAGCACCAGCATCGGCAATCCTTGCGCGCGCAGTTCCGTCATAACGCCGCTCACCACTTCTGGTCGCAAGTCAGGCAGCGATACGAAATCACAATAATCCGCAGTTGTGCCCGCCAGGAAAGACGTTTCTTGCTGTGCTTTATCGGTTGCGAGTGCGGCGAGGCCTACCAGCGAATCCTGTTCATAGGCCAGTATGAGCAGGGGCGTGATGGAGTCTCGATAGGCACGGCTTACGGCCAGCGCCCATTCGTAGGTGTAGAAAACTTCTGGATGCTCCATTTGCCAGACCAGTGCATTCCACTGGCATGCCAGCAGGTTGTCATCCGGGATTTCTCTGTGCACAACTAGGCGCAAGGTCCCCCGCTTTTCAAGTCATCAGTGGTTCTCAAACGTTCGGGTACACGACAATCCTCGGGCCTGCCGGTCTTAACAGTTCTTGCAATGAGCGATGAAACCCCGAAATGTGCGCCTCGAATTCCGCCAGACTCATCTCTCCAGTGATATGCACTCGCGGCAACGCAAATTTCGACGTCTGCGTTCCAAAACCTCCTCCCACATTGAGGAATGCGCTTTTGAAGCCGGCCTGTTCCGCCATCTTCATTTCTCTCGACGTAACCGCGGACGAGTCACCGAACGGATACGCTAAAGCCCATACCTCTTGCCCCAAACTCTGTTCGAGTTGGTGCTTACTCTCCAAGATTTCGCTCCGCGCCGTCTTCATAGGTGACTCGGACAGCAACGGATGAGAGAGAGTATGTGCCCCAATGCACATCCCAGCCGCGGCAAGCCGACGCAGTTCGGGTAGCTTCAACAGCAAGAATCGCCGCTGGAGCACAGGATCTTCGTGATATTCCGCGTCCCAACGCTCTCTGAGTCCCAACTGCAGTCGTATTTTTGCCAGAATCGTCTCTCGATAACTCAGGTCGTGCTGTGAAAGCTTTCTTACCAGTTTCCACCACAAAGAACGCTTTTCCCGCTGGCTAGCTTCACGCAGACCGATTTCAGGTAGCTCCAACGTGAGGCTTCGCGGAACTGCCAGGAACATCAGATAAAGTTCCTCGTACCAGAGCATTGTGGCCATGGAGCCGAGTGACGCGCCAGTGACAAAGAATAGGCACTTGAGCTCGAATTCCTCAAGAATGGGCAGGATATCGAAGAACGAATTCTGCAGGCCGTCATCGCAAGTAAGCAGCACGGCACGCGGAGGCAACTCGCGGCCAGCCTCGCACCAGAGGAGGAAATCCTCGGGAGAGATAACCTTGTATTGATCTCTAAGGAGGCGGAGTTGCTGTCGAAATGAATCGGCGCTCACCAGGCTGCCATCAAGGCCCGGATCAATGACTCTGTATCCTGAAGGCAAAACACCATGATAGGTAAGCACCACCGGCCTTGCGCCCGCTCGCCGAAGATAGCCCACCTTGGACAGGCCAGGATAAACAACATGCTTCAACAATGGACTGACCAGCCTCATGCTCTCATCACCAGTGCACTGCGCACGAGAAATTCATACAAGTGCAAGAGTTTTGGGAAATTCTTATCCCAGTCCGCGCGTTCGGCTGCAAGGCTTTGGTTTCGCTTTGAAATCTCTGCAAGTTCCTGAGGCGATCTACTTGCCGCGCGAAGAAGCGTTGTGGCAAATTCCTCGGAACAGCCGACTTTCGCCAGCCAGCCGTTCTTGTCTTGAACGATCCACTCGCGATTGGATGAGATATCGGTGACGATTGCGGGAAGCCCCGTCGCCATTGCTTCCAGCAACGAGATTGAAGTCCCGTCAGACCTGGCACTACTCACGTATGCGTTCGCAGCCCGAAACCATCGTGGCGTCTCCGTACCTGCGATCCGCCCGGGGGTGGCCACAACCTCGTTCAATTCGTTCTGAGCAATGATGCTTCGAACCCGGCCAGCCTCCGAACCGTTGCCCAGCAGCAGCAAACGCAGACGATCGTTCTTCCTATAAGCCAGGTGAAATGCCTGCAGAAGAACATCGATGTCGTAGAGGGGTTCCCACGATCGCGTACTAATGAAGACGAAGCTGTCCGATCCCCAACCGAAATTCTCTCGGGACTCTGTTGGCCCTCGCGGCGAGAATGAGCCACGACTGATTCCCCATGGAAACTGCGCGATCCGTGTTTCGGGAATTGCCGCATAGCCCTGAGAGGCGTCGCGCACGGTTCCACAGTCGCAAAAAAAACCATCGGCAGCAGCCATGGCGACTTCGGTGGCGCGTCTCCACTCGGCATTGCGATCGGCGTGGAACAGCATGTCTGAGCCCCAGGACATCAGCAGTAGAGGATGGAAGCCGGATAGCGCTGCAACGTAGCCGCAAGTTTGAATCGGCCCGGCATGCACCACGTCAGGGCGGAGTTCTTTCAACCATGACTGAAGCTCGACCAGAAACCCGGCAAAATGGCTCGGATCCGCATCCCGACGAACAGTTTGTTTCGTTTGAATGTCCCAAGCACCGCGGGGCAGCCAGTTCGCTGCAGACCCTTCTTGCGTGGCATCGAGGAAATAGACCTCGTGGCCGAACTCGGTTAGTTTTTCGAGGAACCTGCGGTTGTGGTCCGAATGGTTGTCGGAGAAATAGAGGATCCGCACTAGTGAACCTCAACGTCAGTAAGCATGGTCCATTTGAGATATTCACCGGCTGGTAAAGCGTGAGTCAGGAGTTTGCCAACCACTCTTGCGAGATCAAAGGGCATGACCGCGTCGAGAGGGGCGGGGCGAAGTGGTTCCAACATATCAGGCTGCAGCACAGTTCCCGGGCCAAGATCGACCGCAGCCCGAAGGCAACGGCGCTGCAGCACGACAGTCTCACGCTCATTCTCTTCCACTACTTTGAGCGACGTGCCCAACGCCGATTCGAGTTCGCGCGTGCGGTGAACCATGTCGCGCCACGTCGCCGGCGTCATCGAGAAAGGATGGTCCGGCCCTTCTCTGCGATTATCGTCAGTGAAGTGTTTCTCTATTACCCGCGCTCCCAGCGTGACAGCGCCGAGGACGGTAGCGTGGCCCGGAGTGTGGTCAGACAGACCCAGAATCACACCAGGGAACATTGCGCGGTATGCTTCCAGCACTCTCAGGTGAATATGCCGGAAGCCCTCGATACTCCCGGTGTAGTTTGTGTTGCACTGCATGAGGATCAGCTGGGGGGTGATCTTCAGGATCTCTTGTACGGCCCGCTGCACCTCGGAGATTTCCGAAGCGCCCGTTGCAAGCAGCACTGGTTTTTGTTTCCTCGCGATTTTACGGAGCATCTCTGGCCAAGTAATGTCCCCGGAACCGATTTTGAAAAGCTCAACATAAGGGTCGAGCATATCGACTGCTTCAAGATCGTAAGGGGCAGAGAAGTAGTCGATCCCGCAGGCTTCGCATTCCTGTTTGAGGACAGGCGTCCACTCCCAAGGCAAAGCGGCCGCTTGATATACGTCGAATACGCTTCTCTTCCATCCGGACTGGTGTGAGAGCTGCTTGCCCAGCGCTTGAAAACCTTGGTCACTGACAATTTTCGAAGCCCGGAAGTTCTGAAATTTCGCGGCGTCGGCGCCCGCCTCTGCACAAAGCCGGATGAGGAGCTTGGCGCGCTCCAGGTCCCCATCGTGATTCGCCGAGATATCCGCCACGAAATACGTAGGGTGGTCCAACCCAACGATTCTTCTGCCCAGCTTCAGCGCGGTCATTCAGCTAATCTTGCCCAATAAGATCTTGAGTTTGGCATCAACCCTCTTGCAGCGCTTTCTGTATGACATCGCGATTCAATTCCACAAGCTCTGGCTCCCGTTCCAATAGAGCGAGGACGTCACGCCACGACACGCCGTCATCATTATCGGCGCGGTCGTAAACCGCACGGAGGAAGGCGAGATCTTCCGGCGTGTCGAGCGTCCAGCGATGGCCGCTATAATCGGCGTCGCACTTCATCGACAGAACGCAGAACCGATCCGGATTCTCGTAGATGTAGGGCGTAACGTGAGCTCGCTGGTAAGACAATCGTGCTCTCCGCCACGCGCACTCCAGAGCATCTCGGGTCATAACCTCCGTATCAAGCCCCCGAGGATAAGTCCGCTGCAACGTATTGCTCGCATAGTCTGGCCGTCGCTCTAAGAACGCGCGTATGGTGTTGTCGGTAATGTCCGGATCAATCAGAGGGCAGTCGGATGTGATGCGAACAATTCCTTCAGCGTCGATGCACTGTGCCGCCTGATAGTAGCGGTCAAGCACGTCGTCTTCGGCGCCGCGAAAAGCTCTCACGCAGAGATGCTGGCATTCGCGGACGATGGCGTGGTCGCCAGTTGAGTTGGTCGTTGCCACCACAATTTCGTCGATGAGCGTGGCTCTGTGCAACCGCCGCACCACATGAGCCAGGACCGTCTCGCCTCCGAGATCCATCAGCACTTTGCCCGGTAGACGTGTGCTTCCCATTCGAGCCTGGATAATCGCTACAATCTTCATCTTCCCTTGACCGCTCCAAACCGCATCGGCTGATTGCTGATTCCTAAGCCCGAATGCGCAACTCTGGCCCAGAAGGCGGAGGAACCATCGCTGGAGAACCTTCGCCCACGAGTTCATACAACTCCTCGGCGCCGAGCCAATGAGAATTGCTATCGCTGGCGTAACGGAATCCTTCCGGAAGCGGGCGGGCATGTTTCCAGTTTTCTTTCCGCCACCACGGATGCGCCGGCTGGATCACGTACATGTCATCGACCTCCAGGGCGTGGCGAGCTTCATCATCCGAAAGCAGGACCTCGTGCAACTTCTCGCCCGGGCGGATTCCGATCGACTCTACGTCGCAACCCGGTGCGATTGCCTCGGCCATGTCGACCAGCTTCATGCTTGGAATCTTGGGGACAAAAATTTCGCCTCCGTGCATCTGCTCGATACTGCGAACCACAAGTCGGACTCCCTGCTCGATCGTGATCCAGAAGCGGGTCATGCGCGAGTCGGTGATCGTAATCTTGCCGCGTTTGCGCTGCTCCTGGAAAACCGGAATCACGCTGCCGCGACTGCCCAGAACGTTTCCATAACGCGCACAACTGAATCGAGTATTCTGCCCGCCGGAATAGGCGTTTGCTTGCACAAACATTTTTTCCGCGCACAGTTTGGTCGCGCCGTACAAATTTATGGGATTGACTGCCTTGTCGGTGCTCAGAGCTAGAATCCGGCGTACTCCTCGATTGATGGCCGCATCGATGACATTCCGGCCGCCAATGATGTTGGTTTGGATAGCTTCGAAGGGATTGTATTCGCACGCCGGAACCTGTTTGAGCGCTGCCGCGTGAACCACGACTGTGACTCCGGAAAAGGCGCGTTCCAAACGCTGCGGATCACGCACATCTCCAATGAAATAGCGCACGCTTGAATGGTCGAACCCCGAAGCTCGCATATCATGCTGCTTCAGTTCGTCGCGGCTGAAGACAATGAGCTTTTGTGGCCGGTATTCGCGCAACATAAGCTCGACGAACTTCCTGCCAAAAGAGCCCGTCCCGCCGGTAACGAGTACAACTTGCTCCGACCAGTTCATCGATGTCTAATCCCTCGAAGCCAGAATGAATCCGCCCAACGAATGTGTGAACTACGGTTGTTGCACGGCGTCAAGCGGATTTTTGCCAGCGCCAGTATAGCGGAGGTGAGCATAGTTCAAACCAGCGGGAACCCCCGTTAACACTAAGGAACCCGGCTAATTAGCAGGAGTAGATGCTCAGCTTGCAATGCTAGACTGGGCACAATCGGACGGCGGAATCCGACCGAATTTCTCCGCCGCCCAGATTCTCTCCGGGAGTGCTGATGGATTCGGGACCGTTAACACCACTGAACGGACAAATTTTGCACGACCTGCAGCCCCGTTTCCCGATCGAGTTCAGCCGCACCGGCTCATCGGGTCCCTACCCTGGCGTTCCCACGCAAGATTCTTTGCTCCGGGAGTACATGCGGGTCCTCATTAAGAGCAAGTGGGTCGTGATTGGAAGTGTGGCGTTGGTTGTGGCGGTAGTCGCGATTTCTACCCTGCGCAGCACGCCCATCTACGAAGCGGTTGGGAGCATTGCCATTAACAAGATGGATCCCGTTACCTTCAACCTGAAGGATTCATCCAGCAGCGTTGATTATTACGATCCAACCGACTTGGATACCGAAGTGCGGATTCTGAAAAGCGATCTGCTGGCGCTGCAGGTCATCAGGCAATTAAGTCTGGACCAGCAACCGGAATTCGGAGCCAAGGGCAGACCGTCGTCTTCATCGCTGGAGCTCACAGCCGACGCAATGCAGCCAGATTCTGCGAAGACGTCGGCCGCGCTCGCTAACTTCAAAGGGAGCTTGCAGGTCTCTCTGGTTCCGAACACCAGGATCATTGAAATTCGTTACCGCAGCCCGGACAAGAATATCGCTGCACATGTGGTGAACACCCTGGCCAACACGTACGTCGAGCAGAATTTCAAGACGCGATTTGAATCCACCATGCAGGCTTCGGATTGGCTTTCCAAGCAGTTGGTCGATCTGCAAATAAAGGTGGAGACTTCGCAGGAAAAGCTGGTGAAGTATCAGAAAGAACATGAAATCCTAGGCATCGACGAAAAGCAGAACATTACTACTGAGAAATTGGATGAACTGAACCGGGAATTGACTGCAGCCGAGTCTGCCCGGATGGAGAAAGAATCGATTTATCATCTCGTGCAATCGGGCGACTCTGACTCAATCGCGGCGGCCGCGGCCGCCAACGGCGATGCAAAGGGTTCCAGCGCCAATTCAGCGCTGCTGGAAAAGCTTCGTGAACAGCAAGCGGATCTCAAAATCCAAGTAGCGCAACTGAACACGCAGTTTGGGCCCGCGTATCCGAAATTGGCTCAGCTCAACAGTCAACTCAAGGAAGTCAACGAGCAGATTCAGGCTGAAATGCGTAAGGTGGCGGCTCGTTTGCGCGGCGATTATCTCGCGGCTCTGCAGCGGGAAGGCATGCTGCGCAGCGCCCTGGAGCAGCAAAAGCAGGAAGCCAACAAACTGAATGAGAGCGCCATCGAATACAGCCTGCTCAAGCGCGATGTCGATGCGAACAGAACACTTTCCGAAGGCTTGCTCGAGAGATTAAAAGAAGCTGGCGTCACCGCCGGTCTGAGGTCGAACAACTTCCGCATCGTGGATGCGGCACGGGTCCCCACTTCGCCCGCGGGGCCAAACCTTTTAAGAAATCTTGGCTTCGCTCTCGCCTTGGGTCTTTCCGCCGGGATTGGACTCGCTTTCCTCATGGAGAGCATGGACAACACCGTACGCACGCCAGAACAGGCGCAAATTATCTCTGCGCTTCCATCGCTGGGCATGATTCCTCTCGGGTCTCGAAGCACCAGGGAATTGGGCCGCCGGGAGAAGTTGGTTCTTGCGTCTTCCAAAGAGGCTGTTGAACTGGTAACAAAATCGCGTCCCCGGTCGCAAATGGCGGAGTCTTACCGCGCTCTGCGTACCTCATTGCTCCTCACATTTGCGGGAGGGCCACCAAAAGTTATTCTCGTTACCAGCGCTCTCCCCGAAGAGGGCAAGACAACGACCAGCGTGAACTCGGCGATTGTCCTGGCGCAGAAGGGCACGCGCGTCCTGTTGATCGATGCGGACCTGCGCCGGCCCAGCATTCACAAAACGCTCGGCATGGGTCCAACAGCCGGACTTAGCAACGTGCTGACGGGCGCCGCGACTCTGCAACAGGCAATCGTTCCGTCGACGATCCTGCCTGATCTTTTTGTCCTCCCTGCTGGAACCCCACCGCCGAACCCGGCCGAGCTTCTGGCGTCCGTCAAAATGAAAAACGTCCTCGAAGAGCTTCGCAAACAGTACGACCACGTTGTCATCGATTCCCCGCCGACCCTGTCAGTCACGGACGCCGTCGTTATGTCGACCGGTGCTGACGCGGTTGTTCTCGTCATTCGCTCCGGACACACCACAAAACCAGCTCTGCGGCGGGCGCGCGACCTCCTCCTGCAGGTGAACGCGCGAGTATGCGGTGTACTGGTCAACGCGGTCGACCTCAGTTCTCCTGATTATTATTATCACTACGAATATCAGGGAAAGTACGGCCACGGGTACTACCACGAGGATGCGCTGAGCAATACGGAGGAAGTGGTTTCGGAAGCCGCCTCCAGTGGAGCGTAAGTTGGGAGAGCATGCGGCTGGTGTGCCCTCGCGCGAAGCCATTCGCTTGAAAATTGGACTTCAGAGCCCCGGCCGGAAGATCATTTTCTTCGGGGCGTGCCTGACACTGGCGAGTGTTTATGTTGGGTTGGCTGCCCGCGCAGTCCTCGCCGATTATTTTTCCCGGAAGCTTGACCTCGCGAGCCTGAAAATGGCTGCCCAACTGGAGCCCGGAAATGCGGAATATCAATATCGCGTGGGGCATTATTTTTTGCAGATGCAACGCGAACCGGAGGCTGCGGCACAATTCTTCAAATCCGCGACGGCGCTAAATCCTCACAATTCCAGCTACTGGCTCGAACTGTCCAGAACGTACCGGAGGCTCGCCGACAGCGATCAACAGAAGGATGCTTTACAACACGCCACTATGGCTGATCCTTCCAATCCAGACGTTGCCTGGGAGGCGGCAAATTTCTACTGGGCCCTAGGCGAAACGGACAAAGCATTGCAGGAATTCCGGGCGGTTCTCGAGAATGATCCTTATTTGCCGCCTGCGGCCCTGGATCGCTGCTGGCGGATCAAACCCGATGTTGAAACTCTACTGCGGGACGTCGTACCGCATAACGCTGATGTTTACTCCTCGTTTCTGGAGTTCCTGACCTCCATAAATGAACCGGCGGCTGCGGCAAGAGTTTGGTCGCAGATGGTGCAACTTAGCCATCCTGTGGAGACACGTTACGTTTTGGGCTATGTCAGATATCTCATCGACCTGCGGGAGATCTCGCAAGCTCGTGAAGCCTGGCGACAAGCGGCAGGGTTGTGCAATCTCTCCGGATATCAGAGTTCTCGGGAAAATCTCGTGGTTAACGGCGATTTCAGCTTGCCTGTGCTGAACGGCGGATTCGATTGGCTGTATGAAAAATCACCCGATGTCTCGCTGGCGCTAGATACCACCGAGTTGTATTCCGGCCATCGTTCTCTCTCCATAGTTTTTGACAGTCGTGGAATCGAAGACGCCGGTATCCGGCAATTCATCCCTGTCGAGCCCGATACAGCGTATGAGTTCTCTGCCGATTTCAAGGCGCAGGGCTTGCAGGGTGCGGGTGGGCCACGATTCTTGCTCCAGGACCGGTTCACCGGAGAAAACTATTTTGCCAGCGAGGAGTTCAAAGACGCCGATTTCTGGAAGCAAGTAGGAGGAACATTTAGCACCGGACCGGATACGAAACTGCTGATACTGCGGGTCCAGCGCGTGCCCGCCGGAAATGCGATTCGCGGCAAGCTGTGGATTGGCAGCGTCCATTTAGCCGAGCGCCCTATTACCGAGCAACAAGCCACATCGGGTGGCCAATGACTTCTCCATTGCCAGTCGTGCTGACCGTCGAGTCGAGTCCACCTGTGCGACATTCGCGATCATGTCAGTATTCGGAGCTCTTGTACGGCGTGGTTGGCGTTCTATTGTTTGGACCTCTGGCATTTGGCGCGGTCGAGTCTTGGTCAATTTTGATCGTGCAGATGAGCGCAGGATTGTTGTTCGTTCTGTGGGCGGCGCGACAAGTCGCGCGTGGTGAATTGGAAATCGCAGGCAACCCGCTGTTTTTTCCGATGTCACTGTTCGGCGCCCTGATTCTATGGCAGCTTGTAACAGGACGAACCACGTATCGTGCCGGCACTTCGTCCGCTGCGCTGCTCTACTGCACCTATGCCCTTTTGTGCTTCTTAGTTGTCCAGTGCCTGCGCAAAACCTCGCAGATCAATGTGCTGGCGTGGCTATTCTCCGGATACGGTTTCATAGTTGCGATGTTCGCGTTAATGCAGGGCCTCGCACCTAACGGCAAACTCTACTGGCTCAGGATCGCGGAATCCGGCGGTTGGATTTACGGCCCTTACGTGAACCATAACCACTATGCGGGGCTGATGGAGATGCTGACGCCCATTCCGCTCGTTATTTCTCTATCCAGCAAAGTTCGGGTCTCTCGCCGGGCACTTGCAGCTGTGGCCGCGGCAGTGATGGCGAGCACGATTTTTCTTTCAGGGTCGCGGGGTGGTATGGCTGCATTCGTCGCGGAGATGGCCTTGCTCACAGGCTTTCTGATCACGCGACGGAAGCACTGGAGACCACCTTTTGCATTAGGCGCATTCCTGGTCATCGCATTCGTTCTGCTGGCTTGGCTCGGTGGCGGCGAACTGACAGAGCGTGTCGCCAGCATTCACAGCGGAGCCCGAACAGAGCTGTCCGGAGGCACGCGGCTGACAATTGATCGCGACGCGCTGAAAATATTCGCCGAAAAACCATTCGTAGGATGGGGCTTAGGTGTGTTTCCAGAAATCTATCCGCAATTCAGCAGCCTCTCGACCAATCTCCAAGTGGGCATGGCACATAACGACTATTTGCAATTGCTGGTTGAAACGGGCGGGCTCGGCTTTGTCGCCGTTTTGTGGTTCCTGATTACGCTGTTTCGCTGTGCTCTAAAGAAATTGAACCACTGGCCCTCCGAGACGAACGCGGTGACCTTGGCCGCCATGCTGGGCGTGGCCGGGATACTGGTTCATACTTTCGTGGACTTCAACTTGCAGATTCCCGCGAACGCAGCGCTCTTCTATGTCCTCTGCACAATATGCGCCATGGAGCCGCGTTTTGGCCGCCATCATCATCGCAGACACCGCACCGGTGCGTTGACAGAAAACGGGTGTCTTTCTACCGTTGGCGATTTACAGCTTGATTTCGCGGCAAGGAAACTCTGAGCTACGGCTTCCACTGACTGAGGAATGGTTTAGACGAGTTGCACAGCAGCAGGCAGACTATCAAACCTCCAGCCACGACCGCCCCTCCCAGGACATAAGGATCTGTCAATATTCCACTGCTCCCTGGCGGAGGCACTCCACCGCCCTTCCGCTTCTTCTTGCAGTTTCCGGAATCGTCCGACGTGGACTGCTCCCCGTCGGAAAGAGTGGCACTCCCTTTTCCGCAGTTGACGTTCACACTCCCCTTGCTGGCTACGACCTGCACCGTTCCACCGGTGTCGGTCACTTCAAATTCTGTCCATGTATTCGAGGCCGGAGTCGCAGTGACATCTTTGGCAATAGCAACCATACCCTTAGAAGTTGCTACACTCACACCTCCGTGCTCGAGCGACACGGTATTTCCCTCAAACTTGACCAGCGAGTCCTGAAAGACGATGACGCCGGAGCCGGAAACATCGAGAGTGGCAACGGACTGTGGCTGCGTTTGAATCAAGTCGCCGGAAAAAACGGCGGAAGAACGAGGCACCGGCTTGCCATTAAGCCAGACCGTACCCTTGCCGTAGAGGACGGCTGCAGGCGAATCAGTTTCAGCCGCGACCATAGACGCAGGCATGACGGCAATCAGCATCCAGCAAACTAGATGTCGGAGCATAGGCGCACTCGTTCCACAAGCTCTTCGCCGTGATCCTAGCCCGTGGCCTATCGACCGTCAATTGCCTTGTCTGATCACCGCCTGACGATGGGCGAACGCTTACCGCCATCGATCTACAAGTTCCCACCAGATCAGCTTCACCCACTCATCAAGGTTCACCTTGGCCCACTCGCGACGTCGCCACCATTGCGTGCCAAACTCACGTTCGTCGAAGACCGCCGCAATGCCGTAGTCTCCCGGCAAAACCCGCTTGAAGATACTGAGCGCACGCCGGGTGTGGTAGTCGGATGTGACCAGCAGAACTCTATGCACGCTGACGCCTTGGAGACAACGAGCTACGTCTTGTACTTCATCCCTGGTGGAGTGTCCGTAAATCGGGCAAATCGTAATCGAGCCAGCCTGCGGCAGTCCGTCAACATATTTCCGCGCAAGTTCCGCCTGGCTCCACTGGTAAACTTTGGCTTCGGCTGGAACGTCGAAAATCAGCCGCGGAGCATAACCCTGGCCCAGTAACTCGAGTCCCCGTGCGGGACGCTGGTCCGTTTCTCCCGCTAGAACAACTATCACATCTGACTTGCAAGGTTGATTCACAACCAGAAATCTCCCGGAGGTCGCAAACAGCGCAATGACAACCAACCCTCCCACGATGAAGACAGCGCGAAACCTTCCCATAGATGCGTTCCCTGTGGCCTAGAACCGTCTTCGAACCTTGCGGTTCGTCATTCTGGTTGAATGATTGAGAGTACGCGAAACCTGTTACTTTGGTCCCCAAAGCGAAATGAACCGACATGCTAAAATTCAGAGTACTTGCACCTTTTGACTATGACTACTCAACCAGTACCAGCCATTTTGTTTTCCGACCTTAAAAGCAAGATTGAGCAGAAACAAGCCCGTGTTGCGGTCATCGGACTTGGCTATGTCGGCTTGCCGTTGGCACTGCTTTATACCGAGCAGAAGTTCTCCGTTACCGGGTTCGACATTGATGCGCGCAAGATCTCCACGCTGGACCAGGGCGGCTCTTACATTTTCCGTATTCCCGCTCCTGAGATTCAGGCCGCGAAAAATGGCGGGTTCAGCGCTACGTCCGAATATTCCCGGCTCACGGAGATGGATGCCATTATCATCTGCGTTCCAACGCCGCTGAACGAATACCACGAGCCCGATTTGAGTTTTATCACCGACACGGCCAAGTCCATCGCTCCTCATTTGCGGGCCGGACATCTGGTAATCCTGGAAAGCACGACGTATCCAGGGACGACGGAAGAAGTGCTGATTCCTATTTTGGAGAAAGGCAACCGGCACGAGCTTAGGGCTTCGCGCGGTGATGCTTCCAATGGCCAGGAGTTTTACGTCGCCTTCTCTCCCGAGCGGGAAGACCCCGGGAATACGACAGTGGCGCGGCGCGACATCCCGAAAGTGGTCGGCGGTCTTAACGCAAAAGCATCAGACTTGTCCGCTGCCTTGTACGGCGCAATTTTCGCTCGGGTAGTCCGTGTTTCTTCTCCGGCCGCTGCCGAGATGACCAAGCTGCTAGAGAATATTTATCGCTGCGTCAATATTGCGCTGGTTAATGAGTTGAAACTGTTGTCGCTGCGCATGGGGCTCGACATCTGGGAGGTGATCGAGGCGGCTGCAACCAAGCCCTTTGGATTCCAGCCCTTCTATCCGGGACCCGGACTGGGCGGCCATTGCATTCCGGTGGATCCGTTCTATCTTTCATGGAAGGCCAAGGAGTGGGATTTCCGAACCCGATTCATCGAACTGGCCGGAGAAATCAACACCAATATGCCGTATCACGTGTTGGAATCGGTCGGGAAAGCGCTAAATCAGCACAAGAAAGCATTGAACGGTGCCAAGATCCTTGTACTCGGACTCGCATACAAAAAGGATATCGACGATTTGCGCGAGTCTCCTTCCTTGACCATTATCGAACTGCTGCAGAAAGACGGCGCCCAGGTCAGCTATAACGATCCCTACTTTCCTACGGTCGGCAAAGGACGTAAATACGATCTGCAGATGAAATGCGCACCCTTGGAAAACCTTGGACAGTACGACTGCGTGCTGATAGTGACCGATCACTCCGACTACGACTATGCCGGCATCGTGCGCGACTCGCAGCTCGTGGTGGACACGAGGAACGCCACGCGCGGGATCAAGAGTCCCAAGATCGTTCACTGCTGATGAGAGATATTAGCGTGGTGTTCGGAGGTGGATCGGCGTGCCCTACACTACGAAAGTTAGACGGATGGGCGGAACGTTGAGCGGCGGTTACCGGTCAACTGAAAAATGAATGTCCGCGTCGAAATTTACTGCCCAATGGAACTGGCAACCGATGAGAATACATTGTTGGCGTTTGCGCCGATCAGGCGGATCGTGCCCACCACAATCACCAACACCACGGCCAGCATGACCGCATACTCCGCGACATCCTGTCCTTGCTCATCCGACCACAGCCTGCAGAAAAACTTTGCCACGGGCTCCTCCTTGCTCCCCAGCTAAGTCACTCCCCACCCGAGCACAGAGGAATCGGCTTACCTGGTTGACAATCAGCAGGGGTATCCCCTGATACCACTTGTCCCGTAAATGCTAACTACGCAGCTAGGACCGGACAATGGCTCTTCGGTGTCAGAATATGGCACCAAAGTGCCATACGACTTAAGCGATCGGTTTTAGGGGCAGGGATTGATTGACTGCAAAAAGCGCGAGCTCCAGACGAGTAGAAACCCCAAGTTTGTCGAAGATATTGCTGAGGTGGTGTTTCACTGTGTCCTCGCTAATCTTGAAGTATTCCGCGGTCTCCTTATTGGAGTAGCCGGCAACTACGGCAGAGACGATTTCCAATTCGCGAGGGGTGAGACCGAATTTCTTCTGCCGTGCTTCCTCTCCGGAGGACTGCACCAGGGTTCTGAGGTATTGAACCAGGTTGGAGACGCTCTCGCGGCCAACCCAGTATTCGCCTGCCATGACGGTATGAATGGCTTTCAAGAGAAGCTGGGTAGCTGAATCCTTGAGTACCACTCCGCGGGCACCAAGCTGGAGAGCCTCGACGATCTGAGCTTTCTCCGCGGCCGCGGTCAGAAGTATCACTCGAACCGCATTCTGGTTCGTAGCAGAACTCATTTCGCGCAGAGCTTCCAGCCCGGGATGCCGGGGCATAGCAAGGTCGAGGAGCAGAATGTCAGGCTTCAACTGCCTTGCAAGCTTGACTGCTTCGGCTCCGTCACATGCTTCCCCGATCACTTTAAGATCGGGCTCGGTTTCCAACAGTCGCCGTAATCCATCTCTAAAAATAGGATGATCATCGGCAATCAGGATGCGAGTCGGCTGCGGTCGTCGGTTATCCATAAGTTGCTTGCCGGCGTTGCGGAACAGTGATTTCCAAGCGCGATCCCTGGCCGGGACTCGATTCTATCGTGAGTTCGCCCTCAATCAAACGGACACGCTCTTTAATGACAACAGGCCCTTTTCCCATGGTGTCAAGTTCGACTTGAGACACGCGGCCTGCGAACGGGAAGCCACGACCGTCGTCCTCGATCAGCACGTGCCAAGCACCATTGCGGGAGCCCAGCCGTACCAGCACTTGGCGAGCCTTGCTGTGCTTCCGGACATTGACCAGCGCCTCCTGCACAATGCGAGCTAATTCCCTGCATACGGGCTGCGGCATATTCAGCTCGTCCAGATCCGAAAGGAACCTGGCGGAAATTCCGGTCTCGCGCTGAAACCTTTCCACCGTGTCCGATAGTAATCCCAAAAGCTTCTTGGAATCCACGTCCAAGGTTTTCATTTGCTGCATCAGTTCGCGCAATTTGAGGACTTCCTCGCGCAGCAGACCCTGAATCCTGCTCAGCTCTTCCGTCACTAAACCGGGCCTGCCGGGGGACTGGCGACGCAGTACGTCAACCTGCATCTCGACCGCGATGAGGGACTGGACCGCCCCGTCGTGCAACTCGCGGGCGAATCGTGCACGTTCGACCGCTCCCGCCCGCAATCGCAAACGCCGTAATAGAAGGACATTGTAGACGGCAGGTCCAACTTGGCGAACTAATTCCTCCAGGAAACGCAGCTCTTCCTCAGTGTCGCCGGTCAGAGAAGGATCGAGCAGAATGATTCGTCCAGACCATTCGCGCCCGAACATGAACGACACTGTCATCAAACTTCGGAAGTCATATTTTTTTGAAAGAGGACCTAGAAATTCCGGAGTAAGATCCCGAATCCTGACGCCTTCCCGGTCCAGCCCCGAGAGCGAAAATTCCTCCGCACCTCTACCGTTTCGCCGCGCATAACAGGTCATAGCCGCTGACTCATAAAGGTAGGTCTCGCGGTCACTCGCCGAGGGTTCGAGCCATCGAAAGGAAGAATCGCCCTCGCCACTGCGATGCAATTCACCGACATACACGCGATAGTTACTGGTTTCGTGGGAAGCGATAAGCAACTGCTTTGCGCCATACATCGAAAGCAGCTCGCCGGCAATTTCCTCGATAGTGCCAGTTAAACCCGCCTCGACTCTCGCTTTTCCCAGTGTCCTGGCGATCACAGCCTTTTCCGCGCGAAGCTGTTTCTGCTGTTCAGCCAGGTATCCGAGCAGGACGCCCAAGACGACAAGATACACTGACCGCATGAAAAGGTGTTTGGGTTCGAAGTCTGTGGTATTCACCTGCAAGTATGGGAGGTGAAACCTTAGGCCATTCACCCAGTTGACAACGTTCAGGTGAAATAAAAAAAAGCTTTCGAGCCACAACAACAATACTGCCGCGATCGCAGTTCCCAGCGTCTCCCACAGGCCCCACCGATACGCGGCGGCCGCAAGAACGAAAACGAAGAACAGGGAGAATGGATTCCCCTGCCCGATGGCAAAAGCGGAAATGAGAGCCGGCCAAACCACGTCTGCGCTGTGAACGAGAAGGCGGAAAGAAGGCGTCGATTCTTGCCGCCAGCGCAAGAAGACAATGATGAAGAAACCTTGCAGGATATAGAAGGCCAGTATCCCGTAGGCCCACAGGGAATAGCGCACCTCTGCAGGGTCCATCCAAATAGCGACCAAGGAAGCAAGTGCGAGGGAAACTCGAGCGGTAGCCAGCCAGCGTTCAGTCCTGCGTATTTCTCCGGGACCCATGGGGGCGCGAAGTCTCCAAAGAAACCGATCTCGCAGGGCTTGAAAGTGCAATCGAGTCCGACCGCGTACGGGAATGATGTTACGCGGATATTATTTGTAAGAAGGCGGGAGAGCAAGCGAAACTTCTTCAGATCGCATCTAAGATCAACATTCTAAAAAGGGTAGGCTTAGGAAAAGCCTTCGAGAATTCTCCCGGCGTGCACCGCCTTGGTTACTTGAGTAACTTTCGCTCTGTTGTATTGTGCCTAAAATCAGTAACGGATGAACATGTCCGGAAGATCGAAGCTGTGGATCTCAGCCGCTACGGGCTTAGTGTGTGCACAGGCGCTGGCATCGCTATTCTTGCGGCGAAGCTTTGCGCTGGTTGCCCTGAGCGACATTACGCAATTCATTCTGCTTTTGGCTGGTACCATCGCGCTCCTCCTGAACGCGCTAGTGACTCGTGGCCGTATCCGGCTGTTCTGGGCCCTAATGACGCTGGGAACGGCGTTTTGGTTTTCCTATCAGGCCCTCTGGATATACTTCGAAGTATTCATGCGAAGCGACGTCCCGAATCCATTCGCCGGGGACGTAGTCCTGTTTCTCCATATCGTTCCATTGACCGCCGCGTTAGCGCTGCAGCCGCATGTGCAGCAAGACGAGCGTACTACGCGCTTGGGCACGCTCGATTTTGCCCTGTTGCTAATCTGGTGGCTTTATCTTTACTTGTTCACTGTAATTCCGTGGCAATACGTGCACGCATACGAGCACAGTTACAATCTCAATTTCAACATCCTGTACCTCACTGAGCAGATCGCATTCCTTGCCGCCGTGGGCGTGCTCTGTTTCCGGAGTAATGGCTCATGGAGGATCATCTACGCAAACTGGTTTGGCGCCGGGCTTACATATTCGCTGAGTTCCTACATCGCGAACCGTGCGATGGATCAGAAAAACTATTACTCCGGCAGTCTGTATGACCTTCCGTTGGCTAGCTCCATGGCTTGGATCGTGGCGATTGGCATTTATGCGCTCCATTCGTCTGGCAAGCAACAGCGCGCCCGCAAATCTGGCAACTATGGAGTATGGATAGCAAGGCTGGGTATGACCGCTATTTTTTCACTTCCGCTGTTTGCGGCCTGGTCTCTTTTCGACGTCGGAATTCCGCAACGGGTGCGTACGTTCCGACTGGTCCTAACGCTGTCGAGCATGTTAGTCATGGGCACGTTGGTCTTCTTCAAGCAGCATCTGCTGGATCGCGAACTGGTGCAATTGCTGATCGCTTCCCAGGAATCGTTCGAGAACCTAAAACGAGTACAGGCGCAGCTGGTACAGTCTGAAAAGCTGGCATCTCTTGGACAATTGGTGAGCGGCGCAGCTCATGAATTGAACAACCCTCTAACCGCAATGATGGGTTATTCGGATCTGCTGGCGGCGACGGCTCTCAACGGGGATCAGCGCGCACTGATGCAGAAAATTGATCAGCAGGTGCGGAGGACCCGAACCCTGGTGTCCAGCCTGCTCAGTTTTGCCAAGCAGGTTCCAGCCGAGAAAACCCTGGTGGACATCAACGCACTGGTGCAAACCGCGGTGAAACTCTGCCTGCCCCAATCGCGCGGCCCCAATGTGCAAGTTCAAACCGACTTCGAAAGGGAATTGCCGCGTGTTCTGGGCGATTCCAACCAGCTCTTGCAGGTCTGCTTGCACGTGACAAACAACGCTCTGCATGCGATGACCGAAACGGGTGGCACACTTCGGGTTTCGGCACGACTGCAGGATGCGTCAGTAGTCCTGGAGTTCTCCGATGACGGACCGGGTATGCAGGAACCAGACCGGGTATTCGATCCTTTCTACACCACTCGACCGGTTGGTCAGGGACCGGGTTTGGGGCTTAGCGTCTGCTACGGCATCATTCAGGAACACAACGGAAAAATCACCTGCCAAAACCGACCGGGGGGTGGGGCGATGTTCCGCATTGAACTACCCGCAGTGGTAGACCCGGAAGGCGCTTCTGAGTCGACCCCTCGACCCCATCAGTCGCCTGGATTGCTTTCCGAAGCCAGAGCCGCCGCAATCCGCTGAGCCTCAGCGAAAAACCTCTAATAAGTTTCCGAGAGCGGTTGCCGCGCGTGCTTGTACGCGTAACGCCCAACACCTCTGTCTCAGGAAGCAACGGCTTCCACAGTGCGCTTCAACTGGCCGCAGGCGGCGTAAATATCGCGTCCGCGTGGACGACGGATAAATGTAGGCACTCCCGCACCAATCAGGGTCCGCTGAAACCGCGACACCCGGCTCTGGGCTGGAGTGTGAAATTCAATCCCGGGACCGGGATTGAGTGCAATCAGGTTTACCTTCGCACGTACTCCGCGGATCAGTTCGCTGAGTTCTCGTGCACTAGCCTCGGAATCGTTCACGCCGTCGAGCAGCACGTATTCGAATGTCAGCTTTTCCCGGCTTCGGAGAGGGAAATCGCGTGCCGCCGCCACCAACTTCTCCAGATTCCATTTTCGGTTGATGGGCATCAGCTGGCTTCGTAGCTCGTCGTTGGGCGCGTTGAGGGATATCGCCAGTTTCGGCCGCACAGGCTCTGCGCCCAGATCATAGATCCGGGGCACGATACCAGCAGTCGAGACCGTCATGCGGGATTCAGGGATTCCCACTCCCTCCGTTATCACCCTGACAGCTTTCATGAAATTCTCGTAGTTCAAGAACGGCTCGCCCATCCCCATGAACACGATATTCACGCGGTCTTGCGGCGGCGAAACACCCTGGTCTTTGAGCACCGCACAGACCTGCCCTACGATCTCGCCAGCGGTCAGATTACGCTTTACCCCGAGCAACGCGGTCAGGCAGAACTGGCAATCCACGGCGCAGCCGACCTGGCTGGAGACGCAGATGGTAGCCCGGCTCCAAGCTTGCGCCCCTGTCCTTTCGGCCTCGTTCCCTGCCTCGCTCCCATCTCCGCTTTCCCCGTCGTCACCTGCGGGCATCCAGACCGTCTCTACGCTTTGCCCGTCGGTAAATCCTATGAGGTACCTTACGGTGCCATCGCTAGACACAAATTTCCTTTCAAGCGTCGGGATGCCTAGAGATAACCCTCTTTGCCCGAGCAGGCTCTCCCGAAACTCCTGCGGAAGGGTGGAAATCTGCTCAACGGACTCCAGCCGTTGACGGTAGAGAGCCTCCAACAATTGCCGCCCGCGGTAGGAAGGTTGGCCGGACTCTTCCGCAAACTCGGTAAGTTCGCGAAGCGAGAGGCCAAAAAGCACCCTTTGTTTCTCTTCGTTCATAGGTTCGAGACGTCGGAGGCTTCTCCGATTGTAGAAGATATGCGCTATGACCGGTGCCGAGAGAATTGGAAGATGACCCTTAGTTGCTTGCAAGCAACTGATTATTAGCTACTTATGGTGTATTCGCGAGAGGTCTGCCGGGTGTGTAACAATAGTGGCAGCCCGCAAGAGTTCTGAGTGCGGAGCCGTTGGGGAAAAGGCTATGGTTGAAGAAGTACGAAACATCCAGCGGGAATTGTTACCCAACGGGTTAACTGTCATTACCGAACAAATGCAGCACATTCGTTCGGCCTCAATCGGTATTTGGATCAAGACCGGATCCCGCGATGAGGACGCGCAATGGAATGGAATTTCTCATTTCGTCGAGCATATGGTTTTCAAGGGTACGAAGCATCGGTCCGCCGAGGACATTGCCCGCCAGGTGGATTCCATCGGTGGCAACATGGATGCCTTCACCGCCAAGGAGTGCATCTGCTTTAACGTAAAGGTGCTGGATGAGCATCTGCCCATCGCCATGGATGTTCTCAGTGACCTGGTGCTGAACCCTACTTTTGACGTTCAGGACATCACCCGGGAGCGTGGAGTCATACTCGAAGAAATCAAGATGGACGAGGATAGTCCGGACTACCTGGTCCATGAGATCTTTACGCAAAACTTCTGGAGAGATCATCCGTTGGGTAAGCCGATCCTGGGGACCAAGGATACGGTGAAGACCTTTGAGCGAGATCCAGTCATCAGCTTCTACGGGCAGCGTTTCGCGCCCGGCAATTTGATCATTTGCGCGGCCGGGAACTTGAAGCATGAGCAGTTCGTGGAGCTGGTTGCCAAGCACTTCCAGCACATGAAGCCAATCAAGAACGGATTTCACAGTCCGCAGCCGAAAATTGTCCCGCGCATCATCATGCGCAACAAGAAGGCGCTCGAACAAGTGCAGATCTGCGTTGGCGTGCCTTCCCATCCGATTGCGCACGAGAAACGGCATGCGTCTTACATTCTGAATACACTGCTGGGCGGGGGGATGAGTTCGCGGCTGTTTCAAAATATCCGCGAGCGCCAAGGCCTTGCTTATTCGATTTACAGCGATCTGAATCCGTACCGCGATACTGGCTGTCTTTCCGTTTATGCGGGCACCTCACGGGAATCAGCCGGCAAAGTGGTGCAGAGCATCGTTTCCGAGTTCCGAAAACTCAAACTGGAAAACGTTCCCGCAGACGAACTCCGTCGCTCCAAAGATCAACTGAAGGGAAGCTTGATGCTGTCGCTGGAGTCCTCGACCGCGCGCATGTCCAGCTTGGCCCGGCAAGAAATGTACTTCGATCGCTTTTACAGCATGGACGAACTGATCGAAAAGATCGAGAGGGTCACGGCTGAAGAAGTGAAGGAACTGGCCAATGAGTTTTTCCTTACTGAATCGATCGCGGTCACGGTACTCGGCAACCTGAACGGTCTGAAGCTCACCCGCGAACAGCTCGCCTGCTGAAGTCGTCTTTTCATTCTCCCAAAGTTGATAGGGTGGAACGCGGCGATTGGCGCTAGCATTACGAGGTGTTTCAGGGCATACTAGGCAGCAAGTCCCGAGTTCGGCAGGGGCAGGGAGCTCGCACGATGCCTATGCTGGAGCAAAATAGCGACCCAGAAATCGGCACCCCCCCGCCACACGCGGTCTTCGAACAACAGCAAAGGCGCCGGATGCTTATTGCTCTCGGCGTCCTTCTGATGGCGCTGATTGCTGTTGTTATCAAGGACAGGCAGTTCTGGTTTCCCCCGAGTCCGAACGCAGAATCCGAAACTCCCGAACAGGTTGTACCTCAGGTCAGCCAACCATCTGCCCCAGCCAAGGCCATGGAGCCTGTTGCTTCGTCAAAGCCTGTTGCACCGCCGAAACCCGCGGCCCCGGCACACGAACGACCAAAATCCAAACGTTTGGGCGCGAAGGCGGCGCCGTTGACTGGAACAGACGATGCGATGTCGCCAGTCATCACCGCAACCAATCGCGCGGTGCTCCCCCCTCTCGAGGTTGAGGTCGTAGCGGGCAATCAGCACCGAGCCCTTAGCCCTGGGGACAGTTCCGTCAAGCTGGAGATGCAGCCCGACGATTCCACTGCCGTTGAGCAGTCTCCTCAGCCGGAGAGCAGCAGTCCGGCAGCATCAACCGCCACGGCGCATGTTCAGCTCTCGCCTGGGAGCGCACAAGTGGTTTCCCGGGTGGATCCCCGCTATCCGCTGCTCGCCAAACAGATGAAAGTGCAAGGCGCGGTCATACTCGAGGCTCTGATCAGCAAGACCGGCAGCATTCAAGACATACAAGTCCTAAGCGGGCCGGCAATTCTTTCCGAGGCTGCCCGCGAGGCGGTGAAGCAGTGGCACTTCAAGCCTTACTACCAGAGCGGCCGGCCGGTGGAAACCGAGGCCCGCATCACAGTAAACTTCACAATATCAACCTACTGATTTAAATCAAGCTGATCCGAATCAAGCAGACAGGCAGGGTTCTCGCCCACTGCGATCTGAACCTTGCACATCAAAAAAAACGGGCGTCCGACTCTCGCGAGTCATTGGACGCCCGGGCAGCCCTCCCCCAGAACTGCTCACCTAGAAATGTAAGTCTCGCGCTGATTCTTGTGAATGGCACGTCCGGGCTAGAAGTACCCACGAATGTGCCATCCTGCTATTAACATTTGGGTTAGTGGTTCCGAAAATTCCGACCGCACGGGTCTCAAATCCAATGGCTCATAGTTCAGGCGCCGGCAGCCTGCGACCTGGGAGAAGCTTCCACTCGGTTCCGGCCCCGAGCCTTGGCGGCGTAGAGGGCTTCATCAGCATTGCGCAGGAAAGTCTCGGAATCAAGCGTTTCCTTCTCGTCTTGTTCTACGGAAGCGAGTCCAAGGCTGAGGGTGACCCGAATCTGGCCTGCGCTGGTTGCGATCGGTTGATCCGCAATGGAGTGGCGCAACCGCTCGGCACCGACAACCAGATTCATCGCATTGCAACCGGGAAAGACAATCAGGAATTCTTCTCCACCGTAACGCCCAACCACATCGTAAGGCCGAACGCCTTCCGCGAGTCTTTTCGTCACTTCTCGCAGTACGGCGTCCCCTACCAGATGGCCATGCGTGTCGTTGATTTTCTTGAAGTAGTCGATGTCCGCCATCACCACGCCCAGGGGATCTCGAGTTCGCTGCCGGCGAGATACTTCGCGTCTTAGCAAATCGATGATGGCGCCACGATTCCAAAGTCCGGTCAATGGATCGTGGGCCGCCGCAAATTGCAGATCATCTTTGGCATGAATCAGAGCCGCCTGCAAATCGAGAATCCTCTTGCCTGCCCGCACCCGGGCGCGCAGTTCGTCCACGTCAAATGGTTTGGTCAAGTAATCGTCGGCACCCGCTTCCAAGCCTGCCACCACATCCTGTTTGTCGTCTTTTGCTGTGAGCAGCAGAACGTAGCGATACACGCCTTGGCTGCAGCCGCGGATTCTGTTGCAGAGTTCGATTCCATCCATCCCCGGCATCATCCAATCGAGGATTGTTAGCTGAGGAGCATCTTCTTTTTGCAACGCTTCCCAGGCATCCACACCGTTCTCCACGGCGGTAACCCGGTAGTCCCACCGTTTGAACCAGCTCTCCAGAATGCGGCGAAAAATGGGATCATCTTCGGCGATCAGTACCGCATTGAGTGACGAGGGCCTCGCGTCGTGGGTTGACTTCCCATCCCCAATCACTGGGTTCGGCTTGGCGGGCATCTCATTCATGAGGCGCTGCCGCTAACTCTTTCAGCTGCAAATGGAGACCGGCCATTTCCCGCTGCAGCACGTCGAACGATTCACTGGCACGGGAAAGGTCTTTGCTCCGTCCCATCTCTTCGAGCTGCCGGGCAGCTTGTGATGTCCCCCCCGCCCCGAGATAGCTGGACTCACCCTTTAGACTGTGAGCTGCGCGCATAACCCCATCGCAGTCCCCGTCCGCCATTGCCTGCCGCAGTTTCTGAATTAATTTTGGCGACTCCTCCAGAAAGATATGGCAGAGTTCCTGAAGCAGATCTTCATCGCCTCCAATGCGACCGAGGGCTTCAGCCTTGTTCCAGGATCCTGCCTCGATCACGGGCCGGGCTGGCATTTCAGCCGTGCTCGGCAAGCCAGTGAGTGTTTGCTCAATGTCGCTGAAACGCACTGGCTTGGCAATGTAACCATCCATACCTGCATCCAGGCAACGTTCACGGTCGCCCTTCATCGCGTGCGCAGTCATCGCGAAGATGGGCAGATGCCGTCCGCTGTTCTTCTCGCTTTCTCGGATCGCTCCGGTTGCCGCCAAGCCATCCATCTCGGGCATTTGAACGTCCATAAAAACCACGTCGAATTTCTCTGCCGAGGCGAGCGCCAGAGCTTCTTTGCCGTTATGCGCCAAGACGGCAGTGTGGCCCATCTTTTGCAATACCCGAGTGATGACTGCTTGGTTCACCGCGTTGTCTTCCGCGACTAGAATCCTCAATTTGCACACTGACTCGCGCAGAGTGTGCCGAGTAACCAGCGTTTGGTTCTCGTCCCTTCTGGTCCTCCTTTGACTGAGCGCAGCGAGGATAGCCGCCAGCAAGTCGGCTTTGAGCACTGGCTTGAGCAGGTAGGCCGCGATACCTGCCTGGCGGCACCGGTTGGCTTCGCCGGGTTGCCCCCCGGAGGTAAGCATTAAAACTGTGGTTTCAGCCTGGCTGCTCTTAATCTTCTCCCCCATCTTTTCGGCTAATTCGAACCCGTCCATGACGGGCATCTGTCCGTCGATCAAGATCACGCGAAAGGGATCTCCCTTTTGTTGAGCCGTTTCTAGCGCAGCCAAGGCGATGGCTCCGTTTTGCGCTGCGAGAGGTCTCATTCCCCATCCGCGAGTCATATCGCAGAGAATTCGTCGATTGGTTTCATTGTCGTCAACCACCAGCACCGAGAGTCCTCGCAACTCGGTTGCCGATGTGTGAAAAACGGGTTGGGTCTTTTCCGCCACTGCCCCAAAGTGAGCCGTGAAATGGAACGTGCTCCCGTTCCCTGCGCTGCTCTCGACCCACATCTTTCCGTTCATCAGTTCAACCAGGCGCACCGAAATGGCCAGTCCAAGACCGGTGCCACCGTACTTGCGGGTGGTGCTGCTGTCAGCTTGCGAGAAAGCCTTGAAGAGCAGAGCCTGCTTCTCGGTCGGGATTCCGATGCCAGTGTCCTTCACCTTAAAATGCAGCTCCACACCCCGCGCATCCTGCGACTGCCTGTCAATGGTGACCAGCACTTCTCCGTGCTCGGTGAACTTGATTGCGTTACCGACCAGGTTGACAAGAATCTGCCGGAGCCGCCCGGGTCGCCCAGCAGTTGCGCTGGCACCTCGGAATCGGCATCATAGGCCAGTTCCAGTTTTTTCTGATGTGCCCGCAATGCCAAGGTCTTCATGGTCTCGCCGACGCAGTCGTAGAGATTGAATTCAATCACCTCCAAGTCCAGCTTGCCGGATTCGACTTTGGAGAAGTCCAGAATGTCGTTGATCACGGACAATAGCGACTCGCCGGAAGACTTCACCAGGAGCAGGTAGTCCCGCTGTTCGACGTTCAGGTCCGTATCCAGAGCCAATTCGGTCATGCCCATGATGCCGTTGATAGGAGTGCGGATCTCGTGACTCATGTTGGCGAGAAATTCGCCTTTCGCTCGGCTAGCCGCTTCGGCTGCATCTTTCGCCGCCATCAATTCGGCGTTCATGCTTAACAGTTCACCAGTGCGATGGGCAACTTGCTCCTCCAGATTCTCACGGTGCTGCTGAAGCTCAAGATCGCGTTTCTCGATCTGCCCCAGCATGTCATTGAACTCAGTCGCCAGCAGTCCGGATTCATCCTGATTCTGGATTTCGGCTCGGATGGAGTAGTCACCGCCGCCCGAAATTGCTTTGGCAGTCTTTACCAGGTCAAGAACTGGGCGCGAGATCGGTTTTTGAAAGCGGGAAGCTAGGACGAAAGCGATTGAGAACGTGACGAGTAGAGTGACTACGAAGTTGAAGAAATATCCCCGCAATCGCGTATGTAGTCTTTCTAGATCGGATTCAAGATACAGGGTCCCGACAGTCTCGCCGGCAAGGACGATTTTCCTGAACTGCACCAGATGACCTTTCTTGAACGCAGTGGTCTCCCCTTCAGGCGCGGGCGGCGTGAAGCCTGAATCCCTCGCATCGCGGGCATACTTGGCGAAGGGTTTACCGTCAGAGGTGTAGATTGCGGCGGCAGTCACATCGGGCTCGGCTCGCAACGCTCGCAAGACGTCGCGCGCCGATTCTGCGTCCCGAAACGTCAGAGCAGCTGTGCTGTTGCCGGCCAGAACATCGCCCAGGACGGCCAGGTTCTGAGCCACCGAGTGCCGGAATGTAATCACGTCATAAATGGCCATTGGACAGGAGACTGCCAGCGCGGTAAAGCCGCTGATCGCCATGAACAGGCCTGTGAGCTTGTGGCGAATCGACAAATCCCCGAAATGGCGCATCGGAATCGCTCCTACCCACACTTAAACAATTACAAGCTTTGCCACACTCAACAGCTTGGAGCTGATCTTCAGCCCCGCTTGCTCCACCGCCTTGCGGCTTACCTCAAACTGCACACGATCGTTTTCAAGCACAAAATTGATCATCCCGCCTTGCTCAACAAAACCTTGGGTGTCGCTGACGGTCAGGGCGCACGTTCCGCGCAGACCTTCGAGAATCTGTTTGAATTGCGCCTTTTCAGAGGAGGCAATAAAGACGATGTGGCACGTTTTCGCCAGTTGCAGATCGGCCACTTGACGGACTTCAAACTTGCGCCCGTTTACGGTCTTTGCATTGGTAATGTTGCGTAATTCGTCGCCAAAGGGATCTTGTCCAAGAACACAGATCTGCAAAGGTGCTGCCGGATCGCGAAAGCTATTCGGCGGCCACTCGACAAACTTTGCGAAGTTGTACAGAAATGCCTTTACTTGATACTCGCCCGCACTCGCGGATTGCGCCCGCATGCCGCCGAGCAGCAGCACGACCGAGGCCAGCGCTGACAAGACTAGCCACCGACCCGGCATACCGCGAACCTTCGCCGAAGTCAGAGTCACGGTCTGCATTTCGCCTTCGAACGGCAGCGTCTTTGAGTCTGCCGCGCGACAAATAAACCTAGTTCCCTCGGGCCTCATCATCGATCACAATGAGCTTGGCCACCGTCAACAATCGGGCGCTGAGTTTCAGGTGGGCCCGTTCCGCTGCTTTCACATTGATTTCGAAGCGAACCCGGTTTTCGTCCAGGACGAAGTTGATCACGCCGCCCATCGTGGCGAATCCCGACGTGTCCCCAACGGTCAACACACTGGCCCCCATCAGACCATGCAAGATTTCTCGCACTCTCTGCTTCTCCGAGGAGCCGATGAACAGAATCTGGCAAGCTCGTGACTGAGGTACTCCATCGGGATGGGCGACCTCGAGCCGGTGACCATCGACTGCCTTGTCTTCAATCACCTGTTCGAAGTCCCGCCCAAACGGATCCTGTCCGAGTACGCAGATTTGCAGGGGCGCATCGACGTTGGGGAACGCATCTGCAGGCCATTCAACGAATTTTGCGAAGTTGAACAGGAACGCTGCCTTGACTTGATATTCGGTGGCCGACTGTGCCGCGGCAGTGCGGAGCAGCATCGCAAGCAGAACTGTGAGCACCAGGGCTCGCCGGCAACCGAGCGCACCGCCGCCCTTCCAACTGTTGCGCCCGTGTTCCTGTAGCTGACTGGAATGCGGCAAAATGAGATTCATAGTCCTCAGAATCTAGCAGTCATTTTGATCCGGAAATTTCTTCCGTCCTGCTGAATCGTGTTCTCCGGGTCCTCAGGGCGGCCGGGGTCGAAGTAAGTCTTGTCGAGGATGTTATAAACGCTGGCCGCCAGATCCAGATGTTTTCCGAAAGTGTGTCCCAGCAGGGTGACATTGAAAACCTGGTAACTGCTCACGGAACTCTGGGCCAGGGTGAGGCGTCTCCCCAGAAATTGCCCTTCTACTCCCGCAAACAACCGTTGTCCGATCAGCGGGATGGCCAAATTGCACTTCGCCATGTGGCGAGGAGAATTGTCCAGCACCAGATCGCCCGCGCCGTCGTTGTCCGCATCCACGTAATCGAAGCTGGCCTTGCCCTCGAGACCGTTGGTGGCCCTTCCGCTGAATTCAATATCCATTCCCGTGGCTTGTGCGCGTCCGGAGTTTTCGTACTGAAAGTTGTGGTCAGAGGGATTGGACAGAAGCGAAATTAAGTCGTCAATGCGGTTGCGATACACGTCGCCCGAGAGCTGAAAGTATCGTCCCAGCCCTTGTTCCACCACGGCCTCGAGGCTTTGAATACGCTCGGGCTTGAGTTGCGGATTGCTGTCGTAAAAAGACCCGAAGTCCGGGTTGGTTTCATAAACGTCGGGAGCTCGAAAAGCGTCGCCATATAGAAGCTTGAGCGTGGTTTTTTCGGCGGCATGGAAGATCAGCCCCAGGCGCGGGGTGACGGTTTCGCCAAAAGTGGAGTAGTGGTCATAACGCAATCCAGCGTTGAGAGTCAGCCGCCGGGTAACGGCGAACTCGTCCTGGGCATAGAGAGCCGTTATCAGCGAACTGTTCGGCACGGCGGCGAACACATTCGGAGGGTTCACGAGGTCACCCTGGTCTTGCCGCAGGTTGTCTGTGACCTCCGACCCCAACGTAATATGGTTCCGTTCGAAGAGGTCACGGCTTACCTTGACTTCCCCCGTCCACCAGTTGCCCCGGAAAGAAAAGGTGTCGAGCACAACCGGACCGCCGACCACGAGGGGAGCCTCCGGGACTGGACCCTGCAAGCGCGCCTGGTCATAGCCGGTCTGCGCATCCAGTTGCCACTTTCCGATCCGGCGCTGATAGCCGAGATCGAAGTACTGATGGGTATCCACGTTGAGGTCCCGAGGATCGTTGAATGCCGCTCCAAAGTACGCTGTCGGAACTATTTTTTCTCGTGTGCTGTAAAGCCCCTGTAGCGTGAACCCGTGAAACGTGACCGTGGCCAGAATGTGTTTGTACGATTCATAGTCCGTGTCACTGGTAATGCCGTTGTTGTTGGCAGGATTATTGAATTCAGGAAAGAACAACGTCTGGCCCTGGCTGTCGTAAAAAGTGCCGGAAAGAAGAAGCCCCAGGCCCCGAATCTGACGGCCGTAGCTGGCCCTGCCCTCATAAGTGCCGAAGCTTCCTGGCTGAAAAGAGAGTTCCAACCCCTTCACTTGTTTGTCGGTGCGGGTGATGACGTTGATGACTGCAAAAAAGGCGCTGGTGCCATAAAGAGAAGAACTGGGCCCGCGGACAATCTCCACCCGTTCGATCATGTCTACATCCACCAGAAACTCGTTCCCCAGCATCGCTTGGCCGAGAACGTTGTTGTTGATGCGATGGCCGTCGATCATTACCAGAACCCGGCTGTTCCAATCCCCTAGCCGTCCGAAGCCCCGTACGCCCACGAAGGTGTAATCGCGGTCGTAAGTGACATAAAATCCGGGAACACTGCGCAGGATGTCAGCGAGCGTTCGATAGCCATATTTTTGGATCTCGTCGGCCGTGACCACCGTCACCGAGGAAGGCGCATCGCTCGCACTCTGCAGGTGCTTCGAGGCGCTGTAGACCTGAATGTTGGTCAGTTCCTCCAGGCTGGCTTCGCTCAAGTCTTTAGTGCCCTGGGCAATCGCGGTTGCGGTTAGCGCCAGGACCGTCAGCGCGCGGAATACGGTCTGCAATTCCGCCCGTCGTACCCGGGCCTGACTCGGTACAGCTGCTCCCGCCATGAACTGCTGACCGTGCATAGAGACTTTCTCAAGTCTGCGAAAACGTTCAGCCCAACCGACACACTGGCGCACAGAGGGCTACACGCTTCTTCGGCCACTTGCGGACTTTCTTTACTTCACGCCGGAGTCAACAGCGCGAGCAGATGTCGCCTGCGGGCGGCGGCGAGCAATTGTGTGGGGAATTTCGATGGGATTATCTGATTGCCGGGCGCTATCTTTGTCGGATGCGCCACTCGATCTTTACGTATGCACTGCGCTTGACCAGCGAGGGGTTCAGACTGGTTAACATGTCGTTCGATTCCAAATGAAGGTCTCTCAGGAGATTCAGGCCAACCAGGCTGAATTCCAGCCGTTCCCCAACCTGTCGGCTTATCTGCATGTCGAGGCGAGTATAGGAAGGCACTGCTTGCGCCGGCAATCGTTCTACAAAGTAAGCGCTTGCATCCAAGGCGAAGCGAGCGGGCAGAATCAGGTGCGACCGCAGCTGCGCCTGCTGGCGCGGACTTGATCCCTCGATGTCCGGAACCGAAGTTGTGTCCTGACTGTTTAGGTCGGTGTGAAGATACATTTGCAGCAGTGCGTAGCCGGGGCTGAGCGACCACCGATCGTTCACTTTCCAATTGCCGAATACTTCGACCCCGTGCGTCGTTCCGTACATCTTGTTGCCCCACACCAGGGGAACGACCAAATGAGTGGGAGCGGGATTCGTCACCAGAAACGGCGAACCCGGCTCAGTGGTTGCTAGATCGGTGTAGTTGTTGATGAACGTCGCCACATCTACGGACAAGCGGTTCGCCGGTTGAGCCCGGTAACCGACTTCGTAAGCCACAACGTGTTCGGACCTCTCATCGGGGTTTCCGAAAAGCGTCAGCTCGGCCGGCACTCCACCCGGCCCGGGAAATACAGCGATGTTGATATCAGCATCGTCGTTACGGCGCGCAGGGCTACGATCAGCGCGGGAAACTGCGGCCCAGAAGGTGTGCCGCTTCGAAGGAGTCCAGGCCACGCGGACGCTTGGGTCCAAGTCGAAGCTGCTGAAGTAGTTGTTCTCCAGTTTCGTTCCCACAGTGAGGAAAACGCGATCAGGCTTCAGGAGAACTTCATCCTGCGCAAATATGCTGAACAGTTGCAGCGCTCGGCTGGCAGGCACCCAGGCCTGGTCGATCGTGCCCACGGTCTGGTCCGCGCTGTGCCGATAGTCGCCACCCCAGATGAGATCGTTCCGGGTGCCTAAGGCTAGATGGTGCTGGAAATCAATGTCGAATGTATCCCGCTCCTCGCGTGATTCCGGGCCATCCCGCTCATAGCGGTCGAAGTAAATTTGCACGGTCGTGTCGGACTGGCTGGAGAACGCGTGATTCCAGCGACTCAAGACATCTCCGCCCGCCAAACCGGCCTGTCCGCCCACGTTCGCATTGATTGGAGGAGCAATCGAGACGATATGCCCGAACTCCGCTCCCTCATTCCCACCGTACAGATCCCCTTGCAGAGTGAAGGTGTCCTTCTTCGACCACCTTCCATCCGTCCGAAATCCGCCATGCAGCAGATGCCAATCGTCGTGCCCGTTTTCTCCTGTCGGGCCGGGGAAATCAGTTTGATCGAAGTATCTGGTGAACACGCGGTAGGTGGCATCTCGTCCGATTCTTCCTCCATACTGCCCCATTCCCGCTGCTAGTTCCTGGGTGCCAGCGCCCGCGACCAACAACGCGCCTTGGGTTTCGGCAGAACCCTTGGTAATGATATTGATGACTCCGTTCACGGCGTTGGCGCCCCATATTGTTGCTCCTGGACCGCGAATCACTTCGATTCGATCAATGTCCTCCAAGGGAACGTCCTGTGTGTCCCAGTAAACCCCAGCGAACAGCGGGGTGTAGACGGTGCGGCCGTCGATCAGCAACAGCAACTTATCCGAGAACTGGTGATTGAACCCTCGCGCCGATACCGCCCAACTATTGGCGTTGATCTGGGCTACATCCAACCCCGGAACCATGCGCAGAAGATCAGGAATATGGGTCGCGCCGGAGCGTCGAATGGCTTCTGCGGTAATTACGAAAATCGCCGAGGCCGTGCGCGAGAGTGATTGCTCCTTCTTGGACACAGAGGTGACTTTAGTGTTCATCAAGTCTTCTAGACTTAACTGCGTCAGATCTGCCTGCTGAGCGGAACTCGCGGCCCCGATTAACAGAAGGCACGTACCCAGCCTGGCTAGTTTTGCAAGGCCAAGGCCCCTAACGGGTGCCGTCCAGCAGTGATGGGCTGCCATGAAGTTTTCCTATCGTCTCGAAGGAGGCCCGACAAGCGCCTCAAATTGAATCTGAGTCCTCGCTGAATTCTTCGGCAGATTTAAGTTCTTCTCTACCTGCGATCGGCTACAGTGCCTCTCAATCGACACCGACCGTCTGAAGCATCGTCCTTTCCTGCCGATGAGTTCTTCAGCAGCGTCGTCTACTTCCCTATGGCTGAACTTCAAGACCCGGAAATCTTCCGCATCGTGTTGGATAGCCTGCAGACAGGCGTCTCGGTGGCGGATCGAAACGGGAAAATTCTGTTCTGGAATCAGGGCGCCGAAAGGCTCACCGGACATAAGCGGCACGAAGTGGTCGGCCGCTCCTACCGGAACAACATTTTGGTGAGTTGCAACGATCAAGGGTGTGTTGCGTGTGGCGCGACCTGCCCCTTCTCTCAAACCTTGCAGCAGGGAAAAGCTCGGGAAGCCAAGATGCAATTACGTCACAAGGAAGGACATCCGGTTCACGTGTTGATGCGCATTGCTCCCATCCGCGACGCCCACGGTTCACTCATAGGGATTGTGGAGAGCTTTGACGAAGAGAAGTTCGCAGTCGACGAGCGCGACCATCGAACTCTAGCTCTGCACGGCTGCATGGACGAAACCACGGATATTCCAAACCACGAGTTTACCCAATTCCACCTGAGTGAGAACCTTGCCAGTTTTGCGCGCTACCATCTTCCCTTCGGCATTCTAACCATTCAGGTAGACCGCTTGGAGCACTTCCGAGCGGCTTATGGACGGAAGGCAGGTGCCACCATTCTGCGCGTGGTGGCTCAAACCATGCGCAGCGCTTTTCGCCCCACCGATTTCCTGGGACGCTGGTCGGAAGATCAATTTCTCGCCATTCTGGTGAATTGTCAGACGTCCGGAGTGCAACAGACATGGGAACGCATCAGGAAGATGGTGACCTGCGCCGGCCTGCGATGGTGGAGTGACGAATTAACCGTTACGACTTCGGTGGGATACGCGACCGCTCAACCCGGGGACACCATCGATTCCCTCTTGCACCGCGCGCAGGGTTCGCTGCAGCAATCTTCCGTGAAACCGGCTGCCGCCGCTGCCTCGCAGTCCAGCGCAGGAAGCTCGGAGATTTGATCCATTATGTTTGCAATTATCGGAATTGTCGTTGTCTTCGGCTCGGTGGTGGGCGGGTACTTGATGGAACACGGCAACCTCAGAGTTCTGGTTCAGCCCGCTGAGCTCGTCGTCATCGGAGGCGCTGCCATTGGAACCGTGCTGATCGCCAACCCCCTTCACATACTGAAACAAATCGGGTCCGGCGTGGTTGGCGTGTTCGGGGGGTCGAAATTTACCAAACAGCGTTATCTCGACTCTCTCAAGATGATGTACGAACTTCTGAACAAGGCACGTCGCGAAGGCCTGATGTCTCTCGAGGCCGATGTCGAGGACCCAACCAAAAGTCCCGTTCTCTCGAAGTATCCTGCGTTCCTCAAAGATCACCACATTCGCGATTACTTCTGTGACACCATGCGGATGGCGATCAGCGGAGTCGAGGCCTTTGATCTCGACCAACTCCTGGACCTCGATATGGAGGTTCACCACCACGGCGCCGGACTGCCCATTGCATCCCTGAGTAGCATGGCTGATTCCTTGCCGGGCCTGGGCATTGTTGCCGCCGTGCTCGGCGTAGTTATCACCATGGGCTCGTTAGGTGGACCTCCCGAAGAGATCGGACACAAAGTTGCCGCAGCACTGGTCGGTACATTCCTTGGAATTCTCCTTTGCTATGGTTTGGTCGGCCCACTCGCGGCCAGCATGCAGAAAACTTCTGACGATGAGGGCGCCTACCTGCACGTCTTGCGCGTGGTGATGATTTCTTTTTTGAAGGGAACGGCTCCCATCATGGCTGTCGAGTTCGCCCGCCGCGCGATTCCCGGCCATGTGCGCCCGGCATTCTTGGAAGTCGAAAAACACTGCAAGGGCGGCGGCGATGCAGCCCCTCCCGAAGCTCCAGCCGCGGCCGCAGCGTCAGCCTGAGAAAGATAACCTATGGAAGGCTCGCGTCCCATCATCATTATCAAGAAGAAAGGCGGACACGGCGGACACCATGGAGGCGCGTGGAAAGTCGCCTATGCTGACTTCGTCACTGCGATGATGGCCCTCTTCATCGTTCTCTGGCTGCTGAACACCAGCAAGCCGGTGAAAGAGGCGATCGCTGGCTACTTCAAAGACCCTGCTGGAACGGCTAATAAAATGGGTTCCACCAAAGTAGGCACCGCTGAAGCGCTTGCCATCACCAAAGACGACATGCCGAAATTGAAGGAAGAACTTGAGAAAGCAATCAGCGGGGTCCCGAATTTCGACAAAATCAAAGACCAGATCGAGATGACGATCACGCCTGATGGCCTGCGAATCGAACTGCTCGAAACCGAGACTGGAACCTTTTTCGAAGTTGGCAGCTCCGCTCCCAGTGACAACGGGAAAGAGTTGCTAACGTTGCTCGCGCAAGAATTAGGAAAACTTCCGAACCATCTGTCTATCGAAGGTCACACTGATTCCAAGCCCTATGCGGGTCGCCACGAATACGGGAATTGGGAGCTCTCCACGGACCGTGCCAACGCCGCGCGCCGGTTGATGCAGCGCGATGGATTGCGCGGTGATCAGGTTTCGCAGGTCCGAGGCTACGCCGATCAGATGCTGCGCACTCCCAGCCAGCCGCTCGATGCATCCAATCGTCGCATCTCCGTAATTGTGCAGAATCTTGAAAAAACCCGAGGATGCCGAGAAGACTGACAGCAAGCCTGAGGCGCACGCACCGGTCGAAACCTCTCCCAAAAAAGAGTGATTCCTCGTGTTGATTTCGCGTCCGTCACTGCACTAAAGGCGTTCATCCGCTACAATGAGCGGTTCGTGCCTTACCCAATTCAAGAGGAAATAACTCCGTGATTATTGGTGTATCGAAGGAGAGTTATCCGGGGGAACGGCGGGTTGCGCTGGTTCCCTTAGTTGTCCCGAATCTTGCTAAGGCAGGATTTGAGGTCGTCGTCGAAAAGGGCGCAGGATTGGAAGCGGGTTATCCGGATGCGCTCTACATCGAAAAGGGCGCGAAGATCCTACCCGATCGGGCTGCCCTCTTTTCGAACGCCGAGATCGTCGTTCAGGTACTTTGCTACGGATCTAATGACGTCACGGGAAAGGCGGACCTTCCACTGATGCGGCGAGGCCAGGCTCTCATCGGTTTTTTGCGGCCGCTCGGTTCGGTGGAAGTACTCCAGCAAATTGCTCAGACCGGTGTGACCTCTTTCTCCGTCGAGCTAATGCCCCGCACCACCCGCGCTCAGAGCATGGATGCGCTCTCTTCCATGGGTACGATCTGTGGTTACAAAGCGGTATTGATTGCGGCCGACACCTTGCCCAGAATTTTCCCCATGCTGACCACGGCAGCCGGAACCATCACCCCGGCCCGGGTTCTCGTCATCGGAGCCGGAGTCGCGGGGCTTCAAGCCATCGCCACCGCTCGCCGCCTCGGCGCCGTGGTTTCTGCCTACGACTTACGGCCCGCGTCCAAAGAACAGGTGCAGAGCCTGGGCGGACGTTTCGTCGAACTTCCTATCGAAGCCAAAGATGCTCAGGATGCGCGCGGCTACGGCACCGCTCAGGACGAAACCTTCTACGCGAAACAGCGTGAATTGCTGGCCCGCGTCGTAGCCGAGAGCGATGTCGTAATCACTACCGCTGTAGTCCCGGGCAAGAAAGCTCCTGTGTTGGTAACCGCGGAAATGGTGAAAGGGATGGCACCGGGCTCGGTCATTTTTGATCTGGCTGGCGAACGCGGCGGCAACTGCGAACTGACGCAATCCGGCAAAACCATAGTCGAATATGGAGTCACGATAATCGGTCGCATCAACATCGCTACCGAAGTTCCGTATCACGCCAGCCAAATGTATGCGCGCAACGTTACCTCGTTTCTTTTGCATTTGGGAAAAGAGGGAAAACTGCAGCTCAATCTGGAGGACGAAATTACTCGTGAAACCCTGCTCACACGCGGCGGCGAAATCGTAAACCAACGAGTGCGCGACTTTTTCAAATTACCGGCACCGGTCACGCAAGGCACGTAACAAAGTTAGGCACGGGCGTCCACTCCCGTAGGGAGTCAACAGAAATGTCGGAGGCAAGATGAGTTCCGCCTTAATCAACGGATTATTTGTTTTCATGCTAGCCGCTTTTATCGGATTTGAAGTCATCCGACGAGTGTCACCTCTGCTGCACACGCCATTGATGTCGCTGACCAATGCCCTCGATGCCATCGCGGTCGTCGGCGCCATCGTGCTGGTAGGCGAGCACAAAAGCACGCTTTCTTTCGTGTTCGGATTCCTGGCAGTGGTCGCCGCCACCAGCAACGTCGTGGGCGGATTTCTGATCACCGATCGCATGCTCAAAATGTTCAAATCCAGCCGTCCGACAAAGCCATGACTACCGACTTCGCTGGAAACCAGCAAATCATCGAGGTCATCTACCTCGTCGCCAGTGTCCTCTTCATTCTTTCGCTGAAATGGCTGAGCAGTCCCGCCACCGCGCAGCGCGGCGTCCGAGCCGGCGAAATAGGAATGGCCCTGGCAATCGGCGGGACGCTGTTGCATCACGGTATCGTCGACTACAAGTGGATCATCATCGCACTCGTTCTCGGCACGGGTATCGGAATTCCACTGGGCCTGGTCCACATGACCGCCGTTCCACAGCGAACCGCGCTCAGTCATGCCTTCGGCGCCTTCTGCGTGACCCTCGTCGGCAGCGCGGAATTCTATCTCCGAACACCAAACGTGCCGCGCTTCATGATGGCCGTAATCTCGCTGGAAGTCATTCTCGCCTCGCTGACCTTCACCGGCAGTTTGATGGCGGCGGGAAAACTGCAGGAAATCCTGCCCCAGCGTCCGCTCACGTATAAGGGACAAAACGTCGTCAACCTGTCTTTACTGGCGGTTTCCGTTGCCATCGCGGCCTACCTCGTAGTGCACCCGGGAGCGCGTCAACTTTTTCCCGCGATGATCGCCGTTCCTCTCGTCTTCGGCGTGCTCATGATCATTCCCATCGGCGGAGCCGACATGCCAACGGTGATCTCTCTGCTGAATTCCTATGCCGGTCTCTCCGCCGCCGCCATGGGATTCGTCCTCGACAGCAAACTCCTTATTATTGCGGGAGCGCTCGACGGCTCTTCCGGTCTCATCCTCTCCGTGATCATGTCAAAAGCCATGAACCGTTCTTTCACCAATGTTCTGTTTGGAGCGTTCGGACAAGTACAGGCTGCCGCGGTGGCAGGCCAAGAAGAGAAGACGGTACGCAGCGCCACGGCTGACGAAGCGGCTGGAATTCTGGCGGCTGCGAACAAAGTTGTGATCGTTCCAGGATACGGAATGGCCGTTGCTCAAGCGCAGCACAAAGTTCGCGAACTCTACGATGCCCTTACTAAACGCGGGGTCGATGTCCGCTTTGCCATTCATCCCGTCGCTGGCCGCATGCCCGGACACATGAACGTGCTGCTCGCTGAAGCCGATATCCCCTATGATCGCCTCATCGAAATGGATGACATCAACGGCGACTTTCCCCAAACCGACGTTGCCTTGGTGATTGGCGCCAACGACGTAACGAATCCCGCCGCCCGCACCGATACCGGCAGCCCAATTTACGGTATGCCTATCCTCGACGTGGACAAGGCCCGGACCGTCATGGTCATCAAGCGCAGCATGAGCCCGGGCTTCGCCGGCATCGACAACCCGCTTTACTATCTCGACAAAACCTTGATGCTCTTTGGAGATGCCAAGTCGTTCGTGAACGGCATTGTTCACGAACTATCCGGAAACTCCCACAGTTAAAGCCACACATATCCGCGGGAATAAAACATCGTCTGCTCAGTTATCTCTTGTGAGCGCAAGAATGATCGCAAGAGCACGAACGCAGCGATGATAAATCCATTTGACCTCAAGACCTTATTTCTAGCGAAGCACGCACAACATGTGGTGCTATCCATTTTCGAATTGCGCTCTTTATCTCAGCCGTGGGACTCCATCTAAGGGCAAACCCGATTGCCAGGTTCGCTGTCAACGGAGTGGTGAAGCGTAAACAGACTAGAATGGCGCATAACCCGGCCGCACACAGCGGCCGGAACATCCTACAACCCATTCTAATCAGATTGGTTTTTTTGGCAAGCTCTTTCGAGCTCCGCCCACCGCTCGCCACCAGCCTTCGACCTCATCGCGCAGTGGACGAAACGGCGTCCGCTCGCCGACGCGGCGTATTACAACCTGCTTGCGGCGGCGATTTCGACACTTCCGGTCATCGCCACGGGCATTCTCGCCTGGCAGTTCCAACTTGAGGGACAAAAATTGAAGGGCATTCTATTGCTGCACCTCATACTTGCATGCGTCGCGAGTGTGATGATTTGGTTGACCTGGTGGATTCATTTACGTGCTCGACGACGAGCAGAAGGCTTGACGATCTACCGTCTGACGATTGAATTTCTGGGCGTCGCGATTCTCGCGCTGACAGGGCACTTGGGAGGCTTCCTCAGCGGCGTAAATGGACCCGGTTAGGAGTGCGTGCTTTCCCTTGGATGCTACGTCGCCGAATTCCCGCGTGATGCAATGTTTGTGGTGCTAGTGTACATTCTCTGTGACCGGGCCTATGATGAACACGATTTTCGAACAGGAGGAAATGATGAACGTCTGCCGCATACTTTGCGTGATTGCATTTTGTCTTCCAATCGCGATGTTTGCACAAGGCCAGGACCAGGAACAGAAGCCGGCAATCAAGCACACAACGGCGCCTGTCACGTCGGCGGCTTCGGGAAAAGAGATGTTCAACGCTTACTGCGCCTCATGTCACGGGACAGGCGGTAAAGGCGACGGCCCCGCTGCGCCTGCGCTGAAGAATCCTCCGGCGGACTTGACCATGCTCGCCAAGAATAACGCGGGAAAGTATCCGTCCAACAAAGTCACTGCCGTACTTCGCGGGCAGACGACCCTGACTGCGCACGGTACCCAGGAAATGCCGGTGTGGGGGCCGGTGTTCTGGAAGATGAGCCAGGGGCATGAGGGCGAACTGCAACAGCGTATCGCGAATCTCAATTCCTATATCGAGTCACTCCAGGCAAAGTGAAAACTGGCTGCAAGGAGAAGGCGCATCTCCAGCGTTCAGGAGCCAACTGGATAGCGCGATGAATAGTTGAGTTAAGCCAGATTGCGTTTGTGAACTTTGTTCAGAGCTGACGACGAACTTGATCACCGACTGCCACATCCACATTGCGCCGATGGAGATGTTCCATCCCGATGCCTTGGAGTTGATCCGCCGCAAGCGGCCCAACTACGAGCAGATCGCCGAGTTCTGCCGCTCACCCAAATCGTTCCTTAAGCATATGGATGCGGTCGGCATCGATCGCGGCGTGCTCATCAACTACGTCGCCCCCGAAGTCATCGGCTTCACCGATGCGGTCAACCAGTGGATCGCCGACTACGTCAAGGAAAACCCACAGCGCCTGATCCCCTGCGGCGGCCTTCACCCTCGCCACAGCCAGAACATTCTGGCCGATGTCGAGCAACTCCTGCGGCTCAAGATCCGCATGATCAAGATTCATCCTCCGCACCAGCTTCTGTTTCCTAACGATTACCAGAACGGCGTGACCGAGCTAGAAGTAATCTATCGCGCCGCCGAAGCCAATGGAATTCCGGTCATGTTCCACACTGGCACGTCGATTTTTCACGGTGCCCGCAATCGTTACGGCGATCCGATTTACGTAGATGACGTGGCCGTCGACTTTCCTAAGATGAAGATTCTCCTTGCTCACGGCGGCCGTCCGCTGTGGATGCAGACCGCCTTCTTCCTGCTCCGCCGCCATCCCAATGTATACCTGGACATCAGCGGCATCCCACCAAAAGCTCTATTGAAATATTTCCCGCGTTTGGAAGAAATCGCTCACAAGACTCTCTTCGGCACTGACTGGCCCGGACCGGGTGTTCCCGATATCAAGCAAAATCTCGATGATTTTCGCGCTCTTCCCTTGAAACAAGAAATCAAGCAGCAGATTCTGACCACGACAGCGCTGAGGATCTGGCCGGCTTAAGAATTCAAGTACGCCAGTCGAGCGAGTCGGGCTACGGGGGTGCTTCCGGTGTTCCGAGAGTGCCGGGCTTGCTCACTGTGCTCTCAAGTCATCGTTGGCTTATGCCGCTGTCTGGGCGCTGGCCGAGCGAGCCAGAGCGGTCGACAATTGTGCAACTGCAAGGGCGTCGATCATGCTCGTGTTCACGAGACCGCGTTGCGTCTGGAAGTCGCTGAGCGCTGCCAGCGTGAGAGTACCTGCAACTCCGTCGATCGGGCCGGGATGAAAGCCAAGGTACGTGAGGTAGAGCTGTGCGGCGCGCACATTGAGATCGGGAATGCCGCTGGCAAAACACTTTTGGAATTCGCCATTCAAGCGTACGTCATAACGGTTGATAGCGTAATTGGGGCCGTTGTAACCGCGGGCGAAGGATGCCCAATCGTGCGTCTGGAGCGGAATGTTCAGTCGCGAGTTCACTAGGAAATTCGCCATGGCGGTGAGTTGTTGATCTTCGGACGCCTCCATCGCCGCGACCATCTGTTCCACGTCGACGAATCCCGCCAATGCATAATTCTCGCCCATGATCTGGCCTATGCCCCAGGAGCAGCTCTGCAGTGCGGCGGTGCGGTCCTTCGCGACGGCGAGTGCGAGGCGATCATACTGGTGCGCTCCGGACGGACCGTACCCGCCGGGAATTGGATCGCTGATATTGCCGTCGTCGTATTTGCCCTGTGTGAGGCGGTGGAAGATATGGCGCTCGTACAGAATTTGCGGCCGCAGGTCGGGCAAATATCCGCAACCCGAAGTTTCTACCGCGAGAACGGTCCAGATTTCAGTAGCGTGTACGCCCAGCCTCTGGCTAACGGCGCCGAGCCCGTCGCTCGATAGCGCCTCGGCGGCTCCTTGAAACGGAAGTGGCGGCATCGGCGTTCTCCTCCTTCGGCGGTACGGTTCAAATTTACCGCTCGAGATGCTGCTGGTCCAGTTCTTTAGCTTTCGATGTTCGACTGGCTTGCTAGCCATAGATCCACGGAGGCCCAAAAAATCCGACACTTGTTTTCTGGATTTTGAGCGGAACAGCGGGATTTTCTTCAAAGAAAGGTAACATTCGGAGGCGGCAACAGCAGCGTGAACACCGGACGCGTCTCTCCCGCCGGAGGCGTAGGAACAGAAAACAGCTTCTCCTTGATCTAGTACTCTGCCCAGCGGGTTTCAATCGCGCCCGGCTCATACGCTTTGGGAAGATCGTGGGCCATAGTCTCGGAGAGCATTCAGCCCTCAGCATTTCAGCCAAACGGCTTCTATTGCAAGGATGCAAGAGAGATTCTATGGGCTGAAGACTGACGGCTAGAAGCTGAAAGCTGCTCCTTAGATCTTAAAGGCACCCAGAAAACGTGGTCAAACCGCGAACGGGTGTATGTAGCGCGACGGCAAAATGCTCCCTTCTGTATTCCGGCCTGAACTTTGGCAATAACTCATCAAACACGGTCTGACAAGACGATTGGAACAAGACAAGGCGGACGCTAAGGATACCGGCGATAAAGGGATTTCAGCCCTGGTTGAGGCTGCGCAGGAATTGCCCTACACAGTGCCAGAATAAGGAAAGCACAGGAGTGAGTTCTACGTTTTCTTGATTTTAGCTTCTTGTTCTAAATCCCACCCGTTCGTTTTATGTTTGGTCGTGGCGCGAGGCAAGTAATCTTAATGCACCTTGGACCGCCGAAAACACCTCGAATTAAGAGGAATCGCAAAAGCTATCCGAGACCAGAGTCGTGGCGGAAGAAGAGATGCCCTGCCGAACATCCAAGGGTATCGGAACCAACGCCGCGATTGACAACTGAAACCGCTCGGGGGGACAACTTTGGATCGCTCTATCTCCTATCCCCCATCGGATTTGCCCTCTTGCTTTTGTGCCCCTAGAATAAACGGTTCTGCTTTCTGTTCCGGCTTACCCTATGGCGCTTCGTCTTTACAACACACTCTCGGGCAAGGTGGAAGATTTTCGGCCGATCGAAGACGGCGAGGTTCGCATGTATGCTTGCGGGCCCACGGTTTATGACTATGGCCACATCGGCAATCTGCGGACATTCGTGGCGGTGGACATTCTGCGGCGTTTTCTGCGGCAGAGCGGCTACAAGGTTCGCCACGTGATGAATATCACCGACGTGGATGACAGGATCATTCGTAATTCGGCCCTGGCTGGCGTGAGCGTCCAGCAATACACGGCGAAGTATGAAAAGGCCTTCCTTGAAGACATCTCAACCCTGAACCTCGAGCAGCCGACTCTGGTGCGCGCCACGGATCACATTCCAGAGATGGCGCAATTCATCGCCGAACTGCAGGAGAAAGGATTTGCTTACCGCACCGAGGACGGGTCCTACTATTTCAGCATTGCCAAATTCCCCGCATACGGAAAGCTCTCCAAGAAAGATTTCGCGGGAATGGAAGACGGAGCGCGCGTCGATGTGGACAACTACGAAAAAGATAGCGCGCGCGATTTCGCTTTGTGGAAGGCACCGAAACCCGGCGAGACTTCGTGGGAGACGTCGATTGGGCCGGGGCGGCCCGGCTGGCACATCGAGTGTTCGGTTATGGCGATGGAGGAGTTGGGCGAGACCTTTGATCTGCACGCCGGCGGGGAAGACCTGATCTTTCCTCACCATGAAAATGAAATTGCGCAGTCCGAGGCGCTGACGGGAAAGCCGTTTGCCCACTTCTGGTTTCACGTGCGATTTCTCTTGGTCGAGGGCGAGAAGATGTCCAAGAGCCTGGGCAACTTCTACACGCTACGTGACCTGGTGCTCAAGGGACACAAGCCATCGTCGATTCGCTTTCTGCTGGCCTCGGTCCCCTATCGCAATCAGCTTAACTTTACTTTCGACGGACTGAAGCAGGCGGCGGTGTCAGTGGAGCGGCTGCGCAACTTTCAGTTGCGCTTGACCACGGCACAGTTTCCGGCGGGGGCGAGTGAGAGCATGGCGGAGTTGGCACGCGAGAGTGCCGAGCGCATGCGGGCAGGTATGGACGACGATTTGAATACGGCGCAGGCTCAGGCGGCGATCTTCGATATGGTGAGGAAAGCTAACGCCGCGATGGATGCAGGGCAATTCAGGAAGGATGACGTGCCTGGACTGCTTGCAGCCCTTCAAAGTTTTGATGAACTGTTCGCGGTGCTGAAGGACGACGATGCGCAGAAAATTCGCAGCATCGTGGAGTGGGCGAAAGCGGAGGGGCGCGAGGGCGAGATCAGCGCGGAGTTGCTTGAAACGGTTGGGGCACATCAATTCGGCGACGCCGACATTGAAAAGAAAGTCACGGAGATGGAAGCTGCCCGCCGGTCACGGAATTTCAAGGCGTCGGATGCGATCCGGGCTGAACTGGGAGCGCTTGGCATTATTGTGGAAATCACGAAAGACGGCGCTCGCTGGAAACGGAAATAAATCGCCTCTACCTGCGCACCTCGTAGGCGGCAGGCAGAGGCATCGGTGGGCGCTGTTTATCTGACGACGCAGCCGGCGCTGCTGAAGTCCAATGCAGAGTTACTGGTTGGTCCGCAGACCTGCTCATTCCATTGCTTTTTCAAGTCGCTCGCTTTGGGAATGGACGCAGGCCTTTGGTTGGCCTTATGCGCCGTGAGCTGGGTTGAGGTTTGCGGGATCAAAGAAGCGAAACTGGCGACCGTGGTCAAAATCAGATTGACTCCAGCGGTGACTCGAGCCGATAGAACTGGATCGCCAATGTGCGCCGCCTGCAAGAGTGCGGGCAGGTTCTGATCGATGTCCGCGATAATACTCTGGATCTTCTGCATGGCACTTGCACTGGGATTTGCCTTGTGGTCGTTGTAGAGCGTTGCCAGCAGATTCAGATCCTTGCTGGCCTGGTCGGAGATGGTCTGGATGGCAGCGGCCTCGGCAGGGCTGATCTGCTTGCCCGACTGCAACGTGGCGACGATGGTGCCGATGTTCAAAGCCATCTGGATGAGCACCGGCAGATCGGCGAGAGCGATGCTGATCCATTGGGCACTGCAGCCGGTGGCGAGCAGCGAAATGGATAACACAATTGCGAGCACCGTCTTGGATTTCGAGATTGAGCGCAGGAATGGTTTTGCATTTGACTTCATGATGAGACTTCTCCTTGGTGTTGGTTGGTATTGGTATCGAGTTCTGACTCCCAGCCGATTCGCGGACTACAATGAATTGCAGCCGGCAACCGGCAACTGACAGCTGAAATGAAATCTCTCGACGAATATCTGGTGGAAGCGGAACGGGCGCATGGACATCTCTGCGCCGGTCAAGTGCTTGGAGTTCGCCTGGCCATGCTCGGCCTGACAAAGCTCGGCATTGACGATCCCCATGGCAAGGATCGAAAGCGCCTGGTTACGTTTGTCGAAATCGACCGTTGCGCCACGGACGCCGTCGCCGTAGTTACGGGCTGTCGTCTGGGCAAGCGCGCGCTGAAGTTCCGCGACTGGGGCAAAATGGCCGCGACCTTCGTCGACGCAAACACTGGCAAAGGCGTACGCGTCGCCGCCAAAGAGTCATCCAAGGTGCTGGCGAAGCAGATGCATCCCGAACTCGAAAATAAAAATAGCCAGCAGATGCTGGCTTATCGCGAGATGCCGGATGATGATTTATTCACCACGCAATGGGTGAAGGTCTACCTCCCCCCGGAAGAGTTTCCCGGATACAAGGGTGAACGTATTGTTTGCGAAGTCTGCGGCGAAGGAATTAATTTTCGCCGGGAAGTGCGTCGTGATGGAAAAGTGTTCTGCCGCGCTTGCGCCGGCGAACAATATTACGAGCCGCTATAACAACTGGGTTGTCGTCAACCGATCCTACGCCGCTTGCTCGGTGGCGTGCGCCACTCGCAAGATCGTCGCTTCGTCGAAGTGCTTGCCCAGAATTTGCAATCCGACGGGCAGCTTCTCTTTGGTCTCTCCACAGGGAACCGAAATTCCCGGGATGCCCGCGAGGTCCGCGGTGACGGTGAAAATATCGGCGAGATACATTGACAACGGGTCGTCGATCTTCTCTCCCAACTTAAATGCGGCCGTAGGACTCGTCGGAGTCACGATCGCATCCACTTTCTTGAAAGCTTCGTCGAAATCGCGGACGATCAGAGTCCGTACCTTCTGCGCTTTCAGATAGTAGGCGTCGTAATATCCAGCGCTCAATGCGTAGGTGCCGAGCATGATGCGGCGCTTGACCTCCGCGCCGAATCCCTGGTCGCGGCTACGGCGGTACATCTCGGAGAGCGTGCGCGCGTCGCGAGCCCGATAACCGTAGCGGACGCCGTCGAAGCGGGCCAGGTTCGATGAAGCCTCTGCCGTCGCGACGATGTAGTAAGTCGGAATCGCGTATTCGGTGTGAGGCAGCGAGACGGGAACGATTTCGCAGCCCGCTTTAGCCAGCTTTTGAATTGCGACTTCTACCGACCCTCGAACTTCGGAGTCCAGTCCTTCTCCGAAATACTCTTTTGCCACGCCGAGTCTCAAGCCGCGCACAGGCTTTTCCAGTTCGGCAACGTAGTCGGGAACCGGCACTTCGGCGGAAGTGGGATCCATAGGATCGCGGCCGGCGATGGTCCGCAGCACGGTGGCTGCATCTTTCACGGTTTTGGTTAGAGGCCCGATGCGATCGAGCGACGAGGCGAACGCGATCAGTCCATAGCGCGACACTCGGCCGTATGTCGGCATCAGGCCAACCACGCCGCAGAAGGACGCGGGCTGGCGGATTGATCCCCCAGTGTCCGATCCCAGCGTAGCAACAGCCATGTTGGCCGCAATTGCCGCGGCCGATCCCCCAGAGGAACCTCCGGGCACACGGCTCAGGTCGCGGGGATTGCGCACCGGGCGCCAGGCAGAGTTCTCGTTTGACGATCCCATGGCAAACTCGTCGCAGTTCAGCTTGCCCAGCACGACCGCACCTGCGGCTTCCATGCGAGCCACGGCGGTGCAGTCATAGGGTGGAATGTAGTCGCCCAGAATCTTCGAGCCGGCTGTCGTGCGCACATCGCGAGTCACCATCACATCTTTGATGCCAACCGGAACTCCACCCAACGGCGGAAGTTGCTCGCCTCTAGCGGCCATTGAATCCATACGCGTTGCCTGCGCGAGCGCGCGATCCTTCGAGAGCGTGAGGTATGCGCCAATCTGCAGATCGTCTTTTTCAATTTTTGTGTAGAACGCTTCTGCCATCGATGCGGCCGTGGTTGTGCACTCTTGCACAGCGGAGCGAGCCGCATCGATTGTGAGTGAATTCAAGTCCATAGATAATGGCTAGGGGATAGCTCTTCCTGGGAGATCACAAATCCTCGGTTCCGCTCAAGTTGTGGCGGAATAACTCGTGTTTGCCAGAGCGGGACTATCTCTCGATCACCTTGGGCACTTTGAAGAAGCTTCCGTCCGAGTCGGGAGCATTTTGCAGTGCCACATCATGCGGGAGCGATTTTCGCAGACCCTCGTGAATATCCTCACGGGAAGCGTATGCGAAGCGCGCGCTTCCGGTTTTCGACTCGTCAACCCCGTATCGGTCCGAGACCTGCGCCATCGGCGGCACGTCGGTTGTGTCCAACTGGTTCAAGCGATCGATGTAATCGAGAATAGAATTCAGATCGCGCAGCATGCGGCGGCGTTCGTCCTCTGTTGATTCCAGATTTGCCAGGTCGGCGACGTAGGAAACGTCTTTTTCAGTGACTTTCATCTCTAGTGGAAAGAGCCCTGCTTGCTTCGGGACTGACGACAAGATTGATTCTTCCGCTTTTTTGCCCCTATTTTCAGAATAGCAGGTTCGAGAGGTAAACATGCCATGCTTTTCAACAATATTTTCCCAATGATTTCATAGGCTTGCACGTTTTATAGGCCTCGCAGGGGCTTGACAAGATTTTGGCAGAAAATGCTGATTGCACCATTTGTGGTGCAATGCATAGGTGGGGCAGGCGATGGCCGGGTTTCTATCTCCGAGCCTATTCAGGGTGTGGAAATTCGCTTCCAACAAGCGCTAAGGCTTCGTCCTTATTTTGTAGGCGTCCTTCCAGTTGTCCATCCTCCACCGCGGAAAGAATTTTCCTGAACTGCGGCCCGGGTTTGTAACCAGCCGCGATTAAGTCGTCGCCGGTGATCAGAGGAGCGGGCCGCATGCCTGCTGGAGGCATGGAAGCGATCTTTTCGCGCGTGAAATTGAAGGAAGTCAGATTTCCATGGCTGGACTGGCAATCCAATCGGTGTAACTGCAAATGTTCATCAAAGTGTGGCATTCGGACAAATTTCTTGAATGTGGATTCGTTCATCTGCTGTACGTGGGCGAAGCGCATGTGGTTCTTGACAAGAGCGAGAATTTGCTCCGTGTGGTTATTCGAAAAGCGCAGACGGTGGCAGATTTCTTCGGCAATCTTGACCCCAACGTCGACGTGCCCATCAAAGCGAATGCGGTCCGGCGCAACCCGAAATGTGGCTGGCTTACCCACATCGTGCAGGAGGGCTCCCCAGGCCAGAGTGATGGGGCAGGGATGCGGCAACTTGTCGAGTAACAGCAACGTGTGCACAAAGACGTCACCCTCCGGATGAAATTGCGGTGGCTGCTCAACACCTTTCATCCGTTCGATTTCAGGCAGTATCTCGTGCAGCAATCTGGTTTCGTCGAGCAGCAGAAAAGCCTCGCGTGCGTGGCCCTCTCTCAGCATCTTGCTAAGCTCGTCTCGAACCCGCTCGCGGGATACCTGATGAATCTGCGATGCCAGTTTTTGAATCGCCTGAAATGTCTTGGAGTCGATGGTGTAGCCAAAACGCGCGGCAAAGCGGACGGCACGCAGCATCCGCAGCTTGTCCTCAGTGAATCGCTGCTCTGCATCCCCGATGGTTCGAATGATCCCGGCTTCGAGATCGTTGCGTCCGCCGACATAATCCAGAACGTCGTTCGTGAGCGGATCAAGCAGGAGGCCGTTGATTGTGAAATCGCGACGCTCCACATCTTCGCGTGGATCTTTGCTGAAGCGCACTTGGTCGGGATGGCGGCCATCGCTGTATCCGATGTCACTGCGAAAGGTCGCGACTTCAACCACACCGGCCTTGGTAGAGACGTAGCTAGCTACGTTTCTACAGTCGGATGCTTCCGTGCTGGTGACAACTTCTCTTTCCGGCAACGGCACCAGGACGACTCCGAACTGCGCACCTACAGCGTAGGTGTCGGGGAAAATACGCATAACCTCGTCAGGGGTAGCATCGGTCGCGACATCGTAATCGGCAGGTACGTGGCCGAGCAGCAAATCGCGAACGCATCCGCCAACCAGGTAGGCTTTGTGGCCGTGCTCCCGCAGGGTTCGAATGATCGAGATGGCGAAGTCTTTGAGCATGGCAGCCATCGATAGCCCCTAGCAGATAATATATGGCTTATGCCTGATGCCTACATCCTCGGGATTGAGACCTCGTGCGATGAGACTGCGGCGGCTGTAGTGCGCTCGGGGGAGGAGATCGCGTCCAATGTGGTGTTCTCGCAAATTGCCACGCACCAGCCCTACGGCGGAGTTGTTCCAGAGTTGGCGTCGCGCGAGCACCTGCGCGCGATTGTGCCCGTCGTCCGCAAGGCGCTCGACGATGCCCGGCAGACTTATCAATCCGTTGACGCTGTCGCCGTTACGCAGGGACCCGGCCTCGCCGGAGCGCTGCTGGTTGGCATCAGCTATGCCAAGGCGCTCGCGTTTGCTCTCGACAAACCGCTTATCGCGGTGAACCATCTTGAAGGCCATATTCACGCGGTTCTGTTGGAGGAACGTCGTAAGGGCAATTATGGGCTGCGTTTCCCCGTTCTGGCGCTGGTCGTCTCCGGAGGCCACACGCATCTTTATTTAGCAAAGCAGGAAGGCAACAGTTGGTCCTATCGGAACATTGGCCACACCCGCGATGACGCTGCGGGAGAAGGATTCGACAAAGTCGCGAAGTTGCTGGGTCTTGGATACCCGGGCGGACCCATCATCGACAAGCTTTCGGTTCACGGCGATCCTTATACCGTGAAGTTTGTCGCTTCGCAGCTCAAGCATCGAGATCGAAACGATCGAAACGTTCCGCGAACTGAGGACGGCCCGCGCTTTGATTTTTCCTATAGTGGCATTAAGACCGCCGTCCTGCGCTTCGTCGAAACTCACGACCTGCAAAGGTCAATTAACGAGCGTCGCAAAGCGCTTTTGGCCGTCGCGCAACCAAAGCTCGAAGACTACCTATCTCTTTGCGACAAGGAAACGCTCAATCTGGTTGCTTCTTTCCAGCGAGCGATGGTGGAGGACTTGGTGGGAAAAACTCTAGGTGCCGCGCGAGCGTACGACGTCAATACGTTGTTTGTCACCGGAGGCGTAGCCGCGAATCAGGAGTTGCGCCAGCAGTTTGAAAAAGACGCGGGCAAAGAAGGGGTGTCCGTGTATTTTCCATCGCGTCCACTGTCAACCGACAATGCCGCCATGATTGCAGCTGCAGCCTATCCTAAGTTCTTGGTTGGCGATTTTGCGCCAATGGATTTCTCGGCAGAAGCGGGGATGGTTTTGCGTTGAAGTGCTATGGATAATCGCTGCGCGCAAGCCCGAAAATCTCAAGGGCTAACAATTGCCGATTGCTAAACGCTCCCTTTCGCCGCCTGCGCCTTCGCGCCAAGAACTACCCTTACTGCCTTGGCCAGCTGATCTTCGATATCGATGTCTTTGAATATTGTGTAGTTGGCGCGCTTTTCCTTGTGCTCGAAACCGCTCTGCCGGCCAGCCACGATCACGATTGGAATACTCGCGAGAGCGGGCTCTCTTTTTACGGCTGTGATGAGTTCACTCCCGTCCATCTTGGGCATCTGGATATCGGTAATGATGATGTCCGGTCGCACTCTCTTCACTGCCTCGAGAGCCTCCAGTCCGTTGGTAGCGGACTCCACGGTAAAGCCGCGCTCCTCAAGGAAGCGGCACACGGTGTGCCGGATGAGCATGGAGTCATCAACCACCAAAGCCACCACTGACATGACCTCTCCGAGGCGGGCAATTGTTCCCAGATTGACACTAACAAACCGCAAATCGTCCAAACAAGTGAAAGGGCGATCGGATGGTTACCTTCGTTACGGTAGAAGGGAAGGTCTCAGGATTCGTTCTTCAGCCGGGTGTCCTCGATCATCATGTCTTTAAATTCGCTGGACTCGAAGATGTCTCCGCATTCAAGGCATTCGACAAACTCGGCGTCCTCTTCGCGAGCCACGATCTGCACGCGCGGGTGCTTACACTCGTTCATGGAGGTGCTCTTCTCGGGAGGTTGCGACGGCGGGATTGAAGTCATAAACCCGGACGATCACACTCGGCCTGGCGAGGCTTACGTGAAGTTTGCCGGAAATTGGCGGTATTTTAGCCCGACTGGTTGGCTTGTCAAGTCTTTTCGTTAGAAAACTCGCTTGCGACTCCGCGACCGCCTCGGGTAGACCGTCCTAGATAAAGGCGCTCGAATTCGGCTGGCTGAAGTTCCGGTGAACAAGAATACGACCGAAAAGATCGCCATCCTATAAGCCGCTAAGTACAATATAGTTACGATTAAATTGCGAATCCTCCCATTCCCTGCACGGGTTGCAATTCCGGGCCTTTGCCCCCTATAATAGCCATATCCGACTGAAAAGGTCGGATTTGCCGATCGGACCCGAATGCTGAAGCTGACCAAGAAGGCGGATTACGGCTTGATGGCGATGAAGCACCTGGCCGAGCACGCGCCTCACAGTGCATGCAGCGCCAAAGATGTTGCCGACGCCTACGGCATTCCGCAAGAAGCTTTGGCAAAGATTCTGCAGCGTCTGGTGAAGGCCGGCTTGCTGCATTCGCAGCACGGCATGAACGGCGGGTACACGCTGGCGCGCGATCCGGGAACGATCAGCGCCTTCGAAGTGATTCGCGCCATCGATGGCCCGTTGTTCATCACGTCGTGCATCACGGTACGCGGCGAATGCGATCAAACTGATCGCTGCACTATCCGCGAGCCGCTGCGTCGGGTCAACGAGAGCATCGAACAGGTATTGCGGCGCATCAGTATCTCAGAGATGAAAGAAGAGACGCATCAGCACGAAGAAACCGAACCCAGGAAACCGGCCGAGCTGGTCACGATTACATAAAAGACAGGTAGGAGAGCAATCATGAGCACCGATGTAAAGACGATCCCCCACGCAGAACACGTCGCTCCCGAAGGAGTGAAGCTGCCGGTTTACATGGACAACCACGCCACCACACCCATGGATCCGCGCGTACTGGAAGAGATGCTGCCCTATTTCATGGAGAAGTTCGGCAACGCCGCCAGCCGCAACCATTCGTTTGGCTGGGCGGGCGAGGAAGGCGTGGAGACTGCGCGCGAGCGAGTTGCCAAGCTGGTAGGCGCAACCACCAAGGAAATCATCTTCACCTCAGGCGCGACCGAGAGCGACAATCTCGCGATCAAGGGCGTCGCTGAGATGTATCGGGAGAAAGGCAATCACATTATTACCGCCGTGACCGAACACAAGGCCGTGCTCGACACCTGCAAGCGCCTCGAAAAATATGGCTATCGCGTCACCTATCTTCCGGTTCAGAAAGACGGCCTGATCGATCTCGACGAACTGAAGCGTGCCATGGACGACAAGACGATCCTGGTCACGATCATGTGGGCAAACAATGAGATTGGCGTATTGCAGCCGGTAGCGGAAATCGGCAAGCTGTGTCGCGAGCGCGGCATCATCTTCCACACTGACGCCACGCAGGCGGTCGGAAAGATTCCGGTCGACGTCAACAAGAACAACATCGACGTAATGTCGATCTCAGCTCACAAAATGTACGGGCCGAAGGGTGTGGGCGCGTTGTACGTCCGGCGCAAGAATCCTCGGGTGCAGATTTCCGCCATCATCGACGGCGGCGGCCACGAGCGCGGCATGCGTTCTGGAACCCTGAACGTTCCCGGAATCGTCGGGCTCGGCAAGGCCTGCGCAATCGCCTCGGAAGAAATGGCCAAGGAATCCTGCAAACTCGCAGGCCTGCGCAACCGGCTCCGCGACAAAATTATGGGTCAGCTTGACGAAGTCTACATCAACGGCTCCATGGAGCATCGTCTGCCCGGCAATCTGAACATCAGCTTCGCTTATGTGGAAGGCGAATCGTTGCTGATGGGTATCAATGACATTGCCGTGTCGAGCGGCTCGGCCTGCACCTCGGCGACGCTCGAGCCATCTTATGTATTGAAGGCTCTGGGCACGGGCGACGACCTGGCCCACAGCTCGATCCGTTTCGGCCTCGGACGCTTCAACACCGAAGCCGAAGTTGACTATGTAGCCGATCGCGTGGTCGAGACGGTATCGCGCTTGCGCGAACTATCGCCGCTCTATGAAATGGCGAAAGAAGGTGTTGATCTGAAAAATGTGAAGTGGGCAGCGGAATAATTGAACCGTAGGAACATTGCTTGCAATGTTTCTAACTGTTGGCAGGTTCGTATCAGGATATGGCTTTAGCCGTATCGCAAGTGCTCGATAAAGAATGCGGCTTCAGCCGCTGATTGACAGACAATTAAGGAGAAAAATCAAATCATGGCATACAGCGATAAGGTTCTCGATCATTATTCCAATCCCCGCAACGTGGGTTCGTTGGACAAGAACAGCACTGAAGTCGGGACCGGCCTGGTCGGCGCGCCCGAGTGCGGCGACGTGATGAAGCTGCAGATTAAAGTCAATCCCCAAACCAACGTCATAGAAGACGCAAAGTTCAAGACGTTTGGGTGCGGCTCGGCCATCGCGTCCTCTTCTCTCGCCACCGAATGGGTGAAGGGCAAGACCGTCGACGAAGCTCTGCAGATCAAGAACACCGAGATCGTGAAAGAGCTCTCGCTGCCTCCGGTGAAGATTCACTGCTCGGTGCTCGCGGAAGACGCGATCCGCGCGGCGATCCACGACTGGAAGAAGAAGCAGGACGTAGCGAAGCCGACAGCCGTAGCCGCGCAGTAACTCAATGGGCGGTTCGCTGTTCCGGATATAGGCGCGGGCGTCTTCGCCCGTGCAGGAGCGCGACGCTGCAATCGAAAGCGAAACTATGAACGCGACAAGCACAGCAGCTCCGGCTAAAGGCGTCCAGGTAACCGACAAGGCCTTGGCCCGGATCCGCACCGCCATCGTGAAAGAAGGAATCTCGCCCGAGCAGGGCGGATTGCGCCTCGGCGTGCAAGGTGGAGGATGCTCCGGGCTCAGCTACAATATTCGCTTCGACACTCAGCCCCGCGAGCGCGACCGCATCTTCCAGTTCGGCGACGTGCGGGTTTTCGTTGATCCGAAATCGTTCATCTATCTGCACGGCATGACTCTCGATTATCAGGAGACGCTCATGCAACAGGGCTTCGTATTCGTGAATCCGAATTCCTCGAAGTCCTGCGGCTGCGGCACATCGTTTTCGGGCTGACGGCGATGGTGTGGCGCGAGCGCCCTCGCCCGCGAGGTTTGTAGAAGAGCCAAACAAACCCACCCGAAAAAAGTAAGCGACAGATTTATCGATGAGCACGGAATCCAAGACGAGTTCTTCTCTGATCATGCCGGGCGAGGCGACCGCCACCTGCTGGTCGTGCGGCACCATGCGTGCTGTCCACTTCTGCAGTTCGTGCGGCAAAGTGCAGCCTCCAAGGCCGGTGGATTACTTCACCTTCTTCGCGCTGCCCCGCAAGCTGAATCTTGACACCGCGCTTCTCGAGCGTGAGTTCTACGAACTCAGCCGGAAGCTTCATCCCGACCTCGCCGCCCGGGCCGATAAGCGCGAGCAGGAATGGAGCCTTGAACAAAGCTCACTGCTGAACGACGCGTATCGCACGTTAAAAGACCCGATCAAGCGGACGGAATACTTTTTGCGATTGGAAGGCGTCGAACTCGAAGAGCAATCCAAGACCGCGACCGAAAAGGCACGCGCCACGGGCGAAATCAAGAAGCAGGTCGTGCCTCCAGACCTGCTCGAAGAAGTCTTTGAACTCAATATGCAACTCGAAGAGCTGCGTGCCCAGAAAAAACTGGGAGAAGACGATCCAGCCCTGATTGAGGAAGTAGGCAGACAAAAGTTGGAGCTTGAAGAAAAACAAGAGTCGCTCTCGGAAGAGCTGAAGAAATACTGGGACGACTGGGACCGCCTCGCGGGCGGCGACGCTGAAGAATCGCGCCGCAAAGTCCGCGACAAAATGGTAGACCTCCTGAACCGCCGCTCGTACATCAGAAATCTGGTTCGGGACGTGAATGAAGCATTAGAGAATTGAGCGATTGAGTGATTGAAGCATTGACCCATTGCAAAGGTTGGCTTGCACAAATGGCTCAATGATTCAATCGCTCAATGATTCAATCGCGAACTGATTCAATGACCTCTGACCGCATCGTCGGCATCGATCTCGGAACCACCAACTCTCTTGTGGCTTTCATGCAGGGGGAGAGTCCGGTCGTCATTCCCGGCGAAGACGGTGTGAACCTCGTCCCCTCCGTCGTCGCGCTCGATGAACGCGATCAAATCATCGTCGGCAATGCCGCGCGGAAGTATCTGATTGAGACTCCGGAACGCTCCGTCTACTCGATCAAGCGTCTCATGGGTCGCGGTGTCGAAGATATTCGCGAAGAGCTCAAGCTGTTTCCATTTCGGCTGGCGGAAGATCTCCAAGCTGGCGAAGTCCTCCGCATCACCCTAGGCGAGAAAACCTTCACCCCGCCGGAAATTTCCGCGTTCATTCTGCGCCAGCTCAAGCGCAACGCCGAGCGCTTCTTTAACGCTCCGGTCACGAAAGCTGTGATAACGGTGCCGGCCTACTTCAACGACGCCCAGCGCCAGGCCACGAAAGACGCCGGCCGCATCGCCGGTCTCGAAGTGCTGCGCCTGGTCAACGAACCCACCGCCGCATCTCTCGCTTACGGCTTGGACAGAAAGCAGAACGGCATTGTCGCAGTGTACGACCTGGGCGGTGGAACCTTCGACATTTCCATTCTCAAGCTGCATGACGGTATCTTCGAGGTCATCGCCACCAACGGAGACACCCACCTCGGCGGCGATGACATCGACAATCTTCTGATCAACATTGCCATCGACGACATTCGCGGCGATGCGAACCTCGATGTCTCGCACAACAGTGAAGTAATCGCGACCATCCGCAAGGCGGTTATCGAGGCCAAAATTGCATTGTCCTCTTCGCCGGAAACTACGTTGGATGTCGAACTGCCGGACGGCAAGCGCTACCAGCGCGAGATCACTCGCGACCAGTTCGAGCAGTTCATCCAGCCGATCATTGATCGCACGGTTGGGCCGTGCAAGCAAGCATTGAAGGACGCCGGCCTCAAGCCGCAGCAGATCGACGAAGTCGTACTGGTCGGTGGCTCGACGCGCATCCCGAAAGTGCGCGCTTTGGTCGAACAATTATTCCAGCGCAAGCCGCATACCGACCTGAATCCGGATGAAGTTGTGGCTCTCGGCGCGGCGGTGCAGGCCAACATACTCGGCGGTGGCTCCGAAGCCACCGAGAACATGCTGCTGCTCGACGTCACGCCCCTGTCGCTGGGCATCGAGGTCGCGGGCGGAGTGACCGACAAAATCATTCTGCGCAACTCCACCATCCCCGCCTCGGCCACCCAGTACTACACCACGCAGATTGACGGCCAGGCCAACGTCGCCATTCACGTCTTGCAGGGTGAGCGCGAATTGGCGAAGGACTGCCGCTCCCTCGCGCGCTTCGATCTGAAAGGAATTCCGCCCATGACTGCGGGCATGCCGCGCATCGAGGTCAAATTCTTGATCGACGCCAACGGCATTCTGCACGTCTCCGCGCGTGAGCAGCGCAGCGGAAAAGAATCTGAGATCGAAGTGCAGCCCAGCTACGGCCTGACCGACGATCAAGTCGAAAGCATGATTCTCGATTCCTTCGATTACGCCGAAGAGGACTTCCGCCAGCGGCAAGTGATCGAAGCGAGAAACGAAGCAGACACGATCCTGGCCGCCCTCGAAAAAGGCAAAAAAAATCCGGCGTGGGGCAAGCTCACCAGCGACGAAAAGAAGAAAATCGCCAAACTGGAAAAGGCGTTGGTTCACGTCAAGGGCGAAGAAGACCATCAGGCGATCCGCAAGGCGATCGACCTCTTAAACCGGGGCACAATGCGCCTCGCAGAGTTGATGATGGACACCGCCGTAAGCACCGCCCTCAAGGGCAAAACCATGGACCAAGCCGACATGGGTGAGGGACCCGAAGCAGGCCACCCGGTGGCGAGAGCAGATTTCGAGTGAGCGGTCTTAAACGCGTAGGCCGAGCAAACCTCGACAGGTTGAGGATGAATTGAAGGAGAAGTGATGGCAGACGAAAAAATACAAGGTTCGGGCACAGCAACCGTGGACTCACCCGGCGAGAACACCGTCCAACTAACTTTCTTGCCCGAGGGCAAAACCGTCGAGTTCGAGCACGACAAACTTCCGTACAAAGATCACGGCAAAGAGCAGTCGATCCTCGATGTGGCCTTGAATTACGGCGTACGCCTGGACCACGCCTGCGGCGGCAACTGCGCTTGCACCACTTGTCACGTTTGGGTGAAAGAAGGCGCGGAGAATCTTTCCGAAATGGATGACGACGAAGCCGACCGTCTGGACATGGCCGCCGATTTACAGTTAAACTCCCGTCTCGGGTGCCAGGCCGTCATCACCAAGCCCGGCAAAGTAGTGGTCGAGATCCCGTCGTGGAATAGAAATTACGTTTCGGAGGAGCACTGAGCGGTAGAGAAATGCCCTTGTGTTTCACGCTCCTGTACTGTCATTCCGAGCGAAGCGAGGCATCTGCTGTTAGTGCAACGAGGCCGCGGGAGTCTTCAAAACTACCACCCCGAATTCAGTAAGGAGCGCCACATGACAAGAGACCTGACCTGGGACAACGCAGAAGACATCGGCATCTTGTTGTCCGAGAAACATCCACAACTCGAGCCTCTGAGCGTGCGCTTCACGGATCTCCACCGTTATGTGACCGAGTTGCCCGAGTTCAAAGACGATCCCACAAAATCTACCGAGGGCAAGCTCGAAGCGATCCAGATGGCCTGGCACGACGAGTTCCTGGATAGGACCCAAGCCTGATCTTCACGAATACCCGCCGTTGACAAGCTTTTTACCTCGGTGTGACAAACCCTCGTTTTCTTTATCCTAAGCTACAAACTCCTCCTGAGTTTTCACTGGAGCAGGGATGCGATAGTCTCTCTCCTTATGTGAAAAGGCACGGCGAAAGCCGTGCCCCATTTTTTCACAACACAAGTCCAGCCAGGCAGAGTCTAGCCTGTTGTCGCAGGCACCGGTTCCTCAACACTGGCCTCCCGCAAAAACTTCGCTGCTTCTTCCGGCGGAGTCGGATTGATATAGAATCCCGTTCCCCACTCGAAGCCTGCCGTCTTCGTCAGCTTGGGCATGAACTCGATGTGCCAGTGATAGTGATCGTTGGTCGGATCTTGCACCGGAGAAGTGTGAATCACCAGGTTGTACGGCGGATTGTCGAGCACCCTATCGGCTTTCAACAAGAGGGTCTTAAGCGCCTTCGCCAGATTCTCAAACAATTGCGACGAGGAATTTTCAAACGCTGATTCGTGCTGCTTCGGCAAGATCCACGTCTCGAACGGAAACCGCGGCGCGTAGGGAGCTAACGTGAGGAAGTCCTGGTTCTCCGCGACCACGCGAATGCCCGACTCAGTTTCCTGCCGAATCACGTCGCAAAACACGCAACGTTCTTTATAAATGTAGTACTGCTTTGCGCCTTCGAGCTCTTCGACCACATAGATCGGAAGAATCGGCAGCGCGATCAGCTGCGAGTGCGCGTGTTCCAGAGAAGCGCCGGCAGCCTCGCCGTGATTCTTGAAAATCAGGATGTACTTGAAACGTCGATCCTTCTTGAGATCAAGAATGCGATCGCGGAACGTCCAAAGCACATCTTCAATTCGTTTGGGAGGCAGAGTAGCAAGGCTGGCGCTGTGATCCGGTGTTTCAATAATGACTTCGTGCGCCCCAACCCCATTCATCCGGTCGAACATGCCTTCGGCCTGGCGGCTCAGGCTCCCTTCAATCCCAAGGGCTGGAAACTTGTTGGGAACCACTCGCACCGTCCATCCCGGCGCATCGCGCTGCGGAGGAGGTCCGCCATTCGCGTTGGGACGGTACGCCTGAATCTCCGGCGGCGTCTTGCTCTCGTTCCCATAGCAGAACGGGCAAAAACCACCTTTCAGCTTCACTCCGTCACGGGCAAAGTCCGTTGGACGCTTGGCGCGGTCTGTCGAGATAATTACCCACCGGCCTACAATCGGGTCTTTTCTAAGCTCAGGCAAAGACTAAATCCTTTCAATAAAGGCATATCAAGCTACGTGAAAACCAAACCTGCATTTTACGCCACGGGGAAGGCATTGCGAAATAGCTCGATCAGCGACTGGCTGGACTGAGGTTCATAATACACGGTCACCACGTCGAAGCGCCACTCGCACGCAGGCGCCGAATGACGAAGGTACTCGTCGGCCACCGCCGCCAATCCGCGCTGCTTGTCGCGATCGACCGCAGCCTCAGCGGGCTTTACGTCGCGTGTTGTGCGCGTTTTGACTTCGATAAAACACAACACACTTTTGTCCCAGCCGATGAGGTCGATCTCTCCCCGCCGCCGCGACGAACGAAAATTACGAGCCACCATCACGTATCCCAAGCGCCGCAAATAGAAATAAGCATCTTCTTCGCCGCGCCTGCCGGTTCGCTGATGCGGGGGAAGATCTTCCGCAGGAAGCGTCCCCTGCGCCAGCCAGTCGAGGGCGCGAACCGTGGCCTGCGTGAATCGCCCGGAAAGCGCTGAGAGCGAGAAGGTGTTGGGCACAATCCAACAATGCTAAAGGGCGCCAAAATCTTTCGATGTGATGTGCATCACACTGAAAAGAAGACTCATCGGGATTGTTCCATGTGGAACACTTCTCAGTTGCTTCGCTAATTGTTCGCCTTCACAAATAGAAGCAGATTTCTCGGTTTGCTCGGAATGACAATTGGTTGGGGCTAGAAGAAGACAATCGGTTGGGGTGATGATTTCAAAAAAAGATGGGCGGATCAGGCCAGTGATCCGCCCTATGCAGCCAGGGAAAGGAGGAAACCTCCCGGCTGTTTAAACGGCTTGACTTACTATCGAAATGGACTCTTCGAGCGCATCCATTGCGACATCGGCTTCGTCTTTGGTCACGACGAGCGGCGGAGAAATGCGAATCGTGCTTGGGCCCGCGCCGAGGAAAAGAATGCCGCGCTCGAAAGCCAGTTGGATGATGCGGTCGCGTTCGGCCGCGCCGTATTCTTTGGTCTTCTTGTCTTTGACGATCTCGACGCCGATCATCAGGCCGCGGCCGCGAACGTCCCCGACCAGTTTGTGTTTCGAGGACCAGGCTGCCATGCGTTTCAGCATGTGATTGCCGACTTCGGTTGCGTTCTGCAGCAGGCCGTCGTGCTCGATTACGTCTAATGTTGCCAGGGCAGCGGCGTTGCAGACCGGGTTGCCACCGAAGGTGGAAGCGTGGGAACCGGGAACCCAATCCATGATTTCCGCCTTGCTGATGGTCACGCCGAGCGGCATGCCGGAGGCGATGCCCTTGGCGGAGCAGACGATGTCGGGCTGCACGCCGGTGTGCTGGATGGCCCACCATTTTCCGGTGCGTCCGATACCACTTTGGACCTCATCGGCGACCAGAAGGATGCCGTGACGATCACAGATATTTCGGAGTTCCTGCATGAACACGGTGGGTGCGATTACGTATCCACCTTCGCCTTGAACAGACTCGACGAAGATTGCGGCTACTTCCTCGGGGGCAAGCGTGGTTTTGAACAGCTTGTCTTCGATGAAGCGGGCGCAACCCAGCGCGAAAGCTTCGGCATCCTGCGGACCGCCTTCGCATCCGCGATAGACGTCGGGGTAGCGAACGTGGGTTACGCCTGGAAGCATGGCACCGAAACGGCGCTTCTGTTGCGGCTTGGAAGCAGTCAGCGAAAGCGCTCCCATAGTGCGTCCGTGGAACGCGCCGTAGAATGCGATCACGTTTTGGCGTTTGGTGTGGTAGCGGGCGAGCTTGAGGGCACATTCGATGGCTTCCGTCCCCGAGTTGCCGTAGTAGATTTTGTGCGGCCCGGGCATAGGCGCAATCTTGGACAGGCGTTCCGCGAGCGTCACCATGTTTTCGTAATAGAAATCGGTGCCGGACATGTGAATCAGCTCGGCTGCTTGTTTCTGAATGGCTGCCACCACATCGGGGTGGCAGTGGCCGGTCGAGGTGACGGCAATGCCTGCGGAGAAATCGAAGAATTCATTTCCGTCGACGTCCGTGACCACGATGCCGCGTCCGTGTTCGGCGACCAGCGGGTAAGAGCGGGTATAAGACGGTGAAATGTATTTGCTGTCGCCTTCCAGAACGCGTTTCGCATTTGGCCCAGGCAGAGACGTCTTAATTCTGGGACCGATAAGAGTTTGAGTAAGCATGGCGCCCTCCAAAATGGTCGTTGGTCGTTCGTCTTTGGTGGTTGGCTCGCAGGCGGACTTCAGCCGTGAGCCAGATCGGACGAGGAGGATGAGAAGAGTTAGTCGCTACCGAATAAGCTGGGACGCGCTTGCGAGGGCAGCACTGCCAGATAGCGGCGCGGGCACACCAGGAAGTGGAGCCAGTACTCGGGCAGATGCGAATTGGGATTTTGGCGGCGCATCGAGAATCATTCCAAAGTTATTATAGCGCGCCGGGCACGCTGGCGTAACCCCCATTTGGTCCATGGCCGTTGGTCATCGCACGTCACTCACACAAGTGATTGCGGCAGTGTTCAAGGTGAAGCCACCCGCAAAGGAACTGAAAACCTAGCTATTCGTGACGCCACGCTGCCACACCCGATGCACCTTGAGCTAAACGGCCGAGGGATGCGTCATCCTTACTGTGTTCTTGGTCTGCGATGATCGGCTTGTTGGGGATGGTCTCGTAGGCGTACCCAGTTAGGACGGCCCTGACAGCGACGAAACCCTCAATTTTAACACTTAGTCGCGCCCATCCATAGTGGGTTTTCCCGCGAATCTTGAACCTGATGGCAAGAAAGCGATTGCTAACATTGACCCATGCACCATTTGAAAGGCCACTCGCGGTTCCAGAGGCGGTCTGGGTGCGGACCATTCCTTCTCCTTTCTTGCCGTGGCTTAGGAACCGAAGGCGACCGTCGATAGTAGCGCCGCGTTTCAGCGCTGAAGCGAAGTCGGATCGATAGACCGAGCGGTAGCCCACAATCGCGTTTCCTCGGGCAGGAGCCGCACACAAACAGTTGGAGCGGCCACCAGATGTTCCGGTTTCGGATTCGAGGATTCGAACATCGGTAATGCCATCGTGGTTGAGATCAAGTTTGTAGGTTGACACGCCCCCGAATCCAATCGTCACATGCGCAGCGGTATAAACGATCTTGGCCTCGGCAGGCTGGGCAAGCGCCAATGTTCCTGCCCCTGCCGCACTTGCAGCTAGGGCGTATGCATTCAGCCGATGGTGTAGGAACTCGGAGAGTCGAGAGGGAACCCTGGCGGGGCGTTTCATGGCTTCTCCGCGAACGTCACAAGCCTTAGACTCAGAGGTATGTCAAATTGGGTGTGTCAAAGGCAGCCCCACACTACCTGGCGAGCGCTCCAGTGCAATTTGAAATATCTCGCATCTCGGCTTGCCTTTGGGGTGTCTGATACTTATCGGGTTGCTGACAAAGGCCCGGTAAACGGCTGAAAGCCGGGCCCCTTCAAAACTAGGTGGTAGATTCGAGATTTTCAGCAAACTGTGAAACCGCGCCCTTTCAAAGCCTTCTACGTTATCAACGAACTTCTGATTCAGGATAGCGGTATATCGAGAATCCCATGACGAATGCGGTGCGCCCAAGCCGGTTTGCTGTGATCCTTGCTTTTGGGTTGGTGTATTTCTTTTGGGGATCGACGTACCTGGCAATCGACATCGCGGTGGAGCAGATCCCGCCGGCGCTTATGTGTGGGGCACGCTTTCTGATTGCCGGAGTTTTCATGCTGGCGTTTTGCGGAGTGCGCGGGCGCAACATCCGCTTCAACCTGCGGCAGCTTGGGCAAATGGCGACGGTGGGCGTGCTCTTGCTGATGGGCGGCAATCTCACACTGTCGTATGCGGAGAAATATGTGGCGTCCGGTCTGGCGGCGTTGATCATTGCGGTGACGCCGCTCTGGTTTCTGGTGCTGGATACGCTGTTGCTGGGCGATCATCATGTTTCAGCGCGGGGCAAAGCCGGGCTGGCGCTGGGCGTTGCGGGATTGCTTGTACTGTTGTGGCCGGACCTGACGACTACTACTTCGTTTGGGCGGGTGCAGTTGTGGTCTTCGATCAGCCTGCTGGGCGGTTCGTTTAGCTGGGCTTTGGGTTCGGTGCTGGCCAAGCGCTGGAAGTCTGCGGATGTGGATCCTTTTTCGGCTACGGCGTGGCAGATGATCGCGGCAGGGATGGCAAATTTGCTGTTCGCGATTGCCGTGGGAGATCTTTCGCGAGTTGTATGGACGCCGCGTGGGATCGGCGCAACCTTGTATCTGGTGGTTTGTGGATCCTGGATCGGATACACGGCGTATATCTGGCTGCTGAACCACGTGCCGACGGCGAAGGTTTCGACTTATGCGTATGTGAATCCGGTGGTTGCGGTTTTTCTGGGATGGCTGGTTCTGCACGAGCGGGTGGACGGTTACATTCTGGCCGGCAGTGCGATTGTGGTTGCTTCGGTCATTCTGGTGACCAGCGCGCAGGTTACGAAAAAGCCGGCAGTGGAAGAAATGGCGATGGTGGAGACGACGGGAGATTGAGAAGGGCAGCAGTTGGCATTGAAACGGCCTGATCAAAAATAAAAGCCGCTGAAAACACAAGGTCCCTCCACTCCGCTTCGCTCCGGTCGGGATGACAGAGTTATTTCGCGAATTTGCGGGACGGCATACTAGATATTTAGTTCCTTTGCGATTTCGTAACGCTTTCCCCGTACGACTTCGTTTCTTGCATCCTTCTGATAGTGTGTTTGAGTGGACTGATCCGAATGCAGTTCGGAGCTTACCTATGATCGGCGAAAAAGAACCCATCACTACTACTTTGGTTGGGATGAATGTTGCTGTGTATGTGGTGATGGTGCTGACCGGCGTGTCGCCAGTTGCTCCCACGGTGCAGCAACTGGTGAAGTGGGGAGCGAACTTCGGGCCGCTTTCGCTGGGTGCGGAGCCTTGGCGCATGCTGGCGTCGAACTACGTCCACGCCGGGATCATTCACATTGGGCTTAATATGTGGTGCCTGTGGAATCTGGGTTTCCTGGCAGAGCGAGTCTTCGATCCGTGGACGTACGTGCTGACTTACACCTTCTGCGGACTTGCTGGCAGCCTAGCGAGCCTGTGGTGGCATCCGATGGCGGTCGGCGTGGGGGCCTCGGGAGCGATTTTTGGATTGGCTGGGGCCTTGATCGCGGCACTCTATCTTGGCCATTTGCCGATTTCCAAGCAAGCGATTCAGGGCACGTTAAAGAGCCTGCTGATCTTCGCCGGCTACAATTTGTTTTTTGGTGCGGCAATTCCGGGAATCGACAACTCGGCTCACATTGGAGGGTTATTGGCGGGTTTGGCACTGGGAGCGGTCCTAGCAAAACACCTTATGGCGCCTCCGGAAGTTCGCGATGGGTGGCGGCGCGGGGTTTTCGTGGCGGCTCTGATCGTGCTTTTCGGAGTGTTCGCATTTGTGAGGCATACGAGCGGGAGCCTGCCTTTGCGGTAGTTTGTCAATATGAACGACGAGCGTCCGCTCGTGTCAGGTTGGGAAAGGCCGCGGGCGAGGGCGCCCGCGCCACACGGGCTATTGGGTTCCTTCTTCGGAGTCGTCGTCGGTGATTGCTTCTACCGCGTGGCCGTGGACCGCGAAAGTGAACTTTTGATCTGCTGCGGAGACGAAGCTTACTCGCGTGGGGCCGCGTTGCCAGCCTGGCGGGGCGCATGCGGCAGTCTCGTCGCCGGCAGCTTCACCCAGCGGTTTTTTCAGGATGGGCTTACGGCGGCCTAATTGCATCACAACGGCCGAGCGCTTGCGGCCATCGTCGGAAATTCCGCAGTAGGCGACGTAATCGCGGTACCAACTGGCTGAGGAAGAGTCCGGATCAAATTCAGGCAGGCCGGCTTGCGCGATGTGTCCGGTGACGCGGTTGACTTCGAGCCATCCGCCGCGCTCCCAGGTCCAGCGAGTGGTTGCTGTTTCCTGGGGCAAAGTGTCATTTACGCGTACAACGCGTCGCACCACGAATAGTTGTTCCGTGACTTCATGCGGAACGCCGAAGGTGAATTCTTTCAATCGGCCATCCACGTACAACGGCCTGACTTTCAAGTCAGGAGGGCTTTCATCGAGCGCGACCGAGGATTTGACAACGGTCCATTTGCCGAATGTAATGACGTGCGGCTTGGAAACAGCAACGGCCGCCGCGCCGAGAAAACAATACAGAGCGATACAAAATGGGAAGCGCATGCACTGAGGCTAATCAGCGGTTCGTCATTTGGGCAAGGTTAGATCGCACATTTAAGATCAGGATTTCCCCTAATGGAACATATGCGTACCTGAGTCTCTGGCTGTCCAAGAATTGGACTGGTACTTGCGCGGATAACAGGACAGATCGGTAGGCTGCCGCGAAATCCGCTACAATTGTGACAGCGTTTCGCTCAACCGGTTGTCATGAGCCCTCCCCATAAATTCCGGGCATCTCCATCCAGCCGTTCCTCGTCTTACAAAGAGATGGGAGAAGGTGCGCCGCGCCGCGCCCCGCGGGTGCTGGTAGTGGATGACAATCCGGACACGATGGTGTTGATGCGCGAGTTGCTATCCACCCGGGGGTATGAAGTGGTCGCGGTTGCGGACGCGGCCCGGGCGGAAATGGAGATTCGCCGCGAGCTTCCCGATCTGATTCTTTCCGATGTGGTTATGCCCGGCAAGTCGGGTTATGAGCTGTGCCGGGAGGTCAAGGAAGACCCAGCTACCCGGCTGATTCCGTTTGTGCTGATTACCGGGTTGAGTGATCGTGAGGACAAGCTGAGGGGAATCGAGGCGGGCGCGGATGACTTCCTGAACAAGCCGATTTTCTCGGAGGAATTGTTTGCCCGGGTCAAGTCGCTGCTTAAAATCAAAGAGTTCACCGACGAACTGGAAACGGCAGAGTCGGTGCTGTGCACGCTGGGCTTGAGCGTAGAGAGCCGCGACCCCTATACCGAGGGTCATTGTGAACGGTTGGCGGAGAATGCCAGCAGCCTGGGGAGTCACCTCGGCCTGAGTGAAGAGTCGATCGTGGCGTTGCGGCGAGGCGGTTACCTGCATGACCTGGGGAAGATCGCGGTTCCGGACGACATTTTGAAGAAGGGGACGAATCTGACCGAGGAGGAATGGGCGATCATGAAGCAGCATCCGATCACTGGCGAGAACATCTGCCGGCCATTGAAGTCGCTGCGGCTTGTGCTGCCCATTATCCGCAATCATCACGAGCACTCGGACGGCAGCGGCTATCCCGATGGATTGCAGAAAGGCGAGATCCCTTTACTACCGCGGGTCCTGCAGGTGGTGGATGTATACGATGCGTTGCGTACGGCGCGGCCCTACAAAGCGGCGCTGAGCCATGAGCACGCTGCTTTTACGATGCGTCAGGAAGCGCGCGGCGGGCTGTGGGATGAAGAACTGGTGGATGAGTTCTTCTCGATGCTGGAGAAGCAGCGGAGAGTAGCGTAGGAAGCTTCTGGCTCGCGGCTCCTGGTTCGCAGCTCGGCGTTTGATTTCTTAGTGTTGATTCCGCGCGGTAATCCTTAGATTTACTTCTCGTAGCTGAAAGCTGACGGCTTACATTTGGAACGTGCCACCTACAGCGTCATTCTCCCGGCGTACAACGAAAGCGCGCGCATCTCGGCCACGCTGGACAAAATTCTTGCCCACGCCGCGGAACGAGGCTGGAATATGGAAGTCGTTGTGGTGGATGACGGATCGAGCGATGACACAGCAGCGATCGCTAATGATTATGCGAGCAAGCATGCGGTATTGCGCCTGCTGGAGAATCCGGGGAATCGGGGTAAGGGCTACAGCGTCCGCAACGGAATGCTGCGTGCGACGGGCGACATTTTGCTTTTTAGCGATGCCGACCTGTCTTCACCGATTGAAGAGGCAGATAAACTCTTTTCGGCAATCGCTAAGGGCGCGGATATCGCCATCGGCTCGCGCTGGGTGGACCCGCGGTTGCAGATTCGCAGGCAACCGCTGCATCGCCGCCTCTTCGGGCGAATTTTTAATCTGGCGTTGCGCGTAATTCTGGGCTTGCAATACAAAGACACTCAGTGTGGTTTCAAGGCTTTCACCCAGCGCAGCGCGCAAGCTATTTTCCCGCTGCAGAAGATCGAGCGCTGGGGGTTCGATCCCGAGCTTCTCTACCTGGCTAAGAAGTTCGGATTCACCGTCAGCGAAGTGCCGGTCGCATGGTCGCACCGGGAGGGAACCCGCATCCATCCCTTGCGCGACGGCATCCGTATGTTTAGTGAGCTGGTCAAGGTCCGCTGGTACGCGATGAAGGGGAACTACGCTATTTCAGGGCGTGCTCCTCAGCCGCTCTAGCCGAGTCGCAATGGTTCAGCGGCAAAGTGCGAAGACATGGAACGTCGGGATTTTCTAAAGAATGCGGGCATGCTTGTCGCGGGCCTCGGTTCTAGCAAGCTTTTTGGCGCCCCGAAGAACCAGGTACCCCAACCGAAAGCTGATTTCACCCTCCGCATCGCGCCGGTGTCATTTGAAATTGCTCCCGGAAAAACCATTCATACACTTGGCTACAACGGTCAGGTTCCCGGCCCTCTCCTGCGGATGAAGGAAGGTGTTCCGGTTACGGTGGATGTTTTCAATGACACTGATCACGAAGAGATTGTCCACTGGCACGGACAAATGATTTCGGTGGAAGCAGACGGCGCGACGGAAGAAGGCAGCCCGGCTGTTCCTCCACACGGCAATCGACACTACACCTTCACTCCTAAGCCGGCTGGCACGCGCTGGTATCACAGTCACGCGTTTGCCGGGAAAGATCTTCATCGCAGCCTCTATACCGGGCAGTTTGGTTTCGTTTATATCGAGCCGAAGGCTGATCCCGGACGATATGAGCGCGAGGTCTTTCTCGCGATGCATCAATGGGAGCCCTATTACAGCGCTTCGATGGAGGAATCGGACGAGGGCAGTGCACCTCCGCCTCCGAACAACGGACTGGAAGTTGGTTATCGCGCCTTTTCGTTTAATGATAAAGCTCTTGGACATGGGGATCCGATCAGCGTGCGGCAGGGCGATCGGGTGCTGTTTCATTTCCTGAACTCAAGCGCGACGGAAACCGTGAATGTGGCGCTGCCCTCACACCAATTTGAAGTTGTGGCGCTCGATGGCAATCCGGTACCGAGGGCGCAGAAGGTGAGAGTGCTGCAAGTTGGCGCGGCTGAGCGTGTGGATGCCATGGTGAGCATGGATTCACCGGGGGTTTGGATTCTAGGTACGACAGACGATGATGATCGCAAGCACGGCTTCGGCGTAGTGGTTGAGTATGCCAATCGTAAGGGCCCTCCGCAGTGGAAGAAGCCCGAGAAGCAGCCTTGGGATTACACACTCTTCGGGCAAGAGACTAGCCATGTTGTCGCGCCCGACGGGCAGTTCGATCTGGTCTTCAAGAAGATTCCCGGCGGTCACGGAGGTTTCAACCGCTGGACGATCAATGGGAAATCTTATCCGGATACCGATCCTCTGATGGTCCACTCCGGAAAACGGTACCGCATGATCTTCCGTAATGAGAGCGATGACGCTCATCCTCTGCATCTGCACAGGCACAGCTTCGAATTGACGAACGTGTATGGCAAAGCCACCTCGGGCATTTTGAAAGATACGGTAGTCGTGAACGCGAACAAGGTCGTCGAGGTGGACTTCACCGCGGATAATCCGGGGAACACGCTCTTTCACTGTCACCAACAGCTACACATGGACTTTGGTTTTATGGCTCTGATGAAGTACGCCTGAGGTAGTGATGGCAAAGTTTTTATCCAGCACGAGCGCTGCGCGCCTCACGATTCTCATTCGCCTGATGGTAGGTGGCGTTTTCCTGTCGGAGGGCATTCAGAAGTTTCTCTTTCCGGCAGCCCTAGGTGTCGGGCGGTTTACGAAAATCGGCATTCCCGCACCCCAGTTCTTCGCACCTTTTGTGGGTGTTATTGAAATATTGTGCGGAGCGCTCTTGATAGTCGGTTTACTTACACGCTGGGCCACAATTCCACTGATCATCGATATCAGCGTCGCCATACTTACGACGAAGATTCCGATGCTATCTACAACGGGGTTTTGGGCCATGGCGCATGAGGCACGCACCGACTACTGCATGCTTCTTGGGCTGATATTCCTGCTTCTGACGGCCAATGGGCCTCCCTCGATGGCTGGATGCACCGGAAATTCCAAAAACGCCTGAATTCGAAATTGTCATCTTGAACTCAGCTAGCTCGCCGACTTAAGCGGCGTGGACAGCTCTTCTTCTTTCAATATTCTGACGAAAAGAGAGCACGGCATCATCCAGTGTGGAATGCACATCGAAAACGGATAGCAGGTTGGTAAGGTCGAGCAGCTGGTGAATCCGAGAATTGGCGCCGGCGAGTTTGAGCGCACATCCGCTGGCTCTAATCCACATGTGCACTACCACCAATTCGCCAAGGCCGGCGCTGTCGATAACTTCCAGTCCACTAAGTTCGACTATGACTTGGCGCGTATACGGCAAAAGGCCGGCTATTTTCTGGGAGAACGCGGTGGCTTCGTCGCGATAAGTAAAGCGACCTTTACAGTAGAGGACAGTGATGTCGTCGATTACGCGGGTTTCCAGATCTAACTTCAAATTGCAACTCCATTCGGCCTGCGAGACTTGCGGCACGCCGCAGGCTTATCTCTTATTTTCTAGTGTGATGTTAATGATAGTGATTAGACTCTTTCGGGTTGGTTGCAAGACTGTGAAAATCTAGTTAATTGTTTGAGACCTCCAGAAGTGCGTCTTGCTTGGGGAAGAATTGCACCTGGCTAGGCTAACGCAGCGTCCTAGCCTGAATAATTCACGAAATCACTGGTCAAAAAAGAAAGGATGCTCTAAAAGGTAGATGAACACTGGGTTTCGTGGACCCAGCATTCCCTTTCGGAGCATCCATCGCTTGATACAAGGTGTTTTATCACAACTGAACTTCTCCTTCTACCGTCATCAACCCATCCAGGCCGATTTTTCCGGTGGCCAGATTACCGGTGACGCCGGTCTGCTACCGTTGCGAGCCTTCGATCAGCGCCATCATCTGACCCGCGAGTGGGCCGCTGGTCTAAGCGATCCGCGTCAGGGGGATCGCCTGCGCCATGACTCGCTGGCCTTGTCACGGCAACGCATCTACCAGATCGTGGCCGGATATGAAGATGCCAACGATGCCGATCGTTTGCGCCACGATCCGATGTTGCAGATCGTCGCCGATCACAAACTCGGCGACGTGCTCGGTTCCCAGCCCACGCTCAGTCGCTGGGAGAACGCGCCTTCCGCTCGCGATCTGGTGCACACCAACGACCTGCTGTGTCGGCAGTTCATCCGTCTCTGTGGCGACCAAGTCCGCCAGCGCGGCGAGATCCTGCTCGACATCGACTCCACCGACGATCCTACTCATGGCCAACAGCAACTCAGCTTCTTCAACGGTGGTTATGGCCAGCACATGTATCATCCGATGCTGGTCTTCGAGCGCCACACCGGATGTCTGCTGGCGGCGCGCCTGCGTCCGGGTAACGCCTCTAGTCATGCCCGCATCGTGCCCATGCTGCTGCGCCTGGTGCCGCGTTTGCAGTCCGCTTTTCCCGGCGTGCAGATCAAACTGCGCGGTGATGCCGGTTTTGCTCTACCCCTTCTCTACCAGTTCTGCGAGTTCTTCGCCATCGAGTACGCCATCGGCATCCCGGCGAACTGCGTATTCCAACAGCGTGCCGAACCACGGCAGAAGCAGCTCAAGCGGCGCTATCGCCGCACCCAAGTGCCGCAGCGCAGTTTTTCCAGTTTCCGCCACCGTGCCCGCAGTTGGCCGCGCCAGCGCCGCATCTGCTACAAGGCCGAGCACACCGCCACCGGAACCAATCTGCGCTTCGTGATTACCAACTGCCCCGGCCGTGCCGCGGAGGTCTTCGCTTTCTACAATGATCGCGGCGAGTGTGAGAATCGCATCGAGGAATTCAAAAACGGTTTCCGCGCCGACCGCTTGAGCTGTCACCGCTTCCTGGCCAACGCCTTCCGCCTGCTACTGCACGGCTTCGCTTACAACCTGGTCAACCTGTTCCGCCTTCAGTTGCCCCAGCCTTGGCGCTCGGCCCAGATCGAAACCCTCCGCGCCCAACTCTTCAAAATCGGCGCCCGTGTCCGCCAGACCGCCCGCTGCATCCGTTTCCACCTCGCCACCGGCTGGCCGTTTCAGAGCTTGTTTCGCTCCGTCGCCTGCGCTGTCAACAGCGGTTGACCCGTTGGCCTATCTCCGAACTCACCTTCCACTCGCAGTTTCATTGCCAAGCCGTGCTCAAAATCCTTCCCCTCAGGTCGCCCGGCCGTACTACCCCCAAAAAAACGACTGCCCGGCGACTCCGCCATTCCCTCGACGTCCGATCACACATCTTCGCAAGAAAATCTCAGCTCTGATGAATTAAGCAGGCTAGGTCTGCCAGTATTTGTGGTCGCGCAGGAAGTGGCTGGGGTTCCAGAAATTCATGGCGGTAAACAGGAAGAGCCAGATCACCCGGAGGCGTCCCATCTTTTGAAACCGACGGTTCGTGGTATAGACGCCTCCCCCGACGATGCCGAACTTGCTTCTAGCCACCTGCTTGCTTAAGAGATAGTCCTCTGCGAAATGGACCTGTTCGTGGAAACCTTCCAATTCGTCAAAGCGCTGCTTATCGAAAAGCATGAACATGCCGGTGCTGAAGGGTTGATGCAGCCTCGACAGGTGCTGAAAAAAGTCGTTGCCCAGATAAATTGCTTTATCGAACCAGTTGCCTTCGCGGCAGATGATATTTGTGGTCACGCAATGCAGGTGATTGCGCTGCGCCAGTTCCACGGCGCGCCGGATCAGAGAATTTGAGGATGGTTCGACGTCGGCATCGATAAAGAGGATGTATTGACTTTCGGCCAGCGCGGCACCGGCGTTGCGGCCGATCGAGGGCAAGCCGCCGGGGATCACCTCCACTTGCAGGCGATCACGGAACCCCATCACAATCTCGGGAGTACCGTCAGTCGAGCCCGCATCAGCCACTAATATTTTCGTATTCGGCATCCTCGGGTAGTCCTGATTCGCCAGCGAACTCAGCAACCGCGGGATCAGTTCCGCCTCGTTCTTCGCCGGAATCACGATGGTCAGCTCGCTGTTGGTATTCATGAATCCGCACTCCCTCCTCGTCGATGGTGATGAACGTGGGCTTGGAATCAATCCAGCCGCCAGCGTTGTAATAGTGCAGTCCATCCCGCTCCTTGCGCATGGAAACGTGGGTGTGTCCGCAGAAAATGCGATCAGCTTTATGCTGGCGCGCGTGAAACAGCGCTCCCGAAGCCACTTTTGTCGACATCCTGAGCCAGCGTGTGTTCAGTCGATCAAAAAACCGTGCCACTGGTTTGCCTTTCAAATCCAGTTTTTCCAGCCGCAAATAGAGCAGAGTCCCCAGATAGTTGAGTCGCAGATTATTAGCGACGAGGCGATCGAACTGGTGGCCATGAATGGCCAAGTGGCGCACGCCGGCGTAATTCCAGACGTATTGCTGATAAACCCGCACCCCCACCAGGTGCGACATAATGTCGGTCAGACCCTGGTCGTGGTTTCCTTCCACCCAGATGACCTCTACGTTGCGTTTGGGATTGGAAAGCTTGCGGATGTAACCGAGAAATTTCCAGTGTTCCTTGGTGAGGCGGCCGAAGTTGAGGTCTGCGAAAATGTCGCCCAAAAGGATCAACCGCCGGAAGCGATTGTCCTTCAGCATCTGCGTCGCGTCGCGGGCACGGCTGCATTCCGAGCCCAGATGGACAGTCGGAAAGGATCAGCGTATCGTAGACGGGCGGATCCATACTCCATTTCTAGTTCGGCAATGTTACGGGATGATGAAATGTAGGTAACAATGCGATAAACAGTATCCGCCAAGGTAACCGTTGTCTGGTTACTGGGGTAGGCCAGATGAGGCTATTTCTGAACGGGCGGCACATACTCCTTCGGCGGGGCAGCGCCTTCGCCGAAGAAATACTGTTCCATCTGCTTAACGATGGCCTCCTGGTCTTCCCGGCGAGCGGGGTTGAGGCGATACTCGTTCAACAGCATCTTGCAGAACTCCGTCCATCCCTGCCAGGCTTGCTGGGAGACGTTGTCGTAAATCTTCTTTCCAAATTCTGTGTCAAAGGGTGGCTCATCCAAGCCAGGAAGCTCCTTGTGCAACTTGACGCAGAACACTGTGCGCTCAGCCATAGTTTTCCTCAAGAGTCGATCTAAAAATTATCTCATACGGAAGTGACGCGGCCCGCGCGCGCTCGATATTCACTGCGCGAAGATGACCAGAATTCGTCCATCTGAGTGGTAGCCATCGCCCGTGGCGTTCTTCGCATCCTGCACAGGATTCGGCGGGAGATAGTAAGACATGCTCTTCACTTTCCCTCCCTTTTCCAGACTGGCGCCAATATTTTCTCGTTCGCCGTCGACATTGGGGTCGATCTTGTGCGTGACACTGCCATTGCGCTTGTCCTTGGCGAATCCGATGTCGTGAGTCCCGGCGCCGACCCACACGGTTTGCCCATTCCACGTAAAAGGCGCCTTCCATAGCCGAAAGTGATGCCGACTCGCGACCATGGCGATGGGTTCGGCCTGCTCGTAACCGAAATCCTGCGGGCGGTTGAACAAGTAAAGCGTGCTCATCGGCATCGACAGGTAGTCTTTGTTTTCGTAGGTCAGCATGGCGGCCTGAAGAACGGCCTTCTGGTTGTCGGTGTCGGCTACGTGGAAGTTGGCGGCGTCGAGCGCGCTCTGGACCTGTTGCTGCGAGCCGATAATGACGAAATTCACCATGTCCCCGAGGTTCTTGAACTGGTCGTTGACGCGTCGAGGGAGGCCGTCGATGTCCTTCCGAAGTCCGGCATCCAACGGAGCGTTCGAGATTTTCAGGGCTGGCGTCGTGGCGTTCGCAGACCCGATCCCCAACTGACCGGCAAGGAAGATCTCGGCAGCGGTTCCCAGCTGTTGCTTGAGAACCTCTCCACGGCTTTGAGCGCCCTGCGCCTGTCGATGGACTTTGACCGCAAAGCTTCCCTTGCAGGGCGACTTGTCGGCTGCATTGATTCCCAGAAAAAGATGGCCGGGGACATCGGCCTTAACTTCCTTGCTGCTTCCGATCAGAACCGGGCTCCCTTGCGCCTGCAGTTTTGCGATCAGAGCTCCCGGCAGCGCACTCGCCACGGGAAGATTCTGGGCAGAAGCGCCGCTTACCCCCAACGGATCGCATCCTTGCGAACTGGCTGCGGTAATTTCGAGAACATCTCCAGTTTGAAGATCCAAGCCAGTGTCCGTCCACGGCTGAGTCGTCGAGACGTTGAAAGAATAGTCGTTCCCGGTCGCAGGGGCAGCGGGTGTAGTTTGCGCGAGACCCTGGCAAACTACAAGAAATGCGATTGTCAAAAGGTTGAGAATCCAAATCCGGCGTGTCATAGCCATCCCCCTACATGCGTGCGGACCGTCGGGTTCGAGGGCCGAGCTGTGCTTCTATTATGCAACAGCGGGATGGCGCTCTGCACAGGCACTTTGCGTCTAGTTAACTGTCAGCATTTCCCCGTCCCGTGACATTTTCGGCGGGAGGACGAGCAGTTCCCGGGCTCGGCCAACTTGCCGTCCGGCCCGATGCAATTCTGGGTGTGGATGCACCAGAACAACCCTTCATTCGAAGGAGGCACGGTCGGATCCGGCTCGGTGAGGATGAATTGTGCTTTCCAGCGCAGAGACGAGCAAAGGTCAGGATGGTTGGTGTTGAAGCGATCGGATTCCTGACGAGGCGACTGTCTAATCATGCGGTACCTCCCGAGGCGGCTTTGAGGATGGCTCGTTTCACGGCGACTTTCGCCAGCTGAATCTTGTAGGCGTTGTGGCTGAGCGGCGTCGCCTTTTGCAGCGCGGCTTCGGCGGCAGCCTTGGCAGTATCCTCGGAGGTGACCGTCCCCGTCAATACGCGCTCCGCCTCGGCAGAGCGCCACGGTATGGGCGCAACGTATCCGATCACGACTCGAGCCGATTCGACCGACGAGCCATTCATCTTCAGCGCGACAGCAGCGACGGCCAGGGGCCAGTCAAAGGCCTGCTTCTGCCGAATCTCATAGTGAGCGACTCTTAACTCCCGCGGCGGAGGGAGAACTATTTCGCTAAGTATCTCGTTCGGCTTGAGATCGTGTTCGCGCTCGGTTTCGGTCTTCGGAATCACGTAAAACCGCTCCAGCGGGAAATCGCGGGGACCCTTCGATCCCGACAGCCGAACCGAAGCGCCATATGCGACCAGCACCGGAACGATGGTCGAGGGGCTGACGAACTTAGCGGGGCCGTCGTTGCCGATAATCGCGTGGTAACGGTTTTCGCCGTCAGTGACGAGATCCTTGCCTGCCTCATTTTTCGGCAGAAGCCCGAAACCACCGCGAAAGTACCAGCATCGCGGACGCTGGCAGAGATTGCCGCCGAGCGTGGCCATGTTGCGAATCTGCGGGCTGGCCGCGTCGTTCATCGCTTCCGCCAAGGCAGGATAGTCCTTGATCACATTCACGTTGTCGGCTAACTCTCCCAGCGTTGTGAGCGCGCCGATGCGAAGTCCCTGTGACGTGGCATTCACGCCGTTCATTTCCTTAATTTGCTTGATGTTGACGAGGCGCTTCGGGCGGACAACGTCATCCTTCATCAAGGCCAACAGATCCGTGCCACCGGCAAGCACTTCTGATTGTCCCCAGGTTGCGCCCAGAAGCGCAACCGCCTGTTCTTTGGTGGTCGGACTGGCGTATTCAAACGATCGCATCACGCACCTGCCTTCTGAGTTTGACCCAGCGCCGCAAGCACTTTGTCGGGCGTAAGCGGCAAGAATGAAACCCGTACACCGATCGCATTCGCCACTGCATTGGCAATCGCCGCTCCAGGCGAAATTACCGGAGGCTCACCTAATCCGATCACGCCGCGCTCGTCATAGCCTTTTCCCGTCATCATATGAACCACCAGCTCAGGAATATCGTTGAGCCCGGCCAGCCGGTAAAACTCCATATTCGGATTCAGCATTCTGCCCGTTGCCTGATCCATCACTTTCTCTTCGAAAAGCGCATAGCTGATGCCCATGGCAAGCGCGCCGTAGCAACTGCTTTCGGCAGTTTTGAGATCGATGATCAGACCGCAATCCTGCACCGCTACCATCTTCTTCACGCGCACAATGCCGGTCTCCATATCCACTTGAACGTCGGCCATTCCTACGCCGCCTACGCCGCTGTTGGTAAGGTCGGGCGGCTTACTCTTGTCAGGATTCTTGCCACGAATGGTAAGCGGCATAGCGCCAATCTTGGCGCAAGCCTGTTTCCAGGTGAGCGAACGCCTCGGGTCACTCTTGACTCGGACCATGCTATCTACACACTCTAAATCCGCGGGCTGAGCATTGAGGGCCGGAGCAACTTTCGCGAACAGTGCTTCGCGGGCATCCACGGCGGCACGCCGAGTGGATGAACTAACTCCGCCCGGAGTGGTCGAACCGCCGGAACCGCCTGACGGTGGATACAGGGTGTCGCCAATGTAAAGATTGATCGCTTCGATCGGAATGCCGAGAGCATCGGCCGCGACGATGACAATTGTCGTTCGAGTGCCAGTGCCGATATCCTGTGTACCCATCTTTATGTCGACCGATCCATCAGGATGAATCGTGAGATCGCAATCGCTCTCGTGACCACGCCCGCCCCAGGTGTGTATCGAAAGACCGAGCCCACGAGCGATATTCCCGGAAACGTTCTGACCTCGCGGACGCCATTTGTCTTTCCAACCCATCAGGTCGGCGGCAATAGCTAGCTCTTCGCGATAGACGTCGCGTCGCGGCCCCGTAATTTCCAGGTTCTTCAACCAAAGATCGAGAGGATCCATGCCGAGTTTAGCTGCAAGATCGTCGAGCGCTCCCATGGTGATCGTCGCGGCCTGCGGATGGTTCGGCGCTCGCCAGGCGCGGGCAGGGCCGATGTTGTTGCGAATGGCGGTGTGTTCCTTGCGCAGATTGGGGATGCCGAAAACGTACGGAATCGGCGGCGCGCCTCCTCCACCCGGACCACCCGTTCCCCACGATTGCGACTGCCATCCGGTGAGAGTCCCGTCTTTTTTTGCCGCCACCTTCACCCGAGCGTAGGCCGAAGGACGCGCGCCCGCAACTTTCAACTCCGAGTCGCGCTCCAGCATGATCCGCACCGGTCTGCCGCCGGCTTTCTTGGAAAGTTTGGCTGCCGTTATGTCCCAGCGATCGGCGGCAAACTTGCTGCCGAAGCCTCCTCCGATGTTGTCCTGATGAATCCGAATATTCGCCGCAGAAACCCCCATCGGCTCTGCCATTTGCGCTGCGATACCGGAAACATTTTGGGTTGAAATGTGGGTAAACAGATGATCTTTATCAGTCCACTCGGAGACCGAACCGTGCGGCTCGAGACAACAGTGAGCGATCACCGATGCGCCATAAAGGCCTTCGGAAACAACGTCGGCCTCGGCAAAAGCTTTGTCAGGGTCTCCGCTCGTTTGTGCCGCAGTTTTCTGATAGGCGGAATGACCGCTACTCTTTAGTTCGTGATACGAAGCCTTCTGGATCGCCGCCAGAACTGCGTCAGAAGCGCCTTCACCCTTCATATCTTTCAGGAAGTCGGCGTCGACTTTGAAGCTGACGCCATGCTCCTGAAGATATTGAGTGAGCTGTGCATCCGGCATCTGGTTGCTGATGGCATCGTCGATGTCATCTTCGCTCATGGGGCCCGCGGCTTCGCCAGCGCCAGCAGGAGGCTCGGCGTCGCTGACCAAATATGACAATGGTTGATAGTTCACCTTGATGAGGCGAACCGCGTCTTCCGCCGTCGACTCATCGACGGCGGCGACAGCAACGATTTCGTCTCCGCCCCACTGAGCGGTCGTTCCGACTTTCTGAATAATCTCCACAGCTTTGACGCCGGGCAGCTTTTCGGCGGCGCTGGTGTCGATGCTGACGATCTTCGCTTTCGCGTACGGCGAACGCAGAACTTTACCGTACAGCATGTTCGCGCCGTGATAGTCGTAGGTGTATTTGGCGCGGCCGGAAACTTTGACAGGTGCATCCACGCGTGAAATGCGTTTGCCGATCAGAGCGCTATCTGCAGGATTGGGCCAATTGTAGTCAGGCACGGCTCAGGCTCCCTTCTGCGCCATCTGGGCAATGGCAAGCTGAATTCCGTGGTAGGTACCGCAGCGGCAAACATTCCCTGTGAGGCCGTGCCGAATCTCTTCAGGCGTCGCATTGGGATGTTGGTCGAGAATTGCCTTGAAGGCCACCACAAAGCCGGGAGTGCAGAAACCGCATTGTGACGCATCGTTGTCGACGAACGCCTGCTGGATGGGATCGAGAGTTTCGTCTTTCATGAAAGTCTCGACCGTGGTAATGGCTTTGCCCTGTGCTTCGATGGCCAGAATTGAGCACGCGTAGACCGGCTTGTTGTCCATGAGCACCGTGCACGCTCCGCACTCGGCACGATCGCATACCCGCTTCGCGCCGGTGATCTCGAGCTGGTCGCGAAGCGTGTCGAGCAGAGTGACGCGGGGTTCGAGCTGGAGAGTGTGTTTCTGGCCGTTGATGGTAAGCTCGACCGGCACTTTTCCCGGCCCATAAATTTTTACCGGTTCGCCCGCCGCTTGCACGACTTTCGCCCCAAGAATCGGCACCGCTGCCGCTGAAATCGTCGAAATTTTCAGAAAATCACGGCGGGAAACGCCGGAGTTGTCATCCTTAGGTTCGTCGTTCAAAGGGTCGTGGTCTTCCATTCGCAACCTCCGAGAGATACCTGTAGTCAGAAGATGAATTAGACACGGTTCAGAGTGTTTAGGTTAGCGGTTCGATGCGCGATCGCAACTCCCATTTGCTTCTGTAATGAGAAAAGTATACAGCGAATGATTCACGCGGGGACAGCCGCTCCCGGCTGCTCTGCGGAGCAAAGCTCCGCAGTAGGGACTTTCTGTTTGAAGGTGTGAGCCGAGCATGCCGGGTTGTTGAGGTTGAAGGGGATTGGGATGAAGAGCGTCGCAGACAACTGGCGAGCCCTGCTCGCTCGGACAGCCGAGTGGCGGCTGTCCCCCACGTGAGTTTCGCTACTGCTGACTTTATACGGACCGCGCGCTGTCGGAGTGTATGACAGCAACTTTGACCCTCCTGCCTACCCTGAGCAACAGCTTCGTCGGCAGCTCAGGGACCAGAACATGCATTCCCGCAGCAGTTCCACCGACCCTGACCGCACCTTCCTTAATCTTTCGCGCGGCATCAGATCCCGAGTCTGCCAAGCCGCATTTCACAAGGAGACGATCGAGGCGAATGCCGCGGTAGGACTTGCCCCCTATTTTCCAGGATCCATCGTTCCCGCCCCGTGCCCATTCGATCTCCGAAATTGGCATCGGTAGTACGTCCTCTAACTTGATCGAGACCTCCTCCACATCTTCCGGCACCTCGTCTTTCTGGAACTGTTTCGCCCAATCCTCCCCAGACTTCCCGGCGGCTTCGGCCGAATGAAAATCGGCCACGATGCGCTTCGCCAGGTCTTTCTTTGCCTGCATGGGATGCGATTCGCGCTTCATCTTTTCGATCTCGGCCATCGACACATCCGTCAGCAGTTCGTAGTAGCGCCACATGATTTCGTCGGAGACCGACATAATTTTCCCGTACATTTCGAGCGGCGGCTCGTGGATGCCGATGGCATTGCCCAGAGACTTCGACATCTTCTGCACGCCGTCGAGGCCTTCCAAGATCGGCGTGGTGAGCACGACTTGTGGCTCCTGGCCGTAAGCCCGTTGCAGTTCGCGTCCCACTAGCAAATTGAACTTTTGGTCTGTCCCGCCGAGTTCGACGTCGGCTTCGAGCGCCACCGAGTCGTAGCCTTGAGCCAGAGGATAGAGCAATTCGTGCACGGCGATTGGCTTCTCTTCGCGGAAACGTTTGTGGAAGTCCTCACGCTCGAGCATCTGCGAAACCGTATATTTGGCTGCGAGGCGGATAAAGTCATCGGCGGTGAATTTCGCAAACCACCGTCGATTGAAATCAATGACGGTTTTTTGCGGATCAAGAATCTTAAAGACCTGGGCTTTGTAAGTCTCCGCATTCTGCTCAATCTGCTCACGAGAGAGCGGGGGACGCGTGGCCGACCGTCCTGTCGGATCGCCGATCATGCCGGTGAAATCACCGATCAGAAAGATCACCGTGTGCCCGAGATCCTGAAAGTGTTTCAGCTTGCGAAGCACGACCGTGTGGCCAAGGTGCAAGTCGGGCGCGGTCGGATCCATGCCGAGCTTCACTCGCAGCGGCTTGCCGGATGCGCGCGACTTTTCAAGCTTCTCGCCCAGCTCAGATTCCTTTACGATCTCGGCGGCGCCTTTTTTGAGGTAAGCCAGTTGCTCGGCGGTCGGTGCGAAGGTTGGCATGCGACTTGATTATAACGAGAGGTCGAATCTCGCGGCTGTTCCGACGTCAGCGCGCTCTGAACCGCCGCCCTACTATCTCAAACTTCCCCTCCAAAACAATATTGATCGCCTCTGAGTACGCAATGTGCTCCTGCTCGAGAATCCGGGCCGACAATGTTCGCTCGTCATCAGTGTCCAGCACAGAAACCGTCTTCTGCAGAATAATGGCGCCGTGGTCGAGTTCTTCATCCACGAAGTGCACAGTGCAGCCGGAAATTTTTACCCCGTAGGCGAAGGCCTGCTCCTGCGCTTCGAGGCCGGGGAAGGCTGGTAACAACGACGGATGAATGTTGAGAATCCGTCGTGGGAACTGTTGCACAAACCAGGGCGACAGCAGCCGCATGTACCCGGCAAGGCAGACAAGATCAACTTTGTATTCCTCCATCGCAGCAACGACTTCACGGTCATGCTGAGCACGATTCTTGCCTTTGGAGGGGATCACCAGAGCAGCCAGTCCCAAGTCGCGGGCGGTCGCGATCCCGCGAGCATCCTCTTTGTTGGAAACGACGATGGCGATGCGCGCGTTGGGAATGAGGCCGGCGGCGATATTGGCGGCGATGGCTTCAAAATTCGAACCGCGTCCGGAGAGCAAAATGCCGAGATTCTTCATGGGAGATTCAACTCGCCAGCCATCAATCTTTGAGCCACGTGTCATCATAATTCAAGCCGGAAGGCAGCTTGCCGTTTGCCCGCCATCCACCCGGTTCGATATAGTTTCAGGTTGGCATGTACAAAGACTTCCATGCTGTGGACCGTTGGACCAAGAAGGAAGTGCACTGCATCTATCAGGCGTTGATCGTGGCTATTGCCACCCGGCATGCCGATGCAGTGGACATCAAGTTTCTGGTCGACGGCAATCCCGTCTGGATTGCGCTCCCGCACCCGGCGTGGGTCGAGTACCAGAAACGCACTGGAAAACTGATCACCGACCCGCTCGCCGTAGAAATTGCCGGACACTACCTCAAGACTGCGCTGGAGTCCGGCGAGGGAGTGGGTCAGGAAATGTATTCGCTAACTGTTGCCCAAACGCTTGAACACCTGGATGCGGCGGTGGAAGAAAAAGTCGGGTCTCAGCCCGTTGGGTAGACAAACTCCACAGCTTCTGCCCTGGTTACGGGTTCCAGCGTGTGGCCGCAGTTCGCAGCACCGGAGAGATCACTATGGCCAGTATCACGGTAGAAGTTGAAACCGCCGTCCCCGATCACAAACATCCCAAGCTAGAGCGATGGGTCGAAGAAGTCGCACAGCTATGCAAGCCGGATCGGGTGCACTGGTGCGACGGCTCCCAAGATGAGTATCAGGCGATGCTTCGCCTGATGATCCTCACCGGCACGGCCATCCCGTTGGATCCCGTGAAGCGCCCGAACAGCGTGTTGGTGCGATCGGACCCGGCCGACGTGGCCCGGGTCGAAGATCGAACTTTTATCTGCTCCCGAACCAAAGACGAAGCCGGCCCCACCAACAACTGGGAAGATCCTGCCAAGATGAAGCAAAAGCTCACCGAGCTTTTCTCCGGCTCCATGGTGGGACGCACCATGTACGTGGTTCCCTACAGCATGGGCCCGATCGGATCGCCCATCGCAAAGATTGGAGTGGAAATCACCGACTCCTCTTACGTAGTAGCAAGCATGCACCTCATGTCTCGTGTCGGCAGCAGCGTGCTGAAGGCTCTGGGACAGGATGCCGACTTTGTCCGCGGGCTGCACTCGGTTGGAATGCCGCTCGGACCCAATCAACCCGACGCGACCTGGCGCTGCAACGCTGAGCACAAGTACATCTGCCATTTTCCGGAGACTCGCGAGATCTGGTCGTACGGCTCGGGCTACGGCGGCAACGCCTTGCTGGGCAAGAAGTGCCACGCGCTGCGCATAGCGTCGGTGCAGGCGCGCGATGAAGGTTGGATGGCCGAGCACATGCTCATCCTCAAACTCATCAACCCGGCGGGCAAAGCGAAATATTTCACGGGTGCATTTCCTTCGGCTTGTGGAAAGACCAACCTGGCCATGCTGATTCCCACAATTCCTGGCTGGAAGGTCGAGACGATCGGCGATGACATCGCCTGGATGAAGTTCGGCTCTGATGGCCGGCTGTACGCCATCAATCCCGAGTTCGGTTTCTTCGGGGTGGCGCCGGGCACGGGTGTGAAATCGAACCCCAACGCCATGCTGACGGTGGCTCACGATTCTGTCTTCACCAATTGCGCCATGACGCTCGACGGCGACGTTTGGTGGGAAGGTATGACGGAAGAGAAGCCTTCGCAGTTGGTGGACTGGCTGCGGCGGCCGTGGACGCCGGATTCAGGCCGGAAGGCAGCCCATCCCAATGCGCGGTTCACAGCGGCGGCGAAGCAATGCCCAGTGATTGCTCCCGAGTGGGAAGATCCGAAGGGCGTGCCCATCGATGCTATTCTTTTCGGCGGACGCCGTGCCGGAATCGTTCCCCTAGTAACGGAAGCGTTCAACTGGCAGCATGGGACTTTTCTTGGAGCGACCGCAAGCAGCGAGACCACGGCGGCGATCACTGGCAAAGTTGGCCAACTTCGTCGCGATCCCATGGCCATGCTTCCGTTCTGCGGCTATCACATGGGCGACTACTTCGCTCACTGGCTCAAGATTGGAGCCAGTTCCGACGCGGCGAAGCTGCCGAAGATTTGCTACGTCAACTGGTTTCGCCAGGACAAGAACGCCAACTATCTGTGGCCCGGTTACGGCGAAAACAGCCGCGTGTTGAAATGGATTTTTGAGCGCTGCGACGGCAAGGTGCACGCAAAGGAAACCGCGATCGGGCGGATTCCCGACGTCGCCGATCTCGACACTAAGGGCCTAGACCTCAAAGGCGCTCACCTCGACGAACTGCTCGGAGTCGATATCGATGGGTGGCTCGCCGAGGTTCCGCTGATCAAAGAACACTTCGCCAAATTCGGCGACCGCCTGCCGAAAGGGTTGCAGGACGAGGTTGCAGGTCTAGAGCAGCGGCTGAAGTCGGCGAAGCGGTAAAAAGCGTCAGGCTTTTTTGATCGCGCGAACGATGGCGACGAGGATCACCGCCCCGAAGATTCCGACCAGAATGTTCGCGATTAAACCACCGGTCGTGAAGAAGCCCAGCATCGTCAGAATCCTGCTGCCGATGATTGCGCCCGCGATCCCGAGCAGGATGTCCACCAGAACGCCGTAACCGGCACCCTTCATGATTTTGCCGGTCGCCCAACCGGCGATCAGTCCGACGATGAGGACGTAAAGCAGGCCTCCGACGAACATGGTTGCCTCCACGAATGCAGGTTGCGTTTATGCTCACGCTGCCGGTGAGTGAGGCTGACACTGTACCACCAATCGCGCAGGCCCGCTCACGATTTCGCTACGGTTCAAACGACGGGCCAGACTCTCTTAGGGCTTGATGCCGGCGACGCCCATCATTCGTCCTGCCACCCCCCTTTCCGCGCGATAAGAAAAGAGCAGGTCAGGACGGCAAGCAGTGCACAACGTGGATGCAGTGATATTTCTTGGCGAGACGCCGGCATCGATCAACTCGCGACGGTTAGCTTCGACCAGATCCAGGAAGATTTTCGTCGGCAACTCGCTGTGGCCGGGGGCGCGGGCCGTCAGAAACAGCAGCGGATATTTGTCGCGAACCGGGTCCGACTCTTTGATCTCGTGGAACAAATCGTCGGCGTAAGCGAATTGCGATTCGAACTGCTGGCGCACTTCGGGTCCAACGTCGTAGCAGCAGGAGTGAATCCCGGGGCCGATGGCCGCTTTGATATTTCTAGGCAGCGTGCCGAAGTAGCGGCGCATTTCTCCGACGCCTTTTTCGACAATGCGCTTCACCGTGCCGCGCCAACCCGCGTGAAACACTCCCACCGCTCTCCGCCTCGTATCTACCAGGATGATTGGAAGACAGTCAGCGGTTTGGATGCCCAGCAGAACGCCGGGCGCACGGGTCATGAGCCCATCGCCCACTAAGGGTTCGTTGGGCGGACCGGAAACGCAATGGATGAGGTCGGAATGAATCTGGCGCAGCGTAACCAGCGGGCGCGGCTTCTTGCCGCGCTCGGCGCCGAGCCGGTGCAGAAAGGCCGCACGGTTGCGTTCGACGGCGCTGCGGGAATCCTGTTTGGTGAATCCGAGGTTGAGGGTGTTCCCACCATAAGGGCGCGAAGAACCGCCGAGTCTGGTGCTAAATCCGTGAACCAGCCAGGGAATGCGAGTGAGGGCTTCAGAGCGAAGGATCGTCGGCCAGGATTCTTGGGCAGGCTTGATGGACACTAGAACATATTAACGCGACCCATAAACAAGCCACCTCGCTGGCTGGTGACCTCGGAATAATGCCTTCAGCTGACAATTGTAGCGAATAGCCGATTAACCGAAATGTCCTTGCCAACAAGATGCTGATCGCAAGGGTTCCTGCGCGTATAATTCGCAGGCAATTGAAAACGACGTTGCCCTGAACCCGGAGGACGCATATGAGTCGCCCTATACAAAATGCCAGCGGAATCGTTTTTGCTCTCATTGCTGTTTGCCTGGGCGCGTTCATGCTGCTTCTCGATCGCTCGGCTGCGTCGCCTCAACCTCATAGCGCAGCCACGACGTCTTCGGCAGATCCCCGATTGCAGAATGCTTACCGGTTCCAAAAGGGCGGCTGGACCTACGTTCATCTAGAGGGATCTCCTGAGCGAATCGGCTTTCAGCATGGCTACCTCTTAGCGCACGAGATTGCCGACGCTTTCGAGGCCATCAAACTGGAGGACACGCACACCACTAAACGCGACTGGGAGTTTTTCAGAAAAGCCGCGCGTGAAATGCTGTGGCCACGAATCGATGCGGAATACCAGCAGGAGCTTACCGGCATCGTCGAAGGGCTCAAGGCACAGGGCGTGGCCATGGATATCGACGATCTGGTTGCGCTCAATGCCTTCGAAGAACTACCCGGTTATTACGTGCCGTGGTATGACCAGCAGAAGCATATTGCGGGCGGGCCGCGGCTGACGAGCCCGGGCAACTGCAGCGCGTTCGTCGCGACCGGAAGTTACACCCGGGACCACCAGATCGTAATCGCGCACAACAACTGGACGAGCTACCTCGTAGGCTCCCGCTGGGTGATCGTCTTTGACATCGTTCCGGAGCACGGTAACCGCATTCTGATGGACGGCTTTCCCGGCGTCATCACCAGCGACGACGACTTCGGCGTGAACTCGAACGGAATCATGATCACCGAAACCACGATTACCCAATTCGTGGGTTGGGATCCGCAAGGCAAGCCGGAATTTGTGCGCTCGCGCAAGGCTTTGCAGTATGCGAATTCCATTGACGATTACGCCCGCATCATCAAGGAAGGAAACAACGGCGGCTATGCTAACGACTGGCTGATCGGCGATCGCAAGACCGGCGAGATTGCTTACCTGGAGTTGGGCCTGAAGCACACCCCGATGTGGCGTACGAAAGATGGATATTTCATCAGCTCAAACTTCGCTCGCGATCCAGCCGTTATCCGAGACGAGACCTCGGGCTTCGATCTGAAGGACGCGTCCACTTCGCCGAACGCGCGCCGCGTGCGCTGGGAGCAGCTTATGAAGCAGTCCAAAGGACAAATCGATGTGAACATGGCGGAGAAATTCATGGCCGACCATATGGACAGCTTCGAAAAGAAGGAGCAGGCGAACGAGCGCACGTTGTGCGGTCACACAGACACTTCGCCGCGCGGCGTCAACATCTGGGAGTGGGGAGCCTACTATCCCGGAGGTGCAGTCCAGGGCAAGGCGACCGACAGCAGAATGGCTGAACAAATGAGCTTTCAGGCGCGCGCTGGGCATCCCTGTGGGCAGGATTTCATTGCGAAGGATTTCCTCGACGCGCATCCGGACTATTCGTGGCAAGCTCCCGCGCTTCGCGACATGAAATCCGGCCCGTGGACGCTTTTCCACGCTCGACAGCAGGCAGGCCAGTAGCCGACAGATGTATTACGCCAACATTGGTCTGCGCCTGTGCCAGTCCGTCGCCTGCTCATAGGCGTAAGCGAGTCGTAAAACCATCTCTTCTCTCCATCGAGGGCCGACGATCTGTAGCCCGACGGGCAGACCTGCCTGAGTGAATCCGCAAGGAATCGAGATTGTCGGCAGCCCCCATACGTTTGCCGGCCGAGTATTGCGAAGCAGCGATAGCTCACGTGGGCGAAGCAGGTCCGGGTTCTGTTTGAGCTCGTCGATCGAGGGCGCGGGGATTGGTGTGGTCGGAGTCACGAGTACGTCCACGTCTTCAAATACTTTGTCGGTCTCGCTGCGGATTTGCCTCAACTCGCGGCGCCGCTGATCGATCTCGGCGAGGCTAATGTCCTCTCCCGTACGGATGCGGCGCAAGGTTTCCGGCTGATAGAGCTCGGGACTCCGCGCGATGAATTCGGCGTGAATCGCGTAGGACTCTGCGGCTTGCAGTGTGCGGTCGGTAGGAACATCAATCTCAATCTCGGACACATTGCCTCCGAGGCTTCTCAACACACCAAGCGCATCTTCTACGGCAACGGCGACTTCCCGATCCAAATCTTCAAAAAAGAATTTCCTTGGAACGCCAATGCGAACCGGTCTCAGTTTTTCAGCGTGATTCGCGAGGTAGTTGGGAACTGGCATATCAACGCAGTCTTTGTCTTGGGCATCGTAGCCCGCGATCACCTGCAACATGGCCGCAGCATCAGAAACCGTGCGGGTAATTGGTCCAACATGATCGAGGGAGAGCGAAAGCGGGATTACGCCACGAACGCTGACCCGGCCGTAAGTCGGTTTAAGCCCGACGATCCCGCACAACGCTGCCGGTTCGCGCACTGAGCCGGCCGTATCGGTGCCGATCGCACCATAACAAAGCCCGGCCGCCACGGATGCAGCCGACCCTCCCGACGATCCTCCGGCTATGCACGCAGGATTCCAGGGATTGTGAACCTCGCCGTAGTAGCTGATCATCGAGCTGCCGCCGTAAGCGAACTCATGCAGGTTTTGCTTGCCCAGCAGAACCGCTCCAGCACTCTTGAGGCGCCGAGTAACTTCCGCATCCTCTGCCGGAAGTCGATCCTTGAATAGGGCGCTGGCAGCTGTGGTGCGAACGCCGGCCGTGTCGACCAGATCTTTCAACGCCAGGGGAATCCCGTGCAGTGGGCCCCGCCACTTTCCACCCGCGATTTCGGCTTCCGCAGCGCGCGCCTGCGTCAGAGCCGCTTCGCCGGTTACGGTGACGAAGGCATTCAATGCCGGGTTGAGCTTATGGATCTGCGCCAGGCAGCACTTGGTCAGCTCCACGGGCGACAGCTTCCCCTGACGCAGCAACTCGCTGGTTTCGACGATGGATGTCAGTTCGTTCATGCCTGGACCGACAACTGTCAGCGGAAACAATTATCGCCTGAGCCCACTCTTGCCTCACGTAAAAAGCCTATAATCTTTTTTGCTTCTTTGGGGGAGGTGCAAGATAAATCCATGGCAGAGATGACTGCGGCTCCCGTCACAACACAGGGTTTTCTTCTCGATGGGAAGTGGATTGAGGCAGGCGATCCCGTCGAAATTCGCGCACCGTACGACGGCAGCGTGGTCGGTCGCGTATTTCAGGGAAGGCGCGAGCACGCCGAAGCGGCCATCGCGGCTGCGGTGAAGGCTTTCGGCACGACGCGACGACTGCCTGCTTTTGAAAGACAACGTGTTCTGCGCCGCGTGGCAGAGAGCATCGGGCTGCGCCGTGAAGAGCTTGCCCACACTTTAGCCCAGGAAGCGGGGAAGCCAATCAAGGCGGCTCGCAGTGAAGTCGAGCGATCGGTATTCACGTTCACCGTGGCCGCGGAAGAGAGCACTCGCATCTACGGTGAGTATCTTCCCCTCGACTGGCAGGAATTTACAGCGGGACGCTGGGGAATCGTGCGCCGGTTTCCGCTTGGGCCCATTGCCGGGATCACGCCTTTCAACTTTCCGCTGAACCTGGTGGCGCACAAGGTGGCTCCGGCGATCGCGAGCGGTTGCACCATGGTGCTGAAGCCTGCGCCCGAGACGCCGCTGACAGCATTGCTGATGGCTGAGGCGGTGCAGCAAGCAGGCTGGCCCGACGGCGCGCTGAACGTTCTGCCGCTCGCTAACGACGACGCCTCGTTGCTCGTGACTGACGACCGCCTCAAGCTGATTAGCTTCACGGGAAGCGCTGCGGTCGGCTGGGACATCAAGCGTCGCGCGGGCAAGAAGAAGGTGGCTCTGGAACTGGGCGGGAATGCCGGAGTCATCATTCACAGTGATGCCGATCTGGCCTACGCGGCAGAACGGTGCGTAACCGGGGGGTTTGCCTACGCGGGGCAATCATGCATTTCGGTACAGCGAATTTTGGTGGAACGGTCGGTCTTTGAAAAATTCACAGAACTTTTTGTCGCGGGAGTCAAGAAACTAAGAACCGGAGACCCACTGGAAGAGCCTACCGACGTTGGCCCGCTGATTCGTGAAAGCGACGCTATCCGCGCCACTGAGTGGATTCAGGAGGCCGTGCGTGGCGGCGCACGTTTGCTTTGTGGGGGACAACGCAAGGGGTCAGTCCTTGAGCCCACCGTTCTGACCGGAACCAGGACAGAGATGAAAGTTAACTGCCAGGAAATTTTTGCGCCGGTGGTCACCGTCGAGGCGTACAACGACTTTTCCGACGCATTGAAGCAACTCAACGATTCTTTTTACGGATTGCAGGCCGGAATCTTCACGCGAGATGCCAAGCTGCTCTTCAGTGCGTATGAAGAACTCGAAGTAGGCGCCGTGATTGCCGGAGATGTGCCGACGTTTCGCATTGATCACATGCCCTATGGCGGTATTAAAGATTCGGGATTAGGACGCGAGGGACTGCGCTACGCCATCGAAGAGATGACGGAACCGAAGCTGCTGGTAATGAATCTGCGTTGAGTCCCGGCGAAAAATCCCGCCTGGCGTTCGACGTGCGATGCGATTTTGCTAGAATTCTTGTCCAAGCTTTTCCCGGTTCGGTAATTTGCGTTAATTTTTCTGAAGTTGAATTGTCGTGGCAAGCAGGCTACGACTAAACTGCTATAATCACGAGTTTCCGTGTGCGACATCACTACCATCTGTGACGGGTCGTTCCAAAAGTCGCACTGAACTGGGGCGGTCACCGTCCCTGCTGCACTGAAAGTTCTGATCGATGCAGATTTTTCATCGCAGTACGAACACCATCTCCCGCGCCACGATTTATGGGGCGGCGTTTTTGGTCGCGGCGTTGCTGTGGGGGGTGCTTGAGCTGCAAAGGTCGCCCTACATTACCTACGCTAAGGTCGTGCGGCCTCAGCCTGTTCCGTTTAGCCACCAGCACCACGTTGGCGGATTGGGCATTGACTGCCGGTATTGCCACACTTCGGTTGAGAAATCTTCGTTCGCGGGGATTCCTCCAACCAAGACCTGCATGAACTGCCATTCTCAAATCTGGACAGGAGCGCCGCTGCTCGAACCGGTGCGCGAAAGCTTTCGAACCGGCAAGTCTCTGGTATGGACCCGGGTCGACGATTTGCCCGATTTCGTTTACTTCGATCACAGCATTCACATCAACAAGGGAGTAGGCTGCAATACGTGCCACGGTCCAGTCGACCGCATGCCGCTGATGTTCAACTACGCTTCGCTGCAGATGGAGTGGTGCCTGGATTGCCATCGCGCACCGGAGAAAAATCTGCGGCCTCGTGATCAGGTATTTAATATGCGCTACGAACAGCCATCGAGCGACAAGCCAGTGGTGCTCGATGGCAAGGTGTATACCGACCAGCTTTCGCTCGGCTCTGATTTGGTGAGGAAATATAGATTGCGGACGGTCACCGACATTACAAGTTGTTCGACGTGTCATCGTTGAGGGCCAGAAACAATGGAGCGACGGCCATTCCGCCCGTTGGAGCAGGCTGGGGTGCCGGCTCGCTAATAAATTATTAAGGAAGTCCTGATAACTAAATGCAGGGTGAGGCAAACAAGAAGCAGCATGGCGAGGAAGTTTGTCCGGGTAAGAAGGACAAACTCGACCTGAAAACAGCTCGCTCCCAAATCGCTCACGCGAAAGGTCCGGAGTATTGGCGCAGCCTGGAAGAACTCGCCGGCAGCCCTGAATTTCAGGAGATGCTGCATCGCGAGTTTCCAAAAGGCGCGTCGGAATGGCTGGACTCGGTGTCGCGCCGCGGCTTCCTGAAGCTGATGGGCGCCTCGTTGGCCATGGCGGGCATGACGGCCTGCACCAAGCAGCCGCTCGAGCCAATTGTTCCTTATGTGCGGCAACCAGAGGCCGTGATTCCTGGCCTTCCAATGTTCTTTGCGACGGCTTTCACGCTTGGCGGATATGCCAGTCCGATCCTGGTTGAGAGTCATCTCTATCGTCCCACTAAGATTGAAGGCAACCCACAGCATCCCGCGAGCCTGGGCGGAACGGACGTTTTTGCCCAAGCGTCGCTTCTTGGAATGTATGACCCCGACCGCTCGCAGACGATTGCATATTTGGGCGAAGTACGAACCTGGGGAGGATTCCTCGAGGCCCTCCGCGGGCCGCTCAATGCGGAGAAGGCGGTCCAGGGAGCAGGCATCCGAATCCTGACCCGAACGGTTTCATCGCCCGCGCTGGCCGATCAGTTACGCTCGGTGCTCAAGCTTTACCCGCAAGCGAAGTGGCATGTGTATGAGCCGGTGAATCGTGACAACGTTCTTGAAGGCGCGAAACTAGCTTTCGGCCAGCCGGTCGAGACACGGTACAAGCTGGAGAATGCGGATGTGATTCTCTCCCTCGACGCCGATTTTCTTTACGCAGGGTTTCCGGGTTCGACGCGCTACATCCGCGATTTCGCCAAGCGGCGTTATCCGGACATCGGTCCTAAACAGGGCGTCATACAAGACCTTCCTGGCGATTCAACGATGAACCGCCTGTACGTAGCCGAAAGCACAATGAGCTCAACCGGCGCGAAAGCCGATCATCGCGTCCCGCTGCGATCGCTCAGCATCGAGGCGTTTGCGAGGGCGCTGGGATCCGCTCTCGGAATGAATTCCGGCGGCGACGGTATGCTGGACGGAGAACAGGCGAAGTACGTCGCTACAATCGCGCAGGATCTGCAGAACCATCGCGGCTCTTGTGTCGTCATCGCCGGTGATCATCAGCCGCCAGCGGTGCATGGTTTGGCCCACGTAATGAACCAAGCGCTGGGCAATATTGGCAAGACAGTTTTCTATACGGATCCCGTCGACACCAATCCGGTGAACCAAACTGATTCCATCAAGGATCTCGTAGCCGACATGCGCGCCGGCAAAGTGGACATGCTCTTCATCGTGGGCGGCAATCCCGCCTACGATGCGCCAGCAGATCTCAACTTCGCCGATGCGCTTAAGAACACAAATATTCCGATGCGGGTGCATCTGGGGCTTTATCAGGACGAGACCGCAGAACTTTGCCAGTGGCACGTGAACGAGGCGCATTATCTCGAATCATGGGGCGATGCTCGCGCTTACGACGGCACCGTGAGCATCGTGCAACCGCTGATCGCTCCCCTCTACAGTGGCAAGAGCGCTTATGAGCTTACTGCGCTGCTCGCCGGTCAGGCCGAGGCCACGGGTCACGAAGTGGTCCAGGGCTACTGGAAGAAGCAACATCCCGGTGTAGACTTCGATACCTTCTGGCGCAAATCGCTGCATGATGGGTGGATGGAAGGCACGACATATCAGCCGAAATCCGTGAGCTTGAAATCTGAAGCGTTCCCATCGTCTCAAGCAGGTGATCCAAAAGCCGTTGAAATTAACTTCCGCCGGGATCCTTGCGTCTACGACGGCTGTTTCTCGAACAACGGCTGGCTGCAGGAATTGCCCAAGCCGATGTCCAAGATGACTTGGGATAATCCCATACTCATCGGCCCGGCCATGGCCGAGCGAATGGGTCTAAAGTCCGAAGATCTGGTCACGTTGGAATTGAACGGCAAGAAGCTGACAGCTCCAATCTGGATTCAAGCCGGCCATCCCGACAATTCGATCACGGTATTCCTTGGTTACGGACGCAAGCGCGCAGGCAGGGCGGGAACGGGCGCGGGGTTCGACGTGTACCAACTCCGGTACAGCGCGACTCCATGGTTCACAACGGGAGTCGCGATTTCTAAGGCGGGTGGAACCTACAAGCTGGCGACGACCCAGGGTTACCAGACGATGGACACGCCCGAGGGCGCGAGGCCACAAGTACGGTCCGCGAGTCTTGAGGAGTACCGCAAGGAACCAACGTTCGCCAAAGACGAAGAGCCTCCAGCCGAGCTGACGTTATACAAACCATACCCATACGAGAAAGAACTCTACGTGTGGGGTATGGCCATCGATTTGAATGCCTGCGTCGGCTGCAACAATTGCATGGTCGCGTGCCAGGCGGAGAACAACATCGCGGTGGTCGGCAAAGAGCAGGTTGTGCTTGGCCGCCACATGCACTGGCTGCGCGTGGATGCTTATTACCAGGGCGATCGGGATAATCCCAAAGCGTACTTTCAGCCGGTTCCATGCATGCAATGCGAGAACGCGCCTTGCGAGGTGGTCTGTCCCGTGGGCGCGACTGTACACAGCACGGAAGGCCTGAATGACATGGTCTACAACCGTTGCGTGGGCACGCGTTACTGTTCCAATAACTGTCCCTACAAAGTGCGGCGCTTTAATTTCCTGCTCTTTCAGGATTGGGAGACGCCGCAGTACAAGATGATGCGCAATCCCGATGTAACCGTTCGCAGCCGCGGGGTCATGGAAAAATGCACCTATTGCATCCAGCGGATCACGCAGCATCGCATTGATTCTGAACGTGAAGATCGCAAGATCCAGGACGGCGAGCTGCAGACTGCATGTCAGCAATCCTGCCCTGCCGACGCGATTTCGTTTGGCAATATCAACGATCCCAACAGCCGGGTTTCGAAGCTTAAGGCGAGCCCGCGCAACTATGGTTTATTGGCTGATCTGAACACGCGGCCCCGAACGAGTTATTTGGCCGAGATTCGCAATCCCAATCCGGGGCTGGAAAGGTAAATGGACGAGCAAAGACAACCCGTGACGCTCGGCGAACGTGCACCGGTCATCGAGCCCGGATACACCTTCGGCACGGTAACCGACAAGATCAGTTCGATCGTCCTCACCCGCCCTACTTCCAATGGTTGGTTTCTCGGTTTCGGCATCGCTTTCCTCCTAACCATGATGATGCTGTTTGCTATCGGATATTTGTTTGTCCGCGGCGTCGGCATCTGGGGCGTGACCATTCCGATTGGCTGGGGCTTCGCCATCGTAAACTTCGTTTGGTGGATTGGCATCGGTCACGCGGGCACGCTGATCTCGGCCATCCTGCTCTTGTTGCGACAATCCTGGCGCAATTCGATCAACCGGTTTGCCGAAGCCATGACGCTGTTTGCCGTGTCCGCAGCCGGCATCTTTCCCCTGATTCATGTGGGCCGTCCCTGGCTGGCCTATTGGTTGTTTCCTTATCCCAACACCATGAATTACTGGCCGCAGTTTCGCAGCCCGCTGGTTTGGGATGTCTTTGCTGTTTCCACGTACGCTACGATTTCTCTGTTGTTCTGGTTCATTGGCCTGGTTCCTGACTTAGCCACCTTGCGTGATCGCTCTACCAACCGGACGGCGCAGATCATTTACGGAATGTTGGCGCTGGGATGGCGCGGTTCCGCGCGGCACTGGCATCGTTACGAGACTGCGTATCTCCTGCTCGCCGGGCTTGCGACTCCACTGGTGTTGTCGGTGCACACCGTGGTCAGTTTCGACTTCGCCATCGCGATCGTGCCGGGATGGCATACAACGATCTTTCCTCCCTACTTCGTAGCGGGAGCGATCTATTCCGGTTTCGCCATGGTGTTGATGCTGGCCATTCCTATCCGTAAGTTCTATGGCCTCGAGGACTTCATCACCGAACGCCACCTGCAGAATTCGGCGAAGGTTATGTTGGCGACCGGCCTGATCGTAGCCTACGGATACGGTATCGAGGCATTTATGGGCTGGTACAGCGGAAACCGCTATGATGCATTTCTGCTTTGGAACCGTCTGCACGGACCCTATGCCCCGTGGTACCTGGCGCTTTTGGCTTGCAACATCTTTGTCCCGCAAGTGCTCTGGATTCGGAAACTGCGAACCAGCCCGGTCGCCCTATTCGTGATTTCCGGCGTCATTCTGACGGGGATGTGGCTGGAACGATTCATCATCGTCGTGGTCAGCTTGCACCGCGATTTCCTGACCTCTTCCTGGGGCATGTATTACCCGACGCGCTGGGACTGGATGACTTTCATTGGCACCATCGGCATGTTCCTGGCCGCCATGTTCCTATTCGTACGCATCCTGCCGATGATTTCGATCTTCGAAATGCGCACGTTACTTCCTGAAGCGGAGGTGAAGGAATGAAGCACACTCCGATATACGGAATGATGGCTGAGTTCGATTCGGCGCAAAGCCTGGTGGATGCGGCCCATCATACGCATGAAGCCGGGTATATGAAGATCGATGCTTACAGCCCGTTTCCGGTCGAAGGCTTGGCAGAGGCAATGGGTTTTCACAAGAACGGTGTTCCTCTCGTCGTATTAATTGGTGGATTGATAGGGGGTTTGTCAGGCTACCTGCTCCAGTACTGGATTTCGGCTGTGAGCTATCCCATCAACGTTGGTGGCAAGCCCTATCACTCGTGGCCGGCGTTCATTGTGGTCACTTTCGAGATGACCATTCTGTTTGGGGGGATCTTTGCTGTGTTCGGCATGTTGGCATTGAACGGCCTACCCATGCCGTACCATCCTGTATTCAACGTTCCGCGCTTCGCTTTCGCAACCAAGGACCGGTTCTTCTTGATCGTGTTCTCTTCCGACCCGAAGTACAACCCAAGTGAAACCCGGCGGTTTCTGGAGAGCCTGAGCCCGCGATCGATTTCGGAGGTGCCCAGCTAAAGCATGCTTCGCCTCCGCAACATTTCGCTGCTGAGATCGAAGGCCGGGCGCGGTAGCCCGGCCGTACGGGCGAGACGCCCGTGCTCCATTATCCTGGCTACTTTGGTGCTGGCAGGATGCCGTCAGGATATGCAAGATCAGCCTCGGTTTAAACCGCTGGCTAAGAGTGATTTCTATGCGGACTTGCGCTCCGCGCGGCCTCCGGTCGAAGGGACCGTAGCTCGCGGGCAGTTGCATGAAGATTCGTATTTCTACACCGGCAAGGTTGGAAACAATCCCGGCGACTATATGCCTTTCGTGGTGACCGCCGATGTGCTGGCTCACGGCCGCGAGCGCTTCAATATTTACTGTTCTCCCTGCCACTCGCGCCTCGGCGACGGCAATGGGATGATCGTCCAGCGCGGCTTTCGAGCTCCGCCTTCTTATCACACCGAACGCTTGCGCAAAGCGCCGCTGGGTTATTTCTTTGATGTAATGACAAACGGATTTGGCGCCATGCCAGAGTATGCATCGCAAATTCCACCGGTTGATCGCTGGTCCATCGTGGCTTATATCCGGGCCTTGCAGTTGAGTCAAGGATCGACTATGAGCGATGTTCCGGCGGGACAGAAAGTGCCGTCGGAGGCGCCGGAGTTTCGCGGCGACCCGGGTTCGGGCGCGACCTTGCCCGAACTCCAGCCCGCTTCGCATGAGCAAACGGGAGAAGAGTCGAAATGAACGCGGCGCATGCGAACAAACTCGATCTGATGCCGCCGCCGGTGGTCAAAACCATCCAAAAGCGATCGCTCGTGATCGGCCTGGTTTTCGCCCTGATCTCGCTGGCCCTCGCGTTCCTTCGCCCGGACGAGTTCTTCCGTGCCTACCTACTTGGCTACATGGCTTGGCTTGGGGTGACACTCGGTTCCATGGCGATTCTCATGATCCGGCACCTCACCGGCGGGGGATGGGGCATGGTGATTCGCAGGGTCCTGGGCGCAGCCATGCGGTGCTTGCCATTGATGGCAGTGCTGTTTGTTCCAATCCTCTTCGGAATGCCAAAACTCTACGTGTGGGCGCGGCCCCTGGATTCCATTCCGGATCCACATCTCCGTGAACATTTGCAGGACCTCGCCAAGTCCTATCTGAATGTCCAAGGGTTCATTATTCGGGCCGTAATTTACCTTGGCATCTGGAATCTATTGTCGTTTTTGCTCACCAAGTGGTCGAAGGAACAGGACAACCCTTCATCGCGCGACAACACCGCGCGTTTCAAGGCAGTAAGCGGGCCAGGCCTGATTCTCTACGCCTTCACCATTTCATTTGCCGCCATCGACTGGGTGATGTCCATCGATCCCAGCTGGATTTCTACGATCTATGGTCTTTTGATTCTGATTGGCGAGTTGCTTTCGGCGATGTGTTTCGCAGTTGTCGTCGAACGGATTCTCGTGAACTACAAGCCGATGTCGGAGCTATTGAAACCCGATTTCGTGCACGACCACGGCAAGTGGATGCTGACCTTCATCATGGTCTGGGCATACTTCTCGTTCTCGCAGTGGCTTATCATCTGGGCGGGAAACTTGCCGGAAGAGATCACTTGGTATATGCGGAGATTGAACGGCGGATGGGGATTCATCGGCCTGTTCCTCGCGATCTTTCAATTCGCTGTGCCTTTCGTGCTCCTGCTTTCGCGCCCGTTCAAACGCGACATACGCCGGTTGGTCTGGCTGGCCGTTTGGATTATGCTCATGCGCTACCTGGATCTTCTCTGGATCATCGAGCCCAATTTTTCACAAACATTGAACCTGACGGTAGCGGATGTCGTGGTCCCCGTGGCCATCGGCGGATTTTGGCTGGCTTACTTCTTCCGCAATCTAAGTTTGCTGCCGCTTGTGCCAGCATATGACGTAGCCGCGAACGAGGTCTTGGAACCGGCACATGAGTGAGAACTTAAAAAACATGCATGAGGATGAAGGCTTTGAGCGGCAAGACCTAAGCGCCCAGGGGGTTTACGCGTTCCTGATCAGTCTGGTCGTGGGAGGAGTGCTGGTTTATCTCGTGGTTCTGGGCCTTTATAAGTTCATGGATGCACGACAGCGAGCACGACAGCCCCAACTGAACCCGCTGGTGCACTCGACGGAAACGGACACGCGCATAGTTTCCCCCACCGAGATCACGAAATTTCCCGAACCGCGCCTGGAGCGGAACGAGCGACTTGAGATCAAAGATTTCCGCTTGAAGGAAGAGCAAACGTTAAACAGTTATGGCTGGGTCGACGAAAAGGCTGGAGTTTTGCACATCCCGATTGAGCGAGCCATGCAGTTGATCGCGCAACGCGGATTGCCGACTACACCGAAAGCCGGGGAGTTTCCACCGTCTGCAGTGAATACGGCGAATGAAGCGGCGGCGCGTTCGGACACCAGCGGTATGTCGTCTCAGACGAAGCCGCAATCGCCGAAGTGATGGAAAGGGATGGAGCAGTGAGCAGTTCGATGAGATCGAGAATTTTGAGACTGATCATGGCGGCATTGGTTCTTGTCCTGCCCGCCTGGGGCCAGGGAATGACGCAGGGCATCCTTTCGCCACCCGCGAATGTGCGTCCTCCGGGCCTGAAGAATGTGGGCATCGAACAGCGTCTGAACGAACAGATTCCGCCGGGTCTGACGTTTCGCGATGAAACCGGAAAGTCGGTCCAGTTGGGAGACTATTTCGGCAAGAAGCCGATGATCCTGAATCTCGTGTACTACCAGTGTCCGATGTTGTGTGGAGAAGTTCTAAGCGGCCTCGAAAGCGCGCTGCGAGTGTTGAAGTTCGATGTGGGTAAGGAGTTCGACGTTCTGACCATAAGCTTTGACCCGAAGGAAACGCCCGAAATGGCCTCAGCGAAAAAGGCGGAATATTTGAAACGCTACGGACGGCCAGGTGCATCGCAGGGCTGGCATTTTCTGACCGGCCCCGCGGCCTCGATTGATGCGCTCACGAAAGCGGCTGGCTTTCAGTATCAATACGATCCCAAGAGCGGCCAGTTTGCTCACGCGACCGCGATCATGGTGCTGACGCCCGAGGGAAAGATCGCGCAATACTATTACGGAGTCGAATTCGCGCCCAAGGATCTGCGTCTGGGACTGATTCAGGCGTCGGAAAACAAGATCGGCACCGTGGTTGATCAAGTTTTGCTCTACTGCTATCACTACGATCCCAGCACCGGCAAATACGGAGCCGTCATCAGTCGAGTGTTGCAACTGGCGGCGGGGGCAACCGTTTTGATTCTTGGGATATTCCTGGTAGCGATGTTCCGAATGGGCCCGACGGCCGCGGCGAAGAGTCGGCAGTTGACCAGCAAGCAACGACCAACGACTAACTATGTTCGATAACTTTCCACTTTGGCCTGTCCGTGCCTCCGCTGGCGCCGGCAATGTAGACGCCCTCTACATTTTTCTGCTGTCGCTGTCGGCGCTCGTATGCGCGGCTATTTTCACCATGATCCTCGTGTTTGCGACTCAATATCGTCGCCGCCGCGGAGTCGAAGCGGAACAGATTGAAGGCTCGAGTGCGCTCGAAATCACCTGGTCGATCATTCCGCTCGGAATCTTTATGGTCATCTTCCTTTGGGGCGCGGTCATTTACTTCCACGAGCGGACTCCACCCCGGGGTGCCTCCGAAGTTTACGTTGTAGCCAAGCAGTGGATGTGGAAACTCCAGCATCAGGAGGGCCAGCGCGAGATCAACGAACTACACGTGCCTGTGGGTCGCGATGTCAAACTGATCATGACCTCCCAGGACGTGATCCACAGCTTCTACGTTCCAGCTTTCCGCATCAAGCAGGACGTACTGCCGGGACGCTATACAACCGCGTGGTTCCGCGCCACCAAGCCAGGTGTCTATCACCTCTTTTGCTCGCAATATTGCGGCACCATGCACTCGGGCATGATTGGACAAGTGGTCGTTATGGAGCCGGCGCAATACCAGGCATGGCTGTCTGGAGGGGGAACGACCGGATCGCTCGCAGCCAGTGGCGAGAGCCTGTTTCAGCAATTGGGGTGCTCCACCTGTCACCGTGCGGATACCCAGGGTCGCGGGCCTAACTTGGTGGGAATCTTCGGCAAGCCCGTGCAACTAGAAGACGGACGAAGCGTGGTGGCCGACGAAAACTATATTCGTGAATCGATCCTGAGTCCTAGCGCGAAAATCGTCAGCGAATTCAAGCCCATCATGCCGGTTTTTCAGGGGCTCGTGGGCGAGGAACAGTTGAACGCCTTGGTGGCATACGTCAAGTCGTTGAGCCCGGCTCCGTCGGGAGCGGCAGGAGCGACCACCTTGGCTCCGTCCGGCACGAAATCGCAGAATCCTTAAGGAATGGCAATGGCAACCACAGCAGTTATCGCCGAACGCGAACATTACCTGAATAAAGAATATGGCATTCGCTCGTGGCTGTTGACTACGGACCACAAGCGCATTGCGTTGCTGTATTTGATATCGATTACGTTCTTTTTCTTTGTTGGAGGGTTTTTCGCGCTGCTGATCCGGCTGGAACTGCTGACGCCGGCGGGCGATCTGGTACAAGCAGACACCTACAACAAGCTTTTCTCCATGCACGGCCAGGTGATGATCTTCTTCTTTCTGATTCCTTCCATCCCCGCCGTGCTGGGGAATTTTCTCGTCCCTTTGATGATCGGCGCCAAAGACCTGGCGTTTCCCCGAATCAATCTGCTGAGCTGGTATCTCTACGCCATTGCCGGCGTCATTTATCTCCATTGCATTGTTACTGGCGGCGTAGACACCGGTTGGACCTTCTATACGCCGTTCAGCACCGCCTTCAGCAATACCAGGGTGATCGAAGCCGGAATCGCAATCTTCATCGCAGGATTCTCGTCCATTCTCACCGGCCTTAACTTTGTTGTCACGATTCATCGGATGCGCGCGCCAGGCATGACGTGGTCGCGCCTGCCGCTGTTCATTTGGGCGCATTACGCTACCAGCATCATCCAGTTGCTCGGAACGCCGGTACTGGCAATTACTCTGCTGCTCGTGGTGTTCGAACGCGCCTTCAACTTGGGCATCTTCGATCCAACCCGCGGTGGCGACCCATTGTTATTCCAGCATCTGTTCTGGTTTTATTCCCACCCCGCGGTCTACATCATGATTCTGCCCGCGATGGCGGTGGAAAGCGAAGTCGTCGCATGCTTCACGCGGAAGCGAATTTTCGGCTATAACTTCGTCGCCATGTCGAGCATTGCGATTGCGGTCTTCGGATTCCTGGTCTGGGCCCACCACATGTTTGTGGCTGGCATTTCTCTTTATTCGGCGCTTATTTTCTCGATCCTGAGCTACCTGGTTGCAGTACCTTCGGCGATTAAAGTCTTCAACTGGACTGCGACCATGTACAAAGGCTCGATTTCATTTACTACCCCCATGCTGTATGCCTTTGGCTTCATCGGTCTCTTTACGATGGGCGGCCTGACCGGTCTTTTCCTCGCATGCCTGGGAATCGACGTGCACGTGCACGATACCTACTTCATAATCGCCCACTTCCACTACATCATGGTTGGCGGCGCGGTTATGGGTTACCTCGGCGGGCTGCACTTCTGGTGGCCAAAAATCTCAGGCCGCATGTATCCGGAAGGCTGGGGAAGATTGGCGGCGTTGCTTGTCTTCGCCGGCTTTAACCTGACGTTCTTCCCGCAATTTATCCTGGGGTACATGGGAATGCCTCGCCGGTACTGGCAATATCCTCCGGAATTCCAAGTGTTGAACGTACTCTCGACCGCGGGCTCGACTATTTTGGCAGTCGGATATGTTCTGCCCATGATCTATTTTCTGTGGTCCATGCGTTACGGGAAGATCGCCGATGACAATCCATGGGGCGCGGCTGGACTCGAATGGAAGACTTCTTCGCCTCCACCCACTTTCAATTTTGAAGAAGAGCCGGAAGTGACCTGGGAAGCTTACAACTACGAAGATATTCCCGCTCCCGCGGAGGTGCAGGTTGAGCGATAGCCCAATCGCGGTCGAGCAGAACGGCCCGGAATTGCTGCATCACTTCGTGGACGCGGAGCAGCAGCGGGATGCCGCCACGCTGGGAATGTGGCTGTTCCTGGCGACTGAAATCATGTTCTTCGGCGGCATGTTCTGCGCCTATTTGATCTATCGCTTCTGGTACTACAGCGAATTCGCCGCCGGCAGCCGTAGCCTGGACATTACGCTTGGTACCGTCAACACCGCCGTCCTGATTTGCAGTAGCTTGACCGTGGCGCTTGGCGTCCGGGCGGCGCAGATGGGTAAACGTAAACTCCTCGTCATCCTCCTGTTGCTCACCATCGTGTTTGGGCTTGTCTTCCTGGGGATCAAAGGCGTCGAGTGGTACAACAAGTACGAAGAGCATCACATCCCCGGGCCCACCTTTAACGTTGACGACTTGGTGAAAGCCTATCCCAACATTCACATCGACCCGCAGCACGAACAGATTTTCTTTTCCCTGTATTTCGCCATGACCGGTCTCCACGCCTTGCACATGATCATCGGCGTCGGAATCTTTGCCTTCCTGACTTTCTACGCATGGAGAGGCCGCTACACGCCGAAATATTACACTCCCGTCGAGATCGGCGGTCTGTACTGGCACTTTGTGGATGTCGTCTGGATTTATCTTTTCCCGTTGCTCTACTTGATCGATCGGCATAAATGAGGGTGAGCCATGTCTGAACACATAATGTCGAGCAAGTTTTACTACACCATCTGGATCGCCCTGTTGTGTTTGACGGGAATTACCGCGGCGGTTTCCTTCGTCGATCTGGGACCGTTTAACGCGGTCGTCGCACTGGTCATCGCTACCGTGAAGGCTCTGCTGGTGGTCCTCTTCTTTATGCACGTCAAGTACACCAGCGAAAAGCTGACAAAGATTGTGATAGCGTCCGCGATTTTTTGGCTCTTTCTCCTGTTGGCTTTGAGCATGGCCGACTACGCAACGCGCCACTGGAGTTAGTGTGCCTGTCCCAGATTTGATTTCGGATATGCCACGCTCTCTGCACAGCCTTTTGCTTAAAGAGTGAACGGACGGGATGATTCATGACCTTCTGCAACTCTTGCGGTACAAACCTGGAAGCTGCGGCAAGATTCTGCCCTAAATGCGGTGCCGCCATACCCATGGCGGCTGCGATCCAGCCTCCCGTTTCGTCTGCACCCGCAGCTTTACCGCAGGCAAATAGCGCGCTCAAGATCATCTTGATTGTCGTAGGCGTCATCGTTGCGCTCGTAATTCTGGGAATAGGAACGATGATGTTCGTAGTTCACCACATTGCCCACAACCGGCATGCCGAATATAAAAACGGTAATGTCCGCGTGGACACGCCCTTCGGTACGGTCCAGACCACAAACAATCCCGATGAAGCCGCTCACAATCTCGGCGTTGACCTGTATCCCGGAGCGCGTGTGGTGCAGGGAAATTCTGCGACCATCGGAGGGATGCACACCGTCCAGGCAGAATTTGAGAGTGACGATTCAGCCGATAAGGTGATGGCGTTCTACGCTGTGCGATTCCCTAACGCCAACGTTACGACGAAGAATCACAATCACTACTCTATCGTGTCCACGGATAAGAATAATTTGGTCACAATCACGATCGAGCCGGGAGACGGTAAAACCCGGATCAAGATCGCAACCGTCAGCGGCAGGAACGTGACCGGCAGTAGCTCATCGGATTAGAGCCTCCGCCTACATGCAGAGCAACTTCGCCGAGCTCGCCCGTGCTGCCAAGTCTGCCGTGGTAGACGCGAATGGACTCGCTTCCGCCTTGGGCCGCCATCTGCGCGGCGACGTTCGCTTCGACGATGGGAGCCGCGCTCTCTATTCCACCGACGGATCCAACTATCGCCAGGTTCCTATCGGCGTAGTTCTTCCTCGCGACATCGACGACGTCATCGCCGCCATTTCGCTGGCGCGTGAATACGGCGCACCGATCCTCTGCCGCGGCGGCGGAACTTCACTCGCCGGACAATGCTGTAACGTCGCCGTCGTGCTCGACTTCACGAGATACATGAAGGACATCCGCGAGATTGATCCCGTGCGGCGGGTTGCGCACGTCCAGCCAGGGGTCGTCCTCGATCGCCTGCGCAACGCCGCAGAAAAGCATCATTTGACCTTCGGCCCAGATCCCGCCAGCCACGACCGCTGTACGCTCGGCGGCATGATTGGCAACAACTCCTGCGGCGTCCACTCGGTGATGGCCGGCAAGACCGATGACAACATCGAGGAACTGGAAATTCTCACCTACGACGGCCTTCGCATGAGAGTGGGCCAGACCAGCGACGCGGAACTTGAAACGATTACCGGTGAGGGTGGTCGTAGAGGGGAGATTTATGCAGGATTACGAAAACTGCGGGACACCTATTCCGAGCTCATCCAGAAACGCTACCCCAATATTCCGCGCCGCGTCTCCGGCTACAACCTGAATTACCTGCTCGGTGAAAACGGCTTCCACGTGGCTCGTGCCCTCGTGGGATCGGAGGGCACGTGCGTTACCGTACTCGAAGCTTCATGCCGCCTCGTCGAAAGCCCGCCTGAACGTGTGCTGCTCGTGATCGCCTATAACGATATTTTCCAATGCGCTGATCGCGTGCCGGAGATCATGGCGAGTGGACCCATTGGCCTCGAAGGCATCGACAATTTACTGGTCGAATTCAGCCGGCGACAAAATCTGAACCTGGACGGGCTTGCGCTTCTTCCTCCCGGCGGTGGTTGGCTGTTTGCCGAGTTCGGCGCGGCGAGTTCGGCAGAAGCGGAGAATCAAGCTCGCGCCCTCATGCGTACTCTCGAACGCAGCTCCCATCCGCCGAAGATGCGTCTGTTCACAGACAGGCAGCAAGCCAAGCGAGTCTGGGAAGTACGCGAGTCGGCCTTGGGAGCGACCTCCCACGTGCCGGGTGAGCCACCTGGATGGGAAGGCTGGGAAGACTCCGCTGTCGCTCCCGAGAGGCTTGGCGTTTACCTTCGCGACCTGCAAAAGCTGATGAAGGGCTACGGCTATCGCAGCTCCCTCTACGGTCATTTCGGACATGCCTGCGTGCACATGAAGATCAATTTCGGCCTCGAGTCGGCCAAAGGCATAGCCGACTACCGCAAGTTCGCCGAAGAGGCAGCCGATCTTGTTGTTGCCTATGGAGGTTCGCTTTCCGGCGAGCACGGCGACGGTCAATCGCGCGCCGAATTGTTACCAAGGATGTTCGGCCCAGAATTGGTGCAGGCTTTCCGCGAATTCAAAGCACTCTGGGATCCGGAGTGGAAGATGAATCCGGGCAAGGTCGTCGAGCCTTACAAGTTAGATGAGAATCTGCGCTTAGGCGCTAACTACAAACCTTGGCAGCCACAAACGCACTTTCAGTTTCCCGATGATCATGGCAGCTTGGCGAATGCTACATTGCGCTGCGTGGGCGTGGGCAAATGCCGCCGCGATGAAGGTGGAGTCATGTGTCCGAGTTTCCGCGTGACTCGCGATGAAGAACATTCCACCCGAGGCCGCGCCCACCTGCTCTGGGAGATGACTAAGGGTGACGTAATTCAAAATCGATGGCGCGATGAGCACGTGAAAGAGTCGCTCGATTTGTGCCTCGCCTGCAAGGGTTGCAAGAGCGACTGCCCCGTCGGCGTCGATGTGGCCACGTACAAAGCAGAATTCCTGGCGCACTACTACGAAGGACGAGGCCGTCCACGCAGCGCGTATGCATTCGGAAATATCGACATCTGGGCCCGCCTTGCTTCGAAGGCGCCCGGGCTGGTCAATTTGACAACGCAGCTCCCTTTGCTGCGTGATTTCGCGAAGGTCGCAGCGGGCATTCCGCGTGAGCGCAGCATTCCCGCCCTCGCTCAGCAGACGTTCCGTCGTTGGTTTAGCCAAAGACAGTCTAAAAGCGTGGATGGATCAACGGTGCTGCTATGGCCCGACACATTCAACAACTATTTTCTACCGGATACCGCGATAGCTGCGGTGGAGGTTCTGGAATCCGCAGGCTACCGCGTGATGCTGCCTAAGGCCAACCTGTGTTGCGGGCGGCCGCTCTACGATTGGGGCATGTTAGATCGTGCCAAGGATCTGCTACTCAAGATTCTCCACGCACTCGAAGGCGAAATCAAGCAGGCCATTCCGATTGTTGTATTAGAACCAAGCTGCGCCGCCGTCTTTCGCGACGAACTTCTGAATCTGTTTCCTAAAGACGAGCGGGCCCAAAAGCTTTCGCGGCAAACATTCCTTCTGAGCGAATTTCTCGAAAAAAGAGCAACGCATTTTCAATTGCCGAAACTAGTTCGTAAGGCATTGGTTCATGGGCATTGCCACCAAAAATCCGTTATGAAAATGAGCGACGAAGAAACCGTCCTTCGCAAGATGGGAATCGATTTCCAAATTCCGGCACCGGGTTGCTGCGGCATGGCCGGATCATTCGGCTTCGAACGAGACAAATACGAAATTTCTCTCGCCATCGGCGAACTTGAACTTTTACCTGCGGTGCGAAATGCAGCGCCTGATTCTCTCATCATCGCGAACGGGTTCAGTTGCCGCGAACAGATCGCGCAGTGCACTAATCGCCGCGCCCTGCATCTAGCCGAAGTCATCCAGATGGCGGCTCGCGCATCGCTCACTTAGCCGGAGCAAGTTTCGTTAGTGCGAATTTTGCTGGCTCTAAGTAATTGATTTCACAAGCCTCTCAGCCTTCCGCCTCGCCAGACGGGCCCGATTCTGGGAAAATACAAGTACCTCCGAAGGTCGCTACGGCCTCCAACGCAAGAGCACCGAATGATCCGGGACAGCGAAGCCGCACTCACCATCGCCGACACGTCGGGCCAGACCAAAGTTCAGCCCGCGATCGAGGCCCCGCTGCAGGGCTCCGTCCTGGTGTTGATTCAATTCGACGTCTGCGAGGAAATCCGTCTCGACAAGCTACGCGAGATCTTCGGCGCACGCACTCTCGAACAGCCGACACTGAAACATCCAGCGCCCGGATACGTCCGCTACCAGCGTCCGCCAGTCGTAGAACCGATTGACCCGCTGATCCTTGAAAGCGGCGAGCGCCTCGAAGGGCAGATCAAGTTCTACGATTACGGTGTAGTCAGCGTAGTGCTGGAGCTGCCATTCTCTGGCGACTGGGACACGATGGTTCGCCTCGGAAGCCGCTGGGTGTGGGACGTGGATTTCGCCGGCCACGCATCACGCATCGCGCGCCAGAAAATTGATCGCGCCGCTCCGGCGCTGGTGAAGCCATATCCCGACTGGCTCAGCGAGGACTACTTCATTTTTCACGTGCGCGAAATCAGCGGCTGTCCTTCAGCCAACGAACTGGTTTCATCTCATGGTGCGCGAATTGCCCAAATTGTTCGGGGAGAAACGGCGCAGCTCTCCGAGGGTGAACAAAACGAAATCCTGCAGTCGCGAATCTCGTACTATCCCAACGATCTCGCCGTGATCGGTTGGAATGCGGCTTTTCTGTACGACAGCGCGACTGGAGCCGAAACTGCCATCCAGTTGCTCGAGTACGCTAACTCTCAGTTGCTCGAGTTCCGCCACTACGATGAATTCCTCACCCGAGAACTGGAGAGTGTCTACGCCTCTTTCGATGAGGGCACGGGGGCGTGGGCGCGTTGGCGGCTCGCACGTGCCGCGACCAAACTGCACACCGTCCTGCTCGACGTAAATGAACTCACTGAGCACGCCGACAACGCCATCAAGTTTCTTAGCGACATGTTTTCCGCGCGCCTGTACAAGCTCGCCGCCTCAAAGGTCGGCGTGCCCGACTATAAAGATCTGGTGACACAAAAAGTCCAAACCGCCGAAGAGCTTTATCGTTTCATGGTCGATCAGTTCAACCAGAGCCGGGCGTTTGTGCTGGAGCTCATGGTCGTGATCATTCTGATCATCGAATTGGTCTACTTCTTCCGCGGTAAACCGATCTGAGATCTGGGAATTAGAATCTGCGAGCTAATTTGATTTCCACCCGTATTATTCTGAATAACGATGCGAGGTCTGAAAGGCAAGCGTGTCTTGATTACCGGTGGCGCCAGCGGCATCGGCGCGGCGACCGCGGCGCGTTTCCTGGAAGAAGGCTCAGCAGTATGTGTGCTCGACCGTGATGCCAAAGGTCGCGATCAAATCCGCAAGCAGCTACCAAATTTAGCGGCAACCCTCGACGCCGACGTTTCCAACCTCAAACAAGTTCGGTCCGCATTTAACGAGGCCGCTCACATCATGGGCGGAATCGACGTCCTGATCAATAATGCCGGCATCAGCATTCGGCACGACTTTCTAAAGATCACTCCCGATGAATGGGACAAAGTGATCGCAGTAAACCTGACGGGAGTGTTTTACGTGGCGCAGACGGCGGCCCGCTACATGTGGGAGCACGATGGCGGCGTGATCCTGCAAACCGCTTCGACCAACGGAATTGTAGGGCAACCCTATTACGCGGACTACAACGCAACCAAAGCTGGAGTGATCGAGTTAACCCGTACTATGGCTCTGGAGCTTGCACCCAAAGTGAGGGTCTGCGCGGTCGCACCCGGCTACGTGCTCACTCCCATGCAGCGCGCCGAATACACCGATGCAATGCTCGACGAGGTGAATCGCAAGATTCCCCTGCGGCGGCACGCAAAACCGGAAGAGATCGCAGCCCTGTTTGCATTCCTCGCGTCCGACGACGCCGCCTACGTTACCGGCCAGGTATTCACGATCGATGGCGCTGAAACCGCCGGTGGACTGGCAAGCCGGTAGGACCGTGGTCGGCGAGACTAGACTGAATTAATTCCCATGACCAACAAACCCGGGTCCCTGGCCAGTAAAGTCGCACTGATCACAGGCGCTGCCTCCGGTATCGGACGCGCGGCAGCTTTGCTTTTTGCCCGCGAAGGCGCCGCAATCGCTATCGCGGACTTGAACCAAGCCGGCCAAACCGTTGCCCAAGACATTATTCAAACTGGAGGCCGGGCCACCTTTGAACTGGCTGATGTTACCCGGGCCGCCGACTGCCAGCGCATCGTGGAACGGACGCTGCGAGAATATGGCGAGATTCACGTGCTATTCAATAACGCTGGAATCATGCGCCGCGCTTCCGTTGTTGAACTCCGCGAAGAAGATTGGGATCGGGTAATGTCGGTGAACGTGAAGTCGATTTTCCTGATGTCAAGCCAAGTCATCCCGATCATGGCAAGGGCGGGTGGCGGATCTATCATCAATACGGCGTCTGGCTGGGGCCTCGTTGGAGGACCCCACGCCGCCGCCTATTGCGCTTCGAAGGGCGCGGTCGTGCTCCTGACGAAAGCCATGGCGATAGACCACGGTCTGCAAAATATTCGCGTCAACTGCATTTGTCCCGGCGACACCGACACCGCTATGCTGCGCAATGAAGCCCAGCAACTTGGACAGCGGGAAGACGCGTTCCTCGCAGAGTCGGCGTGCCGCCCCTTGGGGCGAATTGGCAAACCAGAAGAGATCGCGCAGGCCGCGCTGTATCTCGCGAGCGACACATCCTCATTCGTCACCGGAACCGCGCTGGTCGTCGACGGTGGCGGTTTGGCGGGATCGTAGAAGATCGTCAATAACTGCTTTCTGGGAGGGCACGGCTTCAGCCGCAAAGAACAGGGCTTCGCACCTGAGGTAAAGTTGTCATTCACATGAACGATTTCTTGGTCCAACCCAATGCGCCTAAAAGATAAAACCGCCCTCATCACCGGCGGCACCTCCGGCATCGGTGAAGCCACCGCGATCCTTTTTGCAAAAGAAGGCGCCAGCATCGCCATTACAGGACGCAACGAAAAGCGCGGGCACGCCGTCGTTGCACAAATCTTGGAAGACGGTGGAAAGGCTATCTTCGTTCGGACCGATGTTCGCAAAGCCGTCGAGTGCAGTCGCGCGGTAGACGAAACCCTGACCTCCTTCGGCAAACTCGATATCCTGTTCAACAATGCCGGCGTCTTTTATCCCCAGACCACGCTGGAGTGCAGCGAAGAAGAGTGGGACCTGCAGATCGATATCAACCTGAAGGGCACGTTCCTCATGTCGAAGTTCGCGCTGCCTCCCATGATTCGGCAAGGCGGCGGCGTGATCGTCAACAACAGCTCCGGATGGGGCATCGTAGGCGGCGACAAAGCGGTCGCGTATTGCGCATCGAAGGGCGGTGTTGTGCTGTTAACGAAAGCTATGGCGATCGATCACGGACGGCAGGGCATTCGTGTGAACTGCATCTGTCCCGGCGACGTCGACACGCCCATGCTTCCGGAAGATGCTCGCATGAGGGGCATGAAGTGGGAAGACTATCTTGCAGGTTGCGCTAGCCGTCCATTGGGAAGAATCGGCACCGTAAACGAGATCGCCAAAGCGGTGTTATTTTTAGCCTCTGACGATTCGTCGTTCATGACCGGCGCGGCGCTGGTCGTGGACGGCGGTGGCACCGCGGACTAGCGCCAACAGAAAGCAGAATGACAAACATTACCAAAATCAAAGGCCGCTCTCAGGATTTGTTCGTGCGCGCACAGAAGTCTTTAGTCGAGGGCGTGAACTCGCCCTCGCGGGGCAAAGCCACATATTCTCCCGGGCCAGTTTTTCTCGAACGCGGCCGGGGATCACACGTCTGGGATGCCGACGGCAATGTGTACGTAGACTTCATGATGTCCTTCGGCGCGCTCATTCACGGGCACGCTCATCCAACGCTAGTTTCTGTGGTTTCCGAAGCCATGGCGGAAGGGTCACACTTTGCCGCCGCGACATCGGCCGAGGTCGAAGCCGCGGAGCGCTTCCGCCGCATGGTTCCTTCTGCGGAGGTCGTGCGTTTCACCAACACCGGCAGCGAGGCAACGATGCTTGCAATCCGCCTGGCGCGTGCCCACACTGGCCGGACCAAATTTCTGAAGTTCGAAGGCCATTATCATGGCTGGTATGATCCATTTCTTTTAAACGCCCACGGACATCCATTGCAACAATTAGGGACGCCAGACAACCCCGCTCGCATTCCCGACTCCGAGGGGATTCCATCTGCTACGTTTGACGAGGTCGTACTTGCTCCCTGGAACGACGTGGCGGTTCTTGAACGTGTCATGCAAAAGCACGGGCCCGAATTGGCCGCCGTCATCACCGAACCGATTATGGCGAACATGGGCTGCATCCCGCCGCGCGACGGCTATCTTCAGAAGTTGCGGGAGCTCACACGGCACTACGGCGTGCTGTTCGTCGTCGACGAGGTCGTCACCGGCTTTCGCTATGCTCCCGGCGGATGCCAGCAATACTACGGAATCGAGCCAGACATCAGCACATTCGGAAAAGCCCTCGGAGCAGGTTTCCCGGTCGGCGCGGTTGCCGGTCCGCGTGACATCCTCGACCGCATGCGCTGGAGCGATCACATGGTCCTGCATTACGGCACCTTCAATGGCCACCGGCTCACGATGAAAGTAGTCGCTGCGAACCTAGACCTGCTTTCACGGAATGACACTTACCGCAATCTGCACGCTATTGGAGAGGAAGCGATTCGCGGCTTGCGAGAAGTGTTCCGAAGACGAAGAGTCGAGGCCATCGTGCAGGGATTTGGACCGATGTTCCAGATCTATTTCACCGAGCGAGAGGCCATCCACGATTACCGTGAATACTGCGCCTGCGTCGACACTGCGCGCTATTCCCGGTTCGTTCATCGCTTGCTCGAAGGCGGCATTTACATGACTCCGTCAAACGGCTTGCATTGGATCGTTTCAACCGCGCACACGAAAGAAGACATCGCAGCGCTCATCGAAGCGGCCGATTCGGCTTGTTCGGATTGACGTGCAAATAGGGGACTCACTTGAAAGCAACAGTCTTTCTTGGCGGTGGCCGCATTACGAGTGCGCTCGTGGCCGGACTGCGTCTTGCGAAATGCGACAAGCCGATCGTTGTCCTTGACCGCAATCCGGCAAAACTGCGGCAGCTCAAGAAAAAATACGGCATTGCTGTGGAACCTGATCTGCGACGTGCCGTAGAACGAGCTGGGCTTCTCATCGTAGCAGTGCGGCCGGATTCCGTGAGTGAATTGCTGGGTGAAATCGGACCAATTGATCGTTCGATCACTGTAGTCAGCCTTGCCGCCGGCGTCCGCCTCTCGAAACTGCGATCGCAATTACCATCGCCTGCCCGTTGGGCACGTGCCATGCCGAGTCCGGTATGCCGCAGCGGGCGCGGGCTTACGGCACTCACTTTCGATCGGCAGTTCCCTCGCAGTGCAAAGCACGAAGTCAGAGGCTTGTTCGAGAAGGTCGGCACCGTGCTCGAGATTCCAGAGAGCCAGTTCAATGTTTTCACTGCTACTTTTTCCAGCAGTCACGGCTACCACGCCCTGGCCGCGCTGGCAGCCGCTGCTCAACGGCTGGGGCTAAATCCAAAGACCGCAATGACCGCAGCAGCCCACGCTCTCGCAGATGGGATTCTGTCTTGGCGGGAAGGCAAGATTCCGCTAAATCAGCTTCTTCACGAAGCCGCCACGCCCGGCGGCACCGCAGCAGCGGCGATGCAGGCCATGGACTTGTCCGGATACGAACGGAGCGTCCTGCAAGGGTTGCGGGCGGCAATGGCGCGAGCTCGCAGGAACGCAATGCGAACCTAGCAGTGGGCAGGGCGAGCTACCGAAGGCGATCGCATCATCCGCACGCGGTTGCCCGCCAGGGCCTGACTGATGAAACCGAGACAACAGCAACAAGAGGGAGACCTTTCAGACGACGCCGGGACTTAGATTTGCCGTCAAGATAACCAACTGCAGAAGACAGATTCCAAGTTTCAATTTATATCTGATTTAACGGCGTAGTCGCGTACAATGGCTCGCAACGCGTCTTCCCCCGCGAGAAAGAAAACAGGAGGCGGACATGAAAACAATTTCTGGCAGTACTGTCGTGGCATTGTTGATGCTTGCGCTAATTGGAACAGCGGTAACGGCTCAAACCGCTGCGTCGCAAACGTCGAATAACCCAACCCCAACCCAGGCTTCCCCGGTGTCTGCGGACTCAGCAGCCCCGCAACGGCTTGGCCATGGAGCTTTCCCTGTGAAGGTCATTAAGACGCTGGATTCCAGCAAGCTGAAGCCGGGAGACGTGGTTGAATTCAAGACGGCGGGAATATTTGCCCTTCCCAGCGGGACGCGCGTGCCTGAAGGAGCCAAGGTGACCGGACACGTCACGGAAGCGAAGGCGCGCTCCAAGGGTGACCCCCAATCGGATCTGTCCATTGCTTTTGACCAGATCAATCTCGGCAACGGTAAACAACTGGCCGTTAAAGGGACAATCCAAGCTGTGGGCTCGAATCCGGATGAAGACAACCCAACCGGAGCAAGCGGCCCATCAATGGCGAAGACTGGTGGCCCCGGTGCCGCGGGATGGACACCGACCACTGACATCAAATCCGGTTCAAATATGCAAACAGTCAACACGGCGTCGCCGCTGCTTAACCCGAAGTCGACTGGGGTACAGGGGCTTCATGGCCTCCAACTGGGATCGGATGGTGTTCTCACCTCTGATGGAAAGCACGTGAAACTGGACCCCGGAACCCGAATCGTTGTGCGTGCCGAGATTCAAGAGTAGGAGTCGTCGTCGACCGGTTGGTTAAAACCAAGGTATGAACAGACCGGCGGCCGAAGAGCGCCTTGCGAAGGCCGTTACCTGTTTTCATCATGCCTTAAAATGGCAGATGCCAGTCTCTTGACCAGGCGCGACAGTCGCACCAAGCGATAGAGCGGCTGCAAAGATTTTGGGAGTTGCGCTACCGACCATTCACTTAGGCTTGGGGTGACGGCGAGACGCCAGAGGAAACGGACCTGATCTTGATGGCGTTCCCTTATCCGCATCATCAATCGGAAGTAGGATGGCGATTCGGTGTCGTGGGCACTGAGTTCGATGATGCGAAGAATCTCATCGGCGAGAGCGATGGTTGACGGATCCTCTCGTAGAATTGCCGTTTCGGATGGCCGCTTCGGGCGCGAGAAATGAACACTCTTGCAGTTCGAGATAACAGCAGATACCGCACTGCGCTCGGAATGACGAATTGGTTGTGAGCCATTCTGCATTGCGGCTGGCAAAGCCGTCCCTAGCAACTCGTGGACGAGCAGCAAATTCAGATTGACAATTCTTTTGATTCCGAGGCGCCGGGATTCGTCCAGAATCGCATTCCAATCAAGTTGTCGAGACTTCGCGAGTTGGGCGATGTCGCACAGCCATGAAAGTTGAACCCACGCATGTTTGGCTGCATGAATGCAGAGCACAATCAGGAGATCCTCACAACGCAACGACCGCACAGTGCTTCCGCCAAACTTGATCTCTTCGGCTCGTTCAAACAAATCGGCCACATTGAGGTCGATGGAATAGAAACGCGGCAAGATTTGCCATTGCAGCTCCAACAAATTTGCGCCGCTTGCTGCGCGAAATGGCATTTCGTATCCAGCCGCGATGTAGGTGTGCTCCTGGCCCGGCGGAAGCTCAATTCCAGGTTTGTATCCCAGTTCGAGTAAAGCGGTTTTTGCCTTGGGAACGTCGGCGCGCGGGATGAGAATGTCGAGATCGCTGAATTGCCGACCGGTTGCTTCGCCATAGAGAGCCTGGGCGAGAACCGGACCTTTGAAGGGCAGTGACTTGACGCCGGCTGATTCAAGATGGCTGACGATCCGAACCAACTCAGCGGTGAACCACAATGCTTTGTGAGCGTTGTGCTGGTAACGTGATCGGAGCGCGTTAAAGGCTTGGGCTGGAGTCAAATGCGAGAACGTTGACAGTTTGCCGAAAACTTGCGGTACGACCCGATGGTGTTCCACGAGACGAAGCATGCGTCCCCAATCCAGCGGACGGGCGAGAAGGCTGTGGATTCGATCGTTTTGTTCGTGACCGGTGCAGCAGGCGACCAGTAGATCGAATTCCGGGTCTTCGGCAAGTCCTTGCACCCGCAAGTCTGGAACTTTGGAGAGACTCGGCCTCAGCTCAGCAATAGCAGTCATGCTGGAAGGAACGATAACCCCTGCGCACGAACGAAACCAGTTAGAAGAGCGATGCTCTGCAAGAACGCAGAGCTTCCGACGACCTCCGAACAAGAAGACTGGTTGTGATGTTACTTTGGTTTTGAGTAAGCATTGCGGCCGGCGGGAGAGGATTCGCGGGCGACGTACAATTAAGGAGAGTCCGGCTATGAGTTCGAGTGCGAAGTCTTACGAAGCTGAGCGGCGCAGTACCCGAATTCGGGCGCAGATCCCTTTTCGTCTTACCAGCCTGGATCCTGCCGTTCCCCTCAGCGAACAGTGCCACACTCTGGTGGTAAACACAGAAGGATGCGGCGTGCGTCTTGCTCAGCCTCTGGAACCGGGATTGTCGGTTTTGCTCGATGAGCTTCCCGGAGGCACGAGCGCGGCGGCCCGCGTCGCGAACTGCGTTCCGTTGGGTGCGGAGGGCAAATACTGGCTGGTCGGGCTCGCCCTCGAGCAGCCCGCAAATATCTGGTGCATTCAGCCTGCGCCGGCGAACTGGGGAATTGCGCCGAGCCCCGTGGTCGCAGCCGTTCCTGCGCCAAAAAAAGAGAATGAATGGCCGTATTCGGTGTTTTCGAGTAAGGGCGAAGCTCATCCAGGCAGGAAGTAGCAGACCATAACATTCGAGGCCTTGAACCGCTTGCCCTCAGGGCTGAACGTGTGACGCCCGTGCCTGCATTGAATTCTCAGCGATTTAGTTTTTCGTAGTAGCGGTTGTCGTAGAGTGTTGTGGAGTTCTGAACAAATTCCAGGATGCGATGCATCCGGACTTTGTCTTCACGATTTAATTCCTTGAACTGCACGGCAATGCCGGACCCGGGATGGATCCTCGCTACCGTTCCCTCAGCGTGCAGCTTGCCATCGTCGATAGAGAAGACCAGCTTGAGATTGGTGCCGGGAGTAAGGATGGCGCTGGTCTCTACGTAACAGCCTCCCATGCTGATATCGATCAGATTCCCGAAGATCGGACCTGCTTCCGCCTCCGGATGCAATTCGATGGTGATGCGGCATTTCATGCGGGCGTAGAGACGCCGGTTTTTTCGGGATGGCTGCTGCTGCTTCTCCAGATACATGCGGCGGTCGGCCTCTGCCAGAAGCTCTTCCGCATCTTTTCCATCCTGCGGGTACACGGCTTGCCCAACGCTCAGGGAGAGAATCTCTTCAGCGCACACTTCAAATCCGGCCTGCTTGGCCAGTTCTCGAAGCTGATAGGCTTTTTTCGCCGAGGCGTCCGCAGGCAGGCCGGGAGCGATAACTACAAATTCATCTCCTCCCATGCGAGCCACGTAGTCGTACTCTCGGCAGCTCTCTTTCAGAGCTTGGGCAAACAGTCGCAACACGCGGTTGCCTTCCAAATGGCCAAAGCGGTCATTGATTTGCTTGAAGCCGTCCATGTCGCCGACCATCACGGTCAGGGTTGAGGTATCGCGTTTGCAGCGGGCCAACTCGCGGTCGAGTTGCAAGAACAGCGATCGGGCATTGGGCAGACCGGTCAAATAGTCAGTTGTGGCGGAATTTTCCGCTTGCTGATATTTCTCCGCGTTCTCAATCGCCAGCGCCATTTTTGAGCTGATCGCCAGAAGTATGCGCAGGTTGTCCGAGGTGAACGCGTCTCGTTCTCCACGATAGAGGGCGAGAACCCCAATAACACCGGAAACGCCTTCGAGGGGAATCGCCAGTGCCGAACGCAGCGTGCTGAACTTGGTGGGATCGTTCAGATATCCGGGCTCAACCGACGGATTGCCATTCACGATCGGCTTGCGGTTATGCGCTACCCATCCGGAAAGCCCCTGCCCGAGCGGAATGCGTAACGAGGAGAAGAGACGGAAGTTGTCGCCGTTCACGTACCCAGGAATCAGCTCGTCGTTGCGTCGAACGTAAATAGCGATGGCATCATACGGAACCAGCGATCTGAGCTTCACCGAGAACACGGAGAGGGTCTCAACCAGACTAAGCGAAGCCCCCAGGTCCTGGCTGAGCTCGAAAAGCGTCTGTGCTTCTTGACGAGCCGCGGCAATTGAAGACAGGAACGTCGCTTCGTGCCGGGTGCCATCCTTTACCGAAATATTTTCGAAGCCAGCGGCTGGCGCTGATCCGCGCTCGACCTTGACCTCGGTTGAAAGCAGCGGATTTTCTTCCCGCCCAAACTGCGACAGAGCCATCCTTTCGAGGCTGACGTACCGTTTCTTGAGAATGTCGACGACTTTCGGATCAAAAGCCTTGCCCGACTCTGCCGCCAGGCGTTGCATGACTTCGTTCAATGGCAGGGCTCGTCGGTATTGCCGATCGGAAGCCAAGGCGTCCAGGAAATCTACAGCGGACAGAATCCGGGCGCCGATGGGGATTTCTTGACCTTTCAGTCCCGCTGGGTATCCGGAACCGTCCCACTTCTCGTGATGGGCGCGCACGATGGGCACAACCGGATACGGAAATCGAACCCGCTGTAGAATCTCGGCTCCTACGACGGGGTGAATCTTCATCTTCTCGAATTCTTCGAGCGTGAGCCGTCCAGGCTTCGAGATGATGTGTTCGGGCACTGCCAGTTTGCCGATATCGTGCAACAGGGCGGCGGCGTGCAGGGCTTGCATCTCATCCGCGCTCACGCCCAGTTCTTTCGCCACCTCAACGGCGTAAATCCGTACGCGTTGCAGGTGATCGTGCGTGGTTTGATCTTTGGCTTCGATGGCCAGCGCCAGGGCTTCGATGGTCCGCAAGTGTAGGCTCGCCATCTCCTCGACGTGCCGCTTCTCATCCTCCAACTTTCCCAGGTACAGACGATAAGAGCGGTAGATTACGTAGATCGCCGGCACCAGCAGGAGGGACGTTTCCCAATAGAAAGTCTGATTAAACCAGCCAATCACACCGGCAATTCCAGCGCCCACGAGATAATAGGGGAACGACCAGAAATAACATTCCACCAGAATCTTAGTAAGCCGTTTCCCTTCGGTGAGCGAGATGACGGTGGCAATCGAACCGGTATTGGCCACGAAGTACGTGCAAGCCGCGATCCCCAGCAGTAACGGTCGGCTATCGACCAGGAGATTGAAGAACGGGTGGTGATAGACAAAGTAGGCCAGAGCAGTTGAGAGCGCGCCCGCGCATGCGTTGAATGTGACCTGGATCGCATTGGGACGATCCGGATACAAAGACTGCACCAGGATGGAAACACATCCCAAGGTCAAGGTCTCTGAAAAACTCAGTTCCAGGACGCCCAACAGCACAAACAGAAAATTCACCGACATCGTGCCCGTGATGCCGGGCAGATTTACCTTCATCCGCGAGGCCAGAACCGCAATTCCCAGGTAGCAGATGAATTCGGCAATGTTCTTACTACTCTGGTGGATAACTCCGTAAAGCAGCACACTCATACCCATCGCCACAATCAGGCCAACAAACAGCTTGGCTGGCAGCGTCAGGCTTTTCCACGACTGTGACTGAGCACCCATTCAGGTCCTATTGGTCTCGGGGGAGCAGAGCAGAATCGATACCTAGAAATAGCATCTAATGTGTTTAGGAACAATGATTTACAGACTTTCGCCCCAAACTTCGGTAACTTCTCAAGCGTGACTCGGAGGTGTCACGCTCCGACGACAGATCCATACCCGAAAAGCCTTCGAGAATTCAGTGATTTAGGGCTCGAACCCGGACCAACTTCCTGCTTCGGGGGTGGTGGTGCCGGGAGCCATCAGTGAAGCTGATTAGCCGAAAACGGTCCCGGCGCTTTTCCTTGGCTTAAGGGGTATCCTTGGGAGCACTCGTGCCCTTGGATTCTGATGACGGCGCGACAACCAGGTCTGGAGACTACAAATGAAGATCTATCGATCTTTTCTGTTTCTTGGTGTAGCGGCAGTGCTCGTCGTAGCCCAGGAGAACAACGGCAGTCCAACCCTGCACCCATTCACCGTCATCCGCGCCGGCGCAGTCATCGACGGCAAATCCGATTCCGTTCGCCGCAATCAGGTCATCCTCATCCGCGGCGACCGCGTCGAAAGTATCTCTGACACCTCCTCCGCTAAGATTCCCGCCGGTGCCGACGTGATTGATCTCTCGCACGCCACCGTTCTACCCGGCCTGATCGATTCGCACACCCACATCTTCCTGCAAGGAGAAGACCCCGCGCAGGGCGGATACGACATCAATATCCTGAAATATCCGCTGGCACTGCGTGCCGCTCGCGCGACCGTTTCCGTGCGGCGCGCCCTGGAGCAAGGGTTCACTACTCTGCGTGACCTCGAGACCGAAGGCGCAGGCTACGGCGACGTCGGCATCAAGCAAGCCATCGAGGGCGGCTACATCCCCGGCCCACGTCTCTTCATCTCCACTCGTGCAATTTCCACGACAGGAGGCTATCCACTCGAAGGCTACGCCCCCGAACTCGACATGCCCACCGGAGCCCAACTCATCGACGGACCAGTCGAAGCCCGCAAGGCCGCCCGCGAACAACTGTCGCACGGGGCGGACTGGATCAAGGTTTATATGACGCATCGCTCGTGGGTCGGAAAGAACGGCGAACTGGTTTCGCAACCCACGCTGACGATCGAGGAACTGAAGGCCATCGTCGACGAAACCCACGGCTGGGGAAAGAAAGTGGCCTGCCATGCCTACGGCGGAATCGGGCTGCATCGCGCCCTCGATGGCGGTTGCGATTCGATCGAACACGGCCTTGATCTTGATGACGCCGCCATTGCCCAGATGCTCAAACAAAGTACCTGGTACTGTCCGACCATCAGCGCCTACTACCACGATTGGGCGCCCGCCGATACCCCGGACGGTCAGCGCGATCGCAAGCGCGCCGCAGTCCATGAAGTCTCGTTTCCGAAAGCGCTCCACGCCGGCGTAAAGATCGTCTTCGGTACTGACATCGGAGGCATTTCCTGGAGCGAGCCCATGGCGCAAGAATTTCCTCACATGGTCGAGCTTGGAATGGCGCCCATGGCCGCGATCCAGAGCGCTACCTCGCGCGCCGCCGAGATGCTGGACATGCAAGGGCAAATCGGGGTCATTACCCCAGGAGCCTACGCCGACGTTGTCGCCGTAAACGGCGACCCGCTAGGCGATATCAAAATCCTCGAAAACGTCAAGTTCGTAATGAAAGACGGCAAGGTCTTCAAAAACGAAATCAAGTAGAAGAAATTCCAATCTTGGGTGGAGCAGCGCTTTCCAGCGCTGCGGTAAACCACTCCCGAATGAATGGCGTTTTAACCCCGCTCCGACAGCCTCTTCAGCGGACGGCACAAGTCTACATACGGAAGAAGAAAATCGAGGCCCCTAATTCCCAAAACGACTTCCCACTCCCGCACTAGCAATTTATCTACTTGACACCGACTCCGCACGCGTCATAATGCCCCAATCGTTTTCATCCCCTGAACTCGGCAGGGGCAGCGCGGGTATCCCCGGGGAGGCGAGTATGAGTGTTCTTGAACTGTGCGATCCTGAAGCAGCGGCAGTCCCGGTAGAAGCCAGTGTGGCCGACGCCATAAAGAAAATGCTCGACTTTCACGTCGGCGCCGTAGCCATTATCGACAGTGAGCGCCGCGTCGCCGGCATCTTCACCGAACGCGACGTCTTGCGCAAGTTCTCTCTAAGCGGACGCGATCCCGCTCAAACTCCCGTTCGCGAGCTGATGACGACGCCCGTAGAACTGGCCACCTCGCAAACCGGCCCGGGCGAAGCTCTCATCACCATGGTCGAACGCCACTTCCGCCATCTCCCCGTCGTGGACAACAACGGCAAGCTCCTCGGCATGCTTTCCATCCGCAACGTGCTGGAGTGGCGCATCGAAGACCTGAGCCGCGAACTCGGCTCCCTCGAACAATACGTAAGCAACGACGCCCCGGGCGGAGACTAGCGGTCGGCGCGAGCGTCCACGCTCGTGCAGGGAAGAAGCGGGAAAATCTAAACGAACGCACGAAGCGCCCGCTTCTCCGATGCCTATCAACGTGAGAAGATCAACCCCGCACATGCCTGGCTCTTCCGCCAATCTCCCCAAGACCATCGCCCTCATCCGCATAGCCACCTCGATTTTCTTCATTCTCTTCGGCCAATATAAACTCTTCGGCTCCGGCTTCGCCCACGGCGGATTCCAGCAATACCTGCGCGGCTACATCGAGAGCACCGCCGTCAGCTTCTACCGCCCCATTCTCGCCAACCTCGTGCTCCCTCACGCCGTCTTCCTCGGATACGTGGTCGGCGTAGTCGAAATGTTTATCGGACTGTCGCTGCTGCTCGGACTATACGTCCGCCCCGCATCCGTCGTGGGCGCGCTCCACATGCTGAGCCTGACCCTAGCCACCTGGTGGGACCCTGGCCACGGCGTTCCCGTATGGCGCTATTTTGGCAACGAACTCGATCATCTTCCCGTACTCTTTCTCTTCATCATCTTCTTCGTCTCCGACGCCGGCCGCCAGTGGGGACTGGACGCTCGCCGCCAACAATAAGCCGGACCTATAAGTTATTCGGGTTGACGCCTCGACCCGCCTCGTTCATACTTAGCCCGCCAAAATAGCAGTCGCCCCGGGTACTAATCGTTCAAATCACAACTTGAAGGAGACTCCGAATGTCGCGATCGTTCCTGCCGTTGCTCGCACTCTTTGCATGCGTTACCGGCGCCACCTTGATGCAAGCCCAGGCGCCGTCTGCACCCCAGCCGCAATATCCAATCGCCGACAAGCTCGCCGACAAAATCATTGCGAAATACCAGACCTCCTCCTGCGCTCAGCTCGCAGCCCAGAAACAAGCCCCCTCGAATGCCCAACATGAAGAGATGGAAACCAAAGTGGTCGACCTTCTCAAGCAGAATCCACCGATGCGCCAACACTTCCTCAACCGGATCGCCGGCCCCATCGTCAACAAGATGTTCGAATGCGGAATGATTCCCTGATTTGCGTGGAACCCTTCGCCCAGATTTTTTAGGAGGAACAGGAAATGACCAGCCGCCTGCGACAATTCTGTAAAGTGAGTGGCTTTGCGATGCTCCTCGTTGCGACCTCGGCATCCGCGCAGTGGGTAATGGTGGCCAAGGCCGTGTCCGGCAGGGTACAGCAAATGAACCACAAGCCCGCCAACGGTCCCGGCTATGACGTGGCCACGGTCGTTCTCGAAGCCAAAGCGGATAAAGTCTATGCCACCGCGTTAAGCTCGCTAAAGACCCACCCAGGCATCACGGTCACCAAGAACAACGACCAGCAGCGCAAGATCGACTTCACCAACGGACAGCAGGACGCCAGCCTGCAGGCGACGCCTTTAGGCGACAAACTGACGCAACTCGTAATCGCCTCCACCCTCACCCCTTCACAGCCCAGCGCAACCTCCCTGGTCGTGCAAGGCGTAATGAAAGTCTGCGGCGAATTGAAGGTCGAGTGCAAACTGGTAGAGGACTAGCATCCGTTCTGGGGGACGATAACCTGGGCTCACTGTATCTCCAAAGGACAGCGGAACCCCTTCTACCATGTCATCCTGAGGCAGCGGAGTCGCCGCTCGCGGGCGACTCCCAACGAAGGACCTCTGCAGTTTCCCGACGAAGCACCTTCGTCGTTGGTGCCGGCTAAGATTGAAGAGCCCTTCCCGCTCTTGACGTCATCCTGAGCAAAGCGAAGGATCCCGCTCGCAGTACGGCAACCGCATTCTCCGAAACGTAAACCCTACATCCCAGGCCCCCGCCCGCGAGTGCTATCATGATCGAATCCTCGGCACCTCGGCGTCATCAGTAAGGCCTTTCGCCGGAACCGCCGCGCTTACATGCGAATACGACGACGCCTCCCCATCGTTCTGGCCGTCCTGCTGGTTGCAGCAGCCGTTGCCCTGGCCGTCGTGCTCCGCAAACATGCCCCGCCCGAGCCCGCGCGCCTCCTCCCCGCGGCCGATGGCTTCGTCTACCTGGACCTGCAATGGATGCGCCGCGCCAACGTCACCGGCCAGCTACCGCCCGTACCCCACGAGCCGGAGTATGAACAGTTCATCCAGGCCACCGGCTTTCAGTTCGAGCGCGATCTGGACGAGGCCGCCCTCGCCATCCACTATCCCGCAAAGTCTTCAGTCGCCGGTTCAGGCAGCGCGCCTCCCCGTTTCTCGGAAGTCTTTGTTGGCAAAGTCGATGGTGAACGTCTGCGAACCTACCTGCGCCGGATCGCCAGGTCCGTCGAAACTTACCAGACCCACGATATTTTCAACATCCCGCTCGAAGGCCGCACCGTCCGGGTCGCCGTTCTGGGAGTGGATACGGTCGCGGCCTCCAATCTCGATGACCCGCTCGTGGTCCGCGGAATCATCGACCGCTCCCGCAAGCTCGCCTCGCCCTTCGGCGGGCCTGCTCTGCTGCGCCAGTTTTACAAGGAAGTCCCTTTCGCCAGCCTCGGCTGGGCCATTTTCAAGGTTCAACCGTCAGGAGCGATCTCCACTCCCGGTGCGGCCGGATGGTCCTTTCTCTTCCAGAACCCGGCCACGATCGTGGCCTCGGTGCGCTATCTCGGAGCCGTCCATTTCAAGGTGCAAGCATTTACCGGAAGTCAGGATGAGGCCAGGCAGCTAGTCGGGAGAATCGATACTTTTATGAATGTCTTTCGCACCGCCGAAAGCACAGTCTCCCAACCGGGGCTCGATCCCGACATAAAAGCCTTCCTCGACAGCCTGAAAATTCAACCGGAAAAGACCAACGCCGTTCTGACCGCAATCGTCCCTCCGGGCCTGATCCGCAAAGCCCTGTCCGAAGCTCCCACCTCCGTAACCCCGCAATCCCAACCAAAATGAAGGTGCCCCATCCTCCGCGTTCTGTGTGGAAAGGTGAGTGCCGAAACCCTCAACCAGAAACTCCGGTCCCACAAAGCTCGCGTTGCACTGTACTGGCACGCCAACCCTCCCAACCCCATCCGTCATCCTGAGCGGACGCAAGTCCGCGAAGGATCTCGCGCGCACAACCTCAACCCTCCCTCCACCCGGTGCCCCATCCTTTCCGTGTTCTTCGCCGAAAGGCTGGGAGGCGAAAATATTGATCGGATCTGCAACAAAAACGAAACTTTTTCGCTTCGCGAAAGTCCAATAACTACGCTGGAATTGACCTTAGGAGAACCGCGAGGCCATTAATTCCCGACAAATGCCGCCTGCAGGTAGAATAACTCTGTAATGACGAGTCTTCCTCTTCCAATCGCAGCCTTTCTCGCCGGACTGGTGTCGTTCCTCTCGCCCTGCGTGTTGCCGCTGGTGCCGGGATACGTTTCCCTGATTTCCGGCGTGGGCGTCGAGCAACTCAAGGCGCAGGAATCCCAGCTGCTTAGAAAAGTCATGCTGAATTCGGTGGCCTTCATTCTCGGATTCAGCGTCGTGTTCATCACCCTGGGAGCGGTTGCGACCGAGGTCAGCCAGATGCTGTCGCGCTACCGTTCGCTCCTCGCCCAAATCGCCGGCGTCGTCATTATCCTGTTCGGCCTGCACCTCACCGGAATCTTCAAGATCAAAGCTCTCTATACCGATGCCCGTCTTCACAGCGTAAAGGGCGGCAGCACCGCATGGGGAGCCTTCGTTATCGGCTTTGCGTTCGCCTTCGGCTGGACCCCGTGCGTGGGACCGGTCCTGACCGTCATCCTCACTTTCGCCGCCGCTCAGGACTCGATCACCAAGGGCATCATGCTGCTGGCGCTTTACTCCATGGGATTAGCCGTGCCTTTCCTCATCACCGCTCTCGGCGTCGAGCGCTTCTTGAAGTTTTACGCTCGCTTTCGCACGCAAATGCATGCCATCGAGGTAGCCAGTGGTGCCTTGCTGGTAGCCTTGGGCACGCTGTTAGTATTGGGACGCTTCACCATCATTTCGAATTACTTATCGTTTCTGAATCGGTTTGCCCTCTGACGGGAGTTTGTCTGTGAAACGTGATCCAGTTGTCCTCATCGTAATAGCCATGGTGGTCGCGCTAATGCTTGTCTTCGGATTCAAACTCGCCCGCCACTCCACCCGCGACATCGCGACCGGTTCTGCCAGCCAGGCTCCCAACTTCGCTCTCCAATCCCTGGACAACAAAACCATCCGTCTCTCCGATTTTCGCGGAAAACCGGTAGTCCTGAACTTCTGGGCAACTTGGTGTGGGCCGTGCAAGATTGAAATGCCGTGGTTTGTTGATTTTCAGAAGCAATATGGGCCGGCTGGGGTACAGTTTCTTGGGGTGGCGATGGATGATGCGAGTCCCAAGGAGATTCGGGAATTCGCTGAAAGCATGAAGGTGAACTATCCCATTCTTATTGGTAAGGAGTCGGTGGGGGATGATTACGGCGGAGTGCAGTTTCTCCCGGAGACGTTTTATATCGACCGCAACGGGAAAGTTGTCGACAAGGCTTTCGGTTTGAAGGGCCGGGGAGAGATCGAAGACGATATCAAGAAAATTCTCGGGCCCAGTTCCGTGGCACAGAAACAAAAATAGACATTGAACCTGATGACCAAAACCGCGCTTCTGCTTTTGCTCTCTTTCTCGGCGCTCAAGGCGCAGGATTTGCCGGCGAGGAAAACGCCGTCGGTTACCTTGTCTCCCCCGGCGGTCGCTACCGTGGTTCGTGGCAAGTCCACCGACGTGGAGCTGCGCTTTCACATTGGTTCGGGCTTCCACATCAATTCCAACACGCCGGCAGCGGATTACCTCATTCCCACGACTTTAAAATTGGATGTGCCGACTGACATTGTGGTTGGGAAGGTCACTTATCCGGAGGGCGAAGAGATGAGTTTTGCTTTTGCCCCCGATGAAAAGCTCAGCGTCTACAGCGGCGAGTTCAACTTGTCCGTCCAGGTGCGTCCATTGTCGAGCGTGCTGCCCGGTAAGTATGAGATTCGCGGCAAGTTGAAATACCAGGCTTGTGACAAGGCAGCGTGCTTTCCGCCCAAGCAGTTGCCGGTTGATTTCGAAGTCAAAGTGGTCAAGGCTCCGCCCGCGCCCAAGAAAAACCCCGCACAGAGTCCGCACGCGCACACCTAGGTTTGAGCCGCGGACTTCCCCCCCTTTTTTCTAGACGTCATCCTGAGCGTCGCGCAGTACCACCGTCGCGCGTTCAGATCCGGCAAAATGTGGTTTTGCCGAAATCTTGTCAAGCCCCCTTTGGCATCGATTTCCTGTTAAACCATTCATTACAAACCTAAAATAAAGTTGAAAACCATGTCATGTTTGCTATACAGATGTGCCATACTATATCTAGTGGACTAAATCGAAGGCGCAGGCTTCTCGGCTTGCGCCTTTTTGTTCGCTCCCGCAGTACCCGCAACGAGGGAGTTGCACAGATCCTTCGCTTTGCTCAGGATGACATCAAGAAAAAGGAGAACCAGGCGCAGGCTAACCCTGCGCCTTTTTTGTTGGCTATGAAACGAAAATCCGAAACGAACGCCTCCACCCCGTCTGCGAAACCTAAGAAGCCCTTCGTGCGCAACGTGAAGTGGCGTGGAGAAATCATCGAAGTCGCCTTTCTCGCCAAAGCCGCAAGCATGGGATTCGCCGTAACCAAACCATACGGCGACAGCGAGCCCTACGATTTCATCGTCGATTCAGGCAGTCGGCTCTGGCGGGTCCAAGTGAAATCCGGCTCGTACAAAACCGGAAGCGCCTACCGAGTGGGCGTTCATCATTTATCGAACACGAAACCAAAACAAAAGGCATACACGGCAAAGCAAATCGATATTCTTGCGGTGTACATCGTGCCTCTCGGCGTCTGGTACATCATCCCGGTACTCGCCTTCACGCCCTCCACCTCGCTAGCTTTCCTTCCGGATACCCCGGCGGGCTATGGGACGTACGCCCGAAGATATGAACAATTCCGCGAAGCCTGGTTTCTTATGGCTTGCCGGCGGGGCGGAGAGCCTAAAGACGGCATCGTCACGTCGCGACCCTGCGATTACGACCCTTCGTCAGGTAAGACGTGCCCTGGGTGCATGTAACAAGGTCAACTGCAGCGGACAGGAATGTCCGCTCTACATTTTCTTTTCGATTTTTGCCCAGGTGTCTTTCAGGGCTACAGTGCGGTTGAAGACTGGTTTGCCGGGAGTGGAGTCGGGGTCGGCGCAGAAGTATCCCAGGCGCTCGAACTGGTAGCGGCTGCCGATGGCGGGGCTTGCCAGCGATGGTTCGAGTTTGGCGCCGGTCAGCACTTCGAGCGAACTTGGGTTCAGGTTGCCGGTGAAATCTTCGCCCTCGGCGGCTTGATTGGGGTCTTCTTTGCTGAACAGGTTTTCGTAGATGCGGACTTCGGCGTCGATGGCGTGGGCGGCGGAGACCCAGTGAATGGTGGATTTCACTTTTCGTCCGTCGGGAGGATTGTTTCCGCCACGGGTTGCGGGATCGTAGGTGCAGTGGACTTCGATCCCTTCCCCTTTGTCGTTCTTCACGACGCTGGTGCAGGTGACGAAGTAGCCGTAGCGCAGGCGCACTTCGCGTCCGGGAGACAGGCGGAAATATTTCGGCGGGGGGATTTCGCGGAAGTCATCCTGCTCGATGTAGAGCACGCGGGAAAACGGAATTTTACGCGTCCCGGCGTTCGGGTCTTCGGGATTGTTGACCCCGTCCATTTCTTCGGTCTGGTTCTCGGGATAGTTATCGATCACGACCTTCAGCGGATGCAGCACGGCCATGGCGCGGGGCGCCCGCTTGTTGAGGTCCTCGCGAACGAAGTGCTCGAGCATGGCTAACTCGATCGAGCCGGTCGTTTTGGAAACACCGATGGCTCCGCAGAAATTGCGGACGGCCTCAGGCGTGTATCCGCGGCGGCGAATGCCGGAGATCGTAGGCATGCGCGGATCGTCCCAGCCACTGACATGGCCTTCGCGCACAAGCTGCAGGAGCTTGCGCTTGCTGAGCAGAGTGTAGGTGAGGTTGAGGCGGTCGAACTCGATCTGCTGCGACGGGAAAATTCCCAACTCTTTTATGAACCAACTGTAAAGCGGGCGGTGATCCTCGAACTCGAGCGTACACATGGAATATGTAACCCGCTCAAGCGAGTCCGACTGCCCATGAGCATAATCGTACATGGGATAGATCGGCCATTTGTTGCCGGTGCGGTGGTGATCGGCGTGGAGGATGCGGTACATGACGGGGTCGCGCAGATTGAAGTTGGGCGAGGCCATGTCGATTTTGGCGCGGAGGGTGCGGGAGCCGTCGGGGAATTCGCCGGCGCGCATGCGCTCGAAGAGAGAGAGATTTTCTTCTACGGAGCGGTTGCGGAACGGGCTGTCTTTGCCGGGTTCGGTCAGGGTGCCGCGGTATTTTCTGATTTCATCGGCGCTTAAATCGTCAACGTAGGCTTTGCCGGCTTTGATCAGCTGCACGGCCCAGGCGTAGAGCTGGTCGAAGTAATCGGAGGCGTAGAACAGGCCGTCCCACTGAAAGCCGAGCCACTTAACATCTTCTTTAATGGAGTCGACGTACTCGGTTTCTTCCTTTTCGGGATTGGTGTCGTCGAAGCGGAGATTGGTATGGCCTCCGAATTCTTTGGCGAGACCGAAGTCGAGGCAGATGGCTTTGGCGTGGCCGATGTGGAGGTATCCGTTGGGCTCGGGAGGAAAGCGGGTCTGGACGCGGCCGTTGTATTTGTTGGTCTTGAGGTCGTCGAGAATGATGTCACGAATGAAGTTGGACGGACGAGGTTCGACGGGCGGATTGGCGGCGGCTTCGGTCTTGGGATTCGAGGTAGCCATAGGCTTCAGGGCGCAGACTGGGTGCTTAACGCTTGCCGGTTGAACGCCCGGGGTTCCGAGCCGTCCCCATCGAGGGCCGGAATCTACGCGGAAATAACAATATAACTCATCTGGGGCGGGCGTTGGTCGGGCCGGGGCATCAAAGCATTCCATGAAACGATTCAAGGGTTTATCGCGGACAAGGGATGGGGAGACGTCAAGTATCGTGAGTAACCCGGGGTGGTTACCTTGAGGTGGCCGAAAAGAATACGTTCTCATCTAAAGACTATTGTTTTGTCTAGGATGGTATGAAAACATGGTGCGCAGATTTTCTGATTAGAAATGATTGAGGGGAGCGGCGGAGAACTGTTCCCAAAATATGGAGAGTACTTTCCCCACCAACGGAGTCATCCTGCCGGCGCTCGTGGCGCTGCTGCTGTTTCTATTGTTCACCTACCTTTACGAGCAGAGCCGGCACCAATATTTTCGCGCCTGGCAACTGGGTTGGGCTGCCTACACCCTGCATTATGCGTTGAAGGCGTGGGTTACTTTCCATGAGCCTTCGAAAATCATTTCCTTCCTGAGTTCGTTGCTGCTGATGGCGATGGCGTTGTGCATCTTCGTCTCAACGCGGCTGATGGGGCGGCAGAAGTTCGTCCTGCAATGGTATGACGTGCTGATCGGGGTTGCGGGGATCGGTCTTGCCTGGTGGGATATGCGGTTGCGGGTGGTAACGGGCGGATTTGGCTCCGCGGGCGCAACCAATGCACACCTGCCGCTGGATATCGGTCTGGGCGCGGTGCTGCTGTATTGCTCTTTTTATTTTTATCACTACGCGCATCGCAAGAATTCGGTGGCATTTTCGTTTCTGGCGATTTCGCTGGCGCTGTGGGCGGTGCTGCGGATTTTTGGCGGAACCCACAATCCCTTGCTGGGCATCTTCGGAGTTTCAGGAGATTTTCCTATTCCGCAGATGCTGCTAGGAATCGCGATGGTGATGGTGTTGTTCGAGAACGAGCGCAACGCGGTGCAGGAGAACGCGCTAGCTTTTTCTACCCTGGGTGTGGATCCCATGCGGCTGCTGTCGGCGGAAGAGCTGGTGCCCAGCCTGCAAAGCATCCTCGACCGGCTGGTGGCGCCGTTGCCGACGGGCCGGGCCATGATCTACATTACCGAACGCTGGCGCGCGGTTCTGCCCTCGGTGCAGCAGGGATTTTCTCCCGAGCTGGTCAGCAAAATGGAGAAGCGCGGGGCCGGAGAGTACGTTGCTGAGCTGGCCTACCGGCGGGGCGGGTTTGTGACCTTTCACAACTTTGCCGAGATGTCCGAACCGTTGCCGGTGTTTCCTGGCGCGCGCTTTGAGCAGTTCCGGCAGGTGATGGCGGAAGAAAATATCCGGAACATTACCGCCGTCAGCCTGCAGACTCGAGAGCACAACTTTGGCGTGATCATTTTTCCCCATGCGGAGCGCCGCGTATTTGGCTCTTCGAACCTGCGACTGTTAATTGGGCTGGCGCTGCAGATTGGGCTGACGCTCGAAAACTACGTGGTCATGCACAACGCGCAGCGGCGCACCAAGGAATATGAGCTTCTCACCCAGATCGGGCAGGCCATCAGCTCGCGCCTCGATCAGGATGAAATCCTGCGCACGGTTTATAACGAGCTTGGGCAAATATTTGATACCCGCGATTTTTATGTGGCTTTCCAGGAGGGCGAGCATATCCGCTTCGAATTCGAAGTGGAAAAGGGCCAGGTTCTACCCAAGCGATCGCGTAAGGTCGACAATGGTCTGACCGAATACATCCTGCGCACCGGGCAGCCGCTGCTGATTCGCGCCGATCTGGAAAAGGCGCGCGAACGCCTGGGCACGACGTACATTCCTGTACGACCTTCGAAGTGCTTCTGCGGTGCGCCCATCCTGCAGGGCGGCAAGCCCGCGGGAGTCATGGCAGTCATGAGTGCGGACCGCGAATATGTGTTCGAGCAACGCGACTTGGAAGTCATCGAGACGGCCGCCGGCCAGGTATCGGTGGCAGTCGAGAACGCGCGGCTCTTTGCCGAGGAGCAGCGCCGCTCCCGTCAGTTCGCCTTTCTCAACAGTATCTCGAAGACCGCCATCTCGAGCGAAGACGCCGAACAGATGCTCCTCGAGATTGTGGGGCACATCCAGAAGACTTTCCGTTTTGATCACATCGGCATCGGTATTTTTGACTACGTTCGCAAAGACATCGAAATCAAAGCCGAGGCCGGCGTCACAGCCAAAGCGCTGGGCATGCGGATCCCGCTGGGCATGGGAATTCTCGGCCGCGTGGCTCGAACCGGCGAGTGGGCGTTAGTGCAAACTACCCGGGAAGATCCGCTACAAGGAGTGCTGCCCGACTCGCGATCGGTGCTGTGCATCCCCATCACCTACGGCGAAACCCTGCTGGGTGTGCTCAACGTAGAGAGCCGGCAGGAAGATGCGTTCTCGCCCGAAGATGTGTTGATTATGAATACGCTGGCCGACCTGCTGGCCACGGCGCTGCACAATTCGTTCGTATTTCAGAAGCTGCAGCAAACGGCCATCACCGACGGCCTTACTGGCATCAAGACCCGCCGCTTCTTCTGGGAAGCGCTCAGCTCGGAGTGGAAGCGAGCCTCGCGTTCGGGGCGTCCTTTTTCTGTCGTGCTGATCGACCTCGACAAGTTCAAAGAAGTCAACGACACGCTCGGACACCTTGAGGGCGATCTGGTCTTGGCTCGCGTGGGCCGCTTGCTGGAGCAGAAATGCCGCCAATCGAATGTGGTAGCACGCTACGGAGGCGATGAGTTCATTATTCTCATGCCGGAGACCGGGGTTGAGCAGGCTCAGGCTCTGGCCGAGCGCTTGCGCCTCTGGCTGTCCACCGACCCTATGCTGCAAGAGCATCTCATCACCGGTAGCTTCGGCGTGGCGAGCTTCCCCGTTCACGGATTCACGGCGGAAGAAATCATTCGCGTCGCGGATGCGGGCATGTATGTCTCGAAACACGCAGGCGGTGACCGCGTTTCCACCACCGACCAAACGGAAGTCAGCGAGCATGGCGCGGTGCAGCGGCAGCTGATCGCCGGATACATCGAGGGCTTTCTGCATCGCGAGCACACCGGGCCTGAACATCTTGACGAACTCCTAGGCACGCTCCGGAAGCTCAGCAGCGAGGAAGGCGACGACGAAGAGGGCTGCATCCAGATACTGCGGGAAGCGATTGAAGCGCTGACCCGGGCCGCAGAACTACGCGAAGTGAACGGCTCGGGACACGGTGAAATGGTCGCCCGCTATTCCGAGCTCATGGCACGCGCTCTGGGCTTGTCCCCAGAAGAAGTTGACGATCTCGCTTATGCCGCGCGCGTGCACGACGTGGGGAAAATCTTTGTCCCGGAGCGCGTTCTCAACAAGAACGGGCCGCTTTCCGACGAGGAATTTTATCTGGTAAAAATGCACGCTCGTGTGGGAGGGGAAATTGTTGGCACCTTGCCATCGAGCGAGCGGCTGCAAAAGGCAGTCGAGCATCACCACGAATCTTTCGACGGAGCGGGCTACCCCGGAGGCCTTCACGGCGAGCAGATTCCTTTGTGGGCGCGGATTTTGTCGGTCGCAGACGCCTATGTCAACATGACCACCGAACGTTCGTTTGCTCCCGCCAAGAGCAGCGGCCAGGCGCTGGCGGAGCTGGAGCGTCTGAGCGGCGTGCGCTACGACGGAATGCTGGTGCGGCTGCTTCTGCGGCAACTGAAAACGGAGAGGGCTTCGTCGAGTTTCGGGAGTTGATTGTCGGCGTAGCCGCGGACGTCCTCGCTGTACAGCCTCGTTACTTTTCCTCACAACCCGCGCATTGAATTTCACATGATCGTGAGTAAGTGCAGGCTGGCGACGTGACGATCCCATTCCGGGGTATTCCATTCCTTCGGCAAGCCATGAGATACCACCCATCCCCTGCTGGATTACTCGGGCCTTGGACTTCGAATCTTCATCCCTGTCTTGAATCTTCCGGCTTAAAGCCTGAGACTATCCACTATGCAACTCTCCCTCTCCGGCAAGGTTGCGCTCATTACCGGCGGGTCGCGGGGCATTGGCGCGGCTGCTGTGCGGATGTTTGTGGCTGCGGGCGCGCGGGTCTTGTTCAATTACGAGAAGTCGAAAGAGCAGGCTGAGGCGCTGGTGAAAGAGTTGTCTGGGGGAAAGGATGCAAGCAACGCTTTCACGATGGCTTGCGATCTTTCCGGGACAGAAACGGCGCGGAAGCTTGTGGCTGGCGCGGTAGACTGTTTCGGACGGCTCGACATTCTGGTTGCGAATCATGGGGTCTGGCCGGCGGACGACGTTCCCATCGATCGAATGGACGACGCGCAGTGGCGCCGGACGGTCGCCATCAATCTGGACAGCGTCTTCGCACTTATCAAATATTCTGTCGCCCAGATGAAGAAGCAAGAGAAGTCCGGCGCCGGCGCCGGTCACATCGTGCTTGTTAGTTCGACCGCTGGACAGCGCGGTGAGGCTTTTCACTGCGACTATGCCGCTAGCAAGGGCGCGTTGATCAGCATGGTCAAGGGACTCTCTACGGAACTCGCTCGCGACGGCATTTATGTGAATTGCGTGGCCCCGGGCTGGGTGCACACGGATATGTCCGCGTCGACGTTGAAAGATCCGGAGAGCGGGGCGGCGATCTTTGCCACGATTCCGCTGGGGCGGGTGGCAACGCCAGAAGAAATCGCGGCTCCGATCCTGTTCTTGTGTACGCCTGCGGCTGGCTTTATTACCGGAGAAGTTTTGAATGTGAACGGCGGAGCGGTGCTGGTCGGATAACGGCGAATCCGTGCATTGTGGAGGGCGGACACTCCTGTCCGCTAGTTTAGTTCATAGGCAGATTCAACCGCGAAATCGACGTCAAAGGCGGCAGACAGGAGGGTTCGCCGCACCCGGGCAGCTACAATGAGTGTTTTGGCGTCTAACTGGGTGGAAGCATGAAGTATCTTTTGTTCGCCTTTTTCCTGAGCGCGCTGGCCTTTGGGCAAGCGAGTAACTCGACGTCTGTCGCGGCCGCGCACGGGATTCCGGTTGACCAGGAGAACGTCCGCAAAGCCAAAACTCTGCTGGATCAGATGCTCGAGGCTCTGGGCGGAAACGCATATCTGAATATCGAAGACGTCAGCCAGGAAGGCCGCAGCTACGGTTTTCATCTGGGAGAGTCAGAGGGCGTGGGTGCCTTGTTCTGGCGCTTCTACAAATTTCCCGACAAGGATCGCGTCGAACTCACCAAGAAGCGCGATGTGGTGTACGTGTACCGCGGCGACAAGGGTTTCGAAATCACCTACAAAGGCACGCGCTACGATGATCCCAAGACCGTGACTGACTATCTTCGGCGGCGCGAATATTCGCTGGATTGGGTGATACGGAAATGGCTGCCGCAGCCGGGCATCGCGCTATTCTACGAAGGGCACACCATCGCCGCGCAAAAGGATGCCGAGCAAGTCACGATTATGAACGCAAACGATCAGAGCGTGACTCTGTACATCGACACCAGCACGCATCTGCCGGTGAAGAAGAGTTTCTCCTGGCGCGATCCCACCGACAAGCAGCGCAACATTGAAGACGAAGTCTACGATAACTACCGCCCGGTGCAAGGCGTGATGACTCCCTTCAGCGTCACTCGCTTCTATAACGGCGATATGTCCAACCAGCGCTTCCTGAACTCGGTGAGCTACAACAAAGGGCTGAGCGACTCAATGTTCTCCGCCGACGTTACTTACGATCCTTTCAAAGGTGTACCTAAGCAGTGAACCAGTTGGCTTTTTCGCGGCTAAATGACTGGCGGATTTGGATTTACATCCATCTTCGCTGTTCAGAGTCGGAAAATATCCACGAAGTGTGGCTAAACTGCCACAGCCGGAGTCGTGACCGAAGGCGGTAATCTCTTCATCAAACAACAGATTAAGAGAACTAAAAGCTGAGACACGAGCAAACAATTCGTGAGGCAGTGGAGTGCGCTGGCGTCGGTCTGCACAGCGGCGCCGCGGTTCATTTGCGAATCCTCCCCGCGACGGCGGGGTCGGGCATCGTGTTTCGCCGCGTCGATCTGGATGGTTTTGAGGTCGAGGCCGTCAGCCGGAATGTGGCACGAGTCAGCTACGCAACCAGCCTGATGAAGAAGGGGGTGCTCATTTCGACGACCGAGCACTTGCTTTCGGCTTTTATCGGAACCGGAATCGATAATGCCATCGTCGAGCTGGACAATCTAGAGTTGCCCATTCTGGATGGAAGCGCGCGGCCGTTTGTAGATTTAATTCAACAGGCCGGAATCCGGAAGCAGCGACGCCCACGGACCTATCTTCGTATTCGGCATGCCGTAGAGCTTCGGGAAGGCGATAAGTTCATCGCGGTATATCCGGCAGACCGTTACACGGTGTCTTACACCATTAATTTCCCGCACCCGCTCATCGGCAAGGAAACATTTCGTGTGCACCTCGCAAACGGCAGCTACCTGCGGGAGATCGCGTCAGCGCGTACGTTCGGATCCCGCCAGGATGAGAAGACACTGCGCAATATGGGCTTGATTCGCGGGGCATCGCGGGATAACTGCGTTGTCCTTACCAGAGACGGTGTGGAGAATCCGCCCTTGCGCTTTGATGATGAATTCGTGCGGCACAAGGTACTGGACTTGATCGGCGATCTCGCCCTTCTCGGGAAACAAATTCTGGGGAATGTGGTTGCCGACCGGGCCGGCCATGCGATGCATACAGCGCTAGTCTCACGGCTTCTGCGTGATCGCACTCTGTGGGAGGAAACGGCCGTCGAGGACGAACACGAGCCGGCTTCCCTTTCGGTTCCCGCTATGGCCGGACAGATGGCCTGATCGTCTTCCGCTTTGATTCCTGTGCATCGACGTTGTACTCTCGTGGCCTGCACGGAGGTGTAATCGGTGCTCAAATCCGTCGCGGTCGTTGTCGGCAGCTACCTGCTCTCGGTTGTTCTTGTCATGGCGACGGACCCGTTGCTCTCGCGGTTATTCCCAGGCGATTTCGTTCAAGGGCGGGTTCCCTCTGACGCTGCTCTCTTCGCGAGCACGGGGCTATTCGTGGTCGTATCGATTCTTTGCGCCTGGCTCTGTGCTCGCTTTGCTCCGGGCCGCGCGGCGCGGCATGTGCTCTGGTTCTTCGTCCTCGGGGAAGTAATGGGCATCGGCGCGATTATTCCCAACTGGAGCAAGGGCTGGCCGCATTGGTACTGGCTGTCGTGGCTATTCACCTGGCCAGTGAGCTGCTGGATTGGGTTGCTGTTTGCCGGACGTCGAGCTGATTTGGGCCCCGCCTAGATTTCGGGTTAGCGCAAGCGTCAGCTCACACAGGAGCTTTTTTCGCCCGCGAAAATGCCTTAATCGGCGGCTTGGGGCGTCGGATCGTTGGAATCCCAGAAGCATCCTTGCTCGATCAGCTTTTCCAGCTCTGCGCGGGCGTGCGCAGTTAGCTGGGCGGCGTAGTCTTTCGCCGACTGCTGGCGCTCGGGCGTCAGCTGAGCAACACGCACGGCGAGCAATGGCGCATCTTCTTCCAGCATCCGCAGCAACCGCTGAGTGCGGCCGATCTTGGCGTGAATCGAAAGCATTGTTCGTCCTCGGGGTTCAACGTGCGACGCGCGTGCCTTCGCGCGTACTGCGCCAGTCAAAATTCAGCTGGACGGCGCCGTCCTTAAAGCGTGCCGGGAATTGGCCATGTCCGGCAAGTCTTTATCTGGATACCCGTCGCCAAACGCTTGTCTGTAAACTGGAAACCAGAAAACGGAAACATCTCGAGTGCGTGCACTTGCCTATCTTTCGCTTGGTTCTAATATCGACGACCGCGCCGGAAATTTACATACCTCTATCGATCGCTTGCGAGATTTCGGCGAGTTAGTTGCCATTTCATCCTTCTACGAAACCGAGCCTGTGGAATTCACCGCGCAAGCCTGGTTTCTTAATTGCGCGGTCGCCCTGAGCACGGAAAAGACGGCCCAGGAACTTCTCGCCGGCATCCTCGACATTGAGCGGCAAATGGGTCGGCGGCGAGGGTGGGCAAAAGGTCCTCGCGTCATCGACATCGATATTGTGCTGTTTGACGATTTGATCGTCGAAGATCCCGGCCTGAAGATCCCTCACCCCGCCATGCACGAGCGCAGATTTGTTCTCGAGCCGCTCACCGAGATCGCTCCGGACGCGTATCACCCAGTGTTCAAACGAACAATCCGAGATCTACGCGATGCGTTGAAGCCAGGACAGGAGGTACGGAGGATCAGCCAGGGATTGCACGGATGAACACGGATAAAACTTTTGCTTTCCGTGTCGATCCGTGGCCGATTTTGTTTACGGAATAATGATCCGGCTGGCCGCTGGTTCGGGCGCGGCCACTGCTGATTGTTTCTCCGGGAATTGCGAGAAGAGGTAATCCACGAATGCTCGCGACTTCGGCCTTCCCGAAGTGCGAGCGTAGCCAAGACGCGTGAGAAAAACTAACGCCCGGAGCACATCGGATTCACGGAGCCGGGTGAAACCGGGGTGCTTGTGCTCCGCCTCGCGATACTCTTTCAACATCTTTTGCACTTCGCCGACAACGGCTTGCCGACTCAGGCTGGTCATCGGAGTTTCGTAGTGCAGGCCAGAGTTCGCCAGGGTTTCCTGCTTCTTGGCCATCGCCGCGAGCGCCGCGATCAAGTCGGCATCGGTGATCGTGTGATCGGTCTGCGCACTTTTCCCCAAGGCGTAGCTCAGGCCCATAATCAGATGCTCGTGCTCGTAGAGGAACTGCTCGCCGATCTCGACCTGCGGAAATAACGCGGCTTCCTCCAAATCCTGCATGGGACGATCCTTTTCATGCTCGCGCGCCTGCTGGAGATAGACACAGGTGCTGGGGCAATCGAGCGTGACTTCGCGTTGTTCGCCACAACACTGGGGGCAGATGCGGCCGTGAACCGCCGGGCGAAAGCGTTTTTCTTTTCGCTTTTCGCAGATCGCACAACTCACGAAGATTGGCTCCTGAAATCATTATCCCACGCGAATTCGATTTTCTTCGGTGGAGCGGAGAGCCCTGTTGATCGGGGCCAAAGCAGCCCAGACAGACATCTTGGGAACGCGCACTCGTAAAAAAACGTGATATTTGTGGGCTTTCGAGGTTCCTAAATGAAAAAAACCGCATAAAATGCGGCTGAAACGCTATTTTTCCACAGGAGCGTGATATAAGATGGCTTCCATCGCAGGAAAATCAACGTTCCACCTAGAGGAGGATTCATGGCTTCAGGCATGACCAAGACTCAACTCGTCCGGCATCTGGCCGAGAAACTTGAGAGCAACAACAAGACCGCAGCGGCATTTCTCGAGAACTTGACCGACGTCGCCGTAAAGGAAACCAAGAAGAATGGCGTGTTCGTGATTCCCGGCCTCGGCCGCCTGGTGAAGGCTCATCGCAAGGCCCGCATGGGACGCAACCCGCAGACCGGTGAACCGATTCAGATCAAGGCCAAGACCGTTGTAAAGTTCCGCGTGGCGAAGGCTACGAAAGACGCAATCGCGCCTCCGGCCAAGAAGTAGCTATCAGGTTTCTTCAATGTGAGGGCCGGCTCGACGCCGGCCTTTCGCATTTACATGGAGATGCTTGTATGTCTGACAGCAAGCCCGAAGCGGCAATCGGCGTCGAGTGCATCATTCCGATCCTGAGGGTTAACAATGTTGCGGCCAGCATCCGCTACTACGTAGATGTGCTCGGCTTCAAAGTAAATTGGGGCGGCGAGGCTGAATCGAAGTTTGCGTCGGTTTCCTGCGATGGTCGGGCGATCATGTTATCTCAAGGCGAACACGGACATGCCGGGATGTGGCTTTGGATCGGCGTCGAGGACATCGAGCCCCTCTTCGCAGAGTACAGCGCCAGGGGTGTAAAGTTCCGCGAGAAACCGACCAACTATCCTTGGGCGTACGAGATGAGAATCGAGGACCCCGACGGGCACGTGCTCTGCTTTGGCTCGGATCCAAGGGGAGGCTGAACCGATAACGAACCTCCCGGTTGCACACGGATTACCGTTATGGTACCTTTTAGAATTGTCCCGGACATCTGGAAGGGATCAGAGGGATATATGCGCCCGGAAGGGCCTTTATCTCCGACTGCTGGCGTAGCTCAGTTGGTAGAGCATCTGATTTGTAATCAGAGGGTCGGGGGTTCAAATCCCTTCGCCAGCTCCAGCATTAGATTGACCCGGTGTGGGATTCGGTTCCGGAACTAAGGGCATTAGCGCGGCGCGACGGCGTAAGAGATTTTTCCCAACAGCACTCCATAAGGAATTTTTCCAAGTGTGGTGTTTGCGTGCGAGAGGGCTTTCGCGCGCTCTCTGTTCTTCTACTGGGTACCGCCCCGCTTGCAACACCATCCTCCGTGTAACGGACGAAGGCCGGCAATGGAGAAGTGGTTAACAGGGCCGGGAGGCTCGGCATTTTGCACAGGTGGGTGAGTGGTTAAAGCCAACAGACTGTAAATCTGTCCCTCCTAGCGAGGTACGAAGGTTCGAATCCTTCCCTGTGCACCAGGATTGATGTGACTCGTTTCGCATTGGCGATGGCCGGGTTTGTGGGACTGGGAATCTTGTCATGGACGACGCTGAGTGATTCGCGAGTCCGCCTGGCAACGTTGGCAGTTTTGGCAATGTTCGCGCTGAAAACCTGGGTGCGGCGGAAAGATGTCCTGCATCCGGATAAGCATGATGTAGAGACGTAGCTTGCAACGTCTGCGTTTGGTGCAGCGGTTTTCGCCGATGTAGCTCAGTTGGTAGAGCACTCCCTTGGTAAGGGAGAGGTCATCAGTTCAATCCTGATCATCGGCTCCAGAGATTGGGTAGTGGAGATCGGCGGGCCGGGCTGGCGGTAGAAACGTAGCTAGCTACCTTTCTACGGACAAGCTGACGGCCGATAGCTGATGGCTTGTTTTTAGGGCGGGAGTAACTCAGTGGTAGAGTCACAGCCTTCCAAGCTGTTGGTCGCGGGTTCGATTCCCGTCTCCCGCTCCAGAGTTTTGGTAAGAGAGACGCAGCAAGCAACGTCTCTACAGGGAAAAGCTTTGGTTGTAGCGACGTAGCTTGCTACGTCTCCCAGAGAAAACGGAGAGAGCTAGGCAATGGCGAAAGAGAAATTTGATCGCAATAAGCCGCACTGCAATGTGGGGACGATTGGTCACATTGATCATGGCAAGACCACGTTGACGGCGGCCATCACCAAGGTGTTGCAGAAGCACAACCCGAAGATCGTGTTCCGATCTTTCGACAGCATTGATAACGCGCCGGAAGAAAAAGCGCGCGGGATCACGATTGCGACGGCGCACGTCGAGTACGAGACGGCGAACCGGCACTACGCGCACGTCGATTGCCCGGGCCACGCCGACTACATCAAGAACATGATCACGGGCGCAGCGCAGATGGATGGTGCGATTCTGGTGGTTGCGGCGACCGATGGTCCAATGCCGCAGACGCGTGAGCACGTGCTGTTGGCGCGGCAGGTAGGCGTGCCGTACATCGTCGTGGCGCTCAACAAGTGCGATGCAGTTGACGATCCCGAGTTGCTGGATCTGGTGGAGCTCGAAGTGCGGGAGTTGCTGAAGAGCTACAAGTTTCCGGGCGACGATGTGCCGGTGATTCGCCTCTCGGCCTTAGGTGCACTGAACGGCGAGGAGAAGTGGGAGAAGCAGATTGACGCTTTGATGGAAGCTGTGGACAAGAGCGTTCCACAGCCGGCGCGGGAGTTGGACAAGCCGTTCCTGATGCCGATTGAAGATATTTTCTCGATCTCGGGACGAGGCACGGTGGTGACAGGACGAATCGAACGCGGCAAGGTCAAAGTCGGCGAGGAAGTGGAAATTGTGGGCTTCCGCGATACGCGCAAGACGGTGGTGACCGGCGTCGAAATGTTCAAAAAGCAGTTGGACGAAGGCCTGGCGGGGGACAACGCGGGCCTGTTGCTGCGCGGCATTGGCAAGGACGATGTCGAGCGCGGCATGGTGCTGGCGAAGCCGGGATCGATTACGCCGCACACCAAGTTCAAGGCGGAAGTTTATATTTTGACGAAAGAAGAAGGTGGACGGCACACGCCATTCTTCAAGGGATATCGTCCGCAGTTTTATCTGCGCACGACGGACGTGACAGGCGTGGCAGAGTTGCCGGCAGCAACGGAAATGGTGATGCCGGGCGATAACGTGAGCCTGGTAATTGAGCTGATCACGCCGGTGGCGATGGAGAAAGGCTTACGGTTCGCGATTCGCGAAGGCGGCCACACGGTGGGCGCCGGAACGATCAGCGAGATTGTGCAGTAGGAAAGACGAAAGAAGTACAGAGATCCTTCGGCGACAAAAAGCGTCGCCTCAGGATGACAGTTAGGTTCTTGAGCTAGACGCTAAGAGCCAGAAGTCAGGAGCTGTTTACATGCCCCGAGAAATTATTACGATGCAGTGCGGTGATTGCAAAGAGCGGAACTATTCGAGCACCAAGAACCGGAAGACAACTCCGGACCGGTTGGAGATGAAGAAGTTCTGCAAGCGTTGCCGGAAGCATACGCCGCATAAAGAAGTGAAATAATTAAGTGGAATGCGGGCAGGAGCGGCCGCGTTGCACGGGCACAGGGGCGTAAGCTCAACGGTTAAACTGTCGGTCTCCAAAACCGAACTTGGGGGTTCGAATCCCTCCGCCCCTGCCAGAGATCGAAGTATGAGAACGGAAGTTGGGGTGGAGTGATGGGAGTTGAGACAAAGAGAATGGCAAAGTCAATCGCAGCCGCCGCGGACGACAACAGCTTTGGAGGCCGGCTGAAGTCTTGGCCTGAGCGAGTCAAGACTTTTTACAACGACGTGCGCTCAGAGATGAAGAAGGTCACGGCGCCTTCGCTGAAGGATGTGCAGGCCACCACTGCCGTCGTCATTATCACGGTTTTCCTGTTCGGGTTGTATTTCTGGGTCGTAGATAACACCATTGGCAGCGCCATCAATTACATGTTTAAGTACCTGACTCATCGCTGATGGCAAGGAAGGAAGCTGACATCTTACAGCACGCTATGCAGGAAGAAGAAAAGAACGGAGCCAGCGGCGGAGAGAGTGGAGTTCCGCCGAACGCGGACGGAGCTTCGGCCCCTGAGGCTCCGCGCAATCCCAACATGAAGTGGTACATCATCCACTCGTATTCGGGATTTGAGCGCAAGGTGAAGGAGTCGCTGGAGTCGCGCATCCAGGCCTTCGGTCTGCAGGAAAGAATTGGCAAGGTTTTGATTCCGACCGAGTCCGTGACCGAAGTACGCGGCGGTAAAAAGTACACCAGCGAGCGCATGTTCTATCCCGGCTACGTGCTGGTTGAAATGGACATGGACGACCACGTGTGGCATGTGGTGAAGTCCACGCCGCGGGTAACCGGATTTGTGGGCACGGGCCAGCAGCCGACGCCGCTTTCCGAAGAAGAAGTTCAGCACATTGTGTACCGAGTGGGCGAATCGAGAGACAAGCCCAAGCTCAAGGTCAAGTTTGAGAAGAACGAGTCGGTACGCATCACCGAGGGCCCATTCGCCAGCTTCACCGGCATTGTGGATGAGGTCAATGAAGATCGCGAGACCTTGAAGGTGATGGTGACGATCTTCGGGCGGTCAACGCCGGTGGAGTTGGAGTTCAATCAGGTCGAGAAGGTAGCGTAAGAACTTAGCTAGCAGCTTGGATAAGGTAAGAGGATTATGGCAAAGAAGGCGACAGGTTCGGTGAAGCTTCAGATTGCGGCGGGCAAGGCTACGCCCGCGCCCCCGGTGGGTCCGGCTCTTGGCCAGGCGCAGATCAATATCATGGAGTTCTGCAAGCAGTTCAATGCGCGGACGAGCGCAAAAGAACTCGAGGGGCTCATCATACCGGTAGTGGTAACGGTTTATAGCGACCGTACTTTTACCTTCATCACCAAGACACCGCCGGCTGCGATTCTTTTGAAGCGAGCGGCCGGGATTGCCAAAGGATCGGGAACGCCCAACAAGGACAAGGTCGGTAAGGTCACGGCGCGGCAGGTGGAAGACATCGCCAAGCAGAAGATGCCGGATTTGAATGCGGCTTCAGTCGAAACTGCGATTAAGAGCATTCGTGGGACAGCGCGGTCGATGGGGATTGAGGTAGTTGGATAAATTCCGTAGAGACGCAGCTTGCTACGTCTCGGTCAACAACACTACGGCTCGCCGGGAGATTGACGAGCGGTGGGAGACGAGGAAACGGCAATGAAGAAGTCAGGGAAGAATATCACTAAGGCGCGGCAGGCAGTCGAGAAGCGCCCATATCCGATGCAGGAAGCGGTCACGCTTCTGCAAAAAGTGAAATACGCAAAGTTTGACGAGACGGTGGAAATCACCATGCGTCTCGGTGTCGATCCCAAGCACGCTGACCAAATGGTGCGCGGAACGGTTGTGTTGCCGCACGGACTGGGGAAATCGAAGCGGGTGCTGGTAATCGCAACTGGTGACAAGGTTAAGGAAGCCGAAGCGGCGGGCGCGGATTTCGTGGGTGGCGAAGAAATGGTCGAGAAGATCAACAAAGAAAATTGGACCGACTTCGATGCGCTGATCGCGACTCCAGATGTGATGAAATCTGTCGGCCGACTGGGTAAGGTTCTCGGCCCCAAGGGTCTGATGCCAAATCCGAAGACCGGCACTGTCACGTTCGATGTCGGCAAGGCCGTACAGGAAGTCAAAGCGGGCAAGGTGGAGTTCCGGACGGACAAGACGGCCCTAGTTCATGTACCCGTGGGAAAGATTTCGTTTCCTCCCGAGAAGCTGGTCGACAATGCCACGACTGTGATTACGAGCGTCGTAAAGGCCAAGCCGACTGTGGCCAAGGGAAAATATGTGAAGGGCTGCTACCTCAGCTCCAGCATGGGCCCGGGAATTTCGATTGACACCAGCGCGGTAGAAACTGCGGCAAAGGCTTAACTGCCGGCATTTGGTCGGCCGGACAGCCGAGCGCTGTCCCCACGTGATTGAAGAGGGATTAATAACATGGCGGTCTCCAGAGCAAAGAAAACCGAGCAAGTCGAGAAGCTGGGCAAGGAGTTGCAGAACGTCTCCAGCTTGATCGTCACCACGTACAGCAAACTTACCGTGGCCCAGGACTATGAGCTGCGCAAGACTCTACGATCTTCGGGCGCGAAGTACGTGGTGGTCAAGAACACTTTGGCGGAGCGCGCGGCTAAAGGCACCAAAGCTGAAGAGGTTCTGAAGAACCTCTCGGGCGTGACCTCGATTGCGTACACGTCGGGTGACCCTGTGGCGCTGGCCAAAGCGCTTTCGAAGTACGCCAAGGACAATCCGGAGTTCAGTTTCAAGTCCGGCGTGGTTGAAGGCCGCGTGATCTCGATCAATCAGATCCAGGCGCTGGCCACGATGCCGTCGAAAGAGGAGATCTACTCCAAGCTGCTGTTCCTGATGAACGCCCCGGCGCAACGCCTGGTGACAGTGATGAATGCCGTGGGCCGCGACATTGCGGTGGTGATCAACCAGGGTGTGGAGAAGGGCAAGTTCAAGGTCGACGCGCCTGCGGGAGCCTAGGCTCGACGCCGGCTGGCACTACAAAGGTTTCGGGATGGCGGGAGCTGTCCGAAAGGGTTTAGTTATCGGTGGTCGAGGGTTGCGCCGTTTCCTTTCTGCTGCGTTGTCTGGCGCGGTAGTTCGGAAAACTGGCCGCACTGGAAAACTTTGACTGCGGATAGCGAAACCACTAACTGATAACGATAGAAACGTAGCTGACTATGTTTCTACGGGAAAAATTGGAGAAATAACATGGCGGATCTGCAGCAATTGGAAGATCAGATTGTCGGACTGTCGTTGCTCGACGCGGCGGCACTGGTAAAGCGGCTGGAAGAGAAACTCGGCGTCTCGGCGGCGGCCGCGGCCCCGGTCGTGATGGCCGGGGGTGGTGGAGCGGCGGCGGGTGCGGCTCCGGCGGAAGAAAAGACCGAGTTTAGCGTCGTCCTGAAGGAAGTGGGCGCCAATAAGATCAATGTAATCAAGGCGGTCCGCGAAGTCACCAGCCTGGGCTTGAAGGAAGCCAAGGACTTGGTCGACGGCGCCCCGAAAGAGATAAAAGGGGGCGTTTCCAAGGAAGAGGCGGAAACTATCAAGAAGAAATTCACCGACGCTGGGGCGACGGTCGAGGTGAAATAGTTCGAATGATGGAGGACGGGCATCTCGCCCGTCCCGCCAGGCGGGGACGCCCGGCCTCCATTATTGTCATATTGTCTCTGGTGAAGCTTTTGGGACGGTGGTATCATCTATATCAATAACGCCGCTTCCTGCTTCATAGAGTGACTGCGACCATCCGATGTAACGAACCCAGGAAGCGGGGGCGTGGTCGCGGACATGAGTTGGCAGACTGTTCCGCGGGCAGGGCGGAACGGGAACAGGCCTTTAGATACTGGCGCGGAAACGACACATTTCAACAGAAGGCCAAGCGCTGCAATCGGCGCCTGCGGGGAGTCATGTCCCTGTGGGCGCATACCTGTCTTTGCCATTTTAGTTGTTCTTAAATGTACCGCGCGCCCGGCGCGCCCTCACATTCCGCAGGTTTGTCGCAGCCAATGCTGCGCATGAAAGTTTGGAGTTTCTCGAATGTCAAAGAGCAATGGATTCCGTACACGGTTCGATTTTTCCAAGATTCCCGCAACCATCCAGATCCCGAATCTGATCGAAGTGCAGAAGCGGTCTTACGATCGCTTCCTGCAAATGGATCGTTTGCCCAGCGAGCGCGATGACGGCGGCCTGCAGGCGGTTTTTCAGTCGGTGTTTCCGATTACCGACTTTCGCAACGTCTCGCAGCTTGAGTTCGTTGACTACGCCATCGGCAACTGGGAGTGCAAGTGCGGCCACTTAAAGGGCCTGCACCACCTGCGCTCGACCTGCAAGAACTGCGGCAACACCATCGTTACCGATCCGTTTCATCCCGGCGACGTGCTCTGCAGCAAGTGCGGCACCTACAATGCCAACACGCCCGATTTCTGCAACAAGTGTGGCGACCCCGTCGGACTGCAACTGAAATACGACGTGAGCGAGTGCGAAGAGCGCGGCATGACCTACTCCGCCCCGCTCAAGGTCACCATGCGGCTCACCATCTTCGACAAAGACGCGGAGACCGGCAATCGCTCGATTCGCGACATCAAAGAACAAGAAGTGTTCTTCGGCGATGTTCCGCTGATGACGCAGAACGGTACTTTCATTATTAATGGCACGGAACGTGTCATCGTCAGCCAGTTGCACCGTTCGCCCGGCGTCTTCTTCGAGACCGCGAACAATCGCACTTACTTCCTCGGCAAGATTATTCCTTACCGTGGCTCATGGGTTGAGTTCGAATACGACCAGAAGAACGTGCTCTACGTGCGCATCGATCGCAAGCGCAAGTTCCTGGGGACGATTTTCCTGCGCGCCCTCGGCTTGCGTTCGAGCGAAGACATTCTGCGTACCTTCTACACCGTGGATCGTCTGGTCATTCGCGACAAAAAGCTTTTCTGGACGCTCGATCCCAACAGCGAAAAAGCTACCAACTTGCTGGGCATGAAGCTGGCGCACAGCATCAAGAACAAGTCGGGTGATGAGATCGCGCACTCCGGACGCAAACTGAATGCTGCGACTCTGAAGGAGATTCAGAAGGCAAAGATCAGCGAGATCGAGGTCGATATCTCCGATCTCGAGGGCGCGTGGGTTGCCGCGGACGTTGTCGACACCACGACGGGCGAAGTTCTACTCGAAGCCAATTCCGAGCTTACCGCGGACAAACTATCAAAGATCTTCGATTCCGGTGTAGTCGAGCTCAGCATATTCTTCCCCGAGCGCGATGATGTGGGCACGGTCATCAGCCAGACCCTGAAGCGCGACTCGGTGAAAACGCCGCAGGAAGCGTTGATCGAAATCTATCGCAAGCTGCGTCCTGGCGATCCGCCGACGCTCGACACGGCGACGGCGTTGTTCCACGGAATGTTCTTCGACCCGCGTAAATACGATTTCTCGCGCGTGGGCCGTCTCAAGTTCAACATCAAGCTGTTCGAAAATCAGGATGCTACGAAGCTGGAAAACCGGACGCTCGAGCCGCAAGACTTCTACGGCACGATCTCTTATTTGCTCAAGCTGCGCAAGAACATCGGCTCGGTAGACGACATCGATCACCTCGGCAACCGCCGCGTGCGTGCGGTCGGCGAGTTGATGGAGAACCAGTTCCGCATCGGTCTGGTCCGCATGGAACGCGCCATCAAGGAAAAGATGAGCGTGTACCAGGAAATGTCGACGGCGATGCCGCACGACTTGGTCAACGCCAAGCCGGTAATGGCGGCCATCCGCGAATTCTTCGGTTCCTCGCAGCTTTCGCAGTTCATGGACCAAACCAATCCGCTTTCGGAAATCACGCACAAGCGGCGTCTCTCGGCGCTTGGGCCGGGAGGTCTGTCACGCGAACGTGCGGGATTCGAAGTCCGCGACGTCCACCCCACGCACTACGGTCGTATTTGCCCAATTGAGACACCGGAAGGTCCGAACATCGGACTGATCTCGTCGTTGAGCTGTTATGCGCGGATCAACGACTACGGCTTCATCGAGTCGCCTTACCGCCGCGTCAAAGGCGGACGCGTGGTCGACTACGTCAGCGTGGTGAATGCCGGTGACAGCGATCACAAAGTCGGCGATCACGTGGAAAAGCATGAAATCGAGAAGATCAACGCTGAGATCAAAGAGCGCCGTAAGAAGCCAGCAGAGATCGAACCGTTCTCCTTCTATCTTTCGGCTTGGGAAGAAGATCGTCACGTAATCGCCCAGGCCAACGTTGAACTGGACGACAAAGGCCGCATCGTCGGTGATCTGGTCAACGCCCGCAAGGCCGGCAACTTTGTGCTGGTCAGCCGCGACGAAGTCGATTACATCGACGTAAGTCCGAAGCAGTTGGTTTCGGTAGCGGCATCGCTCGTGCCATTTCTTGAGCACGACGACGCCAACCGCGCGCTGATGGGCGCGAACATGCAGCGTCAGTCAGTTCCACTGCTTCGCGCCGAAGCTCCTATTGTCGGCACGGGAATGGAAGGAGTCACGGCGCGCGATTCTGGCGCCGTCATTCTGGCAAAACGAAACGGCATTATCGACTCGGTCGACTCGGAACGCATCATCGTGCGTGTCGAGGGCGAGCACCATCCCGGACAGCTTTCCCGCGAAGTTGGCAGCGACATTTACCAGCTCATGAAGTTCAAGCGCTCCAACCAGAACACCTGCATCAACCAGAAGCCGGTGGTGATCAAGGGCCAGCGCGTCACCAAAGGTCAGGTGATCGCTGACGGTCCATGCACTGACCATGGCGAGTTGGCGCTTGGTCGCAACGTGCTCGTAGCCTTCATGGCCTGGCGCGGATACAACTTCGAAGACGCAATCCTGGTCTCCGAGAAGTTGGTCAAAGAGGACTATTACACCTCGGTGCACATCGAGGAGTATGAGCTTGAATCGCGCGACACCAAGCTGGGGCCAGAGGAAGTCACGCGCGACATTCCGAACGTCAGCGAGTCCATGCTGCGCAACCTGGACGAAGCGGGCGTGATCCGCATCGGTGCCACCATCAAGCAGGGCGACATTCTCGTGGGTAAGGTAACACCCAAGGGTGAGACTCAACTCACGCCGGAAGAGAAGCTGCTGCGCGCAATCTTCGGTGAAAAAGCCGGCGACGTGCGCGATGCTTCGCTCTACTGCCCGCCCGGCATTGAGGGCGTAATCGTCGACGTAAAAATCTTCTCCCGCAAGGGTCAGGAAAAAGACGAACGCGCGAAAGCGATCGAGGCGGCGCAGATTGGCAAACTCGAACGAAACCTTTCGGACGAAATCCGAATTCTGACCGACGAGCGCCTGAAGCGCTTGGACAACATCCTGGGCGGCAAGGTTGTGCAGGCCGATCTGCACGACGAACGCACGAATAAACGCCTGCTGACCAAGGACACGGTTCTCGATCGTGACACCATCGAGCGCATCTCCACCCGCAACCTGAAGCGCATCAAGTATGCGGATAAAGATCCGCGGGTGAATGAGCAGATCGACGAGATCGAAGAAATGACCTCGCGTCAGATCGACGTGCTCAAGAAGATTGTCAACGAAAGAAAAGACAAGCTGACAAAGGGCGACGAACTGCCGCCGGGCGTGATCAAGCTGGTCAAAGTCTATATCGCCATGAAGCGCAAGCTGAGCGTTGGCGACAAAATGGCCGGCCGTCACGGGAACAAGGGTGTAATTGCCCGAATTCTTCCCGAGGAAGACATGCCCTACCTCGACAATGGCACGCCGGTTGAGATCGTGCTCAACCCGCTCGGTGTTCCTTCCCGTATGAACGTGGGGCAGATTCTTGAAACCCACCTCGGATGGGCCGGACATGAGCTAGGCACAAAGATCTCGCAGATGCTGTCCGAGAACACCCGCGAAGACGCTATTCGTCGCGAGCTCAAGACCTTGTTCAAGGACACGGTTTTGGCCGACACCATCGCCGACCTCAGCGATGAGGAATTGCTGGCGGTGGCGCCGACGCTGACCCGCGGCGTCTTCACCGGCTCGCCGGTGTTCGACGGCTCCAAAGAAAGCGAGATCAAGGCGTTGCTCAACCACGCGGGTCTGCCGGAGTCCGGCAAGACCTATTTGTACGACGGCATGACCGGCAACAAGTTCGAGCAGCCGATCACCGTCGGCTACATTTACATGCTCAAACTCTCACACCTGGTGGACGACAAGATCCACGCTCGCTCGATTGGTCCGTACTCGCTGATCACCCAGCAACCGCTAGGCGGCAAAGCGCAGTTCGGCGGCCAGCGCTTCGGAGAAATGGAAGTCTGGGCGCTAGAAGCATACGGAGCGGCGTTCATCCTGCAGGAGCTGCTGACGGCGAAATCTGACGACGTTTATGGCCGTACCAAGATCTACGAGGCCATCGTCAAAGGCGAAGCCGCCATGGAGCCGGGCGTACCGGAATCGTTCAACGTGCTGATTCGCGAATTGCAGTCGCTGTGCCTGGATGTGGAATTGATCAAGGCCACCGAGAAGAAGCCCGTTTTGGCGGCAGCGGATTAAAAAGGCAATCCGTAAGAGATTGTACGGAAACGAGAACCCGTTGTTCAGCTCTCGAGCAAGCGGGTACAAAAGCTGTTTTCGAGAGCCGCCCGCGGTGGCGTAAGACCGCAGGAAGCAGAGGATTACCTTGTTTCGTTCGAGCCCCTTTGACCTGGCAAACCCTATCGCCGATTTCGATGCCATTCGCATCAGCCTCGCTTCTCCGGAAAAAATCCGGAGCTGGTCGCACGGCGAAGTCACTAAACCGGAGACCATCAACTATCGCACCTTCAAGCCGGAGCGCGACGGCCTGTTCTGCGCCCGCATCTTCGGCCCCGTAACCGATTGGGAGTGTCTCTGCGGCAAGTACAAGCGCATGAAGCACCGCGGCGTCATTTGCGACAAGTGCGGTGTGGAAGTCACATTGTCCAAAGTTCGCCGCGAGCGCCTCGGACACATCGAGCTGGCGTCGCCCTGTTCGCACGTATGGTTTTTCAAGGGACTGCCCAGCCGTATCGGCCACCTGCTCGACATTTCATTGCGTGATCTCGAGTCCGTACTTTATTTCGAAGCTTACGTGGTGGTCGAGCCCGGTGAAGCCCCGGTGAAAGATCACGAAGTCATCAAGGATGAGACCAAGTACCGCGAACTCGATCAGCAGTTCCGGCCCACCGGCTTCAAAGCCATGATGGGCGCTGAGGCGATCAAAGAGCTTCTCAAGCGGGTAGACGTGGAAGGACTTTCCACCGAACTGCGCGAGAAGATGAAGCATGAGAATTCGCTGCAGAAGCGGCTGAAGTACACCAAACGCCTCAAGGTCGTGGAAGCGTTCCGCAAGAGCGCGAACAAGCCCCATTGGATGATCCTGGATGTGATTCCGGTCATTCCCCCCGAGCTTCGCCCCTTGGTGCCGTTGGATGGTGGGCGCTTTGCGACCTCCGATCTCAACGATCTGTATCGCCGCGTCATCAACCGCAACAACCGCTTGAAGAAGCTGATGGACCTGCACGCACCCGAAGTGATCGTGCGCAACGAAAAGCGCATGCTGCAGGAAGCGGTGGATGCGCTGTTCGACAATGGACGCCGCGGACGCGTGCTGCGTGGTGCCAACAATCGCCCCTTGAAATCGCTCTCCGACACGCTGAAGGGCAAGCAGGGTCGCTTCCGTCAGAACCTGCTCGGCAAGCGCGTCGACTACTCAGGCCGCTCCGTCATCGTGGTTGGACCGGAGCTCAAACTGCACCAGTGCGGTTTGCCGAAAAAGATGGCGCTTGAACTCTTCAAGCCGTTCATCTACCACCGCCTCGAACAGACCGGACACTGCACCACCATCAAGCAAGCCAAGGAAATGGTCGAGCAGCAAGAGCCGATTGTCTGGGACATTCTCGAAGAGGTCATTAAAGACCACCCGGTGCTCCTGAACCGCGCGCCAACCCTTCACCGCCTCGGTATTCAAGCATTCGAGCCGGTGCTGGTCGAAGGCAAGGCCATCAAGATTCACCCGCTCGTCTGCACCGCATTCAACGCCGACTTCGACGGCGACCAGATGGCGGTCCATATTCCGCTGTCTCCGGAAGCGCAGGTTGAAGCCAGTGTGCTGATGCTGTCATCGCACAACATTCTCTCGCCCGCCTCCGGTCACCCGATTACGGTGCCGACGCAGGACATGGTTTTGGGCCTCTATTACCTGACCAAGGCCAAGCCCGGCGCCAAAGGGGAAGGCCGCTCGTTCGCCAACATCGAGGAAGTATTGATGGCGCTCGAGTCCGGCGAAGTTGAAACGCTCTCTCCCATCAGGCTGCGCTACACCGGAGAAGTGATCGACCTGACCGCGACCTATGACGATCAGGACATCACCCACACGGAACCAGTCCAGTACGAACGGGCGTTCCTGAATACCACCGTCGGCCGTGCCATTCTGAACGATCACCTGCCTGTGGGCATGCCGTTCATCAACGGCTTGCTGAAGAAGAAGGGCATCGGCCAGTTGGTCAGCTACGGCTACCTCCGCTTCGGCCTCGAAGTCACGGTCAAGATGCTGGACGAAGTCAAGGACCTAGGCTTCCGCTTCGCCACCCGTGCTGGCTTGTCGATCGGCATCGACGACATGGTCATCCCGGACAACAAGAAAACCCTGGTTCGCGACGGCGAGAAGCAGGCCGTGCAGGTCCAGCAGCAATATCTCGACGGCGCCATCACCAACGGCGAGCGGTACAACAAGGTTATTGAAATCTGGTCCGGCATCACTGAGCGAGTCGCGGACGAAATGTTCGGCCAGATGCAGCAGCGCGACAAGGAAGGCTTCATCAACCCGATTTACGTCATGGCCGACTCCGGCGCCCGCGGATCGAAACAGCAGATCCGCCAGCTCTCCGGCATGCGTGGATTGATGGCGAAGCCCTCCGGCGAAATCATCGAGTCTCCGATTACGGCCAACTTCCGCGAAGGGCTAACCGTGCTCGAATATTTCATCTCGACCCACGGCGCGCGTAAAGGCTTGGCCGATACTGCGCTCAAGACGGCTGACTCCGGCTACCTCACTCGTCGGCTAGTCGACGTTGCACAGGACGTAATCATCAGCGAATACGATTGCGGCACTGTCGACGGCATCTACGTCGCGGGTATCGTCGAAGCCGGCGAAGTTATCGAGCCACTGCGCGACCGCATTGTGGGCCGCGTTTCGCTCGAAAAACTGAAAGACTACGACGGCAACGTGGTGGTCGACATCAACCAGGAGATCACGGAAGAACTCGCCGGGACGGTCCAAGCTGCCGGCATCGAGCGGGTGAAGATCCGTTCCGTGCTCACCTGCGAATCCAAGCGCGGGGTTTGCGTCATGTGCTACGGCCGCAACCTGGCTTCGGGCCGCCTCGTCGAACTCGGCGAAGCCACCGGAGTCATCGCTGCGCAGTCCATCGGCGAACCCGGAACTCAGCTCACCATGCGTACCTTCCACATCGGCGGTACCGCATCGCGAGTCTCCGAGCAATCGCGTTTGGAAGCCAAGACTACCGGTACCGTGCGCTTTGTCGGGATCCAAACCGTCAAAGCCAAGTCCGGCGATCTGGTGGTCATGAATCGCCAGGGCTCGATCGCGGTAGTCGACGAGAAGGGCCGCGAGCGCGAGCATTACGCGGTCGTCTACGGCGCCAAGGTCAAAGTTAACGAAGGTGATCAGGTGCAGCTCGGGAAGGTCATGGTCGAGTGGGATCCATACACGTTCTCGGTCCTGACCGAAATCGGCGGCACCATCCAGTTCAAAGACCTGCAGGAAGGCGTCACGCTCCACGAAGAAGTGGACGAGGTCACCGGATTGTCGCGTCACGTCGTGGCCGATTCGCCCGACGAGAAGCGCCAGCCCGCGATCGTAATCAAGGGAAAGACCAGCAAGCGTTACCTCATGCCCTCCCGCGCCCATTTAATGGTTCAGGATGGCGATGTGGTTCACCCTGGCGACGTGCTGGCCAAGATCCCGCGCGAGACTACCAAGACCAAAGACATCACCGGCGGTCTCCCCCGCGTGGTCGAGTTGTTCGAGGCTCGCAAGCCGCATGAGACCGCAGTCATCAGCGAAATCGATGGCACGGTCAAGTTCGGTGAAGTCTCGAAGGGCCAGCGCAAGATGTATGTCATCGCCGACAACGGCACCGAAAAGGAATACTCGGTTCCGCGCGGCGTTCACATCAACGTGCAGGAAGGCGAGCGCGTCAAGGCGGGTGAACCGCTGATGGACGGCCCGCTCAACCCGCACGACATTCTGGCCGTGCTCGGCGAAAAAGAGCTGCAGTCTTACCTGGTCAACGAAATCCAGGAAGTCTACCGCTTGCAGGGCGTCAACATCAGCGACAAGCACATCGAAGTCATCGTTCGCCAGATGATGCGTTGGCGCAAAGTCGAAGACGTCGGCGACACCAAGTTCCTCCTCGAAGAACAGGTCGACAAGTTCGCCTTCGCCGAAGAGAACGAGCGGGTGATTGCGCAAGGTGGACGTCCGGCTACGGGCCGCCCGCTGCTGCTCGGCATCACCAAAGCATCGCTCTCGACCGACTCGTTCATCTCTGCGGCTTCGTTCCAGGAGACGACCCGCGTGCTCACCGAGGCTTCGATCAACGGCAAGGTTGATCATCTGCGCGGCCTGAAGGAGAACGTCATCGTCGGGCGTCTCATTCCGGCAGGCACTGGTATGGAGTATTACCGCAACGTTCGCCTTTCGCCAGAAATGGAAGAAGCGGCCGCGAAGGTTCAGGAAGAAGTTTCGCAGGCGTACGAGGAGGCCGAGCGCGCGCTCGAACTGATGCGGCACGAAGGCGAGACCGAGGAACTGACGGCGGAGTAATTGTGAGAACAGCGGAAGGGGCGGTGTAAGCCGCCCTTTCTCTTTTTCGCTCTACGCTCCCATCCCCATGGCTGCCAACCCACACCGATTGCAAGAGCAGGAACGCTACGAGATTTCCTTGTTGTGCGAGGCTCCCGAGGGCGCTACTCTTTGGCCAGTGATTCTGCGATTCCTGAGGCTGCTACGGCTTGCCTTCTGGCGCGCGTTTCAGCATGACGCGTTCGCGATTGCGAAGGCGTCCGCCTACTCCTCGATTCTTACCTTCTTCCCCGCCCTTCTGGTCGTCGGATCGGTGTTGGCAAACTCCCGCAAGACCGCCGCCTACCTGCGCGAGATTACCTATGCTGTGGACAGGATCCTTCCCGCCGGCAGCAGCACAGCTCTCTCCTTCCTGAAAGGAAGCTCGCCGCGCTCGGTCGGGCTGTTGATCAGCGTTTCCCTTTTAACGCTATGGACGGCCTCAGGCGTCATGATTTCATGGATGGAAGGTTTTCGCCGTTGCTACGAGCTGCCCAAAATCTGGGGCCTGGTAAAAGAACGGATGATCGCATTCTCTCTGGTCATTCTCGCTGGGACGCCGCTGACCTTCGCGACCATTCTTGTGGCTTCCGGAAGCCGCATCGAGCGCAACGTTCTGTTCCACATGAACCAGGAGTTCGGAGTTTATATTCTGCTGATGTGGACCGCGACCCGCTGGCTCATCGCCACCCTCACCAGCATCGCGGTGATCGCGCTCATCTACCACAACGCCGTACCCCGCACTCAACCCTGGCATAGCGTCTTGCCCGGCGCCACTCTGGCCACGGTCCTGTGGTTCCTTTCGACCGCATTGTTTGGCTGGTATTTGCAAAACTACGCCGATTACAGCATCATCTACGGCTCACTCGGCGCGGCCATCGCCCTGCTGGTGTGGATGTACATCATCTCTCTCGTAATCCTGGTAGGCGCCGAGTTCAACGCCATGCTCTTCCCCCGCGCATTCCTCGGCAAGGAACTAAAAGAAATGCCAGCCCCACAAACCGCAACGAAGTAACCACTGGCGTTCGTTTTACTCTGGAGGGTGCCCCGTCCAAGCTCCGGTTGGGAGGGGTTGGTCAGATGTCACAGACTCTGGGTCGGTGGGAAAGATCTGCTACTGTATACCGACGAAAGTGATTTCAGCGCTTTTGGCACTTTGGGGTATCTGCATCACAACAAACACAATAGAAGACTACTTTGCTACCCTGAAACGTGATATCAATGGCATGCATCATCACCTGGGCAAACGGCATCTAGATCGTTACTTAAGTGATTTTGATTTTCGCTACAATGATCGCAAAATGAGTTCTGGCACCCCGCACTTTGGTAGCTCTCAAGGGCACAGCGCGGAAGCCTAATGCCACCGGACTCAAGAGCAAACTGAAAATGAAGCGAACCACAACACTCGGCGATCTAGAAATCCCGAATTACGGGATACCTGAAGCCTCTACCTATCTCCACGTTCCAATGAGCACGTTGAGGTATTGGCTCTTTGGAACCGAAAGAGAGGCTCCGCTTGTTAGGCTAGCTCAGCCCGGTCGAAGACCGCTCTTGTCTTTCAAGAATTTGGTGGAGTGTTACGTCCTTGAAGTAATCAGAGTGTCCCATAACATCAACTTGGGCCGCACCCGATACGCTCTAAAAGTTGCGCTGGAGAAATACCCTTCAAAACATCCCTTCGCGGACTACTCTTTGAGTACACTTGGAGGGCGCATATATCTTGACAATGAGCCTCTGCCACTTACGGATTTGACAAGCGGTGGGCAATTTGCTTTCAGAGAGATATTGGCCCCATCATTACGTCGAGTTGAGCGCAACGAGAAGGGTATTGCATTGAGGCTCTTTCCGTTCACACGTAAGAGCCAAATGAAAAACGACGTTTCCACTTCCCCTAGATTAATTGTTATCGACCCCAAGGTAGCTTTTGGTTTGCCTGTTCTTGCGGAGAGTCGAATTTCTACCGCTTTCTTGGCTAGTCGATTCCGTGGCGGAGATTCGGTTCTGGAGATGGCGAAGGACTATGCCCGGTCGGAAGACGAGATCGAAGAAGCGATCATCTGGGAAAGAGCTAAACAAGCCGCTTAAAGGCTTCACCCTGTACCTCTGTCAAAATGTAGACTTCGACGAACTAGCCGAGGCCCTAGACCGCGCCAACATCCGCTACCAACGTCACCGAGCACATTTCAAACACTGGGTTGAAGACGAAGTGCTACTGCCACTCGTGGGCACCAAGCGCTGGATTCTGATAACCGCAGATCAGCGCCAGAGAATCAAGAGACTAGAGAATCGTAAGATACGACAATACAGAGTCAGAGAATTCGCTTTCACTGACGGCACTATGGGAAAGGCATTACTGTGCGAGGTTTTGCTAAAGGCGAAAAACAAGATGCGGAAGCTGTGCCGTGAGAACCCCGGCCCATTTGTCGCTTCGATCTCAAGAAGTGGCAATGTGAAACTGCACGCGCTACCATGAGCGGAAAATAGCGCATTCAAAGCCAAACCCACGCATGATGGTTTGTGGGGCCGTCGCGAGCGATACGTAGCGATGCGGGAACATGTGCACCTTCTGGTCAGCGAGCCGGAGCCGGACACGCTGGCGCGAGCGATGCAATCGCTGAAACAGTCTGTGGCGCGCAGGTTGGCTCTGCGAGCGGCTGATCCCTTCTGGCAGGCTCGCTATTACGATTTCAACGTGTGGAGTGAAATGAAATTTGTAGAAAAGCTGCGCTACATTCACCGGAACCCGGTAAAGCGTGGGCTGGTCGCGCAACCTGAGGATTGGCCGTGGAGCAGTTTCCGTCACTACTTGACGGGTGAAGCGGGTTCGGTGGTAATCGAATCTCAATGGACAGCGCGTCGCTGGGAGCAGCTTGGCATCTTCCCAACCGTACGGACGTGTTCAGCCGACCAAAACCCCCGCCCAAGCAAAGCTTGGACGGGCCACCCTCGGGAGTAAAGTTGAAGACGACTCGTCCGGGCCACCCGGCCTACCCAGAATTCTCGAGATGCAGCGGCGCTGCCTGCAGTCGGCGAGTAAATTTTGCGAAGTCTCTATCGTACTCATCGGACCAGCGGCCAAAACGTGTATTCGCCCTGTTGGCAACAGTTATCCAATCTGCGTCAGGTAAAATGTTAGGGCGAAACCCGTAAGCCAACAGTCCGTAAGAAATCATCTACAGGCTTTCGGTCGCGAGCAGGCCACTATGGATGCTGCTGTTCTGCACACGCTTGGAAAACCGCCCCGGTGCGAGCAGTTCCCCGAGCCAAGCGCGGGTGACGCCGAAGTGATTGTGCATGTTCACGTCGCCTCGCTAAAACCTATCGACAAACAACTAGCCAGCGGCTCGCACTATGCAAGTCCGCGCGAGCTCCCTCTCGTTTGCGGCTCAGATGGAGTTGGGCATCTGGAAGACGGGCAAAGGGTGTTCTTCGGTGGAACTCGATTCCCTTACGGAGCGATGGCACAACGCACGGTCGTGCCCCGAGCATTCTGCTTTCCGGTCCCGGAAGGAGTGGATGACGAGACTGCCGCCGCCCTGCCTAATCCCGGTGTTTCCGCATGGCTTACGCTGGCCTTTCGCGCGAAGCTGGTACCAGGCGAAAACGTCCTCATTCTCGGGGCGACCGGAGTGACTGGTAAGCTGGCTGTAAAGATCGCAAAACTTCTTGGCGCAGGTCGCGTTGTCGCTGCGGGGCGCGACCAACAAGCCTTGAGTACATTGCATCCGCTTGGCGCTGACGCAATCATTCGCCTCGATGCGCCAGCCAAGGAACTCGGCGAGGCGTTTGTGCGTGAGGCCGGTCAGTCAGGGTTTCAAGTCGTGATTGACTACGTGTGGGGTAGCCCGGCAGAAGCATTCCTGGCCGCGATGACACGCAAGGAGTTTGCCGTCATCACATCCGAGACTCGCTTCGTTCAAGTTGGAGAAAGCGCTGGGCCGACTATCTCGCTTCCAGCTGCCGTGCTGCGTAGCACAGCCCTGACACTTCTCGGAACTGCGGGGATTCCGCCTCGCAACGTTCTGGTCGATGCCTTGCGACAAGTCATGGGCTATGCCGCCAGCGGGGAGCTGTGTATAGAAACGGAACGTGTTCCTCTCGCGGATATTGAGAACGCTTGGCAACGCGATCCGCGACGCCGCAGGTTCGTAGTCATCCCATAAACTGGTCCCTTGGCGGGAGTGCATGGCTATCAGAAGCTTCGCAGGCATTGTGGGCAGTTTGCAGGCAAACGGGAGACCATGCCGATACTTGACGTAAACTCGATTTAACTCATTGAGCCAAGTCTTCCTGCTCTCTCAGAAAACGCAGTTATCCTTTGGCAGGTTCTCGGCATCACGGTCTTGCCGTGGCGGTGGCCTAGACAATCGTGCCAATTTTACTCTGAGGGTGCCCCGTCGGAGCTCCCGCTTGGACGGGGCACCTCGGCAGTAAATTGAAAACGGCCGCCCAGGCCACTCGCCGTGTCTCTGGGAACCATTTCGAGGGCGCCGGCGTATACACCTTGAAACGGGACCCTATGAACCTGCCGACCGATCACCAGATCACAGATCACCAGATCAACGCTCAGCCTCTCCAACACGACGCCTCGCGGACATCCGCTGAAACACTGCCGGTCCGGCAGCCGTCGGCTCTCCACAAGATATTCATTGGCAAAGACGGCCTGCGCGCCGGGTGGAGCGTGTTAATTTTTATCGCTCTTTGCGCTGTTTTCGGATTCTGTCTCAACCGCGTCGTGCACAAGTTGTTCCCCAATGCTCCAAGAACCGCGCAGGACATTCAGAACGCAATGAGCTCGCCGGGCTTCATGTTCATCGGCGAGTCCTCGCAGTTGCTGGTGGTCCTTCTGGCAACCTGGATCATGTCGAGGATCGAGCACCGCCCCAACTCTGTCTACGGCTTCGGCGACAGCCGCAAAGTCCCGCATTTCTTCGCTGGCCTGGCGTGGGGCGTCACCTGCCTCTCGCTCCTGGTCCTGACCCTTTGGAAGACGGGACTCCTCGTCATCGACAGTCGACTGCTCTTTGGTGGGAACATTCTCCAATACGGAGTCGTCTGGCTGCTCTGCTTCCTCCTGGTCGGCCTGTTCGAGGAGTACATCACTCGCGGCTACCTCCAGTACACGCTCACCCGCGGCCTTGCCGGCTTCTATGAGTGGGCGTTCAAGTCGCGCCGCAGCGCGGCCTTAGGTTTTTGGACCTCCGCCATCGTCTTCTCCTTTCTCTTCGGCTTCGGACACAAGAGCAACCCGGGCGAATCTCCCATTGGACTGCTTTCCGCCGGACTAGTCGGCTTCGTCTTCTGCCTCAGCCTCTGGCGCACCGGTTCGCTCTGGTGGGCCATTGGCTTCCACGCTTCGTGGGATTGGGCGCAAAACTTCCTCTACGGCACCGCCGACAGCGGACTTATGGTCCAACACCGTCTCCTCGCAACCCACGCCGTGGGCAGGCCCATTCTGAGCGGAGGAACTACTGGCCCCGAAGGCAGCATTTTCATCCTCGCTATCCTGGCCTTGATGACTATCATTGTTCACGTCACCTTGCCCGAGACGCACTACGGGTGGGCATCGACCCCTGAGAATCCTGAGCAAGCTTTGGCGAGTGGCCCGGACTTCAGCAGATGAAAATTAGGTTTCGGTAGCGGGTACATGGATCGATGCCACCGCTGGGGCATTCCACGAACCTCGCGGGCGGGGGCGCCCGCGCCACATATGCAATGCAAAAACGCAAAAAGCGGCTATACCCGGAAAATCTTGTCAAGAGGCGAAACCCACTCGATCCGACCTATGCCATTGAATCTAACGGGAAAATAAAGTCAGAAAACATGTCATGTTTACTATTTCAGGTTGATATAATAGAAATAGAAGCTTCCCTTCCTCCGATTTCCCTACTCGAGCAAAGTGAAGTATTTCTGCCGCCGTAGTTCGCGGGCAGGGATTCCCCGCTTTGCTCGGAATGACCGGGCCTCGGGATTGATGAGATAGCCTCCAAAATCTGAAAAGAAAGAGACGCGGCCTTCACCGGCCGCGTTTTTTATTGGGTTTCACTCTATGAATTCCGTAAAGATGATGAGCCATCCGAAGCGTCGCGGGGAATGGGCCGAGATTCAGTTCATGGCAAAAGCCGCCAAACTAGGGCTGCAGATTTCCAAGCCCTGGTCGGAGCTTTCTCGCTATGACATCGTGATCGGAACTCCGGGGCACTTCGTAAGCGTGCAGATCAAGTCGACAATTAACCAGCGCCCGGATGGGTGTTACCAATGCAAGATCGCGACCTGCAATAAAGCCAAGCCTTACCAACCAGGAGAATTCGATTTCCTAGCGGTCTACGTCATCGCGGAGGATGTTTGGTACATTATCCCGGCAGGACTGGTCGTCCGCGGGAAAAGAGGCGGAATTCGTCTCTATCCCTCCAGCCCGAACAGCAAGTACGCCCCCTACAAAGAAGCCTGGCATCTGCTGCGCTGAACCCGCGGGAGCAAACTTGCTAGCTGCGTTTCTACCGCACGATATTCATTTGAAAGCCGTTGGCGATGCCAAGAACGACTTTTTGTGCCGGGGTTATCGCCTTCGAGCGCCCCTGATGCCTGCTAAAGAATAAGTCTCCATATACAATAATTAGGCCTACCAAATTCTGATCGGGACAAACTTGAAAAAAGGAAAGTCTTCACGGAAACTCGTCGGCCCAGCCGTGGATGCATCGCATGCAGCTTCCGCCGTGCGCCGTGCCAAAATTATTTGCACGGTTGGGCCTGCCTGTAACTCCGAGCCGATCCTGCGCGACCTGATGCGGCTCGGCATGGACGTAGCCCGGTTGAACTTCTCCCACGGAACCCACGAAGAGCACGCGCAAAATATCGAGCGCTTGCGCCGTGTGGCTGAACAGGAGAATCGCACGATCTGTATTCTGCAGGACCTGCAGGGTCCCAAGATTCGCACTGGCCGCCTGAAGGACGGCGTCCCGGTCATGCTAAAGGCCGGGTCACATGTCACCATCACGCCACGCGACATAGAAGGCACCGCGACCGTGATTTCGACTACCTTTCAGGGGCTGGCTCGGGAAGTCAAAACCGGCGCACGTATTCTTCTCATGGATGGGCTGATTGAGCTGCGTGTCATCCGCGTCCGCGGCGGAGACGTGGAGTGTGAAGTGATCAACGGCGGCCAACTCGGCCAGCATCAGGGCATCAACCTTCCCGGAGTCGCGCTCTCGATCCCCGCCCTTACTGACAAAGATCGCGCTGACCTCGATTTTGGCCTCGAACACGGGGTTGACGTGCTGGCAATCTCATTCGTGCGCTCCGGGGCGGATGTACGCGAAGTAAAGCAAATTATCGCCAGCCGTGGCAGCGATCTTCCTGTCATCGCCAAGCTGGAAAAACCTCAAGCTCTGGAACACCTGGAAGAGATTTTCGAAGCGTCGAATGGCGTGATGGTGGCGCGCGGCGATCTGGGCGTAGAAATGCCGCCAGAGAAAGTCCCGGTCATCCAGAAGCATGTAATTCGCCGATCCGCGGAGTGGCGCAAGCCAGTGATTATTGCGACCCAAATGCTGGAATCGATGATCGAGAACCCGCGTCCAACCCGCGCCGAGGCCAGCGATGTCGCCAACGCGATTTTCGATGGCACCGACGCCGTAATGCTCTCCGCAGAAACCGCAAACGGCCTCTATCCCCGCGAAGCTGTCTCGATGATGTCCCGCATCGTGGTCGAGGCCGAAGGCAACACCGGGGATTTTGCTCCGTCACGGCGGCGGCGGGAGAAACACTCGATCACCGTTGCGGAAACCATTTGCGAGTCCATCTCCCACGCCGCGGAGGATTTGCGCATGGGCGCGATCGCCGTGTTCACCGAGACCGGGAACACAGCGCGCATGATTTCGAAGTATCGGCCCAAAACTGCGATTTATGCCTTCAGCCAGATCGTACCGGTCTGTAATCGGATGAATCTTCTCTGGGGCGTGAGCCCGGTTCGGACAGCGCAGGCACGCAACGCGGAGGACATGGTTGAGACCGCGGAGCGGGAGCTTTTGCGTCAGGGAAGCATCAAAGTTGGTGACGTCCTGGGAGTGGTCGCTGGGACACAGATGGCGTCCGGCTCGACCAATCTGATGCGGTTGCACGCGGTTGAAGATCCAGGCGAACGTGCCAACACGCGTGCGACGTTGCCGGAAACTAAGCCGGGCTCGAAGCGTCAAACGAAATAATTCTCATGACGGACGAAATACTCTCGGTCGCCATCTTTCAGCCACTGGCTGGGCACGAAGAAGCGTCTCTTACGACCATGCGCGCCTTAATCGCCGCACTCTCCGCGGGCGGGTACAGCCGTGACGTGCTTTATCGCGATGCCAAGTCGCACAACGAATACATCCTGTTGCGCTACTGGAAATCCGAAGCGGCGCGGGGAGCCGCTTTGGAGGATCCGGAAGTATTGCGTTGCTGGGCCAAGCTGGCCCATGAGATCCGCACGCTGAAGATTTACGAAACCCTGGAAGAAGCGCTGGGTCAGTAGCCGGCCTGTGAATTAAATCCCGCAATTAGTGAAACAGGGCCCGGGTTTGCGCCCGGGCCTCAGCACTCAGTTCAGCCATTTTCGGCCGCCTGCTCTAGCATGCGGATGTAATCGACAACCGATTCGCTCCAGCCGTCGATGTGGGTCCACTTGCCGTACCCGACTCCGTTTTTATAGCTGGCCACGTTGATCATGTAGCCCCTCGACGCGCGAGAACGCCCGTCGCTCGACTGACGAGGTCGGGGGACCGAGTGAGGAGCCTGTTCGTCGGAGATCACGATCAGGCGATCGTAGCTTTCCATCCGGTTCAGGCGTTCGACCGCCTTTCCCAGTTGGGTGCTGTTGTGGCGCTGGCTGGCGTCGATGGCGTCGCGCAAGGCGAATCCACGACGCGCCGGCACCTCGACGAGATCATCGGAGAAGGAAAACACGCTGACCTTCTCGCCGATCTCGCGCAGCAACACGGCCAGTCCGTAGGCGGCGTCGGTGCACTGCATCTGGGAGCGGCGGGAGAGTGGCGCGTTCATCGAGCCGGAAACGTCCACCAGCACGATGGTCTTTCCCGCGAGCTTCTCCAGCCCGGCAACGCACTTCAGCATCGCCTGCTCGAGCGCTTCCTCCCACTGCGGCGCATAGCGAGCCGCAGCGAGGAAGCGAAACGGCAGCACGCGCGCCGTATTGATGGAGCGCAGAGCCGAAAGCACTAAGTCTTCCTCCACGCCGGCCTCGCGCAGGTTGCGCAGGTTGCGAAGCAGAGCCAGCGCGCCTAGTTTGTTCTCCGCGAGCAGGCGCTGCCACGCCTCGCGCTTGTCGACACCAGAGGAGAGTGTAACCTCCCAGGTATCGGGTGGGTTGAGGCGCCTCCAGATCAGCTTCTTCCACACGCCAGCCTGAGCCGCATCGCGCGGCTTGGCGTGAGAGAGGAAGAGGACGTCCCGCAGCTTGACGGGTGCGCCACGATCGTACTTGGCCAGGGCGTACTCATCAAACTTGGGGAAAGCCGCAGCCAGCCCCTTCTTCACCTGGCCGGAGAGCGGGACGCGGCCATTCATCCAGTAGATGGCGACGAACTCGGTCAACTCATCGGCACGCTGAATGACGCTCGCGAGCGTGTCGGCCACGAGACGGCGATGCGTCTTGTGACGTGCCATCTCGCGGACGAGCAGCAGCGGCGCGTGGCGCAGCTTCATCTGCCCGCGAGCTTCAACGGCGAGAGCCGCCACCTTTTCGGCTTCGACCTTCGGCACCAGTTCGGCGATGCGCCCCGCGATCTCGACTCCGTCCTCGTAGAATTGCTTTTCCCAGAGCAGGCAGGCGAGCACCGAGCGCCGGAGTTGCAGTTCGGGCGTGATATGACGCGCCAGAGCGCGCTCGTGGGTGCGTGGACCGAAGTTGAGATTCAGCGTGTTGAGTTGAGCCATGGTTTTTCTCCCTGCACTAGTTCCTTGATTGAAATCGTGGTTCCGAGGTGCGTTTCCCAAAATTAGTACGCGGTCTTGAGAATGCGATGTTCGTCGTTCTCTCACGCCCTTCCGTTTGCTATTCTGCTATCGTTCTACGATTTTGAGATCACAAATTGTGATCTCGAGTTTGAACGATGACGAAACCAGCGATCGCCGTTGCACGAAGGGTTGATTCGAAGATACTGATCCTTCGCGGCCACAGAGTGATACTTGACGCCGACCTGGCAGAACTCTACGGGGTAAAAGCAAGGCACCTGAACCAGCAGGTCAAGCGCAACGCTAAGCGATTTCCCCTTGTGTTCCGATTTCAAGTCTCCGAGCAAGAATTCACAATCTTGAGATCACAAAATGTGATCTCAAGCGCGGGCCACGGAGGCGCACGTTACCGGCCTTACGCCTTTACTGAACACGGGGCAATCATGGCGGCGACGGTGTTGAACTCTGAACGCGCCATCGAAATGAGCGTGTTTGTAGTGCTCGCTTTTGTGCGTATGCGCCGCGCCATTGCTGCAAATCGTCAGATTCTCGCGAAGTTGGCTGAAATGGAGCGCCGCCTTGAAAGCCATGACGCCGATATTCAAGATCTCATGGACGCAATTCGCGAGCTGATGGATTCTCCTGAGCCAGACCGCCGCCGCATCGGCTTCGAAGTCCCTTCAGGATCCGCCAAGAGCCACAACAACGCCCCCAAAGTTCGCACTATGCCGCCGGCAAACCGAGCATGAAGTTGGGCTAACAGGCTACCGTCGCGGGGACTGCGAACTCCCAGCCGTCACGCTCCCGTTCTGAACTCGTCAACAGCAAACCTTGGAACTCCGCCATCGTTTCTGCTGAACGATAGCTTTCCACAAACTCCTGCGCCTCAAGTTCCGAGGCTTCCGGAAAGAATCGGCAGTACGGCTCGATCTTCTGGCGGTTCCTACCGGGAGCGGGGATGAGGGTGACCCGTTCCGCACGCATCGTTGTGTCGAGGTCGAGACGCCGAATTCGCGTGAGAAAAGTCTGCGCCAGAAACCATTCCTTCACCCACACGAACGCCGCGTCGTCGTCAGTCACGGTGATCGTCATCGTGGTTTGCTCGACGAACCATTGCCAGACGGCTTTGGGCACCGCTCTCAGGTAGACGCCCAAGCCGCCGATAAACATGAGCAGCATCCCTCCAGAAGCGAACTGATTCTGGCCGGTCAACACGCTCCTTATGAGTTGCCACATACTTCGCGCTTTCTAACCGGTTCGATGACCGGAGTTTTACCAAGTCAGCATCAGACAAAATACTGGTCAGGGAACATGCGGACACGGTTTCGTTTGTCAATGAAGTAACCGTGACCTTCACCACTGACCCTGTGTGATCCCTCGCAAAGAACGCTCAGGATTTCGGCACGCGGCTCCCGCTTCGCTCACGCCGCGTAGACGCCTCAAGTTAGGGCTGGGAGAATAAGCGGCAGCGGTAGGGTTTCGATTACCAGTCGAAGGAACCGCGGCCTGCGCCACCTAGCGCAGCTATGGTTTTAGTTGGTTTTAGTTGGTTTTGCGTTAAAGAGCGCCGGAGATCAGTTAGCGCGATCGACGACGCCCGTAAGGCAACCGAGGCCGAACACGGGCCGCAGTCGCATTCTTGGCGATGTGGTTATCTGTTTTGCCAATTGAGCGTCCTTTCTTGAGAAGATATTTCAAGATGCCATGTCTTCAAAATTTCCGCAAGAAAAAAAATGTAAAAAGATGCTAACAACCCGCGCGCAGCAATCAAAAGTTGTTCCATGTCATACTGCCCATTGGAGATTGCCTCTGAACTATGCTCGGCTACTCGAGTTACGAGCCCTTCGTCGATACATCGACTGATCCCCATGTTCGCGGATTTCTCCATCGCCCCGCCGCCCCATCAGGAGACGGCTTGGTCTTAACTCATGGCGCGGGATCAAACTCACGTGCCCCACTCGTGGTCGCGCTGGCCGAGGCTTTTGCTGCCGCGGGCTTTACCGTTCTGCGCTGCGACTTGCCCTATCGCCAAGCGCGATCCTTCGGTCCACCCCGGCCCGGAGATGCCGCTCACGACCGAGAGGGTCTGAAGAACGCCGTCAGCGTTGTTCGCAAACTGGCTTCGCGACGCCTTTTTCTAGGCGGACATTCCTATGGAGGACGCCAGTCCACGATGCTCTGCACCGATGAACCGGGCCTTCTAGACGGCTTGCTATTGTTGTCGTATCCGCTGCATCCGCCTCGTAAGCCTGATCAGCTCCGCGTTCAACATCTGCCCAAACTGCAGACGCCAGCGCTTTTTGTTCACGGAACGCGCGATCCGTTCGGCTCGCCAGAAGAGATGGAGTCAGCTTTGAATCTGATTCCGGCAAAGACTCGGCTGTTGAAGATCGAGGGCGCAGGTCACGACCTGGGTTTCAAGGGGAAGGCAAGGCAGGAGAATTTGCCCGCACTGCTGCTCGCGGAGTTTCAAAAGTTCTTCGGCTGAATTTTGAAGGTTTGTATCGGTTAGGATCTGCGGAAATCTACGGCGCTTTAATTCACCCAACCTGATTTCGAACCGCCATTTTTCTTGTCGACCTCATCCGGCGGAATGTAATTGCCGTTTTCGTCGAAGGTCCCGCTGACGGTGCGATTCTGCTTGCGCATGAACACTTCAAACTTGCGCGCCGCCCGGCGCCGCTTCCAGCGATAGTACGAATTCCGAACGCTGAAGTAGTGTTCGGTGGCGCCGAACGCCAGCCCGCGCCTGGGCATGAACTTCACGTAGACAAATCCAAACAGCAGTCCGCCCAAGTGAGCGAAGTATGCAACGTTCGAGCCACGGCCCGAACCGGAGGCGCTGATGGCCTCGACCAGGGTAATGAATGCAACTCCAGCCACGAAATACTTGGCGCGAATGCTGAAGGGAATTGGAAACAGCATGATTTCCCGATCGCCATAAAGGAGGCCGAACGCCATCAGAATTCCCAGCACTCCTCCGGACGCGCCCACGGTGGGGGTCGAAGGCGACACGCCGCCCACACCCGTGTAGGAGATTGCAATCGTGGTCAGCGCGGCTCCGACCACGCAGAAGAAATAGAATTCGAGAAATCGTCTGTGTCCCCAGTCCGACTCCAGTTGCGCCCCGAACATCCATAGTCCCAGCATATTGAAAAGAATATGCAGAATCCCGGCGTGGAGGAATGAATATGTCACGATCTGGAATATCCAGCCGTGCATGACGGCAGCGGGTATCAATGCCAGCCCATAGAACAGATCCCCGCCCAGTTGCGGCACCACAGCTTTCAATAATTCAACGAGGAAGTAAACCGCGGCATTGATGATGATGAGCCACTTCACCGCCTTGGTGAAGGGAGGCAAACTCAACGAGAGGGTTCGTCCGCGATACATAGAAGCACTTGCCGGCTGTCAGTGAGGAGCTGACAACCTTAGATTTCAACCAGGAGCAAGCTATTTTAGCAGGTTTATCGCTCACCGCTCTGGCGTGGGCGTAACCGCCAGGCTTCGGTGGTTTTGATTATCTACCGCGCGCACCGCAAAAATCACATTATCCTTCGATATGGGAAGCGTAACCCGGGTTACATTTCCCACGGCTCGTTCGTGTTCCCATTCCGGACTCGTTGTGGCGCGCCAGAGCACTTCATAGCCCGCAGCTCGACCACCCAGGGATGGTTCCCAGGTCAGGGTGGAATCGTTCTCCAGTTTCGTTGTCAGCAGCCGGACCTTAGCCGGAGGCGCGGGAGCGGAAGCCAAAGATGCCAGCGTGGCCGCATTCAGGCGCGCGACATTCGCCACGTAGTCGAAGTTGACGAACTTCAGCAGGTCGCCGAATTCGACTCCTTTTTCGGTGCGAACATTCTGGTGCTGGTGGTCGTAGTCTTCGCGAAACTCGGTGAAGCGCACCGCTGCGTAGCCCTGTTCGTTGAATGAACTGTGGTCGCCCCCGCGCAAGTAACGATCCAGACGAAACACCAGCATCGGTTTAACGCCAGCGTCATAAGTGCGGGCAGTCTCGGCGATGTAGCGGGCAAGCTGCCGGGAAGCGGAGTCGTTTTCCTCTGCAAGACTGCGGATCTGATGCAGTTCGGCATCGGACTCAGCGAGTGGCACGCCTTCTGAAAACACACGCACCAAGCTGGCATCCTGCTGGGGACTGCGATCGCCGCCCACGATGTCATTGTTCAGCACTGCTTCAATGTCCCATCCAGCGGACTTAGCCATTTTCGCGAAATGGGTGCTGCCGTTCAGACCTTGTTCCTCGCCCGCGACGGTTAGAAAAATGATCGTCGCGGGGAACTTCATCTGGCTGAGAACGCGAGCACACTCCAGACTCACGGCCGTGCCGCTGGCATCGTCGTTTGCGCCCGGAGCGGCGTCCGTGACTTGAGATTCTCACTATTCCGAGAATCGTAGTGACCGGTGACCAGCACAATGCGGCCAGAACTCGCGGGATCGGAGCCCTTCAGAACCGCATAAACATTGGTGATTTCGGTGGGCTTGGGAATCCTTCCGCCGGGCACTTCCGTGAAACCATCGAGTTTGACTTCGAGGCATCCGCCGCAATCGCGCGAGTAACGTTCGAATTCAGACTTGATCCATTCGCGTGCCGCCCCAATGCCATGTCCCGATGTGATCGACGCCGCATCTTGTGCGGACAGAGTGGAGCGAGTCTGGAAGCTCACGAGCTTCTCGATGTTCGATTGAATTCGCGACGCGGAAATCTGCCGCACGGCTGCGGAAATCTGTGGATCGGCTGGATGCGCGGGGAGAGCGTCCTGGGCAAGAGCAGAGATAGCCGTCAATCCGAGAGCAACGCGGAGACCGTGACGCCCTAAGGAACGCACTCGTCTCGTGTCAGGAGAATTTCCGCAAGCATAGCGTTGGAGTTTTGCCATCATTCTTGGAATAGCCATGAGCCAAGGCATTTCCGGGGCGTTACCCGGATTTCGCATATCGAGGACTTGACCTTCGGCTCAAGAGTCACTAAATATTATCAAGGAGTCCTTAATACGATGGAGGCCATTGTGGTTCATTGCCCGGAATGCGAAACCAACCTCGATATCGAAGAAGACGAGGTCGATGAGGGAGAAATCGTCTCCTGCCCCGAATGCGGTTCAGATTTCGAAATTATCACGGTCAGTCCCATTGAGTTGAAGGCCGTGGATGAGGAGAAATACGAGGAGGACGACGAAGAGGAAGTCGAAGACGGTGATCTCTCTTAGGTCCCGCACTCCTTCGCCTCGCCCGTTACAGTTCGTCTTCCGCGATACTTTCCGAATGGTGCTTCTCGGGTTGTGCGTCTCGGCGACACTTTGTCTCGGCGGACGAGCCGCGGCTGCCGGTGATTTCTCGCTGGCAGACACGAAACACGAAACCCCCTACGCTTTGATCTTCGGCACCGTCTGGGGACCGGACGATCACCCTGTCTACGCAGCAAAAATCAAGATCCGCCGCGAGAATGAAAAGAAAGTCCGCTGGGAGGTGCTGTCGGACCACAATGGCGAGTTCGCCCAACGGGTCCCTGCGGGTAAGCAGGACTACGTGATCTGGGCGGATACCAAAGGCCTTAAGTCTAAGAGCGGAAACCAGTTACAAGGAGATGAGGTCAAAGTGCACGTCGACGGGGATGAGCGCGTCGACACCGGCTTGCATCTAAAATAGCAACACACCCAAAGTAAGCAGCCCGGTAAGCTAAGGGAGAGGTCACATGAGAAGGCAACAGGTTATTGTCGTCGGGGTGGTCTTGCTGCTCGCCTTCGCTGCGGCTGCTTCTGCCTACTCGAAAGACAAAGACAAGGACACGGTTGGCCGCACCTTAACGGGCAAAGTGCTCGATCGGCACGATAATCCCCTGCCGGATTCGATCGTCTATCTTTCCAATACACGCACCCGCGCTGTGAAAAGCTACATCGTCGCAACTGACGGCGCGTACCACTTCCCCGAGCTTTCTCCTAACATCGACTACGAGGTCTACGCCCAGTACAAGGGCCACAAGAGCGACATCAAGACGGTGAGCCAATTCGACGACCGAAAGATAGTGAACATCATTCTGCGAATTGATCTGAAGTAAGGTGCTCTTAACGAGTCCGATCAGCCCCGCGAATCGGGAACAAACTTAACCCCGAGCTCTTCCGGACAAGCAAAGAGATCCTGCAGCGGTGACGCTTGTGGCGTAGCCCACACTGGTTTTCCCGCCTTGAGCTCCATGACCCGGTAACCCACGCGGGAAAAAAGTTCGAATGTTTCCACCAGATTCGTTCGCCGCAGATACTCGAACATTACCAGCTTTGGGCGATCCCTTCGCAGCAAATTAAGCATTCCGCGCAGCACGGAGTTCTCATGCCCCTCCACGTCGATCTTGATAGCTGAAATGGGAGCTGGCAAAGCGCCGCCCTCCACTAGAAAAGCGTCGAGTGTGTTGCGTCGTACGGAAATGGTCGGAACGGATGTGCTAAAACCGACCACGGTCCGGTTGCACGAATCCACGCCTCCCGCGTTCTCGACTTCGACAATTCCGGCTTGGTCTGACAAGGCCAGCTCATGAACATCAAAACTGAGGTGGTTGAGTGCGAGATTCTCACGGGCACGAGCCGCCGCGACCGGATTCGGCTCGAAGAGAATTGCGTGCTGAATCATGTCGGCCAACAGAAGGCTGATCAGGCCGACATTAGCTCCGATATCGAGCAGCGTTCCTCGTTGGATGTGTTTTCTGAGGAATGACAAACAAATGAAATTGGGGATTCGCGTGTATAGCACGGCCGCCGACGCCTGACAGTCGGGATACGCTCGAAACCGGAAACCGTTAAAGAGCGGGACCGCAACCGGAGTTCGGGCTAATCGTTTCCAAATCTGCCAACCTCCGGCCATCAACAAACGCCGCAACCGCTGACTCCGGTTGGACTCATCGTGCCAGACGGATCCGACAACATAATTCAAGCCGCGTATGGGGGCCGAAGCATCCAACTGGTTTTCCTGCGACAATCATAGTTCGGCCTGCTCCGGCTATGGGTCGTCGAGGTTTACCATTAGAGTTCATAGCGCAATTCTGGCGACGTGATGATTTCAAAAAGACTTCAAGCAATACGTCCGGTGAGAAAATCCCGGATCGCACGTTTCGGTGCCTTCGGCGCAGTGCTCCTGACCGTCATCCTCGGCCTGCATTTGGTCAGCTGCAACAGCAGTTCGCCAGCAAAGCAAACCACCCCGCCGCCTCCACCGCCTCCCGGCACCTCCGGAACCAACGTGATGACATACCACTACGACAACGCGCGCACGGGACAGAATCTTACAGAAACGATTCTTACCCCCATGAACGTCAACTCGTCCGCTTTCGGCAAGCTCTTCGTCATCGGTGTCGACGGGAAGGTCGATGCCCAGCCGCTTTATCTCACGCAACTAAGCATCCCCAATCAGGGGACGCACAACGTTGTGTACGTGGAAACCGAGCACGGCAGCGTCTATGCATTCGACGCCGACACCGGAACATCTCTATGGCAGGTCTCTATGCTGGCCGCTGGCGAATCCCCCAGCGACGATCACGGCTGCGGCCAAATAACCCCAGAGATCGGCGTCACCGCGACTCCCGTCATCGACCCCAAAGCCGGTCCGCACGGCACGATCTACGTGGTCGCAATGTCGAAGGACGGCTCCGGAAATTATCACCAGCGCCTGCACGCCCTGGACGCGACCACGGGCACAGAACAATTCAATGGCCCACAAGACATTCAAGCTTCTTTTCCCGGGACTGGCGACAACAGCTCGGGAGGAAACGTGACCTTCGCTCCCGGGCAATACGCCGAGCGTGCAGGCCTGCTCCTGCTGAACGGTGTTGTGTACACGGCATGGACCTCCCACTGCGATTTTCGCCCCTACACCGGCTGGATCATGGCCTTCAACCAGTCCACCCTGGTCCAAGTCAGCGTGCTGAATGTCACCCCAAACGGCAACGAAGGTTCCGTCTGGATGAGCGGCGCAGGCCTCGCCGCCGACACATCAGGAAACATTTTCCTGCTGGACGCGAACGGCACCTTTGACAACACCCTCGACGCAAATGGGTTTCCGAACCAGGGCGATTTCGGAAACGCCTTCCTCAAGATTTCTTCCGCCGGCAAATTGTCCGTCTCCGACTACTTCGAAATGTCTAATCAAGGCGCGGAGAACGGCTCCGATGAAGACCTGGGCTCGGGCGGAGCGCTCGTCCTCCCCGATCTCACCGACAGCACCGGCAAAACCCGGCACCTCGCAGTCGGAGCCGGCAAAGACTCAAGCATCTACGTAGTCGATCGCGACGCCATGGGAAAATTTAATCCCAACTCGAACAACATCTATCAGCAGTTGCAGGGTTCTTTGTCGAGTTCCGTATTCTCCATGCCCGCCTACTTCCACAACACCGTGTACTATGGCGCAGTCGGCGACAGGATCAAAGCGTTCGCCATCAGCAGCGCAAAGCTCGCGAGCACTCCTGTCTCGCAAACGGGCAACGCCTTCGGCTATCCCGGCGCAACTCCCAGCGTCTCCGCCAACGGAACCAGCAATCCGATCCTCTGGGCCGCGGAGAACAACAGCAACGCCGTGCTGCACGCCTACGACGCAACCAATCTTTCGCACGAGCTCTATAACAGTAACCAGGCCTCAGGAGGAAGAGATCAATTCGGCGCGGGCAACAAGTTCATCACTCCGATGATCACAAACGGAAAGGTCTACGTAGGAACAACCAACGGCGTAGGCGTATTCGGCCTGCTGCAATAGAAATGTAGGGCGGACATTCCTGTCCACCGCTTTTAGAAGTATTCTCGCCGCAAGATGCCAAAAGAGCGGACAAGACTGTCCGCTCTAACGAACGAATTTAATTGTTATCGCTGCCCGCGCGCTTCCACGACATCAACTCGCCAATCGTAGAACCGCCCGTACTCGATACCGGATGCTTATAAGCCTCCACTTCCGTACGCGAGGCTTCCTCACCCACCGCCTTGATGCTGAGCCCGACCTTCTTCTCTTCCTGATTCATCTTGATGATCTTGAAGTCGTGCTCCTGTCCCGGCTCAAGGGGTAACTGCTGGCCATTGGCATCCACGGCCTCCGAGTTGTGGCAGAGCCCTTCGACGCCTTCCGCGATCTCCACGAACGCCCCAAAGCTGGCTACCCGCAGCACTTTCCCGTGTAGAACGTCGCCAACTTTATGCTGGCTGAAGAAGCTTTCCCAAACATCCGGCTGCAGCTGCTTCACCCCCAACGACAGCCGCCGCTTATCCGGCTCGATCGCCAGCACCACAGCCTTCAAACGATCGCCCTTCTTCAAAATCTCCGACGGATGCTTCACCCGCTTCGTCCAACTCAAATTGCTGACGTGTACCAACCCGTCAATCCCATCCTCAATCTCGATGAACGCGCCAAAGTCCGTGAGGTTTCGCACCCGGCCTTCCACCGTAGCGCCCACCGGATACTTCTCATGCAAAGCGTCCCAAGGATTCGTCGCCAGTTGCCGCATGCCCAGCGAAATCCTGCGCTCCTGCGGATGCACATTCAGCACCACACAATCCACGTGATCGCCCACATTCACCAGCTTCGACGGATGCTTCATCCGCTTCGACCACGTCATCTCGCTGACGTGCACCAATCCCTCGATGCCCTGCTCCAGCTCGACAAACGCACCGTAATCGGTAACGCTGATCACTCGTCCGCCAACATGCGCGCCCACCGGATACCGGTGTTCCGCGTCCAGCCACGGATCAGGCGTCAGCTGCTTGAAGCCCAGCGACACCCGCTGCTTGTCTTTATCAAACTTCAAAACTTTGACCTGGATCTGATCGCCCACATTCACCAGGTCGCGAGGATGAGTGAGTCGTCCCCAAGACATATCCGTAATGTGCAGCAAACCGTCGATCCCGCCGAGATCCACAAACGCGCCATAATCGGTAAGGTTCTTGACCACCCCGGTCAGAATCGAACCTTCCTCCAGATGCTCCAAAGTCTTCGACCGCTTCTCGCTCTGCTCGCCTTCCAGCACCTGCTTGCGCGAAACCACAATGTTCCCGCGCTTCTTGTTCAGCTTGATAATCGCAACTTCGAGCGTCTGCCCCTTCACTGCATCCAGGTTCCGAGCCGGACGTAAATCCGCCTGCGACCCCGGAAGAAACGCATTCGCGCCCATAATATCGACGGTCAGCCCGCCCTTGATACGTTCCACCACGGTCGCCTGAATCGGCTTCTTCTCGTTGTAAGCCTTTTCAATCTCGTCCCACGCCCGCAGCTTCTGCGCCTTCTGGTGCGAGAGGTTGATGTACCCTTCCTCGGTCTCACCCTTGTCCCGCATAACGTCGATGTCGTCACCGGGCTGGAACCGGGGCTTGCCCTCAAAATCCAACACTTCGGAAAGCGGCAGCATGCCCTCGGACTTCGCGCCAATATCCACCACCACATGCGTGGCGGTAAGCTTCAACACCGTGCCCTTGAGAACCTTGTCCTCACGCACTGCCTCTTCGCTCTCCGTAGTGAAGCTCTCCAGCGCCGAAGCAAAGTCCTCGGTGCTGCCCGTTTTTTCGTCCTGCGCCTGAGCGGGTTGGGGCGTCTCAGCAACAGAAGCCGGTGGGGTCGTGCTCTCCGGAGAGCTCTCGAGGTTCTCGGTTAAGGTTGATGTCGCTGAATCGTGGTGGGGAGTGTTGTCGTCGAGCAAGGTTTATCGCCTCTCTGGTGTACTCGCGCGTGCGCGAAGGATGCGGGATCTGTTAGCGGACTGCTGGTGTGAGTCTTAGGTTGTGTGGAGCCCGCCCTGGCGGACGGACCTGAACAATCCCAGCGGTCGGACGTTGCCAAATAGCGAACCCGCGTCCAAAAGGGAACTCTTCGACTATAGCAACCGCTCGCAAACAGTGTCAAACCCCAAACCAAGAATAATCAAAATTCATTAAAGCCACGTTAAAGCCCCAATCTATCTTTGAGACACAATTCCGCCAAGATACCATTCCCGACGTCATCCTGAGCAAAGCGAAGGATCTCGCGCGCAGTACGAAAACCCTCAACTCGGCCTTTGCATCAGTCCCAAATGGTTTGGCCGCAAACCGGCGGAACAGGAGAGCCCAGGGACAGCAGCGTCCCCCTTAGGAGCAACCCCAAATCGACCATGCCCTTCCGGACAACGACCCCGGACAACGGTCCACCCCGTAACATCCAGAAAGTGCAACCTCTTTAGTACCGGTTCCCCAACCCGGAATGCTCTGTATACTGCGACCATCACAAATAGCATCAAAATGCCAATGCCTACCCGGCTCAAATTGTTGCTTCTTTGCCTGCTCGCTGCGGCGTCGCAGGCGCACGCCGGGGTCACCCTGCTTCTCGAAGAGCCCTACAGCTACGACGGAGCCTTCGCCGGTACCGGCCACACCGCCGTGTATCTCACGAACATTTGCGCCGACTCTCCGCTAGTCTTGCGCCATTGCGCCCCCGGAGAATTGGGCGCAGTCATCAGCCGCTACCAGAACGTCGCCGGACATGACTGGATCGCCGTGCCCTTAATTCCCTATCTCTACGCCGTCGAAAAACCGCAGAATGTTCCTCTGTCCGTGGACGAAAAGTTAGCTGACTATCTTCGCGACCAGTATCGCCGCCATCACTTTCAGTCCATCGCGCCCGACGATGCCAATGGCGAACCGCCCGCCGGACGCTGGGTAGAGCCGCTCGGGGTCGCCTATCGCCGCACTGTCTACGCTTTCCAGATCGATACCACCCCGGCCCAGGACGACGCCCTGATTCGCCATTACAACTCGCAGCCGAATAAGAATCAGTTCAAGATGTTGTCCCACAATTGCGCCGACTTCGCCCGCAACCTGGTCAATTTCTATTATCCGAAAGTTCTTCATCGCAGCATCGTAGCCGACCTCGGCGTCACTACCCCCAAACAAGACGCCAGGTTATTTGTGCGCTTCGGCGAACGCCACCCCGAGTTGCACTTCACGAGCTTCGTCATCCCCCAGGTCCCCGGCAGCATCCGCCGCAGCGGACCCGTTCACGGCATCGTCGAATCTGCATTCCTCGCCAAGAAATACATGGTGCCGTTACTTGTATTCCATCCGGTGATGGCCACTTGCTTCGTCGTCGGAGCCGTTGGCGTGGGGCACTTCAATCCTGCCCGCGATGCCATGGTCTTTGATCCCAACCGGCCATTGGAACCCCCGGCTACCACGGCCGAGAGGCGCGACTACCAGAACCGCTTGGATGCGATGAAGGGCGCCCTCGATGAAGGCAACCCTTGGACCGGAACCCACTGGCAACAGCTACAGGCCGGTGCTGTCCCGCAACTCGATCACTCCGGAAATCCCCAGCTGCAAGTGAAGCTGGGCGATGAAACCGTTGACCTCGCACTCACCCGAGACAACCTCCTGAACACTTCCGCGCCGCCCGAGTTGACCGAGCGGGTTATCCTGCTCCGGCTCCGCGAAGAATTAAAGAGTGGCCCACCCAAGGTCTCAAAATCTGACGCCGAAAACGACTGGCAGCTCCTGCAACAGGTTCTCCTGACCCGCCGCCGAAACCTCGACGCAACCGGAACCCGCCTGACCGCCATGAAATCCAACTAACCACGCCCAATGCGGAAAACCTGATTTTGGGTGGCACACCGCTTCCAGTGTGTGCGTGAGAACAAATCTCGACGACATGGTGGAAGAAAACTTTGAGTCTGTAGCAGCGAAGCGGCGCAAGAATGCAGCCCACGGCGCAAGCCGTGGGTAAAAGTCGGAAACCAATGAGCCCAGCGGGGCGAAAGAGCGGCTACAATAACCCCAACATGATCGCCCATCTCCGCGGAAAACTGCTGGCCAAGCACCCCAACCAAGCGATAGTCGAAACCGCCGGCGTAGGCTACGACGTCACCATCACCATCCCAACCTTCTCCGATCTACCAGCCGCCGGCAACGAAGTCGCGCTCCACATCCACACCCACGTCCGCGAAGATCAAATCGCGCTCTATGGATTCCTCAAACCCGCCGAAAAACAACTCTTCGAAAAACTGATCACCGTAAGCGGCATTGGCCCGAAGCTGGCCATCACCATCCTCAGCGGCATGCCCGCCGATGAAATGACAGGAGCCATCCGCGGCAACGACATCGCGCGCCTGACGCGCATCCCCGGCATAGGCAAGAAAACCGCCGAGCGCATGGTTCTGGAGCTCCGCGACAAGCTCCCACCCGCAGGCGCCGAAGCCCCCGCCGCCCCAGCCATAACCGCAATAGAAGAAGACGTCGTCTCCGCCCTGACCAATTTAGGCTACCAGCGCCCAACCGCAGAGCGAGCCCTGGCCTCGGCCATGAAGAATGAAAAGAACAACACCTTCGAAGCCCTATTCAGAAACACCCTGGCCGCCCTAGCCAAGTAAGCAAGTGGGACCGGAGGTATTGCGCGTCGTGATCCGTTCAAGCCCTCCTATCCCCAATCCCGACGTCATCCTGAGCGAAGCGAAGGATCTCGCGCGCAGTACGAAAACTCTCGGCGAGGCCACACGCCCAAACGGCGATGCACCTGGCACCAGCGTCCTGCCAGCCCGATCGGAATGGTTGAAACACAGCCGCAGAGCATCAGGATAAATACACGTACTCCGTGCCAGCCCCGACGTCATCCTGAGCAAAGCGAAGGATCTTGCGCGCAGTACGAGAACTCTCAACCAGGCCGCGCACCCAACCGGGTGTAGCGCGCACGCGGCCGCCGAGGCGGCGGAACAGGAAAGCCCGGCGCGGAAGCGCCGGGTAAAAGTGGAAAAATCCGACCAAGTCCCGTCAGGGACGACACTCACCGTTTGCGAAACACCTCAAAAATCAAATTGAAAAGCTGCACCAGCGTGATCCCGATGGTCACATAAACCGCAATCTCCAACCGTCGCCCAGCCTCTTTAGTCCCGGCCAGCATATCCATCACTTCTTTGGTGCTCTCGTGCAACGTTTCAGCCAACTGCTCAAAATGCTGCGTCGACCCCCGCAACCGTTCAAGCACGTGCGAGGTCGCCGATAACGCCGCCGCGATCTGCTCCCCATTGCGAATATCGAGCTCGATCTTGCACGCCGACCACCAAGGACTCCCCGGCGGATTGTCATACATCCGCTGACGGATCTCCTCGTAAGACCGTGTTCGCAACAACTGCACCAGCGCATGAACCTTATCCGCGCTCACGGCCGGGGTTTCGTCACTGATGACCGCCATAACTCGCGAGTCTAGCAGCCATCCGCCCCTGAACTGAGATACCGGAAGGTCACCTCCAATTGTGCCCATTAGCCAAGGCGCCCACAAGTTACCCCATTAAACAGGAAACAATGCAATACGGGCTCCGCCCGTCTGGACACCTATTACGCCGTGATTTGAGATTTCCTCCCGACCATCTACAATCTCACCTTTCATGGACACCACCCGCATCGCCGATCTGCTTTCCCCCTTCCTTTGCACCTTTCCCCATAGCCCTTGTCATTCCCAGCGCAACGAGCAATCCCGTGTACCTCGTGAGAATTGTCATTCCGAGCGAAGCGAGGAATCTGCTGTCCTAAGCCCAGCTCAACTGCAGCATATATCGACCTACATCGATCTACTCCTTCGCTGGAACGTCCGCATCAACCTGACCGCTATCCGCCAACCGGAGGAAATCGTAACCCGCCACTTCGGCGAATCCCTGTTCGCCGCCCGCCACCTCTTCCCCGCAAGAACCACGTCCGAGCAGCCCTCCGAACCCGCCCTGAGTGAGCGCGAGCGAAGCTCGACCAGCGTGATCGATATCGGCTCGGGCCCAGGCTTTCCCGGCATACCCATAAAAATCTGGGCGCCCACCATTCACCTGACCCTGATCGAATCCAATCACAAGAAAGCAACCTTTCTCCGCGAGGTAGCCCGAACCCTTACATTGACAAACATCAATATATTCCCGGGGCGCGCCGAAAACTACCCCGGCCCCCAAGCCGAAGTGGTAACCCTACGCGCCGTAGAGCAATTCGACGCCATGCTCCCAATAGCCGCCCGCCTGGTTGCCCCCAAAGGCTGCCTGGCCCTCCTGATCGGCGAAGCCCAACTCGTCCGTGCGCGAGACCTCACCCCACAATTCGTTTGGTCGTCTCCAATCCCAATCCCTCTCTCGTCAGTCCGCGTCCTCGCAATCGCGAGGAAGGAACCATGAAGACCACGGATCAAACTCGACAACTGGACGCGCACGTCGAGCACGGAAAGAGCAAAAATGGAATGCGCAATTACTTTCCCGCCCAAGTTATGTCAGATTCGCCGCAGGATCCCACCAAAGTGGGAGATGATCCCGTTGTGTTTGCCTTCTCCACCGCCACTTGCAACCGCTGCGGAAGCCCAAGGGAAATGTTCCACGTGGAACATAACGCAGACTCTTAAAGTGTTCCACGTGGAACGCTCCCGGGGAGATTTTGCTTTATGGAATGTTCCACGTGGAACATTTCTGTGGAAAGATGGGCTGCTCATGTCGGTAACTGGCTAACTCCTCAACAAAATGTCCTCCTGGATTACTTGCACTGAAATCCGTCATTGCAAATGCACATTGATTCGGCCTATTCTGCATTTGTCTCTCGCTTCTCCGAAAATTCAATGGGACGCGTCATCGCGGTTGCCAACCAGAAGGGCGGCGTAGGCAAGACTACGACCGCCATCAATCTGGCCTCGTCCATTGCCGCAGCTGAGGTCGATACGCTGCTGGTCGATTGTGATCCGCAATCAAACACCACCAGTGGGCTTGGCTTGGTCAAAGATCCTGCACGAATCAATACCTATCATCTGCTCATGGGTGAGGCCAGCGCGGAGCAGGCCTTGCAGCGGACTGAGCTCGATCAGCTGTGGCTCATTCCGGCGCATAAGAACATGATCGGGGCGAACCTTGAGCTGATCGACGCGGAACGACGTGAGTTTCGTTTGCGGGATGCGCTTGCGCCTCTGCGGGAGCGCTTCAAGTACATTGTGCTGGACTGTCCGCCGGCTCTGGATCTGCTCACGCTCAATGCGCTCGTCGCGTCTGACTCGATTCTGATTCCGATGCAGGCGGAGTACTTCGCCCTGGAAGGTGTGTCCGAATTGCTGGACACCATCGAGCGGATCCGGGCGTCGTTGAATCCTGAGCTCTCGATCGAGGGCGTGGTGCTCACCATGTTCGATGATCGCACTAACCTGGCTCAGCAGGTGACGGCGGAGTTGAGTCGATACTTCGGCGAGAAGCTTTGCAAGACAACCATCCCGCGCAACGTACGGCTGGCGGAGGCTCCTAGCCATGGCAAGCCTGCGCTGGTTTACGACGTGCGCTCGCGCGGGGCGGAGAGCTACATCCAGTTGGCCAAGGAGATCATTGGGCACAGCCTTCCCGTGGAGATGCCTGCTCCGGTTGAGCATCCGGTTGAGGAGAAGCAGGTGGTGAATGCTCCGCGGTGGAAGCGGTGGATCAAGGAGCGAAATAAATTGACGACCATCAATATATTGGATCGATGAGTGGCGTCCGGGACGTTGACGTACTGCGCGCGAGATCCTTCGAGACCTTACGGTCTCTCAGGATGACGTCCGATTGAGTTTTGGTTGTTGAGAGAACGGCCGTTATGGTAGATCGATGGGCGTCGATGTGTTGGCAACTGGGCTGGGCTGAGACAGCAGATTCCTCGCTCTGCTCGGAATGACAATTTTAATGAGGGACACGGGATTCCTTGCTTTGCACGGATGCCAGAGAGAACGGGGGATGAACAACAAATGACGACGACAGCGATGACTGGTACGGACAAGGCCGCAGAGAAGGTGGTCGATAAACGGCGGGCTTTGGGGCGGGGGTTGGATTCGTTGCTGCCTTCAGGGCCGCGGGTGGTGGAGCCCGGGCCTGCGAGCGGGGCGCCCACGCCACACAGTATTGTCCTGCCTGAGGTGCAGGCATCGGCGGCGCGGACGGATTCTGTGGTCGAGATTCCGCTTGCGTTGATTGACGAGAATCCTTATCAGACACGGTATTTTGCCGCGGGTGAGCCGGCTTCGGAAGACTTTGTTGCGACTACGCTGGAGGAATTGGCGGCTTCGATCCGGGCCAACGGAGTAATCCAGCCGATTTCGGTTCGGCCGGGGGCGAGTGGGCGTTATGTTCTGATCCTGGGGGAACGGCGGTGCCGGGCTTCGAAGATCGCCGGGCGGACGACGATTCCGGCGATCGTGCGCAAGGTCTCCGACCAGCAGGCGGCGGAGATGACGGTGGTTGAGAACCTGCAGCGGCAGGATCTGAATTGCATGGAGCAGGCGGCCGCGTTCTCGAGATTAAGCCAGGATTTCAAGCTGACGCAGGAGCAAATTGGACAACGCGTGGGGATCTCGCGGGAGTCGGTTTCGAACTACATGCGATTGCTACGGCTGCCGGCTTCGGTGACGCAATATCTGCAGGAAGGAAGATTGGGATTCAGCGAGGCGCGGGTGCTGTTGACGTTGCTTGATCCGAACATGATTCCGAAGATTGCGGATGAGGCAGTGCGGAAGCATTTGTCGGTCGAACAATTGGAAGACCTGGTTTTCAATACCAATGTACCACTGCAAAAAGAGAAACAGCCGGGGACGGCGCGGTGGGTGGATCCGAATGTGCGGCATGTGCAGACGGAGCTGGAGCGGACCCTGGGCGTGCGGGTTCGGATTCGGGATCGCAAGGGCAAGGGGAAGATTGAGATCGAGTACGCTTCGCTCGAAGATTTTGACCGGGTGGTGGGGATGTTGAAGGGCAGTACTTAGTCGTTCGCCTCTGGTTGTTGGTCTTTGTCATTGGGTATGGCGGCTTTTGCCGCCTTTTTTCATTGATCGGGGATTTATCTTGATACGAATCTGAGGAGTTAACTGGTGGAGAGGGATTGCGCTAGAGTCTCGATGCTCATGTCCGATTGCCCGATCTATTCTTGGAGTGGGAAATGATTGCGGCAGAGTGACCCGACGCCGCGATCAAGAGAATTCGAGAGGTTACGCATCAGCGGAGTAAACTGTGGGACCGTGGTGGCTTCGCGTTTCATGCAGCAGGCGGGCGACGGCGCCCGCCCCACACTTGCTTAGCGGGAAGTGGGAAATGTTCGTCACGATGGAACAAAAAGTATTGCAGTCGGTGGCCATGCAGCTCATGAATGGGGCGGAAGTCGTGCTGGATGAGGGTGGCCAGAAGCTGCGGGTGAAGCGCGTGGGGAGCGGGCGATTGCGGATGGTGCAGTTCAAGTTGAACGGACGAATGTTTGAGGCGATTGAGCAGAATCGTGAGAAGCCGAGCCGGTGGGGCAAGCTGGCACGAGAGAAGCATCAAGTGGTGCAGTTTCGGGATGTGGTGACTCACAAGTATGTGGCGGTAGCGGTGGATGGGGAGATTACGGAATACGGGCGGGGTTGATTGTCGAGTTCGGGGTAAAGGATATTTTGGTAATCCGATTCATGCAGTGATGAAAGCATTGCGCCCGTGCGGGGCCTGAGTCTTTCTTCGAAGTCGTTACGCAGCGCTGAAGCGCTGCCCCACCCGAAATTCGACGCTTTGCTTGTGGCACGACCGGTCGCGCCCTCCCTGAATCAAATGCATAGGTCCTTCGTTGGGCACCTTCGCTTTGCGAAGGTGCCCCTTCCTCAGAATGACAGCGGGCCTGGTGGCGATCGTGCGCGGCTGGAATCTTCTTTGCGCGGCTCCGATCGATTGTTTTAGTGCGGGCAGAAAGCAGATTCCTCGCTGCGCTCGGGATGACAATCGGAGGTGGGGATCCGCTTCCTTAAAATGGCAGCAGGATGGGCAGGATGGCGGCGCGGGCCGGGAGGATGACCGCGGGTGGGGAATCTTTCCAGGCAGGAATCAGGGTCGTTAACCGTGGGACGATTGGGGCCTTTTGGGGTGGGACCGATGCGCCTTTTCACCAGGCAACTCTGTCTTGGTGGGATGACTGTGGGTTTTTTCGTTGGGTAGGGAAGTTAGGCTCTATTAACAGGAGCTTGGGATCACATATAGTTTCTGACGCCGAAATTCCGTGGGTCTGAGTTCCTTTGCTTTCGCGAACTCTGGCTGGCGGAAATAATTCTTTCCTCCTGGGAGCAGACAATGAAATTTGGTGCAGCAATCGCACGCGGGTTGATGGCGGTTCTAACCCTGATTTTCGTCGCTACGGCGGCCGACGCGCCGAAGCTTACGTTCAGGTTCACTACTGTCCAACTGAAGGGAGCCGAGGACACGCGCGTGTTTGGCACGAATAACGCGGGCGTCATGGTGGGTGCGTATGTCGACAGCGGAGGGGTGGACCACGGTTTCATGCTCAAAGCGGGAAAGCTGACGAAGATTGACGATCCCAAGGGCACGAATACGAATTGCCTGGGCATCAATACGGCCGGTGACGTGGTGGGCTACTACACCGGCAGCAGCGGGTCGGCACAGGGCTTTTTGCGTCACGGCGCGAAGTTTACCAACATTGGGCCGAAGGGAAGCACCAGCTCGGAGGCAGTCAATATCAACACCGCCGGAAATATTACCGGATACTTCACGGGCACGGATGGAGCCACCCACGGATTCCTTTGGAATGGGAAGAAGTATGTCCAACTGGATGTGCCGAAGGCGATTTCGACCCTGGCGTGGGGGATCAATGACAACGGAGTGATTTCGGTGCAGTGGATTGACTCGACGGGCGTGAGTCATGGCGCCATTTACAAGGCGAAGAAGTACACAACCATCGATGTGCCGGATGCGACGGGAAGCTACGCGCATAGCATTAATCTGGCGGGCGATGTGGTTTATTCCTGGACGGACTCCTCCGGCATTTTCCACGGAGCGTTGCGGGCGGGCGGGAAGTATTACAAGTTTAACGATCCGAAGGGGACGGATGGCACTTACGGGGACGGCATCACGGATCACCGGGAAGTGGTAGGCGTTTATCACACCAGCGGCGGATCGGTGGCGGAGGGTTTCAAAGCTACTTATTGATTGCGTCGGGCTTTTGAGCATCGTAGTCGGCGGTCAACTATTCCTGCGGTGAGGAGAATCCATGAGACACAGCGCTCGTCTGGGGCGGTTGGTAGTGTTGTTGGCATTGCTGTCGGTGGCGGCAGTGGCGGAGTCGCCGAAGTTAACCTTTGCCTATACGACCATCAAAGTTGCGGGGGCGCAGAGCACGGCGGTTTACGCGATCAATAACGCAGGAGTGATGGTGGGGTCGTACGTCGATAAGGGCGGAGTGCGGCACGGGTTCGTGATGTCGGCGGGGAAGGTGAAGAAGATTGACGATCCGAATGGGACCAATACTTATTGTTTCGGGATCAACAAGGCGGGAGCGATTGTGGGTTACTACGCGACCTCGAGCCAGGCTGCGCAGGCCTTCCTTTATCAGAAAGGAAAGTTCAGCGACATTGGGCCGGCGGGATCAACCGGTTCGCAGGCTCTCGGGATTAACGATCACGGCGATGTCAACGGGAACTTTGGGGACTCGAACGGTTCGCACGGTTTTCTATTGAAGGGTGGCAAATACACCACGCTCGACGTGCCCGGGGCTACGTACACGCTGGGAGGTGGAATCAACAACGCCGGCTTAATGACCGAGGTGTGGCTGGATTCGAACTTTGATTCGGAATCGTCGCTCTACAACGGAAAGACGTACAAGACGATTAACGTGCCTGGCGAGCCAGACTCGGATGCGGCCGGAATCAATAATGTGGGCGATATTGTTTATTCATGGGAAGGCGCCACCGACACTTACGGCGGGGCGCTGCGGCATGCCGGCAAGATCTACAAGTTTCATGTACCCAAGGGCGATCGAACGTTCGGGTACGGGATCAACGATCACAACACGATCGTTGGGGCGTACACGACGGACAGCGGGGTGTTGCTGGGGTTCTCGGCGACGTATAAGTAGGGGTCAACAACGCGAGGAATGGTGTGTAAGGAATTCTGATTCGGCGCCAACGGCCCCGGCGTCCTGCACAAACTTGCCTCACTTGTTTCTTTCAGGAGGTTTCAAGTGCGCACCCTTGACGATCACTTTTGGATCCAGGACAGGGGTGCACTTGCGACCGATGCAATGTTGAGCGGAATATTGGTAACAGGTGTCCTGTACAGCCTCTGCCAAGTCGCTGAACGGGTGGCCCTTTTTCCCTTTGAACGTCGGAGCCGCTGTTGCGGGTGTACCGACAAAAGGATGCGGTACTCCAAACTTAAGTTTGAAACTCGATTTTTCTTCCAACGTAAACCACAGTATTTCAGTTTGCGAATCGACGCAGATATATTCAGGACTTCCGGCTGCACCCGACACGTTGTCGGCAGTGACCGTGGCGGCCCCGCCGGTTTCTGAAATCCTTACGAAGCAAGGCACGCTGCCGGGGTCAGGACCCGCATGCCCACATATTCCTACCTGGTCACAGACGTCCGCGGGCGGCGGTTGCTTACATGCGCCCGGCTTGCCCGCATTCGCTGAGCCGACCAACGCTGCAAGAGCCAAGAGAGTGGAACCCGCCTTTGTGCAAACCAAGCGACCAGTTTTCATGGCACTCCTTAATTGTTCAGTTGTCCGGATTTACTGTCTGGATGAAGCTTGGGACGTTCCCTTTTGCAGCTGCAACCATTTCTGGTAGCTGGAATCGGAGCGTAATGCCCGAAGCTCCGGTTCATGCTCAACGTCTTCAACCGAATAGCCAGACTTTACAGCCAGGTCGATCGCTTCAAGGCCCCGATTACGGTTGCCGATGATCTCATAAACCAAGGCCGATGTAAACAACACATCGCTATCCTTCGGAGCCAGTTTTAACGCTTTGCCGATAAAAGTCTCTGCGTCTTTCCTTCGGCCGAGATGGGCATCGTAGAGAGCGATTCCGCTCAACACCTCGGTGCTGTTCGGGTTGACGCTGAGCTCATCCATGGCGGCTTCCAAAGCTTTCTGGTAGGCCGCCGAGGCGTCGGATGCGCGGGACGGAAGCTGGCGATAGCTGTCTCCTAAATTGCGCCACAAGATATCGTCGTGGGGGTCCAGTTCAGTTGCCCGCTTCATGGCATCCGCCGCTTCCGGATAGCGGTTGAGGTACATGTAGGCGGACCCCAGATTGCTCCAGGCGCTGGAGGTTTCTTTCAAAGCCAGACCCTTTTTCAAGATTTCGATGGCGTCGTCGTAGCGGGCCATGGCAATGTACGCTCCGCCGAGCAGGTGGTATCCCATGGAATTGTCGGGTTGCAGATCGATCATGGCCTGGAACTGCGCAGCGGCCTTGGAGAACTCTCCATGTTCGTAGTAAAAGGCGCCTAAGCCGCTGTATCCGAGCCAATACCCTGGTCTGCGGTTCACGACGGAAGTCAGAGCCGCTTCGGCCTCGGCGAGCTTCCCTTGCGCCTCGTAAATTCCTCCGATGAGATAGGCGGCATCAATTGCAGAGGGATCTTCGTCGAGAGCGCGGCGATACTCTGATAGAGCCTTGTCGAGCTCTCCAGTCTGCTCATAGATTCGGCCGAGGGCAACGTGAACCGGTACCAGCCGATCGTTTAACTGAAGCGCGTGCTGGCCGTTCCATGCGGCTTTCTTGATCCATTGAGGATCCTTCGTTAGGTCGTATTTGCTGGCGTAGGCGCTGCCCAACCCGGCGTAGGCAAGAGCGTAATCAGGATCTTTGGATAAGGCACTGGTAAACAAATCAATGGCGCGGTCCAGGCTGTCCTTGTCGTATCGTTCGGAATAACCGACTCCTTGTTCGTAGAGTTCATAGGCTCCCGGCAGATTGGTACCTCCTGAGTTGACGGTGCGCACCGCCTCGGGACTGATCTGCAAGTCCACCATGTCGGCGACAGATTCCCACACATTGCCCTGCAGTCCATCGAGTGCCGAAGAGGTTGCATAAATGGTTCGGGAGGCTAATTGTCGGTGATTCTTTGCGTCCACGAGATTACTGGTGAGAATGACGCCCGTCCCCGTGTGCTGGATACTACCGGTTACTGCCAAGGTGACGTTCAGCTTGCGATAGGCTTCGTCCAGACTCTTGATTTGGCGGGTGTCGGTCGTCGGAACCACCCAAAACGACTTCTGAAAACGCTCCAATTGGGAGAGCTTACTGGTCAGGCTCTCGACCACACCGTCGCCGAAGGCCTGATCTGCAGCGTTGGTGCCGATGGTTTGGAAGGGAAGGACGGCGATGTGCTTCTGCTGCGGGAGCCGACGGAGTGGGTTGGGAAGGATGCCGGTCCAGACAAGCCCCAGCCACGCGATTAGAAGAAGCGCGAAGCCGCTGAACACGATTGCGTAACGCCTGCCGGCGGAGACTAGAGGATCCAAGCCGAAGTATGTGGCCGAGCTGCTCCCGGACAAAGATCGCCAAACATCCTCAACGTCATGGAAGCGGTTCGCCGGGTCGGCTGCGATACACTTGGCGATGACAGTCTTCCATCGCGCGCCAATTCGTCGCGCTTTGCCGTTGTGAACATCTTTGAAGGGCGCGTCCCGGGACGTGGGCAGCCTGCCGGTAAGCATTTCAAAGATGGTTAAGCCGAGTGCATAAACGTCGGTCTCCGGTCCGTATTGTCCACGAAACTGCTCCGGGGCCATATAGGAAGGAGTGCCCGCGACATCGGCAAAGGAGCGGGTGGAATTTTCCTCGGGTTGCACACTTCTTGCCAGGCCAAAATCGGTAACCTTGACCAGCTTGTGACCCGTCTCCTCAACCAACATTACGTTCCCCGGCTTGAAGTCGCGGTGAACAATTCCCAACTGGTGAGCCGCTGAAAGCGCGGAGACCATTTGGCCAATCAAAGGAAGGGCTTGATCACACGTCATCGCTCCATGTTGCTGGAGCTGTCCCGCCAAGGTGATCCCATCGAGCAATTCCATGGTCAGGAAAAGTACATCGCCGTAGGCCGGATGGCTGTGATGACCAATGTCGTATGCCCGGCACACATTCCGGTGGGTCACCTTCCTGGCCAGCTGAATCTCCCGTTTGAAACTGGTGAGCTGCTGGGGAGACAGCACGAGGGAAAGGGCAATGGTCTTGAGCGCAACTCTGGTTTTGAGCTCTCCATCTTCAACCTCATAAACTTCTCCCATCCCGCCCCTCGCGATAAAGCGAATGACTTCGTATCGCAGGGCAACGACATTCCCTGCAGCGAAAATCGGCGGGGAGTGCGGTGGCCGCGGCGGAACATCACCTCTGGCCTCGGTGGCGGGCAACGAGGTCGTCTCTTCGGCGTGGTCGAGAAGCTCCTGAACTTGTATTTGCAGGGCGGAATCTCCTGCGCACGCTTCAGCGAGAAAATCCGTCCGCCTCTCCAGGGGAATTTCGAGGACGCGGTAAAAGATGGTTTTTGCCCGGCTCCACTCCTCCGCCTTCTTCATTTGAGGAACCTGACAGTGTTTTGTATGCGCGATTATAGCCCCACGTTTGACAAAAGGAAGTTATTGTACCGAGCGTCGAGTTATAGGGAGGATGTGGGTATATCCTTCAGTCGAGAATAGCGCCCAGGACGGCTTCGGGCAATGTCTCTGGGATTGGTCATCTCCCCGGTGCGATTCTGAGGATCGTGCCTTTTGGGCCGACGGCGATGGCTCCGCTGGCTGGGCTAACGCTGACCGCGTTCAGATTGGAATCCCAGGATTTTTGCGACGATGGTTTCGCAATGCCGTCCGCGTATGCGGAGCGAGCTGATCCCACGACGAACACGGCGTCGGAATCAGGACGGGCAAAAGCAACCGCAGAAAAGTAGGCTTGCGGTGAAAGTGGCGACAGCTTCCAGGTAAGACCGCCGTCACCGGTGAAGGCGAGATGGGGACCATCCTGCTCGGGATGCTTGTAGTCTCCGCCGGCGATTACTCCGTGCGTGGCATCGCGGAAGGAGATGGAGAAGATGCCGGTAGAATCCTCGCCGTGGGTGATTGGGGTGTCGGCGACTGTCCAGGTTTTGCCGACGTCGGTGGAATGGAAAACGCGGGCGGCTTTTCCTCCGGTGGCGAACCAGACGTTGCGGTTATTTTGCAGAGTGATGCAGGTTCCACTGGCGGCGAATGCGCCTTCGCCTTCGATGGCTGGCGGGAGCGACTCGGGCGAGAGCGGATTCCAGTGGTTGCCGCCATCTTCGGTTACGATCAATTCAAATTTAAGCCTGGCGGAAGTGTCTGCGACCGGATCGCCGACCGCGATGCCGTGATTGCGATCCCAGAAAGCCATGCAATCAAAAAAGCCTTTGGGATTGTTGTTGGTGAATTGGAGAGTCCAGGTTTTGCCGGCGTCGATGGTTTTGTAGATTCGCGATAGTTCGCCGGGTCCGGCGCTTAGCAGGTAGGCGAAGTCGGAGCTGAAGGCCTCGACGTCCCGGAAGTCGAGGGCTTCGGCGCCGGGGACCTGGGCGGCTTGCCAGGAGTTTCCGCCGTCGGTAGTGCGGAGATAGGTCCCATGAGTGCCGCTGGCCCATGCGATTTTGTCGGTGGGCACGCTGATGCCGCGAAGATTTTCGGTAGTGTTTGACTTCTGGGTAGTGAGGATCTGCGCGACGACAGAAGTGGCTAGAAGCAAGATGAGAAAATGACAGCGCATGCGATGATTGTGCCAGAAGTTCTGGGTTGGGTTTGAACCATTTATATTGTCGAGCCGATGTTCAAGAAAAAGGAATCCCATGGCACATGTTCTCTTGGAGATTTGCTGCGGATCGATTGATGATGCGATTGAGGCGGAAAAGGGTGGGGCAGATCGCGTCGAGCTTTGCTCGGCGCTGTTTCTTGGCGGGCTTACGCCTTCGTTCGGGACGATTCTGGAGGCGAAGCAGCGGCTAAAGATTCCGGCCATAGTGATGGTGCGTCCGCGCGGTGGAGGCTTCGCTTACTCCGAAGCAGAGATGGCGAGTATGGAACGCGATGTGGAGGCGTCGGTTGAGAATGGTGCCGATGGCGTGGTGTTTGGCATTCTGAAATCCGACGGAAGAATTGATGTTCCGCGATGCAAACGGATTCGGCAGTTGATTGGGAAGCGAGAGGCTGTGTTTCATCGTGGTTTCGATGTGACGCCAGATCCGTTCGAGGCGTTGGAACAGCTGGTGGACATGGGATTCACGCGCGTTCTTACCAGCGGGCAGAAAGACAGCGTGCCGGAGGGAGTGAAGCTCATCAAGGAATTGATTGTTCGGGCGGGGGATCGGATTGAGATTCTCCCAGGGGGCGGGATTCAGGCCTGGAATGCGAAAGAGATGATTGAGCGGACCGGGTGCCGGCAGGTGCATCTGACTGCGTGGAGGACGGCTTCCGATACTTCATCGCAAGCGCGGCCGGAGATTACGTTTGGTGGAGCTTTGTATCCGCCAGAAGATCGTTATCCGGTGACCGATGAGAAGTTGGTGCGGCAGCTTTCAAAGATTCTGAGGGGTTAGTGCCACTCCCAGGGAAAGCAGATTCCTCGTCCCTTCGGAATGACAATTTTGATTTTTCAAACTCTATATCCCTACTTCTCGTTGAATTCCACGAAGGCTCCTGTCGTCCCGTAGTAGAGCCGGATACTGCATACCTTGGGCGCGATATGGGCAAAGGAAATCTGCAGCCGCTTGGGCGGGGAATCCACTCCGCCGATTTCCATGGGAGTGCGGACCAGATCCTGCTTCTCGTCGTAGGTTTTGGGATTGGTGACATTCCGGCTGACGATTAGAGTCCAGTCTTTCTTATTGGGTATGACATACATGGAATAGGCGCCAACGGCGAGCTCCTGGTGATTCAGGATTAACGAGACCTGTGTGAACAAAGTTAAGGGTGAGCCACCCGGCAGCCATACTTTGCCAGTGTGGGGCTGGTCCTTATCGCTCATGACGGCGGCGTAGTATTCCACTGACATTTCTTTGCCATCAGCGAAATCGCAACTGGCGGTTGCGGTTTGGTCGGTCGCATCCGCTTGCTGGGCAGCAGCGCCAGGGGCCAGAAAAGATAAGTTGATCAAGACGAAGCAGACGGCTAGCGCACGCATGAAGTGTTCCTCCGCGGACTAGACTCTATTTAACGTCAAACAGCCAACGCGCGGAAACATTGTACGTCGTGAGAGGTTGTAATTGCAGGCGAAATCCTCGCGGTCGTGCTTCATTGACCATTGGCCATTTGCCGCTCCTGTGCCCAGCATACTCGGTTGCCCCGGGCGAGGCGTCCCGGGCTACGCGTGCATAGCCTGACTTAACCCTCAAAACAGGTGCTATTCGGGCCTGGTCTTCGGTGACGTTCTCTTATCTCTCCGGCGTTGCTACCGTGATAGGTCAGCGGGGAGAAAGGCTGGCTCTGATTCCATCATGGCAAAGAGTGAGAAATCGTCGTTTCAGCTGAAGATTCTTTACGGTGAGGGCGACGCGGAAGTCCTTGCCTCACAAGCAGTTTCAATCCAGAAGGCGGGTCATCAAGTGGAGACGGCCGTGGGCCGCAAAGGTATCGACGAGGCAGCGCGACGGGGTGGGTTCGACCTGGTGATTCTTGGTCCCACATTGACCCGGAACGACCGGCATCATCTGCCTTATGTGATCAAGAAGGCGCAGGCGGCAACGCGGATTCTGGTTATGCACACCGACGGCGAAGGACACCCTGCGGTGGATGCGAATACTGACACCGGCAGGAGCATGGCGGACGTCGTGGCCAAGATCGCTTCGATGACGGCGGCTGGTGAAATCGCTTCGCATGGGCTGGCCAAAGGAGCGGCGGCCGGAAAGTAGTTTCTCGACAATCGCAGTTCTCGGTTATCAGTTCGAGGCGGCCTGGATTGAGGCCGCCTTTCGTATTGAGCGCAGGATCTCGTTGAGTACGAATCAAGACAGTAAGAGTGGGATTTCCGAGGATTGTTTCATGAGGCTCGGCTTTAGTTACTACTTCTGGGCACCGTTTGTGGGAGCCGATGCCTTGGGCTGCCACTTTGCTTGGTCTTGGACGGGTCGGAGGCCCGTCCCTCACTGGCTAAACGATGCGTGCTTCGTCGCGGTAGAATATCGGCGAGAGAGCGCGCAGATATGAGCGATCACGCAGCGAGTAATGGAGATGGACAAAAGCGAATCTATGTGACCCTGACAGGGTTGCCGCTTTCATTTCATTTCGAGTGGCCTTTTCGCAAATCTACTTCGGGAGCGGATTTTTTCTTCCTGCATGCTGACATTCGGCTGGAGAACTCGGCTGGCTTGCACGCGCCGGTAGCGGTGAATCTCTCGGCGACCGTGCGCGAATTGTTGCCGTCGCTCGAGCCGAAGGACGTAGAGGATCCGGTGATCAATGCGTTGCGCAAAGAAGTCGACCGAAGACAGTTGGAGTTTGTTAAATCTGGCAAACTCGTTCCGGTGCAGTTTTCGAGCCGTCACTACGATTTCAAGCGTAATAAGTGGATATTCGGCAAAGCGAGGGATGAGGAGATCGCGCTGCTGCTGTCACGAAAAGTTTACTGGCAGACGCGTTCAGTGGGTAGAAGGGTCTGGATCGCGGATCCTATCGACGCGCTTTATGTTGAGACTTCGGCTGAGCATCTTGTCGCGCTCGGCAAAAAGCTGGAGACTGAGGGGCTGATCAAAGTTGATGGGGGGTGGGCCACCGCAACTCCTTCATTGATGGAACAGGCGACGAAGTTCGAGGCTGATATGCGCGCGGCGCTCGAAGAGTTGGAAAAGAAGCATGCCTTTGAACGCGGATGAGGCTTTGGCTAAGGAGCCATGCCTTCGCTCATCCACTGTTTAAATCGCGCAATCTGATCTTTGGGCCAAGGCTCATCGCAGGGCATGCTGCCGTCGAGCAGACGCGCATAAATCCCTTCCGCTTGCGCCTTCACGTCGGCATAGGACGAAAGGTCGAGACCAAAATCCTTCATCGTATCCACATCCGGCGTGTCGCGGAACAGCGGGCGAATGTCTTTGGCAAAGCTTAGCGCCATTCAACCTCTCTCGACGGAGTCTCGCGGACCACGAGTCCCTATTACTCAGCCTTCATGGCATCGATGGACTGGAAAAGCTGGGAGCTTGGCTCCTTAACTTCAACAAACGGATGGCCGTTGGGCTTGCTGCTAACCACATAGATAGTCGGAGTGTGTTCCAGGTGAAGCTCTTTCCCCAGCTCGCGGTCGGCGTTCACCTCGGCAGCAAATTTACCCTGTGGGTCGACCACGAAGGGCAAATCCACTTTGTGGTCGGCGGCAAACTTTTCCGCAAACTGGCGCAGGTTGGTGGGAAAGATCTCGGGCTGGTGCTCGAAGATGTAGTCACGGAACTCCATGCCGAGCTGTTTGGAGTGGCTGTCGAAATAGTGAGCGATGACCGCGGCCTCGAATGACCAGTTGTGCATAGGCAGCGGGAAGTCGTGGCGGACCACGGGAATCTTGTAAGTCTTGCCCGCTTGCGCGACGAGCGGAGCCTCACGCCGGCATTGTGGACATTGCAGATCCTCGAAGATCACAATGGCAACCTGCGAACCTTTCGGCGGGCGCAGAGCCGGGTTCACGGGCTCCTGAGCAAAAGCGACGGATGCAAACAGAACAGCGACAAAAGCGAATCGGGTCAAGGTTCTCTTCATAAAATCAGTGCAGACCTTCCTGATGTAGCGCACCGGCACTGCGGGTACGCGAAACTACAATTGTTCCAAAGCTCAGCAAAGTTAGCAATGAAATCACGGTAAGTGAGGCGACACAATACACGCACCACACGCCCAGAATGTCAGCTTCCACGTGGGCCAGATACAGCGAAAACGCCAGGCTCAGCACGGCTGCGCCGAGGAAAATGCGGTACGCGCGCTTCAGGGCAAGGACTGCCAGAAAGACGTAGCCAGCCATGCCGATTGCAGCGACCGGGATGCCGGCGAGCATCGCGAAGGGGCTGTGGTTGACGATTCCGCAATCCCAGCGTTCGTTAATACTGCAGGGAGACAAGTCGGTCCGGTAGTGCTCCCGGAGCGCCAGGCCGGATGCGATGAAACCAAGAAGTGTCAATGAAACCAGGACGTACCGCATTAGGCTGGGATTCCCTCGTTGACTTTGAAACCAGTTATATTTTACCCCAACTTGGCTTTAGGGGAGGCCGTTTGAATCGGTTGTTGCGCAAGCACTTGAGTGGTAGTGTGTCGAGCATGCCGAGGAGGCAAGAAATCTGAACTGGGAAAGCATCTTCAAAGGCACACGATATCTGGCAGTGTGTGCGTTCGCGGTTGCAATTTGGACGTTTTGGTTCCGGTCGAAAAGATCGACAGAGAAGGATCGGCGCAGCATCTTCAAAGGGCTGGCCCTTGGAACGGCGACGGGCATATGTGTTGGGCTGGGGGGCTTCTTCCTGGGGAATACACCCAAAACCAGCGGAATGGGCGAGGTGATGTTCCTGCTGGTACCGTTCTGTGCCGGATTTGCCATCGCGATGGTCACCCGAGGACGCAACACCGGGTGGGCGGCGATGCTGCTGGCGACTCTTACCTCACTGATTTTTCTCGTAAAACTCGGGTACGAAGGTCTCCTTTGCGCGCTTTTAGCCTCTCCGTTTCTACTCATTGGCCTTGGTGTTGGGGCTGGCTTCGGATACCTCTTCAGACGATACATAATCGAACGCCTCCGACATCAGATCACGAGTATGGTTACGATTTTCATGCTGATGCCAGCGATGATTCTTCTGGGGCATCGCGCGGAGATGCCTGCCCTTGATGTAGTGCGTCGGGAGATAGTTTCAAACAGCATATTTCTTCAGGCGCCGCCGGAAGAGGTTTGGGCCAGCATACAGTCGATTGACAGCATCAACGCCACGAAGCCTTTGCTGATGCACTTCGGACTTCCCGTCCCATTGCGCTGCAGCCTGGAAAGAAAAGGCGTGGGAGCGAAGCGCACCTGCTATTTCGAGAACGGATTCATTGAGGAAACTGTCACAGAGTGGTCTCCACCGTATTCAATCCATCTCACGATCGATCGCACAAATATGCCGGGCCGCCATTGGCTGGGATTTGAGAACGCTGCCTACGAACTTCGCCGGGAAGGAAGCGGCACGAGGCTGACTCGAACCACGACGATCACTTCACATCTCTACCCGGTCTGGTATTGGCGGTACTTCGAAAGGTTGGGCGTATCGTCCGAGCACGAATACCTGCTTCGTGATTTGTCGAGCCGTCTGAATCGGTAATAACAAGCGTTCACAACAGACGCAGTTGGCGGCGCTCCAAGGCCAACAGCTTTTCTTTGATGGGCAGGCCGCCGCCGTATCCGGTGAGCTTGCCGTTGCTGCCGATCACGCGATGGCAGGGGATCACGATGGGGATTGGGTTCGATCCATTGGCAAGACCGACCGCTCGGGATGCTTTCGGATTTCCGATTCGGCCCGCGAGTTCGCCATACGAAATGGTCTCGCCATAGGGGATATCGCAGAGGCGACGCCACACTTCCCGCTGGAACTTCGTACCCTCGGGCGCGAGCTTGAGATCGAAGTTTTCGAGGTCTCCGGCGAAGTACGCTTGGAGCTGGCGGATGGTCTCGCTGAGCGGAGCACGATCTTCTTGCCATGAAGGTTCTGAGTGCGCCTCGTGCCTTCCCTTCACGAACAGGATTTGCCGCAGGCCGGCTTCGTCCGCAGCAAGCAAGAGCGGTCCCAGCGGGCTTTCGATTTCGGTGTAAAACGTCGGGGTCATCGCCGTGTCACCAAGATAATCTTTCGGAATGAAAATGTCTGGCTGTTTTCGGACATCATCGTGGGTGCGAAGGTGCCGAGTTTTGCTCTGCTGGACAGCCGGGGCAGGGTGTGCCCACCTTAGCCTAGAGCGCTGCGACTTGCTGGCGGCGCTTGGCTTGAATTTCGATGTAGACATGGACTAGCGAGACTGCCGCAGGCGTCACACCGGGAATCCGCGAGGCGTGGGCCAGAGTGCGCGGTCTTATCTTTAGCAGGGTTTCCTGCACTTCACGAGAGAGGCCGCTGACCGAGTGGTAATCGAACCAGTCGGGGATGGCGCGCTGCTCGGCCTTTTTTAGGCGATCAATCGAGCGCTGTTGCTGGAGCAGGTAGCCTTCATATTTTATTTCGGTTTCAACGGACTTGAGTTCGTTGCGTACTTCCGAAGAAAGAACGACTGCGGATTCGCGCGGATTTTGGCGGTTTTGTTCTCGTTCGAAAAATGCTGGGTCTAGGTCGCGGAGAATCGGGACGAGGTTCTCGATTGTGATCTCGGGGCGCTTAAGGAGTTGGACGCAGGTTTGGCCCAGCGCGGCAGAAAGGTGATTAGCACGCAGCAGAGAAACACAACGTCCGTCGACTTCGTTCGGCTGCGCCTCACTTCGCTCGGGATGACAGGGGCTTGGCACTTTTGCAATTGCAATCGTTTCGAGCATCGTGCTGGTGAGTTTGGTTTTTTCCAGCAACTGCTTCATTGCTTCCAGGCGCTGTTGCTTGGCCAGATAGTCGCTCCAGGCTTGGTCGGAGATCAGGCCAATTCCGCGGCCATGCGGCGTGAGGCGGCGGTCGGCGTTATCGATGCGCAGGTGCAAGCGGAACTCGGCGCGCGAGGTGAACATCCGGTAGGGCTCGTTGGTGCCCTTCGAGATCAGGTCGTCGATGAGAATCGCGGTGTAGGCTTCGGTGCGATCAAGGATCAGCGGCGGCTGGTTCTTGACTTTCAGGGCGGCATTGATTCCGGCCATTAAGCCCTGGCAGGCAGCTTCTTCGTATCCGCTGGTGCCGTTAATTTGGCCGGCAAGGAATAGCCCGCTAATTTTCTTGGTTTCGAGCGTCCGTTCGAGTTCGGTGGGATCGATCGAGTCGTATTCGATGGCGTAGCCGGGACGCAGCATTTCCGCGGTCTCAAGGCCAGGGATGGACTTGAGGATCGCAAGCTGAACCTCAACCGGCAGCGAAGTGCTCATGCCGTTGACGTAGATCTCATGCGTGTTCAAGCCTTCGGGTTCGAGGAAAAGTTGGTGCGTGGTCTTGTCGGGGAACTTGACGATTTTGTCCTCGATCGATGGACAATACCGTGGGCCGATGGATTGAATCTGTCCGCTGTACATGGGCGAACGATGCACGTTTTCGCGGATAATGCGCTGTGCTTCGGGCGTGGTCCAGGCGATATAGCAGGGGACTTGCGAATCGTGATGCGCGACCCGTTTGGTACGAAAGCTGAACGGCGTAGGATCGGCATCGCCGGGCTGAAGCTGGAATCGCGACCAGTCGATGCTGCGGCCGTCGAGGCGTGGAGGCGTGCCCGTCTTGAGACGGCAGCCCCGCAGGCCGAGTCGCTTAAGCGATTCACCGAGGAGAACAGCAGCGGGCTCGCCGGAGCGCCCGGCGGGATATTGCTGCTCTCCGCAATGAATCAGTCCGTTGAGGAACGTGCCAGTTGTAATGATGATCGCCTTTGCCCCGACAGTGCGACCGTCGCGAAGCTTGATGCCACGGCAGATGCGGTCGTTGCTCGTTGGCCGTCGGTCGTTGGCAAAACCTGTTCCGTTGTCAGGGCTGGCCAATGACGAACGGCCAACCAACGACTCCTCGATAATCAACTCCGCCACTTCGGCTTGTTTGATCTTCAGATTCGCCTGCGACTCGAGGACCTCCCTCATCTTAAGGCGGTAGGCTTGCTTGTCGCACTGGGCGCGGGGAGACCAGACGGCTGGGCCTCGAGATGTATTCAGCAAACGGAACTGGATCCCGACGGCATCCGTGATCTCGCCCATAATGCCGCCGAGCGCGTCGACCTCGCGGACCAAGTGGCCTTTGGCGATTCCTCCGATGGCGGGGTTGCAGGACATCTGCGCGATCAGGTCGACGTTCAGCGTATAGAGAGCGGTCTTCTGGCCCATCCGGGCGGCTGCCATCGCGGCTTCGCATCCGGCGTGTCCGGCACCGACAACTACTACGTCGAACTGTTCGGTGAATCCCGCCATGGGTGAGTTTCTATTCTAGCAACTGGCGGGAAATGTTGTGCTTACCACGGCCACGATCGGACGTGATCCTGACTGCCGACGCCCACCAACCTCGGGCCTCCGATGTCGGTGAAAGTCGCTTCTTGCCATTGGTCGGAGGGGAAATACCAGTTACTGGCTCCGGCTTCGTGGTTGTTTCCGCCGGCACCGTAGGCGATGGTTTGATTGCGCCAGTAGTCCATCCCTACTTGCAGCAGGGCTCCGCGAGAAATCTTGACACGGACTTTGACGGTACAGCCTGCGAGCTGGCCCGAAGGAAGCGCCGCACGAGGCGATGGACTCCAGAAGTGCCAGACGCGGTCGGGACATTGGCCGACTGGGAGCACGACCGCGTGGTTCGTCGCGTCGTCGCTTATCGGCATGGGATCGTGTTGATCGGTGCCAAACCATGGGTCACGGCGGTAGAGTCCTCCCCGAACTTCACCGCTGTCGTCGTTGAGGATTACATCCTTACCATCGACTCGGCAGGTTAGCTGCGTCGAGGCAATTTCTACTTCAGCGGACTCGTGGCCGCGGACGCGGGTATCGGCGATCGCGATTCCCCAAAGCAGCGCGGACTTGAACTCGGGTGGAGGTGGAGCGGGGTTCACATAGCCTGTTTTGTATTTGACTTCGTCGGGAACGCTGAAATCGTTGGAGATGCGGAGCGTTTGGGGTCGACCGGTTTGTGCGAGCGCTGTTGCTGCCAGAATTGAGATCAGTAATGCTTGAACAATCGGAATCATCGTGCGCCTCTCTCGATTGATATTTTGACTTGCGAGGACGGGCACCCGCTCGCCTTCATTATCGAACGGGGACTTGTTCTTCGTTTGCTTGAAACTGACATATTGTTGCGACGAATTCCTGAATTGGGCTGCAGGGGCGGACGCCCGCGTCAACACAGTCATTTGCATGCGCTCCCTCGCCCCCGTATATTGGAGTGTCCTGGAGGCGCAATTATGACTACCGAGCAATTCTTCGAACAACTCGATACGCGGATCGCGAAATATGATCTGCTTTGCCATCCCTTCTATCAGGCCTGGAGCGCCGGTGAACTCACCCGCGACGATTTACGGGAGTACGCCCGGGATTACTACCATCATGTTGAGGCGTTTCCCATCTATCTGGCGGAACTGGGGATCCGTCTCGACGAAAGCGAACTTCGTCAGGCAGTGTTGGCCAACATGGCAGACGAAAAAGGCATGGCGGATGAGTCGGGCCAGGAATCGACGCCGCATTCCGAACTGTGGCTGGACTTTGCCGAAGGCATGGGCGCGCACCGCAATATCCGTGGTCATCGTCCGGTCCCAGAAATTGCCGAACTGATTGCATTTTTCCATCGGGTAGCGAGTGAGGGCACACCGGAAGAAGCGCTGGCTGCGTTCTATGCGTATGAGTCGCAGGTTCCGCGAGTCGCGAGGGAGAAGGCTCGCGGATTGCGCGAGATGTATGGCGCCGACGACCGCGTCACCGCTTACTTCACCTTGCACACGACGGCAGATGTTTATCACTCGCAGGTCTGGCGCCAACAGCTAGGGAAAAGGCTGGAGTCGCATCCGCAGATGGCAGAACAGGCGTTGGCTGCGGGAGAGAATGCTGCGAAGGCCTTGTGGCACGCGTTGGATGGAATCGAGGCGCGGCGGTCGCAGAACGTAGCGGCATAGACAGCAGATTTCCAAAGGAAAACGGAGCCGGTGATTCGCTAGAATCATTGGCTCTTTCTTTTGTGGGGATTTCCTTATGGCGAAAACAATGCCAATCGGCGCTCGCGGCGCGGTTGAGGAAACAGTTGAGTTCAAGCACACGCTGACCTCGCATCATCCCGAACTGCCGCAGGTGTATTCGACTCCCGACATGATTCGGCTGATGGAAAGCCCCACCTTCCATGCGCTGCAGCCTTACTGTGAGGGCGACGAAATCACCGTTGGCACAGCCATTCATGTTGAGCATCGGGCGGCGAGCGGGGTTGGAGCACGGATCCGGGCGGAGGCGGTGCTGGAATCGTTCGATGGCAAGTTTTATGTGGTGCGCGTGAACGCGCGGGATGATGTCCAGGAGATTGGCCGCGGGACGGTGGGTCGGGCCGTGGTGAGCGTCGGGAAGTTTTTAGAAAAGATGAAAAAGAACAGTAGTTGAAGCGAGGGTAGGTTTTGGTTCGGATTGAGTTGACTACGGCCATTGCTGCGCCGATCGAGCGTTGCTTCGATCTTTCGCGCAGTATTGATTTGAATCTTGCTTCTACCAAAGGTCAACAGCGGGCGATCGCGGGGGTCACGTCAGGCTTGATCGGGCATGGACAAGAGGTCACCTGGAGCGGACGTCACTTTGGCTTCGTCATCCGCCATACCAGCCGCATCACAGCTTATGATTTCCCTCGCTACTTTCAAGATTCTATGATGCGGGGCGCTTTCAAGAGCTACTGCCACGACCATTATTTTGAGCCGTCGAACAACATCACCTTGATGAAAGATGATGTGAGATTCGCGGCACCGTATGGTTTGTTGGGCCGAGTGGTCGAGCGATTGGCACTTGAGCAGCACATGCGGAAGCTCCTGGCGTGCAGGAATTCCTACATCAAGCGGGCGGCCGAGAGTGACTTGTACAGCGAGTGCCTAGGCCGCTAGCCTCGAGGTACACTGGGTCACACGTTCCTACATACCTCTAGTTGTACTATGTTGCCGTGCAGACGCTGCGGCAGGCTGTCCTCGACTACATCCGGAAACATGCACTTTTGAGAGCCGGGGATCGCATTGGGATCGCCGTCTCCGGAGGCGCAGACTCCGTGGCCCTGCTCCGTCTGTTGTTGGAGCTGCGCAAGGAACTTGGCATTGTTCTTTCGGGGGTTCATTTCAACCACAAGTTACGAGGAGCTGAGTCGGATGAAGATGAACGGTTTGTCGCCGAATTGGCTCAGAGCCATAAGTTGGAACTGCGCTGCGAGAGCGGTGACGTGGCCGCCTGCGCCGCGAAAGAACACTTGAGTCTCGAAACTGCGGCGCGCGAAATGCGTTACCGCTACTTCCACCAGTTGCTGCTGGAGGGACGATTGAGCCGCATTGCTACCGGGCATACGTTGGATGACCAGGCAGAGACGGTGCTGCTGAAGTTGGTTCGCGGAGCGGGCACTCGTGGCTTGGCAGGGATCTATCCTCGTGTGTCGGTAAGCAGCGCCGAAGGCTCAGATTCTGATGCTTCCATCATTCGCCCGTTGCTTGGGACCAGACGGAGAGACCTCGAGACTTATCTGCGTGCGCTCGGACAAGGCTGGGGGGAAGACAAAAGCAATCGCGACGTGCGCCACATGCGCAATCGGGTGCGGCATGGAATCCTGCCGCGTCTGGAGCGTTATTTGAATCCTGCGGTGCGCGAAGCATTTTCAGAGACGGCCGAGATCTCGCGCGCCGAAGAGGAATATTGGCAAAAGGAGGTCGCAAGAGTGCTGCCGCAGGTTTGGAACACGACCGACGCCAGCGCCGAAGGCGGCGTACTTAATTTGTCGGTATTGGAAGGCTTTCCTGTCGCACTGCAGCGACGTGTAGTCCGAGCAGCCAGCGAGTCTTTAGGCTTTAGGCTAGACTTCCATCACGTCGAGGAAGTTCTGGCGTTGGTTTCGAACCGCGCTGAATCGGCCAACTCCACTGTATTGCCGGGGGGATGGACGGTTTCGCGAAGACGCGGGGAATTGCATTTCGACCCGAAGAGCGGCCCACCAAGCGAACTGAACTACGAGTACCGTCTTTCCGTGCCCGGATCGGTCGAGGTTCAGGAGACGCGATCAAGGTTCGAAACAGTACTGGTTCCGCGAAACACCGCCGAGGGTTATAATCCCGAGGATTTGTTGGATCGGTCGTTACTGGCGGCAGACTTAACAGTCAGGAACTGGCGTCCTGGAGATCGCTTCCAGCCGGCGCATACGAAGGCCGAGAAAAAGATTAAAGAGTTGCTGCAGGGTCGGCAAGTTTCCGGCCCGGAACGGAAACTGTGGCCAGTGGTCGTGAGCGGAACGAATGTGGTCTGGGTCCGCGGCTTTTCGGCGCCGGCTCGCTCGCAGCCGAGGAGCGCTGATGACAGTGCTGTGTTGATCCGGGAAGTGAGGTTGTAAGAGTGTCTTGGCTCAAAACGGGGAGCGAGCGCCGTCTCCGCACGAACGAAAACCTATGAACGCAAATCCAAAGCCCGAGCAGTTACGCACCGTGATTCCCACCGAGCAGATTCAAAAACGCGTGCGCGAGATGGCGAGGCAGATCTCAGCCGACTATCAGGGCAAGACGATCCATGCCCTGGCGCTGCTCGAGAACGGTTTCATTTTCATGGCCGACCTGGTGAGGGTTTTGGAAGTACCGGTCATCTGCCAGTTCATCAAGCCCCGGTACCGCCGGGAGACCGAGAACACCGCTGCGGGCTTCCTTGAAATTTTCTTCAGCCACGAACTCGCCATTGTCGGCCAGCACGTATTGCTGATCGAGGGCCTGGTGCATTCCGGAGTGACCAGTGAGTTTCTGATGAACGACCTGCGGGGACGGGGAGCAGCCTCGGTCAAGCTGGCTACTCTGCTGGACCGGCAGTCGGCGCGGAGGGTGCAATTGCAGCCGGATTATTTCGGGTTTCTGGTTGATGAAGCCTTCCTCGTGGGCTACGGATTAGGATCGCCGGAGCAGACCCTGCGCAACCTGCCCTACGTGGCAGCTGCAGGCTGAGGTTCCTGCATGACTTAAGTCACGGCAAGAAGTCCGTCCTTTTTTCCACAAGAAGGGTTAGAATGATGGGGTTGGTAATTTCCTCGATCCAATCCCTGCGGCTGGCATCTAATGTTATTGGCGGAGCCCCAGTTGCGTTTTGGAACAGGGCGCAACCTTCTCAGGAGTTTTAGGTGAATTCAACAGTTAAGACCGTAGTTTTCTGGCTTGTGATCGTGCTCTCGGCGTTCCTGCTCTGGCAAGTGGTAAAGGCGGGCGGGGCGGGGCAAAAAGAGAAGGAAGTCAACTTCTCGCAATTCATGACGGATGTGGACCAGGGCAACGTCAAAGAGGTCACGATCAACTTGCAGGAAGTCCACGGCAAGTTTGCAAATGACGGCTCGACCTTCCACACGACAGTACCAACGAACTACCCAGACATGATCAAGTTGCTGCGCGACAAGGGCGTTGTGATCAACGTCCGGGATGCCAGCAGCGGAAGCTGGCCCAGTTGGCTGCTGAACCTCGCGCCGCTGATTCTACTGGCCGCTCTCTGGTTCTTCATGATCCGCCAGATGCAGACCGGCGGCAACAAAGCACTCTCATTCGGGAAGAGTCGGGCGCGCCTGCTCTCCATGCAACAGAAGAAGGTCACGTTCAAGGACGTGGCCGGCGTAGAAGAAGCCAAGGAAGAACTCAAAGAGATTATCGAATTCCTGCGCGAGGCGCAGAAGTTCCAGAAACTGGGCGGGCGCATTCCGAAGGGTGTATTGCTAGTCGGGCCCCCTGGAACCGGTAAGACCCTGCTGGCAAGAGCGGTTGCCGGCGAAGCCAACGTTCCCTTCTTCTCGATTTCCGGTTCGGACTTCGTGGAAATGTTCGTCGGCGTTGGTGCCAGCCGAGTCCGTGATCTGTTTGAGCAGGGCAAGAAGAACGCCCCGTGCATCATCTTTATCGACGAAATTGACGCAGTTGGACGTCACCGCGGCGCCGGTCTCGGTGGCGGGCACGACGAGCGCGAGCAAACGTTGAATCAGTTGCTCGTCGAGATGGATGGCTTCGAATCGAACGAAGGCGTCATCCTGATGGCCGCAACCAACCGTCCGGACGTCCTCGATCCCGCGCTGCTTCGGCCCGGACGTTTTGACCGCCGGGTGGTGGTGCATCGCCCGGACGTACGCGGACGCGAAGAGATTCTTCGAGTCCACACCCGTAAAATTCCGTTGGCCGACGATGTCGATCTTTCCGTGCTGGCGCGCGGCACCCCGGGTTTCTCCGGGGCCGATCTGGCCAACATGGTGAACGAAGCGGCCCTGAGCGCGGCAAGGCAGAACCGCAAGGCCGTCCTCATGTACGACTTCGAATTGGCCAAGGACAAAGTCCTGATGGGTGTGGAACGCAAGTCCCTGATTCTCACCGAAGAAGAGAAGAAGGTGACGGCGTATCACGAGGCCGGGCACGCATTGGTTGCGTCCAAGCTGCCCAATTCCGATCCGCTGCATAAAGTCACGATCATTCCCCGCGGCATGGCTCTCGGCGTGACCATGCAGTTGCCGATCGACGACAAGCACAACTACACCAAGGAATATCTCGAAACCGAGATCGCAATCATGATGGGTGGTCGCATCGCCGAGGAGATGTTCCTCAACCAGATGAGCACCGGGGCTGGCAACGACATCGAGCGAGCCACGGAGATGGCGCGCAAGATGGTCTGTGAGTTCGGCATGAGCGATCTGGGTCCCCTGACCTTCGGCAAGAAGGAAGAGCAGATTTTCCTGGGCCGCGAAATTGCCCAGCACCGCGACTACAGCGAAGCCACCGCAATCAAGATCGACGATGAAGTTCGCCGGATCGTGGGCCAGGGCTACAACACGGCGAAAGGCATTTTGGCCCAAGACAATGGCGCGCTGGTGAGAATCGCGCTCGCACTTCTTGAGCGTGAGGTGCTCGACGCCAACGAGATTAAGATGATCATCGAAGGCAAGGAACTGCCCAAGATGACGCCTCCGCCGAAGTCCGATGACGGCGTGCAACAGGTTCTGAAGCCAGAGCCGGGACGCCCAGGAATCGCCAAGGGTGGAGAAAGCCCCGCCAGAGCGTGATCTCGACGGGTGCCGGTTACGACTTGTTATCCCGACCGAAGTCGCAGGACCTTGTGTTCACCGTCTTGAGAATGATGTAGAAAATAATTTGGGGCGGCCCAACAGCCGCCCCAAATTATTTTCGTACAACTTCATCCGTTCACCAGCTGCATCATGTGTTCCGGATAGCGCGCTCCTGCCGTCGCATTCCGCGGAAATACTTGTTCGATTCGCCGCAAGTCCTCCGCGGTAAGCTGCACGTCTAGCGCCCCAACATTCTCTTCGAGATACTTGCGGCGCTTGGTGCCGGGAATCGGGACAATGTCTTCTCCCCGCGCCAGCACCCACGCCAGTGCCAACTGCGAAGGCTTGCAGCCCTTCTGCTTCGCAATTTCCTCGACCCGCCGCGCCAGATCAAGATTCTTCTGGAAGTTGTCTCCCTGGAAACGGGGCGAATTTCTCCGGTAATCGTCCGCGGCAAGATCGTCAAAGGTCTTGAACTGTCCGGTCAGGAAGCCGCGTCCCAGTGGGCTGTAGGCGACGAATCCGATTCCCAGTTCGTGGCAGGTAGGCAGAACCTCGTCTTCAGGATCGCGTGTCCACAGCGAGTACTCAGTCTGCAGTGCGGCGATGGGATGGACCTTTACGGCGCGGCGCAGCGTGCGCGGACTCACTTCGGACAGCCCCAGGTAACGGACTTTGCCTTCCTTGATCAGTTGCGCCATCGCGCCCACGGTCTCTTCAATCGGCGTATCCGGATCCACGCGATGCTGGTAATAAAGATCAATCGTCTCCACCCCTAGCCGACGCAGGCTGCTCTCACAGGACTGCCGCACATATTCCGGTTTGCCATTCACCCCGCGCAGATTGGGATTCTTGGGATCGCGAACGATGCCAAACTTCGTGGCCAGCACAACCTTCTCGCGGCGTCCGCGAATGGCTTTGCCGACCAGTTCTTCGTTGATGAACGGACCGTACACGTCGGCCGTATCGAGGAAAGTGATGCCGAGCTCGAGCGCCCGATGAATCGTGGCCACCGATTCATTGTCATCGCGCCCGCTGTAGAACTCCGACATGCCCATACAACCCAGGCCCATGGCTGAAACCGTAGGGCCGCTGCGCCCAAGCTTGCGAGTCTTCATGATGCCTCCCAACAAAAATTAAGAACCGAGGAAAGAAGAACGAGAATCTGATCTACCAGTTCATGATCTTCAAGTTGATAGATGCGCGTAACGGTCGGCAGGCATCAGAACCCGATGGCTATGTCCAACCCGATTGTCATTTCGAGCCTAGTGTTGTCATTCCGAGCGTAGCGAGGAATCTGCTTTCGCTCGGAACCGCGACAACGCGCCGGTGATCCATGACTCAGGTCCCCAATTGGTTTGATCGCAACTTCGAGTTCTCGTTTCGCGCAGAACTCTTCCCGAACCTCTGCGTCCGCCTGCGAGGCACGCCCGCCAGGCTCGAGGAGATGGTCCGCGCAATTCCTCCCGATCGGCTAACCCGAAAGCCGGGCGAAAAATGGTCGGCCCAGGAACATGCCGGACATTTACTCGACCTGGAGACTCTGTGGATGGCGCGTGTAGACGATTACCTCGCGGGTGCGGCTGAACTCACCATCGCCGACCTGACCAACCGGCAGACTCACGAAGCGGTGCACAACCAGCGCCGCATTGAGGACATTCTTGCCGAGTTCCGCAAGGCGCGACTGCGACTCGTGAATCAGGTGGGCGCGCTTGAAACCGAGTGGTTCGCCCGCTCGCTCCCGCATCCCCGGCTCAAGAAGCCATTGCGGCTGGTCGATCATTTATACTTTGTGGCCGAGCACGACGATCATCATCTGGCACGGATTTGGGAGCTCATCTCCTATGGACGAAATCCTTAGCTTTCGATCATCGGCGGAGTTTCGCAAATGGCTGGCTGCGAATCACCGTCGATCCGAGGGCATCTGGCTGCGCATTTTCAAGAAAGGTTCGGGAACACCCACCGTCACCTACGCTGAAGCGCTCGATGAGGCGCTCTGCCATGGATGGATCGACGGGCTGAAGCAGAGCCACGATGAGCTTTCGTGGCGGCAACGATTCACCCCGCGAAGGCCAAAAAGCGGCTGGTCGAAGATCAACACCCGGCACGCGGAGAGGTTGATCAAGGCGGGCCGGATGAAAGCCGCGGGTCAGGCCCAAATCGACGCCGCAAGGAAAGACGGCCGTTGGGCCGCGGCCTACGATTCGTCCAGCCAGGCAAGGTTCCCTGAAGATTTTCTGGCGGCAGTTCGCCGGAACAAGAAAGCCAACGCGTTTTTAGAGTCGCTCAGCAAGACCAACCGCTACGCAATTGCCTACCGGCTGCAAACCGCCAAGAAGCCAGAAACCAGGCAGCGGCGCATGGAAACGATTCTCGCGATGCTGAACCGCGGCGAAGCCTTCCACTAGTCGCTTTCTGCATCGCAGCTGGGCGGATTCAGTGTTGACATATTATTAAACATAAGCCCGGTATATTTACCTTTTTATAAGGGATATATACCCCAAATTTTGCGTTTTCGGGCTAGATCTATGAAAACAAAGGGAGTGTTTTCGAGATACCCGCGTAAAATATCCCTTTTAAAGGACTTACGGAAGGGGATACCCTTGGCCTTTCGCTTCATAAGTCTATGAAAACAGGAGGTGCCTCTTGGATGCCCTCTAGAATATATCTTCTGAAGTACTTAGAGCCGGGCTCTTGGGAGGCCGGGTACGCTTGCGGCTGAGCTACTAAATTGTCAAAGAGCGGCGTTTATTGCTGTTATCAAACAGCTAATGGCTTGTGTCATTATCTTAGCCGCTTGGTGGCCGGGTGTCAAGCAGAAAAACCGGCTGTGGGCGGGGACATGGTCCGGCTCCAAGTCATGGTGAGCGCCAAAGTTGTGCGCGCGAGATCCTTCTGCCCGCCGGGCCTTCAGGATGACGCCTTGGGGTGAGGTTGGTTTTGTTGCTCGCCTCACGAGTGAACAGCGGCCTTAGGAGCTCGCGCCTGCCCTTTTGCCATGCGCCTTAGTCGATGGGACTCCGCTTCCGCGGCTGGTTTCGGCGTCGTCAATTTTGAATTGCTCGACCAACCGGCGGAGTTCGGCGGACGTCTGCACCAGTTGCTGGGCGGCTTTCTGGGTGTCGGTTGCGCCTCGGGACGTGCTCTCGGCCGCCTCGGCGACGCCTGCGATATTGCTCGTAATTTCGCCGCTGCCGTGGGCCGCTTCGCTGACGTTGCGGGCCATCTCGTTGGTGGTGGCGTTTTGCTCCTCGACAGCTGTAGCGATGGTGTTGGAAATGCCGTTGATCTGGTGGATGACCTCGCTGATGGTGCCAATAGAATCGACGGCGGCTTTGGCATCGTCCTGAATAGTTTCGATTTTGCGGCTGATGTCCTCGGTGGCTTTGGCGGTCTTCTTGGCCAGCTCCTTCACTTCGTTGGCGACCACGGCAAAGCCTTTGCCCGCTTCGCCGGCGCGGGCAGCTTCGATGGTCGCGTTGAGCGCGAGTAGGTTGGTTTGTTGGGCGATCGACGTGATGACTTTGATTACCTGGCCGATTTCTGCAGAAGACGCGCCGAGCTTCGATACGGTGGAATTGGCGGTTTCGGCGGCCCGCACGGCAGAGGATGCGACCTGAGCGGCTTCGGTGGCGTTCTTGGCGATTTCCTTGATGCTGGCGCCCATCTCTTCCGCCCCGGTGGCAACGGTCTGAAGGTTCTGGTTGACTTGCAGGGTCGCGCCGGAAACGACTTTGGTCTGGGCCGAGGTTTCTTCGGCGTTGGCGCTCATCTGCTGGCTCACGGCGGTCAACTCTTCCGAGGCTGAGGCCAGGCTCATGGCGCTCGCCCCAATGCTGCCAATGCTTCCCCGTAGATCGCTAAAGAATTTACCCAGTCCTTCTCCCATTTGCCCAATGGAGTCACTACCGCGCACAGGAATTTCTTGAGTAAGATCTCCTTTGCTCGCGGCCGCTACCACGGTGAGGATGCTGTCCACTTTTTGCTGCAATCCGGCCGCCGCTGTCTTTTCCCGTTCCGCGGCTTCCAGAACCTTTCTTTCCGTGGCCTCCCTTGCGGTAATGATTTCCCAGTTCAGCATGCATCCGGTGTAATTCTTGTCCTTGTCGTAGATGGCACTGACTCTCAGGTCCAGCGTCTCCGGACCGAGCTTGATCTTTGCCTGGTGTGGAAGGTTCTTGTCATTCGCCAGCAGCCTGTGTTGGTGCGACGGATCCTTATGAAACACATCAATGGAACGGCCGAGCATCTGCCCGACTTTGATGGGTAGGTGTTGCTCCAGAGAACGCAACATATTAATCGATGCTGGGTTCATGTACTGGATTTTCAGCTCCCGGTCGGCATAAATGATGTTGGATGGTGAGTTTTCCACCATCGCTTGAATGCGCACCATCCCTTGCCGGGCCAGGACCTGTTGCGTGACCTCGGTGGCGTACTCTACAACTTTGAAAGGCTTGCCATTCGGGTCAAGGATGGGATTGTAGGAAGCCTGAAGCCAGACTTCTTTTCCGTCTTTGGCGGGGCGTTTATACTCGCCCGCCTGGTGCTCGCCGCGGTTCAGCTTAGCCCAGAATTCCCGGTAGTCCGCGCTTTGACGATGAGTTTCGTCGGCGAACATGCTGTGGTGTTTGCCTTTTATTTCCGCCAGCGTATACCCCATTGCGTTCAGGAAATTCTGGTTGGCATCGACGATGGTTCCATCCATCTGGAACTCGATCACAGCTTGCGACCTGCCGATGGCTTCAGTCTGGGCGACCACGGCTTGGGTGGCTGCGGTCACATCGCGGATTACGAAGAAGGCCACGATGAATCCGATCACCAAAGCTGCCGAGGTGGCTCCCGCCATCGTAAGGTTCATCGACCGGGTCTGCGCATTCATTTCTTCTGTGCTTTCCTTTATCAGCGTGGCGAAGGAATCTGCCATGTCGCCGAGAGGTTTTTTGATCGCCTCGTTTATCACGGTGGCTTTGTCGGCGTATTCGTTTCCCGCCTTGGCGACGGCGTCGCGTTCGCCGCTGGTTGCTTGTTTCATAATCGCTTCTTGGGTCTCCCGTAGGATGACAAGCTGCTTCTTGGTCTCGGCAAGCCGGTCCCGGTTGGCCTGCATCGTCCAGTGCGGAGGCAATTCGTCGAGCGCAGCGAGATCCTTTCCGATATCGTCCCACGCCGCGACGAAGAGCTTATTCCCGGTTTCCCATCGGGCGGATTCGTTTCCCGCGAGAATGGCCTGGCGGCCTTTGTTCTGCGACTGATTCAAATCCCTTTGTAGCGCAGTGCAGGCTTTGATCGTCGGGACGCGCAGGCTCGTGATCCGCTCCTGGGTCTCTTTGATCGCGCTCGCCTTCACGTAGGTGAGGATCGTACTAAGAACCATGAGGGCAAGGATGACGCCGAAGCCCAGTCCCAGCTTTTTTCCGAGTGTAAGTTTCATTTCCTTCTTTCTCCTTCGATGTCCTACGTATCTCTTCTGCGTTTCCCTACCGCTTCGCAGCCTGCTTTAGAACGCCAGCCGCGAGGTGAAAATCAATCCATGGTTGTACCCGTGATAATGCGAGACGGCGATTTGTTCCCCCGCACCGAACGTCAACGACAACCGATTTCTCGCATCGTGTTCGAGTTTGAATCGGCTCAGCAACAATCCCGGAGTTACAAAGTCCTGGGTTTTGCCGTCGTGTGGTCCGCCGTGAAAGTACGTGGCGTTATTCTCAATCTCAGGCCAAAAGATTTTGCCGACCTTGTATTGCGCCACCGAGTTCCAAGCCAAAGGCCGTCCCAATTTAGAGGTGAACCCTGTCGGTAGAACTGCGCCCACGCTGGATTGCACATCGAGCCTGCGGAAGCCCTTTCCGCCATAAAGAGTGGGCGAAATCGTTCCGGCCGTGCTTCCATTCGCATAGCTGCCCGTCGGAATTGTGCCGCCGAGGGAAGCACTTATCGAGTAAGGGTGAATTTCGTTGTCCGATAGGATTCTGTACTTCAACAACATGCCGAGATCGCCAAATCCGTCTTTGATTGCCGGCGAATTGTGTTGGATATAGGGAGGGACAGCGATATCAAATTCGGTTTTGTACCACGGAATAAGATCGAGGCCTTTACTGTTGCCATAGTTCCAGGTTGTGGTTTGGGCAGGCGTGATCTGACGAACAAAATCGGCACGAAACAGCTGAACCAGCCCCGAATTGGCAGTGATTAACGGGGTGGGCCACGCTGGTTGTTCCGCCAGGGTGGTTCGAACGCGGTCTTCCCACGCAGACAAGAATCCATCTTGGGCATGCGCAAACGAAGCTAGCGCCAGAAGGGCGATCGTCGTTCTTAGAAGCGACCGAGGTTTCATAGCGTTCCTTCTAGCAAACCGATCGATGGCGCTGAGGGAAAAGTTCTTATTGGAATGCGCAAAAAGCTATCGATCCCCCAGCCGTCATCAGGCACGGAACAACCACTGCCTGACCTTCTTTGGTGATGTCAAGCTGCTTGTGTAAATAGGTTGAGGGTGCGGGTTTTCCATTCCAGGTTGAATCTCTGGAAGATGGAGTAGATGATTCGATCGACGCTTTCTACGTTGACAAAGCACACCATGGGCCGGGTGCGGCGGCGCACTTCGACAAAGCAGCGCTCAATCACGTTGGTGGTGCGCAGCTTGCGCCACAGGTGCCGGGGAAAAGCGAAGAATGACAGCAGTTCCGGCAAGTCGCGTTCCAGTCGGCTCACCATCGGCCCGTACGCTCGCTGCCAACGCGTGCGGAAACGGCGAAATGCGGCTTCTGCCTGAGACCGAGATTCGGCCAAGTAAATGGCCTGGGCCCCGGCCTTCACCTCGTCGTAGTCGCGCTTCCGTGCTTTCTCCAGAATGTTGCGCATCTTATGGACCCAGCAACGCTGATGCCGCACCCGCGGATAGACGGTGCGAATCGCCGCCGCCAAGCCGGCGCAGCCGTCGGTGAGAATCAGGCCGAGCGATCGGCCCTCCAGACCGCGCTGATACAGATCCTGCAGCAGCCCCTCCCAATCCGCTTGGCTTTCGCCTTGGCTGCGCAAGAAAGCCAGCAGGTGACGGCTGCCATCGCGCCGGATGCCATACGCCACCAGCATCTGCACCTGTTTGCGCCCCGTGGGTCGCCGCACTCGCAAGCTCACTCCATCCAGAAACAGATAGGCAGTTGGCCGTGCGGGGTTCGAATCCACGCTCCGCAGAATGGCCGGGATATCAAGCAACTCCGTGACCCGGTCTCCAATCACCACGGAATAAAGAACAGAAGCTCGAGTCGCTGCCGATCTCACCTCGGCCCGGTCCTCGACAATATCCAGAATGCGTTCCACCACCAGGCCGAAGGAGCGTTCGTCGTGATTCAGCACCAACACCTGAATTGGTCCTGAGTCCAGCGCGGGCGGAGCCTGCAAGGTTCGCAGCCGGTTGCGCCGCTCTTCGAGCACCACGTTCAGCCGCACCAGGGGAAGAATCTGGCCGCGATATTGAGTGACCCACTGGCTGCCCGACATTTCCACTTGCGCCACGGGAAATTCTTCGAGGCGCGCCAGGGTGCTGAGCGGGATGGCCATGCGGGAATCGCCCGGCCCGGCGAACAGCAGGAAGGTTTGTTTCTCGCCCGCGCTGGCTGAGGTTTCGGCGGTTTTTTCGGCGAGAGCGCGGTCCCGGGCTTCCGTAACCACGCCGGAACGCTGCGCCAGTCCGAGGACATCCAGAATGAGAGCGACCTTGCCGTCGCCAATGATGCTCGACCCGGCGAAAGTCTTGACCGTTTTGAGCTGTTTGCGCAGCGGCTTGACGACAATCTCTTCGGTGTCGTTGATCTGATCGACCACCGCTCGTCGGCGCGCACGACCACGATGTTGACCGCGTGGCGGCTATCACCTTCGGAATTCGCCTCAGCAGAAAGTTTGAGTTCACGATTGAGATACACCAGGGGGAGAAGTTGTCCGCGCAGCCGATAGACCGGCGCACCATGAACTAACTCGATGGACTTGGACACATCCTCGGCCTCGATACGCACCAGTTCGAGCAGGCTCACTTGGAGGATGGCGTAGCGTTCTTCGCCGCAGGTGACAACCAGCGCCGGAATGATGGCCAGGGTCAAAGGAATCTTTACTCGGACTGTCGTGCCTCGGCCGAGGCTGGATTGAATGTCGACGGTACCGCCGATCTTCTCAACGTTCGTCTTCACCACATCCATGCCGACACCGCGTCCGGAGACGTTGGTCACTTTTTCCGCCGTGGAAAATCCGGGAAGAAAAATCAGGTTGAAGATCTCCCGCTCCGCCATGCGGGCTGCTTGTTCGGCGGTAATCACGGAGCGTTCGACCGCCTTCTTGCGAATGCGTTCGACGTTCAAGCCGGCGCCATCGTCACTGATCTCGATGATAACTTGCCCCCCTTCGTGAAACGCGCGCAGAATCAGACGCCCGGTCCGAGCCTTCCCGGCTTTGGCCCGGTCTTCGGGAAGCTCGATGCCATGGTCAACGGAATTGCGCACCAGATGCGTAAGCGGATCTTTGATCGCCTCGATGATGGTTTTATCGAGCTCGGTGTCTTTGCCCTCCATCTCGATGGCCACTTCCTTGCCGCAACCGAGCGCGACGTCCCGCACCGTCCGCGGAAACTGGTTCCATATGTTCCCAATCGGCTGCATGCGGGTCTTCATGACGTGCGCCTGCAACTCCGTGGCGATCAGGTCCATGCGTTCGGAAACAGCTTGCAGGCCGGCGTCTTCCAGGGTATTGGTTAGTTGCATGAGCTGGTTCCGAGCGAGCACCAGTTCGCCGACTAGCATCATGAGCTTATCCAGCAGGTTGACTCCGACGCGAATGGTTTCAGGCGAGGTGTCGCGCGGTTTGGCTTCGAGAGTTTGCTGGGCCGCCAAAACGTCTTCGGGTTTTGCCAACCCGAGAGCCACAAGGATTCGCCCAGACGGCGGCGATCTCCGTGTTCCTGTTCTTCGAGAGCCCTGGCAATGTCGGAAGCCTGCACAAGACCACGCTCAACCAACAGACCGCCGATTTTCCCGCGGGAAGGTTTGCGAGGCCCGTCATCTCTCTTTTGTCGAGGCCCGGCGGGAGGTGCAAGTTCTACGAGCGGCGCGGTTTCCGTCGGGGGCGGAGGAGTCAGCTTCGCCTGCGCGGATGCGGAGATCTCAGGAGTTGTCGGGGGCTTCGGGGTGGACGAAACTGGCAGTGGAGGTGGCGTGATAGCAGCGTTCGCCTCAGCAGGCGTTTGCAGCCGAGTCAGAGTTTCCCGGAGTTCGGGATAGTCCACATCTCCGTCCTGGCCTGTGGATTTGATTTCCTTCAACATCTGGCGGACGGCATCCACCATGCCTAACAGCCCGTGGTGCAAGTTCGGATTCGTGACCAGAAAGTGTTGAGGTATCCACAGGCTTGGTTTGTAGAATCGGCGCATGGCGATGGGGACGCGCAAGCAGCGGGAGAAGCAAGAAGATTTGTGGATCGCGCACACGGAGTTGGCATCAGCTCCGGGGCATCCGTTCTATCAGCGTTTGAATGAGTTGCTGGAGGCCGAGGGCTTCGACGAGTTTGTCGAGGGCCGGTGCGCGAAGTTTTATGCCGAGAAGAACGGGCGTCCGTCGCTGACGCCGGGGATTTACTTTCGGGCGCTGCTGATCGGGTATTTCGAGGGCATCGGAGCGGAGCGCGGGATTGCCTGGCGGTTGGCGGACTCGCTGGCCCTGCGGCGTTTTGTGGGCATCGCGCTGGACGAGTACACGCCGGATCACTCGACGATTTCGCGCACGCGGCGGCTGATTGATCTGGACACGCATCGCGAAGTATTCGGCTGGGTGTTGGGCGTGCTGGCCGATCGTGGGTTACTGAAAGGCCAGCGGATCGCGATTGATGCGACGACGCTGGAGGCGAACGCGGCGATGCGCTCGATCGTGCGGCGGGACACGGGCGAGAGTTACGAGGAGTTTCTGCGGGGGCTGGCGAAGGCCTCGGGCATCGCGACCCCGACGCGGGAAGACTTGGCGCGGTTGGATCGCAAGCGCAAGAAGCGGACGTCGAATAAGGAGTGGAAGAGCCCAGCGGATGGCGATGCGCGGATCGCGAAGATGAAGGATGGGCGCACGCATCTGGCGCACAAAGCCGAGCACGCCGTCGATCTGGACACGGGCGCGGTGTTGGCGGTCACGCTGCAAGGCGCCGATCAGGGCGACACGGCCACGCTGGATGAGACGCTGTGCGAAGCCGGGATGGCGGTGGCGGAGCAGGTCGGGCGCGAGGCGGAGTTGCGGCCCCACGAAGCGCCGAAGGTGAACGTGGCCGGCATCGAAGAGACGGTGACCGACAAGGGTTATCACAGCGGCGCGGTGGTGAGGCGGATGAAGGCGTATGGCGTGCGCAGTTACATCCCAGAGAAGAAACAGAAGGGACGGCGGAACTGGGCGGGCAAACAGGCCGAGCAGCAAGCGGTGTATGCCAACCGGCGGCGGGTGCGGGGTGAGTATGGCAAGAGTTTACTGCGGCGGCGCGGCGAGTTAGTGGAGCGCAGCTTCGCGCACTGCTACGAGACGGGCGCGATGCGGCGCTGCCATCTGCGCGGACAGGAAAACATTTGGAAGCGGCAACTGATCCACGTGGGCGCGTTCAATCTAAGCCTGATCCTGCGCCAACTGCTGGGCGCGGGCACGCCGCGGGAGTGGAAGAACCGCTTCGGCAGCCTTGTTTTGACCCTGTACTTACTCTTCCCGTGTCGGATAAATAAGGCGCGGTTTTGCAGAAGCCGAATCTCCGCGTCCGTTGCCAAGTGCTTCGTGAGATCGCGTAGCCGACTACGTCGCCCGACTCGCAGGAAATCCGCTACTTGCACCCCGGGCTGCTAAGAGGGCGGTAGTTATTTCTGGGTTCAGGGTCAACTGCCCGTCACGCAAGCGGGTGAGCAAGTTCTCCCCGACGTGCGCGACCTTCTCCAGCTTGTTGAAGCCGAGGAATCCGCACGTGCCTTTGATAGTGTGAATGGTGCGAAACACGCCCGCCAGCGCATCCCGATCATGCGGATTTTTCTCCAGTCCAACCAGATCCCGGTCCAGGCGGTCCAGGTTCTCGTAACTCTCGACCAGAAAATCCTGGACGATTTCGCTGTCGCTCATCCTTTGCCGTTCCCTTCGAGATTCGGGAGAATTCCGGACGAGGAGCAGGCAATTACACCCCTGCCGTCATTCGCCTTCGCCTCTATGGATCTATCGTCCGTTCAGCAATTTTCATTAGGAAGGCAAATCAAGTCTCGGATTGCTGGACATATTTGCGGTGTCCTAAGCGCAAACGTAACATGATCGCTCTAGAGGAATGGACACCTGATCTTGGGGATGACGACGTTTCACCAAAGATGCCAGTGCATCAGGTCCTGGCCTCAATCGTGCGATGGCAAGTAGAATGACGGCTAACCCGGCCAAAACCGCTAGCCCCAGGTAAATATCAATATAAGAGAGCAGGCGGCTTTGAGTTATGACGTTTGCTTGAAATAGTTCCAGTGCTCCCAGCGCAGGATTGCTTCCCGCGCCGCCATTGTGCGCGATCAACCCGCTGTACGCCGACAGCGTGGATTGCACAGTCGGATCCAGGCGGTTCGCCACGTCGAGCAATCTTGCAGAGTGCAGGGTCATGCGGCGGTCGAAAATGACAGTCGCGGCGGTAACCCCAAACGTGTTGCCCAGTTGCCGCACAAAGAAGTAGGTCGTCGAAATGTCGTTGAGGTCTGCCAGCGCCGCTTGTCCGGTAGCAATATTCGCCGCTGAAATGAGAATTGGCGCCAGCGCGAATCCCTGCAGAAAAATCGCGGGCGCCAGTAGATTTCCGGGCGTCGTGGGAGTCCACAAATAAAGGAAGGTCGTGAATGTTCCAATCAGCAGTAGCAAACCGAGTGCTGCGGTACGCGGCCCTCCCAGACGCGGCTGGACGAACCGCAATGTAAGAAGCAAGCCCGCGCCCAGGCCGCCCGTGTACATGGAAATGAATTCGCCAGTCTGCGTCGCACTGTAGTCCTGCACGTAGCGCAGGTACTGCGGTAGCACGAACAACCCGCACCCCAGAATGGCGCCCACCGCCATTACGAGCAGCACGGACGCGCGCAACTCCGCCTCCCGCCAGATGGTCCGCAGGTGCAAGACCGGGGCTGGATTGCCAGCTCGACCGTCCCACCACAAGAATGCCGCGAAGCAAACTACCGCGATGACCAGCATTCCCACAATCAGGGGAGACTCCAGCCACATGTCTCGTTCCCCGCGACTCATCGCTACCTGCAACGTCATCAGCGACGCAATCAGCAGCGCCGCCCCCAAACTGTCTACGTAGGCGGATGCGCGGCGCAGGTACAAATATCCCGGAGGCACGAGTTTCCAGATCAGGACCGCGCCCGCAATCAGGAAAGGAAAATCCAGACAGAACGCGTAGTTCCACTGTAGTGTGTCCGTGATCCATCCCATCGCAATGGGATAGGTAATCTCAAAAGCGATCAGCACGAGATACAGACGTGTGACCGCGAATATTCGTGCCTTCCCCGGAAACATAAGTCCCGCGAGGATCACGGCCCTAACCAGGAACGCACCGCCCCCGAATCCCATAATGACGCGCGATATCAGCAACAATCTGAGGCTGTGCGCGCTCAGCGTGCAGCCCAGTCCTCCCACCGAGTAAAACAGGATGCTATACAACAGGTGCCGGCGAGCCCCAAGCACGAAAGTCATCCACGAACTCAGCGCCAGCGAGCACAGGAACCCGAGGTTATAAAGAATGATGACCCAGCTGATTTCGTCAGTGCTGGCGGCGACATTCCCCTGCATATCAGGAAGCAGGACGTTGATCGAGATTCGATTGGAGATTTCGATCGCAGTGACGAGCCCCACGCTAAGCAGGATTGCGAGCCTTCGCGGTTGAGACAGTTCGGCAAGTGATGCGCTGAGTCGGCTGCCGTATTCCTGCTCCCACGCTTCTAACCCGCCGGAACTGTTTAGGTAGCTCACGTGTTCTCGTGCACTTCAGCGCGTATAAATAGTCGCTTCCACATTCATCCCTGGGCGCAGGACATAGCGGGAATCGCTTCCCGGCTTCACCAGGATCTTCACCGGGATGCGCTGGACGACTTTGATAAAGTTTCCGGTCGCGTTCTGCGGCGGCAGCAGAGCCTGCCGCGACCCAGAGGCAGCCGCAATCGAGTCCACCACGCCGTCGAAACTGCGGTCATAGGTATCTACGTGGATTTGTGCCCGCTGTCCCGGACGCACATGGGCCAATTGCGTTTCTTTGAAGTTCGCAGTTACATACACCTCGCGTAAGGGAACGAGCGTAAACAGCAATTGTCCTGGGAGGACGTACTGACCCAGGTTGACCGTTTTCTGTGTGACTTGTCCACTGATTGGCGCTTTGATCGATGCGTAAGCCAGGTTTAGTTCCGCCTGCTCCAGGGTCGCCTTGGCTCGATCCACGTTGGCCAGCGCCGATTTGTATGCGGCCTCGCTGATTGGAATTTCCTGCTCGCGTGCCTTTGTCTCCAGCAGAAGCGATTGGGATCGCGCCAGCCGAGCCTTCGACGAGTCCGCATTCGCCCGCGCAATCTCGACCGTTTGCTGGGCCGCGGCGAGCTGCTCTTGCGCCGCTTCCAATTCGCTCTTGGCAACGCGCGCCGCCGCCTCTACCGCATCGTACTGGAACTTTGAGACATCGCCGGTCGCGAGCAGAGGGCGATACCGCTCCAAGTCCGACTGGGCGCGCTCGTTGGTTGCCTGCTTCGCGGTTACGTCGGCCTTCGCCTGCAGAAGGTTGGCCGTCGCCGATCGTTCCAGTTGCGCCTGGGCGCTGCTGTAATCCGCGGCATCCGATTCGCGTTGGGCCTGCGCACCGCCGGTGCTGTGGGTCGTCGTCCCCCGCATTAAGCCGACCTGCAACTTTGCCGACTCCGACTCGGCTTGTGCCAACTCCAGCGCCGCCTTCGCCTGATCCACCTGCGCCTGATATTCCCGAGGATCAATCTGCACCAGGAGATCGCCTTCTCTTACGTCTAGGTTGTCATTGATCATCAATTGCACGACGTAGCCTGACACCTGGGACGCCACCGCTGTAATATGTGAATCCACCTGCGCGTCATCCGTCGTCACCCAACCCAGCCAGCGATAGAACGCAATCAGCAGGATGAGCGCAACAATCCCCGCAACGTACTTGGTCCACCGAGGCAGGTGACGAACACGGTCCTGCAAAGAGACCGGACTCACTGCGGGCGCGGGTCGTGCTGCTGGATCCGGCACCGGAGGCGCGGGTGTGGAAGGAGTACTCATCCGATCTCAGTTTCCTTACTTCGAATATGTGTTTTCAACTTCCCCAACAGCACGCGCCAGGTTTGCCCGCGACTGGTTGAAGCGATAAAGCGCCTCAATCTGGTTGGAGTTTGCCCGCGCAAGCGCATCCTGTGCCTGCACGACCTCCACATTGGTTGTGATGCCGGCCGCGAATCGCCGTTGTGCCTGGCCCACTTCCTCGTTGGCCAGCTGCAATCCCAAGTCGGCGACCTTGACGGCGCTTCGCGCTGACTCCAGTTCTTCAATCGCAGATTTTACTTCGCGTACGATCCGCGCCTCGAGCGCTCGTTTCTTCTCCTCGACTTGCTTTTGCTCTAAACCCGCCTGCGCGATTTCCGCCCGGATTCTTCCTCCGGTGAACAATGGAATCTCCAGCCCCAGCAGGTAGCTGTACGCCGGAATTGCATCGCTGAAGTGTTCTCCCTGGTAGAGCCAGTGTCCCGAAAACTCGAGCTGTGGCAAGCGCTGCTCGCTGGCTGCCTTGCGCGACAATGCTGCAATGTTCTGCTGAGACTCGATCGACCGCATTTCCGGACGTGTCACCAGCGCCTTGGCAATCGTCGCGGTTGCCTCATAGGTCGGCAATTCGTAGAACTCCAGCGCGTCCGCCGCCTGCAATTCATCGTTGGGTGGCAAGTCGAGCAACTCCGCCAGGACGTAGAGCGTCGTGTGCACCTCAGTTTCCGCGTCAATCAGCGTCTGCCGTTCGTTCTGCAATTCAACCTGCGCCCGGGTCGCATCAATCGCTAGCCCGACGCCAGTCCTTTGCTGGTTGCTCGCCAAATTCGAGAGCCGTTCCGCCAGCGCCACCCGCGCCTTGGCCGCATCCCGGATCGCAATTGCCCGCAGCACCAGGTGATACTGAAGGACGACAGACGCCGTAATGTCCTCCCGCGTCACCCGCTCTTGCGCCCGCGACTCCTGCACTCCTTCGCGGCCGATCTGGTAGTTGCGAATCAGCGGCAGATCGAGAACGCTCTGCGAAAACGTTGGACCGGCCTCGATCCACTGGTAAGGGCCCGCGGCCTTGGGCGTCGATGCGCGCTCCACCGTCTGGAAGTTATATTGCTCCAGTGCGGTCGCTCCGGTCAGGCTCGCCTGGGGCAAGAGCGCCGAGCGCGCAATGTCCCGCTGCCGAGTGCTTTCCATCGCCAACAATCGCGCGACCATCACCTGAGGATTTTGCTTCAGAGCTAGCTGCACTGCCTGCTTGAGAGTTAAGCGAAGGGTCTGTCCCGCGGCTCCAACGGACCCTGACTGCGCTGTGCACAATTTCGCCATCCCGGCCAGTAGAAACACGATCGCAGCAACTCTTCCCATCTCTCGCCGTGACATTGGCGTCCCTCCCGCACCGCAGGCCGTGAGCCCCGGATCGATGCCGCCCGGCGTACGCCGATCGGCGCCGAAAAGCCAAAGACAAGAGAATGTCACAGAAACGGCTGCTCGAACAACTGCCGGGGCAAGTGGTTTGCACAATTGGAATCAGACGAGTCGCCCTGGATCGTGGCAGAATAACGCGATGCCCGCCAACCCATCGCCAGCCCTTCCCGATTTTCTGTACGGCACCGCTTGGAAAGAAGACCGCACGCCGGCGCTTACAGAGCTCGCCTTGCGAATGGGGTTTCGCGGTATCGACACGGCCAATCAGCGACGACATTACTTCGAAGCTGGGGTAGGTCAAGGCTTGGCCGCCGCCTGTCGCGCCGGAGTTGTAACGCGCGCTGATGTTTTTCTACAGACAAAATTCACTTATCGGCCAGGTCAGGACGACCGGCTACCTTACGACCCTGGGGCCAGCCTGACGGTTCAGGTTGCGCAGTCGATGGCCAGTTCGCTCGAACATCTCGGGACAGACAACGTCGATAGCTACGTGCTCCACGGGCCCGCTTCGGGCTACGGTTGGACCGATGCCGACGCCGAGGTTTGGGAGGCTATGAGGAAGGAGCGCGATGCCGGACGGACGCGGCTCCTGGGGGTGAGCAATGTTTCCTTGGAACATCTTCAGCAGATGACTTCCGACAGAACGGAAGCTCCTGCGTTTGTCCAAAACCGCTGTTACGCACGCTTTGGTTGGAATCGCGAGGTTCGACTTTTCTGCATGGAGCGAAAGATCATCTACCAGGGCTTCTCTCTTCTAACGGCGAACCCCGAGGTCCTGCATCATCCGCTGGTTACGGGCCTCGCCACGCGCGCCAATGCAACTCCGGCTCAGGTTGTATTCAGCTTCGCGCGATCGATTGGAATGCTTCCGCTGAGTGGCACTTCCAGTGCTGAGCATATGAAACAGGACCTTGCCAGCATTAACCTTGCGCTCGAGCCAGATGCTGTGGAGGCGATTGAATCTTTGGTCGGCTGACTACCAACAACCCTTGGGGTTGGGTTGTGACCAGTGCCACTGGACGCCGTGACAGAAATCACAGACCTCAAAGCCGGCCGGGAGAATCATGCAGGGGTGGTTGGAGGAGGCGATATGACACTCTCGCTCTTAGCGCTGTGTTTCCTGGGCTCGTTCTACGTCGTCTTTGGCGTAGCCGTGCTGTGTCGTGCCACCAAACCGAGTTGCCGGAATTGTTTGCACTGGCACGACTGCTGCCTCAGTGCGCAATTGGGTCGTCCCAACCTGCCCAGTGAGCACTGCATAGGGAGCCGGTCGGAGCTGTAGTTGGATCCCCAGTTCCAAACTGGAGACTCTTCCCTTCGCCCGCGCCTATCGAACACTGCTGCCCGCGGCAGCACCACCACTCTGGCTTTGCAACCATGCCGCCAACTGGTCGGACTGTTGAGCTTTTAAATCCACGCAGTTGTTGATGCGCTCCATCGACTGCCCGAAGCTGCGGTCTGCGGCAGCGACCTTGTGAGCTGAAAAGAAGTCTCTTACTTCGTCACCGAGGCCAGCATCGCAAAATGAACCCGCAGCGGTCACTACTTGTGCGCTGGCGAAGGGACCGCCGGCTTTCTCAACCTCGGTCCAGTGCGCTCGCACAAAGTTCCACGCCAGGTTTTGACCCGCGGAGTTTGCCATGACTCCACCGATCAGGCCCAGACTGTCCTGCGAGCGCACGTCCGGCGAAATCGCGTAGTTCAATGTGCGCTGCAACAGTTGGGGATCGCTGAAGCTGGAAAGAGTGAAGAAGTAAAGATAGTACTGCTCGGGTGTCTTGGCGCTCTTCATTCCCGCCATCAATTTGTCGTAGAAGGCCGAATCTCCATTCTCCGCCACCAGGGCGAAGGCCGCTCCAGCTAAACCGCTGTCAATCGACTCGGGATTCTGGAGGGCGCGTTCTGTAAGTTTGTGCGCCTCGGCGAGCGCTTCGCGATCATGCCCCGTGCCGCCCAAGACCTGCAGAAGATTCGCCCGCAGATCCTTCTGGCTTTCACTTTCACCAGGCTTTGGCTCCCAGCCGACTTCCTTGGCGATGGGCGCAAGCAAGCTGCGCACCCACGCCTGGTAAGTCTCGTTGTCGCTCTGAGTGACCAGGTATTTGCCAACAAAATTTAGTTGGTTGAAAAGTAGCCCCAGAACAGCGTCTGTGCGGTCGGATTGAAGACCTTCCGCGAGGGTAAGGTAATCGCCCACGGGCTGACGTCCCACGCGCACGGCGGCCCACGTGTCGGTGAGCAGGATGATGCGTTCGAGCGGGGTCAACGCCGTCTCCGCGTCCTGCGCCAGAGCACGGACATTCGCCGGTCGATAGCCGCTGCGGTAGTAGCCGTTCCCGCCCGCGTTCGCCAGTACCCAGGACGGGCATCCCGGAACTGTGAAGGTGTCTTCCTTTTTGGTTAACAACTCGCATTTTTCACCGTTCCCGCCACCCGGCTGCGATGTTCTCATGCAAACTGGAACCTGCCACACCTGGTCGGTGCCAGCGTTAAATGCAGCTCGATCGAAGAAGTATCGCTGTTGTACCAGTGAGACTGAGGTTGAGCCTTCTGTGCATTGCGCGTTGACGCTGAGCATGGGCACGCCCGGCTGTTTCACGAACGTGGGCATGATTGTGTCCACTGGTTTTTTCGAGACTTTCGCCAGCGTGGTCCAAAAGTCATCAGCCGTCGAGTTGCCGTAGGCATGCTCTTTCAAGTATTCATTCACTCCCACACGGAAAGTTTCTGGCCCGAGGTAACCTTCGAGCATGCGCAGGACAGCGGCTGTTTTGCCGTAAGCAATGCCATCAAACAGCTCCTGAATCTGGTCGGGAGTCTCCGCAGGCTGTTGGATCGCACGTGTAGTGGCGAGAGAATCTACATTGAGCGCGCCCAGCGTCGTGAGTATGTTGCCGGCGGCCACTTCGTCCAGGCCTGCATTCCATTCTGGCCTCCAAGCGTCGACCGGCTTGCCTTCCATCCAGGTAGCGAAACCCTCATTTAGCCAGATGTCGTCCCACCACTGCATAGTGACCAGATCGCCAAACCACTGGTGAGCAATTTCGTGCGAGATGGTGATCGCCACTGCCTTCCGCTGTCCTAAAGAGGCCTGCCGATCATCCAGTTGCAAGAGTGCCTCACGGGATGTAATCAGAGCGACGTTCTCCATCGCGCCTGCTGAAAAATCTGGAAGGCCAATCAGATCGAGCTTTTCGTAGGGATACTTGATCCCGAAATATTGATCGAAGTAACGCAGGAAGTTTTCGGTTGCTTCCAGGGCGAACGTACCGAGTTGCTTTTTGCCGGGAGTGCTGTAAATGCGGACCGGAATGCCGTCGGCCGAGCCTTCGATATATTCGAACTGGCCGACGGCTATGGCGGCAAGATAGGAGGACATCTTGGACGAGGTCGAGAAGCGCACGGTGTGCTTGTTATCGCCCGGCCCAGGTGTATCCGAGATTGCCTTGGTATTTGAAATCACTGTGCGTTCTCTGTCGGCGATGACCGAGATATCGAAGGTAGCCTTGTAAGCGGGTTCGTCAAATGATGGGAAAGCGCGGCGCGCGTCGGTCGACTCAAACTGCGTGGCGGCGTACTTTCGGCCCTGGTCATCTTTTCCCATATAGAAGCCACGCATTTCGCTGTTCAAGATTCCGGTGTACTTGATGTGGATCGTCGCAGACCCTGCGGCCAGCGGTTTTCCCACGCCAAGGGTAACCATTTCTTTGGCTTTGTCGAAGCTGAGGGTTGCCCCCTGCGTGGCGCCCGCACTGCTAATTGAAGCTTCCTGAATGACGATGTCCGCCGAGTTCAGCACGATCTGTGACGTTGGCTTCAACACCTTGACCTGGGTCGTTTCCTCGCCTGCAAAGCTGCCTCTGTTGAGGTCGGGCGTAAAAATAAGGTTGTAGTTCTCAGGGGTGGCAATCTGCGGCAATCGCTGTGCTCCGGCCAAGCAGGTGAGTAACAAGACACAGGTAAACAGCGAGAAACTTCGTTTCATGTTGTCCTCTTAAGTAGATCGAGCCGGCGTGGGGAGAAGTCGGCAAAGAAAGCGTATCCGTTTGTATCTTACGCAATCCGCCATGTCGAAGTTCAATCCCTGCAGTCAGCGATGCAGATCCCTGGCACGCCGGTCAGAACCAACAGGAGGCGGCACGCGGATGGCCGTGCAGCCGCTCTCGATAGAAACACCGAGTCTTCAGCGGCGGAATTTATACAGCTCTCCTATTGACACGATTAGACGATCCCCCGCGGGATTTGTTAGCGAACGATAGCAAGCTCGTCGCGGGCCGACGTTTGGGCACGAACTGGAGGCAATCTTCCCTAGGGTGGCGTAATTGTTACACAAGCAATCGCTGTACACGTCGGAGGATTACCCGGGCAGCCGGTGGCCTGCATCGACACATTGATCGGAACGACGGAAGCGTGCGGATCACCATTTTGCGTGCAAGCGTTTGGCAAGTAGTCGGCTGTAGATACCATTTTCGGCGGAGTGTAGACAAGAGTGGGCGGCGGGAGCGTGACGGCCTGCTCATCACAGACCTCGCCCCCTCTCGCATCCTTAATGCAACCTGGGCCGAAGGCGGTCCTCGGTCCGCAGAAATCCTCTTGGTTATTACTGTTGCTGTCCGAGATGCAGCCCAAATTCCAGACTATGCTGTTCGGATTGGCGTTAGTAATCAGCGCCGTGTAGGAGACCGGAGTCGTTCCGGCTTCGAGCGTAAGTGGGCCGTTGATGGAGATAGTCGGTGGCCCGTTTGAGATCGTGATGTCATTGAAATCCGAGGCGCCCGGATCGACTACCGAAGTGGCAGCAACGGTCACGATCGGGATTGGGGGAACGGTGTTCGGGGCGGTGTAGGTTGCCGTGAATTGGTCGTTAACGATTTCGCCGGGCGTGATGGTGCCGCAGATAGACCCGTGGCTTACGCTGCAATCTTGACCCTTGCTGGTGAGAGTCCAGGTAATTGGATCGGTCGTATCGTTACCGACTTCGCCCTGCTTTGTTTGGGTTACAGTGTAGAATACTTTGTCATTGCTCGTCCCCACCTGAACGCTTGAAGGATCGCCCTGTCCCGGCATCAACGCCTCCGTGATCAGCGGGGGCGGGGTTATTGTAACCAAAGCGGGATTTGACGTGGAGCCGTCCGTGGCAACGGCGGTAACCGAAACCGTCGGAGGCGTCGGTACCGACATTGGAGCCAAGTATTCCGTTGTGTTTTCGCAGCCGGAAGACGTGCCAGGATCAATCGTCCCAATCGTTGTGTCTCCTCCATTCTCGCCGTTCACATTCCAGGTTACGGCAATGTCGGAATTACCCATGCCGGCCACGATGGCGGTAAAGTCCTGTCCCTCGTCGACTTGGACGGAGGCTGAGACCGGGGTGACCGTGACCTTCGTGACAGGAACCAAGGAAATGGTAACTGACTCCTTCCCGACTGCATTGGGGTTCGCAACGGAAACCGCACCAATCGCTACCGTGGCTGGACTTGGTACGCTGGCAGGTGCAGTGTAAACGCCAGCCTGCGTTATCGTTCCAACCGTGCTGTTGCCGCCGGTGATTTGATTGACCTGCCAAGTAACTTCTTGATTCGGTCCGGGAACCTTCGCCGTGAAGGTCGCGGAAGTATTGACCGGTATTGCATCAGGGTTGGTACATTCGTCGACGGAGACTGCAACCGTCACCTTCTGAGCCGGAATGACATTCACCAGCAACGATGCCTGCGCGGCGGGTTGGGCGTTCGAGACAGCGGTCACAAAGACCTGGAACGGGTTTGCGACCTGCGCGGGAGCTTTATAGATTGCGGTCCCTTTAGCCCCAGTGGCGATCGTACCGAGCGTCGGATTGCCTCCAGGAATAGCGTCCACGTCCCACGAGACCGTCGTGTCGGTTGCACCGGCCACCTTAGCTAAGAACGGTTGAGATTGTCCCGCCTGCACCGTTGGCGGCACCGGCGGGCTCGTGATAGCTACGACCGTACCACCCACGATTGACAGGGTGACCGCTGCCGACGCGCTTTCTTGAGGATTGGCAACGGACTGAGCTGTTACGTGTACCTGTGCCGTCTGGCTCCCGCCGGGCACTGCTAGCGGAGCAATGTAAAGTACTTGGTTTGGGTTATTGGGTACTGGGGCGATTGTGCCCTCAACCGCGTTTCCGTTTAGCACATTTTCCACCAGCCAGTTAATTTCCTGGTTGGGGCCGTTCACCTTGCCAGTGAATAGAGCGATGCCTCCCACCTCAAGACTGACGGAAAGCGGTGCGATTGAAACTGGTGACGGAGTTCCGTTGATCGAAACTGAAGCGTTTGCGGTGGCGCTGTTGTCGGCGTTGGCTACGGCCGTCACAGTCACTGTTGGCGGAGCGGGGATGAACGGCGGTGCAGTGTAATTCCCATTCTTGTCGATGGTCCCGAAGGGCGTACTCTGATCGGTGGGATTAATCCCGCCGGGAAATCCGTTGACGAGCCAGCCGACGCCAGTCTCGCTCGTGTTGATGACGGTCGCGGTGAAGGTCTGCGTAGTCCCGGTGGTTACCGTCATGTTCGGCGGGGCCACGCTGACGCCAACTCGGGCCAGCGTGCCACCGTTGATCGGGGCCGAGCCAACGCCGCCACAGCCAACGAGCGTGAGCATCGTAGTTAACGCCACAGCAACCAGTAGATCCAGCCGCGTCTTCTTCATCATTGAGGACTCCGAGGGGTCATCCCGCCGCGCTTGAAAATCCAGCCGTCAACGGCTTAATCGTCGTTCGATTCGATAGCTCGCTTACCCGCCTGAGAATTTCGCGAATCCTGAGTCGCAGGCGGCAGAGCGGAAGGCGCCCGGAGCTGACCTTTCACCCATTGCAACAGCTTGACTCCCGACTCGGCGCTTGAAAACTGCCGGGTGGTGCTGAAGGTTGTTGTTTGGGCGGTGCCCGAGGCAGCCGCTCTAAGGCGTTCCTGCACAATTCTTGGCGTGACTGCGTCGTCGAGCACTTGCTGTAGCCGTACGTGCTGCGATTTCAACCGCGGCAGCCACTCGACCGGATCCATCGGCGCGACCTTCTTTAAGAAATCCGGTTTTAGATAGCTTGGGCGTTCGCGCTCAGGAATCAGCGATGACTTGGCCATCCAGTCGGGCCAATCTCCCCAGGGATCGATCAGATCAATGGTTTTGATTCGAGGATCAGCTGCGGCAGCGAGTACCGCGATGGTCGCCCCAGAGCCCACTCCAAACATGCCAATGCGGCTCATATCCAGATCTTCGCGCGTGGCGAGGTAGTTCAGAATCATCTGAACGTCGTGGACCGAACTGCCCAGTGCCTCCTGCAGTTCGCTTACAAACCACTGTTTCATTGGCCGGTTGGTGTAGCGATGGCCGGTAAGGGCAGACACGAATCCGATGGCCGCGAATCCGTTCTTCGTGACGTTTTCGCAGTACGAGTCGTTGCGAAAGATCTCGGTCTCGGAAGGGTAGCTGTACAGGTAGAGAATCGCGGGAGGCTGGGCTACGCCCTTCGGGCGAATGACATAGAGATCGATGGGATCGCCTTGACGCCACTTCACCTGCAGCAGTTCGCGTGTGAACTGCGGGTTCTCATCTTTTTCTCCGAGCAATGGCCGCTCGGGGATCAAGTCGCTGTTGGCGAGCGAAAGCGAACTCCAGTCTTCCAGATTGCCCACCGGGCGTAAATCTACAGGACCCGGCAGTTTCGAGCCCGCCAGGTTCGAACCGGCTAGCTGAGCCCTACCAGTGCTTGAATTTCCGACCACGAAGAAGAGTAAAACCGCCAAGAGTTTTCCCTGGCCACTGCTCCTGAACACAAGCTGCATTCCGTCCTCTTTCGAACGATGTCTTCTTCGCTCACTAATTTCCCGGCTAGACATCCGGGAAATGAGCAGGCAGGCTACGAAATTCGGCAGCCTGCCTGATGATTGTTATTCTTCACCCAACCACGGGCGGATTGCCGACGTCATTGCTTCAAGTTAATGCGACCGGTCTTGCTGCCAGTGGCTGCGCAGAAATCCTGGTCGCCCTGGATAGTAAGAACGGCGCCCCCCACATCGCCGCCTGCTTCACCAAAGGTGCACGCCCCTCCGGCGTGATTTGCCGGGAAGATGCCCATCTGCTTGTAGTGAGAACGCAGAACACCCATTGCACTGAGCGGGAGGAAATCCGGGATAGCGTTCACGACTTGAGTTTGAGCCCCTGCGATCAGAGCCGTAACTCCGGCCGGGACAGGCGAGTGCGTGACCACGCGCAGAGTCTCCCACACAGGATAGTTGCCGGAGATCACGTTAGCGAAACTAACGATGCCCGGGCACGGAGCGGTGCAGGTGGGAAGCGTTCCATCCACGTAACTGAAGTTGATTGGGTCAACTCCGTCCACCTGGAGGTAGCGGATGTTTGGCGACTGGCCGGCCAGGTTGCCGACGCTCCAGAAAGCATAGCCCATGGAATCGCCGTTGGCGGCGGTGCCAACTTCAGCCACTTCCTCACCGTTGCCAATCGCTCGCTTGCGCCATCCACCACCGTTTGAAAGATTCAACGGGTTACCGCAAGGTGCCGCGGGACAGGTCGAGCCCTGGCCGGTAGCCGGGTTCACTCCGAGTTCCTGAGTCGAGCCAATCTCGGAGTTGCGCGGAATGTTGAATTCCGTCGTAGTAAATGTTCCAGAAAGAGGTTCTCGCGCGATGACATTAAGTGGCACAGTGGCCTGTCCCGGCACCGAGGTCAGGTCTTTGGTGAACGCATAGCCACCGTTCACGGCCAGCGCCCAATCACGCCGATTGATGTTAAAGAACGACGTCGAGTCGCCAAAATGGCCGGAGTTGGTGCCACTTCCTTGCTGAGCATTGACGATCGCAACCACTACCTGGACTCCGACATCGACGGTCTTAGTCGCAGGAACCGCCTGGCCGGTGATTGGATCGTTTCCGCTGAGTGCGTAAAGAGCCGGTGTCGATGATTTGGTGCTGAAAGCGCTCAGAATGGGCGCTCCAACCGGGCCCGGCCCGTAGCCCAAGCCGTTGTAATGGACGGTATCCAGCGGGGCTAGAACACGAGTTTCCTCGAACAATGCGTCTTCCGGGCGAATGTCCGTTGGCGCGGCATTGAACGGCTTACCCTCGAGGACGTTGATGACCGCCTGCGGAATCGGTGTGTCGGTAAAGGTAGGGACCAGGTTGTCTCCCGCTGTGCCGGCAGGGAACAGAATATTGAACGTTGACGCGGGAACTGCAAAGAACAACTGCTGTCCGATAATGCTGTCGACGGCAATGTAGCTGCAAACTCTCTTTGGGCTGTTCGAGTTGTCCCAGACGATCCAAACGTTCCCTGTCTCGAGCAAGCCGGTTCCGCGGTGGTCGACACCTTGGGCGCCGTTCTTCTTGGTCCAGACGAATCCTCCGCAGACTCCTCCTCCGCTTGCGGGACCCGCAGCCAATGCGAAGGAATTGAACGCACCGCTCGACCCCGCGGCATTGAAGTAGGGTGTAACTGCAAAGCAGGGCACCCCGATAGACATCAGCAAGGCCAGCGACATCGCCGCCGCCATCTTTGTGGCTTTGTTTGTCATTTCGTAGTCCTCTCGGCGCAATTGTGCGCGGTTGTGGGGAACACACCCCTTGTTGAAGCAGCGGCAGTGCAGCAGATCGTCAAGACCGCACGCCAAGGCCGATTCTGGAGGCGGCCCAGCACCGCCTCGGCTCGCCACAAAGGCTCCGAACACTGCAGCCTTTCACGAAGCTGCGAAAAATTCTGTAAAGCGAGCCGGGGCGAATATCGTCGAACTTTGTTGCAGGAAAACTACCCGAGGATTAAATTCGCGTGAATTTCTTGATCGATGATGTCGGAAAGGTAATCAGGAGGGAAAATGGGTCCGCGCCCTTGCTCGTGCCGTGGGGCACGTGCATCGTGACACAACTGTGAGAGTCTTTCGGACAAGCGCAGATCTTTTCGCAGTGAGCCGGTGTTTTCATCTGAAATTAACCTCTCCGTCACAATGTCGTCACAGCTTCTCTGTAACCATGTGGCTCCTTTTACTCCCTGAGAAGGCGGGTGGACGCGGTGAGATTTCTGAGGGTTTCTTTGTGCATTTTTGCTGTCGCTCTAATCAGCTTAGTGCCAGCCTCAGCGCAAGTGGCGAAAACGCCAGCCAACGCCGCCAAAGAGCACGGCACTATTGCAGGGACGGTCACCGATCAGACGGGTGCGGTACTCCCTAGGGCCACCGCCACAATCACCGGCGCGGCAGGGTTCACACAAACGGCTACGACCAACGATCGCGGCGAATACTCTCTGGCGGGGCTGCCGGCTGGAACTTACACCCTCACTATTTCCGCACCCGCATTCAAGGATTTTCGCAGCGATGGCTTGATCTTGAATGCTGGTCAGAGCGTGCCCATCGATGCAGTCCTCGAGCCAGCTGGCATGTCGACCTCAGTCAACGTTGAGGGGCAGAAAGTATCGCAAGTGGAGACCGAGACATCCCAGATTGTCGGGAACATCACGCAGAAAGAACTGGTGAGCCTGGGATTGAACGGCCGCAATTTTACCCAGTTGATTGCCTTGACTCCCGGGGTCAGCAACCAGACTGGCCAGGATGAAGCCAAGGTCGGGATCCTAGGAAGCGTACGGTATAGCGTGAACGGGGGACGGGTTGAGTACAACTCTTTCGATGTGGACGGTGGCGATGTCTTGAACGCAGGGCTCAACGGCAATCAGAGCACGCTGGTCGTCTATCCCAGCCTGGATGCTCTGAGTGAAGTACAAGTTCTAACCTCAAACTACGGTGCGATGTACGGACAGAGCGCATCTGGCACGGTTTTGGCCACGACCAAATCCGGGACGAATCAGTTCCACGGTGTAGCGTATGAGTTCATCCGTAATGAATTCTTCAACGCCCGAAACTACTTTGATCAGACATCCGAAGCGCCCCTTTACCGGAGAAATGACTTTGGAGGGACCATCGGCGGACCGCTTTACATCCCGGGTGTGTACAACACGAACAAGGACAAGACCTATTTCTTCTTTTCGGAGGAGTTCCGCTTTGAGCGCACTCCTACCGATTTCAATCAGGCGGTTCCCTCTCTCGCCGAGCGCGGCGGAAATTTTAGCGATGTTTGTCCGCTAGTGCTTCCGGGACTTCAAGCCGATTTCGCGCGTAACGCCTATCCAGATTGTCCAGCCTTTGGCATTGATCAAAATACGCGCAAGCCGGAGACATTTCCCGGTAATCATGTGCCTATCGATCCCAACGCCCAAGTCATTCTCAACACCAATATTATTCCTGCACCGAATTCGACCACGGGATGCAATTCAACCGCTGGCTCGTGCTTCGACGCGTCCGTCTCTCCCAGCACGTACTGGCGCGAAGAACTCTTCCGCATCGATCAAAATATCAACGCGAAAACGCGGGCAAGTTTTCGCTACATCCATGATTCGTGGGATACGACTATCCTCTCGCCTCAATGGGGTGTCGTCCAAAACAGCTTTCCGACGATTCAAAGCACCTTCACCGGACCAGGCGTGAGCATGCTGGCTCACCTCACCAACACGATTTCACCCACGCTGCTGAACGAGTTCGTCTTCAGTTACACAACCGATCACATTAATCTCCAGAACATCGATGCGAACGGTGTTCAGTGGCAGCGGCCTACCGGCTTGACTGCGGGCTATCTGTTTAATAACGGATTCGGCGGCAAAGTGCCTGGGATCGTGATCGGAGGCACAAACGCGGCTTACGGTGGCTTCGGCTTCGGTGTCGATCCCGGTTATTTGCCCTGGCATCATTCGAATCCGACTTACACATTTGGGGATAGCCTCAGCAAGGTTGTGGGCAAGCATAACCTTCAATTTGGAGTTCAATTTGTTATCTTTCAAAGAAACGAGCTAAACCAGGCAGTGGGGGCGAATACCGGCGATCAGCAGGGAATATTGACCTTTAGCAACGTGAGCAGTTTCAACAGCAAGGGGAATGCGTTCGCGGACTTCCTGCTCGGACAACCCACCGGCACGGCGGGAATTCTCGAGGGCGGAGTCAAAACCTTTCAGCAAGACAGTACTCAGCAGAATTATTATAACCGCTACCGCATTGCCGAACCCTATTTCCAGGACGACTGGCGAGCCACTTCCCGACTGACTCTCAACTTAGGTTTGCGCCTCAGCCTTTACGGAAATTGGCACGAGAAATACAACAACGTCTATAACTGGGTGCCGGCGGCGTACAAGTCTAGCCTCGCGGCACAAGCTACGGTCGATCCATTTACTGGCGTTCTCCTCAACGGACCACCCTCGACCTGCGATCCGCCACCGGGCTCCCTTTCGAGCCCTTGCTCGCCAATCCCGCTGAATCTCAGCAACCTGGACCCACGAATTACAAACGGCCTGCAGCGCTGCGGCGTGAACGGGGTTCCCGATAGTTGCATGACAAGTAAAATTGTCAATCCCGCTCCCCGCGTCGGCTTCGCCTGGGACCCGTGGGGTGATGGCAAAACTTCCGTCCGCGCCGGCTACAGGGTATTTTTCCATCACGGGATTGGCAACGAGGCCAACACTGGGTCGCTCGAAGGCAGCGCGTCTCTCGTATTGGACATGACTCAGAACCATCCCACCAGCTACGAATGCATAGGCGGCGTGGGCCAAGGATGTGGAACCTCTGGAGCGTTTCCGCTGAATGTCACCGCGATCCCTACTCACAGTGTCTGGCCATACGTCCAGCAGTGGAGTCTGAGTGTGCCGCGTGAGCTGACGAAGAATACCGTCGCAACTCTTGGCTACGTCGGCAGCAAGGGGACCCATCTCACGACGGAGCTTCAAGTAAACCAACTGGTCCCGGCCGTGTCGACCGACAATCCGTTTGGGCCGAATCGTCTGGCGCCGGGTCAGCCCATTACGAGCACGCTATGTAATTCGTATAACGGTACCAGCTTTACTTTCGTTACGCCCACTAATCCCACTGGAACCCCGTGGGACAACACGAACGCAGACTTCGTGAATCTGCAGGCGGCGTGTTTTGGGACGCCCGGCAAGAACTTTCCTGACCCAAACAGCCTGCGCACGTTTGCGCCGGGCTTTGGCCAAATCTTCTCACTGCAGAACGTAGCCGATTCCAAATACAACGGCCTCCAAGCCACCCTGCGTCGCGATACTGGTTCCCTCACTCTCGGAGTTTCCTACACCTACAGCCATTCGATCGACGATTCCTCCGACCGATCTGATACCACGTTGGTCAATTCCTTCGATCTGAGCTCGAACAAGGCCAGTTCGAACTTCGACCAGCGGCATCTCTTAAACATCAGCTACGTGTACAAGCTTGACAGCTTTGTGAACAAACTTCGGTACTGGTTTTCGGATATCGGCTACGACGATTCCGCCGCCAGTCAGTCGGCCGCGATGCCCGAGTCTTCCTCGCGCTTATCTCACGCGCTGGAGGATGGGTGGGAGCTGTCTGGGATCACCCTATTTTCGTCGGGGACGCCTTTCAGCGTGATCAACGGCGGCAGCAGCACCGGTATCTCCGTGCTCGACAACGCGGGAGTAGCAAACGGGACGGGCGCGGGATCGTATCCGGATGTAATCGGCAATCCATACCAAACTCCGCCTTTCGGAGGAAACAATTACAAGAGTTTTGGCCCGATTCTGGCCAATCCGGCTGCATTCGGTGCTCCTGAGGGTCTTACATTCGGCAATGCCGGACGCAATTTCATGAACAACCCAAGCCGGTTAAACTTTGATGTTGCCCTGCTAAAACATTTCAAGATCACCGAAGGCAGCAATCTCGAGTTTCGTATGGAAGCATTCAACGTTTTCAACCATACTCAGTTTCGCATCTACGACCCTGACAAGGGAAACACCGGCAGCAACACAATCACCTGCTATGGCGGCCTGAATAATTCCGCTGGCGATCCGAGTTGTCTCGCCGGCAACTCCTTCCTGCATCCAGTCGACGCGCATCGTCCGCGCACCATGCAATTCGGTTTGAAATACAACTTCTAGGCTGAGTGTCGACCTGTTTGAAAAACGAATGTGCTCCTGCGCGCGTTGTGCCAGCGGGTAGAGTCGATCAGCTAGTTGGAATCAGCCCTACGGAGAAGTTCTTCGCCGGCGTTCGGTTTGAGGAACCACTCTTGACGGCAACAGCGGCGTGGTGCAGGCAAGACAGTTGCAGCCGTCGTTCGGCGTGAGTTGCCAGGCCGTGACAGCATCCAGCCGATAGCCAACCCCCCGAATGGTTTTCAGGTAGGTTGGACTGGTCCGGTCGGGCTCAATTTTTTCGCGGATCCGGCGTATGCAGGCATCGACGCTGCGAGGGGTTACAAACTGCATGTCCCCCCACACGGCATCGAGAAGAAGATCGCGGGTAAAGACCTGCCCCCGGTGCCGGGCCAGGTATTCGATCAGACGAAATTCCAAACTCGTGGTGGGTACTTCCGTTCCACGCACTGAAAGTTTCATGGCTAAACTGTCGATGACCAGGTCCGCTGATTCCGCTTGGGAACGTCCTCGTATGGGCGAGAAGCGACGAAGCACCGCTTGTACCCGGGCCACCAATTCGCGGGGACTGAAGGGTTTTACGATGCAGTCGTCTCCCCCAGACTCGAGTGCCAATGCACGGTGTTCTTCCGCATACTCGGGAATGAGAAAAACCACAGGCGTCTTCGCCAACGCGTGACTCTCACGGATTCGCCGGCAGAGATCCAGTCCGTTGCCGTCCCGCATCATCATGCTGATCAGCATGAGAGAGGGATGTTTGTCTGCCGCCTCCTGAATCACGTTTGGGGTCGCAAACGTCAGCACGTTGTAGCCGGCCTCCTCGAGGCAGTGCCTTGCCAGCTCACAAACCTGGGTGTCCTCTTCCAGCACGAAAATGAGCTGCTTCATGAAGGCGTCTCCACTAAACCTCCCTGCTATTTCGCCGACACGCGTTACACAACACAGAAGGGAACGCGATTAGCCGCCGCAATGAAAGTCGCAAGGACATGTCGCAACTCCGCCGCAACCCAATCTGGAAATTGATCTCGGACGACGTGAAGCCAGACCTTCTCGCAGGTGTATTTGGCTTATCTTATTCAGTGTCGTAGTGTAGGCCGTGCTTTGTTACGCCGAGGTGACCGGAAGATGAATAAAGTGTAAATTCTTGCCTTCCGCTGTTCCCGGTCGAGGCTTGCCACAATTTTGCGCTAGACGCTATTCTGTTCTCTCGTCCCATAGACACAGCAACCGCTTCCATACGACAGCCATGCCTCGACCAACGCCGCGCAAGTTCGACCGTGACGCCCGAAGGAAACACACGGGTCCGGCCCACTTGGTCATCGGCCATTCCAAGATTGATTCCGAAGGTTGTCACACGACGGCTCCGATCAAGAAAGGAACGGTCGTCGTTGAATACACCGGGCCGCGCATTACGATCAAGGAAGCCGACGCACTCTACGACGACCATCCCCGAACCTATTTGTTCGGACTCACCGACGGCAAACATGTGATTGATGGTGAAGGCGTAGCCGCTTTCATCAATCACTCCTGCGATCCAAATTGCGAAGCGGACGAAATCAAGGGACGGGTGTGGATTATTGCGTGCCGCGATATCGCGGCTGGCGAGGAACTGACCTACGATTACAATTTGTACGACGGCGATCTGGATGACCCATCGCCGTGTTCTTGCGGTGCGTCCAAGTGTCGCGGAAGCATGTACTCAGAAGAAGAACTAATCCGCCGCAAGAAAGCGTTGCGCCGTCGAAGCGCGAAGAAAAAGGCAAGTCAGCTAAAACAGTCTAAGGCATGACGCTTAGAGACCTATTGGCCGGGCGGAATTGGCGTACGGGATTCCATCTTCACCGTCGACAAACTTGCCGCATCCCAACCGCCGCCCAAAGCCTTGATTAATAACACGCTGTCCACCATGCGACGACCCGAAAGCTGCACCGCCGTCCGTTCGTCGCCAAGTGCCGTAAATTGCGCCGTGATGACCTCGAGATAGCTGGTCACGCCACCTCTGTAACGATTGTTCGACAGAGCCAGCGAGTGCTCCGCTGCTGCTACGGCCGCGGCTTGGGTGTTGGATTCTTGCTCCAGGAGTCGCAGCGCCGCAAGGTTGTCTTCCACTTCCTGGTAAGCGGTGAGCACGTCTTGACGATAGTTGGCCACGGCCTGGTCGTAACCAGCACGAGCCTGGTCGCTGGCCGCCCGACGGCGTCCTGCATCGAATGCAGTCACCACCGCCGAAGCTCCCACCAGGGCGAATGCGCTGGGACTGGACAGCCAGTTCGCGATCGTCGTGCTCTCGAACCCGGCACTGGGGAACAGGTTGAACATAGGGAAATACGCGGCTTTTGCCACTCCGATTTGCGCGTTTGCCGATGCCATCAGGCGTTCGTTGGCGGCGATATCGGGCCTTCGCTCCAGCAGCTCAGAGGGCAACCCCGGCGGGATCACAGGTGGGGTCGCGTTCAGGGGAACAACCGGCAGTCTGAAAGTCGAAGCCGGTTCGCCGATCAGAACCGCAATTGCATGTTCAAACTGAGTCCGCTCCTCTCTCACATCAATGGCTTGGGCGCGTGCCGTTTCCAGTTGGGTCTGCGACTGCGCCACGTCCACCTGAGACGCAACCCCTCCCTTATAGCGACTTTCCGTGAGCTCCAGCTGCTTCACGTAACTGGCGACGGTGTCATCGAGCAACTTCGCCTCAGCGTCCAACTCCCGCGCTGAAAAGTAATCAACCGCTAGTTCAGCGTGCACACTCAGACTTACCGACTCAAGGTCCGCCAGGGATGCCTGAGCATTCGCGCGAGCAGCTTCCACTGTCTTCCGCACTCTGCCCCACACGTCCGGCTCATAAGACATGTCCACTGGAATGATGAGGTCGTTTGTAGTTTGACCACTACCGGGAGTCGTGTTTAACGGGCGATTCCCGGAAAAATGTTCCCGCGTAGCTGCAACCCCGGCTGTGACGGTCGGATAGTAATCCGCCCGATTGTAACGAACCGTCGCCCGCGCTTGCTCAAACTGTGCCTGCGCCGCCTTCAGACTCTGGTTCGAGACATTGATTTTCTCTTCGAGCGCGTTGAGTTGGGGATCCTGATAGATCTCCCACCATTTCCCTCGCAGCGTGTGATCGGCAGGCTGGGCGAGCTTCCAGTTTTGCGGCGTTTCCTTGTAATCGGCAGGGACAGGCGCGGAAGGCCGCGAATAGCGAGGACCCACAGCACAACCGCACAATAGCACCAGACCGGCGAAAAGTGCCCCACCGAGAAGCCTTAGCTTTCTGAACTCGCGGCGTGTGGGCTGCAAACTGATCACTGTGGAGAGCCTCCCGCCGCCGGCTGCGCAATGCGGACCTCTTCTCCCGACACGAGCGAATCAGGCGGATTGACGACAATCGATTCGTCCCCGGTAAGCCCAGCCACCACTTCGACCTCAGAGCCAAAATCATGACCCAGTGTTATGGGTCTAAGTTCGGCATGCTTGCCATCGGTTACCACAGCCACGCGAAGTCCTTCCGACCGGAACAACAACGCGTTCACCGGAAGAATGAAGGCTGAGGTTGCGGTGGGCAGCTTGAGATGCACCTCCGCGTAAGCGCCGCTGAACAATGTGCCGGTCGGATTGTCCACGCGAATTTCCACCAGCAGAGTTCGCGTCGACTGGTCGATCGCTTCAGCCGTTCGGACCAGCGTTCCATGGAAGACCCTGCCCGGAAATTCCGAGAGCACCAGATCAGCAGCCAGTCCGGGCTTCGCCGCTTGCGAATAGACTTGTGGCACGCTGACGTAAACCCGTAGCTTATCCGGCTGGACTATATGGAAAAGCTCAGTCCTCGTCCCTCCGCTGCTTCCCGAATCAATCAATGCGCCAATATCGGTGTTTCGTGCCGTAATCACGCCATCGAAGGGAGCGTAGATCTTCTCGAAAGCTTGCAGTTCCTCCAGCCGTCTTACGTTGGCTTGCGAGGACTGGACTGTGGCCTGCTTGGCGGCGAAATCTCCCGCGGCATTGTCCGCATCCTGTTTGGAAACGGAATCGGTTTTCAGCAAGTCCGCATAGCGAGTATTTGTAATCTGCGAAAGAGCAAGATTGGCTTCCGCGGTAGCTAAATCGGCTCGCGCCTGCCGCAGTTGCTGGTCCACTTCCGGAGTTTCAATATCAGCCAGCAATTGTCCAGCCTTCACACGTGCTCCGATGTCCGCATACCAGCGTTTCAAATATCCATTTGTCCGCGCATAGATGGGAGCATCAATGTAAGCCTGCACGTTCGCTGGCAGAACCACCTCTTGCGACGGCGCGCCACGCTTCGGGTGGATCACGGAAACGGTTGGAATTGCCATCTCAGCGGTTTCTTTGTCGAGGGCGGCACGGGCGTTGATTCGAGGCAAGATTCCAGAAATGACAACAGCCACTACGATTACAAACGCAAGCACCGCAATCCACCAGCGGCGTGAGGGTTTCCCCTGGTGTTGGTCACCCGGTTTTTGTTCCTGCGCCATCGCCAGCTTTTCCACTTGCACTGGCCTCTCGACTTCGTCTTGCGATTCAACCTTCATGAAGACGCTCCGTAAACTCTATAACTAAACCAATATAAAATCAGATCAATGTTTTGCTTCACCACGGGCTAACCGCTCTCTGCGCCCGTGCAGGACGCTAAAGAAAACCGGCACAAAAAACAGGGTCGCTACGGTAGCGAATAACAGACCGCCGATGACTGCCCGGCCAAGGGGAGCGTTCTGTTCCCCACCTTCGCCTAGTCCGATCGCCATCGGAACCATCCCGATAATCATGGCGAGAGCCGTCATCAGCACCGGACGGAAACGGGTGAACCCGGAATTCAGCGCAGCCGAAATCGCGTCTTTCCCTTCGGCCATTTGTTCCTTGGCAAAGCTCACCACCAGGATGCTGTTAGCCGTTGCAACTCCCACGCACATGATCGAACCGGTAAGGGCGGGTACGCTCAGGGTCGTGTGGGTAACGAACAGAAACCAAACGATCCCGGCAAGGGCGGCAGGCAAGGCAGAAATAATAATGAAGGGGTCAAGCCAGGACTGGAAATTTACCACGATCAGCAGGTATACCAGAACAATCGAGAACACGAGGCCGCCGAGCAGTCCTGCATACGACGAACGCATCGTCTGAATCTGTCCGCGAACGATCAGTTGGGAGCCGCGTGGCAGGTCTTTCTTACTGTCCTCCACGATTTTATTGATGTCGCGCGCCACTCCGCCCAAGTCTCGACCTTGCACCGAGCCATAAATATCGACCAGGGGTTGGATGTCGTAGTGCGAAACGACCGCCAGACCAGCGCCCCGGCTGATCGAAGCCAGGCTGGCTAGAATCTGGGGCCGGGCACCACTCGATCCGGTCACCGGAATATTCTCCAGGTCCTGCAGAGAATCGATGCGGTACTGCGGAGTCTGGGTGGCGATGGAATAGCTCACCCCGGTTTTCGGATCAACCCAAAACTCAGGAGTTGTCTGGAAACTTCCGCTCAGCGAAACCAGCAGGTTCGTTGCAACGTCTCGCTGGGTGTAGCCTACTTGTTGAGCCTTCGTCCGGTCGACGTTAACGTGCAAATACGGCTGGTCGAAAGGCTGCTGAATGCGTAGATCGACGGTTCCCGGAACTCTCCGGACCCGCTCCAGCAGTTTGTCGGCGAATGCCCGGTTTGCTTGCACGCCATAGCCTACAATCTGAATGTCAATCGGAGCGGGCAGACCGAAGTTCAAAATCTGGCTGACAATATCGGCTGGCAGAAACGAAAAGGTTACGCCGGGGAACTCCTCCGGAAGTCTCAATCGGAGATCGTGGACGTATTGTGCTGTTGGCCGGTGCCCCTTCGACAAGCTGACAAGAATATCGACATCTCCCGGCCCGATCGGCGCCGAGTTGCTGTACGAAAGATTGATGCTGCTGTAAGGCAGACCGATGGTGTCGATGATGCTGTCGATTTCCTTCGGCGGAATCTGCTCGCGAATCGACTGCTCCACCAGATCGGAAAGCCGCGCCGTTTCCTCAATGCGCGTTCCCGTAGGTGCGCGCATGTGCAATTTGAACTGGCCCGCATCCACTGCCGGAAAGAAGTCCTGGCCCAACCATGGAATTAAGAACACTACCGAGATCACACACGTGCCCAAAAAAATAAGCAGGAAAGCCCGTTTGTGATGAAGGCAACGCTCCAACAATCCGTGATAGCCCTCTCGAAAACGCTCAAACGCAGCTTCAAACTTGATCTGCATGGCAACCAGAGGATTCCGGCTTTGACTTGCTGCCAGCGTCTCCGCCTCATGACCGCGCAACAAATATTTGGCCATGGTGGGCACCAGCGTCCGTGACAACAGGTAGGAAGCCAGCATGGCAAATACCACTGCTTCTGCCAGCGGCACGAACAGAAAACGCGCCACCCCAGTCAGGAAAAACATGGGCACAAACACGATGCAGATAGCCAGCGTCGAAACGAACGCCGGAACCGCAATCTGCTGAGCGCCGTCCAGAATGGCGTGTTCGACCTCTTTCCCTTGCGCCAAATTCCGGTTGATGTTCTCGATCTCAACCGTGGCATCGTCCACCAGAATGCCCACCGCCAGCGCCAGTCCACCTAGCGTCATGATGTTGATCGTCTCGCCGAGACCGCTCATGACAATGATCGAAGTCAAAATCGAAAGCGGGATGGAAACCGCTATAATCACCGTGCTGCGCCAGTTGCCCAGGAAGATCAGAATCATCAGGCCGGTGAGGCAGGCCGCAATCGTCGCTTCCTTGATCACGCCGTCAATCGACGCGCGGACGAAAAGCGACTGGTCGGCCAAAGGGTGTATGTGCAACTCGGGTGGCAAGCCCGCCGCAATCTGCGGTAGCAGCGATTTGACTCCGGCGATGATATCGAGCGTCGAGGTTTGTCCGCTCTTCAGAACCGTGAGCAGAACCGAGCGCTGTCCGTTCACCCGCACGATATTTGTCTGCGGCGGAAATCCGTCGCGCACGTAGGCCACGTCGCGTATGTAAATCGTCGTGCTGCCGACCGTCTTGATCGGCAATTGATTCAGCTCCGCAACCGTCGTCGGACTGCTGTTGGTATCGACGGCATATTCAAATGTCCCAATCTTCGAGGTGCCGGATGGAAGAATGATATTTTGCGCGCTGATCGCATTCACCACGTCCACCGGCGAAAGCCCCTTCGATTGCAGCGCGTTGGTATCCAGGTCAATCTGCACCTGGCGCTGCTTCCCGCCGTAGGGATATGGAATGGCGCACCCCGGGACCGTGATCAAACGCGTCCGAATGAAATTTACGCCGTAATCAAACAGTTGTTGTTCCGAAAGCTTCTGCCCCGAAAGTGCCAGTTGAATAATGGGCACGCTGGATGCACTGTAGGTAATCACCAGCGGCGGCGTTGTCCCCGGCGGCAATTGCCTGAGTTGGGTCTGCGAGATCGCCGTTACTTGCGCGATCGCCTTGGTAATGTCCGCATGAGGCTGGAAAAACACTTTCACGACCGCAATCCCATTCAGGGACTGCGACTCGATGTGCGAAATGTCGTCGACCAGCGTCGTCAGGGCCCTTTCCGTCTGGAAAACGATGCGATTTGACATATCGTCGGGATTGAGGCCCTGATAGTTCCAGAGGATGCTGACCACGGGAATATTGATATTCGGAAAAATATCTGTGGGTGTGCGAAGAATGACGATCGGGCCCAAAATCAGCAGCAGCAAGGCGACCACCACGAAGGTATAAGAGCGCCGCAGCGCTAGTCGGACAATCCACATAATTTCCTCAAGGCTTTATTGCCGGCTCGGGCTCAGTGTGAAAAAATAGAAATCGCCACGAGTGCGTCGCACTCTGATTCTCGCTTGCAAATTCAGCAAGGAGCCAACCCGCAAGAAGCGAAGCACTGCCATAAGGTGGCAACGGTTCTCACATCGTCCGGCGAAGTCGACGCCGGATCACCAATATTTTATTGGATTTGACTGCTCCGCGAGGGATGCAGAGTTTTGTAAAGATTTGTATCGCATGCGGGATACGCCGAAGTGCCCGGTGGTTCATCGTAAGGCATGCTCGCCCACTTTCGCGGCGGCACGCTCCGATCCGTGCTGGGACTCGAAAACACGCGAAAAACCTTTGCGCGCTGCAGGGCGATACGAAACCGGGAGCGGGAGTGCGTTTAAGGCGCCAGGCTGGAAGTCAAGCTAGTTCGGTTTGCGAACTTTGCCGTCGGAGAGGTACTGGAGCAGCGCCGTGTCGGCAGCCCGTTTGAATTTTTCCGCAGCTGCGACTCTGGGGCTGATCATGCCCTCCTCGGCCGGCTTCTGGCCCAGGCTCTGCCGCAGGCGGTCGCCGTCCTCGGCTTCGTTGGTCATCACCTGCACATAAAACCAGAGGAAGTGACGCATCTGATCGAGAGCTGATTTCAAAACGTGGAGAGACTCAATCTCGGGCAGCTGACAGAGCGCTTCCATAAGCTCCGGATCTCCCGGCGCTTGCATGGCCGCACAATTCAGGGTCTGCTGAATTGCCCGCAGGTCTTCTGTAACCCGCAGGATTCGCACATGGACCTCGTCCAGAAAATCGCTTTTTTCCATGGGTCGCCGGCTTCCTCGATCGCGAAAGTACAACCTCAACATCTCATCCGTGCCCACGGACTAACAGATGTCCCACGTGCATGCGCTTTCGTAATTCACCATTACTTTGGTATGAAGAGCGATCGGCTGATCGTCAACTGGTAATCGGATGGCTCACATCCACGGCCGAAAACCCGCCAGAACCGCGGATTTCGGGCACTTCTACGATGCGCACTCCACGACATGGATTTTCCACGGCGTGAACCAGTGCGCGACTCATCTGCTCAAGAGTCACCAGTCCGAGTCGTCGGGCGCCCGCACGCGTGGACGGGAGAAGCTCCATGAGCCAATACATTGGTAACAGCGCGTAAGGCCAGCGATGTCCGGGGCTCAAAATGTACCAGGGACGCAGGATCGTGGCATTCATTCCGCTTTCGTGGATCAGCGTCTCGCACGCTGTCCTTACGTCGATATAAGCCTTCATCACCGGAGCCGGGTGGGCCACGCTGAGGTAGACAAAATGTTGCACGCCGGCGTCACCTGCCGACTTTACTGCGCCGGCCGCTGAGGCAATATCCACACTTCGAAACTGGGCTGCTTTTGAAGGATTGGGGTGAGGAACTCCCACCAGTTGCACAAGAGTATCGGCCGGAGAAACGTGCTCTCGATACGAACCGCCGTCGAGAGAATTTCCTAGGACGGCCTGACAACCTGCAGGAATCTTGGCTTACGAACCGGGGCGAGTCAGCGCTCGCACTTCGTGACCTCGTCCTATCAATGCTGAGATTAGCGGGCGACCGACATAGCCGGTCCCTCCGGTAATGAATACGCTGTGCTTCTCCACGCCCATTGCATCCCTGGTTCTTCCACAATCTAGTACGGGAACGAAGACAAGACGGATTGCCCGCGAGCCTGAAAATGAGTCTTAGCGCGCGAATGTACCGACGAACGCGCTGCGGCGGCCGTGGGACTCCCAGTCGACGTCAAGACCCGGGCCGCGATAGGAATCAGTCAGCGCAACTGCCGGCATGGAGTGGGTCAGTTGCGTGAGCGGGGGATAGAAAGTCACTTCGTTGCCGCAGAGATGATCTTGGTCGTTGACGGGGCGGGTTTGCACGGTTGCGAACCGTCCCGCTCGAAGCAGGGCTACTCCGTGGTGTTCCGGATTGACTACGAGTTCCATGGTGGTGGGAATCACCTGCTCCGCATGACGCAGCAGTTCTCCTCCCATTTGGTGCGCAAATGCGATAAGCGCTGAGGTTTGCTGGCTAGATGCTTGATCGTCCACCAGGAGGACAGCCTGAGCGGGGTAGGGATTAGCGTAGGGGTCGCCCACGGTGGCGTGGGCGTGCACGGCCGCAGCGACCGTCAGACCGCCCAGAGAAACTCCATCCCAGCTACCGCTCTGGACATGCCATGCCAGGATCGCTTCGTCGCCGACGAGGTTAACCTCGCCGTTGGCAAAGCACTGTCCAGTGTAGACATCGGCACTTCGGGTTTCGATGTACTCGCCGCGAATCTGCTGGGCGGAGAGCCGACCCAGAAAGAGTCAAAAGCAAAATGCAGAACGTCTTGCGCAGGCTGTGCCGCATAGGTCACCTCACCCGAGGGTATTGGATCTATTGTCCTCCAAACGGGCCGGTTGTGAAAAGTGGGGGCGGAGGTAGGCCCTTGATGGCCTTACGTTCTCGTGGACTTGAAGATTCGGCAGAGTCAACTTGTGGGAGCTCGCGGGGGCGAGGTCCGTGCCAAAGTTTTGTTCCTGAATCGGAACTTTAGTCACCTTATTTTTTCTCAGAGCCGCCCTCGATAGGAATGCTCCAGCGGTCAGCCTCCGATGTAACAACCATCAGGATGCACCAGAGAATCAAAGCGACGAGAACATCCGGACCCGGCAAACGGCAATTGCGATTGCTGGTAGTGGGAGGCAGCGGAGAAGACTTCGTCGATCTCCGGGAGTTGCTCGCTGGAACAACCGACGGGCAACTACATCTCGAATACGTGTCCTCGCCAGAGGACGTAGTCAAACGATCTGGGAAAGCGAGCTATGACCTTCTTCTCTGCAGTAACAAATCGACTGACAACGCTGCGTTTCAGCTGTTACGCCAAGTGCGCCAACTGGATTCTGGCGTTCCGCTCGTTGTTCTGAGTGATCCGTTGAATAGAGAGGTGATCGAGGCTGCGATTCAAACGGGAACGAGCCGAACTGGAAAACGGATCTCCCCCCTGGACACGACTGCCGCCCCTGCCTCCGACTTTGACGCCCATTCCGCCCAACGCCAGCACCAGGAATCCGAAGAAACCCTGCGCAAGCTTTGGCACTCGGTGGAGCAATCGGCGGATGCGCTGATCATTATGGATCGATCAGGCGTCATGGAATACGTGAATCCGGCATTTGAGGCTTTGACCGGCTATTCACGTCAGGAGGCAGTTGGCCAGACCCTGGAACTACTGAAGTCTGAACAACAGGAACGCGAGTACGAGGTGATGTGGAACACGGTGCTCTCCGGCAATGTATTCCGGGGAATTGTGATGCATCGCAAGAAGGACGGAGAGACCCTGATTCTGGAAAAGGCCCTCACGCCTCTGCGCGACAGCAAGGGAGAAATCACGCACTTTATATCGACAGGCAGGGATATCACGGAGCGGCGGAAGCTGGAGTCGGAACTGCAGCAGGCGCAGAAAATGGATGCCATTGGCAGATTGGCTGGCGGGGTTGCGCATGACTTCAATAACCTGCTCTTGGTGATCAGCGCTTATGCCGAACTCATGCTCGACTCGCTGGCTGCAGAGAGCCCCCTCCGTCGAAACGTGAGTGAGATCATGGCCGCGTCCCGCCGCGCTGCCGACTTGACTCGCCAGCTGCTGGCGTTTGGCCGCAAGCAGATGCAAATGTTGCAGGTCCTCGATCTGAATACGGTCATCGGTGAAATCACAACCATGCTGCCGCGCTTGATTGGCGAAGACATTGAGCTGGTGTTTTCTCCCGGTGAAGATCTGGGCAAAATAAAAGCGGACCCAGTGCAAATCGAGCAGATAGTCATGAACCTGGCAGCCAACGCGCGCGACGCCATGCCTGACGGAGGCACGCTCACCATCGAAACTACGACCGTGCGAGTCGATGAATCCTACGTGCAACGACATTCCATCGTCGCCGAAGGGGACTATGTGTTGCTTACCTTCACCGACTCAGGCCAAGGCATCGCCGCCGAGCACCTGGCTCACATCTTCGAGCCTTTCTACAGCACCAAAGAAGCGGGTAAGGGCACAGGGTTGGGACTGGCCACCGTCTATGGCATTGTGAAGCAGAACGGCGGTTTCGTCTGGGTGTACAGCGAGCCCGGGCTTGGAACCACATTCAAGATTTATTTGCCCCGAGTGCAGTCATTGAGCAGCGAGGAGCGAATCGCGGAGATTGATGAAAGCTCGCCTCGCGGCTCCGAGACCCTCCTGCTGGTGGAAGATGAATCGTCGGTGCGCCAGGCTTCGCGGCAGTTTCTGGTGCAAAGTGGCTACAAAGTGCTGGAGGCGAGCGACGGCGAAGATGGGTTACGAGTTTCACGCAACCAGCATCTGCCAATTGATCTGATGATCACAGACGTGGTCATGCCTAGAATGGGCGGCCCGAAGCTGGCGGAGCAGTTGGCAGGGGAACGGCCAGACATGAAGGTGCTGTTCGTCTCCGGCTATGGGGAAAATACCGTGTTGAGGCACGGAAAGATTGATGTGGCTACTCGGTTCCTGCAGAAGCCGTTTTCGCTGAAAACGCTAGCAAGAAAAGTCCGTGAAGTGTTGGACGCGGGCGAGGCCCGCGCCTATACTGAGATCTTTTTCAGCTTGCCATTTTCTAATCTGAAGCGATCACCGCGCCACACTATTTCGTGGCCCGTAAAGCTGACAGTCCAGACCAACAACGCGACCAGGTCGCGCAGGGGAATCAAGGCCAGCGAGCGCAGGACCTGGCGATCTTTCAAAACCATATTCCCAACCACCGCTGCGACCATCATGCGCATAGTTGCCGTAAACGCGAATAATGCCCAGGCCCACGCTGCTCCTCGAGCCAAAATCAACGCCGTTGCCGCCCAAGGCACGCCGAACGTAAGTCCGAGCCCTAGGTACCCCCAGAAACGGGAATCACGAATTGTGCGTGCCCAACGCAACTGGTGCGCGATGAAATCGATGAGCGTGTAGCGGGGCAGAAAAGTTTCGACCACGACGTCAGATAACTCTACGTTCAGCCCCAGGGCGGCGATGCGGCTGCCCAGTTGATAGTCGTCAGCCAAAACGTCGACGATGACTTTGAACCCGCCGATGGCCTGAAGATCGCGATGGCGAAAGGCGAGCGTGGAGCCTAATCCGAAGCGAATACCATTCTCGACGGTTTGTGCGACCAAAACGCCGGCGCAGAAGTCTGTGCTGATACCGAGTGATTCCAGACGCGAACCACAGGTAGAATTGGCAACGCCACGGTAGAGGCAAGTGACCAGCCCGATCTTCGGATTGGTGAGCGGAGCCACTACTCGGCGGAGGTAATCTGGCTCAACTCGAATGTCACTGTCGTTCACAATCAGGTATTCGTGGCGAGCCTCGGGCACCATCTGGGCCAGATTGCTCACCTTGGTATTCGTCCCCAGGTTCTCACGGCAAACCAGCAGGCGGATGGCGCGCTGCGGAAACTCTGCTTTCAGCTGCTCGACTAGCTGAATCGCGGGATCGTTTGCATCGCTGACTCCGAAGATGATCTCGTATTCCGCATAATCTTGCAGACAATGACTGCGGAAGCTTTCGTACATTTCGGGGTCAGTGCCACGGAGCGGCTTGAGGACGGAGACAGGTTGTAGAGGCCAGACACTCTCGTCCGCCAACCGTCGCGTTTGAAGAAACCTCGCGGCGGTCCAGAGGCAGAGCGCGTAGTAAGCGATACCGGAGAGCGCACCGGCTACAGTCAAAATTTCAATGATCTTGAGGGCCTGGTGCACCATGAAGGCTTGAATCCACTTGCCTCGAAAATGGTCAGGGATCGGTCTTCGGTCGGCACCTTTCGATAGCCGCACCGGCCGTGTCGAACGTCAGTCTATCAAAGGCCGGAACCGGTTACCGCTGCAGAGAGCCTGATACCAGGGTGTTCGAATCTCCCTGAATAAAACGAATTTCCTGCTCTTCATTCACTACCACCAGGTTGAGGTGGATGGGCCGTTGGTTGCCGATTTCAATCACCGCGGCGCCCTGGCATAGATGGCCCACTTTGTAGGCTCCCGAAATTTTTTGTTTAGCTACGACCGAGCCGTTGATGCTCAACGTCTCAGTTCCGTTCAGAGTGCCACCTCCGCGTAGCGTGATCTGACCGGCAAAAACCAGAGGCCCTACCCCGATTTCGGTGCCCTCGCCTTGGAAGCCGTAAGTACCCTTGACTCCCGCAAGAGAGCAGGACCTCGAACCTTGTGCCTCGGCGGTTCCCGACTCGGTCGTGCCGCTGTCCGTCTGGACCATGACGATCTGCTGGCCAGCAGCGATGACGGTCAGACTGAAATTCTGTTTCGAGTGACCCGCTGCTTGAATGGTCATGGTGCCGGTGCAGTTGGACTTTATAGCGTATGTCCCCAACACCGCAAGGAGATTGCCTACCGTGCCGTTCTCGCTAATGGTCTCGTTTCCGGCGAGGGTTCCGTTTCCGTTGGTCGCGATCTGACCCACAGCGGTAATTGGATTGCCGTTGGCCGTGCCGTTGATTGCGAATCCGTAGCGCCCAGTCAAACTGCCATTCGAGCAAGCAGCAGGACGCACGGGCTGCGCCCGGAGAACTGTGCCCAGCACAACGCTGAACAGACTCACGACCGCCAAGCGGACGAGTTTTGGTGTCATTTTCCCCTCCCGATGTGCCGTGCGAACGTGCGCTTGCAATTTTCGTCTCACCGGGAGATTTGTCAAGATGAAAGAGTCTGGAGGATGTCTCGCAATTGCGCCGCCGCTCAATAGCTACAAGAAGAACACAGGGAGTCTGGAGGATTGTGCAGCCAAGATCTTTCGCATCAATGCTATCCCCTCGAGAAGGGTTACGCTGGCACATCGCATATAATGTTTTTGTAGGCAGCTGGACCGGACGGTCGCTCTCGACGCTTCGGCGGCGAGGGAGGAAAGTCCGAACTCCGTAGAGCAGTGTGCCGGATAACGTCCGGGAAGCCGGGTTCAAGCCCGGTTGACGGCTAGTGCCACAGAGAACATACCGCCTGGTGCATCTTCGGATGCGCGGGGTAAGGGTGAAAAGGTGCGGTAAGAGCGCACCGCCGATGCAGTAATGCAGCGGGCAGGGCAAACCCCACACGGAGCAAGACCAAATAGGGAGGGACCTCGGTGAGGTGAAAGCTTCGCCGGGGAGAACGTGCCGGCTCGGCGCGTCACAACCTCCGGGTAGGTCGCTTGAGCCTCGCAGTAATGCGCGGCCCAGAGGAATGACCGTCCTGCGGGAGCAATCCCGCAGACAGAATTCGGCTTACAGGTCCGGCTGCCACAACACCACTGGTCGTCAAGAGCCTTAGAGTAAACCTGCGGTTTTATAGCTTCGCCTCAACCTTTCAACGCACTTCAAAGTTAACTGCTGAACCGGAGATGATTTTTGCTCCGGGCGCGGGATTTTGGGAGACGATAACGCTGGCCGGCGTGGGCTCGGACAGCGCTGCGGGTGGCGCAGGCGGCGGTGTTGCAACGGAAGCATCCACGTTTGGAGGTGGAACAGGCGTAGCCGACGGGGCAATACTGACGCTGCCCAATCGGAAGCCGGCTTCCTGCAAGACCAGCGTCGCGCCTCCGAGCGACTGACCTGCGAAGTTGGGCATGAGAAACGCCTGCGGCGGCGCGGATTCGGTCGTCAACAGGCTGATCTTGGGAGCCGCGATGCCGCTGGCGTTCGGCGGCGGGCTTTGGCCCAAAACCTGATCCGCTGGTGCACTCGGCATTTCGATCTGAGCAACGGCGCCTACGTCCAATCCGCGGCGGACTATATTGATCTGCGCTGCGCGCTGGCTTTCTCCGAGCACGTTGGGTATCTCGACCCGCTGCGGACCTAGACTCTCCGCGACCCGTATCTGCCAGCCTCGTCGCACTCTTGTACCGGGCGCCGGGAGTTGCGAGAGAATTTTCCCTTCCGGAAGCGTCGAGCTGTAATACTGCCGTTCTACACTCACTTGGAAGCCACCTGCATCGGCAATCCTTCGCGCCTCGAAAGGAGTTTTGCCCACGAGGTCGGGGACGGCTACTTCGCGCCCGTGAATGGCAAAGCGCATCGCCGTCAACGCGGACACCAGCGCCACCACCAGCAGCACTAGAGTGAGAAAGACAAATCGGAAAAAGGCCTTCATCTCGTGCGTCTAATTATAGTCTTCCTCATTTCGGCAGAGCCTGGCAGCCACCATGAACGTAATCGCCGTGCAGGTTCCGCTTCCCCACTTATACTGTTGCCATGTCCTCCGAGACGGATCTGCTGAGTCCCTTGCTGCGTTACTGGGGCTACGATTCGTTCCGTCCGTTGCAAGAGCAGATTGTACGTAGCCTGATCGGTGCTCGCGATACCTGTGTGGTGATGCCCACCGGCGGCGGCAAATCACTTTGCTACCAATTGCCGGCGCTGGTATCGGGACGAACTGCAATAGTGATTTCACCATTGATCGCGCTAATGCAGGACCAGGCGGCACAGCTGGCGCAAATGGGAATTCCGTCGGCCGTGCTGAACAGCTCTCTGAGCAACGAACAGCAATCGCTGGTGATCCAGAAAGCCCGCGCCGGCGAATACCGGCTGCTGTATCTTTCGCCGGAACGGCTGGCGCGGGCGGACACCATCGCCTGGCTGCAGCGTGTGCCGATCGCATTCTTCGCCATTGACGAAGCTCATTGCATCTCAGAATGGGGACACGAGTTCCGCCCCGAGTACCGGCAGTTGAGCTGCCTGCGGGTCCACTTTCCCGACCGCCCGATCGCGGCATTCACTGCCAGCGCGACCAGGAGAGTTCGTCACGACATTCTCAGTCAGCTTCAATTGCATGACCCGGCTAAATACATCGCCAGCTTTCACCGAGCCAACCTGCGATATGTGGTGAAGGAATGCGAGGGACGCTCGCAGTCGAATCTGCTCCTTAACGTCTTGCGAAACCATTCTGGCGACAACATCATCGTCTACGCGCCGACCATCGCCCGGGTCGAAGAGACGGTTGATTTCCTCGAGGAACACGGAATTCCCGCCGTTGCTTATCACGGCAGAATGGAAGCGGAGCTTCGCAGGCGCAATCAGGAAAGCTGGATGGCCGACGAAGTCCGCGTGCTGGTGGGCACGATCGCTTTCGGACTAGGCATCAACAAAGCCTCGGTGCGTTCGGTAATTCATCTCTCGCTGCCGAAGTCGATCGAACAGTATTACCAGGAGGCCGGGCGCGCCGGGCGCGATGGGCTTCCGGCGGATTGCGTTCTGCTCTGGCAAAAGCGTGATGCGGGGCTGCTAGCTCATTTCATCGAGCAGATAAGCGATGCGGCCGAGAAGGAGCGAGCCTGGCAGCGGTATCACACCATCCGCCGCTTCGTTGAGTCGAAAAGCTGCCGGCATCGGCAGATTTGTTTGCACTTTGGTGAAACTCCGAAGTGGACGGAATGTGCCGCTTGCGACGTTTGCAGCAGCATGCCGGAGTGGTTATCCGAGACCAGAGAGGCAAAGCGCAGAAAGTCTTCGCCGGTCTCGGTAGGAGCAACTCTTGCATCGCAGCCTGGGCTGTCAAAAGCGCCGGTCGCAACGGATTATGATCCGGAACTGCGTGAATACCTCCGTCAATGGCGCAGCACTTTGGCGAAGCAGGAAAATGTTGCCGCTTTCGTGGTCATGCACGATACTTCGCTCGCGGAGATTTGCCGCAAGCGTCCGACGTCGCTGGCGGAAATTCGAGGCGTCACCGGATTCGGCGAACGCAAAACCGAACGCTACGGACAGCAGATTCTCGATGCGCTGGAACGCTTCCGGACCGGCGCGCGAGCCGCTGTCTTGCAGGAGAAAAAGTCGAGGCCTGCGGACGATACCATTCGACTGCTGGCGGAGGGCCGCTCATTCGAGGAGATTGCTAAGATTCGAGGCCGGCAAGTCAGATCGGTGATCGATCTCGTGGCGAACCTAGTGGAGAAAGGCGAGCTACAATTCCAAAATAATTGGATCGATGATGGCAAGCAGGTCAGCATCGAAGAGGCTTGCTCCCGTCTGGGCGTAGAGTGGCTGAAGCCGATTAAAGAAGCGCTGCCGCCGGAGATCACCTATGAAGAAATCCGGCTAGTGGCGGCGCGCTTGCGACAAGAGCAACGGAAAACCGCATAAAGAAACGTCGCCCCGGACGTCTGGTCCCGGGCTGTATGAGAACGAAACCTGGTTTATGATGAACTCGTTCTCGACCCAACTGAGACTTCCCTTATGAGCGCTCCGACGATTCCCGCAGAGAAAACGCGCCTCACCCGCGACCAAATCAACCGCAAGCAAAAGGAATACATATTCCCTTCGGTCGCAACGTACTATTCCGATCCGCTGCCCATCGACGGCGGGGTTATGCAGCACGTTTGGGGACGTCGAGGGTAAAAAGTACCTCGACTTCTTTGGCGGAATCGTGACCATCAGCGTGGGCCACTGCAATCCACGCGTCATCTCGCGAACTAAAGCTCAAGTCGATCGCCTGCAGCACGTCTCTACCTGCTTCCCCAATGAGCCGATGGTGACATTGGCGGAAAAACTGGCACAGATCACGCCCGGGGCTCTGAAGAAGTCTTTCTTTACCAATAGCGGCACCGAGGCAAACGAGACCGCAATCCACGCGGCGCGCACGCATACCGGAAACTTCGAAGTGGTTGCGCTCCGTCATGGCTACAGCGGACGCTCGTCTCTGGCGCGCGGGCTGAATGGCATGAGCACGTGGCGGCGCGGCACGATCGAAGTTGGCATTGTGCACGCGATGAATCCCTATTGCTACCGCTGTCCACTCGGATTGAAGTACCCCGACTGTGAGGTTGCGTGCGCAAAGGATATTGAGAACACGATTCAGTTCTCGACGTCAGGCCGCATCGCCGCTTTTCTGGCTGAGCCCATCCAGGGTGTGGGCGGTTTCATCACGCCACCAAAGGAATATTTCAAGATGGCCTTCAGCATCGTCAAGCAGTATGGCGGCGACTTCATCGCGGACGAAGTGCAGACCGGCTGGGGACGAACCGGGCACAAATGGTTTGGCATCGAGCACTGGGAAATTGAGCCCGACATAATTACCGCGGCGAAGGGGATGGGAAATGGCGTCCCGATCGGGTTGACCATCGCCAAGCCCGAGATTGCCGATTCACTTCAAGGCTTGACGATTTCGACCTTTGGAGGCAATCCGGTCACATGCACCACCGCAAAAGCCGTGATCGACGTGATCGAAGAAGACGACCTGCGAACCAATGCCGCTGAAGTCGGCAGCTATTTTCGCAAGAAGCTGGAGGAACTGCACCAGAAGCACCTGCTGATCGGGGACGTTCGCGGAATGGGCTTGATGCAGGCGCTTGAGTTAGTCGAAGATCGCACCACCAAGCAGCCATCGCCAGCAGGCACAACCGCTGTCATGGAAGAAACTCGCGAACGCGGTCTGCTGGTTGGCAAAGGAGGCTTCTACGGCAACGTCATCCGCATGTCGCCGCCGCTGAATATTTCGAAGGCGGATGTGGACGAAGCAGTGCGGATCTTGGACGAGAGTTTTGCGGCTGTTAAGAAATAGATTTTTGGCCACGGACTTGCGCGGACCACACGGTCAGAGATCCCATCAGTGTGACTCTTCCGCTGCAGGGGCTGTATCGGCAGTGTCGACTCTTTCCGCCGCTGGCTTTGGCGGCAAGTCGGGCATCGGCTGAAAATCCCCGGGATCCTTGCCGGCCAGCGCGACTTTCATGAAGTCCATCCAGATGGGAAGCGCGGCGTGGGCACCGGTTTCCTTAGGTCCCAGCGTTTTTTTCTCGTCAAAACCGATCCATACTCCGGTGGTAATCGAAGGCGAAAACCCGACAAACCAGGCGTCGGTAAAATCGTTGGTCGTGCCAGTCTTACCCGCCAGTGGATACTTCATGCTGGACGCCGCAACCCCGGTTCCATGCAAAACCACCTGCCGCAGCATGAAAGTCATAATCCGCGCGGTTCGGGCGCTGATTACGTCTTTCACATCTGGAAAATCCTCTTCCAGTACCCGGCCTTCGTAGTCCTCGACCTTGGTAATAAACCGCGGCATGATGCGGACGCCGTCGTTAGGGAAAACGCTGAAAGCGGAAGTCTGCTCAAACAATGTAACTTCTGCCGCGCCCAGAGCAACGGGCAGGTACGCCGGGATGTTCGAGGTAATCCCGAAGCGGTGCGCGTAATCGATCACGGTTCTTATTCCCAGGCGATCGGCGACCTTGAGAGCGGGAATATTGCGCGATTGCGCGAGCGCCCGCTGCAGCGTTATGGTGCCTTCAAACTTTTCGTCGTAGTTGTGCGGAGTGTAAGGACCGGACACGGTCTGGAAAGTCACGGGGGAGTCGACGATGAGATCGTCGGGCCTTGCACCCTGATCGATGGCGGCTGTGTACACGTACGGCTTGAATGACGATCCTACTTGCCGCAGGGCTTGAGTAACGCGGTCGAACTTGGACAGCTCGAAGTCGCGCCCCCCGACCATGGCCTTGATCTCACCGCTGGCGTTGTCGATTGCGATCAATGCACCCTGCGTGCCAGAATCCTGCTCTAGGATCGCGTGCGCCTTGCCGTCGCTGCTAAGGGTGACGATTTTCAAATATACGATGTCACCCGGCTTCAGAATGTCCTGCAGTTTGTGTTGTGTCCAGGTTGCGTCGGCCTGCGCGAGATTTCCCACGTACCGGCCGAACTTGACCGTCGCCGATCCCGACGCAACCGCCGTAACCAAAGCATGGACGTAACCATTGACCTCCGGTTCATCGTTCCAATCGGGGTGCTGATAGCCGGCCAGAGCATGCCCTGAGCCAATGTATTTTCGAGATGACCTTTCCAGCCGTGCCGGCGTTCATAGGTGGCTACACCATCGAGAACAGCCTGGTTTGCAGCCCGCTGCAAGTCCATGTCCAGAGAAGTGTAAACACGCAGGCCGCCCTCAAGAACCTGGCTGCTGCCGTATTTGTTCTCCAGGTAACGGCGAATCTCTTCGACGAAATAAGGCGCCAGCGAATTGGGATCGTGCTGCAGCCTCAGCTCGATAGGTTTGTTGCGTGCCTCGACCGCCTGTCGCGCGGTGATTTTGCCGTCCTCCAACATGCCGTTGATGACCAGGTTGCGGCGCCTGATCGCCCGGTCGGGGTGGTTGATCGGTGAATAGAATCCTGGCGCCTTCGGCAGTCCCGCTAGCAGCGCCGCTTCTTCGAGCGTCAACTGCTTTGCGGGCTTGCTGAAGTAATACTCCGACGCGGCTTCGAAACCGTACACTCCGTGCCCCAGAAAAATCTGGTTCGCATAGAGAGTGAAGATCTGTTCCTTGGTAAAACGCCGCTCGATCTGGATAGCCAACAGAGCTTCCTCAATCTTGCGATGGAAGGATCGATCTGGCGAAAGAAACAAGTTGCGCGCAAGCTGCATGGTGAGAGTCGAGGCGCCTTGCACTCTCCCACCGGACTCAATGTCTCGATAAGCCGCACCGGCAATGCGCCACACATTGATGCCCCAATGACGATAAAAATCCTTGTCTTCAATCGAAATCAGGGCATCGCGCAAAACCTGCGGATAATCGTTATAAGTTGCGACCACCCGCCGCTGCAGTGCAAACGAGCCGATGGTGCGTCCCTGTCCGTCGTAAAGCTCGGTGATGGAATTGGGACGGAAATGTTCCAACTCCTCCACCTGGGGAAGGTCGGTCGAATAGACCAGCAACAATCCGCCGGTAGCCCCTACCAGCGCAGCCACCAGCACCAGCAAGCCAAACAGGACCCGGCCTACTAACCTCCCTCCGGCGACTTCCACCGATGGAGGAGGGTCTTGGTAAATAACCTTCATGGGAATTGACCTCAGAATAGCACCGCTTTTGGCTCTTCGCCTTTGACGCGTAACCAAAAGCGAAGAGCTAATAGCCAATGGCTTCTTACGGAAACAGAGTCAGAAACTTTTCCCAGAGGCGCTGCGCGGTGGCGTTATGTACATCGAGGGCGGTAATGCCCTCCTGAACGGCGGCGGGATCGTGCAACAAACCGACTGCCTTGTTGGCAATATCGCAGGCATCGTCGGTTTCGGCCTGCCAGTTTTTTGGCGCCCATGCAATCGCATCGGAGACTACCGACGCTACGCCCTGCGCGATTCCGTCAGCCGTCACCATGTTGAAACCCTCGGTATAGGATGGCTGCAGCAGCAGATCCATCGATCCCACCGTGGTCAGGAACTGCGGCCAAGATTGCCAGTTGCGCTCGATTACCTTGGCCCGCGGCATATTCAGATACATCTGCTGGATAGCGGCCATGATCGTCTGGCCGCCACCCTCGCGGCGGCCTCCAGAGACCCAGAATTCCAGGTCCGTGACCCGTAGGCGCTGTCCTACTTCAAGCGCGGCCGCCGCGGCAGTCAGCACATTCTTATACGGACGTATGGCGCAGAAACATCCCAGCCGCAAAGTGCCCGTCTGCCACATCGGCCGGGCGCGCGCAGTGCCCATGGGATACATATTGGGCAACAAGGTCATCGCCGTACCGTAGGTTGCCTGCCACCAAGTCTGGAACCGTTGCGAGTTACCCGCAACGTGAAAGTTGGGACAACCCTGCCCGAGCTCCGCACCCTGGCGAAGCAATTCGATGGCGCGCGGATCCGCCTGCAGGAATCCGATGTTGCTGTGGCTGGCTACGGCAATTTCAAGGTCGGGATTCTGCGAGGCCATGCTGGCAAGGTTCGCAGTCGGAATCCACGGCGCACTGATTACCAGATGGGAAAGTGGCACGTGGTGCGCGAGTGTCCGTGCCTGAAGCTCAGCGTTCATCAGGGTCTGCAAGTCGGTGAAGGAACTGATCGGCCAGATTTCTACGATATAACCGGCCGCACGTAGCGCCTTCGCATTCTGCATGGCGCTGACTCCTAGTCCGATGTGGCTTACGTTCTGAGCGGCTGCGAAGTTCTTGTAGACGATCGCCAGCCGAGGCGTGTGGTGCTGCACTCTTAACATGAGGACCTTTCGCTGAAACACTCACGGGAGGACCCGTGAGCTGGCTGATTGAATTTGTTGCGAGGACCTCCCTTTAATGGGTGCGAGCCTTTGCTCTGCTTTTTTAAAGGGATTACGAAGGAAACGGCGTTCTGGCGCTCTTTCTACTCTCTATATTTCTAGTATGACAGATTTGAGGGGGTAAACCGGACATGATTTTAAACTTTATTTTCGTAGTGGAATCAGCTACTTACGGGAAATTAGGGGTGTTAGGGGGCTTGACAAGATTTTCCGAAAAGCGCTTCAAGGTCAAAACCGCGGGGACAGCCAGGCGACCGTCCCCCATCGAGGCTTAACTCGCGCGGCTCTTCAGGACTTCGATAGCCTTCAGCATCTGCTGGTCTGGCTGCGTAGGCTGGACCTTCTTGGTGGTATCGTCCGAGGGAGTGGCATTTTCGTCTTCATCCGGCACCGGCCCGTCTTCTTCTGTGTCAGCGACTAATACATTTGGCGTGATGGCCGTATCCTGAATCGCTTTACCGGTAGGGGTGTAGTACTTGGCTACGGAAAGAATAAGAGCCGACCCATCGGGCAGTTCCATCGTTTTCTGAATCGAACCATCTCCGAAGGTCTTGTCGCCGACAACATCGCCGCGCGCATTCTCTAGAACGGCTGCCGCCACGATCTCAGCTGGGCCCGCCGTCCCCTTATTCACCAGAACAACCACGGGCAGGTTGGTGATCGCTTTGGCAGGATCGGCATTAAAAGCCTCGCGAGGATATTTCTGCCCCTGGAGGTAAGTGATGGTGCCGTGATTCAGGAAAAGATTGGCAGTCGCAATGCCCTCGGCTTCATCGCCTTCGGCGCAGTTGCGCAGGTCGAGAATAAGTTTTTTCGCCCCCGACTTCTGCACTGCCTTTATCTTGCTTGCCACTTCTTGGGACTTACCCTTGGTAAACGCATCCACTTGGATTACGGCAATTCCGTCTTCCAACATCTTGTCGGTCACCGGCGGGACGGCAACTACGTCGCGGGTGATGACAACTTTTTGTGGCTCAGCGCGCCGAGCCCGGACTAACGAGACGGTCACGTTCGACCCGGGTTGTCCGGCGAGTAGGCCGCGAACTTCGCCGACTGACATCTCACGCGTGCTTTTGCCTTCGATAGCTTCAATGATGTCGGTGTCCTGCAACCCGGCTTTATCCGCGGGCCCGCCCGGAATTACCGCGACCACCGACGCGTAGCCAAAACGCTTGGAGACCGCCGCTCCGATATCGCCCTTCGCGTCGGTCTGGTGCGACTTGTATTCCGCGTACTCAGCGGCGCTCAAATAACTGGAATTCGCGTCCAGGGATTCGAGCAATCCATGCAGAGCTCCAGCCGTCACGACCGGGATATTGGGTTCTTCCACATACTCGCTGCGCACGCGAGAGAGCACTTCGCTGTACACCTGGAGCTGGCGATACGCGCCGTCGTTACTGGATGCGCGAACGCCATCCATTCCGCCGACTACCATGAACAGGAGCACAACCGCGGATGACGCGAGAATTACAGCCTTGGTCTTTATCGACATCGAATTCTTTTTCTCGGAAAGGAAGTCACTTCCTCAGGAAGTGCTAACAGTATATCTGGTTTGATGCCGATTTCTCAGAGTTTGCTGCGGCAAAATAGTGCCCGTTGGTAACTAATAGCGGCCGAAGCCTGTCAGACCGGCGAGCCTCGGAATCGCGGCCCGCGTCCTTTCCGAATACTGATACAAAAGGACTTAACTCTGATCACACGGTGGCGTCGCGAAAGTCTTGAGGAGTTTTCCCAAGACGATGTGTGAACCTTGTTCCGACGAAGAGCCCTCAGAGCTAATGCGGAGCGGCGGATACGGTGGAAGGGTCCGGCAGAATTGGGGTTCCACTGGGATTGGGCACCCCTCGATTTACCCCGGTAATTTGATAGTCGATGTAGTCGATGGTCAGGACCGCTCTGCCTCCCATGCGAACATCAGTTTCGGACTGGTTGTGGACGGGAAGCCAGAAGCCTGCAATCTTGGCCCAGCGATATTCAATTTGAGTGTGGCTGACCCAGACGGACGGATTTGTGGCGGGCTCACCCTGCATGCGAACAACGGCGAAATCCCGCGCGTCGACCCAGAATTTCCCACGATAAAGATATTTACTCTTGCCCTTGGGGCTTACCGCAAGAACGTAGGAATCTCCGTTGGGGGTGTGTTCCGTTCCTGCCAACGCGAAATCGTAATTCTTTGGGCTGATTTCCAACTCTTTCCGGTTTTGCTCTTTCTGAGCTTCCTGTTCGGTGTTGAGCAATTTCAGCAGCACGTGGTTGATCAGCAACTTTGAACCAGTCTCGGAGATGACTTTGAAATCCTTCTGGTCAGGGGCGGTGTAAATGGCTTCCACCTGCATTCCTGCATCGTGGCTGCCGAAAAGTCCGCGATAGTCCAGGTGGTAGACTCGCTTGCCGCGATACCCGCGCAGGGTCTGGGATCGCTGTGCATTCGCAGCCATCAGTCTTTGCACGATAACGTCGGCCGAGAGGATGGGTGGCGAGTGCAATCCGCGCCAGCTGAGCTGGCGGTAGCCGCCAAAATAAGCAGAAATAGACGGGCCGAGGCGGGAAGGTCATAACCACGATGCTGGAGGTGACGGAACCGAGGCAGCTCCAGAGAGTAGGGAAAAATCGGCAAGCGATTTTCAATCTACCATATTCAGTTGGGGGCTGAAGTCACGGAAGATGTGGCGTCTTTCGAATCAAAATCGATTAGTCCGCCTTACGGCAGATATGTTGTCCCGAGGCACAATTCCCGCGGCGAACGAATTCGGCTTGAACCAGCCAGTCTCCTTATCGCACCGCAGCTAACTGGACGCGCAACTTGTGGGTGGCACGGAACAACGTGTTCTTGATGGTGCCTTCGCTGGTGTTCAAAATGCCGGCGACAGTTCGCAGTCTCAACCCGTGGTAATGCTTCAACTCGAACACGACCCGCTCGCGCGGCGAAGTCTTTGCATGGCGCGCACGATGCAGCCTCGCAATTCGCGACTGGCCATGTTGCGCTCCGGGCTGGCGCCGGCGCGTTGATCGGGAATCCGATCGAGAACCTGCTCTTCCTCACCGTCAGAAGAAATCGTAGTAGTCAAGTCCCGATATCGGGAAGATCGCTTTCGCAAGTGATCGAGGCACAGATTAGTCACGATGCGGTAGATCCAGGTATTCAAGACACTCAAAGCGGAAACTACCAATGTTGATGTAGGCGCGGAGAAAGGCTTCCTGGTAGATATCCTGGCCGTCCTCCTGCGAGCCCGTGAGGTGAACCGCCAGGCGCAGTACAGCGCGATCATATTGCGGACCAGTTCCTCGAACGCCGCGGCATCGCCGGTTTGAGCGCCTCGGATGAGCAGCGTGTCATCGACGCGAGCGGGGCCAACCTTCTCTCATGCTGACCTCGGAGCTGCAGAACTCTTTCCACTTTTTATCTCCGCAAAACGATTAGCCAACGAACTTATAGCCCGTGCCGTGCACAGTCAGAATGAATCTAGGTTCCTCCGGCTTGGGCTCGACCTTCTGCCGCAAGCCGACAATGTGTGCGTCCACCGTGCGTGTAGTGGGAAAACGATCGTAGCCCCAAACGTCCTCGAGCAGCCGATCCCGGCTGAGGGTTTCGCCCGGATGAATGAGGAAGTACTTCAAGAGTTCGAACTCCTTGGACGAAAAATCCAGCGCATGCCCCTTGCGTGACACCTGGCAACTGCGCAAATTAACCTCTACTTCGCCGAAGGCATATTTCTCCTCCGTTTTGGGCGCTGTTTTCGCACGGCGCAAGACAGCCTTCACCCTTGCCAGCAGTTCACGAATAGAAAACGGTTTGGTGACGTAGTAGTCCGGTAACCAACTCAAGTCCAACCACCTTGTCGACTTCCTGTCCGCGGGCAGTCAACATGATGATTGGGATTGAGGGCCGTTTGGACTTCAATTGCTTGCACACGTCCAGCCCGCTCATCCTCGGCATCATGACATCCAGGATGACGAGGTCCGGCGATTCGGCGATCGCTCGCTCCAGGCCAGCGACACCATCGCCGGCAGTGATCACCTGATGTCCCTCGTATTCGAAGTTGTCGCGCAAGCCCGCCACCATGTTGGGCTCGTCTTC
>CAWIMI010000008.1:0-73467 GCA_963837015.1 uncultured Acidobacteriota bacterium | reverse complement strand
TAGTGCGTCGAGCTCCGGCCTGCTGAGTCTTCAATTGAAGCAAAGCCTCAACGCGCTCGGATCGGCCCTGCAGTCTGGCAGCCTGACGGACGCGCGGAACGCCTACTCGTCGGTTCAACAGAGCTTGCAGAATTCGGCTCCGATGGCGCACCATCACCGGCCGCATCACGGTGGCGTCGGACTGCACTTCCTCACATCCGGTTCTCCGGACACCGGCAGTTCCGGAAGCAATTCCGCCAGCCCGAGCGACGTCTTTCAGCCGGTCAATTTGACAGCTTGATTTTTGTTGGGCGGCTCTCAGTTTTTTGACACAGGCAAGCAGTCAGTCGATTCCTGGCTAGACTAAAAAGAATACCCAACCGATTAAGCAACTGGGAGCAAATGGGCAATAAACGGGGATCGCACAATCCTCGTCAACCACTAAGCAAAGGAGAAAATAATGTCCGCAATCAGCCTTTCCAACATTCCATCATCGATAGCAACCTCCTCCGGGATCACGTCCTCTGCCGATTACTTCAAGCAACGGCGGGCCGAGGTGCAACAACTCGACGAGGCGCTCAAAACCGGTGATCTGGCCACCGCCCAGCAGGATTACAACAACATCGTGGCTTTGGGCAACAATGTTCTTCACCGGGACAATCCTTTTTACCGTGCTGATCGCGGACTGGACTTCGACGCAATCGGAGGCGCGCTGCAAAATGGGGATTTGAAAGGGGCGCGGCAAGCATTCGCCGCGCTTGAAAGTACCTATAAGCTGCCACCCGCTAGTACAGGGTCCGCCAGCACAGAGGCCGATTCGGAAAATGGAGTCAGCATAATCGCATAATCCCTTGCTGACGAAGTTGTGAGCGCGGGCTTCCATGGAAGCCCGCCACTTGCAACCTTCCAAATCCAAGTCAGCTCGCGAATCCCTCCTTTAATATTTCACTAGCCGCGACGCCTCTCTCGCTGCTCGGGGCCACGACCTACCTTGCGCGCATTTGAGGACCAAACTAACCGCGCTCAGGCCGAGACGCGCGAAAAGCTGATAGGACAGATTGTCGCCAAGCCGAAAGTGCGGGACAAATTGTCCCATCGAATAAATCAGCTGGCCTTTCTAAATGGCTGATTATCCGAGACTTACTCGTGTCCCATTTCGGAACTCAAGCTGCAAGTCCACTGGTGCCATCTCCCTCGACGATCAAGCGGGCCTATTGCGCCCGCTGGAGGATTCGGTTACATGAAGAAGTTTTTGGTTATTTGTTTACTGGCAACCGTCACCTTAGCATATGCGGACAATTCAAAATTGTCTCCTGACTTGCAAAGCTCCTCGGTGAAACATGCCGTGGTCGTGGTGCAGTACAACCAGGCCCCTGGGCCCCTCGATCTTGCAAACATCACCAACTTGCTGGGCACCATCCTGAGTCAGGTGCCCCTGGTGAACGGGGTCGTTGCCGACTTGCCGCTGACGAATATTCTTGCCCTGTCGAACCAGTCGAATGTGAAGTACATCAGCCTGAACCGCCCAATGACTCCCACGCTGAGCAACGCTGCGCCAGCGGTGAATGCTTTTGCCGCGTGGCAATCGGGTTATACCGGGGCGGGTGTCGGAATCGCACTGGTCGATAGTGGCGTAAGCGACCACCCGGACCTGCACGGCGGCTTGTTGGGATTGTCCAGAGTTGTATATAGCCAGAGCTTTGTTTCTGGCACCTGGAGCGCCGCAGATCAATACGGCCACGGCACGCACATCGCCGGTCTGATTGCCGGAGACGGCGCAAGCTCCGGGGGCTCAAAGTATTCGCGCACGTTTGAAGGCATGGCGCCGGGCGCGAATCTCATTAATCTTCGGGTGCTCGATCAAAATGGCGCTGGAACCGATAGTGCAGTAATTGCCGCAATTGCGCAGGCCATCGCGTTGAAGGGGCTTTTCAATATTCGCGTCATCAACCTCTCGCTCGGCCGCCCGGTCTACGAAAGCTACAAACTGGACCCGGTTTGCCAGGCGGTGGAAGCGGCTTGGAAGAATGGCATCGTCGTGGTGGTTGCCGCTGGCAACGACGGACGCTACCAGCCAACCAACGGCTATGCCACCATCAACTCTCCGGGCAACGATCCCTATGTGCTCACGGTTGGCGCGATGAAGCCCATGGGAACACCCACCCGCAATGACGACCTTATCGCCAGTTACAGTTCGAAAGGGCCGACCGCCATTGACCACATCGTGAAGCCCGACCTGGTTGCGCCAGGCAACCTGCTGGTCTCACTTGAGGCGCCCGGCAGCACGCTTTATGGCGAATATCCGGGCAACCGAGTGCCATACAGTTACTATGTGAACGGAGGATCAAGCGCGTCGTCTTCCTCTTACTTCACGCTTAGTGGAACTAGCATGGCTGCGGGCGTGGTCAGTGGAGTGGTCGCCGATCTGCTGCAGAAGAGTCCGCAACTCACGCCCGACCAAGTTAAAGCCCGTCTGATGAAGACTGCCTGGAAGGCTTTGCCGTCGCAAAGCAGCGTGTTTGATCCGACGACCGGACTGACCTATACCGATCAGTACGACATTTTTACCGTGGGTGCAGGGTACGTGGATGTCGAGGCGGCCCTAACCAGTACGGATGTGGCGAATGGGACCGCCATGTCTCCGATCGCAAACTATGATGCGAGCTCAGGCAACGTGTTCCTGACTTCAGACCCGTCAGCGGTGTGGAACAACTCCGCGATGTGGGGAAGCGCCGCAGTCTGGGGGTCTTCGCAGTTCTTCACTTCGAACTCAGCAATGTGGGGCTCTTCAGCCATGTGGGGATCGTCCGCGATGTGGGGATCTTCGGCGATGTGGGGATCGAATTCCTCGAGCGGATTTGGAACGATCTGGAGTAATAGTGCTATGTGGGGAAGTAGCGCCATGTGGGGTAGCAGTGCAATGTGGGGAAGCAGCGTATCGGCCGGCGAACAAAATTGAAGACTTCGCCAGGTCTACAGAACTCAGCCCCATAGCTGGCGACCGCGTTTAGGCGCTGGCCCCAAAGAACGCTTTACGAGAGCACAACCATCTCTAGGGCAGAGCTGTCCCGAAGATCAGCTGCGCCGGCGCCCGCTGGCGCAGTCAGGGAGTTCTTGGTTCCGAACTCAAGAATCTTCCCACGTCGTTCCGGCGAAACCCATTTCACTCTTCTTCTGAATTTGTCCGGTACGTAAAACTCAATCACTATAGCCACAGCCGTCTCCTTATTTTCTTAATCGGAACGCGTTCACAATCCCCGCTCATACAGCTCTACCACTCCCACCCGCACTGACAGCGCACTGGCTTGCTCAACCGGAGCTTGGTCAAAAGTCTCTTGCATATTGCGCATGACCTCATCCACATACTTCTTCTCCTACGGATTGTGAGCCTGCCAATCGGGCTTTCCAAGTTGCAACTGGGATTCCCGCATTGTCTGTTCACAGTTTGAAAAACGGATTACACACGATTGGACGCGCGGTTTACCTTCGAGATGCTGCACAGTTGTCACTTTATTGTTAAGAAATTGTTCGAGAACCTTGCATTAGCACGCCGAAGAGACCCGTGTCAGAGGGGATCAGATCCACTATCCCCTGCAATTGTGTTCGGGCGTAGAATGTGCGCAACCGCTCCATGAAGTTTTTTTCATTGGCGTAAGAGCAGAACGGCCGAAGCCAGAAGGCGAGGACATACAACGATGACCTGGAAAAGCAAACTGATCCTCGGAATACTCACCGCTGTAGCAATGTTCTTCCTCTCACTCTTGCTTCCGCGAGGAGGCTCACTGCAGGAAGCACAAGCGGCCCAGTTTCCTGTGACAGTCGGAGTCTGGGCGATCTTCGTCTTGCTGTTTGTGAAACTGAAGTAGGCGAGCAAGGCTCAGGAGCTGACCCGAGCGAACGAAAGAAGAACCTACTTGACCGAAAACTTGTACACCGTGGTTGATTCAAAGTGCTGTCCTGGTTTCAGCTCGGTCGTCGGGAAACTGGGATGGTTCGGCGAATCCGGAAAGTGCTGCGTTTCGAGGCAGAATGCGTCGCGGCGGTTATAGACTTTGCCGTCCCTGCCGTGAATGCCATCGAGAAAATTCCCGGTGTAGAGCTGGATGCCCGGCTCCGTCGTCCATACTTCGAGCAACCGGCCAGAATGCGGATCATAGGCCTGCGCGGCCAGGAATAACGATCCTGCCTTTTCATTGTTCAGCACCCAATTGTGATCGTAGCCTTTTCCCAACTTCAGTTGCTGGTCATCCTGATCGATGCGGGCGCCGATGGCAGTCAAGTTCATGAAATCGAAAGGAGTGCCTTTCACGCTTCGGAGCTCTCCCGTAGGGATCGAGACTGCATCAATCGGAGTAAACCGATCGGCGCGGATCATAATCTGCTGTTGCAGGATGTCGCCGTTGCCCTGGCCCGCGAGATTAAAGTAAGCGTGATTGGTAAGGTTCAGCACCGTGTCTTTGTCGGTGGTCGCACTGTAATCAATCTTGAGTTCATTCTCTCGGGTAAGAGTGTAGACAACTTTCACGGACAGGTTTCCCGGAAAACCTTCTTCGCCATCTTTACTGAGGTAGGCGAGTTCTAGCGCTTGGCCAGCGCTGCCGGACACGTCTTTCGCGGCCCATACTCTCTTGCTGAATCCACCGTGCAGGTGGTTGTCGCCGTCATTCTTCGCCAGCGAGTAGGTTGTACCGTCGAGGGTGAAGGTGGCGTGAGCGATTCGATTGGCGTAGCGTCCGACGGTCGCACCGATGTACGCCTTGCCGGTGGCGTAGCCGTCAACCGTGTCGTAACCCAGCACGACGTCATCGCGTTTTCCGTCCCGGTCAGGAGCTTTTAGCCAGACGACTGTGCCTCCGTAGTTGGTAATTCCAGCTTCCACGCCGTTCTTGTTGGTCAGAATGTAAAGATCCACCGTTTGTCCGTCTTCGGTCTTGCCAAATGATTGCTTTTGCATTTTCGAATTCGCCTCAGCCTGTAAGCCGGATGCAAAAATCGTTACGCTGACAAAAATGATTATCGTGATAATTTCTTGGCCCTGTCTTACCATTCGTCGTCTCCGTAAAAGGACTGAAATTGCCACCGTCCGCTCGGGGTTCGTTGCCCAGTCGACTCAAATCCCTAGTTGGAACTCGCGAGGAGATCAATTTTGTCGATGATCAGCGCATGCGAGCCGCCTCGCTCGAAAACTTTCCCCATGGCCGTGACCTTTTGGCCGGCGAACGGAAGGAGTTTTTCGTTCTGACCTGACGAAGGCGTAGAGTCGGAGATTGGCCAATAAATAGTTCCGCCGTCGGAGAGAATCACGAGCGGCGAACCTGCCTTCGCACAAGCGACTGCGCAGTCGGGGCTTATAGGTTTCTTGAGGTTCTTAGTAAAGGTACAAGCCGAGTCGATGACATAACCTTTGACAGTAATTGGCCGGCCATTCTCGCTCGCCGCCAGGGCAACTGCCAGTAGTGTGAGCGAACAAACTATCCAGACGAACGTCTTTCGAACTCGCATGACACTTCTCCGTTTCGAGAGTTGCTTTGTGAAAAGAACCAATCAGTAGATCACCGATTCAATCGTGCGCCAAGTCTACTTCTGGTCGCAACGGTCTATCCGAGCTTCGGTCGCCTTTCAAGAACCAGCGCCTGGCTTAACGCCCTCGCTTTCCACGCACTCATAAGACTTGCCCGCGGCGAGATTTTTGTATTCTTCGGTTCTTCCGTTGGGCCATTGAATCACTACGCGTTCTATCTTGTCGCGCTTTCCCAGACCGAAAGTAACGGGAAGCTCGGACTGCGAAAGATAGCTTGAGCCGCTCTTGACCAAACGGGATTGCGTCGTGCCTTCGTAGTAGATGCGAACCGCCGCGCCGATGGCGTCGCGGTTCGACTGCTTGCCAATGAGATGAAAACGGATGCTGCGGTTTCCCGCGAGCTGATCGTTGCGATAGAGATAAGCGGGGCCATTATTGGTGGTCATGAGGATGTCGAGGTCGCCATCGCGGTCGAAATCGCCGTACGCGAGTCCCCGTCCAACTTTGGGCTGACGGAATGCGTCACCGATGTCGGAAGTAACATCGCGAAACGTCCGCTTCCCGCGGTTCAAGAATAACTGCGGCGGTTGCGCATAGCCAACATTGCCGCGGATGGCGCGCACGGTGTCGTCGATATGTCCGTTGGCCGCGACCAGATCGAGTACGCCGTCGAGATCCGCATCGACAAACATGCAGCCAAAACCCAGGGTGGTCTTTGAGGGAATTCCAACACCCGCCTGGGTCGCGATATCTTCATACGTCCCGTTGCCGAGAGCTCGATACAGTCCGATCATTTCGTTGTCAAAATTCGTGATAGCTACACCCGCTGCACCTGAGTTGTCGAAGTCAGCCGCGTCAACCCCCATGCCAGCACGAGCTTTGCCGTCGGCGCTGAAAGCAATCCCTGCCTCAACCGCGACGTCTTTAAATGTACCGTTGTGCCGGTTACGGTAGAGCTTGTTCGGCTGCGTGTCATTTGCGACCAGCATATCCGGCCAGCCGTCCTGGTCATAGTCCAGCATGGCTACTCCTAACGATTTCGAACTGCTGTCGAAAATGCCGCTGGTTGCCGTGACATCCTCAAAGGTTCCGTCACCCCGATTATGGAAGAGCCAGCAGGTTTCGCCGCGGTAAGCCTCAGGCGTGCAGTAAGACTTATGTTTCCCGTCAAGGCTGCAGAACACATCGTGCTCGGGCGACCACTTCACATAATTGCAGATGAACAAGTCAAGATGGCCGTCACGGTCGAAATCAAACCATAATGCCGATGTGCTTAGAGCCTGGCGGTTGCCGAGTCCGGTGGAGTGGGTGACATCGACGAAGCTTCCCTTCCCGTTATTCTTGAAAAGTCGGTTCTGACCGACGCACGTGATGAAGATGTCGGGAAAGCCGTCATTGTTGTAATCACCCACCGCGACGCCCATCCCGTACATCTCCACATCAAGGCCCGCTTTATGAGTCACGTCGGTAAAGGTGCCGTCACGGTTGTTGCGGTAAAGCCGAAGGGTAGATGTCTGGCGCTTGTGACCGGGCCAATCCATGCCATTGATAAGCAGGATGTCCTGCCATCCGTCGCCGTCATAGTCGAGGAAAGCGCAGCCCGAGCCGAGTGTCTCGGGAAGAAGCTTGCCTCCGAAGGCACCGCTGTTGTGCTGAAACTGAATGCCGGCGGAACTTGTAATGTCGACGAGGCGGAAGCCGGGATTTGATGTATCCGGCACCGGCGCGGCGAACAATTTCAACGGTAGAACCGAAGCTGAGGCGGCACCGGCGAGCCCATGCAAGAAAGATCTGCGGTTCACCGAATGTTCACCAAGCCGCTGCGAATGGCGTAGACAACAAGGTCCGCGGTCTTATGAATCCCCAGCGCGTCCATAATGTTGGCGCGGTGAACGGCCACCGTGTTGGCGCTCAGATCAAGTTCGGCGGCAATTTCCTTGTTCGACTTGCCAGCGACGATAAGCTGCAGCACTTCGAGTTCGCGCACAGTAATTCCGGAATTCCGCTCGCCCTTCAAAGTGGCAGCACGAGATACTTGCGGGTCGAGCACAATCTCACCCGCGACGACTCGCCGGATAGCCGTTACCAATTCCATATCCACAGCACTCTTGAGGATGTAGCCGCGGGCACCTGCATCCAGCGCTTGATGAACCCAGGTGTCTTCCGAATGCATGCTCAACATCAAGATGGCGGTATCGGGAAACTTCTGGAGGATACGCCGCGTCGCGTCCAATCCGCTCATGCCGGGAAGAGCGCAGTCCATGACGATCAGCTGCGGGCGCAGTTGCTCCGCTAGACGGACCGCCTCGGCGCCGTCGTTGGCCTCACCAACCACGGAAATGTCGCGTTCGTCCTCAAGGATGCGTCGAAAACCACGGCGCACCAGGCTATGGTCGTCGACCAGCAGGACCGAAATCTTATTCGACATGCGCCTCCGCCGCCTTCTCTATTGGCACTTTCAGATGAACCAGCGTTCCACCCTCCGCGGGCCTGAGAAACTCGATACTTCCACGCAACAACTCCGCGCGTTCACGCATCGCCACGAGTCCAATGCCTGATCTTGTAGATTGTTCCACAAATCCTACCCCGTGGTCTTCAACTTCCAGTTCCAATCCTGCGGGAAGGAAGCGAAGCCGCACCGAGGCCTGGCGCGCTCCGGAGTGGCGGGCGAGGTTGTTGAGTGCTTCCTGGAGGATTCGGTAAATGTGAACCCCAACGCTGCCGTCGACCGGAAAGGGCGTTCCCGATTTCTCGTACGATATTTCAATTCTTGTCTGCCTTTCCACCACTGGGATATACCAATCAATCGTACTCTCGAGGCCGGCTTCGTCCAGCATGACCGGGTGCAACGCTTGCGAAAGGCTGCGCACCTTGTCGAGCGTGGATTGCGCAATCTCGGAAACTTCACGCAGCTCAACGCGCAGCGGCGAGTCTTCGGGGACATGATTTCGCGCCCGGCTCAGCATCGAGCCGATCGCGGTGAGGATCTGGCCAAACTCATCGTGCAGTTCGCGCGAGATGTGCAGCAGAGTGGATTCCTGGGTAGAAATGAGTTTCTGCGCCAGCTCGCTGCGTTGCTCAGAAAGCGCAGCGAGTTGCGCGAAGAGCCGGCGGTTGGAGTAAATCAGATACAGGCTGGTTAGCAGGATTGCGCCAAGGATTGCGGCAAGAAATACGTAGACTTGCCGCTGCACGCGATCGTAGATCCCTCCGATGCGCCCCGCAACCTGTTCTTCGCTTTCATTGTTCTGCACCAGCAACCGTGCCACTGCCGTGCTTAGGGCTGCCTGACGCGCCTGCAACGAAACCCGGATCTGGGTGCGCGCATCGTTGTCCTTGCCATCGCGAGCAAGCGCAAAGGTACGGTCGACCGCGCCCCAGAATTGGGTTATCGAGTTTCCTAAGAACTGTCTTTGCTCGGGGGTTCGCTCGGCCACGGCGACCTGCTCTTCAAGTTTGAGCGCATCGTCCAAGTCAGCGCGAATGCGTTCGAACTGCGCTGACCAGGCCGTGAGCGGGTAGGGTTCGTCATTGTCGAGCATGTCGCGCATGGCCAGCGCGAGTGAATTCAAATCGTTCTGGATACGCAGCAGTTGGAGCGAGTCTTTACGGTTCCGTCCGGCAAGATCGTTTTGCAGTTTGCGAAGACCCGAAATCTGCACCGTGATGTACCACGAGTAGGCCACGACCGCGACCAGAGTAATAATGAGCCCCAGGAATAGACCCGAGGTTGGGGACCGACTGGACGGGGGCGGGTGAAGCACGACCTGAGGATATAACGGGGGCGCATCGAGTGCCAGCGCGGTAGTTTTGAGTATCGCGCGATCACCACCGGCTACTGCTTTCATATTATTGACCGCTGGTTGGCGATCTTTATAATCGCGTAACTCCGGTGGGGGCAACAAAGTTTGTGGGGACGAAGGTTCTGAATTCGAAGGGCGAGTCGGTAAGAACGCGGTTGGTTACGGCTTTCGCGGTGCTCGCGCTTTTGTGGATCTTCGCCTGCGGGGCGTTGTACACGGTCATGCGGCAGCCCCCCGAGAAGTTTGCTCGGGTAATGGCCAGAGTTCCTGGTCCGGTCGCGTTTCTCGTACTTCCATTCGAAACGTTGTGGATGCGCGCCCGTAGCGGCACGCTGCAAATAGGCGACCCCGCACCAGATTTTTCTTTAACCAAGCTGGACAAGAGCGCGCAGATACAGCTGTCTGCGTTTACCGCTCAACGACAGCCGGTGGTACTCATATTTGGCAGCTACACTTGACCTCCGTTCCGGCGGGAGGTGCCCGCCCTCAACAAGCTCTACAAAGAGTATGGAAGCCAGGCTGCTTTCCTCGTGGTCTACATTACCGAAGCGCATCCCAGTGACGTCTGGCAGATGCACAGCAACCTCGAGGACAAGGTTGTGTTTGCCAGTCCGAGAAGCGAGGAAGAGCGCGGTTTTGTGGCCGGAGCTTGCGTGCGCAAGCTCGGAATAGAGATTCCCGCGGTGCTGGATGAATTTGGCAACTCAACCGAGCGGGCCTACACCGCGTGGCCAGACCGCCTTTACTTGATCGACTCCACAGGACGCGTGGCTTATAAGAGCAGACCCGGTCCGTTTGGCTTCAACGCTGAGGAACTGAAGTCAGCCGTAACTCGGGTAGTGCACTCGACCCAGGCGCGGTCCGAGACAGAAAAGCGGGACACCCCTTAAACCTAGCTACAGGTTTCTCTGTACGAATAACTTTCATTCTTGTTCGGGAAAAAACCTCCTACTAAATTGATCTGCAGCGCGACCTCATGGCTATGTGCTTGGCATCGCGAGGCTGAGGAAAATGGCACGGCGCTTGCTAGCTTAAGCCTCGCCGGATCGTAATCAAAAACGGAGGAAAGACGAATGAAGAAACTACTTACAGCAATAGCCACGATGGCGCTAGCGATGGCACTTTCTGCGGTCGGCTTCGCCCAGCAGGATCAGTCAGCGCAGCCGAGCACCCAGCCATCGGCTTCGGATACGCAGAACACACAGCAACCCACTGCGGATCAGCAAGGAACACAGCCCCAACCGAGTTCCCCGGACCAGGATTCATCGAGTTCCATGCAAGCCAACCAAGCCTCATCTTTCAGCGGAACCGTGGTGAAGGCAGGTGGCAAGTATGTGCTGAAGACCAGCGACATGAGCTACCAGTTGGATGATCAGCAGAAGGCCAAGAAATACGTCGGCCAGCAGGTAAAGGTAAGTGGGAGCCTCGACAGCAACACGAGCACGATCCATGTCTCAGACATCAGCCCGATGAGCTAAGCTGCGCCGACAACCGCACGAGGGGGCTTTAGGGAGACTCTGAATAAGGTCTCCCCTTTCCACAGGGATATAGAGTAAGTTGCGCCAGATGAGATCGAGGAACAAACAACAGAGGAGTCTGGCGACGATGAATGGTTTTGAGCGGTACACGAAAAAGACACGACGGCAGGTATTTCTGGAAGAAATGGAACAAGTGGTCCCGTGGCGAGAGTTGTGGGCGCGAATCGAACCCCATTATCCCAAGCCGGGGAATGGGCGCCCGCCGGTGGGAGTGGAGCGGATGCTGCGGATTTATTTTCTGCAGCAGTGGTTTAACCTATCGGACCCGGCCGTGGAAGAGGCCCTGTATGACTCGCCGGTGATGCGGCAGTTCGTGGGGATCGATCTGGGGCAGGAGCCGGCGCCGGACGAAACCACGGTGTGCAAGTTTCGGCATTTGCTGGAAGAACATCGACTTGGGGAAAAGATTCTGGGCACGGTCAATCTGCACTTGCAAGCCCGAGGAGTGCGCATCACCACCGGCACGATCGTAGACGCAACCATCCTGCACGCGCCTACGTCGACCAAGAACCGAGAGCAGCAGCGCGATCCGGAGATGCACCAGACCAAGAAAGGCAAGCAGTGGTTTTTCGGGATGAAGGCCCATGTAGGAGTGGACAGCAAGACCAAGATCATCCATACGGCGGTAGCCACGCCGGCCCATGTGGCCGACTCGAGGGTGCTGCCCGATCTGTTGCATGGGGAAGAAACCCGGGTATGGGGTGATCAGGCTTATCGCGGACAAACTGAGGTTATCCAGGAGTGCGCACCCCGGGCGCAGGACCACACGCACCGTCGCTACCGCTATAAGAACGGGATTGACGAAGAGGAGCGGGCGAAGAATCGGACGAAATCGAGCGTGCGGTCCAAGGTGGAGCACGTATTTCAGGTGATGAAGTTGAAATTTGGATTTGTGAAGCTGCGTTACCGAGGACTGAAGAAGAACGCGCATCAGCTGTTCGTGATCTGCGGGTTGGTCAATCTGTTTCTGAGTCGTCAGAAGCTGCTGACAGCGAGCGCGTAGATGAAAGCCGGTTCGATGAGCGAAGGCGGAGCCAAGAAATCCAAGTGGAAAGCTAGGTCATCAACCCACCATGGCTGAGGTACTAGTACTATGACCGCATAGATAGTAATACAGATAGATACTTGTTCACGAGCATGTCCGAGCTTATAGCTGGGACATGAAGAAGCAATCGCAGGTTCGGCTGTCCAAGCAAGAGCAGCAGGAGTTACGGCACTTGTTACACAGCGGCTTGCAGCCCGTGCGCACCGTGTTGCGAGCGTTGGCCCTGCGGCAACTGGCGGAGGGGCAAACCGTTCGGCAGGTGGCGAAGAACGCGGCCTTGACTCCGAAGACGGTGTGGCTGACCAGCCAACGCTACCGGCAAGGCGGCTTGGAGCGCGCCTTATACGAGCGGGCCCGACCGGGGAAAGCGGCCTTGCTAGATGCGCAGCATCGGCAACGCATCGTGGCGCTGGCGTGTGGTCCTCCGCCGGAAGGCCGCTCGCGCTGGACGGTACGCCTGCTGACCGAAGAGGTGGTGAAACGCAAACTGGTGCCGCGGGTGGGACGGGAAACGATTCGGGTCTTGCTGGAAAGCCACGACCTGAAGCCGTGGCGGGAAAAAAATGTGGTGCGTGGCGGAACTGGATGAGGAGTACATCCGGCGCATGGAGGACATCTTGGCGGTGTATGAAAAGCCTCTGAGTGAGCGGGAACCGGTGGTTTGTGTGGATGAGAAACCGGTGGTTCTCCACCAAGAGGTTCGTCCTCCCTGGGCCATGAGGCCGGGACGAATCGCGCGGCGCGATAGCGAATACCAGCGTTGCGGCACCGCCAACGTGTTCTGTGGAGTCGAACCGAAAGCGGGGCAGTACTTCCCCAAGGTCACGGCTCATCGCTCTTCGCCCGAATTTGCCGACTACCTGCTGGAGGTTGCGATCCGCTACCCTGAGGCGGACACCATCCATTTGGTGTTGGACAATCTGAGTTCGCATACGCGCAAGGCGGTGGTGGAACGCTTTGGCGAGAAGGCCGGGAACTGGCTGTGGGATCGGTTTACGGTGCATTACACCCCCAAGCACGGCAGTTGGCTGAACCAAGCCGAGATCGCGATCAGCTTGTTTTCGCGGCAATGCCTCGGTCAACGCCGGATCGGAGATCGGGCTTCTCTACGCAGGCAAACTCTCGCCTGGAGCCGCCGTATGAATCGCCATCACCTTCCGATCCAATGGCAATTTACTCGCAAAAAGGCTCGCGCCACTTTTGACTACATAATCACGCGGTCACGGTACTAGTACGAAGAGAGACCCCCCGGCTCTGCCGGGGAGGCAGTAGAAGTTTGACAGATACAGGAGTCCATCGCGGAAACTCCCAGACGTGAGCCGCCAAGCACACGAAAAGGAGTTTCACGATGGACGAAATGGAAAGCCTAAGCCATACGAAGTGGGAGTGCAAATACCATGTGGTGTTCATCCCGAAGTGCCGGAGAAAGACGCTGTACGGGGAGTTGCGGCAGCACTTGGGAGAAGTGTTCCGCAAGCTGGCTGTGCAGAAGGAGAGTCGAATCGAAGAAGGGCATCTGCTGCCCGATCACGTGCACATGATGATCGCGATCCCGCCGAAGTACGCGGTGTCGCAGGTGATTGGGTTTATCAAAGGGAAGAGCGCGATTCACCTGGCACGGGTGTATGGGGAAAGGAAGAGGAACTTTGTCGGGCAGCATTTTTGGGCGCGCGGGTACTACGTGTCCACGGTGGGGCGGGATGAGACGGTGATTCGGGACTACATCCGGAACCAAGAGCAAGAGGACAAGCGCTTGGACCAGATGAACCTGTGGCGCTAACGGCCACCGAAAGGTGGCTCCAGAAACTCGGGGCCGCATTTGCGACCCCGCACAGCCGCTTTGAGCGGCTCACAAACTAAAGCCCCCGGCTCTGCCGGGGGATACTTACACTTGCGCAGTCAGAAACTTACTTATTCAGAGAGTCCTTAGGCTTGCGAATAAAGCTCCCATTTTTTTCTTCCGATTATCCTTTCATTTTCTATCGATCCCGCTGAAGCCTCGAACTTCGAATAATCTGAGCGCGAGTTACTTCGCAAAAGCAGTTGTAACTGACATCGAACACCGATCACTTGATAGGACGGAAACGGCCCAACACACAAGCGGAGCTGAGCAAACTGCGGTAAACTTCTTGGCGCAGGCTACCAGCAACTTGCGCGCTACTCAAACCAAGACGGCTCGTTGTTCCGCTACACAGGATCAGACTTTTCCTTTCAAATCCAGGAGACATCGATGCGTATCGTAAGACTTGCGATCGGAGTCGTTCTACTTTTTCCCGTGCTCGGCATCATTCATGCCTACGCCCAGGGCGCGCCCGCGTCACAAAATACGCCTAAGCTGGAGCACTTCGATATCAGCATGGTGGATAAGTCGCTCGACCCGTGCCAGGACTTCTACAAATACGCGTGCAGCAGGTGGAATGCGGCAAATCCCATTCCCGCGGATCAGGTGGCCTGGGGAACTGGCAGTGGTTTGCAGTACTGGAACGAGAATATCCTCCGCGACGCCCTGGAGAAGGCGGCAGCACCAACCAGCAATCGTACGGATTATGAGCAGAAAATCGGAGACTATTGGGCTGCCTGCATGGATGAATCCGGAATTGAGGCCGCTGGGACGCGGGATTTAAGGCCGGAACTCGAGCGGATCGCTCAGATGACCAGCAAGTCGCAGCTAGCCGATCAGGTGGCCCATATCCACCAAGCCGTTCCAGGCGCATGGCAAGGCGACGACAATCAGACTCGTGCCGCGCTCCTGGGCTTTGGTCAACAGCAGGATTTTGACGACGCCAGCAGAGTCGTCGCCGCTATCGATCAGGGCGGACTGGGATTGCCGAACCGTGATTTCTACATCAAGGATGACGACAAATCCAAGGAAATCCGCGGCAAGTACGAGACCCATATCAAGAAAATGCTGGTGCTTTCAGGAGAAAGCCCGGAACAAGCAGCTGCCGACGCGAAGACAATCTTCGCAATCGAAACCGCCATGGCGCAAGCGCAGATGGACAATGTCCTGCGGCGCGATCCCAAGAACCTGAACAACAAGATGAGTTTGGAGCAGGTTCAGTCACTGACTCCTTCATTCGACTGGAAGCACTACATCGAGGTGGTCGGAGCACCACCTTCTTTACCACACTACATCGTATCTTCTCCTCAATTTTTCCGCGGCCTCGAACCATTGATTCAGCAACATTCGGTGGATGATTGGAAGGTTTACTTGCGCTGGCACCTGATCCACGGCTCAGCGCCGTATTTGAGCAAGGCGTTTGTTGACGAGAATTGGGATTTTTATTCACACACTTTGCAGGGAGCAAGACAGCTGCAGCCTCGCTGGCGCCGCTGTGTGCGTGCCGCCGACCGCGATCTTGGAATGGCTCTGGGGCAGGCGTACGTAGCCGCGGCCTTTCCGCCGGAGAGCAAGCAGCGCACGGTCGCGATGGTACATGACATCGAACACGCGCTGGACCAGGACATAACCACCATCGACTGGATGCAACCGGCAACTAAAGAGCAGGCGAAAATCAAGCTGCGGGCCATCGAGGACAAGATCGGATATCCCAACCACTGGCGCGATTACTCCTCGGTGAAAGTTGGACGCGACAGTTATATCAACAATGTGCACGAGGCAACCACTTTCGAGTTTCACCGGCAACTCGACAAAATCGGCAAGCCTGTTGATCGTGCGGAGTGGACCATGACTCCACCTACCATCAATGCCTACTATGATCCGCAGTTGAATACGATCAACTTCCCTGCCGGCATTTTGCAGCCTCCATACTTCGACAGCAAGATGGGGGATCCGGTCAATTACGGCGCCATCGGCATGGTAATCGGACACGAAATAACGCACGGCTTCGACGATCAAGGCCGCAAGTTCGATGCCCAGGGGAATCTCCGCGACTGGTGGACGGAGGCAGACGCCAAGGCCTACGACCAACGCGGGCAGTGCGTCGCCGACGAATACACCGAGGAAATTCGGGAGGCTGGCGTGAAGCAGAACGGACATTTGACTCAGGGCGAGGACACCGCAGATAACGGTGGTCTGCGATTAGCGTTTATGGCGGTAACGAACAAACTGCAGTCGGAGGGCAAGTCGCTCGACGCCAAGGAAGCCGACGGCTGGACACCACGGCAGAAGTTCTTTGTGTCCTACGCCTATTCATGGTGTGAAGAGCTTCGCCCTGAATTCATGCGGACCATTGTGTTGACAAACCCGCATTCCATCCCGAAATACCGGGTAAACAATGTCGTCTCCAATATGCCCGAGTTTCAGGAAGCCTTCTCCTGCAAGAAGGGTTCGCCCATGGTGCGGGCTAATCAATGCAGGGTCTGGTGAGAACACACTGCCTCACCGCAGATGCCAGAATTGACTGGAGGAATGACTCGATGTTGAAGAAGCTTTCGCCCCTGGTGATTTTGTTAATTACCTTCTTCTCGTTTGCGCAAAAGGCACCCACGCACTTCGATGGCAAGACCTGGTGGGATTACGTGAAGGTTCTGGCCGACGACAATATGGAAGGCCGCGAGACGGGCAGCGCCGCACTGCGACGAGCCGAGGCGTACGTCGTCGACCAGTTGAAACTGGCGGGCCTCCAGCCTGCGGGAACGGACGGCTTCTACCAGAAAATAAAGTTTGAGTCGCGGCAGATCATCGAAAAAGATTCTAGCTTGACGCTGGTGCGCAATGGCAAGGCTGAGCCTTTGACGCTGGGCGAAGATGCTTTTTTCAGCACGCGAATCGATCTTGCGCCCGAAGTGCAGGCGCCGCTGGTATTCGTGGGCTATGGACTCACCATTCCGGAGAAAAACTACGACGATCTGGCGGGCCTCGACCTGAAGGGCAAGGTAGCCGTGATTCTCAATGGCTTGCCTTCGGAGATTCCTGGTTCTCTGGGATCTCATTATCAAACCGCGGCCGAACGGTGGAAGGCACTGCATAAAGCCGGTGTGGTTGGGGTGGTTGGCATTGCCAATCCAGCGACGATGGATATCCCGTGGTCTCGCATGTCGGTGAACCGAAACCATCCGAGCATGTCCTTAGCCGGTTCGGAGTTCAATGAGACTGAGGGCGAGAAACTTGCGGTGGTTTTCAATCCGGCGAAGGCGGAGATGCTGTTTGAAGGTTCAGGCCATACTTTCGACGAAATCCTGGCGATTGCCAAGGAGCGGAAGCAACTTCCGCGATTTCCGCTGATTGTGTCGATTGCAGCGAAGGCCAAGCTGGAGAAGCAGACTCTCGAATCCGCGAATGTGATTGCAAAACTTCCGGGTAATGATCCCGAGCTTAAGAACGAATATGTGGTTCTCTCGGCGCATATTGATCATATTGGCATCGGCGAGCCTATCAACGGCGATCGCATCTACAACGGGGCGATGGACAACGCATCGGGAAGCGCTTTGCTGCTAGACGTTGCGGCATCTCTGAAGAAGTCGCCAGATAAGCTCAAACGGTCGATTCTGTTTCTGTTCGTCACTGGCGAGGAAAAGGGATTGCTGGGTTCAAAGTATTTCGCGGCGCATCCCACGGTGGACGCGAAGTCGATGGTGGCCGACATTAACGTGGACATGTTCCTGCCCATTGTTCCGCTCAAGATTCTGACTGTGTTCGGTCTGGCGGAGTCCGATCTGGGCGACGCGGCGCGCGAGGTTGCGCAATCGTATGGAGTTACGGTTCAGCCTGATCCCGAGCCGCAGCGGAATATCTTTATTCGAAGCGACCAATACAATTTCATCCGGCACGGAATTCCTGCGTTGGCCATGGGGGTGGGCGCCGCTCCCGGTTCTCCGGAACAGAAGATCATCAAAGACTGGCTCACCCAGCGCTATCATGCGCCTTCCGACGACTTGAATCAGCCGGTGGACCTGCAGGCGGCCGCGCTCTATGAGGAGATCGTTCGAGGGCTCATGATCTCGGTAGCTCAGAATCCTCAGCGGCCCCAATGGAAGCCGGACAGCTTCTTCCGCAGGTACGCTCAACCCAGCGAGTAGGTCGCCCGAGAATCAGTCTTACTGGGCGGTGGCGGGAACGTAGACCTTGTCGGCGCTGACCAGTTCCGCATTCGGCACCTCGGTTTGAACCTTTACTCGCTGCATGCCCGCCTTTTTCTGCGGCTTAGGGACAAGGGTCAGTAGGTATTGATGGTTTAGCTTGCGCGACATGTCCTCCAGATAAGGAGCGAACGAAACCGGCGGAGCGGGACCGGTCAGGTAGTAACTTTCGCCGCCAGTCTCGTCGGATAGCTGGGAAAGATAATTCTGTCCCCAGTAGGTGCGCCAATAACTGTGGCCGTAATGTCCCACGCCAGGAGTGTAAATGCTGTAGACGATAACCGCGGAACGTTGGGCTTGTTCGATTACCGTATCGACATAACCGTTGTCGGGGCCGCTCCCCCAGTACCGGTCGATGCCGTCGGTGATCATGAGAACTTCACGACGTTCGCCGGTTTCGGGCCAGCGCTTGATCAAGTCTCCGAGTGAAAAATATGGACTCGCGGAGGCACCGGGGGTTCCGAGAGGGAGACGCAACGCTTTCGCTGCCAGAGTGTGGTCACTGGTGAGGTTCTGCATGACCTGTGCGTTTCCGTTCGCCATATAGGCGACTCCGATCTTTGTAGCCGGAGGCTGCGCATTGATGAACTGGCGGATATCTTCCAGCTGGGAACCCAGACTGACACTCGAGGCGTCATCGAGCAGAATGAAGAATTCCAGTCCCGCGTGATCTTGCTGCAAGGGGAGCCAGCCGGTGACCCGGTCCCGGTCGCGGCCTTCATAAACCATTACGTCGTCGCGAGTAATTTCAGGAACGTTGGAGCCGTGACGGGCTTCGACGGTGACCACCAGGTTCGCTGCGAATGCTGTGGAGGCTGCGCTTTCCTGCGCAGCGACGAACGGCACGCCGGCCAACAGGCTTGCCACTACGATCAGAGCCTCAAACACAAAGCGAGTTTTCTTCATGAAGTTCTCCTTTCAACTCCGAGCATTCCCCTAATATTTGAGATGCCAGAGAGCCAGAAAAGGGGGCAAAGACCTGAATTCCAGCCCACGGAAACCGTTAGCGTTTGTGATCTCATCAGAGCTCTTAGCACCACCTTGATTGGATTTTTACAGGACACCGTCTCCGGAATCGCAAAGCGAAGCCTTCATCTCCGAGTAACTGGCCTTGCGTTTTTGCCCCGCCGCCGACGATACTGGAGTTACACAAAAACTATGAAGACTAACCTTTCTTTTGCCAATCTCGCAGAAGTTGAAACTGAATGCCTGGTCGTGGTGGTTCTCGATCAAGGCTCCAAAGATAAAACCGAACTGGTGATCGAAACCAGCGATGGGGCGATTAAGGATGTCACGTCCGATGTAATGGCCAGCGGCGAAGTTACGGGCAAGATATTTGAAACTACGCTACTGTATCGCCCGGCGAAGTTGAAGGCCAAGCGCCTGTTGCTTCTGGGCGGCGGCAAAGCCAAAAACTTTTCCGCCTCCGAGTTGCGCAAGTTGGGTGGCGCCGTGGTCCGCTTCCTTAAGCCGAAAGGCATTCGCAGTTTCGCCTTCCTCGCTCCCCAGAGTATCAAGAGCAACGAAGCCGTGAAAGCCATTGTAGAAGGCGCTTTCGTGGGCGACTTCGATCCCGACACTTACAAGAGTGACCGCAAAGATCAAAAGATGGCCTCGATAACGGTTGTCGTGCGCGGGGACCAAGCTCAACTTCAGAAAACGATGGACGAAGCTCGCGTGGTTGGCGAGTCACAGAATTTCACTCGCGACCTGGTGAATGAGCCTAGCAACCGCATGACGCCAACCATTCTGGCGGAGCGCGCCCGCAAGATGGCGCAGGAAGTTGGCCTGAAAGCCGAGGTCTATGGAGCCGACAAACTCAAAGAATTGAAGATGGGCGCCTTCTGGGGTGTAGCACAAGGTTCCGATGAACCCCCTGCGTTGATCGTTTTGCGCTACGAGCCGGCCGATGCGCCTGCGACGCCAGCCCTCGGCCTGGTTGGAAAGGGCGTTACGTTCGATACAGGCGGCATATCCATTAAGCCCGCGGATGGCATGGAGAAGATGAAATACGACATGGCCGGCGCTGCCGCCATGATCGGCACCATGCGGGCCATCGCGTTGCTTAAACCGAAGGTTCGCGTCACCGCCGTTATTTGCGCCACGGAAAATATGCCTTCCGGCAAAGCGCAGAAGCCCGGCGATATACAGATCGCCATGTCTGGCAAGTCGATTGAAATTATCAATACCGACGCCGAGGGACGGCTGATCCTCGCCGATGGACTCTGCTACGCTCGCCAGCTTGGTTGCACGCACTTGATTGACGCCGCTACGCTCACTGGCGCGGTGGTGGTTGCGCTCGGCTACGTCAACGCTGGCGTTTTTGCCAACGACGACAAAATGTACGAAGGATTCAATCGGGCGCTGGAGAAAGCGGGTGAAAAATTCTGGCGACTTCCGCTCGACGATGAGTACAAGGAGAACATCCGGTCAAACATCGCCGATATTGTCAACTCCGGCGGCCGTTGGGGCGGCGCGGTGAATGCGGCCATGTTCCTCAAAGAGTTTGCCGAGGAGACGCCGTGGCTGCACCTCGATATCGCCGGTACCGCATGGATGGAAGAGACCAAGCCATGGATTGCCAAAGGTCCGTCCGGGATCGCAGTGCGAACCCTGATCGAGTTCGCCAGAGGATTTAACAACTAGGTCGTGTGGCGGCGGTCCACTCCGTCCGTCTGCATCGAAAATTTGACCATCATGCAGCCCATTCTCGACCCCCTGCATCTGAAGCTGCGCTGACTATTTCAGCGACACGTCAGCATATAGACCATTTCTGCGGACGTGGAGAATCATTCATGAGAGCACTGTTTGGTGTCGGGTTGGTCGTACTGGTCCTAGGAATTCTTTCGTTTTTTGTGACCGTGCCACATTCAGAACACCACGGGGTCAGCGCCGGTGACGTCCAGCTCGGGGTAACCACCCATCACGAAGACCGGGTCGCTCCTGCCCTTAGCGTGGCGCTGGTGGTGGTGGGAGCGGGAATGATGATCGCCGGACGCGGCAAGAGCTAGCGTGAGCGCCGGCATGAACCCGATTTACATCGCCGCTGGAATCGAGATCCCCATTACAGCTAAGGCGCGGATCAGTTCGCGACGTACGACCGCGACCGTAGCGAGCAAGAATCTTTTCCGGCTCTCATCGGGCTCAGCAAGGATGGGATGCCGGTGATAGAAAGCGTTGAAAAGTTGCGCCATCTGGAATACGTGCTTCGCTAGATAAGCTGGCTCTGTGGTCGCAATACACTGCTCGATCACGTAAGACGTCTTCGAAGACCCCAGCCACAGCTCCCAGATTTCGTCTCCATCCGCACTATTCAAATATTTCGCATATCTGTCTGTAGAAACGAAGCTAGCTAAGTTTCTACAAAATGTGTCTGGATCGAGTCCGCCTTTTCGAAAAATGTTGTTGGCGCGGACCACCGCATATTGCGCATAAGGACCGGTCTCACCTTCGAAGCTCAGCGCCTCTTTGAAATCGAACGCAATGACCGAGGGCTTGGTGAACTTCAACATGAAATAACGCAGAGCGCCAACCGCAATGTGCGTAGCAATAGTCAAGCGTTCAGCGTCGGTTAGCTGGGCATGGCGAGAATCGACTTCCTTCTTGGCCGAGGCGATTAACCTATCGATCAAGTCATCGGCCTTCACTCCGAAGCCTTTGCGGCCGGAGACTTCGATGTAAGAACGACTCTTGTCCTCCTCGGAAAGTTGATATCCCAGTTCGGCGGCGCAACGCGGAGTGAGCGCGACCATCTCATAGGAAAAATGCGTATAGTGGTCCGCCAGCCGGCTGTAGCCAAGCCCGCGCAGCGCTTCGACCACAGTGGTCTGCGCCTCGGCTTGCCGCGCATCGATGACGTTGTAAATCTCGGCGACATCACCAAAGTGCGGATGGTCGGGCACGCCATCGGTGGTCGAAATCCAGCAGTCGTGCCCGTTTGGATAGCGATAGAATTTGCGATATCCGAAATCGCGTCCCAGCAAACCGAACTTCCACAAGTGGTAGGCAATGTCCTTCCCGACGTAGCCGACAGTTCCGTTCGACCGCACAATGACTTTCTGATCTTCTTCGGCAACCTCAGTGCTTTCTTCTCCTGCAAGGGCTTTGCCTCGCCGCATTACCCAGCAGCCCGTGTTCTTGCCCTCGGTCTCGAAGGTAAGCACACCCGCGTCCTTGAGCTTGGTGAACGCCGCATCCCAGAAGTGCAGGTGCAGGATTTCACTCTCGCGGGGGAGGAAGTCGTATTCAATGTCCAGCCGGTCCATTGTTTCGAGATGGCGGCGGAGCACCGCAATCGAAATTAAATCCGCGATTGCCGCAGTTTCGTTATTGCCTTCTTCAAGCGCATGCAATACCTTCTGGCGCGCATCGCGGTTGTGGTTGTCCTGGTCGTACCAGCGCGAAACCTGTGCGTATAAATCCCAGCAGTAATAATCGAAGCGCGGCTTGCGGGTTAGGCTTTCGATCTGAACGCGCGATTTTTTCTCAAGAAGCAGGAAACCAACGACCACGTCAGCGACTTGGACACCCGTATTGTCAATGTAGTTCTGGATATCCACTTCCCTACCCGCAAAACGGAGTAAGCGAACAAAAGTGTCGCCCAGGATGGCATTGCGCAAGTGACCGATGTGCGCGGCCTTGTTCGGATTAATACTGGAGTGCTCGACCAGGACTTTGCCCGGTGGGGCATCAACCGTCGGTTTTTCATCGGCAGCGAGCGCGACGGCAAGCCACCCGCGTTTTACCCGGGCATTGATGTAGCCCGCCCCGGCAAGCTCCAACTTGTCAAACCCCTCGATCGGCCCGATACCCGCAACAATCTCCTCAGCAATCTTCCGCGGCGCCTTGCGCAGCTTTTTAGCTAGCTCAAAAGCAAGTGGCAAAGCATAGTCGCCGAGTTCGACGCGAGGCGGCTGCTCGACCACAATCTTGGCCAACTCGACATCGTAGTTTCGACGCAGAAAGTCGCCTATTTGCTGGGCCAGCCGACGTTCCAGATGACGATACAAGAGTCCCTCGAGGCGGTTCAGGAAACTAGTGATTGTAGCAGAGGCGCACCGCGCACCGGTTTGACGCACGGTTCTCGCTTCCCTATGATGAAAATCAGTCGTGGGTCGTTAGTCATCGGCCTGTTAGCCGGTGACGTTAAGACTAACGACTCAAGATCAACGAGCAACGACGGCTCCTATGCGTATAGCCTATCTTGAATGTTTTTCCGGCATGAGCGGGGATATGTTCCTGGGCGCGCTGGTCGATGTCGGCGTTCCCGCCCAACTTCTTGAAGGAACGGCTTCGGGATTAAACATTGGGGCAAAGCTTGAGATTTCTCGCGTGCAGCGCAATGGTATAAGCGCGATCAAGGTCGACGTTTATGCGAACGGTGAAAAGGATTTGCCGCGCGAGATGTGGGATGGACAATCGGAGCAAGTCCACGCTGGGCATAAAGATGACGAGCATATCCACGTTCAGAAGCAAGGGCACACTCAACATAGCCACGATGAGAATAAAAACATGCACGCTCATCATGGGGAACCGGTCACACTTTTGGAACATAACTACGCGTTGCAAAGCCACGGCGCTTCGCGAGCGGAAGGGTTCTCACCTCAGCATGCCGAAGGCGAGCACATGGGAAACATCGTGCCAGCGCCGCAACGTAAACATGAACACGCTCATTCGCACGAAGAAGGACGAGGTCTAAAGGAGATCCGCGACATTATCGGCAAGGCGTCAATCAGCGAGGCCGCGAAGAAGACAGCGATCGAAATCTTCGAAGCATTGGGGGAGGCAGAGGCAAAGATTCACGACGCCGACGTTGAGGAGATTCATTTTCACGAAGTCGGATCAGTGGACGCCATGGTAGATATTGTCTGCGCCGCCGTCGGAGCCGAGGCGCTGGGCGTTGACCAAATCGTCTGTTCACCGCTGAACGTGGGAGGCGGCACAGTCGAGTGCGCGCACGGAACTTTGCCGATACCTGCGCCCGCGACGCTCGAGTTGCTGAAAGACGCACCTGTGTATTCCTCCGGCGTTCAAGCTGAGTTGGTCACTCCAACGGGTGCCGCGATAGTGAAAACGCTGGCGAAACGCTTCGCGCCCTTCCCAGCGATGAAGGTTGAAAAAGCCGGCTACGGCGCCGGGACTCGTGACTTCGCCGGACAAGCGAACGTGGTGCGGCTCACGATCGGCGAAACCCGGCCGGAACTGTCATCTGAAATTCCGACGGACACAATCACCGTGCTCGAGGCGAATATCGATGATTTGAACCCGCAGGTTTTCGGCTACGTCATGGATCGTTTGCTCGAGGAAGGGGCACTCGATGTCTTTGGCTTGCCGGTGCAGATGAAGAAGAATCGTCCGGGCATGCTGCTGAACGTTCTATGCCGGACGGAGGATGCCTCGAAGTTGATCCGTCTGATTTTTTCGGAAACAACAACCCTTGGCGTTCGGCAGCGTGAGGAAAAGCGTCAGATGCTGAACCGGAAGTGGGTAACGGTTACGACCCGCTGGGGTGATGTACGGCTCAAGGTCGCCAGCATGAAAGACGGGGTGATGAACTCCGCGCCGGAATATGAGGATTGCCGACGCATTGCGACTGAGTTCCACGTTCCACTGAAGGCCGTAATGCAGGAAGCTCTGCATCTTTATATGAACCACCAGGACTGACAAAGTCATCAACCACGAAGGACGCGAGTTTTACCGAGGAAGGCTTCAGAGCGGATTCCTTTGTGTTGTCCCGTAGCCTGAAATGCACAAATGAACAAGAAATTCTACGTCACCACACCCATCTATTACGTAAATGCGCGGCCGCACATCGGCCACGCTTACACCACGATTGCCTGCGATACGGTGGCGCGGAGGCAGCGCATGCTGGGCGCAGATACATTCTTCCTCACCGGCACCGACGAGCACGGGCAAAAGATTGAGCGAGCGGCGCAGGCTGCCAACAAAACGCCCCAGCAGTACGCCGACGAAATCTCGGCGCAGTTCCGGCAGTTGTGGAAGCGGATGGGCATCACCAACGACGACTTTATCCGCACCACGGAGGAACGACACAAGAAGCGAGTGCAGCACCTCTTTCGGCAGCTCCGCGATAACGGCCACATCTACAAGGGCACTTATACCGGCCAATACTGCGTGTTCGACGAACTCTACGTAGATGCGGTCGGGCCCGGCGCTCCCTGCCCGGAGTGCGGGCGTCCGACGGAAACAGTGAAGGAAGAGAACTACTTTTTTAGGCTTTCCGCATTTCAGGAGAAGCTGCTCCAACTGTACGCCGAGCAACCCGACTTCATCCGGCCGGAGACGAGACGAAATGAGGTAATGTCGTTCGTGCGCGGTGGACTGCGTGATCTTTCCATCAGCCGCTCGACCTTCTCCTGGGGTATTCCGGTGCCGGACGACCCCAAGCATGTGATTTACGTATGGCTGGATGCTCTGGCGAACTACATCACGGCCATCGGCTACGGATCGTCGCACGAGGGCGCCCAAGAAGCGTTTCGGAAGTACTGGCCCGCTGATCTGCAGATGATCGGCAAGGAGATCGTTCGCTTCCATTGCGTGTATTGGCCTGCGTTTCTGATGGCTGCGGGACTTCCTTTACCCAAGAGCATTGTGGCGCATGGCTGGCTGCTGTTCGAGGAAAGCAAAATGTCGAAATCGCGCGGAAACATCGTGCGTGCTGAGACGATTCTCGACGTGCTGGGCGCTGACGCGCTTCGCTACTTCCTTCTGCGTGAAGTGGTATTCGGCCAGGATGGAACGTTTTCCTTCGACGCGCTCGTACAGCGTTACAACGCGGATCTGGCCAACGGCCTCGGCAACCTCGCCAGCCGCACGCTGACCATGATCACGCGTTATTTTCGAGGCGAGGTGCCATATCCTTCGGCTCCGGTTTCGCAAAGGGCGGCAGACAGTGCTATCGCTGACAGCGCACGCCATGTTATTGCCGAATATTCCACGCTGTTTGATCAGTATCAGTTTTCACGCGCTCTCGAAGTCGCGTGGGGCCTCGTGGCTGCGGTGGATAAATACATTGTCGAGAACGAACCGTGGGCGCTGGGTGAAAAGCAGGACGAGGAGAATCGTTCGCGGCTGGGGACGATTCTGTATACCAGCGCTGAAGCCTTGCGCATTGTGACGGCATTGGCACACCCGGTAATTCCCGACGCAACCTCGAAGATCTGGGCGCAACTGGGCCTGGGCGATATTCGCAAGTTTCCCCTCTCTGATCTGAAGTGGGGGCAACTCCAACTGGGCACTAAGTTGGGCAATATCGAAGCGGTCTTCCCGCGCGCCGACAAGAGCGCAATCGAAAGGATGCAGAATATGGAAGAGCAGCAACGAAGCACACCTAGCCCAATCGAAGCACAGCCTGAGACACCAGCACCGACGATGGCGGTTTCTCGTCTCGACGCACAGGCCGTGGTTGCTACGCCCGCCGCGAAGCCTGTCCCAGCCGTGCCCGACGGCAAGATTACCATCGACGACTTTGCGAAAGTCGAACTGCGCGTCGGCCAGGTAAAGGCCGCCGAAAAGGTGAAAGGCGCGGACAAACTGCTCAGATTGGAGGTCGATTTGGGTACGGAGGTTCGACAGGTGGTCGCCGGTATCGCCGAATCCTACGCGCCGGAGCTTCTGATCGGCAGAAAAGTAGTAATTGTGGCAAACCTTGCGCCTCGTAAACTTCGAGGCCTGGAATCGAATGGAATGATCGTCGCCGCGTCATCCGAGGGCGGGAAAGCTGTGTTGGCGAGCTTCCTCGAAGATGTCCCCGTGGGTACGAGGTTGAAGTAGCGAAACCCCTGCGCATGCTGAGTTTCACTCGATCCCGACGGGCGAGTCGCCCGTCACCACACGACTAATGACCAACAACCAACGACCGATCTTCGTCGACTCCCACGCGCATCTCGAGATGGAGCAGTTCGATGCCGATCGCGTCGCCATGCTACAACGCGCCAAAGAGTCTGGGATCGAAACTATTCTCGCCATCGGCAGCGGAACCGGGCCAGGGTCGCTTGATTGCGCGATTCGGCTCGCAGAACAGCACGAGTTCATTTACGCGACCATCGGCATTCATCCGCACGAAGCCAAGCTGGCCAGCGATACTGATTTCGAAAAGATGGCGCAATTCGCGAAGCGTCCCAAGGTCATTGCGTGGGGCGAAATTGGACTCGACTACTTCTATGACCATTCACCGCGGGATGTGCAACAACAAGTATTTCTGAGGCAACTCCAACTCGCGCAGGCCGCCAAATTGCCGATTGTGATTCACTGCCGACCTTCCGATAAAACCGAAGACGCATGGGAGGATTGCCTCAAGCTGTTGCAGGAGCATTGGGCCGGGAGCGGCCTGGGAGGCATTCTTCATTGTTTTACTGGAACCAGCGCGTATGCTTTGCGGGCGCTCGACATGGGATTCATGATCTCCTTTGCCGGAAATGTCACTTTTCCCAAAGCGCTGCAGATTCGCGAAGCCGCAAAGCAGGTGCCGCTCGACCGCCTGCTGATTGAAACTGATTCGCCATTCCTGGCGCCTGTGCCGCATCGCGGCAAGCGCAACGAACCCTCGTTCGTAAAAGAGGTAGCGCGGCAAATGGGCGAGTTACGCGGGCTTTCAACGGAAGATATTGGTTTGCAGACCGCGAAAAACTTTTATCGCTTCTTTTCGCTTCACGAAAAGCTCAACTCCATTTAGCTTGTTTAGAGCATCTTTTGCTGGGGCTGTGTAATCTGTTAACTGGAAGCGAATTGCTATGCCAGAGAATACTTTTGACATTGTGAGCAAGCTTGACCTGCAGGAAGTGGCGAACGCCATGCAGCAGGCGTTGAAGGAGATTCACACCCGTTTCGACCTGAAAGATTCGAAGTCAAACATCGAACTCGAAGGCAAGGAGGCCATCAATTTGCACTCGCTGGACGAGTATAAGCTGAAGGCTGTCACCGAGATCTTCCAGCAGAAACTGGTGAAGCGTGGCGTATCTCTCAAGGGACTAACCTATGGTGCCGTTGAAGCCGCCGCGGGCGGCACCGTAAAGCAGAAAATCACGATGCAGCAGGGCATTCCCATTGAGAAAGCGCGCCAGATCGTCAAGGTCATCAAGGATTCCAAGAAGAAGGTGAATGCTTCGATTCAGGGAGACTTGGTACGAGTGAGCGGAAAGGATCGCGACGCGTTGCAGGAAATTATTACGCTGCTCCGGGCGCAGGATTTCGGCATTGATACGCAGTTTACAAACTACCGAACGAACTAGAAGTTTTACAGTTGGAGTTTAGGCTTTGGAGTTGGGGCGAACTAATTGAGCACGCCAGCCACCATCAACGGAAAAGAAATCTTTGAATTGCTGCGCGGCGACCTTTCCGCCATTGAGCGCGAGTTTGGGCGCGATACCGTCTCGGGAGTTGAGGCGATTACAGAAATCGGTGAATACCTGCGCAGCGGTGGTGGCAAGCGCATTCGTCCCATGCTCCTGTTGTTGTCTGCCAGACTCCTCGACTACCAGGGACGCGGTGCTATCAAGCTGGGTGCGGTCGTCGAAATTATTCACACCGCCACGCTGGTTCACGATGACATCATCGACGAGGCCCAGATCCGGCGTGGCCGTCCCGCTGCCAATACGCAATGGGGAAACTCCAAGTGCGTGCTGGCGGGCGATTGGCTCTACATGCAGGCCTTCAAGATTGCTGTGCAGGAACGCAACTTCCGCATTCTGGACACGCTGATCGATCTGACCCAGCAGATGGTCGAAGGCGAACTGCTGCAGATGGAAAAACTGGGCAAGCTGATTTCCTCGGACGAGCATTTCGACCTGATCTTCCGCAAGACAGCTTGCTTATTTTCCGTATGCATGCGGATTGGGGCAATTCTGGGCGGGGCAACTCCAGAACAGGAAGAGAATCTCGCGCAGTACGGCCGGGACCTCGGCATGGCGTTCCAGATTGTAGATGATGTGCTCGACCTGACCGCCTCCGAGGACATCCTGGGCAAGCCCGTGGCCAGCGATCTACGCGAGGGCAAAGTAACGATGGCGGTGATTCATGCGCTCGAGCGCTGTACGCCGATTGAGCGCGAGCGCATCGGCCGGGTAGTGCGGGAACGCGCCTTCGACGGCGTTACTCATGCAGAAATCCTCGAGATTCTGAACCGTTACGGCTCAGTCGAAGCTGCTAACGCCCGCGCCATGCAGTATGCCGCGCTGGCGCGAAATGCGATCTGCGGATTCCCCGATGGCGAGATCAAGCGGGCCTTGTTGTGGGCGCCGGAATTCGTTGTAGCGAGAGAAAAGTAGTTCACGATCTCTTCACCGCCACTCCGAGCATCTCGAATCTTCCACCTTTCAACAGCTTCCCCGAGCCGATAAACGCCCGCGCCGGCAGGTCTTTTGCGAACCGTTGGACGTAGGCGTTGTTGAAGGGCTCCCACAAAGAAACGTCGGGCGAGTAAACTTGTACCCAGACTAGGTCATCCATATTCATGCTGGCCTCGGCGAGGACGCCCTCAAAACCGTCGAACAGCAGACGAAGTTCCTGGTTGACGTCTTCAGGCGCCACGCCGGTCGCGGGGTCGATACCGATGCGTCCGGAAAGGTAAAGAGTATTGCCTACCAGGACCGCATCGCTGAATGGCAGAGGTACTTTACGATTGGGGAGATTGATGTGGCGGCGAACGGCTTTGGTTTTTGTCAGCATTGGATTATTGTTCCTCCCTGGGGCTTTGAATCCTGTTGACTTGGCAGCCTATCTAATACCTTCAGTTCTGATGCGTTGAAGATGAACAATATTCTCTCACTGATCGCGCATCACGGTTATCTTGTCATCTTCGTGGTTGTGCTGGCTGAAGCGATCGGCCTGCCCGTTCCAGCGGCTGTAGCTCTCGTGGCCGGAGGAGCCGGCGCGGCAGCTGGCAGTCTGAGTGTACCTAAAGTCTTACTCGTCGCCCTAAGCGGAATGCTGCTCGGCGACAGTCTGCTCTTCATCCTCGGCCGCTACATGGGATGGGGCCTCCTGGGTCTTCTGTGCCGCCTGTCGGCGAATCCGGAGTCGTGTGTTCTGCGCTCGGCTGAGTCCTTTTACAAACGGGGAAAGACTACGCTCCTGGTCGCCAAGTTCATTCCCGGCGTCAATACCATGGCCCCGCCGCTCGCCGGCAGCCTGAAGATGCGCCCTATGCAGTTCCTTCGCTTCGACGCCGCTGGCGCGTCGCTGTATATCCTGGCCTACGGCACTCTGGGATTCTTGTTTCGCGACTTTCTGGCCGCAATCACGCGTGGATTCCAGGCTGCAGGCCGCGTATTTGAAGAAGTACTTTTCGTAGCGGCCATCGTTTACATCGTTTACCGTGTCTGGCTTTACCACAAGAATAAGGTGTACCGCGTGGTGCCGCGCGCACAGGTGGAAGAGCTGGCAACGAGACTGGCTTCGGAGGAAAAAGATAAGGTTCTGATTCTTGACGTCCGAAGCCACGGCTACTACGACGCTGGCGCGGAGCGCATCAAAGGATCGATTCGCATCGAACCCAACAACCTCACCGAGGAACTCAAAACCCTCCGCAAGGACAAAGACATTTACGTCTACTGTACTTGAGCGCGCGAAGCGACCAGCGCCCGGGTGGCGCTGCAACTGCGAGAACAGGGATTCAGCGCGTTTGTCCTCGTTGGCGGCGTGGCGGCGTGGAAGAAGGCGGGTCAACCGCTGGAACCGGTGCCACCCAGCGACCTGATAAAACTGCCGACGTTCGCCTAGTGACATTCCCGACGCCCGAGCCTTCTATACTGCTTCCCATGGCCCTGCACAACGAGATCGAGATCAAGTTTCGAATTGACGACCTGCGCGCGCTCAATCAACGGCTGCGCACATTCAGTTTTCGCCTGGTTACGCGCCGAACTCACGAAATAAATACGCTCTATGATGTGCCTGGCCAACCGCTGCGCCAGCGCGGCGAGCTGCTTCGATTGCGGAAGTATGGATCCGAATGGCTGCTGACTCACAAAGCCAAGGGCAAGACAGGGCGCCACAAGACGCGGGTGGAAACGGAAACGAAGATCGAGGACGGCGCAAAGCTGGACGCTATTCTTCACACTCTCGGATTTGCCCCGACCTTTCGCTATGAGAAATTCCGCGCCGAGTGGGCTGACGCCAAAGGGCACGTGGTCGTGGATGAAACCCCCATTGGTAACTTCGGCGAGATCGAAGGCGCTTCACGCTGGATTGATCGCACGGCCCGCCTTTTGCAAATCAGCCGCGCCGATTACATCACCGCAACCTATTCGGACCTCTTCTTTCAATGGAAAAAACAGACCGGAAGCCGCGCGAACGAGATGACCTTCAAAACAATCCATAACAAAACACCTCGTCGCTAGTGCGCCGTGCAATGTGACCGCTAGTCTCTTCGATGCCGTGCACTTCTCGCCTTCGATGCACCAAACTAACTAACAAGTTCGTTTACCAGGTGCATGTTACTCTTTTTCTGCTGTGGTTTTGCTCCCCAGCGCGTGCCATTGCAAAAAGACAACTTTCGGCGCCTTCTGCGAACGGTCGAAGCTCTCTCCGATCTCGGCCCGGAGATGACGGCCGAGCGTGAATTTCCCCAGACCGCCCGCGCCATGTTGTCGGCGTCCATCGAGGCTGGCGGCTCCGGCGAGGGGGCGCTCTTTACATATAGCGACCGCCCCTCCCTTCTCACCTCGATCGCAGCCGAGGGATTCACCTTAATGCCGGAACCGGCCGTAATCCCGCTCCTGCCCAGACACGTTCATGCTCTCACTTCGTCCCGCGAGCCGCTGATTCTGGACTCCGGCTCCTCCGACCTTTACCTGAGCGCCAACGGAAATGTTGCTCCCGAGCTCTTCAAGTGCATCGTTCCCCTCAAGGTCGGCAGCAAGCTCGTCGGCCTCATCGCTCTGGGGCGTCGTGAGGGTGACGCCCTCTACGATTCCGGCGACCTCGAGTCCTTGGAGTTGCTCTGCCACTACGTGGCTCTCGCCGTCCACAATCATTCGCTCACTCAGACTCTGGCCCAGCGTGTCTCGGAAAATCTTCGCCTCATGGCGTCCTTGCACGGCTTCTACGACAATGCTCTCGAAGCTTTCGCCACCGCCATTGACGTCAAGCACATCAACATTCACGGCCATTCCCTGCGCGTTGGCCGCTACGCTTCCGCCATCGGTGAAGCCATGAACATGGATCCAACCGAAGTCACGGCCCTTCGCTCAGCCGGTTATTTGCACGATATCGGGAAGGTTGCCGTGGACAAGCGCCTCTTCGGCAAGCCAAGTTCTCTGGATGCCGAGGAATTTCGGGAAATGGCGGACCACACAATTGTGGGACATCAAATCGTGAGCGGTGTCCAGTTTCCCTGGCCCCGCATTCCCGAGATCGTGCGCTGGCACCATGAGCGTAGCGACGGTTCCGGGTATCCCGACGGATTGCTGCTCGAAGATTTGCCCATGCCCGTGCGCATCGTCGGCCTGGCCGACACTTTCGACGCCATGACCAGCGAGCGTCCTTACCGTGAGCGTCATTCGCTCGGCAGTACGCTGAATGAAATCGTCCGGCTGACTCCGCAGAAATTTGACTCAAACGCAGTTCACGCCCTGCTTCTGCAAATTCGCCGCGATACCGTCGGCAGTAATCGCACGCCCTTTCTCCAGGATCGCTTGGTCGGTGACATCGCAGCCTCCGACATCGACCAACTCGCCGCCAGCCTGCAACACAAAATGAATCACGGCCGTCTTTACCTCACCTGAGACCAGGATTCTGTCACCCCATCTTTTGCCCTGTCATCCCTCACCAAGTGAGGTATCCGTCGAAGCCGGCACCAGCACAGAGTTGCAGGGAATTTCTGCCACAAACTCCAAGTTTCTCCGGGAATCTCCAGAAATCAACCGCTGCTAAAGTTCTTGTGACCTTCGCCGATAATTGATCTGTACCAGTCATTCCCTCCTTCCCTGCCTATGCTCGATCGTAACGAAACCCAACCTGTTGTCCCTGGTTTTGCCAAAGGTCCGGCAATGCTCAACCAGACACGACACCAAAAGAGTTAACCATGGCAATAACAATGGAGTATCAGTACGAAGCTCTGGCTCAGCAATCCGACGCCTTGCGAGTCATCTTCGAGGGCCTTCCCTGGGGTGTGATCGTCGCCGATCGGGAGGGCAGGCTTCTATTCTCCAATCCCGCCGCGGAATCGATACTAGGAATTGGTATTGTCGAGACATTGCCCAACACGCGAACCTCGCTTGCAGGCTGGTATCTCCCCGATCAAACCTCAGTTATTCCGCCCGATCAACTGCCACTGGTTCGAGCCATTCGCGGAGAGAAGATTGTCGATGAGCTCATTTTCGTACGCAATTCTCACGAACGACCCGGAGTGTGGATCCGCGTAAACGCATGGCCCCTGCAAGATGCAGCCGGAGCGGTTTCTGGCGGCGTCGTGATGTTTCACGATTTCACCCGAGGACGCGAAGCGCTGCAAAGCTTCGTACTACTTTCCAGGGTTATAGAGCAGACCGCCGACAGCGTTGTCCTGACCGACACGCAAGGCATCATTCAATATGTAAATCCAGCTTTCGAAGCCACCACCGGCTATGGCCGGGACGAGGCCTTGGGCAAAACTCCCCGAATCTTGAAATCGGGTCTGCATGATGCGGAATTTTACCGTCAGATGTGGGCCCAGTTCACTCACGGGCCCGCCTTCAAAGGCATGGTCATCAACCGCAAGAAAACTGGTGAACTTTATTGGGCGCAACAGACCATCACGTCCATGCGCGATGAATCCGGACATCTCACCCACTTTGTGTCAGTATCGCAAGACATCACCGAGCTTAGAAAGAAGCAGGAGCAGGAGTTTCAGCTGCAACTTGCGCGCGATGTCCAGCAGCGCTTCTACGCAGCTCCACCGGTGATACCGGGCTTCGATGTGGGCGCCTCCGCTCATCCCGCCGACGAAACGGGTGGCGATTATTTCGACTTCATCTCCATGCCCGATGGCTCACTTCTGGTCGCTGTGGCCGATGCCAAAGGGCACGGCTTCAGCTCTGCCCTGGTCATGGCCCTCACCCGGGCTTACGTTCGCTGCTTTGCCGCTATGCAATTGGAGCTCGATGACATCTTGGCCCGCGTCAATCAGATGCTTCTGAAAGACCTCGAACATGGCCATTTCGTCACGCTGTTTCTGGCGCGACTGAATTCTGATCGCCGGACTTTGTCCTACGCCAGCGCCGGCCACGTTCCCGGCTTCATCTTTTTCGATTCCGGCAACGTGAAGTGTACCTTGGATAGCACGGGTCCGCCGCTCGGCCTCTTCTCCGTGAGCAAGTTTTCGTTGAGCCCCGAGATTCAACTCGATCCGGGAGAAATCGCGTTATTCCTCACCGATGGTGTGATGGAAGCAACCACGCCCGACGGACAACAGTTCGGCGCTCAACGCGTCCTGGGCTACATTCAGACCCACAACCAAGTCCCCGCCTTAAATATTGCGGACGGGATTTATCACGCAGCTCGGGCATTCGTGCAAGGTGATCCGCAAGACGACGACATTACCTCAGTCGTCATCAAAGCGGATCGCTCCAAATAGGTCAGTGGGACACAGTGGTCGGAATCATCGCGCCTGAATTTGGGTGGAGCAGCGCTTCAGCATGAGCCGCGCTGCTCCGGGCCAGCTTCAACCGCCGAGGCAAATTGCCGCCCGGGAAGCCGGTTTCAGCGGGTACAAAGGTAACCTCTTGGCCAGCAACTTTTCCCTTCCGTCGGGTTCATAATTCTAACGACCTCTCGTGCCCCTATGAACCCGGGACGCTCCAAGATCGGTCTGGTGCTTCTGCTCTCTTTTCTGGGGATAGCTATCCCCTCTGGGCTTGCGCTCGGTAAAAAGAAAGACATCCCTGCCGCTGCGCAAATGGACCCGCAGAAACGCGCGGTGCATGCTCTGAACCGCCTGACATTCGGGCCGCGCCCCGGCGACGTCGATCATGTGATGGCCATCGGTGTTGACACGTGGATTGACCAGCAATTGCATTCCGACAAGATCAACGATAATGCGCTCGACGCCCGCCTTTCGCAATTCCGCACCTTGCACATGGACACGCGAGAGATCGTCGCGAACTTCCCTCCCGAGCCTATGATCAAAGCCGTCGCCGAGGGTAAGCAGTCTCTGCCATCCGATCCGCTCAAACGCGCCGTTTACCAGGCCCAGCTTGACCGCTATCAGAACAAAGAAGAGCGTAAACAGGAAACCGATTCTGGGAAAGCCGACAAGATCACTGACGACGAGAAAGCTCATCGTCAGCAGGAACGAGCCGACGCTGAACAGAAAGTCGAAGAACTTCTCGACATGCCGCCGGATCAGCGCATGAAGGCCGTACTCAAAATGCCATCCGAGGAGCAACGTGTGCTGACCAACTCTCTGCAGGGTGAAAAGCGCGACGAATTTCTCGGTGGAATGAATGCGCGGCAGCGTGAAACCATCGAGGCGCTGAACTACCCGCAACAGGTGGTCGCCAACGAACTGGTCGAAGGCAAATTGCTGCGTGCCATTTATAGCGATCACCAATTGCAGGAAGTGATGACCGATTTTTGGTTCAACCACTTCAACGTTTACATCGGCAAAGGCGCCGATCATTACCTGCTCACGAGCTACGAGCGCGACGTGATTCGCCCGCACGCTCTCGGCAAGTTTGAGGACTTGCTGGTTGCGACCTCGCAGAGCCCGGCCATGCTTTTTTATCTCGACAATTGGCTAAGCGTGGGTCCGAACTCCGACGTGGCGAACGGTATTCCCAAACACGCCAACAGAGATTGGGAAAGGCGCGTTGGAAATCGAAGCCAGACCAGCCAGTCCAAGAGCAAACGCAACGGCCTGAACGAAAACTACGGTCGCGAGCTGATGGAACTGCACACGCTCGGGGTGAATGGTGGCTACACTCAGCAGGATGTCACTGAGGTCGCCCGCGTCTTGACCGGATGGACACTCAAGCAGCCCAAGCAAGGCGGCGGCTTCACCTTCGAAGAGCGCACCCATGAACCCGGGGACAAAATCGTGCTCGGCCACCGTATCAAACCAAGAGGCGAGAAGGAAGGCCTCGAGGTGCTGCGCATTCTGGCTCATCATCCTTCGACTGCGAAATTCGTTTGCACCAAGCTGGCGATGCGTTTCGTCTCTGACGATCCACCGCAAGCCATGGTCGATCGCATGGCACAAACTTTCTTGAAGAAAGACGGCACCATCCGCGATGTGCTCAAGACGATGCTTGACTCTCCGGAGTTCTGGGCACCGGAAGCGTATCGAGCCAAAGTCAAAACACCGTTTGAGTTCGTAGTCTCAGCCCTGCGCGCCAGCGGAGCCGAAGTCACCGACGCCATGCCCATCGCACGCCAGCTTCAGAACATGGGCATGCCGCTGTATGGCATGCAGCCGCCCACCGGCTATTCCATGAAAGCTGATGCCTGGGTCAACTCCTCCGCGCTTCTGGGGCGCATGAATTTTGCCCTGGCGATGACGTCCGGGAAAATGAGAGGAGTGCAAATCGATACCGGGCAATTAGCGGGACAAAAAGATCCGCCGCAAACCTTGAGCGCGCTGGAGAACGTTTTGCTGGCGGGTGATGTTTCGGAGCAAACGCACGATGTTATCGTTGCGCGGCTGCAGGATTCCAAGATCAGCCGTCGCAAGCTCGACGATCCCGCCCGTCCCCCGAATACCGGCCTGATCGCGGGGTTGCTGTTGGGCTCGCCGGAGTTTCAACGAAGATAGCTGGACCCTCAGGCGTCGATCCATGTTAAGGGGCTGGATGCCAGGAGCTTTATGTCGATTACAAGACGAGTATTTTTGAGAAACGGCGCACTCGCGGTGGTGGGCACGGCCGCTGTTCCAGCATTCTTAACGCGCGCTGCGCACGCTGCAGAATCGTTGAAAGCGCAAAACAAACGCCTCGTCGTCATTTTCCAGCGCGGCGCGGCCGATGGTCTCAACATCGTCGTGCCCCACGCCGAGCGCGCTTACTATGCGATGCGTCCCTCCATCAATATTCCCCGTAACCAGGTGATCGACCTCGACGGCTTCTTCGGACTCCACCCCTCGCTCTCACCCTTTCAGCCGCTGTGGAAGCAGCGTCATCTCGCAATCGTTCACGCTGCCGGCTCGCCCGACCCCACGCGCTCACACTTCGACGCGCAGGACTTCATGGAATCCGGCACGCCCGGCGTGAAGGCTACCGAAGACGGCTGGTTGAACCGATCGCTGCATTCTTTATCTCAGCCCACTTCGGCAGAATCTGCTTTTCGTGCCATCGCCCTCGGGCCTTCCCTGCCGCGAATTCTTTCCGGCAGCGAACCCGCAGTCGCCATCAACAACATTAACGACTTCGGTGTAGGAGGAAACAATCCCAAAACCTCGCCCAACGCCAACACCTTCGAAGCCATGTACGAGCACTCGGTTGACTCCGTGCTGCACGGCACCGGACAGGAAACCTTCAACGCGGTAAAGATGCTGAAGTCCGCCGATCCTGGCAAGTACAAGCCCGCTGCCGGCGCCGACTATCCCAACGGACGCTTCGGCGACAGCCTCAAGCAACTCGCTCAACTGATCAAAGCGAATCTCGGCGTTCAAGTCGCATTCGCCGACATCGGCGGCTGGGACCATCACGTCAACGAAGGCAGCACGCAGGGACAGATTGCTAACGTTTTGCGCGAGTTCTCGCAATCGCTCGCCGCCTTTTGGACCGACCTCGGCGATCTAGCCGAAGACACTGTGGTCGTGACCATGTCCGAGTTCGGCCGCACCGCCCGCGAAAATGGCAACCACGGCACCGACCACGGCCACGCCAACGTAATGTTCGTAATGGGTGGCCCAGTCAAAGGCGGCAAGGTCTACGGACGCTGGCCTGGCTTGGATCAATCCCAACTCTACGAGGGCCGCGACTTGGCGGTGACCACCGACTTCCGCCAAGTCCTGGGAGAAGCCGTCTACAAGCATCTGGGAAACAAAGATCTCAACCGGGTTTTCCCAGGCTTCGAAAATCGGCAGGAAAAGTTTCTGAAATACTTGGGATAAAGGGATATGGCTGGTCAGAAGTGTTAAGAACTGAACTCATCGTCGATCTCAGTTGCAATGGTACGTAGCTCGCCGACGTGCTTCTCGATGAAAAAAGAAAAAATCTTAGCGGCACGCGGACCCGATATCTCTGACTCCTTCCCATTAAGATATGCCTTTAGCTGTTCTAGTGGATATTCGATTAGGTCGTAGAGGTTATCTATCGAGTCGTAGGTCCCGACGTGAATCTCTCGCGCTTCCAGGCCGCGCCGGAGGTCATTCAACGTGTTGCGCACCTGTTCTATTCCCCACGATCCCACAGGCGCGAGCGTGTCCCCTCGGACATGCTCGTTTATTTTCTCGAAACTGTAGCTCAGGGTTTGGGGAAAAACGGCCTGGAGCTTGCTCCCATGAAACTTGGCTTTGTGCTTAGCATCGGCGTCTCTCAAGTCGTCGATTACCCCCGTTAGGATCTTGCCCAACGCTGCTTCCTGATCTCGAATCAAGTCACGCACACTCACGTGTTTGAACTTGGGACTGCCCGACGACAACGATACCAGCTCAAAGCTGTTCCGACCCAAGCTCATCTGAACCAAGTGATAGGGTCCATCACCGTCGCGCTGTCTCTTGGTAGGATGGCCAGCGACTGAAACGCGTGCCGTCCGCACATTGGTCAACTCAGGGAAGTCGCCTTTCGCTCTCGATGACCCGAGGACAGCACACAGATCAGACACGGCATCCTGCTGCACTACTAACGCTTGGAGAACGCCGTAGGTTTCCAGGTAGAGTCTTCCCTTGTCACGGGTTTCCTCCCCGGAAGAATAGGATCTGATAGCCATGCCCGTGTCTTCGATGACGTCCATTGCACTGCATAACTTCCCCCACTGAGACAGGTCTTTCATCAGACCTTGCTGCAGCCTCGGAATGTTCACGAGGTCCCGGAACTCCGAGATCGCTGCTAGCACGCCGCGTGTATCGGACACCGTCGGAACGGTCATATTCACACCTCGATCAGCACGTCACCATTGTCCATCTTGATCGGATACACCGCGACCTCAGCCCCCGGACTATGCGCCGCCTCGCCCGTCTTCGGATCCCATTGCCAGCCGTGCCACGGGCACACCAGTTTGTCGCCCTCGATAGTCCCCTGCCCCAGCGGCCCGCCGCGGTGCAGACAAACATTATCCATCGCGGTGATAGTCCCATTAACATTGGCAACGCAGATGACCTTATCGCCACAGGAAAATTCTTTGGCTTCGCCTTCAGGAGGAAGTTCGGATTGAGTGGTCAGCTTGGTGAGCATTCGGCGCTCAGCATTCAGTCACGTGGATTCGCTGAGTGCTGACGGCTGAAAGCTGACAGCTATTTCGGCTGCAACGTCTGCGCGATCATGACCTGGCGCTTGAAATTCTCCACCATATTCGGATCCAGCCGAACTTCCGTGGGCTTCTTGGCAAGAGTCATCTGGTCGATCTTGTCCTGCAGTTTCAGCAGCGCGTAGAAAAGATTCTCCGGGCGCGGCGGGCATCCGATCACATAGACATCCGTAGGTACGATTTTGTCGACGCCCTGCAGCACGGCATAAGTATTGAACGGGCCGCCTACCGACGAGCACGCGCCCATCGAGATCACCCACTTGGGATCGGGCATCTGGTCATAAATGCGTTTCACCACCGGCGCCATCTTCAGCGTCACCGTGCCCGCCACGATCATCAGATCGCTCTGCCGCGGACTGGGACGAAACACCTCCGACCCAAAGCGCGCAATGTCGAAGCGCGCCGTCGAAGAAGCAATCATTTCGATGGCGCAGCAAGCCAGGCCAAACGTCATCGGCCACACCGCCGACTTCCGCGCCCAGTTGAAAACGTAATCCACCGTCGTAATCAGAAAATTCTTTTCGAACTTGTTTTGTAGCCAAGCCATTCGGCGTCCTCGGGTTTCCGTCACAGCATTCGCTTCCAGCCCGCACGTTGGGCTGCAAGCATTTCAAGTCTAGGTGCGCGTTGCTTGAGTGTCAATCTTTTGGGCTGCAACGATCAGCCCGGGGAGCAGTTCTTCGCGTAAAATAGCCGCTCTAAACATGCAGTATCCGCCGCCAAATCCTCGCTACTGTTCGTTTTCGCCGATTGCTCATGCTAACGTGCCGGCCTTGCAATCTGAGCAAAGTACTGCATGGCTTGCTCGGCGCAAGAGTCCAAGCTGGCTTCGGTGTCGATAACGAGTTTGGGGTGGTCGATTGGCTCCCACTCCTTCCGGATCTGGCGGTATAGACCGGGGACGCGATTCGTAGCTGGGTGGATCCGCTCCGCGGCCGCCTTTTCTAAGCGCGTGAGCGCGATTGGTTCAGAGCAGACGCACTCCAATATGGCCCATCGGCTTTTCAGTTCCGAGCAGAACTGGAGCGCCCGCTCGCGCTGGTAGCGCCGTGAGAATGTGCGGCCATCCAGGAGAATGCACGAAGACGAATTTCTTCCGAGAAGATAAGCAGCGGTCTGCAGCATGATCTCCTGACAGAAATCGTCTTGCGCGCGCGAATATTCGACGTGTGCCGGCGTGAAGAGCGCCGCTCGAATCACGTCCTTATCGAGTATCACGGCCGGAATACGCTCGGCAAGCGAACGCGCCAGCGCGCTCTTTCCCGTACCCGGGAGGCCGGCCATGATCACAACCATGGGTAATTCCGAGCTAGAGAATGTTTCCACCAGATTCTGCGATGGGCGTGCTCTCGTGGGTCGATGCTAGCACGCGCGGTAGATTTCGCAACTTGTCGACATCCACACTTGAAACAACCTGGTCGGATCGGCCCGCATTATCGGGCCTCCCGCCGGGCGAGACTGACCGGCGCCTGTCGTTTTACAAGCTCATCGTCCTTCCGGACCATCCCTTTAGTACCTGCATCCCGCCCCCCGCGGCACCGTATAATCGAGGCGAAACCAGCATAAATCTGGTAGGGAGTGGGCAAAGCTTACCTTGGACCCTGCATTCGCATTGGCGATTTTCGCGCTGGGGCTAGCCTTTGGCAGCTTCCTGAATGTGTGTATCTATCGCCTGCCGCGGGATCTGTCGGTGATTCGTCCGGGCTCGGCGTGCCCCGCGTGCGAGCAGCCAATCCGATTTTATGACAATGTTCCGGTCCTTAGCTGGCTGATCTTGCGGGGGCGCTGCCGCCAGTGCAAGGCTGCGATCTCGCCGCGTTATCTGGTGGTCGAGTTGCTGACTGCTGCGCTGTTCCTGGCCTGTTACGCGTACTTCGGGCCCACCCTGGCCACGCTGAAGTACTGCACGTTCGGATTCCTGCTGGTGGGCTTGATCTTCACCGACGCGGAAACCCAGCTCTTACCCGATAAATTGACCTTGCCGGGATTTGCCCTGGGATTGCTGTTCAGCCTGGTGGTTCCAGTTAACGATTTGCTCTCGAAAATGCTGTTCGGGCTGGTCTACCAACCAGCTGCGAGCGCGTCGAGTCCCTGGCTGTCGTTGCTGCAGGCATTGATGGGAGCGGCGGTAGGAGCTTCGTTCATCTATGGCCCGGGGGCGATTTATCTGCGGGCGCGCGGGGTCGAGGGCATGGGCTTCGGCGACGTCAAACTGATGGCGATGGTGGGCGCGTTTCTTGGCATCCGCTTGACCATCTTCACGCTGTTCACCGCGACGGTGCTGGGATCGCTGGCCGGATTGTGGACCGTGATGGTGGTCTGGATTAAGCGCACCCGCCGACGCATCATCCGACATCACGAGCCGCCAAGCCTCGCGCGGCGTCATGGATGGGCCTCGGCCAGCATTGCCTTGCGGCGCTTTCCTATGCCCTTCGGAGTGTTCCTCGGCAGCATGGCGATGGTTGCTTCGTTCTTTGGTGACCAGTTTTTTCGCTGGTATTGGAGGTTGCTATGAAGCTGCTCAGCAACCCCATTATGCTTCGCATGGCGGTCTTGCTGTTTGTCACTGGCTTTGCCTTTTGGTTGGCGACGGCGCTGCTGCGGCGCATGCGTCGCATCCTCACGGAAGAGTCTTTTGCGGTTGACTCTGTTCCGGAACTCGAGGAAAAGTTCCCCATGCACACGTATAACGCTGTGATTCAACAACTGAAGCAGCAGAAGCATGAGTTGCTGACCGTGCAACAGGTGGAGCGGCGCCGGGCCAAGACTTCGGAAAACATCAGTGCGGCTGTGCTTTCGAACCTCTCGAGTGGAGTGCTGTTCCTGACAACCAGCGGATTGGTCCGCACAGCGAACGCCGCGGCCAAGAGCATTCTCGGATTCGCATCACCCGCGGGGATGAGTGTCAGCGAGATATTTCGGGAAGCGAGGACGAGTTCGCCTTTGGGCGCCAAGGAATCACTGGCAACGGTAGTCGAAGCGAGTCTGCGGAGACAAGGCGCGTCGCAAAGGGTCGAGGCGGAGTACGTGACGCCGTCGGGCGAGCAACGCATTCTCGAGATCACGATTTCGCCGGTGTACGCGCCGTCGGGCGAGACTTTGGGCGCCGCTTGCCTAATCACCGACAAGACTGAGTTTGCTTTGATTCAACGACTGCAGGAGTTGCGCGGAGAGATGTCGGCCGAGAAGGCTTTGGCGTTGCGGACTTCGCTGGCGACCATTTCGAGCTATGCGCAGCAACTAGCGGTGAGCCGCGATCCTGGACAAGTGCGGCAGTTAGCCGTCGACATCGTTTCCGAAGCAGCCGATCTCGATCACACGATTGGCGGTTTTCTCGCGGGCGCAAAAGCTGCGAAGGCCGCCGGAGCTTGAATTTAATCAACGCCGAGGCCCTTGATGATCAAAAGGCCGCGGCATGGAGGATGAAGCAACTATGAAGCGCATCACACATGTCTGGATTGGAGCCACGATTCTCGCTGGGCTGATGGCGATGTTTGCCGGCGCCCAGGACTCGACCCAGCAACAACCGTTAGGCGACTATGCCCGCGCCGTCCGCAAAGACAAAAAACCAGCCGCAGCAAAGCAATTTGACAACGACAATCTGCCTGTGGACGACAAGCTTAGCGTCGTGGGCGGTGCGGGAGCGCCGAGCGATGCCGATAAGTCACAGACCGTAGCGGACGCGAGCCAGTCCGACAAAAAGGCCGATGACAAACCGCCGTCGATTCAACCAGGAGAATCTAAGGAAGAGCGGCAGAAGACCTATGACTCGTGGAAAGACCGGCTGACCGACCAGAAAGCGAAACTGGATTTGCTCAACCGTGAACTGGACGTCGAGCAACGCGAGTATCAACTGCGCGCAGCGGCTTTCTACTCCGATGCCGGCAACCGTCTGCGGAATTCAGCCGCGTGGGACAAAGAAGACGCGGACTATAAGCAGAAAATCACGGAGAAGAAAAAAGCCGTCGACGAAGCCAAGCAACAACTCGATGACATGCAGGAAGACGCCCGCAAGGCGGGAGTTCCCTCTTCGGTCCGAGAGTAGCACCTGCGGTCATGCGTGATGCCAGGCCCTCGACCCGATCGAGGGCCTTTTCTTTGGTCTCGTGCTTCATCTTAGGCGCGTGGGAGGGTCAGGAGTCAGTTCGCGCTAATGCATAGGAGAATGACAGCCACGGTCGCGACTGCGACGCGGCGTCTCTGAACCCGGAAACGCTGGCTGAGCGCGGTCAACAACAGCACCGTGGCTAGGAACACAGTTACCTTGACGTAGTCGTCCCCCAGTGTCGCGCGTGCTCACGCCTTTTTCAAAAAAGCCTCTTGCCTGTTCGGCAAGCTGCGCTCCCTCCACCGCATGGGCATTCTTGTACTCGGGCATAAAGATCGGCCCCTGCGGCGCAGACAGGTTCTTGACCGGATCGAGCTTCCACCGGCCTGGAATGCGAGGGCTTATTCGGGGCGAAATCGTCGCTCGTAAAAATCTGCGACCTTGTGCCGACCGGCAACCTCCGCGGCTACCCAGCCGTTGAAGGTCACGGTGTGTTAGAGGCGGTCTTGACCCGCCAAAGTTATCTTTTCCTGCGACAGCACGGTGGTGCGCGAAGCTTTCGCATAGTTCTCGGCCGACAGGGCTCCCCCAGCGCGATGCTTGGTAGCCGCTCCAGGCGGTTGGGAAGGCTACGACCGCAGGCAACACTGCCTCAAGAATCTCGACCCATTCCGCGTGCGCGCCGGACGACGGCGCGTGGTGATGGCCGTGCTCGCGGATCTTGTGGGCAAACTCGACGTTCGATGTTGCCTTCGACATCGTGAATCTCCTTCACGGGATTTTGCGAGGACAATTATCTCAGGTGGAGGACGTGGAGCCTACTGCGCGGAACACAAGTGGCGTTTTTCTTGATCTCGCCTGCCTCGCGGATGCGGCAGCCTGTCCCGCGCGACATAGAGTTTAGGCACTACGCGCTAGATCCTTCGCCCGGCTTGCGCCGGACTCAGGATGACGTCTTTTTGGGTCCGGGTTCAGTAGGACGTTTCGCGGGAATGGATTATTCTCCTGGCAGACGGATTACTGAAGATCGCGGACTAGACGTCCGTTCTCCGTTCTTAAGCTGGTTGCCGGAGCTTTTGAATCTGCTTTAGGTGGTGGCGGCCGTGCACCCAATGAAACTTTCGCCACTGGCGGGCGGTTAAGGGTCCAAGGAAGGGATGGTCGAGCACTCGGGTACCTTTACCGAAGCGGACTTCGCATTGACTGATCAGGTCGTCCATGGCAGAGATGCGCGGCCCGATTTCTAGTACGACGTCCTCAACCGCTCTCCCACGGGGTTGGGCATGCTCCGGCGCTTTCCGTCCTTCGGGGATGTATCCGAGTCCAGTGACCACAAATGCGCTGAAGTGATCCTTTAGCAGCGGCGTTCGCGCCCGCGGCTTGTTTTCTTTGAGACAGCGCTCGAAGGCTCTCGTCGTTCCGGTATAGGTGAGATAGAGGTGCTCGAGCACTTCCGCAGTGCTCCATTTGCCGTCGGGATGGCGATGCAGGTCTTCGGCAGTCATGCCGTCAGTAGCAGAGGCGATGGCCTTCTGTAACCTTTGTAGATACGCATCCATGGACGAAACTCCTACAGTGCTTCTAGTAGAATCGATTCCAGCATTCACGGTTGCAAAAATTTCACGCCTCTAGGGATGACGCTATGAAAAAGTTGCTGATAGCGACGCTGGCCGTCGCCGTCTTTACGATGTCGGGCTGCTCGTCGCAACCCTCTACCCCCACGCAGACGGAGAAGCCACAACCGAAGGCCGCTGAGTTGCAGACTGGCCGCTACGCTTTCCAAAAGCTTTACGTTTCGGCGCGCGGCTGGGCCCGGGATGCACAACCGTACCGGCTAGAATCACAGGCCACGGCTGACTCCATGGGCAAAGATGGCAAGTCCGCGGTATGGCACGCCTCTTTCGCGTCGCCTGCCGGGCATGGCGCGAAGACCTATGTGTGGTCCGGGACCGACGCCCAGGATGCGCCCGCGCGTGGAATCACGCCGGGCACGGAGGACAGTTACAGTCCGACAAATTCGTCGACCCAGGTTTTCGACGCCGGCTTCCTGAAGGTGGACTCCGACAAGGCTTTTGAAGTTGCACAGCAACATGAGGGCGACAAGGTGCTGGAGAAGGCTTCGGACACTCCGGTTCTCTACGTGCTCGATTGGAGTAAGGCCACCAACTTGCTAGTGTGGCACGTAATTTATGGGAACAGCCGTGACACTGCCAAATTGACCGTCGAGGTGAATGGGACCACGGGAGAGTTCTTGCGGGTGGAGAAATAGCGCAGTTACGGTTTGGACTGCGCCTTCTCGTTTTTCACTTCAGCCGCCTTTAACTTTTCCAGTGCCTTGCGTGCTTCTTTGGCGTAGGGGCCGTCGGGTAAAATCTTGAGATACTCCTCATAGTGTGGGATCGCCTGATCGGGTTGGTCCAGCTTCTCGTAGCATTGCGCCATACGAAAATTGGCGACCGCATCTTTCTCCTTCCAGATTAGCGCATCCTGATAGCGGGCGAGGGCGGCTTTATAACTCTTGCGTTTGAAATAAAAGTCGCCGACCTCGTCATCCTTCGTGGCCCGGTACGGGTTCCAGGGATGCATCTCCCCCACGTCGGTGCCAGGGTCGTCTTCCGGGTTGGTTTCGACCGCGCCGCTGTTGGGATGATTCTTGGCGTCGTCCTTGGGGGGACTGATGTCCACCCGGGTGTCTCGGCTGGAACTCTCCCCGGTTTCGGTTGCCGGGGCCGATCGCGGAGGGGCCTGATTCTCACCCGGCTGCTCTTGATCTTGATCCGACTGCTGTTGTGCAACTGCCCAGCCTCCCAGAAACAGGGATACGAGGACTACGAAAACAAACCTGCGCATAGATAGATTTTAACGCTTTGCGGGGCAAAAAGTCCGCATCCCGTCTCGTTGTTGGTCTGCTCTCTCACGCAAAAAAACAGGCCGCTCCTGGGGATGGAGCAGCCTGTGTTGGCGAAGTCCTCCGGGGAGGAGGGTGAACTTGTCTACAAGGACGGCCCGGACGGCTGGTTCGTCGCTGACGCAGGAGCGGTTCCCTGCGTATTGGTCATGAGCCGCACATCTACGCGTCGGTTCTTGGCTCGGCCTTCCCTGGTCTTGTTCGAATCGACGGGCTTGTCCTTGCCCAGACCGATTACATAAATCTTGTACGGCGGAATGTTGCGCTCCGAGGCCAGGTACTGAATCACGGCATCGGCGCGTCGCTGGCTGAGCCCGTAGTTGTATTCGGCGTCGCCTACGGAATCAGTCGCGCCTTCCACGGTGAGAATGTAACCCTTGGTGCTCGACACATCGTTCGCCAGTTGATCCAGCGCGGTCTTGGCATCCTGGGTCAAGTTGTCTTTGTTAAACCCAAAGTGCACTGAGGTCTCGGTCACGACTTTGTAGTTGTCCAGGTTGGCCACGGCATTCTGCAATGTGTCCACGCGGTGGACAGCGTTGCTGGCCTGCGTCTGGGCCTGATCGGCCTGCTGACCGGCTGCCTGAGCCTTCTGGTCTACTTCGGCAGTCTTGGCTTGTACCTGCTGGATTCCGGCCTGGGCGCGCGCGTCTACGTCCTTGATGTCCTTAGAATTCTTTGCGGTGAGGTCGTCCAGTTCATTGGTTTTGTTGATCAGCGGCGTAGTCTGTTGACGAACATAGTTCTTGCTGGCGCAGCCTACCGAGGCTGCCATGCTCACTGCCAGCAGAACTGTTAGCGAAGTGCGATTCATTTTAGAGACGCTCCTTTTTTCCTTGCAACCGGGACTCTAGAATCTAGCCGATCCTGAGTTTGCTTCCTCTTGCCTTGCGTGTTCCCGGGGTTCGAACCTGATGTTCCTCTTGACTGGGGTCGCCAGATTCCTGAGCTAATCCGCCGTCCCCCACCGTACTTGAGCACGAGCGCTGCCAACCCGGGCCGGAACGGAGGTCCGGCTGTAAGTTATTGCTGTAGTGGTGATTGTGAGATTTCTTGCGGTGATACACAGTCGAAATATTGCACCTTTGGCAATAATAACCGAGATGAACTGAGGAAATTTTATACGGTAAAGGGGCATTCGGGCGATGCTCGTTAGAGTAAGGCCTAGCCGCGCGAAGAAGCGCGGCCGTCGGAAAAGCCCTTCCGCGAGGATAAATCGGAGCCATCGACTCGGCCAGCAGGGCGCGGGAAGCCGCTCTCTGGCTGACCCCTTTCCTGCTGTTTGCATGATGCGTCCAACAGGCACAGTTTACGTTGCCAGGCTTTTCTTAGCCCTGCCAAGCGCCCGGCTCTTGGACGAACTGTCAGTAGACGATCCATATAACAATTTGTAGCGCACGAGCCATTGATCTCCACACGGAACCGGTCAGAATTAAAGCGACTCTAATAAAATAGACTCACACCACAACCTATGGATCTGGCCGCGAAAATCCGTACCCTGCCCGCTTCGGCCGGCGTGTATCTCTACAAGAACGCTGAGGGCGCGGTCATTTACGTTGGCAAGGCTAACAACCTGCGGAGCCGGGTTAGTTCTTACTTCCGCGAGGGGCGTCTCGAAGATGCGAAAACCGACACGCTGGTGCGCGAGGCAGTTGACGTCGACTACATCGTCGTCGCAAACAACAAAGAGGCGCTGGCGCTCGAGAATCACCTCATCAAGCAGAAGCAGCCGCGATTTAACATTCTGCTGCGCGACGACAAGACCTATCCCTACGTGAAGCTGACATTGGGTGAACGCTTCCCCCGCGTCTATGTCACGCGGCGCCTGAGAAAAGACGGCAGCGCTTACTACGGTCCGTACTTTCCGGCGAACCTTGCCTATCGCATCGTGGACCTGATTCACCGCCATTTTCTGATTCCATCCTGTAAGGTCGATCTTGGACATTTTCATCCACGGGCATGCCTGCAGTACTACATCGGTCGATGCCTTGGGCCCTGCGTGGAAGGGCTCACAACGCCTGAGGCTTATCAGGAAGCGGTTCGCGACGTGAAGCTGTTTCTCGAAGGCCGTCCGACGGACCTGTCGCATTCATTGCGCGATCGCATGGCCAAAGCGGCCGCGGCTGAGGAGTATGAACGAGCCGCAAAGTATCGCGATTTGATTTCTACCGTTGAGCAGTTGCAGGAGAAGCAACGCATTGCTGCCGTCGAGGGCGACGACGCCGACGTCTTTGGCTATCACTACGAAAACGACATGCTAGCCGTGAACCTATTCCACATGCGTGGCGGACGGGTGCTGGACCGCCGCGAATTCTTCTGGGAACAACTGCCAGAGTTTGAAACATCCAGTAGAGAAATAGCTAGCGACGTCTCCCCCGGAAACATTGCAAGTAATGTTTCTACGGAAGGATTTAATCCAGGCGACTTCTTCTCGGCTCTGCTCAAGCAGCTCTACATCGGCCAGCCTTACGTTCCGCGCAATATCTACGTCCCCGTCGAATTTGAAGATCGCGAAACACTCGAAGAAGTGTTATCCGAGCAGATCACAGCCGAGGGCGGCCGCGCCACTCGGGTCCGTATTGTTGTTCCTCTGCGCGGAGAAAAACGTTCGCTGCTGGATCTGGCGGGCAACAATGCCAAACAGTCCTACGATCAGCGCTTCCGAGTGATGAAGCCCAATACGAAGGCGATTCAGGAAGCCTTGCAGGATGCGCTCGGCATGCCGGAATTGCCGCGCCGCATCGAGTGTTTCGATATTTCGCATATTCAGGGAGCGGAGACCGTGGCTTCGATGGTCGTGTGGGAAGACGGCCACATGAAAAAATCCGATTATCGCAAGTTCATCATCCGCAGCGTGGAAGGCGTGGACGACTTCGCCTCCATGCGCGAGGTTGTGACGCGCCGCTACAAACGCCAGCAGGAAGAAAAAAAGGCAATGCCGAGCCTGGTACTGATCGATGGCGGACTGGGCCAACTACACGCCGCAGCCGAGGCGCTTTCGTCGCTCGAAATCATCAATCAGCCACTGGCCGCGATTGCCAAGCGAGAGGAAATTATTTACGTGTTCGGGCAGGAGAGTGAACCGGTCGTGCTCGACCATCACTCTCCGGTGTTGCATCTGGTGCAACTGATTCGCGACGAAGCCCACCGCTTTGCCGTAACTTTTCATCGCAAACGACGCCAGATGCGCGATCGTTCGACAGAATTATTGGAAATTCCCGGCGTGGGCGCACGCACCACCCGGCGGTTACTCGAACATTTCGGCAGCGTGCAGGCGGTGAAGCAAGCCGAAGCCGCGGCCCTGTCCTCTGTAGTCACCCGCGCTCAAGCGGAGGCGATCCTGGAACACTTTCGGAAATGAAAATCTTCGATTCAGAAGAAACGCTCAAACTTTTCTCCGTGCCCTCCGTGTTTTAATGTTTCGGGCCAGGCGACGAATTCCCCATGTCCATCACAACTCTCCAACTCCCATCTTTCTGTTTCTTCCAGATGCTCACGTACTTACCGTACTCAACCGTGGCTTTGCCATCTTTGTCCTTGGAGCGAAATTCGAAAGTTCCGTAAGTGTAACCCAAGTCGCCCGAGGCGGCCATGTCAGCGTAAACCGGCGTCCAGATTAAGTGATTGTCTTTATCGTCAAGGAAGCCCATTGTCTTTGCAATGCTTTCCTTGCCCCGAAACATATCTGCTCCATTGGGCAGTTCGGCGGCGTCTTCGGCGTAGTAGGACATATATCCGTGAGAACCTCGTTCGGCCGCGGCCTTCATGAAGTCAGCTTCGAGTTGGAGCAAAGTGTCTGCGCCGGAGGTAGGCGAAGCCGAGGACCGCACATTGGGAAAAATCACAACTGCAATGAGGAGTATGGCGCCAAGAGCCAGCAATTTCATGAAGCCTCCATAGAAAAATCAGAGACAAGTTTACCCGAGCCTCAACGCGCCCTGCGATACTCTCATCCTGCTAAACTAGCGATTCGTCCCATGAAAAAGCTGCTCGTCGTCCTGACTCTTGGCGTCGAACTTGCGTTGCGCTGCACGGCTGCGGCACAAAACGCGAACCCTCCGACTCCAACCGCTCCACAAGAAAATCTGGCCACGCCGCAAGAGAAACATCTACGCAACGTTCGCCAGCTCACCTTTGGAGGACAGAACGCCGAAGCTTATTTCTCGGGCGACGGCAAGAAGCTGATTTTCCAGTCCACTCGCGACAACCTCGAATGCGACCAGATGTTCACCATGAACATTGACGGCTCCGATGTTCGCATGGTCTCGAATGGCAAGGGAAAAACCACTTGCGGTTACTTCTTTCCCGACGACAAAACAATTCTCTATTCCTCCACATATCTGGCGGACGCGAAATGCCCGCCACGTCCCGACTATTCCAAGGGATACGTGTGGGCGGTCTACCCCGGCTTCGACATTTTCGCCGCTAATCCGGACGGCTCCGGCCTTATGCAGCTCACCGACTCGCCGGGTTACGACGCCGAGGCCACGGTCTCGAAAAACGGCAAGCACATCGTCTTCACTTCCATGCGCAATGGCGACCTCGACATCTACAGCATGGACGCCGACGGCCGCCACGTAAAGCAACTCACCCGCGAACTGGGATACGACGGCGGCGCAGTCTTTTCACCCGATGGAAAACAGGTTATCTATCGCGCTTATCACCCCGTCGGCGACAAGGAAATTGCCGACTACAAGGAATTGCTGGCCCAAAACCTGGTCCGCCCGACCACGCTTGAAATTTGGATCATGGGATCGAACGGCAACCACAAGCGCCGTATCACGAATCTCGGCGCTGCCAGCTTTGCTCCCGCCTTCTTCCCCAAAGGCAAGCATCTGCGAATTATCTTCTCCTCGAATCAGGGATCCACCGGCGGGATGGGCAACTTCGAGCTTTATACCATTAACGTGAACGGCACAAAGCTGGAGCAGATTACCTACAGCCCAGGCTTCGACGGCTTCCCCATGTTCAGCCCGGATGGAAAGAAACTGGTCTGGGCATCGAATCGCAATGCCAAAGCGCCGCACGAAACCAACATCTTCATCGCCGACTGGGCACCGTAATCCGAAACGCCGCTGAACATGGTCATTCCGAGGAACAAAGCCCCCACCATTGTCATTCTGAGAACAAAGCGACGAAGAATCCGCTTGTCCTCCCGGAGTCCAAACCCTAGTGTCCCGTAGGTCTTGGTGACGGACAGAAGTTCTCGGCCTTCCGATTGCCCTTCCGAGAGCCGACCCACACGCAACGCGCCGTATAATAGCCCTTCGCGCAATGGAACCTTGGATGAAATCCCGCCAGTGGTTGATCGCGCTCGGGCTGCTGGCCCTGGTACTGGCGGCTGCCGTCGGATCCGTCCTGACTCGCGACATTGGCCCGCTCACGTCGCCCACGACCGCCGGAACGGAAAACGAGCAAGCTCCACTGGTGGACGAAAAGCCGCTGCAGACCGCGCGCGCAATGGCCAAACTGGCTGCGGGCGCGGACGAACATCGCTTCTCGGATCAGGCCTTAGAACTCGCTGACAACGAGGTGGACCTCGCCTTTCACGACGCTTTGCGGGATGCCGCGAACCATCCCGTCGCCCCCACACCGCAGAATCAGGAACTCTTCGAACACGTGAGCCAATCCGAGGCCGATGTCAAAACCGATCAGGACCGCGTAGAGCAGCTCAAGAAGGAGCTCGCCTCCGCCAGCGGCGCCAGACAGGAACGTGTTCAGGAGCAACTCGATGTAGCCCAGGCCCAACTCGAACTCGATCAGGACGAAGCCGCTGACGCCAAGGAAGACTTGATCCGATCGGGCGCCGATCCGGGGAGCTTGATCCAGCGTCAATTCGACCAGCACCAGACCGCCGAACACGCGACCGATGAAAAACCGGCGGCAGCCGCTGCAAACAACCTCGAGGTCAATTACCATGCGGGCAGCCTCTACGCCCAATTCCTTGCCTGGCGCGCCTTGCGCAGCAAAGCTATTCCGTTGCTGGAAGCGCAGAACGAAGCCCGCGAGACTGCGGCCAAGCTAGTCGAGAAGCACGCGGCGCTAGAGAAGCAAGTCACAGCTAGAAAGGCTAAACAGCGAGAGAATCCATCATCTGCGAGTCAAGTACCTGCGGGTCAGTCAGACTCGGGTCAGTCGCTCGCCCAGGCTAACCCGACTCAATCCGCAAACCAGCAAGGCTTTGCGCCCAACGCTTCCAATACGGCGGTCAAAGCGCTGCATCGTCTTTCGAATGACCAGAAGAATTTGGCTGACCTCGACAAGCGCATTCAGGATGAGCAGGAATTGGCCAATAGCTATGCGGGATGGATTGCCGTCCTCCGTTCACACCAGCGCGCCGCGTTGCACGGGATGATTCAGTCTGCGCTGTTCGTCATCCTCATAGTGCTGATGGTGTATCTCGCCGACCGTTCGATTGATCGCCGACTGGCCGAGATGGGTCAAGGCACTCGCCTGCACACGCTGCGCGCCGTGATTCGTTTCGCCGTGCAGGCCTTGGGCGTGTTGCTCATTTTGTTTGTGATCGCAGGCGCTCCGCAGCAGACTACGACTTTCCTGGGCTTGGCCACCGCCGGAATCACGGTGGCAATGAAAGACTTCATCGTCGCTTTCTTCGGCTGGTTCGTGCTCATGGGAAAAAACGGCTTGCGGGTGGGCGACTGGGTCGAGATCAACGGCGTCGCAGGCGAAGTAGTCGAGATCAATCTGCTGCGCACGGTGTTGCTCGAAACCGGCAACTGGACCGAAACTGGCCATCCCACCGGCCGCAAAGTGGCATTCGTGAACAGCTACGCCATCGAGGGCCACTTCTTCAACTTCACCACCAGCGGCCAATGGATGTGGGACGAACTGCAAATCACCGTGCCGCCGAATCAGGATCCCTATCCGTTGCTCGACGCCATCCAGAAAACAATCGCAAAGGAAACGGAAACTACCGGGAAGGCGGCTGAAGCAGAGTGGAAGAACGCCGCTGGCCATTACAAAGTAAGCTCAGTCTCGGCCGCGCCAACCGTCAATTTGCGGCCAACCTCCTCGGGCGTGGAAGTCCACGTCCGCTACATCGCGCGCGCCCAGGAGCGCTCCGCCATCCGCACCCGCCTGAATCAGGCGCTGGTAGAACTGCTGCATCGCCGCGGGGATGAAAAAGCAAGCATGTCCGCAGCCAACTAATTGCTCGAACAGAGGATCCGTCTAGGGAAGCTCTGATTACAGTCGGTCGCGCTTCACGCATCCTTACGGGCTAGCGCCAGCGCGCCTTGCACAGGTTCAATCACCTTCGCATTCAGGGAAGCACGCGGGTAAGCGGCGCGAACACTCTTGTCGAAAGCCCGGCACACCACCGCGGAATTGTCAAAGACTCCCCCCGAAATGGCCACCAGAACTGGTTTACGCTTCCCAAAAAGTCGGGCGATCACAATGCTAGCGAGATTCGCCAACTCACCGCCTGCGTGGGTTAACACAATGCGAGCGGTTGTGTCGGCGGCCTCCGCCGCGGACACGACGGCTGGAAACAATGCCGCGAAGTCAGGAGACTTATTCGCAGCGACGACCAACTGCTCGCGCGAACTGACGCCCCACGACTTCATAATGTTGCCGAGCAAATCGCTCGGCCGCGCATCTGCCATTTCATCATAAGCGCGCATGCATGCCGCGACTGCCGACTTTCCAATCCAGTGCCCCGATCCTTCATCGGAAATAGCAAACCCCCACCCGCCCGCTCTCGCAGTCTGTCCAGCCGAATTCCGTCCATAAGCAATCGATCCAGTGCCGGCAATAACAATCACGCCCGGCCCGCTCCCAAACGCGGCTTGCATCGCGATGACCATGTCCCCGACAACCTCAATTTCGCCGGAAACAAGTTCGGACACCAGGCCCCGCACAACCGTTGCGATTTCGGGGAGCGTCCCACCCGCAATTCCGACACATGTGTGTTCGACTTGTGCGGGAGCAACGTTGGCGGCGGCACAGGCCTGCCGTATCGCAGCGCCCAGGCTCTTCCGCGCGAGGCGCTCTCCCACTCGGACCACATTGCTACCTGCGGATGTTCCTGTACCCAGCAGCGACTTCTCATCTCCGACAACACACGAAGTCTTGCTGCCCCCGCCGTCAATGCCAAGAAAGATGCTCACGAGCGTAGTTCTATCACAAGCGCGCACCCGTGTAGAGCGCACACTCCTGTCCGCTGCATCTGAGGTTGACCTTTCTATCGTCGCATCAGGTTATGACCTAGGTACCTTGCGGCGCAGACAATCCAACGCAACGCAATAAAGCCACATACTGTGGGGAGCAGCCTATGGGCCTGGACAAACTCGATCTCGCCATTATCGCGCTCTACCTCGTGGGGATCACCCTGTTCGGCCTGCGTTTTCGCAAGCGTCAGCGCACCTTGCGCGATTACTTCCTCGCCGACCGCAACATTCCCTGGTGGGCGATTGCGCTTTCGATCGTCGCCGCCGAAACCAGCACGCTCACCATCATCAGTATTCCTGGTCTTGCCTACGATACGAATCTCACCTTCCTGCAGGTCGTGCTCGGATACCTGGTCGGACGCGTCATCATCAGTTTCGTTCTGCTGCCACAGTACTTTCGCGGCGATCTCTACACCGCCTACGCACTGATCGAGCGCCGCTTTGGCCGCGGGCTGCGATCCCTGACGGCTGGGCTCTTTCTGGTAACCCGAGCCGCCGCTGAAGGCGTGCGTATTTACGCCGTCTCCATCGTCGTGGCGATCGCGCTGGGGACTGGCGAGGTTGCCTCGATCGCCATCATCACCGTATTGACGCTGATCTATACCTTTGAAGGCGGTCTGGCAGCCGTGATCTGGACGGACGTCGTGCAAACCATCATCTACGTGGGTGGAACTCTAGTGGGCCTTTTAACCATCCTTCACCTGGTTCCGGGAGGATGGGCCACCATTCACAGTGTGGCCGCGAGTGCGGGCAAGCTGCAGGTCTTCGACTTCACGCCTACGTTCTGGAAGCCTTACACCTTCTGGGCAGGGCTCGTGGGTGGAACATTCCTCACCACCGCCAGCCACGGCACGGATCAACTCATCGTCCAACGTTTACTGGCCGCGCGCAGCCAGCGGCAGTCGATCACGGCGTTGCTCTCCAGCGGAGTTGCCATCCTGTTCCAATTTGCACTGTTCCTGATGGTCGGCGTGATGCTGTTTGCCTATTACCGCGTCCCTTCCGCGAGCTTCGGCACACCCGACAGAATCTATCCCAGGTTTATTGTCAGCCAGATGCCGCATGGAATCTCTGGCCTGCTGATTGCTGCGATCTTGGCCGCCGCGATGTCGAACCTGAGCGCCGCCCTCAACTCGTTGTCGTCGACGTCAATCATCGACTTCTATCTTCAGAGCAAACCGCAGACCGACGAACGCCGACGCGTTCAGCTTTCCCGCATCGCGACATTCGTTTGGGCTCTGGTGCTGTTTTCCCTGGCGGTGTTGTCGCTGCACAAAGTAGGACGCGTCATCGAGGTCGGATTGCAGATCGCATCTGTAGCCTACGGAGCCTTATTGGGCGTCTTCCTGCTCGGAGTCCTGACCCGGCGCGCGAATCAGACCGGGGCGATGATCGGCATGTTGTGCGGCTTCGCCTGCGAACTCTACATTTGGCTCGGAACACGCGTGCCCTGGACCTGGTATGTCGCGATCGGTACCGTTGTGACATTCGGTATCGGATACACAGCGAGCATTGTGCTGCAACGAGAGACCGCAAAACCTTAAATCGCAGAGAGCGAGTCTTTCGATGAATCTCTTCCAAACTCGACAGCGTCTGCGTCCTAAGGTTTTCGCTTATACTTTCCACTCGCCAAATGCAGGCAGACGCCAAATCCCGCCCCGAACTCGTTCGCGATCTCGGTGTCAGTCATGCGGGCGCGATCGTCGTCGGCACCATCATCGGCAGCGGCATCTTTCTCGTCCCCGCTGAAATGATGCAAGCAGTCGGCTCGGCCAAGCTGGTTTATCTGGCGTGGCTGGTCGGCGGACTGCTCTCGTTCTTCGGCGCGCTCACCTACGCGGAACTGGGCGCGATGAAGCCGCAGGCCGGCGGCGAGTATGTCTACGTTCGCGATGGCTATGGTCCTCTCGCGGGATTTCTCTATGCCTGGACCTGGTTTCTCATCGCTAAGCCCGCATCGATCGCGACCGTTACAACTGGGCTTGTCCGAATACTCGGGACTTTTTCGGTCTTTGCGTTCTTCTCCCAGCATGCGATTGATCGGCCGATCGCCATTTCCTACGGGCAGATGGTTGCTATCGCCGCGACCATCTTGATTTCGCTGCTCAACTACATCGGCGTCAAGAAAGCTGGCGAGTTTCAACTCGTCTTCACGTTATTGAAGGTGGCGATCATTCTGGGCATCGTCGTGATTGGGTTCAGCTACCGCGGTGGAAGTTGGAGTCATTTTGCCGGCGCATTTGCCGGAGCCAAAGGCGGCATTGCCGGGTTCATGGCTGCGCTGGTCGCGGCCCTGTGGGCTTATGACGGGTGGAACGATCTCAACATGGTCGCGGGAGAAATTCGCCAGCCGGAGCGCAATATTCCAATCGCGCTAATCGTAGGCGTCGCCACCGTGGGCGCGCTCTACATGCTGGTGAATGCTGCCGTACAGTTCGTGCTGCCTGCCAGCGCCATTGCGGGTTCACCCCGGCCTGCCTCGGATGCCATCGCATTAGGGTGGGGCACCCTTGGCGCCAGCTTGGTCTCGGCGGCCATGGCGGTTTCCATGCTCGTGACTTTGAACGGCACGATCATGAGCGGGGCGCGCGTTCCCTTCGCCGTGGCGCGCGACCGTTATTTCTTTTCCGCCCTGGCGGAGGTTCATCCTCGGTTCCATACGCCTTCGGTTGCTCTGGCCGTGCAGGCGGCTCTTGCCATCGCCTTGCTGCTGCTCGGAGGAAGTTTCCGGCAATTCTTTTCGCTGGCGATTTTCGCGGAGTGGCTGTTTTACATGATCGCCGGGAGCACGGTATTCATCTTCCGGCGACGCGATCCGCAGGCGGCGCGGTCTTACCGGGTCTGGGGATACCCCCTGGTCCCTGCCCTGTTTGTGCTGTCTTCCGCCCTGCTTCTTTACTACACATTTACCGATAATCTGCGGAATTCCGGGCTTGGATGCCTCGTAATTCTGACTGGCGTGCCGGTTTTTTATGCTTTTGCCGGACGACGCTCCCGCGATACTCGGTAGATCGCCTCCCGGTACTGCTGCCGTGCCGCGCTCTCACATTCCGCCGCTATGCGGCTGGAGTAGAACCTGCACAAATTCTGGTGCAAGCCTTGCCTCAAAAAAAAACTCTCTTTTTGCCTAAAATCTAGAAAACAAAGAGGTGAAATTTTTCTTGCCCCCTAGATCTATGGTTCTTAAGGTAGTTAGAGGCAAAATCTTGGAAACATTGGAGTTAACTTGGCGCCGCTGCCGGGCCGCTCCAATTTGGAACCCCTTCGTCGATCGGTTGTCAAAGATCGAGATTATCCCGGAGATAACCTTTACGTTCATATGTTATCGCAGTTGAAAGAATGAACGCAAGAGAAAAGCGGTCGGGCGGATGCGTCCAGTTCCAATTTGGGAATCTAAGACTGAGCCGAAGATGAGATTGAGGCTGGTCCGGATTCCTTTGGGTTCATGCTGGTTGCATTCTCGCCCTTTAATGAAGGGTAATGAGGAGCATCCACATTACCAACCCCAGAGAGGCTCCGATTATGGCACCCCGCAGCGGGTTATTCGGTTGTCTGCCAGCGCTTGCCAGAACAAGAGCCAAAACGCAGAATGCCCCCCCCAATACCGCGAACTCAAGAGAGTGCTTCAGCGTCAGGATCCGCTTCTCGACCAGGGCAATGAATGCTATTTGAAGCGATGAACTGATCGTCAAGGATAGGATGGGCTTGAGAGATGCCGTTGAGATCGGTCGCCGAAAGAAAATTGGCGACCACGCCGGAAGCGTAAAGAGCAAAACACAAATACCCAGTACAACTGCCATGTTGGTCCTAGATTGACGCGCATCAGTAAAATGCGTCAATACAGTTGTGACCTGTCAATCACATACAGGGCTCCGGGTACAAGCATGCACTTGCATCCTGGACTTGGTTATTCAAAAAGTCACGCAGGTGCTGTTCAGTTGCGGCTTCCGCAGCCGGGGAGACAAACGCTATCACCTCTAACGTGATTGAAAGATGGGAAAACGCCGGACCAAGGCGGGGTGGACCACCAGTCGACGGCTTTGGGTTTGGGTTCGAAGTGAGTGCAGGCATTCTTTCGGTACGCCGACAGCAGATTCCTCGCTTCGCTCGGAATGACAAGTTTGATCACTCTATATCCCGAGATTCCCCTGAGATGGGGGAATTGCGTACAATAGCGGGCATCGCAACTTTGTGGTCTTTCATGTGTTTAATTAGCGAGCAATTCACTCTTTCAGGAGGGTACAGATGCGGAAGAACGCGTTACTGGGAAGCATGCTGAGCGTTGGTTTGCTCTTCGGAAGTATGGCATACGCGCAAACGGGCGCGCAGGGTGGTGGAATGAAGCCGCCGCCGGAAAACATCAGTGCGAAAAAGCACCCCAACCTGGCTGCGGCACAACGTCACCTCGACATGGCCTTCGAAAAAATCAACGCTGCTCAGCAGGCCAATGAGTTTGATCTGGCAGGGCATGCCGCCAAGGCCAAGGACTTGATCGATCAGGCCAGCCGGGAACTCAAGGAATCCGCAGAAGCATCCAACAAGAACCACAAATAGGCGTTCTCTTTCTGAATATGGGAAGCTCGGCTGAACGGATTTGTACCGTGGCTGAGCTTTTCTGTTTTGAAGGGTTGTCTTCTCATTCCCTCCCGTAGGTTTCCTCGAAGAACACTTTTGCTGGTGGCGCCTGGGCGTCGGCCTGCAGACTTGCCACGGCAGAGGAAAGCAGATTCCTCGTCGCTTCGCTCCTCGGAATGACAAATTTTAGGGGGTCGGAATGACAAATGTAGGGGGATGAGGACTTGGGAGGGGCCTCGCCTTCTTTGGACCGGTCCCGTTTTGGGTGGGTTTCCATTACCTTGGTACAGGTGCCGGAGACACGTTTACCCCTCGCCCTGCCTACCGTAAGTTAGAACCTCCACCCGCGCGCCTCCCCACGGCTCGGGTTCCCTCTTTTGGAGTGTGTGGATGGCTACGCCTGACAAGCTCGAATTTGGTCTTCTGCCGGAACGGCACATAAGCTGGCGCACGTTTGCGACCAGTTACGGCATCGAGGTCTTTTTTATCCTGCTGCTGCTGAGCGTTGGCTTCTTGTTTCCAGACACTCTGCGGCTGAGCAAGAGAATGACCGTGACGGAACTGGTTCCGAGGCCCGATTTGAAGCCGCAACCGGCGCCCCCGAAAGTCAAGCTTAAGAAACCGGTGGTCCTGGCCAAGGTGGCACCTCCGGTAATCTTCCCGACCGCGAAGTTGTTTGTGCCAAAAGATATCCGCCCGCCGAAAAAGAAAGAGGAGGAAGAGAAGGCTCCGAAGCTAGAGACCAAGTTCAAGGCGCCAGAACTGGCGGCGCCGTCGAGCGCGATGCCGGCGAAGATCGTGTACACGGGCGCGTTTGGCAGCTCGGCTCCGGCCACGGTCAGCGCTCCGATACAGCAAGTGCAGACCGGGGGATTCGGCGATCCAAGCGGTTTGAAGGGGCAGGGCAAGGACAACGCCCATCTCGCCTCAGCGAAGCTGGGATCGTTTGATTTGCCGGAAGGCCAGGGCACGGGCAATGGAGCGGGCGGTGCGAAAGGGATCAAGGGAACGATCGCGAGCGCAGGTTTCGGAAACGGGATCGCGCAGGGCGACAACAAAAATCACGGTGCAGCGGTGCAGACGGCGGGATTTGGCGCGCAGGAACTTTCGCACGGCGGACCCAAGATCGCGCAAGCGGATAGCGGACCAGCCACCACGCCGGTCGAAATCATTTCCAAGCCCAGCCCGGTTTATACGCAGGAAGCGCGGCAGCTCAAGCTCGAGGGAGAGGTGCTGCTGGAAGTGATGTTTGGCGCGAATGGGCAATTGCACGTGAATCGCGTGGTACGTGGCCTGGGCCATGGGTTGGATGAGGCCGCGGTCACGGCGGCGAGTCAGATGCGGTTCAAGCCGGCACAACGTTTGGGTACACCCGTGGATTCCACGGCAATCGTACATGTGGTTTTCCAGTTAGCGTACTGAGTTTTGCAGAGACTGAGACAGAGAGGAACAGAGTTATGCGTACTTGGAAATGGATGCTCACCGCTTCCCTGCTGATCACGCTGAATGCGATGGCACAGCAGACCGCGGATCAATCTTCGTCGAATGCCGCGCCAGCGAATGCAGGCGTTTCGCAACCCGCAACCACGCCAGCGCCAACGGCTCAACCGGCTGCCACGCAGGCCGCCAACCAGGTAGCGGCTGCTGCTGCTGCGCCCACGACCATGGATCAAGTAGTGGATCGCACCATCGTGCGCGAACATGCGCTGATGGACATGCTCAAGACGCGCACGCCGCTGGTCGAGACTTATCTGCAGAATCTGAAATCCGATCCCAAGCTCGGGCCGGTGCCGAGTGAGGACCATTACTTCCTGGGGCGGCTCGACTTGGGGGAGAGCATCGACCGGCGCGATTATCTCTCCAGGGACGAAAGCTTCGAGAAGAATTTGCTGGGTGGCGTGAGCAAGCTGTTCAAGTTCGAGTACAGGCCCATGGGCTTCTCGTGGATGATTTTCGCCGACCGCGAGGACTTCGACCGCGGCCATTACAGTTTCAAATACGTGCGCCGCGAATTCCTAGGCGACGTGCGTTGCCTGGTGTTTGACGTCACGCCCAAGAAAGATGCCGGCAAAGGGCGCTTCCTCGGTCGCATCTGGGTGGAAGACCAGGATTACAACATTGTCCGGCTGAATGGTACGTACGCGCCCCGGCCGAAAAACGCCATGTACTTCCACATGGACAGCTGGCGCTTGAACCTGATTCCCGGTTACTGGGTTCCGGCTTTCATCTACAGCGAAGAAGGCGACTTCAGCTACGGCGCCAAGGACAAAATGGCCTTCAAGGCGCAGAGCCGCATTTGGGGCTATGACTTGAAGAAAGGCGGGAAGGAAGACGAACTCACTTCACTGCGAGTTGATTCGGTAAAGGACGAAACGCCCTCGACGACCGATGCTTCGCCGCTCGAAGCCCAGCGGCAGTGGCAGCAACAGGCTGAGGACAACGTGGTCGAGCGCCTGCAGGAGTCAGGGTTGGTGGCTCCCGACGGTGAAGTCGACAAGGTTCTGCAGACCGTGGTCAACAACCTGATCGTCACCAACAATATCGACTTGCCGCGTCCAGTAAGGACTCGGGTCATGATTACTTCTCCGCTGGAGACGTTTAGCGTGGGCAATACCATCGTCGTGAGCCGCGGTTTGATTGACGTGCTTCCTGACGAGGCTTCACTGGCGATGGTGCTCTCGCACGAACTGGCGCACATTGTTCTGGGGCACAACCTGGGCAGCAAGTTCGCCTTCAACGACCGCATGCTGTTCTCGGATGAATCGACTTACAGCAACTTCGGCTTCCGGCACAATCCGGATGAAGAAACCGCGGCTGACACCAAAGCTATGGAGCTGCTGAAGAACTCGCCCTATACGCAGAAGCTGGACGTGCCTTCGCTGTTCCTCAAAGAGCTTTCCGACCGGGCTCCGTCACTCTCCGCGTTGTTGACGGCTCACCTGGGCAACAGCTTTACCAACGAAAAGGGTCAACTGGTGCGGCTGTCGGCGCTTGAAGCCATGGGACCGGCTCTCGATCCAAGCAAACTGGATCAGATTGCCGCGCTTCCCATGGGCGGACGCGTGAAACTGAATGCCTGGAACGATCGCGTGGAACTCACCAAGTCTGCACCGGTCGCGATCACGTCAGCACGCGACAAGATGCCGTTTGAGGTCACGCCGTTCTTCCCACGATTGAGCCGCCTGAACAGCGACGCCAACGTAGGGAATGCGACGTCGGCTTCGAACACAGCACCGAGCAACTAAGGACGAAGGGGAAGGGGCGTCTCTCGCCGTCAGTTTTCTAGAAGGAGTTGATGGAAGCGCGGGCCGGGACCGGAAGCAATTCCGCGGTTCCGGCCTTCGTCTTTTCTATGAAGCGATCTTGAGCTGTTCTTAAGGCGTCAGAGCAGTGCGCGGACTCTGCATTCCCGCTGATACGGGCAGAAACGGCTTGCAGGATAGCTTCTCAGTGGCGGGAATGGTTATTCGTCAGAATCGACGCAGAACTCGGGCGTACAGTCGTGGGTCAGGAACATGGGTGAACTGTCGTCATCGAAGCTGCCAAGCAACTCATCGAGCAGGCGCTGAGTGGACAAGACTCCGTCGACGGCTCGGCTCGACTCGAAATCGACCGATCGTTCCGCAGGATCGAGGGTGAGGGCTTCTGAGAATTCCGCAACGGCGTTCAATGCTGACTCCGTTTGGTGCGAGTTCCATTGCTACTCCTCGATTATGTGCGACGGCGCTTACTTTCGATAGATTACCAACGGTCGTGATCGTATTCTCGGGACTAAGGCTAACTGCCAAGCGGCCTTTGCGTGGAGCTGCTAATCTTGCGCCTTGCTCTTGCCCGGCAATCCTGCGGGATTCTCGTGGGTACGTTCGCGGAAGCCGCCCTTCAATCCACTGGCGAGCGACACACTCGACTCCCCGAATTTGTCGCGCAACCGGTCCGCGGCTGAGAGCGCTTGTTGCCAGCGTTGTCGCCGCGCGCCCTCGATCAAGTCTTCCTGTTGCGACTCGGCCTGGAATGACGAGGCGTGTACGCCGAGCAATCGCACTTGAGTTCCCTTGCGCCAGTTCTTGCGAAACAAGGCTCGCGCCTGCTCGAAAATCTCGGTATCGAGCTGGGTAGGAGCGAGCAGGCTGTGAGCTCGCGTGATCGTGGTGAAGTCTTTGTAGCGCAGCTTGAGCTGGATGGTGCGCGCGTGAAGCCGGCCTTCACGCAGTCGCCGCCCAACCATCTCGGAAAGCCGCATTAAAGTGGACTCGATCTGCTCCGGGTCAGCGGTGTCTTCGTTGTAAGTGTGCTCATGGCTGATGGACTTGGGATCCGTGTCGGCGCCGACTTCGGTATCGAACCATCCCCCGGCATCCTCTCCTCGCGCCTTGCCCGCCAGCGCCAGACCCCACTTGCCGAAATGTTCCTGCAGAAACCCATCGTCAAAGCGAGCGAGATCACCCACGCGCCGAATGCCCAGGGACTGCAGGTTCTGCTCCGTAACTTTTCCCACACCTGGGATATCGCGCACGTCGAGCGGGGCGAGAAACTTCGCCTCCTGGCCGGGAATGACCCAGAGGATTCCGTGAGGCTTGGCCTTGGCCGAGGAAACTTTGGCAATCAAACGCGAAATGCCAATCCCAATCGAACAGTTCAACTGCGTATCGGACTTAATCCTCTGATGAAGCGTATGCGCCGCGCACAACGGCGGCCCATGCAAGCGTGCGGTGCCGGTCATGTCGAGGTAGGCTTCGTCAATCGACGCCATTTCGACCAGCGGCGAAAACGAATTGAGCACCCGATAGACTTTCTCGGAGCACTCGCGATACCGCTCCGGATGGCCATTCACAAAGATCGCATGCGGACACATCTTGGCCGCGGTTCGCAGCGGCATAGCCGAGCGCACGCCGAATTTGCGCGCCTCGTACGACGCCGCCGACACCACGCCGCGCTCGTCGCGCTGGCCGCCAACGACTACCGCTTTGCCCTTGAGCGAGGGATCAAACAACTCTTCCACCGACACGAAGAACGCGTCCATGTCTACATGAAAGATGGTTCGTTGCGCGGGTGCGAGCATAAGAGGACCACAGGAGATTGCTGGAGGAATTGTATCAGCGAGATAGTGGCGAGTTGTTCCGAACGAAGACTGGCGCCGGCAGGCATTCGACGCGAGTGAGACGTAATCCGACCTAATCCAATCAGGCTGAATCGGCTGCGGACGGTTTGTCTGCCCCGGCCGCTAGTCGTTCATCCAACGATAAGCCCGCACGGCAAGAAACATATTGGCGCGGGTTACGAGCGCAGCGGGCACGTACCAAACACGGCTGTTTCTTCTTCATATAGTAGGTCAGATACGCAACCCCAAAGTCTGCAGGAATCCCGATTCCATAGAGAGCGGCCCGGCTCTGCAGGGAGTAAGGAACATCATTGCAGGAGGCGTGAACCTGCAGGCAGCGTATGGTCAATTCTGCGTTGGCAATGCTAGCGCCGAACATCCGACCGGTGAGCATCAGATATTTCGGTCTGCGACATCACGGTCAACCGCTGATGGGCCACCCAAGGCGGCCGGGGGCGCGCGTCTGAGCGAGTTTTGACTCTGATTGGGACACCACGAACGGATCTGCGATCGCTACCAGATCAAGAGCATCTCCCGTTCGCGATAGATCCCGCGGTTGCTTCGCAGACAGAGAGCTACGAAATCACGGTATGGAACGCTCCTGCCCCCAGTGATAAGCGCGGTAGGCAAAAAATAGGTTCGCACCGGTTACAGCCGCAGCGGGGACGTACCAAATGTGATTATGTTTCCTCTTCAGGCAGTAGGTCAGATACGCAACCCCCAAGTCAGCGGGAATTCCAATGCCATAGATAGCCGCCCGGCTCTGTAAAGAGGGTGGGACATCGTTGCAGGAAGCGTGTCTATTCAAGCAGTTTATGGTCAATTCCGCATTGGCAATGCTTGCGCCGAACATCCCGCCGGTGAGTGCCAGGTAGGCCCGGTCCGCAACACTACGATCGACCCAGAGTGGACCACCCTGGGCGGCTACTGGCGCTCCGTGAGACTCTCTCTTAATTGCCGGAGAAACCGATGGATCTGCTGTGGAGGCATCAGGCTTTGTGGCGCTGGGTGCATCGGGCAGGTCAGATTCACTGCTTACAGCGGCGACCGGCGGAGCCTCAGCGAGCATCGCGGCAAGCTGCGGCTCGCCGTCATCGCTCACCTTCCGCTGAAGGTCATCCCACTGCTGAATGTCCAAGCGATCAGACTGGGCCAGCAGGGAAAGCGCTGACGCCAACACGAAAGCGATACAGAGATAAGACCCCTGATAACGGTTACGCACCATTTCCTCCCGGTGCTCAAGCTTCAGTCTCGCGAACGGCCGCTCTTCACCAGCTGCAAAAACTGGGTAGGCTGAGATCACACGCGGAGCCCCGCCGCATTAGAGCACTTTAATCGCCGAGATTAACTTGAACCAGGCACCCGATACTAGTAGCCGAGGAACTAGCACTTTAGATCGCAGTCATGTGCAGGCATCGCCACCTAAAACATGCAGAGTTCGACATTTGCGCGACATCTCGCTTCTCTCGTCTTGCCCGAATAAAGTTTATTCTGCTGCCGAACCCAGTTTTCACGCAGTCAACTCAACGTCGTTCGCTGATCATGAATGAGACGGAAGGATTAAATCGCTGGAAATTTCTCTCGCTTTGAGACGCTAAGGCAGTGGATGATCTGGTTGTGCAAATCCGTTCGCCACACCGGGGCTTTATGCCGACCTCAGCTCCGCTTGTGGCACTTACCGTCATGTTCGCCGAAAGGCTGCCTGGACTTCGCATGAGGTTGGACCGGGAGCTTCGCCGTCAGGATCCTCGGGTTGAGACATTGCCGAGTTTTATTTCTTGAGCGGCTCTCGTTTTGAGACGAGGACCCTTAGCGATTCCCAGATCGGAACAGCTAAGTCCCCGAGAACAGGTGATTTACGGAATGGACCGAATTGGCACCCGCCATGCATCGAACTGGGCGGCGAAGAATGTAGTCGCCTACTTACACCGCAGCAGGCAACTCGCGGTCGAAGTGAGCGGTCTTCAGCGTCGACCGCGAGTACCAACAAACTTCTTCAGAGGAAATAAACGCTATCTAAGCGACGGGGGCGAAGCCTTGTCTCAAGTGATGAACACCAGCACTGCAGCAATGACCACCAGCTCGTTGTTGCCCCCGTCAATGCAAACCGCAGAGCGCCCTCCCCATTGGTACGCTGTGCACACAAGTCCGAGACACGAGAAGCGAGTTCGCGAGCATCTTGGGCATCGCCGCGTGGAATGCTTTCTTCCCTTGTTCCGGACCATTCATCGCTGGAAAAACGGCTGCAAGGTCCAAGTTGAACTTCCGCTATTTCCCGGCTACTTGTTCGTCAACATCGCCCAAAGCGAACGGGTGCGAGTTCTGGACGTGCCCGGGGTTCTATCCTTCATCGGCCCCAGAAGCGAACCAGCTCAGCTTCCTGATGTTGAGATCGAGACATTGCGTTCCGGTCTGCACTTACAGAAGTTTGAGCCGTATAACAATCTGGTCGTCGGCCAGAAGGTACGCATCAGGGCGGGCTCGCTGATGGGCTTGGCAGGCGTACTGGTTCGCAATACGAAGGGCTTTCGAGTAGTTCTTACCGTGGAACTTATCAAACAAAGTGTAGCAGTCGAATTGGACGCCGCTGATGTAGAACCCATAGCCTCCCGATCGATCCAATCCGCGCCTACGTTCCCCCAAAGTCAGTGCTAGGTAAAATGCCAGCAGAAAAAGATCGCAGTAAAAATTCCACAAAAGACCGCATTGTCGAAGCCGCTGTACAACTGTTCTCGCGCCAAGGTTTCGCGGGCAGCAGCACCCACGAGATTGCGCGGCTGGCAGGGGTCAGCGAAGTCACCGTTTTCCGTCATTTTGCACGAAAGAAAGATCTCTTCTGGGCGGCAACCGAGTCCCGTCTGCGGCGGCTACGGATCAGCAAGGAACTGCGCGGACGGCTCGATGCCGATGAGAACCCTCGGACTGCTCTGCCCGGCGTGGTTGCCCTGCTGGTCGAGACCTTTCACAACCAGCCCGAGATGGTCCGCTTGCTGTATCTCAGTCTTTTTGAGCTGGAACACGGCGCAGAACGAATACTGCGCAAGTACCTGGTTCCCTTTTTCCAACCGGTTCGTGAATATCTCTCCCGGTGTGCCTCGAAAGGGCTGGCGCGCGACCTTGATCCCTCGATTGCAGCCCTTGCTCTTATGACTTCAATCGTGGCCCACCATGGGCTTTCCCGCGTAGTGACCAACGAAGCGGCTGATTACGCAAGCATGGATGACGCGACCACTGCGTATGCGGAATTCTGGTTCAAGGCCTTAATGTCCGAATCTTCACTGCCCCTGACCCACGCAGACGACTGTCCTGGCGGAGCTCAAGTCAATCCACAAGAACCGTGGACACGCACGCGAGCTGCAAGACAAAGCACCGGCAGTACTCACTCTCCTATACAAGCTCTAGGGACCGAATGACAGACAACCAATCTCTGGCCACAAACAAAAAGACCGAGCTGGAGCCGTTCACTTTCTCTGAACAGCACCCTGTGACCATCGAGTCTCACGAGGATCAGATCTCCATCATCCAATTCTGGCGTGTGCTCCAGAAGCGTCGCTGGCTCGTCATCGGCAGCCTGATCACGATCGTGCTGCTTGTGGCCATCGTTTCCGTGTTTCTGCCCAAGCGATATGACGCCACCGCCCGAATCCTGCTGGACCTGGAAGGGCCGGATGGCCTGGGCCTGGAGCAGGCCGTGGTACCCATGGGCCTCGATATCAATACCAAGCTCGAGACCCAAATAACAATCGTGCAGAGCGACACAATTGCCACCAGCGTCATCAAGCAACTGGGACTGCATCGCAACAAAGCATTTGGTGGGCTCCTGGCTGAGCAATCGCCCAAAGAATTCGACAGCCTGACTCCGCAACAGCGAGTGAAGCTGGTCAGCGCGCTCCATCGGTCGTTAACCGTCCAACTCGTCCCCAAGACTGAAATTATTGAGATCCACTTCCGCAGCAAAGACCCGAACCTGGCGGCAGATATTACGAATTCTGTCGCCACTACCTATATCGAGCACAACTTCCAAACAAAATATCGGTCCACTCTTCAGACTGCCGACTGGCTGACCAAACAACTGGATGACCTTAAAAAGAATGCGGAATCTTCGCAAGAGAAGCTGATCGCGTATCAGAAGAAGACCGGCATTCTCGGAACCGACGAAACTCACAACATCATTATCGACAAACTGGGAGATCTCAATAAGGAGCTCTCCCAGGCCGAGGGCGATCGCATCCTCAAAGAAGCAAGGTTCCGCATCGCCATGACCGAGAACCCCGAGCTGATTGCGAACATCGCCCCAGAAGGCGTTCTCGGAGCCCTCTACAAACAACGTTCTGAAGTGAGAGCAGAATATGCACAAATGGTGGCGAAATATGGCTCTGCCTATCCGCGAGTAATCCAATTGCAATCGCAACTGATCGAGCTTGATTCCGCAATCGGCGATGAAGTAACCAAGGTAGGCGAAGCGGTGCATGCAGAATACAAAACCGCGCTGAAGTCCGAAGAGATGCTCAAGGCATCGTTCGACAAGCAAAAACAGGAAGCTTACAAACTGAACGAAGACGCCATCCAGTACGCCATCATGCGCCGGGATGTTGAATCCAGCCGCGACCTTTACGAGGGCCTGCTCAAAAAGCTCAAGGAAGCGGGAATTATGGCTGGCCTCCAATCCAGCAATATCAATATTGTCGACACGGCCAGTGTTCCGATCGAGCCTGTCGAACCCAGAATTCCGCTCAACATCGCCTTGGGCTGTCTGGGCGGCCTTTTGTTTGGCATGGCTTTGGCTTTCGTGGTCGAAAATGTCGACAGTTCGATTCGAACCCCTGAGGACATTGAGAACTTCTGCTCCCTGCCATCGCTGGGCGTCATTCCCAGTGTTGCCACGAACGGAACAACCAACAAGAACGAACACAAAGCCTTGGCTGCGGGAGTGAGACAATTCATCCCACCAGTCACGATGGAGCAACGCAATTCAGGAATAGCAGAGGCTTTCCGAGCCCTGCGGACTTCGCTGCTGTTGTCCTCCCCGGGCACTCCGCCCCAAGTGATTCTGGTGACCAGCGCCATGATGCAGGAAGGCAAGACCTTCACCGCCTTGAACCTTGCGGTGGTTCTGGCCCAGACCGGGCAATCGGTACTTCTGGTGGATTCCGACATGCGTCGTCCCGCAGTAAACAAATACCTGGGCATACCCATGAATCGTGGATTGAGTGCGTGCCTGGCAGGCACGGAAGATCCGGATGCGGTTGTGCTCAAGGTCGAGGAAGTGCCCGGCCTGAATATCGTTACCGCTGGCATATGCCGCCTTATCCTTCGGAGATGCTGGCATCCGAAGCGATGCCACGGCTCATAAAACAATGGCGCGAACAATTCCGCTACATCGTGGTTGACACTCCGCCGGTGCTGGCCGTGACTGATGCCGTGGTGTGCGCGGGGATTGCGGATGTAGTGGTGCTCATCGCCCGCTCCGAGCAGACCGGCCAGCAATCTCTTCTGCGCGCCCGGGATCTGTTGAGAAAAGTACGCGCCAATATCGCCGGCGTCGTCGTGAACGACCTCTCATTCAACTCCGTGGACTATCGACAGTACTACGGTCATTACGGCAGCGACTATCAGTCCTACTATCACCACTCCGACAATGGGAACGGCAATGGTAATGGCAACCAAATCCACTGAAACATCCCAGAGGCCTCGAATGCCCCATTCCAAGACTATCGGCACCCTTCACATTTTGTTCTTCCTGCTGCTCGCGCTGAGTACCGCTTCCGCGCAGGACAGAGCATCGGCCGAGTCCTCGGGTTCTTCGAGCAGCAGTGGCTTCCGGAGTGGGGCGGCAGGCCCGATCGGCGCCGGCGACCTGGTCGACTTGAGCGTCTTCGACACGCCCGAATTGAGCGGAAAGCTCCGGGTTAGCAACACGGGCGACATTTTCCTTCCTCTGGTGGGCGCGCTTCACGTGCAGGGGCTGAAGGCGGAAGAGGCTCAGACTCTCATCCGTCAGAAATTTGTTGACGGCGGATTTCTTAAGGACCCGCAAGTTACCGTGTTCATTTCGGATTACGCGACGCAAGGTGTTTCCGTAGTCGGCGAGGTGCACAAACCCGGCAACTACCCCGCTTTCGGATCGCACCGGCTGCTCGACTACATCTCGCTCGCTGAGGGACTCAAGCCCATGGCCGGAACGACCATCACCATTACCCATACCGGCCATCCGGATCAGCCCGAGCATTTCAAGATTCTCTCTGGCTCTGCTCCCGCCCCGGAAAACAATCCCGAGATTATTCCCGGCGACACCATCTTCGTAGAAAAGACCGGACTGGTTTACGTTTTGGGCGACGTAGTCCGTCCCGGCGGCTTCCCCATGGACCACGACGAGCATCTCACCATTCTTCAAGCCGTCGCCCTGGCCCAGGGCACGAACTACACGGCGGCCAAGAGTTCGACAAGACTCATTCGAACCACCGCTACGGGACGCGAGGAAATCCCAATCGACTTAAAGAAGATTTTCGCTGCGAAAGCGGAAGACTTGGCACTACAGGACAACGACATTCTCTTTGTTCCAAACAGCAAGGCACGCAGCGTGCTCAAAGCAGTTACCAGCGCAGCTGTTCCGGCGGCTGCGACCGCGACCATCTACAGGATCCCGTAGCGATTCTCTGGTTCGATAACAGGTCGAGAATCATGCCTGAAATACTGGAAACACTAAATGCGAGTGAAATACAGAGAAACCCTCTGGCCACACCCCTGACGTGCCCTGTATGCAGCGGATGCATTAGCGCCCCAACGGAGCGAATCGAACTGGTGTGCGTGGCCTGTAACCGGGTATTCCCACTCAACAGACTAGATTGGTTTTACTCTTTGTACGACCACGCTCCACTGCAAGACCGTTCACTGCTTTCGGACGAGGAACCGATTCTCAACCCCGAAATGACTTCCTTCGCGGTAGCAATGACGACACACACCATTCGTGAGGCTTTGCGTAAGTGCAGGCCCAACACCGTACTCGATATTGGCTGTGGGGACGGCGGCTATTCGGAGGCTCTGTCAGATCTGTACACCACCTATCTCGGCCTGGAGCCGAGCGAAATACCAGTCCCGAAACGCATGCGCAAACGACCTGGCGAGAATGTCATTCTGGTTCATAACAATCCTTCAAAGCCCCTCCCCGTCACGAAGAACAGTATCGATCTGGTCATGTTCCTCGCGTCGTATGACCACATCCCCAATCGAGATGAGGTTGTAGCTCAAGCATGGGACGCGCTCGGACCATACGGTTTCATGCTGATCACGATGACTAACTATAGCTTCTGGGCTAAGCGCTTGCTAAACTTCGTGCTTGGACGCCAAGTTGCAAAACAAGAACATGATCACTTTTGCGTGCATGATCCGAAAACATTGGCCAAGGAGATTCTTTCAAGTGCGAGAGTCGGCGAGGTCTTCTGGTGCGAGGCCGATAACATCTACATTCCAAATTCCAGCGCCACCATCTGCTACAGAAGTCGTTTCGTTTTGACCATCGCAAACCGATTACTGCGCTTCACCATCAGCTCGCTTCTACAACAGAGGCATTCCGGTTCGACGATGACGGTCATTTTCCGCAAGCTGCCTGCTGCAGCCGGCGCACGATAGCCCTCAAGAAGTTGCGCAGCAATGAATAGCGCCTACCGCAAAACAATATTGCTTGCAGTGACGTCACCGCTGTCCTGGATGTTCTATAAGGGATTGGTCGGCCATCTCCGAATCGCGGGACTCCAGCCGATTTTGCTTTCCACTCCCGGAGCGAACCTTTCGGCGACAGCGGAGGAAGAGGGTGTTCCGGGCCTTGCCGTCCCCATGGAGCGTGAAATCGCTCCTCTCGAAGATTTGGTATCGCTCTGGAAGTTGTATCGGACGATTCGCAAGACTCGGCCGGACGTCAGCGACGCTGCCACTCCGAAAGCAGGGCTTCTGGTGGGGATCGCAGGATGGATGGCCGAGTGCCTCGCCGCGTCTATAGCCTCAACGGTCTGCGCCTGGAAACAGCCAGTGGTCTGAAGCGATCCGTTTTGTGGCTGACTGAATGGGTCGCCTGCGCGTGTGCCACCCGGGTGTTGTGCGTGAGCCCGAGCCTTCGTGAGCGGGCAGTAAATCTGAAACTGGTTCCGCGCGAAAAGACCGTTGTTCTAAAAAAAGGCGGTTGTGGAGTAAATCTCGAACGTTCGCTCGCAAGAACCCGCACTCCGATGAAGTGGAGGCCTTGCGACATCAGACTGGCATTCCCGCCGGCGCGCCTGTGATCGGCTTCGTTGGCCGCTTCGTAAGAGACAAGGGCATTCGGCGACTCATCGAAGCTTTCGAAATGCTACGCAAGACGCACCCGGAGCTTCGCCTACTTCTGCTCGGAGATTTCGAAAATGGCAATCCCGTCGAGCCCGATGTGCGCCGCTATATTGAATCTAACCTAGCGATCATCCGACCCGGATTCGTCTCCGACAGCGCCCCTTACTACGCATTGATGAATGTTCTTGCATTACCGACCTATCGAGAAGGTTTCCCCCAAGTCTCTCTAGAAGCACAGGCCAGCGGCATTCCCGTCGTCACCACAAGCGCGACCGGCGCTGTCGATTCCGTGATCGATGGAGTCACCGGAAACCTCGTGCCAGTCGGAAACTCCGCCGAGCTTGCTGCCGCGATCGAAAAACTCCTCGGCGACCCGGAGCTCTGCGCGCGAATGGGCAGGGCGGGCCGTGAATGGATGGAACGCAATTTCAGTGCTGCGGCAATTTGGGAAGCTAAAGTTGAGTTCTATCGCGATTTGATATCCGAAACAGCATCGACCGATCGACTCCCCTGGAAGCGCATCGTAAAGCGCGCATTCGATTTCTGCGTCTCTCTCATTGCTTTGGCGATTTTGTCGCCGCTCCTGGTGGTGGTTGCGCTACTCGTCCGGCTGTCTCTAGGCGCACCAATCCTGTTTCGCCAGGATCGGCCTGGCTTCAAAGGGAAACTTTTCACTTGCATAAAATTTCGCACCATGACCGATGCTCGTGACGCGAGCGGCGAGTTGTTGCCTGATTCTAACGCCTGACCTCGCTGGGCCGTTTTCTTCGCAATACCAGCATGGACGAGTTGCCGGGACTCATCAACGTGATTCGCGGCGAAATGAGCTTGGTAGTCCCCGTCCATTGTTACCGCAATACTTGAAGCGCTACACGCCGGAGCAGAGGCGCCGACATGAAGTCAAGCCGGGAATTACCGGGTGGGTGCAAGTCAACGGCCGGAACGCCCTCAACTGGAACCGGAAGTTCGCGCTCGACACCTGGTATGTAGATCATCAGAGCTT
>CAWIMI010000007.1:0-97355 GCA_963837015.1 uncultured Acidobacteriota bacterium | reverse complement strand
TTGTCGATGTGGTTCCAGTACTTCTGCAACCCGCTGCACAGATAGTTCAGTCTAGGCTCGCCGTTGCGAGTGCGGATCAGCCGGTTCTTCGGGCATTCTCCGTTGCAGGCGAACAGGTACCTGCATTGACGACATTGGGTTGGCAGGGAATTGAACTTGTTGAGAGCGAACGTGCGTTGCCGCTCCGAGAAAACCATCCGCGAACTGGAAGTCTCAAGGATGTTGCCCAGCCTGTATTCGGGATACACGTAGTGGTCGCAGGCGTAGAGATTGCCGTCGTGTTCCAGTGCCACGCGCTTGCCGCAAAACTCGTGATAGACACAGAGCTGCGAGTCCTGGCCCATCCACGGCGCTACGGCGGTTTCGAAGTGGTTGACGAAGACTCTGCCAATGTCGCGGCGATACCAGTCGTCCCAAACCTTGCAGAGGAAGTACCCCCAATCGTCGGGGTCGACCGACCAATCCGTGACCACAGAATCCGGATGGCCGGGATGAGCGGCGGGAGAATCTTGCAGCGGGAGGCTAGCCGGATCCCACATTTGAGGCGCCGTGTTCCTGAATACTTTTGGTTCTACACAGGGTATGAACTGCATCTGCCGCGGGCGGATTTCATTTTTCAGAAAGCGGTAGACGTCGAGCGGCCGTCTGGCATTGACCCGATTCACAACGCTAAGCGTGTTAAATGGCACACGATGCCGGTGCAACATCTGAGCAGCGGCAAAGACCTTGTCAAAGGTCGGCCTTCCATCTTTCGCCACTCGATAACGATCATGCAGCTCCTTGGGGCCGTCGATGCTAAGGCCTACCAGGAAGCGATGCTGCTTGAGAAACGCTCCCCAATCGTCGTTAAGCAGCGTGCCGTTGGTCTGCAGGTCGTTCTCGATCCGTTGATTGGGCTTCTTGTACTTCTGCTCGAGTGCAACACCTTGTGGAAGAAATCCAGTCCGAGCAGGGTTGGCTCCCCGCCCTGCCAGGAGAAGACGACTTCGTCACGATCCTGTCCCTCGATGTATTGCTGAATATGGGCTTCGAGAATCTCGTCGCTTATGCGGAATTTGCTAGGGCTTCCCAGCAGATCCTGCTTGTGCAAGTAATAACAGTAACTACAGTCGAGATTACAGATGGGACCGACCGGTTTGATCATGGCGTGATAGGAACGCCGGGCTCCGGCTTGCACCGGAAAGGGAGACAGATCGACCTGAACCAGATCACGCACTTATCGTGGACCTTTTCTCGGTGCTCGAGGATTTGCCGATTTCGGAATATTCCGGTCGCGGTGCTAGCCTCGGCCCGCCGTGCCATCAGGATCAGGCTGGGCAGGTTGGTCGTCCGTGTCATGCGTCACAACTATTTGTGATCTCAAACCATTGGTGAGGGTGTAGGACGTTCTAGGCGCGCGATGGCAGCGGACTTCGGACTTTTTGCAAAGCGCAGGCGAGGCATTTCGTTACCCACTATGGACGCGGCGTGCACACGGCACATTTTGGTGCCTATAATCAAGAGCAAACCAAAGGCATTCATGGGATTGTCTATCACGACACGGGTTGTGCTCTCTCTGAGATCGCTGCTTTTCGGATACCTGAGTGGTTTAGTTGTGCTGGAGTCTCTGCGGATTCTCCGTTTATGGCCTCTTGGCCTCTTCGCATTTTCGTTTGCTTTCCACGCATTTTGTTTCGCTCTAATGACTGTTCTGGGATGGCTCTTGTTCTTGCTGCCTTTTGTTGTAAACGAAAACCTGAAGAGGACCTTCCGCCAGCCCTTCAGTTCCGCTCTTGCCGGAGGAATAGCGGGAGCCTGCCTGCTCACGATTTTGCTCCTGGCTCTCTTGGGGCGATCCGCGTTTACGTCGCCGGGCTACCCAGCCTGGGCTGGATATGCGGTGTGTGCGTTCGCAATGGGGTCGGTAGCGACAGGACTGTACGTTATCTCCCGGAATCGGAAAGAACTGGGTGCGACAATTCAGCCGGGACAGGCTAGGAACAAACTGATCGAATCCTGAACGTGCAGATACGTTAAAACATTTCGGTAAACGGAGAACGCATGCCCCTTACGTCCACGGACTGGGACTCACTCAACCAAACCCGCCGACGAAACCTGACGTCTCGATTGGCTCACAGAAGAAGGAAATCCATGAAGAAGCTTTTTGTTGGCAACCTCCCTCACAGCACCACGGAATCGGAACTGCGCACTTTGTTTGAGCCCCATGACAAAGTCGATCAGGTAAGCCTGGTTACCGACCGTGACACCGGACGTTCACACGGGTTTGCATTCGTGGAAATGGCTGACGCGGCTGAAGCCGAGAAAGCGATTGCGGCTCTGAACGGGAAAGAATTAGCCGGACGCGCACTAAACATGAACGAGGTCGGGCGGTGGCGGCCCCGACGATTATCAGGGCCATGCCCACCAGCCTCGCGAACCACGCTGGTAGCAGTCGAGGCCGCTTATTTCTGAGAACGCAGACTTGCGCAAGTGCGATAAGAGAGCGAGAGAGCGTCGGGCCCTTGTCAGCGTCGTGCTGGCGTCCACCCTCTATTGCGCCGGGCTTGCGTACTACGCGGAGACAAGGCCGATTGATGGCGATGAAGGTTTCTACGCCACCGCGGCCAGGCTAGTCTGGGAGGGGAAGACTCCATACCGGGACTTCTTCTACCAGCAGACTCCGTTGCTCCCGTACCTATACAGTTGGATGTGGGCGATCCATCCACAGTCGCTCATCGCCATGCGACTCATCTCCGCTGCCTGCGGGGGCGTTGCGGTTTTCCTATGGGGCATCTCCCTGGTTTCCCAGAAACGACTGCCGACAAACATTGCCCTCGCAACCTTTGCGGCGGTTCTTTTGAACCCTTACTGGGTTTCTTGGAATGTAGTAGTGAAGACATTCGCGTTCGCAAATTTCTTCATGACCATTGCGTCAATCTGTCTTTATGCTGCCTTACATTCAACGGGGTTGCGCTGGTACTTCGTAGGAGGGCTGGCGCTGGGAGCTTGCACATCGGTTCGTTCATTTTACGGGCCGGTGCTGGTTGTCGTCCTTCTGTGGTCGCTCTACCAGGAGCACCGATCATCGACGCTAAGTTATCCGAGAACTCTTACCTTTCTTGGAGGTTCTGTGTGCGGGCTGTTGCCCTTGATCGCCAGCTTCTTGCGTGATCCGCGCGCATTCCTGTTCAACAATATTCGATACCATCAATTAGACGCCGGATACATGTGGAGCGGCAAACTCGTGGAAGGCTATCAGAACGTCCAGCATCCGACGGGTGTGTACTTCGAGGCTGTCGTGGTCCGTCTACTTGGGTCCCATCCTTATTTCACGATGGGAATCGTGTTCTCGATCGTCGGGGGCATAAGTCTTTGGAAGCTTCGGAAAAGCCAGGAGGGTCCTTACGACGAGCACGATTACCTCTACTTCGAGCTCGCACTCCTGATGCTCGCCACCTACACCATTGTGGCGCTCGTCCCTTTCCCTCCATATGACCAGTATTTCGATGGACCACTGGTTCCATTTCTCGTGCCTTTTCTCGGTGAAGGCTTGCGCATTGCCTGGAGAGCAGGGCAGAAGCGCCTGGTTACGCTGGCCCTGCTGGCCGTGGTTCTCTTCATAGTTGAAATCGGCAGGGAGACCGCCAGTCAATCGGAGGTTGCGGTTTGGCGACTTGCGAATTACGACGAGATGACTCGGGTCATCGAAGCTAACAGCCGTCCTGACGAGACCGTACTTTCCTTTTGGCCGGGATATGTTTTTGCATCCGGAAGGCGATACTTTCCGGGGATCGAGAACCACTTCGTTTACCGGATCATGAATAAGATCAGTTCTGCAGAAAGAGCCCGATATCACGTTGTTTCGCACGACCAGGTCTTGAGCGCGATCTCCCGACGGGAAATACCCCTGCTGGTTCTGTCGCCTTGGCTCGGAGAATATGAGAATAATTTGTCTCCCGGTGATCTCCAGTTGTTTCACGACATCATTAACGCTAATTACTTGCCGCTGAGTAGTGTTTCTGGGATCGCGATCTATCGCAGGCGATCCGCCGCCATGTTCTAGTGTTTTGCTGAGCTTCTCCAGGGTTCTGGGCGACCGGACGAAAGCCTATTTCACAAGGCGCAGTTTTTAAGCGAGAAGCTCTGGTTGATTGTGATTCCTCTGACGCCCAAAGCCTGACCATATAGAATGTCCCCTTAAACGGAGAACTCATGCCCCTTACGTCCACGGACTGGATTGTCATCGTCGGGTATTTGCTGGTTAACCTGATGATTGGTCTTTACTACCGGCGTCGCGCTAGTGGGAACACGGAGGAGTTTTTCATCTCGGGACGCGATGTTTCGTGGTGGCTGGCGGGGACTTCGATGGTGGCGACGACTTTTGCTGCTGATACGCCGCTGCTGGTCTGCGGGTTGGTCGCGCGGCAGGGCATTGCCGGGAATTGGATCTGGTGGGGATCGTGCGTGGGCGGGATGATGACGGTTTTCTTCTTCGCGCGCTACTGGCGCCGGGCTGAGGTGTTGACAGATGTGCAGTTGGTCGAGCTTCGCTATGGGGGAAAGCCGGCGGCATTCCTGCGCGGGTTCAAGGCGATCTATCTTGGACTGTTTATGAACTGCTTCATTCTGGGATGGGTGACCCAGGCGATGGTCAGCATTATCACGGTACTGCTCGGTCCGGCGATTGCGGAGGGGCGTGTGTTGCGGTTGACGATCGGCGGCCATGTTTTTCAGCAGACGCTGGGCGATCCCCGCTACACGTCGTTGCTGCTTTGTATCTTCGTGCTGATTCCGTTTACCGGACTCTATACGTTCATCGGAGGGCTTTGGGGAGTGCTGGTCACCGACCTGTTTCAGTTTGCCCTGAAGATGACCATGATTATCGTGCTGGCCTGGGTCGCAGTGGCGAAGATTGGAGGAATGCAGGCGCTGCAGATGCATCTGCAGGTGATCGAGAACAATGTGCGCGCGACAGGGGTCGAAACTGCGAATCCGGTTGCATTCTTGCCGGACTTTCATCGCGGCCTGACGACAAACGCCCTTTGGACTTTGCCGGTGCTGACCTTCATCGTTTATCTGGGCATGCAGTGGTGGCTGGCGTGGTATCCCGGGGCCGAGCCGGGTGGCGGCGGATATGTGGCGCAACGAATGTTCAGTGCCAAGGATGAGAAGAATTCACTGGGCGCGACTCTGTGGTTCAACATTGCGCATTACGCTTTGCGACCCTGGCCATGGGTAATTACCGGGTTGGTCGCGGTGGTGGTTTACTCGCCGAATGGCGGGCTTCATCCGAGCGCTGCGTTTGTACAGAACCCGGAACAGGGCTACGTGATGGTGTTGCGCGACTATCTTCCTCCGGCTTTGCGTGGGCTGATGGTCGCGGCATTTCTGGCTGCGTTCATGTCTACGATTGGAACGCAGTTGAATTGGGGGAGCTCGTATCTGGTGAATGATCTTTACAAGCGCTTTTTTGTGCGCGGCGCGGATGAACGGCACTATGTGTTGATCAGCAAGGTTTTCACCGTGCTGCTGGTGTTGGGCAGCGGCTACACGGCGATGCAGTTGACTTCCATCAATCAAGGCTGGGATTTGGTTTTGAACATCGGATTTGGGACGGGCGCGGTCTACATTCTGCGCTGGTATTGGTGGCGGATCAACGCATGGAGCGAGATTTCGGCGATGGCGGTCGCTGCGGCCATGACGATCGGGCTCAGCCGGATTCAGTTCACCGGCAATACGGCGCTGGTGTATGCGAAGACCGCCCTCATCACCGGGCTGGTCACAACGATTGCCTGGCTGATCGCGACCTTCATCACTAAGCCCGAATCACAGCAGACGTTGATCGCGTTCTACAAACGAGTGCATCCGACGGTATACGGATGGAAGCACATCGCGCAGCTGGTGCCAGAAATGCCCGAGGTCCGGGATTTGGCCGGCAACGCATTCAACTGGGTCATGGGAGTGGTCCTGGTTTATGGATGCTTGTTCGGGATTGGAAAGTTGTCTTCCAGCAATGGGCATGGGGAATTGTGCTGTTGCTGCTCGCGGCGGTTGCGGGCTATCTGATCTTTTGGGATCTTTCACGTCGCGGTTGGGCAACATTGTCTGGGACATCAGCGTCGACCGCTCGGGCGGGCACGCCCGCGCCTACATTGACACAGGGTTAATCACGCTGAATTGTCACGGCTTCTTTGGAGTTAGGCCGCAGGCTTTCTTCACTCGACCCAGATCTATGCCCGCGGGAGAGAAGGTCGCAATCTGTGGACCCTGAGGGGTCTGGACTTCTATTTTGAAAATCTGTGCGCCGAGCATCTCGCGAGTGGTTCCTTTGTCCATGGAGAGGAAGTGGCCGTTTACCCAGTTCCAGCCGTGATTGCTATGGGAGTTGTCCACCCGGACGGTAACCTCCATTTGCGGCTGTCCCCAGAAACCGGGACGGTTGGGGGGCGCAATGGCCGCATTGGGACGAAAGTCGCTTAGTTTAAGCTCCCCGCCGGTGCAGAACAGCAGAATTTTCGGGCTGGAGTCGCTTCCCGGTAATGAATTGTCGGCCGGGAGTTCGAATCTAGCCGACTTGACCAGCGTCATCTCGTTCTGCGAGTCAAATTCCGTCCATTTCCCCCGGCGCTGACGCCGGGTTCCTGCGCGAACGCCGAGAACGTCCCAGCACAAAGCAGGATGCAGCAAATAACGACTGGCCTAAAAATAGAATTCCGGCGAATTGTGGCGCAGATCGACTGTAGCATTGCCAAAGTTTTCTTAGTTCCCTATTGTCAAAGTCACTCTATATAAAACCTGCGACCCCCTGAAAGTTGCGGATGGATCGATAGAACCGGCTGCCGAAGACTGCATGGCGAGTCTGGGCCCAGGTGGGGATAACCTCAGTAACACCAAATGGTTACTGGTGGGCGCTATAGGATTCGAACCTATGACTTCCACCGTGTGAAGATGGCACTCTACCGCTGAGTTAAGCGCCCAGCCTGAATCAGCCGCTATATTGTAGCAAAGAAACAGTTTTTTCGCGGACCTTGTCCATGATAGCCTAATCCGGCAGTCCGGAATCCCGCCAACGCGACGGGACCCTCGGACGCCTTGCGCGCTACCCGGATGCCCAGCCGAATCATACCCGCGAAGGTGCCGCAAAACCCCTCTTCCGAGGAGACTTCCCAGCCTTTCCCTGGCCCCGAAGAGGCGCAACTTTCAGCCCCAGGGCGGGTTCAATCCAGTGTGAGCAGCTTAGCCATGAATCGCGGGTTGCTTTCGATGGCAGCGGTGCCGCCGCATGTCGAGGCGAAGGCTGCGGTCGATCAATCCAGTGAAGGACTGAGCGACGCGCAGGTCATGCTGCGAGTGAAGGCTGGCGATCAGTCGGCTTTCGAGTATCTGGTGCAAAAGTATCGCCGGCCGATGTTGGGCTTTATGTATCGCATGGCTCACAATACCGCAGTGGCGGAGGATCTGGCGCAGGAAGTGTTCCTGCGAGTGTATCGCTCTCGCGAGAATTACGAAGCGAGCGCAAAGTTTACGACCTGGCTGTATCGTATCGCGAGCAATCTGGCGGTGAATCACGCGCGCGATACACGGCACCAACGTCCGGAAACTACGGTCAGCCTGGACGAGCCCGATCAGGAAACCGGGTTGACCATGGATGTGCCCGACAGCTCGCTGACCGCGGAGGAAGCGATCGTCCGGCGTGAGCGATTAGCGGCCATCCGGCAACGCGTGCAGGCGCTGCCGGAACGGCAAAGGATCGCAGTCGTTATGCACAAGTATCAGCAGATGGATTACCGCCAGATCGCGGAAGTTCTGAAACTGAGTGAGTCCGCCATTAAGTCTCTGTTGTTTCGCGCATACGAAACCTTGCGCGTGCAACTGAAAGAGTTTGTATGAAGGGTGTAGTCATGAAATGCAAGGATATTTGCGAAACGATGCCGGACCTGGCCGCCGGCTTTGGCGCGGTCACGCCCGAAGTGAATCAACATCTCGAGAGTTGCGCGGACTGCGCGGCCAAGTTGAATGAGTTCCGCCAGACCATGGCGCTGCTCGATGAGTGGCAAGCGCCGGAGCCGTCGCCATATTTCGACGTGCGGCTCCAGGCCCGTCTGCGCGAGGAAGCAGCGCGGCAGCCGGCTGGTTGGTGGCAGTGGATGCGCAAACCTGCGCTGGCGGTCTCGCTGGCTGTGCTCATGGTGATGAGCGTAACTCTGTTCCGCACCGATGCTGGCCGCAATCCTACGGCGGAAGGACCAAGGGCCATGAGTGGCTGAACCGGGAACGGCCGTGGGCGACTTGCAGGCGCTGGACAAGAATCATGAGTTGTATTCTGATTTTGAGCTGCTCGATGATCTGCAAGTGCAGAACGATGTGGACGCCAATCCGTAAGTTCGCATTCGTAGCCGAGGTTGCTTCGCGAGAATTGAATAAGGAACTGGAAGAATAGACCGGGGGATAAGAGTGCGGGTAAGGTCCATGACGGCACGGGTGGAAGCGGCCATCCTCCTGTTGGCGCTGGCAAGCGCCGTGCCTTCGATGGCGCAGAAGAATCAGCATCCCCCAAAAAACAACAGCAGCAGCAACCGGGGCACCACGCTGGAGAATGGCTCCGCCAGCACCAGAACCTTCCTCCCGAACAACAGCGCAAGGCGCTGGAAAACGATCCCCAATTCCGCAATCTTCCGCCTCAGCGGCAGCAACAATTACGTAACCAGTTGCAGCGCTTCAACAATGCGCCGCCGGAGAAGCAAAAACAAATGCTGAACCGGATGGAAACCTGGGAGCACCTGACTCCGGAGCAGAAGCAGCAAGCGCGCCAGCTCCACGAACAGATGCAGCAGCTTCCGCCGGAGCGCCGCCAGGCGGTGCGGAATGCTGTTCAAGCGTTGCGCGGAATGCCGCCAGAGGCGCGGCAGCGCGAGATCGACTCCGAAAGCTACAAGAAGCAGTTCTCACCGCAAGAACGGGACGTGCTAAGCGGCGCCTCCAAGTTGCCCCTCGCGCCGGCAGAGCCCAACGAACCGGAGCCACCGGAAGAGTAAGCGCTGCTACCCATAAGTAATATAGTTATCTTTATACTACTACTGTTCTGGTGAAAGGATCACGTCAGAGGATTGCCCGTTTTCCTCGTAATTCTTAAAACGGGCAATGCGCTTGAGATCCCAGCGAATCTCATTTTTAAATGACTAGTTTTCAAGCCAAGTTTCCGAGCATTAAGTCCGCGTCAAGGCTTACATTGCGGTTGTGCGCTGGGACTCGAAAAAAAAGCCGCCGGACCGTGAAGCCCGGCGGTGAGAAAGTGAAAAGTAAAAGCGGAACTGCAGTGGAGCCCTGCAAGGCCCTGACTAGGGTGCAACCTCATATACGACGCCCCCTCCATGGAGTCCCCCGGCATAGGTCGTGCCATAGAGCTTTCCACCGACGAGGATCGCTTCGTGTTGTGGATAGGCTCCGTCGCCAGTGGTGCCGAAGCTCCAAAGCACAGTTTCCTTATAGGTGGTCGCCGCCAGCTTGTAGACAGTGCCATAATTCAGATTGTTGGCTGCACTTGACCCACCTTGATAGGTGGTGCCGTAGAGATTCCCTGCTGAATCCATGGTTACACCTGCAAAATACGGGTATGCGCCGTCCTTTTTGGTATAACCCTTGAAGCTGTAGATGATCTTCTCCGTCCACTTGTTGTTCGAGCCTGGCGTCAGCTTGAAAACCGCTCCGAAGTTAAAGTCGCCACCTTGTATAGTTCGTGCCATAGAGGTTGCCGGCTGCATCCACGGTCAAACCGGATTCGGTATATTAGTCCGAGTGAATCTCCAAGGAAATTGTAAATTACCGAAAAGATCCACACGCCGCTAACTTCACGCAGTTGGTAAACCGCGCCAACATTCCAGACAAGACCACCGTAATACGTGGTGCCGTAAAGATAACCGTTCTTGGGGTCGACAACTACTCCGCCGTAGGGAACATACGCGAGGCTGGCACTCGTGGCAAAATAGTGAATCGTCTTGTAAGTGTACTTGCCGTTTGACGCCTTTAACTGGAAAACCGAGCCGCCGCCGAACTTACCACCGTGTCCCGCAGTGCCGTACAGGTTGCCGCCCGCGTCAAAGCTCAAGGCGCCGTACGGGTTGTACCCGTCGTTGCCGTTAATGTCGTCGAAGCTATGGAGCACTGTCTCCTTCCATGAGCCCCCGGATTTAGCCAGCTCAAACACCGTACCCTGGTTGGCTGGGCCGCCATTAACAGTCGAGCCATAGAGGTTTCCGTTCGAATCGAAGACCATACCGCCAAAGGGGTTCGCACCATCGCTGTTGCTGGGACCGAGAAAGCTATAGATTACCGTTTCGGTCCACGTGCCACCGGAATTCACCAGCTCGAAGACCTCGCCAAAGTTGTTGGTACCGCCATAATAGGTCGTCCCGAAAAGATGACCCGAGGCGTCGGCAACCAAAGCGCCATAGGGCTGGTTGCCGTCCACGCAGCTGGTCTGAGAACAAAAGTTGTAGATAACGGTGTCGGAACTCCACGCGGTAGCTCCGAGGATTAGGGTCACTGCCACTAGCACAAGCGCTTTTACGCGCATAAATCCCTCCTAAATTTTGTCAGCAAAGGTTCGAAAATTTTGATCAAACATCCGAGAATGAGGAAGCCCTTGCCAGGGGGACGGCGTAGGGGGAGACGGGCCTACTACAATTCACTAATTCGGACGCTAAAAAAATGTCGCGCTATTGTGGGACAGCGGGGAGTGCTGTCAAGATGAAAGATTTTGCAGTTCAGTGGTCACGACGAGAATCTGTGCAAAACAGGGATGAAAGGCTCGGGCCGAATTCATCAATCCAGTTGTGAATCTGCTTTCACCAATCCTAGTTCATGAGAGCGAGCATTCTGCGGATGGAGAGCGCAGTCTGGCGAATTTCATCGGCGTCGGAAGCGTCTGGCGACATCTTCAGATATTGTTCCAGATCTTCCGCCGCACCCGAGGTCTGGCCCAGGCTGTAGCGCAGAAGAGCACGCTGCTTTACATCTTCGGGAGAGCGCGGATAGATCACGAGCACCAGGTCGACCAGGGGAAGCGCTTTGCGGAAATTGCGTGCGGAGAGGTGAACCGTCTTGAGATTGTTCAGGATACGGGTAAGTATCTGGCGCCGGCTGACGGCGAAAAGGAATTCAGGACGCAGCGTCATCTGGCCGGAATAAATTTCGTCGAGCCGGCGCTGGCAATCCTGGGGACTGAGGATATCGCCGCCGTTGAAACAATCGACCAGGGTTTCGCGGCCGTCAATGTCGTAGTGTTTGAGCAGAAAATGTCCGGGCATTCCGACGCCGAACAAAGGAAAGCCGAGACGGCGACCAACCTCCATGTAGATTAAGGCGAGGGTGATCGGAATTCCGAGGCCGCGGTCGAGCACGTCATTCAAGAACGAATTTCGGGGATCGTAGTATTCCTCGCGATTGCCCCGCAGCCCCGCTTCGTCGAACAAAGTGTGATTGAGAGCGGTGATGGTCTGGCCAGCGTCGCCCACATCGGAGATTCGAGCCTCCGCCATGTGCGCAAGTTCGTCAATGCGTGCGACGTAGGATTCGATGTCGAGGTCGGGATACTCAGTCCGAGCGATAGTCAGGGAAGCCCGTACCAGATCGATATCTTCGTCCCCGACTTGAGGGCCAACCAACGCGGCGAAGGCCTCGGCCAGCGCGGGTTGGTCATGGTTCCCCACGACGGTATGCTAGCAGATTACGGGTAGAAATATCTGCTCTCACGACGGCTCGGGCGGAAGGCTCACCACACCCCTGTTGTCATTCCGAGGAGCTGCCACTTCTGTTGTCATTCCGAGGAGCGAAGCGACGAGGAATCTGCTTTTGCTGCCGGCGGAAAAATCTGCTCCGCTCGCGATGGAAACGGCGGGAGAGCGTTGAGGGATGCACAGGAGCGTGGGCGCATTATCGCCGCAGCAGGTTCTTGGCGATGAACAGTGCGTTCGCCGGGCGTTCGGCCAGTCGTCTCATAAAGTAGGGATACCATTCAGCGCCGAACGGTATGTAAACCCGCACCCGCCAGCCGTCGTGCACCAGGCTTTGCTGCAGGTCGCGGCGGATGCCGTGCAGCATCTGAAACTCGAACGCATCGCGTGAAATCCGTTCGCTGGTGGCGAAAGCTTTTGCCTGATTGATAATGTTTTCGTCATGCGTTGCCAAGCCATGATAGACCTTGCTCTTCATCAGGATCTTCATCAGCTTGACGTAATTGGCATCGACTGCAGATTTTTTCTGAAACGCAATCTCAGGCGATTCCTTGTACGCGCCTTTGCACAGGCGAATGCGAATGCCCTCCGCCAGCAACTTTTCGACATCGCCTTCCGACCGCCGCATATACGACTGAATCACCGCGCCCACGCATCCCTGGTTGCCGGGGGAGCGGTGCAGTTCATGAACGAAATCGAGGGTGCGTTGCGTATAGGGCGAACCCTCCATATCGACGCGGACAAAATTCCGCGGGTTCATGGCAACGGCCTTGGCCACGAGCCCGCTGACCAGATCGCGGGCCAGTTGCTCGTCGACATCGAGGCCCATGTGAGTCAACTTCAGGCTGATGTTCGCGTCTAGCTTTTGAGCGGCAATGTCGTCCAGCAACTGGTGATAGAGCTGAGCGCTGGCCCTGGCTTCAGCGGCGTTGGTGACGTTCTCGCCGAGGTTGTCAATGGAGACGCTCGATCCGGATTGATTGACGGTGCGCGTGGCCCGGAGAGCGTCTTCGACCTGAGTGCCGGCGACAAAGCGGCTGGAAAATTTCTGGCCGATCGAGGAACGCTCGGCAACGGCACGCAGCCAGTGGCTCTCCGATAGAGAGATGAAGAGCGCCCTCAGCACCGCACGCCCACGCAGGTAGAGAAGATGGGTGTATGACTACCTAGCACGTACATGAAGATCACAGGAATTTGTATCACAACCGGGCTGAGCTGCGGTGTGAGTGCGATCACAGGGACGGGTGAATGATCAAGTCAGAAACACTTCGTCCACATAGCACCACCGCCAGTTTTCACCGGGCTCGAAAGACTGCATGATGGGATGCTTGGTCGCATGAAAGTGCTTGGTGGCGTGCTTGTTCTTGGATGAATCGCAGCAGCCGACGTGACCGCAAATCAGACATTCCCGCAGGTGGACCCAGGTATCGCCCATCTCCAGGCATTCCTTGCAGCCTTTTCCGCTCGGCTTGACCTGGCGAATTTCTTTTACGTGAGGACAAGTTGCTTGTTCGTTCGGCATTTGTCACCTCTGGATTGAATACCAAAGCACGGGCGTCCGCGCCACACTCTTAGTGCCCCTGTTCTTCCAAAAACTTTTCCACTTCCAGTGCGGCCATGCAGCCCGTGCCGGCCGCGGTAATCGCCTGCCGATAGCGCCGGTCTTGCACGTCCCCGCAGGCATACACCCCGCGAACTCGAGTTAAGACGTTGTTCGTCGTCTTCAGATAGCCATCCTGATCCATGTCGAGCTGGCCCTCGAATACCTTCGCGTTGGGGATGTGGCCGATGCCCAAAAACATGGCACTGGTGGGGAAGTCCCAGACCTTGCCAGTCTTCAAATTTCGCAGCCTGAGGCCCGTGACTTCTTTTTTGTTGAATGTCGTGTACATCTTCGACGACCGTATCGAGAAGGAACGAAATTTTCTCATTGCGCTGCGCTCGCTCCAGCATGATCTTCGAAGCGCGGAAATGCTCGCGGCGATGAATGACCGTGACCTTGGTGGCGAAGCGCGACAGAAAAATCGCCTCTTCCATGGCGGAATCGCCGCCCCCGATTACCGTAATCTCTTTACCCGAGAAGAAGAAGCCGTCGCAAGTGGCGCAGGAAGAAACGCCGTGTCCAATCAATTGCTGCTCGTGAGGCAACCCCAGCCAACGAGCTGAGGCACCACTGGCGATAATCAGTGTGAGGGTGTGGATGACTTCATGACCCACATGGAGCTTGAAAGGACTCTGGCTGAGATCGACGCTGGTCACATGGCCGTGCCTGTATTCGGCGCCGAACCGCGACGCCTGCTTGCGCATATTCTCGATCAACTCCGGTCCCTGAATGCCTTCGGGAAAGCCGGGAAAGTTCTCCACCAGCGTGGTGAGCGAAAGCTGGCCCCCGGGTTCGTGACCTTCCAGCACCAGCGGTTTCAAGTTAGCCCGCGCCGTGTAGAGCGCGGCCGTGTGCCCGGCACACCCCGATCCCATGACAACAACGTTGCGAATATTGTCCATAGATTACGTTCTTAGATTGCAAATTTCAGATTTGGGTTCAGCACGCGAAATGCTCGGCAAGCATCACTTGTTTTCGGATGCGGGCTTTTCCGGCGCAGTCTTCTTAGCTCGCCGGTTTCGCCGCCGGCTTCGCTTTGGTTCCTTCTACAGCGCTGACCCGCGCCAACTCTGCGGGCACCGTGTTCCCGGCCGCCAGAAGATTGCGATAGTTGGTCACGATTGCGGTCGCACTCTGAAACAGCGGCTCGTACGCGCTCTGATCCGGCGGAGGAGTTCCCTCAGTTCCGGGACACCGCGCCAGCACGACCGACGACTTCCCGAAGCGCTCCAGCTTGATCCGGCTGGCAGGCGTGCTCGTGGACAGCATGGCCGCGGGCGTGGTCACGGCAGAGGCGTTGTCTTCGATCGCGACCTGCATCAAATCCTTTGGGTCGCGCACGTGGAAGATCAACGTCTCCACCATATTTTTCGGGTCGTGGCTGAAGGAATACTGCACGGTCGAAAAAGCTGCCTGCACGGAGAACTCGCGGCGAATGCGCACCCAATCGGCGGTGCCGGAATCGGATGAGAATTGCGCGCTCGCACCCGCCTTGAGGAAGTCAGGGCGCTCCTCGAGCGTCGACCTTCCCCGATCAACCTCAAAATCCGGACTGAATAGCGGTTGCTTGGGAATGCGAGCCAGCGCGGATGCAATTTCCTGCTGCTCCTCCGGCGAAGGCGAGCAGACGTTTAACATGTTCACCTTGACCTGCGGTTGCGAGGAGGGTTGCTGGGCACTCGCAATTTGCGCCAGACCAATGCCGACTAGAATTGCCAAAATGTTTCGGAGCACGATGGCATTCTAAATGAAGATCGTGAAAAATCTTAAATCGCAGAATCCGCGGAGGGACCCATAGCATACTGTAAAGAAGTAGCTTCGCTACGTCTGCCAGCAGAGTGGTGGCAAGCAACCTCTGCACAAAAGGGAGAATCACTTCATGGCAAACTTAACCCTCGTCTATGGATTGCGGCTGCTGCCCTCGGAAGAAGTCGCGGAAGTAGGGGAAGCGACCATCAAACTCAAGAATGGTCGTCGAAGCTCACGTCACCATGCACGTGCTCGAAGGCAGTAAGGATGAGATTGAAAAACAACTGAAGACAAGCCTCGAGGCATTCTTCGACTTCTATCCGGAGATTTGATGGAACCGCGTCAGCTTCGGGCATAGGAACCTGACTCCTGAGGCCTAAGCCCGAAGCCGCATTCCCATCTATAATTTGGTCTTAAGTCATGACGCTGTCCTACCGATATCTGCGCATGCGGCTCAGCGACGTGGGATTGCTGCCCAGGAGCAAAGTGGCCCTGGCCGCGTGGTACCTGCTGGGCCTTGACGTTCTGCTTTATGCGCTGCAGAAGACGTTTGGCCTGCTCAAGCTGCCCTACGGCGACAGCCTCGGCGGGTGGGTCAGCTTCCTGAGCTTCCTGGTCATCGTTCTCTTCTCGATTCTGGCATTCCGCTGGGTCAAGGCAAAAGCACTTTGGCGGCTGCGAAACCGCCTGATCGTCACCTACGTGTTCATCGGCGTTATTCCGGTCGTCATGTTGGTCGTGTTGGCCCTGCTTTCCGCTTATCTGTTCGCAGGACAGTTCGCTACTTTTATCGTGACTACCGGCTTGAACACGGAACTGAAGAGTCTGGAGGCCGCGAATGCCGCAATCACCCACCAGTTTGCTTCGCAGATACAGCGCGGCGGGGGAACGAGTACGGCTGCGATCGAGAGTTTGCGCCAAACTGACAAGGGTTGGGCGAATCGTCAAATCTGTGTTTGGCTGAACCAGAAGCTGCTTCTGAACAGCACTCCCGCAGGAATGACACTGGAGCCTCCCACGATTGCCGCTCACCTGAAAAATTCCTTCGGCGGTGTCATTCGCGATCGGGATCAACTCTTTTTGCGCGCTCTGGAGGCGGCTCCCGTAGGCGGAGGGACCCTGATTGTCCTTTCGAGCGAACCCTTCGATCAGAAAATGTTGGGAGATTTGGCGACGAACCTGGGCGAAGTCACGCTTTATGCCACTGGACTCTCGCTCCACAAGGTCGAGCCGTCGCAGACCAAGCCGGTAGTGCGGATCGGCGAGGAAAATTCCTCGAACACAATCTCGGTAAAGAAACCGGAGGGAGAATTCGTCCTCGATGCGGGCAAGGGACGCCCGCCAACCTTCATCGCGGGGACTGTACCTCCGGCCGCAGCAAGTGTGGACCATCAAGTCACGTTTCCCACAACCGTGTCGGTGGTGGATTGGGAGACCGGAGACACATCCAGCCCCGCCGCCATCATTGTGCAAACCCGCGTCTCCAAGCTTTACGAGCGGTTGTTTGGCGCGCTCGGAGATTTTGCTCCCACCGTGGAATTTGTGCTGCTCTTCGTCGCCATCATCTTTGGCATCATCGAGCTCATCGCTCTCGTTATCTCGTACCATCTGACGCGCACCGTGACCGGGGCCGTGGCGCAACTCTACGAAGGCACCCAGCACGTCAACCGGGGAGACTTCCGCCACCGCATTCCGGTCAGGTCCAACGATCAGGTCGCGACTCTCTCGAACTCCTTTAATTCGATGACCGCGTCGCTTGAGAAACTGATCGAGGAGCAGAAGCAAAAGCAGCGGCTGGAGAACGAGCTGGCAATCGCCCAGGAAGTCCAGGCGCAATTATTTCCTCAGGACAGCGTTCAGCTTCCATCTCTCGAAGTGCACGGCTTTTTCCGTCCGGCGCGGACGGTAAGCGGCGACTACTACGATTTCCTGACGCTCGATTCCGATCGGCTGATCCTGGCCGTGGGCGACATCAGCGGCAAAGGAATCTCGGCCGCCCTGCTGATGGCAACTATCCACTCCGCCGTGCGGGCGCTCAGCATGCAAGATGTCCCGGTGTTGCGGGAACCCGCGGCCGTCGGCGCGGTGCTGGGTTCGGATGTCATGTTGGCGTCGGGTGTTCGCAGCATCGACGTGTCGCCGGGTGCGTTGCTCTCCTTGCTGAATCACCAGCTCTTTGAAAGCACTCCCGCAGAGAAGTACGCAACGTTATTTCTCGGCATCTACAACGGCGCCGAGCGCAAGCTTACCTACAGCAACGGAGGTCACCTGCCGCCCATAATCATGAGCGAAGACGGCTCCATACGGCGGTTGGAATGCGGCGGAACGGTAGTCGGCCTCTTCGATCAAAGAAGCTACGACGAAGAATCAGTGGAGTTGCGCCGAGGCGAGATTTTCCTGGCCTACACCGACGGTGTCACCGAACCGGAAAATGATTTCGGAGAATTTGGCGAGCAGCGCTTGATCGATCTGTTGCGCGAGAATCGCGAATTACCGTTACCCCGCATCAGCGAAATTATCACCGCCGCCGTCGATGACTGGATCGGCGCCAACGAGCAACCAGACGACGTAACCCTGGTCCTGGCCCGCGCAAGATAGGCCTTCGGGAACCTGCAAGACTCTGTCATCCCGACCGAAGCGCAGCGGAGGGACCTTGTGTTTTCGCTCCTCACTCAACGGTGAGCGAAACTGTAAGCCACCCCATAAGCCGAATCGCCGCTGGCATAGATCGGAAAAGCGCGTTCCAGCTTGTGGTGTCCAGTCCGGTGCAAGAGGTAGCTGACCGCAACCACTCCAACCGTTCTCCCTCCGAAAAAGACCAACTGGCCAGCCGTTCCGCTCTCGCAAAGCAGCTTGGCCATGGGATCAAGTTCTCGTCCTCCATCGCTCAAGTTATGGTGCGTAATGCCAAAGTCCACAGCCTCCAACGCCGCGTGGCTGGAGAAAAGCATCCGGTTGGTGGCATCCCAAAAACGATGTTTGGGCGGGACCCCGGGCAACACTTGAGCGTCGGCTGCGCCCGAGATCAAGACCACCAAGAGAACAAGATGAAATCGCCATCGCATGGCCCCAATCTAAAAGTCGGAAGACGAGCCATCCAGATCACGTAGGTATGCGCGAGCCTTTATCGCGCTGGAATCGGGAGAAATGGGAACGGAGTTCTCTTCGGGGAGACTCTCTTGGTACATCCGATAATTCTGTTGACGTTCATTTTGCCGTCCACGATAATCGGCCTCATTCGCTGCCACCCTTCCCTCGCAGCGGTAGCTCTATCCCTGTCGCAATTTATTTGCAGTCATTGGAGAAAGTGATGCTACCTGCAACCGCGAACCGCAATGCTCGCCCCAGCCGTCCGCTAACCGCTTTCTACGGGCTATGTCTCCTTTTGGTGATCCTATGCACGTCAGCGTGGGCGGCACAGCCGGATCGCATCGTCGCTGCAATCGACAACAGCCAGACCGTAGTCCTGCAAGGTAGTGTCAGTCCCAAGGCCGAACCGCAGAACGACAAGGGTCCGGTTGATCCGTCGATGAAATTGCCGTTCATCACCCTGCTTATCCAGCCATCAGCCAATCAGCAAGCCGCGCTCAAACAGTTGCTGGCCGAGCAACAGGACCCATCATCGCCGAACTATCACAAGTGGCTGACGCCAGAGCAGTTTGGCCAGCGCTTCGGCCTGAACAGCGCGGACATTGCGAAAATCACTCACTGGCTGCATTCGCAGGGTTTTGGCATCGTGCAGGTTGCGCGCGGGCGTGATTGGATCGCGTTCAGCGGCACAGTCGCGCAAGTACAGAGCACTTTCCGCACGCAACTTCATCGCTACAACGTGGATGGTGAAGAGCGCTTCGCCAACTCCTCAGAGCCATCCATTCCCAAGGCATTGGAAGGTATCGTCACAGGCTTCCGCGGACTGAACAATTTCCGCGCCCAACCATTAGCCGTCAAGAAGTCCGACTCTCTCAAGCTGAATCCCGACTACTTCAACGGCGGCAACAACCTCGCCCCCGGTGACATTGCCACGATCTACGACATTGGTCCGCTATACACAGCCGGAATCGACGGCACGGGCATGAAGATCGCAATTATGGGACAGACAGACATCTACGCGGTAGACATAGCCCAGTTCCGTGCTGGCTTTGGTTTGTCGGCGAATGTCCCCCAACAAATACTTGCCACAGGTTGCTCCGACCCGGGTGTTACCGGTGATCTGGCCGAGGCGGACATCGACTTGGAATGGTCTGGTGCGGTCGCACGGAACGCCACCGTCATTTTTGTCAAGTGCGACAGCACTACGAACAACGGGGTTATTACTTCAGCGGTATATGCCATCGACAATGATGTGGCCCCCGTCATCAGCATGAGCTATGGAGGCTGCGAGGCCGAGAACACTCAAACCAATGCCCTTGCGTTCCAGAGGCTTGTACAAAAAGCTAACACCGAGGGCATCACATTTATTGCATCGTCTGGAGACAGCGGCGCAGCAGCTTGCGATGCTGGAAGCCCAGCGGTGAAAGGTTTAGCGGTGAATCTTCCCGCCAGCGTTCCAGAAATAACCGCCGTCGGCGGCACTGAATTCAACGAAGGCAGCGGAAACTACTGGGGGACCAGCAACGGCGCCAACGGTGGTTCCGCGCTCTCTTACATTCCTGAGTTGGGGTGGGACGACAACTCGACGGGCACCGGATTCGATCCTCGGCTCGCATCCACGGGAGGCGGCGCAAGCATTTATTTCCCGAAACCGTCGTGGCAAACCGGTCCCGGCGTGCCTAACAATGCCTTTCGCAACGTACCGGATGTCGCCATGTCCGCTTCAGCCGACCACGACGGCTACATTGTTTGTACAAATAATGGCAGCTGTACGGGCGGAGTTCAGAACGGTGGCATCTATGGCGGTACTTCCGTAGCGACGCCCGTTTTTGCGGGTATCGTGACCTTGCTCAACCAACAGCTGAAGAACACGCCGCCCGCAGGTTTGGGCAATATCAACACCACCCTCTATCAACTCGCGCAGAGCGTGCCCGCAGCTTTCCACGACGTCCCAGCAGGTAACTACAACATACCTGGCGCGACCGCCAACCCAAGCGGAAACACGGTCCCCTGCACGCTCGGGACGACAAGTTGCCCGGCCAAAGCTCCCTTCCAGTTCGGATTCCGAACGGGAACTGGCTACGATCAGGTCACCGGGTTAGGATCGGTGGACGCTCATGTTTTCCTAACCAATTGGGCGGCTGCTGCCAAAACACCGACCACCACGACCGTGACTTTGTCTCCGGCGTCAGTCAACGTCGGAGCGACTGGGCCCGTAATGGCTAAGGCGACCGTCACTCACGCGACAGGAACGGGTACTCCGACAGGATCGGTGAACTTTTACGTTGACGTCAGTAAGACTGCCGTTGGCACCGGAACTTTAAATGGCGGTTCCTACACCCTGAGCTACAATCCAACTGCGCTCACCGCGGGGAACCACACGATTACTGCAACCTACGGCGGCGACTCTACCTTCGCCGGTTCGACGTCAGCAGGTGCGACCCTGGGCGTCCAGGATTTCAGGCTCACCCCCAGCCCCACCACCGTCACGGTGACCGCCCCCGGCCAGAGCGGCATGTCAACCCTGACCATCACTCCGCTCGGCGGCTTCAGCCACGCGCTAACCTATAGCTGCACCGGGCTGCCTTCGGAAGCGACCTGCACCTTCGCCGCTGCATCCGCCACCAGCGAAACCCTGACCATCGCGACTACCGCTCCCTCGGCAAGATTGCACCGAAGCCACCGCAGCGGAATCTTCTATGCGTTGCTGATTCCCGGCTTTCTTGGATTCGCGTCAATGACAAGAAACAAAAAGCGCACTCTACGCCGCGTCCGCTTTCTAAGCCTCATCGCAGTCTTAGCACTTTCAACCATCTGGATGCCGGCTTGCGGAGGCGGCAGCAGTACGCCCAGCAATCCCGGAACTCCGGCCGGCACCAGCACAATTACAGTCACAGCGACCACCGGAGGCACAACTCCTCTCACCCATCCGACAGCAGTTACGCTGACGGTGCAATAAAATAGCCGCCGGGGTTATTCTTAAGAGAGTGTCGACCGAACTCGTCACCCTGCAGCATTTCCGCGACGTTCCAGAAGCCCTGCTAGCCAAGGGAAAGCTGGAGTCGGCGGGAATCGCCTGCCAACTCGCCGACGGCAACCTGGTTCGAATGGACTGGCTGCTGTCCAACGCCATCGGCGGCATTCGCCTGCAAGTTCACAAGCAGGAAGCCGAGTCGGCTCGCGCGATTCTCGACGAGCCCATCCCCCCCGAGTTCACCGACGATGAAGTCGGCGAGTCGTACCCTCAGCCGCGCTGCCCCCGCTGCTATTCGCTCGACATCGGATTCGAAAAAATCAATCGCTTCTGGACCTACGGCCTGTGGCTGCTCCTGTCCTTTCCCATCCTCGTCCGTAAGAACAACTGGAAGTGCTACACCTGCGGTATCGAATGGGTCGAGGAGTGAGAGCCCAAATTACCCACAGAAGCAATTAATCTCCTGCCCGGTTCTGCCGATAGACAAAGAGTGACCGCTCCCTCTTCCGCTCTCAGCCCCGGCGAAAAACCGGCGCACAAACCCGGGACCCAGTTTGTCGCCCGCCAACCCATTCTCACCGCAGACGAGAAAGTCTTCGGCTACGAACTCCTGTTTCGCGATGGAGTTGAAGATTTCTTCCGCCATACAGATTCCGATGCCGCCTCGCGCAGCACACTGAACACCGCCACGCTTCTAGGTCTCGACGTTCTTTGCGACGGCCGCCGCGCCTTCGTCAACTGCACTCGCGATATCCTGCTGAAGGATTACATCACCCTGCTGCCCTCGGAACAGGCCGTGGTCGAGATTCTCGAGACCGTTCCTGCCGATGACCTGGTGATCGCGGCCTGCCACCGTCTGAAAGAGGCCGGATACACCATCGCCTTGGACGACTTTGGAGTAAACGATCCGCGCGAGGCCCTGACCGATATCGCCGACATCATCAAGGTCGATCTGCGCGAGACATCCCCGGTTGACGCCGCCGTCATGGTCAAACGTTACGGACCCTGGCGCTGTCGCATGCTGGCGGAAAAAGTTGAAACCCGCGAGGAATTCCTCGCCGCCAAGAAAGTCGGCTTCCTCTACTTCCAGGGATACTTCTTCCGCCGTCCCGAAGTACTCACCGCCCATGAAATCCCCACCAACCGGGTCAACTACCTGCGCATGCTGACTGCGGTTTCACAACCCGAACTGGATGTGCGCGAGATCGAGAACGTCGTCAAAGGCGAAGCCTCGCTGTGTTACCGCCTGCTGCGCTATCTGAACTCCGCCGCCTTCGGATTCGCCAACGAAATTCATTCCGTGCGGCACGCCTTAGCCATTTTGGGAGAAAGAGAAGTCCGCCGCTGGATCCGCCTGGTGGCAACCCTCGGCGCAGGCCAAGGCAAGAGCAGTGAACTCGTTCTTTCCGCTCTGGTGCGCGCCCGCTTTTGCGAACTGCTCTCGCCCAAAATCCCCCACGGAGACTCCGATTTATTTCTCATGGGATTGCTTTCCTTAATGGACGTAATTCTCGAGCTCCCCATGCCTCAGGTGCTCGACCACATTCCCATCGATCAGGAAACCAAGTCGGTGCTCCTCGGCGGAGCCAGCCGTCTGCGTCCGTTCTACCAACTGATGCTGGCCCAGGAATCCGGCGAATGGCAAACCGCAACCGAATTGACCAAACAGCTTCATCTCAGCGAAAGCGAGGTCGCCGAGTGTCACTGGCAAGCCATGCAGTGGGCGCGCGAGGTATGCGCCGGTTAAACTCCGGAAAAAAACTTGGGCGTCGGACGTTGGGAAGGGATCCCACCCGCGCCGTCGAATTCTAAGAATTACCTCCGGCACGACTCAAAACCACACCCTATCGAAGCTCCAGCCGCCGATTCTTCCGTTCACTCCGGCCCATAAAAGAACCCTACGGTTACTTCTGTGCAAAACTACATTGACTTGGGACTTGCGCTTTCTCCACTGGGAGAGATACCATCAGAGTGTTCCCAAGCGGCCATGCTCCCTAGCTGGCCTCCCGCGCCCATAAGCTCCAGGCGCCTTAGACGGATAAAGATCATTCAAGGATGAACTCCAACCGATTGGGTTTCCACGCACGCTCGGTGCATGTGCGCGAGGCGAGGCACCACCCGGAAAGCGGTTGCACCTAGGCAGCAAAAACGGTCCACCTTGAGTGGACTCATAAAACTACACAACGAGAAACAATATGAATGTTGGACCCGGAAATCCCTCCGGTGGTGGAGGAAGAGGCAGAAGGCGGCGGGGACGCCGTCCGTCGAATCGCGCGGGACAGCCCGGCGGTCGCGATCGCCAGCAACACAGCGGTATCTACAGCGCTCCCATGGATCACAGCTATCGCGGCGCGCTCGGCGGAGACAAGGGGTCCCGCGGTCGCGGCGGCCGTCCCGGCTTTGCTCCCGCCTACGCTCCACTCGAACCCGAGCCGCTACCGCCCAATGAGGACGCCAATTCGCGCATCTTCGCCTTCGTCGACGATCTGTTTTTCCAGGCCAAGATTCAGGAGACGGCCCGCAAACTGAACGTCAAAGTCGAGTTCGTCAAGAACGAAAAAGACATGCTGGAGCGGATCAAACTCAACGGCGAAGAGAAACCCTCCCTGGTCATCTTCGATATGAATAATGCCAACGCCAAGCCGCTGACTCTGATCCCAAAACTCAAGAGCAAACTAAAAAAGACTTCGATCATCGGATTTCTCTCGCACGTCCAGGGCGACCTGAAGCAGAAGGCGCACGAAGTGGGCTGCGACATGGTCCTGCCGCGGTCCGCCTTCTCCCAGAACTTGCCCCAACTCCTGCGCCGCCACGGCGCCCCAGAAGACCAAGCCACCGCCGAGTCATCCTGAGGAAGCGGAGTCCTTGGCAAAGCCAAGGACTCCCAACGAAGGAGCCTCCGCCCATCACGAACGCAACCCTGAGTCTCACAACTCTGAATCAAACATAAAAACTGGGTGCCCCACTCTTTCCGCGTACTGTGCGGAAAGGGTGGGAGGCAAGAATGCAACCATCGCGAATCCCGCTCCCGAAAAGCGGACAAACGCTGTCAGCAGCCTCCCCTCCCGTGAAGGACGGATTAGCCGTCCAAGTAATTGACTCTAAATAGAAAGCCCCGGAAGCCTCAGCGGCATCCAAACGTCCCGAGGCAGACATGTTTGCGCCCGAACTCTACGGAAACCGCGTCCTCAATAACACAGAGCGAAGAGTGGTTGAGCTGGTTGCCCAGGGCCTCAAGAACAGTGAGATCGCCGAGATCATCGGCACCACCGAACATGTCGTCAAGAATTACATGCGCATCATTTACGACAAACTCGGCTTCCACAATCGAGTTGAAATCGCCCTGTGGTACGAGGCGCGACAGCACAGCGAGGAAAGCAACTGACTCGCAAGCGTAGCTCCTGAGATGAACCGGGCGCCCAACCCTTTTCCGCGTACTGTGCGGAAAGGGTGGGAGCCGAAACCCTCAACCAGAAACGCCGGTCCCCACAAAAACACTCGCTGCACCGTACCAATGCGCCAACCTCCCAAACTCATCCGTCATCCTGAGCGGACGCAAGTCCGCGAAGGATCTCGCGCGCACAACCTCAACTCTCTTCCACCCACCCAATGTAGAGCGGACACTCCGGTCCGCTGGGGCTGGATTTACGCCGGGTGCCCCACTCTTTCCGCGTACTCGAGACCTGGGACCGCCCGGAGCCTTACCAATCCACCTTCCGCTGTCATCCTGAGGCAGTGGAGTCCGTGGCAAAGCCAGGGAGTCCCAACGAAGGACCTCTGCACCACGAGGCCCATCCAAAAAAAGCGTTAGTCATCGCCAAAAAACAGAGGTCATCCTGAAACCGGCGCAAGCCGGGTGAAGGATCGCGCGCGCAGCACCCAAACTCTATGCGATGCAAGGCTTTCTATTCGATCTCAGCTTCTTGGAGAGAGACAGAGCAGGTTAGGCACCCGCCTTACCGCCGTGGGCGCGGCTGAAGTAGTCTTCCGGGTGCCCCACTCTTTCCTTGTACTGTACGGAAAAGGTGGGACACGTAACCCTCAACCAGAAACGCCGGTTCCCCCCCAAAAAAACACTCGTTGCACTGTACCAATGCGCCAACCTCCCAAACTCATCCGTCATTCTGGGCGGACGCCAGTCCGCGAAGGATCTCGCCCGCACCACGTCAACCCTCTCTCCGCCGACCTAATGTAGAGCAGGCACTCCGGTCCGCTGGGGTTGACTTACACCGGGTGCCCCACTCTTTCCGCGTCCTGTGCGGAAAGGGTGCGAGACGAAGATGCAAATTCGTACCGAGGGACTCCAGACCTCATCTCCCATCTATCGGTGCACTCCTGGATTCCCAAAATGGAATCCAAACCAACCGCTGCATCGGTTTTCTCTTGATTTCATCCTCCGCTTTCGATAACATATGAGTACATAGGTTATCTCTAAGATAATCATGATCTTTGACAACAGAATCCGTTGATAGGGGTGCGGTGCCGAGCTAACCTCAATGTTTCCAAGATTTTGCCTGTAACTGCCTTTAGAACCATAGATCTAGGAGGCAAGAAAAATTCCGACTCTTTGTTTTCTAGATTTTAGGCAAAAATGAGAGTTTTTTTTGACCCAAATTCTGCACCAAAAGGTGTGCAAGTGGATCAACGGAGCCAGAGGGGGGCGCACTCCTATCCCGGAGGCCACTGCAGATTTCGGCCTCCGAGTAAGTGCACGTGCAGGTGAAAAACGGACTGCCCGGCGCGCGGGCCGACGTTCAGCACGGTTCGATACCCGTCCTCGATGCTGCGCTGCCGAGCGATCTTTGCAGCCGCGAGTTGGCAGTACCCGATCAACTCGGCATCCTCCGCCTGAGCTTCTTTCAGCCCGTGAACGTGCTTCTTGGGAACGACTAGCACATGGGTTGGAGCCTGCGGATTGATATCGTCGAACGCGTAGGTATGCTCGTCTTCGTAGACTTTTTTGGAAGGAATTTCCCCGCGAATGATGCGGCAAAACAAACAGTCGTTCATGACACCGTCCACAGTTCGGGATTTGGAGACACGCCGCGCTGCGGCACGGAAGTCGCCAGGACGGGGAAGGCGCGTGCCCACTATATCCGATCGGGGAAAGTTTTGCAGTGCGAGTTATGGTTCAGAGCCAGTCGATTTTCGACGATTTAATTCAGATTTAGCGCACTTTGCGGCCTTTTAGTCGAGTCTTACCAGGAAAATCGCACCTTGCGGAGTCTGGGTGTTGTGCGCGACCTCTTCGGCGCGTTTACGATCGTCATCCTGCACCCGCACTCGCACCCACCAGTCGCCAACCGGGCTGCTGAAGCACTGCACCTTCGCCGTCTGGTACCGATGGGAAAGATGGTCGGCCAACTTGTCCGCGGAGTGTTCTTGCTCGAAGGCGCCGATCTGAACCGCCCACCGTCCGCCAGTTTCCAGCGGCGACGGCGAGCGCAGCACCTCGATGCGAACCATGGCAACGCCCGGCTGCAACACGTCCACTTTACCCGCCGCTGCCTGCGAGAGATCGAGGATGCGGCCTTCGACGAAGGGCCCGCGATCCGTAATCTTCACGATCGCCGAGTGTCCACTTTTTACGTTGGTTACGCGAACGATCGAGCCCAGCGGCAATGTCCGATGAGCCGCGGTCATGGCGTGCATGTTGTAGACCTCGCCGTTCGAACCGCGGCGATTATGATACGGGCCTCCGTACCAGCTGGTGAGGCCAGTCTCGATCGATATCGCCTTGGCATTCGCAAGAGTCTGAAGCGCCTCGTCGTCGGATTGTGAAGGGACGATCACTTTGACTGGTGGCTGCGTGTTCACAGCGGTCTGTGATGAGGGCTCGGTCACCGGCGGCGGAGGCGGAACGTTGACGTGCGCTTGCTTGTGGCTGCTGCAGCCGGTCAGCAGAAAGGATAAAAGGAGAATGGCAAAAGAGATCGCGACCAAACGCTGAGGATTGCCAGCTCTCAGGCAACATCCGCGACGAGTGCGAGGCAAACTACTCACTTCTGAGGAGGCTGGTGGTGTTCCATGTAGTCCGCGAGTTGAGCCAGCTTCTCCGACGCCATTCGCAACGCCTTGGTGGAGTGCTGGCGGACCGCCGGCACCACTTCGTCGTTCAGATGAGCAATCAACTCCGCCGTCTCCTTCTCGACCGTGGCGGCGACCTCGGCTACCGACTTGTTGATACGCGCGGAAGCTTCCTCGACCTTGCGGTTGAAGTCGTTCATGGAACTCCTTCGATTTCGTGAGCGCGTAAACTGGCACTCGTAGATTGCGGACACCAGGCCCAGTCATTATTTCCTGCCCGGAAGCGAAGGTCAACGGGGAGGCATCCCGGGTCACACTGCTGCGGGACACGAGGGAAGTGCGAGCAGCCCTTTCCGAGAGCGTAGTGCCTTTGCGGTAGAATCGCGCCATTGCGAAATCCTCCGGACGTAACCCATAGTTTGTAGTGTTAGAGTGCGCAAAGGTTGTACCACGCAATCGATGACTTCAAAACACGAGACTTCGCACAGGGAAGACTCGACTGCGAGCAAATGCTTCCAGGAGCGTCTGCTGCAATGGTTTGACCATCATAAGCGCGATTTGCCCTGGCGGCGGGATCGCGATCCTTATCGCGTCTGGCTGTCTGAAATCATGCTGCAACAGACGCGGGTGGCGGCCGTCATCGATCACTACGAGAGATTCCTGCGGCGCTTTCCTACCGTTGAGAAATTGGCCTCCGCGCGAGAATCGTCGGTGTTAGCGGCCTGGAGCGGCCTCGGCTACTACCGGAGAGCCCGCATGCTGCACGCCGCGGCGAGGAAGATTGTCAAAGAGCATGAAGGAAAGTTTCCGAGCAACACAGAAGAGTTACAGAGCCTGCCTGGAATTGGCCGCTACACCGCGGCAGCGATTGCCAGCATCGCCTTCGATCAGCCCTTCGCGGTGGTCGATGGAAACGTGGAACGGGTACTGCAGCGCTTACAAGGAAAGAGTCTTGGCAGCCAAGAGTTGTGGCGCGCCGCGGGAGAACTGCTCAGCCGCCAGCGTCCGGGCGACTTTAACCAGGCCATGATGGAATTGGGCGCAACCGTTTGCCTGCCGCGACAGCCCCAATGTCTGTTATGCCCAATGTCTGATCTGTGCACAACGCGCGGCGAGCTACATTTACCAGGGAAGGGAACTCGCCAGACCAAGCGAGACATTCATTACAGGTTAGCCTGTCGCGACGGTGCGATATTCCTGGTGCAGCGCTCAAAGACTTCGACGCTAATGCCAGGAATGTGGGAACTTCCTGAGATTGCCACCCCAAAGAATACGACGTCGGCGCTTACTCTCCGGCATTCCATCACCGTGACCGACTATATGGTCCGCGTGAAGTTAGGTCCGGCTCCGAAGGGAATCAAAGGGCATTGGATACGAAAGGCCCGGGTCGCAGGCCTGCCCCTCACCGGGCTTGCACGGAAAATCCTCCGCGCCGCAAACATCATCTAAGCCCCTGAGCCCTGGCCGGGAACGGAGATTGTCATGACTGAAAACACGCCAGAAGTCTGTGACGAACGTATGAGCCGGGGTCTAACTCGCCGCCGGTTTCTGGAGGGAACGGCAGGCACGGTGTTGGCCGGTAGTTTGTTGACGAATACGTGGGCGGCGGAGACTAGAAACGGAGTCCCGTATCGCACGCTGGGAAATACAGGTGAGAAAGTATCCTGCGTCGGGCTCGGCGGATTTCACCTCGGCATGCAGAGTGACGAGCAGGAGAGCATCCGTATTATTCGTACCGGTCTCGACGAAGGCATCAACTTTCTTGACAACTGCTGGGACTATAACGGCGGCGAAAGCGAAATCCGCATGGGGAAGGCCTTGCGCGACGGCTACCGGCAGAAGGCGTTCTTAATGACCAAGATCGATGCTCGGACCAGGAAAGGAGCGGCCCGGCAGATCGATGAGTCTCTACGCCGTCAGCAGACGGACTGGATCGACCTACTGCAGTTCCACGAAGTCATCCGCGATACAGATCCGGAGCAGATTTTTGCCGCAAATGGCGGCATGGAAGCAGTGGTGGAGGCGAGGGAAAAAGGGAAAGTGCGCTACATCGGATTTACCGGACATAAGAGTCCCGAGATCCACCTCAAGATGCTGGATACCGCCTTTACGCACAAGTTCACGTTGAATGCGGTGCAGATGCCGCTTAATCTGATGGATGCGCACTACGCTAGCTTTGAAAAAAAAGTCCTGCCGGTGCTGGTGGAACACAACATAGGCGTGCTGGGCATGAAGCCCATGGGCGATAGCCTCATCCTTAAGAGCAAAACGGTCGAACCGGTCGAGTGCCTGCAGTATGCGCTGAACCTGCCGACCAGCGTAGTCATTACCGGCTGCGATTCGATCACGATCCTGCAACAGGCGCTGAAGGTTGCTCGGACCTTTCATCCTCTGACTCAGGAACAGGTCGCCTCCCTCCTTAAGAAGACGGAAAAAGCTGCCCAGAGCGGAGAGTATGAGCTTTACAAGACAGCTCACAACTTCGACGGTACGTTCCACAATCCGCAATGGCTGGAATAAGGTGTGCATTTTAATCCGGCATAGCGTCACGTTAAGATAGAGCGAGAGTGAAGTGGCTTCGTAACATTTTCGGAGGAAAGAGTATGGCTGCTCTGACGGCGGGAACGTCCGCGCCAGATTTCACGCTGCAAAGCATGGACGGTAAGGGGTTCTCGCTGCATGATGCGCTGAAGCGCGGACCTGTGGTTCTGGCTTTCTTCAAGATCTCCTGCCCGGTATGCCAATACACATTTCCGTTTCTTGAGCGGATTTACAAGTCTCACGGCGGAAAGAATGTGACCATTGTTGGGGTCTCGCAGAACCCGAAGAAAGATACGGCTGCGTTTGTCAAAGAGTACGGATTGACTTTCCCGGTGCTGTTAGATGACATGGATACCTATCCCGCGTCGAACGCCTACGGCTTGACCAACGTGCCCAGCATCTTCTGGATTGCCGAGGATGGAGAGATTGAGATCTCCAGCGTGGGATGGGAGCGGAAGGAAATCGAGGAGATCAACCGCAAGGCGGCCAAAGCAGGGGGCGAACCGCTAAAGCCGGTGTTCGGCGCCGGCGAGCAGATCCCCGATTTCCGTGCTGGTTGAGGGTCGAAGAACTAGCCCGCGGTCGCGGGCAAAGCTAAACAACGCTGTAATTGAAGCTCGACCCGAACATTGGCACGCGCTCCAGGTAGGCCGGGAACCGAAGGGTCACTCCACTGGTAACAATGGCATCCCCATGCTTTCCCGTACAATAAAAACCTTATCTATCACGATTTTCTACGGAGCCTCTAAGGATGCGCACTGGCGTCATTGTGCTTTTCGTGCTTCTTGTGTTCTCGAACATTTCTGCGGCGCAGACCACGCACAAACATACGAAATCGTCGCTGGAATCTGTGCGGTTGCCGGGCGCTGCTTTCACGGCCATGCAGAAAATCGATCCCGAGCGCATCCGGGCGCATGTCCGCTTCCTCTCGCATGACCTGCTCGAGGGACGTGGTACGGGGCAGCGTGGCGGCGACATTGCGGCAGAGTACATCGCGACGCAATTTGCTCTCTACGGTCTGAAGCCTGTGGGCGACAACGGGACTTACATGCAGAGGGTTCCGATGGTCGGAATCACGCCCGAGCCTGCAACCACATTTTCGCTGATCGGTTCCCGCGGTGATGCTCGGAACCTCACGCCGCTCGACGACTACGTCGCCTACGACCAGACGCAGCAATCGCAATCCGACGTAGACGCAGAAATCGTCTACGTGGGCTATGGCATCGAAGCCCCTGAATATAAATGGGACGACTACAAGGGCGTCGACGTGCGCGGCAAGGTTTTACTGATGCTGATTAACGAACCTCCCTCTGACGATGTGAATTTCTTCAAGGGGAAGGCGCTCACTTATTACGGACGCTGGACCTACAAGTATGAGGAAGCTGCCCGCAAAGGTGCGGTAGGTGCAATCCTCATTCATCAGACCGAGATGGCGAGTTATCCCTGGGATGTCGTTCGCAACTCGAATTCCGGCGAGAAGTCATATCTCAAGCTCGACGGCTCTCCGAAGCTGAAGGTTGCGTCGTGGATCCGCTTCGATGTTGCCAAACAATTGGGTACTGCCGCGGGCATGGACATAGACAAGATGATGGCGGATGCGCGGTCGCGAGATTTTCATCCCACGGCGCTGCCGGTCAAATTGAAAGCGCACATGGTGAGCAAAGTCCGCCCCTTTGAATCGAAAAACGTGCTGGCCATGCTGCCAGGATCGGATTCCAAGTTGAAGAGCGAGGCGGTGTTGTATACCGCTCATTACGATCATCTCGGTATTCGCCCGGACATGCCTGGCGACAACATCTACAACGGCGCTAACGATAACGCGACCGGTTGCGGCATTCTGTTGGAACTGGCGCGTGTGTACCCGGAAGCCGGGCAGAGGCCGCGCCGGTCCATTGTGTTTGCATCGGTGACGGCGGAGGAGCAGGGCCTGCTGGGTTCGGAGTATCTGGGAGAGCACCCGCCGGTTCCGGCAGGCAAGATCAGCCTCGATCTGAACTATGACGACGTGCCACCTCTCGGTTCGCCGGAGGAGGTGGAAGTTTCAGGAGCCGAACGCACGACCTTCTACCCTGCGATCGAGACCATGGCGAAAACCTTTCGTCTGACGATTCGTCCCGACTCGCGCCCCGAGGCCGGACACTATTATCGCTCCGATCACTTCAGCCTGGCGCGCGTGGGCATCCCTTCGTTCTCGATCAACGAAGGCACGAAATATAAGGGACACGATGCAGCCTGGGGCATGCAGCAGGCGGAGGAATACACGTCGAAGCACTATCATCAACCGAGCGACGAATACCACCCCAGTATGGATTTCACTGGCGATGCGGCGATGGCGCGATTCGGATTTGCGCTGGGATGGGAAGCGGCGTCCCTAAACCAGTTGGTGGGCTGGCAGAAGGGCGACGAATTCGAGCCGGCGCGGGTGAAAAGTTCTGGCGGCGCCGAGTAGGGTCGGTTCAGCTTGCCATCGTCTTGAGATTTGGACTGAGGATGAGCGTGGGTTCGGTGACACGCTGGACGTCGTCTGCAGTCAGGCCGGGAGCGACTTCTTCCAGTAATAGACCCGCAGGCGTCACTTGAATCACAGCCATCTCGGTGACGATTGTATTTACCACCTTCACGCCGGTCAGCGGTAGCGTACACTTCTTTAGAATTTTCGGTTGAAGATCTTTAGTCGTGTGCTCCATGGCAATAATTACGCGGCGTGCGCCCGCGACCAAGTCCATGGCGCCGCCCATGCCTTTGACCATTTTCCCGGGGATCATCCAGTTGGCGAGATTGCCTTCCTCATCCACTTCCATCGCGCCTAGAACACTCAGATCAATGTGACCGCCGCGGATCATGGCGAACGAGTCGGCGCTCGAAAAATAGGCAGTGCCTGCCATTTCGCTGACCGTTTCTTTGCCCGCGTTGATGAGATCGCAGTGTTCCTCTCCCTCGATTGGATACGGGCCGATGCCCAACATTCCGTTTTCGCTTTGCAGAATCACGTCGATGCCGGAAGGCACGTAATTGGCCACGAGCGTGGGCATACCGATGCCAAGATTCACGTAGAAGCCGTCGCGCAGCTCCTGCGCGATCCGCTTGACGATGCGTTCGCGTTTATCGACGTCTTTGCCGGGTTTGGGTAGGGTGGACATTATCATTCTCGCGTTCCGCTGCCGAGCTTTGCTCGGCCCGGACAGCCAAGGGCGGCTGTCGCCACCTGATCTAACTTGCCTTTCTCGTCGTTCGCTTCTCGATTCGCTTCTCGTACAACTCGCCCTGAAAGATGCGATTCACGTAGACACTGGGCGTGTGGATCAAGTCAGGCTCCAACTCGCCGACTTCGACCAGGTGTTCAACCTCCGCGATGGTTATCTTGGCCGCAGTGGCCATCATCGGATTGAAGTTGCGTGCTGTCCTTCGATAAACCAGATTGCCGCATTTGTCGCCTTTCCATGCTTTGATCAGCGCGAAGTCGGCTTTCAGGGCTCGTTCCATGACGTACATGCGGCCGTCGAATTCGCGAGTCTCTTTATTCTCGGCGACGATGGTGCCGACGCCGGTGGGCGTAAAGAATGCGGGAATCCCGGCGCCAGCGGCTCGCATGCGCTCGGAGAATGTTCCTTGCGGCACCAAATCCAGTTCAACCTTGCCTTGGAGGACCATTTGTTCCAGCAGTTTGTTTTCACCGACATAGGTTCCGATGTGTTTGCGAATTTGCCCCGCAGAGAGCAGAAGGCCCATGCCAAATCCGTCCACGCCGACGTTGTTGCTGATGGTGGTTAGATTCTTTACGCCCTTGCGAACCAGCGCGCGGATCAAGTTCTCGGGAATGCCACAGAGTCCAAAGCCGCCAAACATGATTGTGGCGCCGTCCGGAATGTCACAGACAGCTTGGTCGGCATTGGCAACTACTTTGTTCATGTGAAAAAGATTCTAAATGAGAATTGAGTCAGCGAGCCATATCACCACGTTTTTCCCAGATGTGTTTGCGTTTCTCACGAATCGGTCACTGGATGATTTCAGGATCTAGTTCACGAGCGGAACAGATAGCGCAACAAGACAATTAAGTTGGCGAGGATCAAGATAGCGGCCACGAATACGACTGCGACGCGAACCACGCTTCTCGTACCACCAGCTTGAGGGCGAGTCGTTCTCGCAATGGAGATTCCGAAGACTGCAAACACAATTATGAGAAAAAGATGGATCACAATTCGTCCGACGTGGTTCGTTACAAAGGCAAGCAGCGTTACTGCCCGTGACCGGTCCGTCAGCAGATGGCTGTCGAGACCAAATTGAACACAGCTCCACCACATCGCGTAAGTCCCTCCAAATAGGAACCATCCCCTCATCAGGAAAGCCGGCGCTGGGGGACCTTTGGGCGACAAACCCCATTGGAACCGCTGGCCGCGTAGTGACCGAACGATAATCAAGGCGGAAATGAAGATACCGAATAGATCTCTGGCATATTTCATGAAAACCAAGACGAATTCCATCGAATTCCTTAGTACCACTCAGATTGGCAACGCGGCTACAGCCACCCACGCACAGGCCGGCGGGCATCAGCGTCAATCGAGTTGCTTTGTCTTCCCTACCGCGGACTTTCTCAACTGATGAGCCTTCTCGAATTCCATCGCCAACTCGCGCGTGTCCAGATTCTCGCGAATGTGGGCCAGATGCTGCTCCAGTTTGAGAAGCGCGGATCGAATATTTTGTTTGTTGGTGAGAGCGATGTCGCGCCACATGGAATAAGGACTGCCCGAAATGCGCGTCATCTCACGCAAGGCGCGGCCACCGGCTTCGAGCAGGGGGGCATCGGCGCCGTATTCATCGACCAACGAGGCGGCGAGCGCGGTGGAAATCATTTGCGGCAGATGACTGATCCAGGCGCAAAGCTGGTCGTGCTCGCTGGCGTCGATGCTTGCGATGCGCGCCCCGATTTTTTCCACCCAATCGAGATACTCTCCGCTTAGATCGTCGTAAATATTCTGTCCCGGAACCGGAGTCACAAACCAGGCGGCGCCCTGAAACAGATCAGGGTCGGCGAATTCGACGCCAGACTGTTCTTTCCCCGCCATGGGATGCCCGGCGAGAAAGCGGCTTCCGGTGTTCTTTCGAAAAACTGCTTTAGCTCGTTCCATGACCTCTGCCTTAGTACTGCCGACATCGGTGAGGAGTGTTTTCGGCGGCAGCACCGGGCCCAGCCTCTCGATCAAATCGATGATCCCGCTGACGGGCGTTGCGAGAACGATGACCTGGCTGCGGCGAACGGCGTCAGAGGGATTGGTGTGGCCGGCATCAATCGCGGCCTTGCTTCGCGCACGTTCCAGAACGGGCGCGCGATCGCACCCGATGATTCGCCCGGCAAACCGATGCTTCTTCAGAGCCAGGGCGAGCGATCCGCCAATCAGGCCAGTGCCGATGATCGTGATTTGGCGAATAGGCATCGGCGATTTCTATAACAATTGATCAAGCAATCTTGCGGCCAACCGCTGGCGCAATCATTCGCAACTGATCCATCAGTTCAGAAAATTGATCGGGATACAGCGACTGAGCGCCATCCGACAATGCCTTGTCCGGATCGTGATGTACCTCGATCAGAAGCACGTCCGCGCCAGCTGCTACGGACGCCCGAGCCATGGGAGAAACTTTGTCGCGAATCCCAATGCCGTGCGACGGATCGGAGGCCATGGGCAAGTGCGAAAGCTTGTGGATGACCGGGATCGCCGAAATGTCCAACGTGTTACGAGTGTAAGTTTCGAAGGTGCGAATCCCGCGCTCGCAAAGAATTACCTCATAGTTTCCACCTGCCATGATGTACTCGGCAGAGAGCAGCAGTTCCTCCAAAGTCGCGGCGATGCCGCGCTTGAGCAGAATCGGCTTCTTGACTTTGCCGAGTTCGCGCAGCAAGTTGAAATTCTGCATATTTCGCGCGCCAACCTGCAAAATGTCGACGAAAGGCAGCATAATCGCTATTTGGGAGATCTCCATGACCTCGCTGATCACGAGCAGACCAAAGCGGTCCCCCGCCTCACGCAAGAGTTTCAAGGCTTCCAAGCCCAGCCCTTGGAAAGAATAAGGAGAAGATCGGGGCTTGAAAGCGCCGCCACGTAGGGCGCGCGCGCCTGCCTTCGCTACTCGCTCGGCGGTAGCGAATAGTTGGTCGCGCGATTCCACCGAGCAAGGGCCGGCCATGACAACCACGTGCTCGCCACCAATCTTCAATCCATTTGCAAATTCGACCACGGTGCCCTGAGGCCGGAAACTCCGGCCCGCCAATTTGTAAGGAGCACTAATGCGGTGAACATGCTCGACTCCGGACAAGACCTCGAGATTGCGGATATCGAAATCGACACGAGCACCCACCGCCGCCACAACAGTTTGCCGGGCTCCGGTAGAACGATGCACGGAGAAGCCCATCTCGATCAGGTGTTCCACTACCTGCTGGATCTGCTCTTCCGTCGCCGATTCTTGCATTGCGACGATCATAAGAAAGCGATCAGCCGTCAGCTATCAGCTGTCAGGCACTAGCCTCTCGGTATTCGGCTGAGAGCTGACGGCTGAAGGATGAGAGCTTACTCAATCACTCACTTCGGAATCCAATTCTGTGTCGTCGGAGCCTTTCGGTCCTGCCGGCTTGGGCGCGATTTCTTCCTGCTGAATCTGGCGCATGACGTCCATGATGCGCTCATAGATACACAGCAGATCTCGATCCGGCAGCGGCCCCGGATTCACGCCTCGTACGTTGTCAAACACGGCTCGCTCACGATCCGGTTCGTAGATAGGCATGCCAATGCCGCGTTTCAGCTTGCCGATCTCGTGGGCAGCCTGCGCCCGCTGGCTCAGCAAATCCACCAGTTTGCGGTCAAGGTCGTCGATTTTCTTGCGCCAGTCAGAGATGTCCATAGGAGCTACTGGCGTTCAGCTGTCAGCTCTCAGCCTGTCTCGGAATCCGAGATTGTGACCTTCAGCCTGCCGCGATTCGAATCTAAAATCAATGTTGTTGAGCTGAAAGCTAAGAGCTGACGGCTGAGAGCTGTTTTATGAATTCTGCCACAGACTCAGCTTCTTTGCCCGGATTGCGCTCGATAGTTTCAACAATGGCGCTCCCAATGACCGCGGCGTCAGCAAATTCTCCCACCTCTGCGAATTGATCGGCGGTCGAAATACCGAAGCCAACAGCAATCGGCAGTTTGGTGTATTTGCGGAGACGGCGAACGAGTTTCCGGCTGTCGTCGGTCAAGTGTTGGCGAACTCCGGTCACTCCCGTGCGTGAAACCGCATAAACAAATCCATTCGAAGCTTGTGCGATGCGCTTCAGTCGCTTGTCGGTGCTGGTGGGCGCCGCGAGGAAGACGGTCGCCAAATCATTTCGCCGCATTTCGCGCAGGTGTTCGCCGGCTTCCTCCACGGGTAAATCGGTTAGCAGTGCTCCATCAACTCCCGCATGGCGCGCCACCTTACAGAATTTTTCCACGCCCATTCGCAGAATCGGATTCAAGTATGAAAAAATGATCAGCCCGGTTGACTGAGCATGCTGCCGAACTTCTGCCGCCAGTTTCAGCACATCGGCCAAGGTTACGCCATGCTCGAGAGCCCGCTGACTGGCGCGCTGGATGACCGGGCCGTCCGCCACAGGATCACTGAACGGGACGCCAAGTTCGATCACATCAGCGCCAGCCTCAATGGCAGCCAGCACGACATCCCGCGTCGTCGCTAGATCAGGATCGCCGCAGGTGACGTAGGCCACCAGAGATGGACGGTTTGGGAAACAAAGGGGCATGGCTTCGGGGCGGTTTTACCTTTGTGAACGCAATCGAACTAGCCGTCCAGTTTCAGGTTCTCCCTCAAAATTCCGATATCTTTGTCCCCGCGCCCGGAGACGTTGACGATTACGATTTCCGACTTTTTCATGGCGGGTGCACGTTTGATCGTCTCCGCCACCGCATGTGCCGACTCGAGTGCCGGAATGATGCCCTCGGTGCGAGCCAGCAAGGTGCATGCGTCGAGTGCTTCGGCGTCCGCTGCTGAAACGTATTCCGCGCGGCCCGAATCATGAAGGGCCGCGTGCTCCGGTCCGATCGAAGGATAGTCGAGACCAGCTGATACTGAATGCGTGTTTGCTACCTGCCCAGCCGCGTCCTGCAGCAAATAGGAAAACGTTCCCTGCAGGACGCCCGGCAAACCGCCGTGAAAGCGCGCGGCATGCTCGCCTAAACTCTCGCCGCGCCCACCAGCCTCGACGCCGATGAGCTTCACTCGCCTGTCCTTAATGAATTCATAAAAGATCCCAATGGCATTCGACCCGCCGCCGACGCACGCGATAATCGCAGCCGGTAGCTTGCCTTCAGCTTTCAGTATTTGAGCTCGCGCCTCCCGTCCGATGACCTTGTGAAAGTCACGCACCATCGTGGGGTAGGGATGCGCGCCCAGCACACTGCCTAAAAGATAATGGGTGGTGCGAACGTTGGTTACCCAATCGCGCATGGCCTCATTGATAGCGTCTTTCAAGGTACGAGAACCTGAGTTCACTCCGCGGACTTCAGCTCCGAGCAGCCGCATGCGGAAAACGTTGAGTTCCTGCCGCCGCATGTCCTCGGTGCCCATGTAAACCACGCATTCGAAGCCGAGCAGTGCGCAGACGGTAGCGGTCGCGACGCCATGCTGCCCGGCGCCGGTCTCCGCGATGATGCGGCGTTTGCCCATGCGTTCGGCGAGCAGGCCCTGGCCCAGACAGTTGTTGATTTTGTGCGCGCCGGTGTGCAGAAGATCTTCGCGCTTGAGGTATATTTTCGCGCCACGAAGTTTTTCAGTCAGCCGACGCGCGAAAAACAATGGCGTGGGTCGGCCGGCATAGGTCGACAGCAGTTCGTCGAGTCGGCGTTGGAACCCGCGATCAAGCCTCGCCTTGTCGTACGCACGCTCAAGCTCCTCGAGTGCGGCCATCAGCGTTTCGGGGACGTAGCGTCCCCCGTAGACACCAAAGCGACCCTTTGCGCCCGCCGTCTTGCCGCTCTTCGTGACTGTTGCAGTTGCCATCTGCTAGACGATCCTGTCCGCCTGACGGACGGCAGCAACGAATGCCCGTACTTTGTCCGGATCTTTCTTGCCCGGCTTCGATTCGACACCCGAAGAAACATCCACGCCCCAGGGTTTCAGTATTCGGATTGCTTCGGAAACGTTCGCTGGGTTCAGACCGCCCGCCACTACAACTCTCACGACTTGCTTCATGCGCTCCACAATCGGCGCTGCCTTCCGCCAATCGAACGTCATGCCGGTGCCACCGGGTTGCAGCAGATTTCCGGAATCAAGAAAAATTGTCTGGAAGAAAGCCGGGAATGCTTCACTCCCCGGGCGTGATCGCGTCCTCTCTGCGGCCCGCGCGAGACTGAAGATGAATTGGGTCGCCGAATCTTTCGATTCTATTAACCACTCGGCTGGAATAGCGAGGTAGCTCTTGAACCCAGGCGGAAAACACCCTGCGCCATATGCCGCGCCTCCGTTTACCGAGCCCGCGTTCAGGTTGAAGTGGTGTTGGGACCCCGTCAAGTCCAAACCATGAACATGGTCGAGCATCTTCTCGGGGTCGTTGCCAACGAATACACCTACCTTCTCGATCTGGGCTGGCAACTGATCCATAATCTCGCGCACCGTTTCCGGTGCAACATTTCGCGGGCTTTTCTCATAAAATACAAAGCCCAGCGCGTCCGCACCTGCGTCCACCGCGGTCATCGCGTCCTCCCGGTTCGTAATCCCGCAAATCTTCACCCAGGTCATAAAGTTGTGGCTACTGACGCAGGAGACTCGCGGTCGCTTCCGCCAGAATCTCTTTCAGCGCCTCACCTGGCGATTGCGCCTTCATCAGCGACTCGCCAATCAAAAATGCCTGATATCCCACCGCGCGCAGACGAGCAATGTCTGCTCCGTTGCGAATCCCGCTTTCCGCCACGCGCAGCACGTTTTTAGGAATCAAGTCCGCTAACCTGAACGCCGCTTCGAGATCAACCTTGAAGGTACGCAGGTCGCGACTATTCACGCCGATCAAGGTGCACCCAGCATCGATGGCTCGTTGCAATTCATCTTCGTCGTGCACCTCGCACAAAACGTCGAGAGTGTACTCGGCCGCTCGCCCAGCCAGCAGCTTCAACTCCGGTTGGGACAACGCAGCCACAATTAACAAAACCGCGTCGGCACAGTTGGCTTGCGCCTCCAAAAGCTGGAATTCATCGACAACGAAATCCTTGCGAAGGCATGGCAACTTTGTTCTAGACGATGCCCGCTGCAGGTTCTCCAGCGATCCTTGAAAGAACTCAGCGTTGGTTAGTACTGATAACGCGGCCGCACCTGCACTCTCAAGTTCTTCCGCAAGAGTCTCAGGATCGAAATCAGGGCGAATGAGTCCACGCGAAGGCGAGGCCTTTTTTAGCTCAGCGATGACGGCTATGCCATCCTGACTAGACGATTCCAAACTGCGCCGAAACCTGCGCGGAGCATGGGTCGCAGCCTGCCGTTCAAGTTGGCGCAGATCGGCCGAGCCCTTGCTCTCGACGGCTTTACGCCGAGTGGCGGCAACGATCTCATCCAGGCTGGCAGGCATGACGAACCGCCACAATTATACGGGAGGTGTCTCGAATCCCTTGTCACCAGCTCGTCAAGAAAAAGCAGGTGTCTGAACGATGAAGAGCTGAAGGGAATAACCTTGGTGCCATCGAAGGGACTCGAACCCCCACACCCTTGCGGGTACATGGACCTGAACCATGCGCGTCTGCCAATTCCGCCACGATGGCAAAAAGTGATTCGAACGGGCTGACCCTTGCGAGCCACCTTTCAGGAGAGAACCACAGCCAATATTCTACAGGGGCATCGCTGCCTGTCAAACCGCGCAAACATGCGCGAGGGCTCACTGAGCCTAGACCCAGGGCGCAACCCTGACGCTACCCTTCCAGCCGGGCCGTCATTGTGATGTCCGCCTTCAGCACTTTCGACACAGGGCAGCCACTTTTGGCATTCTCTGCGGCCTTTTGAAAGGCCGCCTGATCAGCGTTCGGAACCCTCCCGACTACGTCTAAGTGAACCGCGGTGATCGTCCAACCAGAATCAAGTTTTTCCATGGTAAGAGTTGCGGTCGTCTCGATGCTGGATGCCGTTAAGTTGGCTCCGCCGAGCTGCCCGGAAAGCGCCATAGAGAAGCACCCCGCGTGCGCCGCCGCAATCAACTCTTCGGGATTCGTTCCCGGAGTGTTCTCAAATCGCGTGCTAAAGGAATACGGAGTGTTATTCAGAACACTGCTGGCTGACGAAACTGCGCCTTTTCCGTCCTTCAGTCCACCCTTCCAGACTGCGCTTGCCTTGCGTTGCATTTCGTTCTCCTTAAATTATGAAGTCGCATGCCTAGCTATTGTAGATGGAAGCGAGGGAAGGTGTCAGGTGCAGCCATTGGCCTTCTTCGCTTGGGCATTCAGTACTTGGCTTTGCGCCGCCGAAGTCTTAACTGGGGGCAGGATGTTCCGATGATTTAGGCGCAAAAGGCCGTGGTCACTCAGTAGAAGTCCGAACAACTAAGATAGAAGCCGCAGCGTGGACAACTCAACTTGCAGCCACGCTCTTGCAGTCGCGCCGAGCAATTCGGGCAGAAGCGCGACGCAGCGCCACAATCAAGAGCAGTCACTTCATGAGACGGCGTCGGATCTTCGGAAGCCATAGGGAGGGATGCCGGTTCAGTCATGGGTGTCCAAATTACCAGGAAAGATTTGCGCGGCGCAATTGTGCCTCGCGATTCCCCTAAGCGACCTTTGCATCGTCGCCAAGCTTGGTTTCCTGCTCTTTGATCTCATGACCGGTGACCGGCATGCTACTGCTCCAGGAATCGCCGACAATCCGCCAGGCGCCGAGGCGACGCCACGCGCGCAGGAATTTTCCAGAGTCGGCAACGGTGGTATTTCGCAATTCCATCGACAGCGTATAGCGACCCATTTCAATCGCCATGTCGCCCGAATAATCTACGCGCGTAGTCTCAAAGCGGAGATTCTGGTATCCCGAGTCACCGTACTGCCGCAACAAGCGCTCAATCGCCTTCGCTCCCTGGGACGACTCGCGGTGCGAGAGCATCAACACGCCGTCGACGGCGAACAAAGCCGCCACTTGGTCATAGTTTCCGGTGTTGAAGTCGGTGCAAAAATCTTGGGTAAGTCCACGGATGGTTGACTCGACGTCGAGTAAAGGGCTGGAGCCAGCAACACCGCTGCTGAGGGGCCGGTACATCGAACTACCTCCTGGGGGGAACAGGATACTACGTACTTAGAACCAGAATTGTAGCGCAAATCGCCGTGGAAAACTGTCAAGTTTTTACGTTAAAGAAGCGCCCAATCCTTGATACCCGGGGTTATTATGACGTGGGGCGGGTTCCGGGTAGTCCTGCGAAGTTTCGGGGAGGCAATGATCATGTACTTCGAACAGTTTTATCTTGGTTGTTTGGCTCATGCTTCCTACTTATTGGCGTCACACGGCGAAGCGGTCGTAATCGATCCTCAGCGAGATGTGGACATTTATCTGAAAGCTGCCGAGGAACACGGGGCCCAGATCCGCCATATCTTCGAGACCCATCTGCACGCCGATTTTGTCTCCGGACATAAAGAACTCGCCGCCCGTACCGGGGCAAAAATCTATATTGGAGCCCACGCTGGCGCGCGATTCCCGCATGTTGCGGTGCAAGATGGCTTCGAGTTGCGAGTCGGAAGGATTCTTCTCAGGGTACTGGACACGCCGGGTCACACGCCCGAGAGCATCTGTCTCTTGATCACGGATGAAGAAAAATCTCCCAAGCCGCATGCGGTTCTGACCGGTGATACGCTGTTCCTCGGCGATGTCGGACGGCCAGACCTCTCGAAGGTGCACACCCCGGCCGAGCTGGCAGGCCTGCTGTACGACAGCTTGCATCAGAAGCTGCTCACGCTCGAAGATGACGTGCTCGTCTATCCAGCCCATGGCGCCGGTTCGCTCTGCGGACGTAACATGCGCGCCGAGCGCTCCTCTACCATCGGCACTGAGCGGCTCACCAATTATGCGTTGCAGATCAAAAGCAGAAACCAATTCGTTAAGGAGTTGACCGCCAACTTGCCCGCACGTCCGCAGTACTTTCTGCAGGACGCCGAAATCAATCGTGAGGGCGCCTCTGCTCTCTCCGATCTCCCCGAACTAACCCCGATTCCTCCGCTTGAATTGAAGTCCATGCTGGACGACGGAGTAGTCGCGCTCGACGTTCGTCCCGGCGATGAGTTTGCTCGTCAACACGTGCCCGGCTCGGTCAACATCGCTTTGTCAGGACAATTTGCCACCTGGGCAGGAACGGTGTTGGGCTTGTCCGCTCGTCCAGTGCTCATCGTGAATTCTCCCGAACAGTTATCCGAGGCGCGGCTTCGATTGGCGCGAGTGGGAATTGAGGATGCGCGTGGATATTTGAATGGTGGCATCGAAGCATGGAAACAAGCTGGGCTCGCGGTCGCCGAGTTGCCTCAGATCACCGTGCAAGCGCTCCACGATCGCGTTCAGGCCAACGCCTCCCAATTGCTCGACGTTCGTCGGGAACCCGAGTGGAACGCTGGACACATCGAAGGCGCAGCCTGGTGGCCGCTGGATAATTTCAAAGTTTCTCCGCCAGAGATCGATCGCGACCGGCCTATCGCCGTTCATTGCAAAAGCGGATATCGCAGCATGATCGCCTGCAGCCTCCTGCAACGAGCCGGCTTCCGGAACGTAAGCAACGTGATCGGCGGCTTTGACGCCTGGCAGCAAACCAAGCTTCCGGTCCAAACTGAAGCCCCTGTCGAAGCGTAAGACCAGCGCGGTTGCAAAGGCCCACCCGCTCAATTAAGCTAAACTTCTCTGCACGAGAAATTCCGCGCCGGGATGGCGGAACTGGCAGACGCAGCGGACTCAAAATCCGCCGGGCTTCGGCCCTTGGGGGTTCGACTCCCCCTCCCGGCACCAGCAATTTGGTATCAACCGGTTACGGTCGTTACCTAGTATTCCCCTCAGGGATACGTTCCAAGGGCGGAAAGGATTCGCCCATGAACAGACGCGTGTCCGTTTGGAAGTACGTCCGTATCGGAAAGAAGTGGCGCTACTGCAAACCTGCCGTTGGAAAAAACGGGAAAATCAAACCCGATTGGGTAATCGTGCGTGGCAAGGAAGAGCACCATCCGGAAGGGAACTTCTATCTTCATCGCTACGAGGGCGATAAGGAAATCTGGAAGTGGATCGGACCCAATGCGCAAGAGGCGGTCGATGCCGCCGATTTTGAATCTACGTATTTAGCTGCGCGAGCCAAAGGCATACCTGTTAAGCCAATCGATACGCCAGTTCTTTCGATGAAAGCAGCTGCCCATGGCTGGTTGGAAGACGCGAAACTTTCAAATCGGCCCGAGACCTACGAACTTTACGAGCACACTATCCGGCAATTCCAAGAATGGAACTCGAATGGTGCGCCGCATCGGATCAATCTCATCGATCTGGAACGGAAGGACTTTCTTGAGTATCGAAAATGGCTGCTCGATGTTGAGAAGAATTCGGCACGAACAGCCGGCAACAAGCTGACCAGAGTAAGCCAGTGGTATAGGGACTCACTCAAACTCAAGCCCGGTGAAGGCTTGATCACGACCAGGGACACGAGACTGGGTGTAACCGATCGAGAACCGGAAATCTACACGGCTGAAGAGCTAAGAAAGCTTTTCAAGGCACCCACGCCGCCTTGACTTCCCAGAGTGCTCGGGAGAGGCTTGCCCACGTACTTGTGGGATAACTTTCGCGGATTGCGAGTCGATAAACTATGTGATTTCTGCGTGGAGTGGGCGCACTGTTTCTGGTGGGAGAATCCTGAGAATGGGGGTTGCCGGGACCGTTTTATCGTGGTGCTGACTTCAAAGTGGAGAAACTGCTAATCCATACGGACAAAGACGAAATCACCCGAACATTCTTAACTGGTGTGCGTCCTTCTGATTTTTGGTCCGGCCCCTTGAATTGAATACTCTCGGAGTCTCCGGAAACCGCAACACTAGCTTCGGCAAACTAAATGGCCGGCTTGCAGGATCGACAAGTTTCGCCCTTTGGCTGGGGAGCATCCCGCCTAAAAGACGAGAGATGTTGAGTAGGGATCGGCTTCCGCAAACCAGACAATGATCATGCGGGCTGTCGCTGACGACATCGCAGTCAGCGCACAACACAGCATTCTGCAGGGAAATAGAATTTAAGGGCCGATCTTTGTCGGCTCGAACGTTTGGGCAACTCAGTGACATCGACATTTCAGCAAATCGTAGCATATCCCGGAAGATGATTTTCATGACAATTACACATTGACCCGCAACAATTCATTGGGGTTGCACGCGATACCCTGTTAAATAGACAGTCGGGAAGCCTGAGGGTACTAGCGAGCTTGTCTCAGCATCGCTACACCATGATCAGGTGGCTTCTGACCGCGTATTGCACAAGCTCGGCATCGTTCTTCGCTTGTAATATTTTTCGAATCCGGAGCTTGTGAAAGGCAACCGTGGAAACTTCCATGTGCAACACTTTTGCGACTTCCTTCATCGACTTCCCTTCACTCACCAACTGCAACACCTCGCGCTGTCGTTCGCTAAGTCGCTGCTGTTCATTGACGGGTGCTTTGCCGTGGAGCAACAAAACACCGACGGTTTCTTCGGCGATTCCCAGGGAAAGATAGGCCTTGCCCTTTAGAACCTCGCGCACGGCAAGTATGAGTTCCGAGGCTGCACAACTCTTCAGCACATACCCGGAGGCTCCGCGCCGGAAAGCCTCGGTGGCCAAAGTGGGATCCGTATTCATCGTGAGGAACACGAACTTTACCGTACCCAACAGTTCCTTCACCTGAGATGCTGCATCAAGACCGTTCAAGAGCGGCATGCCGACGTCTACAATAATCAGATGGGGCTTCAGAGTAGCCGCGATCCGCACGAGTGCCCGCCCGTCACTCACCGTGGCCACCACATCGAATTCCGGTTCGAGCAGCTTCCTGCATGCATCGGCCACGAAAACGTGGTCGTCAGCGATCATGATCTGAGCGCGATTCCCCGCCATTAGTGACTCCTCCCGTTTTCGGGAGCCTCGGCACCTGCGGCTAAATGCCCGCTTTCCGAGACAAACCCTAGCTCTGACTGGGTGTCCGGACAACTAGGGAAATCCCTAAGAGTGACCCATCTTTGCCGCCGCCACTCATCCGAGAGCCTCCATGACGCCGCCGATGCTGTGAGTTAGTTGCCGTGCCGCCAACCTTGTCATCACTCTCCGCCGCCCTGCACTGTTAGGGATTTCCCTAGTTGTGCGGACATCGACTTAGACCTAGCCTGTTTCAGAGTTTGTAATTTCCTATTCGTTCTCGCCTCCTTTCGGAGCGCCGTGCAGTTCAGCTCGGAGCGCACCCTGTTGAGCGCACTTGAACTTTGCTGCTCTTAGCCCGTTTGCGTAGTTAACTAGGCAGAATGGCAGAAAAGTGAGACCCGAGTCCGAGGAAGGAGAGAGATCATGCAACTTGATAAGCGTGTAGTGAAGATCATCGGAATTGCAATCGCGGTCGTTGTCGTCATTCTGATAGCACTTCCTCTGTTCATTAACGTCGACAGTTTCCGCCCGAAAATCGAGTCGGCATTGACGGATGCCACCGGAAGGCAAGTGAGTCTTGGAAAACTGGGCCTGTCCCTTATGAGCGGCAAGGTCAGCGTAGATGACGTAACCATCGCTGACGATCCGGCCTTCAGCAAGTCGTCTTTTATCACGGCAAAGTCGTTGGAAGTCGGCGTCGAGTTGATGCCGCTCTTCTCAAAGCAGTTGAACATCACGGGCATCGTCCTGGATGAGCCGCAGATTACGTTGCTCAAATCGGCGGATGGCAGATGGAATTTCTCAAGCCTCGGTGGGACGAACGAGAAGAAGACCTCTGAATCCACGAAGTCGGGAGCATCCCAATCGCTGTCCGTGAAGAAGTTGGAGATTAAAGATGGAAAACTGGCGGTCGGGAAAGCGAACTCCACCGTCAAGCCGCAGGTGTACGACAACCTTAATGTTGAATTAGCGAACTTCTCTTCCACGTCGCAGTTTCCGTTCACATTGGCGGTTAACCTGTCCGGGGGCGGCAGCGCCAACATGTCGGGCAAAGCAGGACCCATCAATTCCCAAGACTCGGCCAAAACTCCATTTGACGCGACCATGAAGATCAAAGATATAGATATCGCCGCGTCTGGTTTCATCGATCCGGCTGCCGGCTTTGGCGGTTTGGTAACGATTGATGGATCCTTGAACTCAAACGGTAGCCAGGCCAAGGCAACTGGCGTCATTTCCTGTGAAAAGCTGAAGCTCTCACCGAAGGGTTCTCCAGCTCCCGAAACTGTGACCGTCAAATACGCGCTGAACACAGACCTCGACCGGCAGACTGGCACGATCACCCAAGGGGATATCGCGATCGGCAAGGCCGTCGCCCGACTCACGGGCGGATTCCAAACCCAGGGTGAAACGCAGGTGTTGAACCTGAAGCTCAACGCCTCAGATATGCCAGTCGATGAATTGGAGGCTACCAGCGTTCGGCGTCGTGCTTCCCTCAGGTTCGAAATTGAACGGAGGAACATTATCGGCCGATTTGGCAATCAGCGGTCCCCTGGACAAACTGGTGATCGCCGGCCCGGTGCGAATGTCCAACACGAAGCTGGCCGGTTTCGATATGGGTTCGAAATTAGGAGCTTTATCAGCTTTCAGCGGAAAAGCGCCATCGAGTCCCGACACGACTATTCAGAATGCCAGCTTGAATGCGCGAATCGCTCCTGAGATGACGAGTGCCGACGCCATCAATGTAACGATTCCATCCCTCGGTGTGGTGACTGGCGCAGGTACGATTAGTCCTTCCGGGGCGCTCGATTTCCGCATGACTGCTGACCTGCAGAACGACAGGGCCGACGCACGGGCGCAGAGAACGGGGCGGGGTGGCGATAGGGGAGGCGTGTCCTTCATGATTCAAGGCACGGCATCTGATCCGAAATTTGTTCCGGACGTAGGAAGTCTGGCTAGTAATGCCGCAAAGGGTGCCTTGCAGAAATCTGTCTCTGGACAATCTGGCAAGACGGGCTTAGGCGGTGTCTTCGGCAGGAAGAAGTCGAACTAGAGACTGTCTCCAACCCGGCTGGGCTCAGGAAGCCTGCCTGCGCGTTTTACGCGTCCGATGAATCATAGCTCCTGCCTGATTCGCAATTCTCCTCTACTCTCAGCTCTGTTTTGTGTGCGATTGTCCATGGGCGACTCCTAGACCTCCAATATCACGTAGAAACAAATGGACAAATATACACCTGTCCGAGAAGGGCTGCTTGTATTGCCGGAATTAGGTGGGCCCTCATGTGGGACTTGAGGACGTATCCTAGGGCACCTTCCGCCATGCATGCCTTCATGAACTGCTCTTCAGGGTGGATCGTAAGGAACACAATTTTGGCCGGGAAGGAGGACTCCCGCAGCCAACGGGCGGCATCGATTCCGTTCAAGACCGGCATAGTAATGTCGGCCACGATTACGTCGGGACAGAGGCGGAGGGCCTCCGACACTAACGTGGCGCCATCGGTTGCGGTTCCCACTATATCGAACTCGCGCTTTAAAAGCGCAGTTGTGGCTTTGAGTAAAGCCGGATGGTCATCCGCCAGTAGTACGCGTGGTCGGATCAAAGTTTCCATCCCTTCAGCGTAGGGGGACACCCGTTGTCGTTGCGCTCAAGTCTAAGGGTGCAGTTTCAAAACTCGGAATTAGTTTCAGCGCAACATGCGGGTATTTGCTACTGGGGAAATCCCTAGGATGCAAGGAGCCGCTGGTCTGGAAATTGAACAGCTGCGGCCGGCTAGGGGTTTCCCTAGTTGATCACAAGGTAGCCGGTTGATAAAAGAGGATCGTTGCGAAGGTCACCCAGTACACGTGTTCGGGAGGGTTAGGGAGCGTGCCGCCGAGCGCTACTATCCGAAGTTTTAACAAGCTAGAGAGACTCTTGCTGTTGTTCGGGATATTACTGGTTTCTGTCTACGTCGCCGATCGGGTTTACAGCGCTATCTACTCATACGCCAGCATCCAGAGTTTCTGGGCACAGCAAGCATCTCCCCAATCAGTCGTCGAGGCTCAATCTAAATGGCATAGCGGTGCACCCGACTTCCGTCTTTGGTCACAGAAGCGTATTCGAGCCTACCAGGCGAGCCTCGCGGCGATTGTATCCCCACCGTTAGGAGTTCTCGAAATCTCCGCTATTCAGCTGCGCGTCCCGGTTCTGGAAGGAACGGACGAACTGACGCTGGATCGTGCGGTCGGCCATATTCCGGGCACTGCACCCCTTGGCGAATCGGGAAACACAGGAATTGCGGGGCATCGGGACGGTTTCTTTCGTGGACTCAAGGATATTCACGTTGGGGAAACGATTGATGTGTACACGCAGGGTGGCCGTTCACGCTACGCTGTGGATGAGATCGAGACCGTCTCACCAGATGATGTGTCCGTTCTCGCGCCGCGAGCGAAACCCTCCCTCACCTTGGTGACTTGTTATCCATTTTACTTTGTTGGAAGCGCACCGCTTCGTTACATCGTGCATGCAATGGCTGCCGATACGAACCAACTGAAGAGGTCTGAGCAGCCGGGCATGGTGGCGAAGACCCAGGCAAATGAACAGGCTGACTAGCGTCAGTTTGGTCGCAGGAGTCGAACCAAGGCTTATTCAAATATTTCACAGCGGAGGAATGACAATGAATTCAGGCAGCGTGATAAGGAAGAGCTTAATACTCGCGTCGGTGATGTTGTGTCTCGCTTTCGCAATCTCAACCGTCGCACAAGTGCAAACCCAAACTAGCACCACGACCCTCCAACCGACACACGATGTGACTGTCGAGAGCGGTGAAGTCGTTGCGGTCGATGGGAACGATCTGTTCGTTAAGATGTCGGACGGCACCCTTCGCCATTTCCCCAATGTCCCCGAAAACGCCAAAGTCAACGTGGACGGCAAGCAGCTTGGTATCCACGAACTCCAGCCCGGCATGAAACTGGAACGCACAACGGTCAAAACAACAACGCCCCAAGTGGTCACAACCATCCAAACCGTTACCGGCAAAGTGTGGCACGTGAGCCCACCGCTCTCTGTCATTCTCACACTAGAGAATGGCGAGAATCAGGCTTTCAAGATCCCCGAAGGTCAGAAGTTCACTGTGAACGGCCAGGAAAAGGACGCTTGGGGTCTGAAGAAGGGCATGGTAGTTAGCGCAACGAAGATTGTCGAGACACCGGTGACTGCTATCTCGCAGCAAACGCAGGTGACCGGGACCATGCCGGCCGGCGTGCCTGTGTTGATCGCGAAAGGAGCCCCCACTGCGGCGCCGAGTGCCGAGGGAACCACTGCAGCGCCGAGTTCCGGGGAAACTACTACTACTGCATCGAACCAATTGCCCAAGACGGGGAGTGACATGCCTCTTCTCGCACTTGTTGGACTGTTATCAATGTCCGTTGTGTTGGGGAGCAGGTTCCTGCGTCGGATTCAAAGCTAGGTGGTATCCGGTTTTCAGCCGTAGCCATTGCTGATCCGTGAAGAAAGGGCCGAAACTCTTCCGAGGAGCGAAGAGACGGCCCTTGTTTTTTCGATAGAAGAAGCTTCATTCAATGGAGTGCAGAAGCTCCGCATTTTCGCTTAGGAACAACGAGTTCCTGTCAACCGCAAATTGGTTTTGCGAGAAAACAATTCTCACTCCGAGGTAAATCCGGCAGTGCTCGTCTGGGCAGCGCTAGCGTTGGTGCTTTTTTCACATCTGCTCCAGCAATAAAGTTCTACTGACTGTCCGGGGACGTGTTACCAGGTGCCGATACGGAGGACGGCGGAGGTCGCAATGCGGAGGCCATTCTGGGGGCGGGTGGGGCCGACGTCGGACATCCAGGTATGCGTGTATTCCAGTTCCAGGATCCGCCATGCGAACGGGCGGGTAACGACGAAGTCCACTCCACCGCCGATGGCGATGCTGGGTCCGTTCTTGGAGTACTCGACTGACCAGTCACTGCGCTTGGGATAATGTGGGATGGTGCCATTGCCGTCGTTCCACTCGTTGAGCAGCTGTTTCTCTAGTGCCAGGTTGTCAGTTTCGTGGCTCACCTTGGCGCCACCGAACAACATCTGGGCGTACGGCGAAATGCGATGGGAGGCGAGCGGAGTCCAACGCGCTCCACCTCCATAGAATAAGGAGTCGCCGCTCTGATTGGATGCGGGCATATGCATGATGAGGCATCCAGTCAACTCTGCGAGCACCTGCCACTTAGGGTTGACCCGCGCGGCGCCGGAGCCGCCGCCGCCGACACAACTCCCACCGCCGAGGAAGCTCTGATAATACGGAAAGGCGGTAAGTTCGATCGCGGCCTCGCGAGGATGCGCGCGCGTTGACGCGCTATCAGGGGAGGATCGGGGAGCGAATTCGAAGGGCTTCTCGCCGGTTTTCTTGTAGTCCTCCAAAAGCTCCTTGCGGAGAATGAAGTTATTGCCGAATACGCCGGGGCGCGTTTCGCGGTGCCATGGCACCTGAAAAGCCATGACATTGGCCCAAGTGCGGCCGGGGTTCAAGAAGCTCCGCGCCAGGATGATAAGCGGGCGATTCGCCGTCCGATTCTCAAGACCCATCAGCAGATAACGATCTGCAGCGTCTTCGCCCATCATCTCGACCGTGCCGAGCGTTGGAGTGTCGGTCAGGGTGATAAAGCCGGGGGACGCATGCAACATTACGTTGCCGATCGAAGCCTCGCTGATGGGTCCAATCTTCCATTGCGTGTGCCAGACGGCGGAAAACGCCAGGGAGCGCAAAAGGCTGATGAAGTAATCGCGGCCATCGCCCCACTGAACATTCTTGTATTTGGGATCGTTCTGGCGTTCGATGTACCCAAACACTGAGCCTTCGATGGTGTGGCCGACGTAAGGAGCCATGAACCTGTCGCTGTCGCTCCAGCCACGAAGCTCACTCACGGAGCGGGTGTAGTTCTTGAACCAGGGACCGTTTAATGTATCGCGTGTGCCGGCTTCGGTAGTGAGGTTGAAGGCGTGCATGACCCCGGTGAAGAGAAGTGATTCCCGAGTGGCGAGGCGCCAACGGAATTTGGTATCACGCGGCACCGGGACTTCGGGTTGCATATAAAGAGCGGGATGCGACTTTGCACCGTTGGCGAAATCGGCGGGAATGTCGCCGTCGGGATCGTCTGAATCGATGAGGCTTGACGCCGAAAGCGAGTAAATCCGGGAGCCGTCGATGGCGCTTCGAAGGCTGGATTGACCGGTCGGAATGTCGTCGAAACCGGCGGCACTGTTGACCATCAACTGAGCGGCGCCGGGGAGCGAATGAAAAAGAGGAAGCAATATCCCCCATAGGCTGAGATTTCGAATCAGATCTTTCATCGCAAGTCGTTCCATCGTCAGACCAAGCATTACCGAGCCGGACTGGACAAGGCAGAGGAATTCACTTCAAGTTCGACTCCCTTGAGAGTCAGGGACACCCGTTGAGGTGTCGAACCCCGAGGGCGCAGCTTGCAAAGCTTGCGATTATTCCTAAGGCAGTATGCGGGGTTTTTCTACTGGGGAAATCCCTAGGATGCCAGAGCCCTCGGCTGAGGTTCGGGATCGACTGCGATCAAGCCGTGCTTCAACCCGAATAAAACCAGATCGGCGTTGCTCTTGAGATTGAAAGCCACCATGATAGGGTGTTTGTGGAATGCCACTCCATTCGATGCGAACTCATCCTGCAGCCCGTTCTGATTTCGGTTGCAGAGGGACCCAGGCTTCGATTCTTGTCCCCTTCCCTGGTTCCGAATGAATCTCGAATCGCCCGCCTAACAAGTATGCGCGTTCTTGCATGCTGCTGGATGCCCAGGCCTTCTTTCTCCTTCAGTTGCCGCACATCGAATCCGACGCCTTCGTCTCGTACAGACACAACCAGTTTGTCGCCGGCTCTACGCAAGCGTACTTGCGCCTTGGATGCGCCACTGTGTTTCTTTAAATTGCGAAGTCCTTCCTAGATGATGCGGAATAAACACAAAGCCACATCAGGATGAACGGAACGAGGGTGGTGACCAACCGCGAGGGTCGGCAGTCCTGCCGCGGACTCCATACCTAGGGATTTCCCTAATTGTTTCCACTTGTTCTCCCGAATAAAAGTACCAGCATCTGATCCGAAGTTTATGGAACCGAAATGCGAACCAGTCCCGCGAGCAGGAGTCTTTATGAAAATAATCAGCTCCACTGCACTATTGCTGTTCGCTCTTTCCGCCATTTGGCTTCAGCCTGCTGCGGCCCAGTCCCAGGACGGGCAGAAGCAAGATATCCAGCAGCTCAAGGACAAGCTTCAGCAACTGGATCAGATGATGAGCGAGGTCAAGGGCGAGATCAGAGCGCTCGAAGACGCGCAGGGCCCACCCGTGTCGCCGGCAGTGGGACAAAATCCAGCCGAAGGGAAAAAGGCGTCTGCTCCGCAGGAGCCACTGATCGCCGTTCCCTCGGAGGCAATTATCGCTCAGCCCCAGGCTGGAACTGTACCGCTGGAAGGTGAAATCACGGAACGGCAGAACAGCGTGAGCTTTTACGGGTTCACCATGCTCGACTCCGGCAACGACTTCGGGCAGATAAATCCGAACTGGTACGACGTTGTCCGACCCACCCAGTTGCCGTCCTCCAAGAACGAGTTCGGGGGAAATGGGAACGTCTATGCCAGCGTGCGACAAACCCGTTTCGGGGTGAAGTCCTCCACGCCTACTCCGTACGGCGATCTGAACACAATATTCGAATTCGAACTCTTTGGGACCGGAGTTGACGCTGGACAAACGACTTTCCGTCTGCGGCATGCCTACGGCGAGTTGGGCCAGTTTGGAGCCGGACAAACCTGGAGCCCGTTCATGGATATCGGCGTCTTCCCGAACACGGTGGAGTATTGGGGGCCGAGCGGAATGGTCTTCTTCCGCAACGTACAAATACGGTGGATGCCAATCCGGAAGAAAACAGGCAGCGTGACTATTGCTCTGGAACGGCCGGGCGCCAGCGGCGACCAAGGTACTTATTCCGACCGCATCGAGCTAAGCAACATACGGCCCCGTTTCAATTTTCCCGATCTTTCCGGGAATGCGCGGATCGACAGAACCTGGGGCTATCTGCAGGTGGCCGGCATTGTCCGCAAAATCGGCTGGGTAGACACCAGCGGCAACCCCATCAATCTCGGCGCCAGCGTTGTGGGCTGGGGCGTGAACACTACTTCCAATCTCAACTTGTCAAAAAACAATGTCGCAAAGCTGGCGTTTGTTTACGGCTCTGGCATTGAGAATTACATGGACGACGCACCGGTGGATGTTGGTATTCAGAATCAACCGAACTCGCGCATCCCCATCAAAGGCGTGGCTTTGCCGGTTCTTGGTGTGGTGGCGTTTCTCGACCACTCCTGGAATAAGCACTTTACCAGTTCGGTCGGCTACTCGCTGGTTGACATCCAGAACTCAAACGCGCAGAAGCCAGCCGACTTTCACCAGGGCGACTACGCGATTGCGAATTTGCTGTATCACCCCATTCCGAGGGTGATGATGGGTAGCGAATTTCAGTTCGGCAGGCGAGTGAACTTTAGCAACGGTTACAACTTCAACGATTACCGAGTGCAGTTCTCATTCAAGTTTGATTGGGACAAGAGCTTCAAATCCCCAACGCTCTAACTCTGGCTGGCGGAAAGAAAGGAAAACGCAAATGTTGACTAGAACTTGGGCTGTAAAGCTACTTTTCGTCGCAACGGTGATTGTGTCGTCGGTGCTTCCGATGTCGGCGCAAGCTCCGCGAAGCCCCGTGGCGCCTCGCCGCGAGGTCGTGGCGGCAGTAGTTAAGGACGCCTACGACAAGTTCAAGAACGAAACCCGCGGAAAGAATGCCGATTACATTCCCTATCTCGCACAGGTGGACTCCAAACTATTCGGGATCGCGATTGTGACCACCGACAACCAGGTTCTTACGATGGGAGACGTGAAATATTCATTCTCCATTCAGTCGATTTCCAAGGTTTACACCCTCGCACTTGCGATGGAAGCGCTGGGAGCCGACAAGGTCTTTCAAAAAATTGGCTCCGAGCCTACCGGGCGCCCATTTAACTCTCCCATTGCCGTCGTGGATATGCCGACACACACCGGCAACCCTTTTGTTAATGCGGGCGCCATTGCCACAACCAGCCTGATCTCCGGCAAGGATGCGGATGAGAAATGGAACAAGATCCTGGATTTCTACAGCCGCGTGGCCGGAGAAAAGTTGACATTGATCGACGAAGTCTACAAGTCCGAAGCCGCCACCAACACCGGCAACAAAGCCCTCTCCATGCTCTTGGCCAAGTATGACCGGATTTACGCCGATCCGTTTGAGTCGGTTGATATTTACACCAAGCAGTGCTCAGTTGGCGTAAACGCCACGCAACTTGCGCGGATGGGCGCCACTTTGGCGAATAACGGTATCAACCCTACCACCGGAGAACAGGTGATCAAGGCGGAGAACGTCCCTCACATCCTGAGCACGATGACAATGGCCGGCCTGTATGACGGCTCCGGCGGCTGGGCTTGGAAGGTGGGACTTCCGGCAAAGAGCGGAGTTGGTGGAGGGATCGTTGCGATCGTCCCCGGAAAAGGCGCAATCGCCGTCTTTGCCCCGCCGCTGGATGAAGCCGGAAACAGTGTCAAGGCGCAAGAGGTGATCGACTACGTCAGCGAAAAGCTGCACTACAACCTCTTTTCGCCGGCGTCGGTGGGTTGGAAATAACGAAGAACTGAGACTGAGAAAGATCGGTTGAATTACCAATGGCAAACACTATCCGGAGAATAAAAACGCGTTTACTACCATTGGTTCTCGCCCTTGGCCTGGCTAGTTACGGAATGGCCCAAAGCGGAGATCCCCAACAAGGACCCCCGAATCATGGCACGCAAGACACGACTGACGAGTTAAAAAAGCTTGACCGGTTGATTGAACAAAACAAACAACTGGAGAACCAAAACCAAGAACTGATGACGGAGATCAAATCTCTGCGTGGTGTGCTGGCGCAACCGTCCGGCTCAGCCACGAAATCAACTGAGACAGACGCCGCGACCCAGGCCGACACTGCACAACAATCAAAGCCAATGACCGCGAACATCTCCTCGGAGCAGGGAGACAAGAAAACTTGGGGAACGTACACGGACAATCAAGGGTTCAAGGTGGCCAATACAGAGTATGGCGACATGAGTATCAGCATCTACACCTACGCCCGCTACCTGAACCAACTAGGGCTGGAGTCAACATTCACAAACGCATTAGGCAACGTCACGAGTCTCCAGCGGCGCCAGGATCTCCAGCTCAATAAGTTACAAATAAAGTTCCTCGGGTGGATCCTTAGCCCGAAGTTCCGTTATTTTCTATACGCGTGGTCCTCTAATGCTTCGCAGGGCTTAGGCGCTCAGGTAGTACTCGCGGGCAACCTCAGCTACGCGTTCAATAAATACTTTACTGTGGGGGCGGGGATTCGGTCCTTGCCGGGTACGCGGAGCGTGGAGGGCAATTTCCCCTTCTGGCTTGGTGTCGACACACGCCTTATATCCGACGAGTTCTTTCGCCCTTCCTATACTTCAGGGGTTTGGGCTTCGGGCAAAATCGGAGACAAGCTAGACTACATTGCCATGATCGGCAACAACCTGAGCACCTTGGGCGTAAGCGCGGCACAGCTCAACAATGGCTTCAACACGGTGTCCACCTCGCTGGTCTGGCAGCCCAGTGCGAGCAAATTTGGCCTCGGCTTTGGCGACTTCGAAGACCATCAAAAATTGGCGACCCGTCTCGCGGCCCACTACACCCGGAGCGACGAGGACAGGCAGGAACAGCCAAACAGTGACCAATTCGAGAACACCCAGATCCGGCTCGAAGACGGGAGTGTCATCTTTACGCCCAACGTTCTCGGTCCCGGTATTTCCGTCGACGATGTGACCTACAAAATGGCCGCCTTTGATGGCGGTATCAAGTACCACGGGTTTTCATTGGAAGGGGAATACTTTTTACGGTGGCTCGATCATTTTCATGGACCCGGCACGGCCGGACTTCCTGCGATCTTCTCTCACGGCTTCCAATTACAAACCTCGGCGATGGTTCTGCCTAAAACTTTGCAGGTTTATCTCGGAGGATCGACGCTCACCGGCAACGCCGCCGCACTGGACGCGTACCGGACAAAGTATGGCAATCCTTGGGACTTTCGGGCCGGACTCAACTTTTTTCCTTACCACAACAAAGTCATCCGGTGGAACAATGAATTTCTTTACCTGTACAGATCTCCGGTGGGCTACACCTCCGTTCCCTTCGCGCTCGGAGGAACCGGACCGGTTTTTGCTTCCACTCTCGAATTAGCTTTCTGAGCGGGCGAGTATTTTTTCGAGAGAAATGTAAACAACTCGATGACACAACTCCTCAAATAACGGAGTCCATGGATGAAACGTTCCTATGATTCTTGGCTTCGCGGAATGGTCCGATTCACTTTCGGCTCAGTCATTCTTTTAGCGGTATGGTGCAGTCTTGCAGCCGCACAGTCCCAACCGGACCAACCGGAACTGAACGATGTTCACTTCCATTTGACCAATTACATTCAAGAGGGCACGGATATTCATGACTTTCTGAAGATCATGGGTACGAAAGTTGGGCGCGTCGCACTGTTCGGGATCCCCCTTCAACAGGAATGGTCCTACCAGAATTCCGGTGATTTTGCTCCGACCTATTACCTGCAGACGGATGCTCCGCTCTATTACTACTCCTTCACCGACGCATACATCGCAATGGCATACCGATCACTCTCGAGGGAGCAGCGGGCGCGCTTCGATCCCATGATTACCGGGTTCAATCCGGCTGATATGTACGCCGCCGATCACATTCGTCGAGTGCTTCAGACTTTTCCCGGTGTGTTCTCAGGCATCGGAGAGTTCACGATTCACAAGGAGTTTGTCTCGGCTAAGGTTGCGGGCGAAGTTGCTAGTCTGCAAAACCCGGCGCTTGATCGGATTCTCGATTTCGCGCAGACAGTCGGGCTCGTAGTGCTAATACACAGCGACATGGATGTACCGTTCGCGAAAGAAGGCTCGCCACCTGTTTATCTGGATCAGATGAAAGCGCTTTTCAGGAGGCACCCTCACACGACCATCATCTGGGCTCACACTGGCATGGGGAGGGTGGTTCGGCCGATCAAGAACCACGCCGCTCAGTTGGCGGAGATCCTCGCTGATCCGCAGTTCAGTCACGTCTACTTTGATATTTCCTGGGACGAGGTGGCTAAGTATGTGGTGTCGAGCCCGGAGGCGACTCGCGTAACCGCCGATCTTCTCAACCACTACCCCGACCGATTTCTTTTCGGCACCGATGAGGTCGCGCCCTCAACACAGGAGCAATACCTGAAGGTCTACCGGCAATATGATCCGTTGTGGAAACTTCTGGACCAGAAAGCGCGCGAGAAAGTATGCAAGGGGAACTATGAGCGGCTCTTCGATGAGGCTCGACAGAAAGTCAGGACGTGGGAAATGGCTCAGGGCCTGGGTCCTTCAGCGAGTTCCAAGTAATATCGGCCCGTTTAGCTCCGGTTCGATTCTCGATCAAAACTTGACGGTAAGGGCGAGGACGACCGTGGGGTCGGTCCAGCCTGCATTGAATATGTAGGTCGTGAAATCCACTTTCTTGTGAGCAACTCCGACTGAAAACCCACGTTGTACGTCGAGGTCGGTGTGGTAGGCCCTGGTCCGTTGCGCCACCAGACCGATGTGGAACCAGTCCGACGGCGAGTAGACCAGTTCGTCCCAGGTATAGAAAAAATTGGAATTCCGATCGTCAGTGTTAAGTACGTACTCACCCTGAGCGGAGAGTTCAATCCGCCTGTAGGAGAGGGCGAGTTCGTAGCCTGGCGCAACCCCTGTCGTACTTCCAAACACGATGCCGAACATTGGCGTGGCGTCGAACACCAATTTGTGACCGACACTGAAGTTGTAGCCGGCCCACAATGATCCGGTCTTTTGATACTCGTAGTTATAACGGGCTTCAAGGTGAAGCCAGTTGCGGTCCGCGGTGAAGGTTGGGGATCCGTACGATTGGTCCTGTGGAATCAGATAGCCAGAGGCCGCCAGGGAGAATGCCCACGGGTTCGCAACAACGTGACTGAGGTTCGGGCCGTTCGTCGTCTCGGCGGCGGCTCGGACTTGCGGGCAATCCGACGAGCGCTGTTCGTCGTCGCTGGTTCGGGTTCAGGAGCTTGCGGCTGGGCTTCCTGCTCCGCTTGCTTCGGGGGCGGAGAGATCACAACCTGCTGGGGCTGGGCTTGGGGCTGGGCTTGGGGCTGGGGTTGTGCCGGGGTCGTCGCGATCACGGCTGACTTGCTCGCGTCCGGCTGCGGAGGGCGATGCAGCCCCAGGTAAAGGCCGAGCCCAACCACCGCTGCTGCTATAAGCGCGACCGCCGTCAGGGTTCCATGGCTCTTCGCTGGAGGTGTTTGCGGTACGCTTGCGACCGGACCGGAACGCTGGACGGCAGAAGCTTTGGATGAGCTCTCTGCCACTTCAGCAGCCTCATCCTTGACGTGCCGCTGTAGAGCTTTGACCAGCACTTCGACGTCCGAATCCCAGCGGGCGTGGGTGAGTTCGAGTCCGTTGCGGTAAGCGAGTTCGCCTAGGTCGGCGGGCAATTGTTCCGACTTCGGCATCCTCGCGCCATGCACCAGGACGGGAACTACCGGGATGTCCCGCTTCAGCGCCGAGGCGGTTTCAAGGCGCACGAAATCGGTGGGATTGTCGAGCCGGCGCTGCCCGGTTTCATCTTTCGCATCCAGCCATCCTGGCCCGATCACCGCCAGCAGGACGCCACACGAAGCCACGTTATGATCGATGACTTTACGAAAATCGAGTCCCGGCTCGATTGCGGCGACATCCATGAATACCGAGCTGTCCCCGAACCGGCGGCTCAGATCGTCGTAGAGACGGCCCGCCTGGCCCTCGCTGTCATCCCTTCGGTAACTGATGAAAATCGCCCGCATGAACGTCAACTAGTCTAGCCTCGAGATCTCAGAACGCCAGACCTTTAGCCAATCGGGGGGAAGATTAATCAGGAAATATCTCCAGAGCATAGACCCATGCTGCCCAAAATTCAATCGAGACCGCATTAACAGCGGGGGCTCGTCCCACCTTTATCTCTATCTACCGATCGCCGTCATCCTGAGGTAGCCGTCCTTCGTCCATCCCATCCACCGTAGTCATCCTGAACGAAGTGAAGGATCTCGCGCGCACAACACCAAGGAATGGTGCGTTTCAAGCCAGCACCGTTGCAGTCCAAACCCCTCGCAAGCCGGCGATGACGCCCAGATTCGCTTTGCTTTTGTACGCTCAGGAACTAGAATGGCGCAGTCTATGAGCCCGGACGCCCAGCCTTGCGCACCCGATCCGATCATCGAGCGCCTTGAGGAGGAAATCGCCTGGTACGATCGGAAAAGCCTGGTTAACCAGCGCATTTTTAAGCGCATGAAGATAGTCGAAATCGTGGCCGCTGCTTTGATTCCCTTCATCGCATCGTTCCGCTTCCCGCAAGCTGCCTGGGTCACGGGCGGATTGGGAGTGCTCATAACCGTTCTCGAAGGAATGCTGCATTTGAATCAGTACCAGCAGAACTGGTCCGCCTATCGCTCGACCTGCGAGTCCTTGAAGCACGAGAAATATACCTACCTGGGCAAAGCCGCACCTTACGCGGGCGCGGTAGATGCGCACGCTCTGCTTACCGAACGAATTGAGTCGCTGGTCTCGCAAGAACATGCGAAGTGGGCCTCGATCCAGCAGCAGGCGCCAAGCAATGCGAAGGCTTGACCTGAAGATGTAAGATTCAATCAGCGTCGGAGGTTGATTTATGTCTCTTCGCAGGGCGCTGCTCCTCACGCTGGTTCTTCTCGCAGGTCCACTGGCATGCGCTAAGGACAAGAAGAAAGTTATCCTCCCGGACTACGTTCTGAGAGCTCACACCGTTCTCATCGTCATCAATCCAGACGCCGGCATCTCGCCGCAGAATCCCAACGCCAACTTTGCAGCCCGGCAGGATGTCGAACGAGCCGTCATGAACTGGGGACGCTTCACCCTGGCGATGGAACCGCTCACCGCCGATCTCGTCATTTCAGTTCGGAGGGGCAACGGAAACGCCGTAACCCCGACTATTAACGCACCCGACAATCGTCCCGTGATCCTGGATCCGTCGGATCAAGGTGCGCGCGTAGGGGTGCAGCATGGCACGCCCCCTCCACTCACCGATCCAGGCATGGGTGGGCCGATAAACACCAGACCTCACCCTGGCACACAGATCGGACCCTCCGAAGATATGTTCGAGGTGTATCGCGGCCGAGTCGAGTATCCCCTCGACAACGCTACCGCCTGGCGTTACATCGCCAAGGACTCGCTGAAGTCTCCGGACGTCCCCGCCGTGGCCGAGTTCCGCAAAGCCATCGAGGAATCCGAAAAGCAGCAACAACAAGCGCAGCAGAAGAAGCCCTGAAAATCCCCGGAAATTAATGAAAGACGGGTGTCGGAACGCCTCCATGGTATGGCGGACTCTTGTCCATGGAGAATTCGCTCCGCCCCGCTTCTCCCCCAAATCTTGTCAAGCCCCCTGAACCACCCAATTCCTCTCAAGTGCATGATTCAACTGCGGAAATAAATGTCAAAAGCATGGCATGTTTACCCTCGGGATTTGTTATTCTACAGGTAGGGACAAAATTTTGGCGCAAGCTCTCAAGCTTGCGCCTTTTGTTTTTCCGGCAACGCTTTTCAGGAGACATGCGCAAGCCCAGAGGCGCTTCAAGCAGACGCATTTCAGCGTCCGAGGAGACCTCCGTCCGGAAAGCGGCCCGGCAATGCGGGCTTGCAGCTCGCCAACACGGCGATCTTGGTGAAGTGGCCTTTCTGCACAAGGCGACGGAGCTCGGATTCATGGTGGCCCAGCCCTACGGCACCATCTATCCCTTCGACTTCATCGTCCAGGGAGGGCAGAACCTTTGGCGTATGCAGGTAAAAGCCATCACCCATATGAGAGAGAGAGGTCTTTATGCCATGATCACCCGTCGAAACCAGGGGAACCGGCTGAGAGCTTATGGCAAATCCGAAGTTGACTTCGTAGCCGTCTACATCATCCCGGAAAAAACCTGGTACATCCTGCCCGTGCGCGAGGTGGAGAAACGCCTGACCCTCCTGTTTCGGCCCAAGGGATACCACCGCCCCGACATCTATGCCCACTACCGCGAAGCCTGGCACCTCCTCCGCGAACCCGACGGCCTAACCTTCGGCTGAAGTCACTGTAGACCGGACATTCCTTCGGTCGAGGTTCGTGTAAGTCGTGTCCCTGTGGCCCTTGGCACGAACGTCATCCAAAGCCATTGTTATTAGAGAGATAGCCGAACCTCTAGAAAAACTCCAAAAAGTGCTTGACATGAAATATAGTGTTGTAGTTAACTATAACACTATGAGACAGGGATTCATTCTAGAGACTGCACGTGCCGAACGGACCTGCCATCTGGAAAGCCGATCGGCACCGAACCCCGCCCTAAAAGGCTTCCCTGACTCAACTGAACAGAGAAGGAGAACAAACATGAAATCCCGCATTGCATTTGCCGTTGTATTTGTTCTGATCGCCGCCACCGCGTTCGCAGCGGATGTTGCCGTCGCGACCCAGTCAGACGCGCAAAAATCCTTCGACCAACTAAAAACCCTGGCGGGAGAGTGGGAAGGCCCCGTCACCGTCGCGGACATGCCGGAGATGTCTGGCGCCAAAATGCACCTCTCGCTGCGCGTCACCTCGCGAGGGAACGCGATCGTGCACGAGTTTCAGGAGGCAGGAACGCCGTTGGATCCGACAAAGTACGACCATCCAGTCACAATGCTCTACCTGGACGGAGACCAGCTCACGCTGGTTCACTATTGCGACGCCGGGAACCGGCCGCGCATGACCGGCAAGATGTCCCCCGACGGCAAAAGCGTCGAGTTCGAGTTCAAGGACATCAGCGGGAGCACGGAGTACCACATGCACCATTCGGTGTTCACCGTCATCGACGCCAACCATCACACCGAGGATTGGACGTTCATGATGAAGGACAAGCCGATGCACGCGCACTTCGACCTACAGCGGACAAAATGATGCCGTTCTAGGCGCTCCCTGAACCAATGACGTCGTCCTCCCAATGACGTCATCCTGAGGAGAGCGTTAGCTCGACGAAGGATCTCGCGAGCACAACGATTAAGGCTACCGACATCAACTGGAAACCATGATGGACCGTGAGTGGAACGACAGTCAGCCAATTTACCGCCAGCTTCGCGATCGCGTCGTCGCCATGATTCTCGACGGCGTGCTCAAAGAGGGCGACCCATTGCCCTCGGTGCGGGTGGTGGCTGCCGAATACCGGGTCAATCCGCTCACGGTTCTGAAGGGCTATCAGCAACTGGTCGACGAGCAACTGGTTGAGAGCAGGCGGGGCCGCGGCATGTTCATCAACACGGGCGCGCGCAAGCTGCTGCTGCAGGGAGAACGCCAGAAGTTTCTTGCCGAAGAATGGCCTCGGGTCCACGCGACCATTGAGCGGCTCGGCCTCACACCGGAAGAACTGCTGGATGCAACAAAGAAGGAGCCGAAGTCATGACAGTCATCGAAGCACGCAGCCTCCGCAAGGCCTTTGGCAAAACCATCGCACTGGACGGCGTTGATTTGCATGTCGACGAGGGCCGCATCCTTGGATTGATCGGCCCGAACGGCGCCGGCAAGAGCACCGCGCTCAACGCCATTCTCGGCCTCACACAATATCAAGGAGAACTCCGGGTGCTCGGGCGCAACCCATGGGACGAGCGCGATCAGCTTATGCGCGACGTCTGCTTCATCGCCGATGTGGCTGTGCTGCCGCGCTGGATGCGGGTTTCGCAATCGCTCGACTACGTGGCCGGGGTGCATCCGCGATTCGATCGCGCCAAGGCGGAAGGTTTTCTCGCCAAGACCGATATCAAACACACCAGCAAGATCAGGGAATTGTCGAAAGGCATGGTTACGCAGCTGCACCTTGCGCTGGTCATGGCGATCGACGCGAAGTTGCTGGTTCTGGACGAGCCTACGCTCGGCCTCGACATCCTCTATCGCAAGCAATTCTACGATTCCCTGCTAAACGACTACTTCGATCGTACCCGCACAATTCTAGTCACAACGCATCAGGTAGAGGACGTGCAGAACGTTATTACGGATCTGATGTTCATCAACCACGGACGCATCGTTTTGAATTGCAGCATGGAAGAGTTTGAGTCGCGCTATCTGGAAGTTAGTGTGCGTCCCGAGCAAGTTGCGGGGGCGCGGGCGCTTAAGCCGATTCATGAGCGCCAGGTGCTGGGGCGCAGCATTCTGCTTTTTGACGGAGTCAAGCGCGACCAACTTGCCGCGCTGGGCGATATGCGCGCCCCCAGCATCGCTGACTTGTTCGTCGCCCTGATGGGCAGCAAGTCTGGGAATCAAGCCGGCGAGGCATGAGGAACATCGACATGAATACGCAATCGAGCGCAATGCCGGAATCTACCAGCGATTCGCAGGTAAACGAGTCGCGAGTGACCGCGCCCGCCGCGATGAGGGCGGCTCGGCCGTTCTATTGGTCGGTGCGCCGTGAATTGTGGGAGAACCGTTCCATCTATATTGCGCCGCTGGCGGTCGCCGGCCTCACAGTGCTCGGATACTTGATCGCCACGATGGGATATGCCCTTTCCACCACCGATCTCGCAAAACGGCGCGCGGTGCTCGAAGAACCGCTCACCTTCGCGATGGGCGTGATCATGGGCACGGCTTTTATTGTGAGCGTTTTCTATTCGCTCGATGCACTGCATAGCGAGCGCCGCGATCGCAGCATTTTGTTCTGGAAGTCGCTGCCGGTTTCCGATCTGGCCACTGTGCTCTCGAAAGCCAGCATTCCGCTCGTCGTTCTGCCAGTGATCAGTTTTGCGATCGTCGTGGCCACGGAATTAATCATGCTGGGGCTGGGCAGCCTGGTGCTGCTGGCGAGCAGCCTAAGGGTTGCGACGCTGTGGACATCGGCGTTCCAGCTGTGGCTGATGCTGCTGTACCACTTGGTGACCGTGCATGTGCTCTGGTACGCGCCCATCTACGCCTGGTTGCTGCTGGTCTCGGGCTGGGCACGCCGAGCTGCATTTCTATGGGCCGTTTTGCCATGGCTGGCGATCGGCGCGGTCGAGAAGATCACTTTCAACACCTGGCACTTTGCCGCCCTCTTGCAGTATCGCTTCGAGGGCGGCCCGGAGGCCATCACTGCGGCAGACAGTTTTCCGATCGATCCAATGATGCACCTTACTCCGGGCAGATTCCTGAGCAGCCCGGGTCTGTGGATCGGGATATTAATCACTGCGGTATTTCTGGCCGCAGCGGTCCGGTTGCGTCGTCGTCAGGGACCGATCTGATTCGCATGCAGTTGATCAAATGCCCGCACAAGGGGGCAGTAAATGAATATGGAATCAAACGCCGTGCCCGGTTCTCCCCGCGATTCGCAGATAAACGACGCGCCAGCCGTCGCGGCAGTTGCCCTGTCGCCGACTCGGCCACTGTACTGGTCGGTACGGCGCGAGTTGTGGGAGAACCGTTCCATCTACGTTGCACCGCTGGCGGTTGGCGCCGTCTATCTGGTCGGCTTCATCATCAGCCTGTTTTGGCTGCCGCGCAGCGTGCATAATCTGATGACGCTCCACCCCGGACAGCACACCATGGTCGAGCTCGCCATGCCATATGCCCACGCCGGCATGCTGCTGATGCTGATCGGATTCCTAGTCGGGATTTTCTATTCGCTCGATGCACTGCACAGCGAGCGCCGCGATCGCAGCATTCTGTTCTGGAAGTCGCTCCCGGTGTCGGATCTCACAACCGTGCTTTCGAAAGCGATTGTTCCTCTCGTGATTCTGCCGGTGCTGGTTTTGGCCGTCACCATTCCGCTCCAGATCATCATGCGGCTGCTGAACGCCGTCGTCCTGCTGATGAGTGGGGGGAATACCGCGACCCCGGGAGCGCCGCCGTTGTTTGAGATGCAAGTGGTGCTGGTCTACGGAGTGATCGTACTGGCGCTGTGGCATGCACCACTCTACATGTGGATGCTGCTGGTCTCCGGATGGGCGCGGCGCGCGACCTTTCTGTGGGCAGTGTTGCCGCCCCTGGCGATTGCCGCCCTCGAGTTCATTGCATTTCACACTTCGTATATCGGCGTCATGCTGCAAGACCGGATATTTGGATTCGCCGCGGCCGCGTTCGATCTCACGGACAAGAATGGAGTCCCGATCGATCCGCATTTTATTCCGCTGGAACAACTCGCTCCCGGAAAGTTTCTGAGCAGCCCGAGTCTGTGGCTGGGTCTGATCGTCGCTGCGATATTTTTCGTCGCCGCAGTTCGGCTGCGCCGCTATCGCGAACCGCTGTAATTCGAGTGCACTCGATTAGCCGAGTCGCACCAGGAGGTAAAGACAATGAGCACCGCAATAATCACGGAACGGATTGCAAGAACGTCGCCACGCTTCAAGGCTCAGGATCTCGAAGCCTCGGATTTTCGAGCTCGGGGCTTCAGAACCTCGGCATTCAAAACGACGCGTGCTGGGAGCCTTTATCTGCTCAGCATTTTGATGGCGACATTCGCTGAGATTATCGTTCGCGGTGGGGTGAGCCTCGCCGGAAGCCTCATGGCGGTCTCGGCCATGATCGCTGTGACGCTGCTGTTCTGGAAGAGGTTGAGCGCAGTGGGTCGTCGCTTCGCTTTGCTGGCGGCGTGCTTCAACCTCGCGGGACTTGCGGTTGAAGTTCTTCGATTGCAGCCGCACGGCGTGAACATCGCCGTTATTTTTGACGGCTTCTTTTGCATTCTGATCGGCTATCTCGCCTTCCGGTCGAGCTACGTGGCACGCCTCCTAGGCGCGTTCATGGTGCTGGGCGGTTTGGGTTGGCTGACGTTCTTATCGTCACCGATTGCACACCATCTGTCTCCCTTCAACTTGGTTTTCGGCATTCTTGGAGAAGGATCGGTGTGCCTGTGGCTGGTGTTGGCTGGCGCGAGCGTAGGAAAGCAGCCGTCCATCGCCGCAAACGGGTCTGATTACATGGACGCCGGCAATAAACCGCTGGCCATCGCCAACTATGAGAAATCTCTCGAGCTGAACCCAAAGAACCGCGGCGCCGTCGTAATGCTGCGGAGGCTTAGGAAGTAAAGAGTATGAGTATGGCTACGCAAAGTTTGGTTCGTGTGCTTCTCTTCGCTGGGTTGCTGCATGTCGCTTTGTCGAACGAGGCGCAGGAACAACCAAGCGCTCCCGACGACCAGGTCATTCGCGTCAACGTGGAGTTGGTCCAGCTTGACGCGCAGGTGCTGCAGAAAAAGACCGGCCGCCCCGTAGGCTCGCTGAGCAAAGAAGATTTCGAACTGTTTGAGAACGGAGTACAGCAACCAATCGCCGAGTTGAGCCAGGGGCAGCTTCCGCTCTCCGTCGTACTGCTGTTCGACCTTACGGCGAGCGTTCAGCCGGTGCTCAAGCCGCTGGCGGCCGGGGCGCTGGAGTCATTAAAGCACCTCAAGCCCGAGGATGAAGTGGCAGTGATGGTCTACGCGGCGTCGACGCAACTCTTGCAGGGTTTCACCACGGACCGCCAGCAAGCGGTCGCAGCCATTGAAAAGGCCAGCGAGATGGAAAGCAGCGAAGCCGCCTTTTTCAATGAGGCGATCTTTCAGGCGTCCGAGCAACTGGGCAAAGCGAAAAATCCGCGCAGCCGAAGAACCATCATTTGGCTCACGGACAACGTTCCCGACATTCCTTCTGACAAAGAGCACAGCGAGAAAGACGCATTCCGCGAGGCCTTTGAAACGGGAACAGTGATTTCCGCGCTGCTCGAGCGCAGCGCCTTTTCCGACCTGGCGATTGCGACGTTCAGCAAGAATCCCATGTTTGCCGTCGTGCGCAAGCACAATCCTCCGGGCGATGTTTACCAATATGCGGAACGCACCGGCGGCGACGTGATGAAGTCCAGCAAAGATGAGGTCAGCACAAAGCTGGCGCAACTGATCGACGAGATTCGCAGCCGGTACACGCTCGGCTACTATCCCTCGATCAAACAGCCCAAAGGCAAGTTCTGCGAAATCAAGCTTCAGATCAGAGCAGAAACGCAGAAGCGCGAAGGCCGGCTGGTTGTGCGAACCAAGCAGGGCTACTACAGATGATGGGTTGCGGGATGCAGCTCAAGTTTTGAAAGGGAGGATGTATGGAAACGCTGATTGGTCTTAATTGTTCAACCGTTGAATGCATTTCATCGACCGCTCCGATCTGGCAGGACATCCTGGCCCAGGCCGGGACCGGTGAACTCATGGCCGCCATGAACTATGCGTCTCTAGCGGAGATCTGTGACGATCCCGCCGAAGTAGCCGATGCCTTGGAGCATGCGCAGATCGAGCGCGGCCATGCGGCTCGGTTCGCTGCCGAAGGCCGCAAAATCGGAGTGGAAGTCACAAATAACGTTGAGGCCAAGCACTGGAAGCGGTTGCGCGAAGCGTTCGTGCGTTGCATCGCCGAACGCGACTTTATTGGCTGCCTGATTGTCCAGGAAATCATGCTGGAATCATTCGCCGTCGCCAGCTACGCGCGAGTCGGGAAGGTTGCGCCGGGAACTCTTGGCTCGACCTTCGCCTCGATCGCAGCCGAGGAAGAAGAGCACGTCGATCACGCCATGGCGATTCTCCGAGCCGAGCGAGCGCTGGACCCGCAGCGCTTCGACGAAAAGGTGCACCAGCTGCATCTCGACGTGATGACCACGCTCGCGAAAATGCTGGCGAAGGAATGCAAAGACGGACACTGCGAAGTGTGCCACGCGAGTTGCGTGAAGCCGGCACTGTTCGACGTCAGCCTGAGTGCCGCCGAACTTCGCGGAGCGTCGCTGCAACAGTACCTGAAGACGCTGGACATGCTCGGGCTGCCAGGCGAAGTAACGCTTGCATGGGTGGCGCAGCTGCCAGTGTAGCCAGGCTTAACAGCACGATTTGTTTCTATTGATGCGAAGTCATCCTGAACGCAGCCGTTCTTCAGGCGGAGTGAAGGATCTCGCGCGCATCGCGACGCGGTCGCTTTCCGCGAGATCCTTGACCCGATTGAGCTGCGTCGTCGGAATTCGGGATGCCGTCTGTTTTGGAATGGAGATAGGGTGTCGCATGTCACTAACTGCAGGACGGACCACGTCGGATGTCGATTTCGCTCTGATCGGACATCAGGAAAGTTGGCGAGCCGCCGCCGACGTACTCGCGGTCTTGCGCGGATCCCCTTTGCCCGACGACGAGATCAAAGACATTCTCCCGTGGATCCCCCCGCGACCAGTCTGCCACGTCGAAGTCGGATCGATTGAGGGCACAAAAGCCCGCGGCCTCTATATCGATTCATTCATTCCTCCCGACCGCCTAGGAGCGGCGTACGTACACGAAAACATCGCGCGGGTTCGAGCCACGGCGGCTTGCGCCATCAATGCCGGGGCGAAGATCGTGAGCCTCGGCGGATTCAGCTCCATTCTGATCGAAGGCAACTTCGATCAACTTCCCGAAAGACACAATACAGCATTCACAACCGGCAATACCTTGACGGTTGGTTTCATCGTCCAAGGCATCAAGAAGATGTGCGCGCTGGAAGGCCGGGGTCTCCGCAGTTCAACGCTGCTAATCGTGGGCGCAACCGGAGATGTCGGCTCCGGCTGCGCGCGCTGTTTGGCGCCACACGTGAAGCGCATGTTGCTCAACGCCCGCAATGAAGTGCGACTGCGCAGGCTCGCCGCCGAGTTGCAAGCGGGGGGAGTTGAGGTAGAGTTCGTGACGGATCTCCAGCGCTTCTCGGCCGAAGCCGACGTTGTCATATGCGCCGCCAGTCTGGCGTCCCCGTCGCTTCTCTTGGGACGGATCGCGCGCAACGCAATCATTTGCGATGCCGGCTACCCGAAGAACCTCTCGCGCAGCGCGCAAATGCCCGGCGCTAAAATGTTCTTCGGCGGCCTGGGACAGATCGCAGGCGGATTGAATTTCAATCCTGACTTCCATGGAATTCTGAACCGCCATCCCTTTCCCGACGTTGTCCATGGATGTCTGCTCGAAGGCATGGCTCTGGCCATCGAGCGCCGCTTCGAACCCTTCTCGCAGGGAAGAGGGTTCATCACTCCGCAGCGAGTCGCGGAGATCGAAGCAATCGCCGCCCGCCACGGCATCCATCTCGCCCCGCTTTACAACGGCGAAGGGCCCCTGGAAGGTGAGGCGTCAAGTCACGGTGAAGTTCGGCCTTGCCAGCGGACGAGCCTAATGGTCCCGATCGGAAGTCGTCCGAACCAAGGCGCCTACAATATTTGTCTCTCTCATTCGTCTACATAACTGAATGGACGTTGCACTAAGAAATCGGTGGCCGATGAGCGATCAGGATCGGAGGATCTCGGAGGCGATCGCCCGCGACGAGCCCCGGCTTCGCAACTTCATTCGCCGGCGGGTGGCTGATCCGAGTGAGGCGGAAGACATCCTGCAGGATGTCTTCTACGAACTGGTCGAAGCCTACCGCATGATGAAGCCGGTGGAGCAGGTCACCGCGTGGTTATTTCGCGTCGCTCGCAATCGCATCATCGATCTGTTCCGCAGGAAAAAGCGGGAGGCGCTAAGAATCACGCCGGACGTGCTCTCAGAGGAAGGGGAACGGCGGTTATCGGAAGAGATGCTGCCCTCGCCTGACGCCGGACCGGATGCCGTCTACGCCAGCAATATTTTGCTGCAGGAGTTGGATGAAGCGCTCGACGAATTGCCGGCGGAACAGAGAAACATTTTCATCGCCCACGAATTAATGGGGTACACGTTTAAGGAACTGGCCGAGCAGTACGGCGTGGGGGTGAACACCCTGCTTTCACGCAAGCACTATGCGGTCAAGTTTCTGCGGGAGCGGCTAAGAGAGATCTACGACGAATTCAGAGAACGATAGGGCACAACTATGAGAAGAAACCGGTTCGTACGCATATTGAAGTTCGCGACATTCGGTGTGCTGTTTTTTGCGCTGTTCACTTTTGTGGTCATGAGCTTGTGGAACTGGCTCATGCCGGCTTTGTTTGGCTGGCACGCAATCAACTTCTGGCAGGCGCTCGGCATCCTGGTGCTGAGCAAAATCCTGTTCGGTGGATTCCGCGGCGGTCCGCACCGCGACTGGAACTGGCGGCGCAGGATGTTCGAGCGCTGGGAAAAGATGACCCCCGAGGAGCGCGAAAAGTTTCGCGAACGAATGCGAGGTCGCTGCGGTTCGTTTGGCTCGCCAGAGGCTGCGTCCAAGGTTTGAGTGCAGGAGACGATCAGTCGGCGGTGCCCCGGCCAATTCCCGAACGGAGGTAGTCGATCCAAAACCGACGTACCCGCCAGAATCAATTCAGCCGCCCCCTGCGACGCGGAACGTTCTTCAATTCGGGCATCGAACGATGTCTTTTTCTGCGCCTGCTCGACGTGCATGCCAGCGAGGGCGGCGCGGCTGTTCATCTTGCGGCTCCTGGCGGAGAGGACTTTCCATTGATAATCGGGAGCGGGGTATCCCTAGGCTAAGCCCTTTAGAACTGATATTTTACGAGGGTATTCCAAAACAGACCCTTTGTTTTCATAGATCTGGCAAGAAAAACGCAAATTTTGGGGTATATACCCGATCTCAGATGGTAACTATTGACCTCGCTAGGTTTATAGATAGTAACCGCCATCACCCGTCGGAAGCCACGCAAAAATAAGGGAGAGCCGAAACTCTCCCTGCATAAGAGCGACAGAGGCGATACTCTTATATAGAAGGCCATAGCCGGCGAAGAGTTGTCCCATCGCCCAGAAAGTCGCCATGAACAGCGCACTGGAAGCCTCCATCACTCCGCAGCAAGGATTCCCCGTCGAAGAACACTGGACCACGCTCGACGGCAGGCCGGACAGTCCTTCCGTGCGCTACCTCCGTGCTGGTTCAGGCCCGCCGCTCCTCCTGGTTCACGGCCTGCTGGGCTATTCATTCTCTTGGCGATTCACCATTCCCGCATTGGCAAAGCACTCCATGGTCTTCGCCATCGATTTGCTGGGAACCGGTTTCTCCGGCCGGCCACGGCACTTGGACTGCTCCTTCAAAGCCAGCGCCCAGCGACTCCTGCAGTTCATGGACAAGACAAACCTTGTTTCCTGCGATCTTCTGGGCACGTCGCACGGCGGAGCCGTAGCCATGATGGCTGCCGCCCTGGCCCCCGATCGCTTTCGCCGGTTGATTCTGGTGGATCCGGTCAATCCCTGGTCCGAGCACGGAAAGCGTCTGAGCGTTCTTCTCAGCAACCCTGTGGTCGCGCCGGCCTTTCTGAAACTTGCCCCCCGTTTGCGAATCTTGCACGAGTATTATCACCGTCGCATGTTCGGCGACCTGCGCCGCATTCCGCCCGACAGTCTTGAAGGCTATCGCAAGCCCTTGCGTATCCCCGGCTCGTACGAATCCGCACTGGACATTCTGCGCTCGTGGAACCGGGATCTTGCAGAATTGGAATCGGTGTTGCCGCGCATCGAACACATCCCGACGCTCTTGATCTGGGGCAGCTTGGACACTGCCGTAGATCCAAGGTCTGCCGTGCAGTTGAAGCAGCGGCTCAAAAACTGCAAGCTGGTGATGTTCGAGGGCGTAGGCCATCTTCCCTACGAAGAAACGCCCGACGAATTCAATCGCGCTGTGACCGAGTTCCTGTCGTCAAACTCTCATTGATGCTCCGTGGGTCGGGTGCTAACCTCGAAGAACATACGCAGATGAAGCCAGCCGACACCCCGCAGCGTTCCGCGATCGAGCGCTTCTCTCGCTTCCTCCATCTCGATATTCCAGAAGTATGGGTGCGCTTCCTTCTGGCGATCGTGGGCTTGATCCTGGCTTTCGCCGCCGCGCTCTTTTCCACCGTGTCGAGAGAATCGGGACATCTCTGGGCGACGCTTGTGCTGGCCTCCGCTGCCTTGTTGCTGGCCGTGATCGTGGGATTGACCACGGTTCCATATCTGGCACGCCGTGTTGCAGGCGGACGCATTCGCGATGCCTTCGATTACGACGTTACCCGCGTGGGGATTGTGTATGTGGTCATCGTGCTGGTAGTCGGGATCGCCGCCCTGAACACAGGCAACAACCTGCTGTACATCATCGTGGCCGCGCTGCTGGCGGCGATTCTGGTTTCTGGATTTGCGTCCGCCATCGTGCTGCGCGACCTGGAGCTCGATGTCCGCCTACCCGAGCACGTGTTCGCGGGCCGGGCGGTACTCGGCAGAATCGTCTTGCGGAACCCACGGCGCTGGTTGCCATCGTTTTCCGTGAATGTCGTGCCGGCCAAAAAAGACGCCGCGCCCAAAGAATGGGAGTGGGCCCAGGCAACGTTTGCCGTTCCACCGGGACGTCCGCCAGAGAGACAGTGGATGCACTTTCGAGATTACAAGCTGCGTCGAGTTTCAAAAGCCAAAGTTCAGCCTGGCATTTTTGAAGGCGCAGCATACTTTCCTTACATCCCCGCTCGCAGCGAACTGAAGGCTGACATCGAACTGCGTTTCGAGCGGCGCGGATGTTATCAGCAGAAGAGCTTTGGCCTGGCAACGCGCTTTCCCTTTGCATTTCTGACCAAGACTCGCCATGTACCGCTGGCTCGCGAGATCATCGTCTATCCGCGAGTGGAACCTGCGGATGAGTTTTTCGAGGTTCTGCCCATGATCACGGGCGAGTTCGAAACCTTCGTGCGCGGACGCGGCGACGACTTGTATCTGATTCGCGAGTACATGCCCGAAGACTCAGCCCGGCATGTGGACTGGAAAGCAACCGCAAAATCAGGTTCGCTCAAAGTGCGAGAGTTCAGCCGGGAAGACGAGCGCAAATTGCGGATCGTGTTCGACAATCCCTCGGAGGGGGCGGTTTCGGAGAAAGCGTACGAGGATGCAATCGCGCTGGCAGCATCGCTGAGTTGGCACTTTGCAGGTCAGAATACGGATGTCTCCTTTGTCTCACAAGGCTACACCGGTGAACCCGATATTTACGGATTTCTCGCTCATCTGGCGGTCGCCGAGCCGCAGGCATTGCCGTCGGTCATCGACAGTCTCCGGCCTTCCGAGGACTACAACATTATTCTTACAACCCGGCCCCGCGGCAGCATTCCCACAACGCTCTGGGCCTGCTCGTACTTTGTTTTCATCGCCGCTTCTTAAGTCCCTCTTGTTCTCCTGAACCTGCGAGCTCGGCCCGCGGCGGGTACAGGTCCACAAAGAGGACCAATTTGGAAACATCCGCGAGCAAAAACGCTGGAATATATAATTCTTCCTCTTTTCATTGAAGTCATTTCGGCATATACTCCTGCCCGCGTTGCTTCAAAGTGAATTTCCGAGCCGGGGGTGAGCCAATGCATGTCTACGATTTAATTAACACGCAGGATACACATCGGGTGGATGTCAAACAGACCGTGCTCGAAGTAGCGCAGGCGATGGTCGAGCGCAACATTGGCGCGGTTCCCGTGCTTCGCAATGGACTCCTGGTCGGCATCTTTTCCGAGCGCGATCTGATGAAGCGCGTGGTGGTCGAAGGACGCGATCCTCGGACTGCCCTGGTCGAGGAAGTGATGACAGAGGACCCGCTCACGGTGACTCCGGACGAGAGCCTCGAGACCTGCATGCTGCTCATGCGGCGTCACGGTTTTCGGCATCTGCCCGTGTGCCAGAGCAGGGAACTTCGAGGGATCGTTTCCTTGCGTGACATCCTGCTTCACGACCTCAACGAAAAAGATCACGAGGTCAGGATGATGCGGGCCTACATTCAGGCGTCTCCGGAAGTATAAAGCGACGACTGTCGGCGCCTATCGACCGTCGGTGAATTTCCAGCAAGCCGGATCACATCAGCCAGCAGAGCGTGGAATCATCTTCTCCCTACGGATGCGAGGAATGGGATATCCTTCTGAGCCGTTGAGGATCGAAGGAGATTGTGATGAGAATTGCCCACGCTCTGGTTTTTGGTGCCGTTATTCCCGCGACCTGGCGCGCCGAATGGGTATGGGGCCTTCCCATAATCACTCAGCGCCATAACCAGCTACGGGCACGTGAATTTCTATTTGGATGAACATTGGCAACTCCTGGGCGCGTTGGAGGCTCTGAATGGATGGCTACTGTTCGGGCTGACCACCGCCTTTCTGTTCGGCATCGTCAAGAAGCTCTGGTTAACAAGCGAGAGGGGAGAGCAGTGGTAGGCGGGCGAACTGCGACGGGTGATCTCGAATTAGTTCAAGGACTACTGGCCGAGATGGACGAGGGCGTTGCGCAACGGAGCGCTCGAAATTTGAATCACTCCATCGAACGGCGTGTACATTTCCAGGATTAGAAAAATCGCGCCGGAAACCGACAGTGCGGCGACGAATAAGGCCACAGTAACGGTTGCATTGCTGGGCGCGTAGAGACCAAAGCTGACAAAGATGGCGATCAGCCAAAAAACCAGAACCAACAGCATAGGTTTGGAGACGGAAACCGCTTCCTGTTCGTACATCAACCAACGGGTTTGTCCGAGGTCAATTGCCATACCCACGGCTTGTGACTGTAGCGCGCGTTGCCGATCGTCCTTCGGCGTCAGCGCCTGAATTTTGTCAACCAGGGTGTCGGTGCCGGTGGCTGGCGCTCCTATTTCGGAAGGCCGCTGCCTTTCCTGTGGCCAGATCCTGTCGAGATTGTCGCTAACTGCGCCGCGGAGTTTCTCGCGCGCTTCAGCCGATTCCGGACCGTAGTGGGCCAGCACGCGGTCCAGGAAGATGATCCGGGAGGACATTTGCGTCAGATCGGCAGTCTGGGAATCGTAGAAACCTTTGGCCGAAGAGATCAGCAAACCGAGAACGAGCGCTGACATGGTAGCGACCAGTCCCATTGCCAGCTTCACGACATCTTGCGATCCAGTACTCAAATGGTGCTCGGGCAGGGTCTTCCGCAAAACGATTCCGAGAACCGCGCCACCGAAAACGCCTATGAGCACGATCAAACTGAAGGCCGTGGGGCTCATGCCTTGCCTCTTATTCGCGACATATTTGCTTGACGCTTTGGAACGGGGAGTAAATATACACTGTTTTGATCGAGAAGTTCGCTCTGAGCGTGGAGAATTTGAAATCTTGGCGTCGCACGACCATGATCATCCCCACAGTAACCATCCCGAGGCAGCGAAACTCTTACTTAACTCCGCTCGCTTCCAATTTATCCTCCAGCGCAAGAATTATTTAGAAGAAATGGCGAGGTAACTATTACCTTTGGTTACTTTCGTCCATTGACCTTGCCGCCAGAACTGGTAAGGTCTAGGTGCGAAAGATGGGTGAGTTACACCCTTGAGCTGGTGCGATATTGAGCTAATCCCTATGCATGCCAGTATTCAGCAAGCGCTCTGGATGACCCACCCAGTGCTGGAATTGTCTCTGGCTGGGGTCCTGTTTTGGCGGCGGCTGCATCGGACCTTTCCAGTCTTTTTCGCCTACGTCGTTTTTCAGGTTGTGAACTTCGCACTCTTGTTCCCGATTTACCGGTACCACAACGGTAGGCCCTATTTCTACGCGTACTGGATCAGCGCTGCAATCAGCCTGGCGATAGGGTTCAAGGTCATTCACGAGATCTTCCTGGACGTGCTTCGTCCTTACCCCAATCTCAACGACCTGGGAACTCTGTTATTCAAGTGGGCTGGGCTGGTGATGTTATTGGTGGCGATCGTGGTTACCGCCGCAAGCCAACCCGGAAGCGACACGGTATTAGGCCAGGCCGTGATCATCGGGCAACGCTGTATGCGATTCATCCAATGCGGGCTGATCCTGTTTCTCCTGTTTTTCTCCCGGCATCTGGGAGTTTCACGACGGCAATACAGTTTCGGCATCGCCCTGGGACTCGGCAGTTTCGCGGCGGTCGAATTAGTTGTATTTGCTCTGATTTGCGGTGGTCAAATCCGTACCGCTTCGGTAAGCATCGTCAATTCTGCAGCCTACACCTTGTCGATTGTCATTTGGACCGGATACGCGTTGCTGAAGACGTCGTCCCAGGCCGGGTCTGCCAGACTGCTGATGTCGCAGCGCTGGGATCAGGGACTCAGCGAGTTGCGGCACCCGGTTGGTGGCGATTCCTTGATTCCGATGTTCGAGAGTATGGTGGACCGAGCGTTCTCGCGTGCGCCGAAGGATGTTGAGGGAGGAAGCGTCGAAGACAAGCGCTTGGTTCACAAAATGTCGTCGGCGGAAAAAATCGCGCCCTCGTTTCCTCCTCGTGCTCTCACTAGGAATTTAGTTCGTTAAGTACGGATTGTCTAAGTTCGAGACAGCCGGTTTCGCAATCCGTAAAAACAGAGGGATATAAATCGTTTTAACCCCGCACCGCTGTATCCATCCAAAACAATAGTTATCAGGCCATCTGAAGACTTGTTCGTTTTTTGTAAACTGCGCGGCTAAATCATTTCTGCTAAAACAAATCTGCGCGAAGCGCTTGACACCACCCTGTATAATCCCTGCCAAGTCAGGGTCGCCGCTCCCAGGGGACCCGCACTAGAGGAGAACAACCCATGAAACGTGCGGTCAGGATGTTGTTCCTGATGGTAGGTATGATTTGCGCATACACAGCGCTTGCCGCTCCGGTAGTTCCGGTACCGGAAGACGGCGCGCCGATCCCGGATTGCACGGGACGCGGATGCCACTAAGGCATTCGGCGTAATTCCGAGCCGCCCCTAAGCAGCTCTAGAATTCAGCAGGCTGGCGATTGCAGCAGCAACGCCAGCCTCTTTTTTTGCGCGGAATTTCGGACGGGCTAATGGCTAATCAACGACCGGCGGTGCAAGCTTTCCGTCAATTCCTTCGGATCAGAAAGCGGCGGCTGGCAGGTGAATCCGGAACAGATGACGGCTACGGTTTTGCCTTCCTTGACCGCAGGTAACTGCGGAATCGTCTGGCCAAGTGCGGAAGGAAGATTTTGCGCAACGGCTTCGTTCGTCGCCAGCTTGAGCACAGTCTTATTCGCAGAATAGGATGCAACCCCTGCCTCGTACAATCGGTCGGCTACTTCGCCGCTTCCGACAATCACAATTTGGGTGTGAGGATGAGCGAGATGCACCGCGGCAATCCCGTAGGTCGCGGCAAATAGCCCGAGTTGCCCAGCCAAGCCCGCAATGAGTTCGATGGTCTGTTCCGCCTTGTTGCGCAGGGCTTCTTCGTTGGTGTAGGCCTGGAGACGAAGCAGAGCAATCGCGGCAACAGAGTTGCCTGCGGGGGTCGGAGAATCCTGGAACGGCTTGCGGCGCGTGCCCAGTACGCCGAGCACTTTCTCGCCGGATGAAGTCTTCTGGGTATCGAAGAAGCCGCCGGAAGTCGCATCGTAGAAACGCTCGAGCATTGCCTCCGCGATGCGTTTGGCAAAAGTGAAGTAGCTGAGATCAGCCGTGGCCTCGTACGCGTCCAGGCAGGCGACAACGGTGAAAGCGTAATCGTCGAGAACGCCGGCGACTTGACGTTGTTCTGCGTTTGCGTCTGAATAAGCGAGCACGTGCAGCAAACCATTTTCCGCGTGCCATCCCTCGGCCAGGATGCGATCCAGTGACCGCAAAGCGAAATGTTCAGCACTTTCGAGCCGTAGCGTTTTCGCGGCTTCCAGATATGCCGACACGCACAATGCGTTCCATCCGGTGTAAATCGTCTTATCGACGTACGGAGTGGGGCGCTTCAAGCGGGCCGCATACATCTTTTCTTTCGCCGATTGCAGCAGAACCTGGATCTGCTCTTTTGGCAAGGTTAAGCGTTTCGAGATCTCTTCTACAGTCGCGCGCTGGTACAGAACGTTCTTCGCGGGATTGTGGTGCATCTCGCCGATTTCATTGATGTCGTAGTGGAGAGTGGCGACGCGAGCTTCTTCTTCGCTGAGAACGGCCTGCGCTTCCTGCAGGGTCCAGGTGAAGTAATCGCCGTCGTCATCCATGGAGTAATCGGCGTCCTGGGACGCGTAGAAGCCGCCGTGATCGCGGTCGCTGAGCCACTCATTCATCCAGCGAATGATATCGCGGGCGACATCCGCGAAGAACTCCGAGCCCGTGGCTTGATAGGCGTGAACGTAATTCTTCAGCAGTTCAGAGTTGTCGTAGCACATCTTTTCGAAATGCGGCACGATCCAGCGCTCGTCGACGGAGTAACGGTGAAATCCCCCTGCCAGTTGGTCGTATACTCCGCCGCGGGCCATCTTTTCCAGAGTGCTTACGAATACGCTGCGCAGTTGTTCGTCACCGGAGCGCGCGTATTGGTCGATCAGCAGATCGAGCGCAGCGGGGTGCGGAAACTTGGGTGCGCTTCCGAAGCCGCCATTTTGCAGGTCGAACATCTTCAGAGCGGATTTGACGATGGCATCGATGACCGCCGGCGAAAACCCGGCGCTTTTTCCGGTAAAGGACTCGGCGTGCGAGATCGCACTCTCCACCAGCTTGGCCTGCTCCGTCACATCGTCATTCTTTTCGTGATAGGCGTTGGAGATAGAAAGCAGCACGCGCTTGAAACTGGGGCGCCCGTAGTGATCGTCCGGTGGAAAATAGGTTCCACCGTAAAACGGTTTGCCGTCGGGAGTGAGAAAAGCCGTCAATGGCCAGCCACCTTGCCCGCTGATCGAACTGACGGCAACCTGATAGCGGCTGTCGATATCAGGACGTTCATCGCGGTCGACCTTAACTGCGATGAAACGCTGGTTGATGATATCCGCGATTTCGGGATTGTCGTAGGATTCGCGATCCATGACATGGCACCAGTGGCACCAGACCGCGCCGATGTCGAGCAGGATGGGCTTGTTCTCGCGTTGCGCCGTGGCGAAGGCTCCCTCGCCCCACTCGTGCCAGTGGATAGGCTGGTGCATGGCCGAACGCAAGTAGGCGGACGACGCCTTGGAGAGGGAGTTGAGCGTCTGGGTGGTCATGACTAAGTGTAAATCTTTTCGCGCTGGGATTACTTTTCTCACAACCGTAACTTGGGCCAACTCTGTTCTATGGATGATCCAACCTTGAAGATAAGCATCAGGGCGGCGGGATCACTGGTTATCAGCTCTAAGCGCTAAGGAACAGACTTGATACGGCATTGGAGATTTCGAGGAATATAGACAGGGAAATCTACACGAGTGGATTCACTACCCGAACCGGGCCGTACTTTTGGCCGGTTGCCAAGTCCTCGGAATAGAGGATCGTAGCGCCCGAGCTCTCGGCGGCTTGCAGAACCAGAGCATCCCAGAAAGAAGTTTTGTAGCGTACCTCGATCTCCAACGCTTGCAAAATCGATGCAGGCGTGTTGACAACGATTTCCCAGCTTAGGTAGTCCTGTAAAATCTGACGGACTTCTTCCATGGGGAGCAGCGGGGAGTTCCTGCGGCGAAGATTAACGCAGAGCTCTTGTAGCACTTGCGTGCTCAACACGCCCTGTCCCGTTATCCACAGCTGCTCAATCAGCTGGCGGGCACGCTCGTGCTTCGCTCCAGAGAATCGGTCGTGGGCGTAGATCAAGATGTTGGTATCGACGAAGAACCTATCGGCCATAGCTCATCGTTCGTGCAGTTCGTCGCGAGAGCGGGGAGGAGTCCAGTGCAAATCCAGTCCTTCGCGCAGGCGGGCCAAAGCGCGCTTTCGCGCGCGTTCATAGGTCTTGCGCTCACGCACAATTTGTTCAAGTCGAGCGGCAAGCAAGGCGCTGATCGACGTGCCCTCTTCGGCCGCGAGCACCCGGATCTCACGCAGCAGCGCGGCGTCGAGTTTGAGTGTAATGTTCGTTTTCATAGAGCACGCAATTATGTGCAGCACTATATTACGTGCTCCGACCTGTCGGTGTCAACGAGGGTCGCCAGCTTTTTAGCAATCGCACAATACAAGTCGACCGCGTCGCTCAGCTGCTTTTTCTCGATGTACTCGCCTTCCGTGTGGGCAACGTGGATCGATCCTGGGCCGATCAGCAGCGGCTCGCCCCAGTTGGTGAGGGCCGGGATGTCAGTGGTGAAAGCAGCGATCATGGTCGGGAGTCCGTCAAGAGTGCGTAGGCGGAGAAACGGGATCTCCAGAACGAACTCCACCTTCACCACGCCTGCAACCGCCTGCTCAATCTGCCGCCGTAGTTCGTCGGTCGGCCCAATCAGACGAAAAAGGAGTTGGGCGCGCGCTTGGTCGGGAATCACGTTGGGAGCGCGCCCGCCTTCGATCACTCCAATGTTCAGCGTACATGGTCCCATGGCCTCGTCCACGGGGAGTTTCATGGCACGGAGCCGTCTCAAAGCTTCCAGCAGTTTGTCAATCGCTGACTCACCCAGCTCCGGATAGGCGGAATGGGCCATCCTTCCTTCGGCGATGACGTTCACGCGGAGCGTTCCCTTGGACGCGGTTGCGATTCGGTTCTCGGTCGGTTCGCCGTTCACCAGAAACTTACAGCCTGGAGATTGCTGGTTCGCCACTTGAGCTCCCAGGCTGTTCCGTTCTTCACCTACCAGAAAAAGAAGTCCGACGTAAATGCCTTCTTGACGCAACCGCTCGCCTGCGGCGATCTGAGCCGCGATGATTCCTTTGGCATCGCATGATCCCCGACCGTAAATGCGACTTGCATCTTCGGACGACGGGATAAACGGCGGCACCGTATCCATGTGCGTCGAGAAAACGATCGTCGGCTTCGCTTGCTGGGGAGAAGTTGCATATACGTTGCAGCGGCTGCCTTCAACTGGGAGTTTGTTTGCCTGATATCCCAGGCGGCAGAGTTCGGCATGAAGAACGTTGGCGACGGCGGCTTCATTGCCGGTGATCGATTCAATGTCTACCAGTTGACGGGTGAAGGCGACAACATCCATGGCAGAGAGGATACCGCAGGCGAAGGCGCACCCGCACGGCCGTGGTTTTCTCACGGCGAAAATTCAAGCTTCGGCCGGTAGATTGCTTAAGGCTGATATTCTGTCTGGGCTGCACTGCAATGACTGCTCATCCCAGTTCTATTCGCTCTTTGTTCCTCGACGGGCCCTCGGGAAGACTGGAAGCCCTGCTCAATGCCGGCGCCGAACATGCTAGTCACGCCGCGGTGGTCTGCCATCCGCATCCTCTTTATGGCGGAACATTCCACAATAAGGTCGTCTTTCACGCCATGAAGGCGCTGAACAGTTTTGGCTATCCGGTGTTGCGGTTTAATTTTCGCGGTGCCGGGCTGAGCCAGGGCAAGCACGACGACGGTGAAGGAGAAGTGGAAGACGTTCTTACCGCGCTCGATTGGTTGGATCATGAGTTTCATCTTCCGCTGATTTTCGCTGGATTTTCCTTCGGCGCAGCGGTGGGATTACGTGTGGCGTGCCCGGATGCGCGAGTGGCAGCCGCCATCGGACTCGGCCTGCCGGTCGTCACGATCGATGATCGAGTCTACGACTTCGAGTTTTTGCGAAATTGCGCGAAACCCAAGCTTTTTGTAAGCGGCGATCGCGATCAGTTTGGCCCCCGCGAAAAATTGGAGAAATTGGTGCATTCGCTTCCAGAACCAAAGAAGTTGGTGATCGTCGAAGGCGCGGATCATTTCTTTGAAGGTCGCTTGCGGGAATTGCGAGAGGCGATTGAATTCTGGGTCAAGAAAAGCATTTCAGCTTGAGTGCTGCCTGAAAGAGCAGCCTCTATAATCCCACCATGTCTTCGGCAGCGGCCAACCGTGAGCGAAAAGCCATCGAGATGCGGGTTACGGCCCGGCACTTCTTCGAAAGCGCTCTCCGCGAGTCCAGCATTGATCGTGCCTTTGAGCGTCATGTTACCTGTGAGCGCGCGGTGTTGCGCGTCTGCGAAGACCTTTACGACCTTCACGCTTATAACCGCGTGCTCATAGTTTCGCTCGGCAAAGCCGCGCACACCATGGTGAGCGCGCTCCAGATTCAGGCCGGAAATAATTTTGAAGGCATCATCGCCAGTTCGGTGCAGCCTGCTTCGCAGGCGCGCGGATTCCGCTACTTCCAGGGCGGACATCCCATGCCGAACGAAGAATCGATTCGCGCTGCCGAGGCCATGTTGAGGTCATTGAGCGCGCAGAATGCATCGTCGCTCGTGATCTTCATGCTGAGCGGTGGCGGCTCTTCGATTGCAGAGAAACCGATCGACAACGATATTTCTTTAGATGAGTTGATCGCGACCTACCGCGTCCTCGTCCATTCGGGCGCACCCATTGCGGAGATCAATGCCATTCGCAAACATCTTTCCGCGATCAAGGGGGGAAGACTGGCGCGGGCAGCGCTATCGGCGCAGCAGGTTTCGATTCTCGTCTCCGACGTTCCCGACAACACGCCCGACGCATTAGCCTCCGGTCCAACCATGCCCGACTCGACCAGCGTGGAGGAGTGTTACGCGATTGCCGCCAAGCACCGCATGCTGGAGCAGTTTCCGGCTTCGGTGCGCGAATTATTTCAGCGCCATGCTCTCGAAGAAACTCCGAAATCGGATGACCCCGCTTTCCATCGCAGCCGCTGGTGGACGGTATTGTCGAATTCAACTCTGCTCGAAGCCTGCAAAAAAGAAGCCGAGCGTCAGGGCTTCACCGTAGAGATCGACAACAGTTGCGACGACTGGGACTACATGCGAGCAGCCGATTATCTGTTGGATCGCCTGGTTGAATTGCGAAAGCGATCAGAGCGAGCCTGCCTCATCTCAGGAGGCGAAGTCACAGTGAAAGTCACCAATGGAGGCATAGGTGGACGTAACCAGCAGTTCGCTCTGGCCTGCGCTGAAAACATCGCGAACGAAAACATCACGATACTCAGCGCGGGCACGGACGGAATCGACGGCAACAGCCCCGCCGCGGGAGCGATCGTCGACGGAACAACTCTCAATCGCGCAAGCTCTCGTGGGTTGGAGCCGGCAGCCAGCCTTATCACCTTCAATGCCTATCCGTTGTTTGACGCCTTAGGCGATACGATCATGACTGGTCCGACCGGCAACAACCTGCGAGATCTCAGAATCCTGCTTTCTTACTAAGCCGACTTCGGCATCTTGCTGAATGCCAGCTCTTGCTCCTTCTGCATTTCCTCGGGAGACATATCACGGTTGTGGGTTGCCAGGGACCATTTGTGCCCGAAAGGATCCAGCACGACTCCGTAGCGATCACCCCAGAACATATCCATCACCGGCATCTTCACCGAGGCGCCGGCCGAAACCGCGCGCTGGAAGGCGGCATCCACGTTCTCGAGATAAATGTGGAGGGCCACGCCCGTGCCACCCTTGGCAGTCGGCGCGGGATCGCTGCCGTACTCCGGGAATTCATCGTTTAACATCAGAATGGAATCACCGATTTTGATCGAAGCGTGCATCACCTTGCCTCCTGGAGCTGGGGCAACGTTAAGAACCTCAGCACCGAAAGCCTTTTGGTAAAAGTCGAGGGCGCGGGTGGCATCCCGAACCGTCAGATGGGGCGTGATGGTGTGGAATCCATCGGGTATAGGTCTTACTTTGTCAGGCATAGAAATCCTCCGGACAAAAAGTCTAGACCAACCAATGTTAAAAGTTGTTAAAAAGGCAGGAAATTTTTCCCGGTGGGGTTGGGGCAAATGAACGGGTACTCCTGTCATTCCGCCTGCGGAATCTCCGCCAGAGCAGTGTAGATCTTCAGCCCAAGGCTTCTGCCGACGCGCACCATCTCATCGGCTCCGGTCGACGGCCCACCGACTCGCAGCACAGCATCGCACTTTTCAAGCAGCCGGGTCGCGATGGGATGGAATACCTCATTGAATGCCCGGTCGCCAATCTGCCCGGACCCGGCCAGCTCGACGAGCGGGAGCGCCAGCCACTCCCCTAAAACAGGAATGTGCCCAGCGCGGAAGAGAGGCAGCGCATACGATTCCATCTCCTGAACGTTTCTCTTGATCAGGGACGGATCGTCATTTGTGCCAGAGCGGTAAGGACCGGCAATCAGGATCATCATCGGTTTCGTAGGCGCGGAGTTCTGCGGAGCGGGCATACACAAAACTACCTCAAACCGGCGAATTGCGTCCTGCTACAATCGCGCCATGCGAAGACTTCCGCGAACCAGTGTGATCGGCCTCTTCCTGGCCTTGTCGTTCCTCTGCCTCCCCGCAGCCGCACAAAAACAGCATCCGCCCGAAGTTCCGGCCGCAATTCAGCCTCCTCCGGGCGAAGAAGTTGTGCTGCTCGCGCATGCCTCCGGATCGCAGATCTATACGTGTCAAACCGGCGCGGACGGCAAGTTCACCTGGACCCTGAAAGCGCCCGACGCTGAATTGAAAGATGAAAAAGGCAAGGTCATCGGAAGCCACTTCGCCGGTCCAACGTGGAAACTGAGCGACGGAAGTGAAGTCACGGGCAAAGCCGTTGCTCACGTAGACTCACCGGACGCCGGCTCCGTCCAGTGGTTGCTGCTGAGTGTGGTAGGGCATGCCGGAAAAGGCCTGCTCACCAACGTGGCGACCATCCAGCGCGTCCACACTCACGGCGGCAGGCCGCCAGCCGACGGATGCGACCCGTCGCACCTCAACGCCGAAACGAAGAGCAGCTATACCGCGGACTACTATTTCTACGCCGCAGCCAAGTGAGACATGCTCTGCTGCCAATTCGCAGGGGCTCCCTTAGTCAACAAGAACGATCCGGTGAAACGCAGGGAATTTGGACCGAAACGAAGTGCCTTCCCTTTCGACCGACGACCATAGATCCGGATGTCTTCTAGAAAAACCTGGTGACGCCCTCTTCCAGCACCAGGACGCGATCCTCGATCCCGGCCGCCTTGGCTTCCTGCTCCAGCAACTGCAAGGGCTCGTCCATGGGTTCGTGGGAGAGTTTAAAAGTTCCGTAGTGCATGGGGACCATCCAGCGCGCTTTCAAATCAAGAAAAGCGCGGGTGGCATCGGCGGGATTGGCGTGGACATTGCGAAACGACGGCGGATTGTAAGCTCCAATAGGCAGAAGTGCCAGCTCGGGCGCGAGACGTTGTCCGATCTCGCGGAAGCCGGAAAAATAAGCCGTATCGCCGGCGTGATAAAGCGAGTGCTTGCTGTCGCGCAACACATAGCCGCCGTAGCCGCGATGAGAATCCTTAATGATGCGCGCGCCCCAATGACGCGAGGGAACATGCGTGACTGTAAGCTCGCGATGGCGGTAGCTGTTCCACCAGTCCAGTTCTACCACATCGCCAAAGCCCAGGTCGGAGACGAGATCCAGAACATGATGCGGCACGACGACGGTCGGCGGCGCCGCGCGGCGAAGCCGAGCCTGCTGCACAATCGCCCGCAACGACGGCCGATGCAAATGGTCAAAGTGGGCGTGTGTGACCAGAACCACATCGATGGGAGGAAGGTCGCGGAGCCGCACCCCCGGCTTGCGCAGTCGCTTCAGCACAAACAGCCAGGGCGCAAAATTAGGATCGATGATGACATTCTGGCCACCGATCTGCACGAAAAAGCTGGAGTGGCCAATGAACGTCACGCCTAACTCTCCATTACTGGCCAATTTGGGTTTGTAGGCCTGCCCGGTGCGAGGGATGACCGCTGAGTGGCGCACCAGAGTACCAAAGGCGCGCGCGCGTTTGCGGAGAACGGGATTCGTAAGCGTCGGCTTTAACATCTGCTCCAGAGCGGATTGCGGTCCAGGTTCCAGCCGCAATTGTTTCCGTCTGTTGCCATTCTAAGACAATTCGTCGCCGATTGCTTGACCGTTGCGCAACCGTCAGTTCTAATCCTTGTAGGAACTTCTCCGCAAGCATTGCAAATTTAGCCAACTGTAGAGACGTAGCTAGCTACGTCTCGGTTAGAACGCGACGTTCGCGGAAAGGACGAATTCATAGGAGCGAAAATGCGTGTTGCTTTCTTAGGTTTAGGAATCATGGGGCGGGCGATGGCGTCGAACCTTGCCAAAGCAGGTCACGAAGTCTCAGTGTGGAACCGCACTGCGGGGAAAGACGTCGAAGGAGCACGCACCGCGTCCTCTCCGGCCGAAGCGGCCCGCGGAGCCGAAGTAGTCTGGACGTGCGTTTCCGACACCAAAGCCGTCGAAAGCGTTTTGTTCGGACCGCAAGGTGTGCATGAATCCTTGGCAGCTGGCATGACCATCGTGGATTCAAGTACCATCTCGCCTTCCGCCACCCGCCAGTTTGCCGAGCGCGTGCGCGCCCAGGGCGTGGAATACGTAGACGCGCCCATGACCGGATCCAAAGCCGGAGCGGAAAACGGTACTCTAATCTTCATCATTGGCGGAGAAGAAGCCGCCATCGAAAAACTGAAACCCCTGTTGGCCGCGACCGGCAAGAAGATCTTCCGCATGGGCGAGACCGGCAAGGGACAAGCCGCCAAGCTGGTGATGAATCTGCAAATCGCGCTCATCTACGAAGGCTTCGCCGAAGCTCTCACCTTGGCCGCCAAGCTCGGAGTTGACGCCGAAGTGTTGCTGCCCTTGATCCAGGCGTCCATGGTGAACTCGGGCGTGGTCGAGTACAAGGCTCCGTTTGTCCTGAAACGCGATTTCTCCCCGAACTTCCCATTGCGCCTCATGCACAAAGACCTCAAGCTCGCATTGGACGCCGCCAAGGAACTTCGCGTCCGGCTGCCCGGACTGGAGACGGTCGAAGAAATCTACGACGTGGCCGATGAAGACGGGCACGGCGACCTCGATTACGCCGCGACGCTGACGTTGCTGGAAAAATGGGCGGGAGTGGAAGTGAAAGGCGCATCCGCGTGACCCGCTCTCGGCCTTCTGTGACCCTTATCCGACGTCAGGGTACCAAGCGGGTACTTCCGTAATCCGATCCTCCCGCTTATTACAGAACTATTACACACAGACCCAGCCGTCCCTGCTAGCTTAACCTCATAGCACCCACAACAAGTAAAGGGACCCCGCAATGCAACTCGAAGCGCTACATCGTGAGCCAGCCGCCGACAACGAAATTAACTGGGTAACCGCAACCTTCATGGGCCTGTTTCACGTGGGCGCAATTGCCGCACTCTTCTTCTTCACCTGGAAGGCTCTTTTTCTATCCATGTTCCTCTGGTGGGTTTCGGGAAGCCTCGGCATCGGCATGGGCTACCATCGGCTGCTCACGCATCGCGGCTATAAGACTCCGAAGTGGGTGGAATATTTCCTCACCACCTGCGCGACCCTGGCGCTCGAAGGCGGGCCGATTTTCTGGGTGGCCACGCATCGCATTCATCATCAGTTCTCCGATCACGAAGGCGACCCGCATTCCCCCATCGACGGCAAGTGGTGGGCGCACATGGGCTGGATTCTGACCGGCAAGTCCATGCATCATGACACCACAACCCTTTCCCGTTACGTCCCCGACCTCGCGAAAGACAAATTCCACGTCTGGATCACCAAGTATCACTACGTTCCGATGATTGTCCTGGGCCTGATCCTGCTCGCGATCGGCGGACTGCCGTTCCTGCTCTGGGGCATTTTCCTGCGCACCGTGGTCGGCCTGCATTCCACTTGGCTCGTGAACTCGGCGACGCACAGCTGGGGCTCACGGCGCTTTGTCACCAAAGATCTTTCGACCAACAGTTGGTGGGTCGCGATCCTGACTTTCGGCGAGGGCTGGCACAACAATCATCACGCCCATCCGGTTTCCGCCCGCCACGGCCTGCGCTGGTATGAAATTGATATGAACTGGTACGGAATCTGGACCCTCAAGAAGTTGGGCCTCGCGCGACATGTCTACCGCGTAAGGCTCTCGGAACTGAAGCCCAACGAAGAAGCCAAAGCAGCAGCTCCAACCCCGGAGTTGGTTTCCGTCTAGACGCAAAATCTTCCATTGTCATTCCGAGGAGCGAAGCGACGAGGAATCTGCTTTCCGCCGTTGTGCGTCGCTGATCCCTCCGTCACACCCTTTCCCTCGCCTTCTCGCGGTAGAATCACTCCATGCGCATCACCAGCCGGCGCAAGGCGACCATCACCTTCCTCGTTCTAGGCGTCGGCCTCGCCGGCGTTGCCGTCGCCGTAGGCTTCGGCTGGATCATTCTCAACTGGCGTGAAGGCATCAAAGTCTTCCTCGGCGTAATCTTCTTTGGCGCCATCACCACCGGCCTGGTCCTGAATACGATCTTCCTTCTGCGCGAAATCCGCCGCAACGAGCAGCACGACAGCTTCATCAACGCCGTCACTCACGAACTCAAAACCCCGATCGCGTCCATCCGCCTCTACCTGCAAACCCTGCAGCATCGCGACGTCGACGAATCGCAGCGCCGCGAGTTCTACCGCCGCATGCTCGACGACACCGACCGCCTCCTCGGCACCGTCGAGCAGGTTTTGAAAGCCGGGGTCGCGGGACACAGAAAGAGCAGCCGCGAACGCGTCCCCATCAACTTCGCCCTCCTGGTTCGCGAGTGTGTCGAAGTCGCCCGCACCGGCCATCATCTGCAGCCACAGGCATTGCGCTTCGAACTCGTAGCCGGCAATGGAGCCGAAGATGTCATCGGCGACCCTGAGGAGTTGCGCACCGCCGTGACCAACGTGCTCGACAACGCCATCAAGTATTCCGGAGAGCACGTCGATGTTTCCATCCGCCTCGAAGCGCCCGACGAAAAGCGTGTGCGCTTGAGCGTGCAGGATCATGGCGTCGGCATTCCTCCGGCAGAGCTGAAGAGCGTCTTCAAGCGTTTCTATCGCGTCTCCCATCGGTCATTGGCGCACATCAAAGGCACGGGCCTCGGCCTGTTTATCGTCCGTGCCATCGCCAAGAAGCACGGCGGCCGCGCTTTTGCCGAGAGCCTGGGCGAAGGCCACGGGACGACCGTCGTGGTAGAACTGCCGCGAAGCGTTCCCCGCGAGAACGGCGCTCCAGAGAAAGCGGTGCAGGAGAATCGCGCATGAGCCGCGTGCTCATCGTCGAAGACGAAGCCCATCTGGCGCAGGGGCTGCGTTTCAATCTCGAAGCCGAAGGCCACAGCGTCGAAGTTGCCGGCGACGGCGAGCGGGCCATCGAGCTCCTTCTCGGCAGAAGGGAGAACGGCGACCGAGCAGACCATCCGGAAAACGGAAAACGCGGCAAGCCCGATCGCAGCCAGCGCGAAGAGTTCGACGCGGTCGTGCTCGATGTCATGCTGCCGGGCAAAGATGGTTTTGCCGTAGTTACCGAGCTGCGCGCCGCCAAGAATTTCGTTCCCGTGCTCATGCTGACCGCCCGCGGCCGCCCCGAGGACGTGCTCAAAGGCTTCGCCTCCGGCGCCGACGACTATCTTCCCAAACCTTTCGAACTTCCCATCCTGCTGGCGCGGTTGCTGGGTTTGCTGCGCCGCCGCGAATGGATGAACGTCAGCCCCGCCCCCGCCGCCGATGCCTTCTCCTTCGACGGGCGCACTCTCGACTTCAGCAAACTCGAACTGCGAGTCAACCAGAACACCATCCAGCTGACATTGATGGAAGCCGAGCTGCTGCGCCACCTGGTTCAAAACAGCGGACGCATCGTCTCCCGCAAAGCCATCCTCGAAGAAGTCTGGGGCCTGCACGAAGATACCGACACCCGCGCCATCGACAACTTCATTGTCCGCCTCCGCCGCTACATCGAAGACGACCCCGCCAAACCAAAGCACTTGCTAACCGTCCGCGGCGTGGGATACCGCTTTGTCCCGGAACCGGGGGGAAACTGAAACGAAGCGGGCGTTGCTCTCCAACGCAAACCCGCCTGAGGACGTTCTAAGACGGCTATCCGCTTATTTGCTCCCCCTAGCGATTCTTCCAGTATCCATCTGGCCTGGCCTTTATTACACTCCGATGAATTCGGAAGCCATAAGGTCAGAGTTCTGGGAGGGCGAACATGCCAGCCGCAACAGTAGCCGCAGTCAGCCGTCAAAATGGAAAACCCGCGTCCCCGCTGAAGGGTCCCGAGCCGGTTACCCCCAGCTGGGTGGGGCGCGTCCCCCAACTTAAGCCGGGACAGTACGCCGATGGCATGCCCATCCATTCGCCCGAATACATCTGCTGCAAGCTGCTTCTTCGGCCCAACAAGTTCCATTCGCGAGAGAGCTTCTTTGACTTCGGCAAGGTCATGCGCGCGCCGGCCAAAGAGAACGGCGTGAAATACACCACAGAAGGCTTCCTGCAGCAGCCAGTCAAAATCCGCGAAGTGCTGTTTATTGACACCGATGACTTTCGCCTCTACAACAACGCCTTCATTCTGCGCCGTCGGATCCCGTACAAAGACGGGTTCCCAATCGGCGAGCCCGAGATCGTCTTCAAGTACAGGCATCCCGAATTGCAGGCCGCGGCCGAGACCGATGTGCGGCCGAATATCCTCGGCGATCACCGCGTCAAGTTCAAGGTTCAGGCGCTGCCTTTGAAGGAAAAGCTGGGAGGCATCCGTCTGCTTTACTCACACAACGTGCAGTTCACCCGCGGAGCTATTGGATTAGGCCGCGAAAATATCCGCGACATGGATGCTTTGATCGACATGCTCCCGGTGCTCGGTAGAGTCAGAAAGACTCCGAAAGAAGAAATCCATCTGGTCAGCAATACCATCGTCGAGGAGGTGCTTCAAGACATCGGTCTGCTTGATTTCGGTTCGGGTCTCACCTGCAAGGCCAACGTGGCGATCTGGCGTACCCGCGGTGAGCACCGTCCGCTCATCGGGGAGTTCGCTTACCAATTTAAGTTCAAAGACCGTGCGCAGCTCAGCCCGGAGGCATTGCGCCGTACGGAAGCCTTCTTTATCGCTCTGCAGTTTGCGGCCGAGGACTACATCGCGCTGAATGCGACGAAGACCGCCACCGTGTACCGGTTGCTGGGCAATCCTCCGAAGTCCCATGAATGAAATGCAAGCTTCTTGTCCGAATGAAGGGATCATGGTCGTGAGCCATGCCTGATACTGCTGCTAGACCCGCACTTCAAACCGAGAAAACTGCCGCCAGGGCGGAAGCAGTTTCCATCTGGGAGATATTCCTGGAATTTCTGATCATCGGCGCCACCAGCTTCGGCGGTGTCGTGCCCTATTTGCGCGGCAGCCTGGTGACGAAGCGGCAGTGGATTGACGACAAAGAATTCGTTGAGATGCTGTCCATCAGCCAGAGTCTGCCAGGACTCAACGCCACGAACATGGCGGTTCTGGTAGGAGAGAAGCTGCGCGGCGTCATGGGTTCAATTGCCGGGATCATCGGCATCTGCCTTCCTGGTGGATTGCTGATGTTCGCTGTCGGCATCTTTTACCACCACCACGGCGACCATGTGTGGATCACTGCCGCATTGAAAGGGGTGGCGGCGGCGGCGGTTGGGCTGATCTTGTCCACCGTTATAAGCCTCAGCAAGAAGTCACTCTCCCATAATTTCGATTTTGTATTCATAGCAGCAACGGTGATTGCGGTGAACCGCTTGCACCTGGGAGTGCCGCGTACGCTGGTCGCGGTCGGGATTCTGGCCATTCTCTTCCACCATCCGCGCCAGGCACTAAAAGAGAGTGTGAAGCCATGAATGAGATTCCAGCCTTGATTCGCGTGTTTGCCTATCTATCCATACTTACTGTCGGCGGCGGCATGGCGGCTTTCCCCGAAATGAAGATCCTGACCGTCGATGTGCACCGGTGGCTTACGTTCCCGCAGTTAATCCACTTGTACAGCGTCGGCCAGATGGCGCCCGGCCCCAACATGATGATGATCGTGTCGATTGGACAATGGGCGGGCGGAATCCTCGGCGCGATCGTCGTCCTGGCTGCCTTTTTCGGGCCGACTGCTGTGCTCGCCTTCATCGTTGCCAAAGCATGGAGAAAGCTCGAGAAGTGGCCGTGGAGAACGTCGATTCAGCGGGGACTCGCGCCGGTATCGATCGGGTTGCTGCTCGCCGGCTGTTTCAGCATGGCCAAAGGCGCCATTACCGGAACTGAAACCGCAGCCATTGCAGTTGGCGTACTGCTGATCCTGCTGCAGTACAAAGTAAATCCGGCTCTGCTCGTGCTTGCCAGCGCGGGCGTCGGTATTCTCACGTTCCTGCCCAAGTGAGTTGCGTCGGCGGCTGGCCCACGCCATCGCTTTTATTTTTACTTCTCGAGGGTTGCCACGTCCGAGCTTCACCTCGGCGGGGATGTTCCGTTGTCACAGAACCATCCCTCATCGCCAGAAAAGCCGTCATCCTGAACCCCGGAAATCAGACCCCGAACCCGAGCAAATTTGAATTGGAGGAGTCGCTGCCGGGATCACTGTGGGGCGCTTGCGATAACCAGCGCCGGAGTGACCAAACGTAGTTGCTCCAGCGATGTCTGGATGCTCTTCCATTGCCCCTGGTCCTTCTTAGTTTCAATGGGCGCGGAGAGGTCGCCGTAAAAGCTCAGGATATTGGCCTGCAGCTCCGGCGAAGTGTGGTCGAATTTCCGCTCGGACAGCTGCGTCAGCAACTTTGCGTAAGTCTCGTCGGTCAGCGAGTATTCCGCGGCCTTCGTCGGGCTGCCGCTATCCAGGTCACAATCCGGAAGCATGAGCGTATCCGTACGCACTTCTTGCAGAAGGCTCCGGTACTGATCGACCGTCGTATTAATACTCCTGAAATACAAATCCTCGGTTTGAGGGGTCGGGTTATTGAAGGCCAATGCCTTGAACGGTCCGATCTTCGGCATGTATCGCAAAAGGGATGACACGACACGGGTGCCAAACCCTGGCTTTTCATAGTCTTTTCCCCAATCTTTCTCATAATCAGAGCGGGAAAGACGATACAAAAACTTCTGTTTCGCGAAGTCGGGTTGCTCGCGCATCATGTCTTTCTTGTGGGTCTGCAACGCGACTTGGGTCATCTCTGGGATCATGCGGTTAACCGAGTAACGATACGAGCCAATCGCGAGATCCTCGTGGGTCAAAACGTCTTTCAGTTCCATTCCGTACACGATCGGGAAGACGCGCTCCAGCAGCGATTTGGACACTTTGAATCCGATGAAATCGTGATACTGCTGGGACGCGTAACGATTCTTCGCGACTTGCACCATGTCGAAACCGAACTCGGTCTTCAAGTGCGCCGTCTTATCCTGCGCATACTTGACCGACGTGCCAAACTTCGCTCGCAGCTTCGGATATTCGATTGCGACCGCCTGGTTGACCGCGGGATGGCCGGCGATATCGGACGCATAATGTGCCAGTGCACCCAGGGCGAAGGCATACTCTTTCACATCCTGACTCTCGATGAGTAACTCGTGAACGAAGTCTCCGCTGCGAACGTAGTGCACCAGATCGCTGAATTCGGTACTGCCGAATGGGTAGTACCCAAGATCCTGGATGACGGCGCCCCCGTAAGCGTAGGCGTGTGCCTCTTTAATCTGATCCTCCGACAGCTCCGGATATCGCTTCAGCAGCAGCGGGCGAATCTCATCGGCCCATAGCAGGTCGACGATTTCCTCGTGAGTCAAAACGGAGTATGCAGAAGAACCGCCGCTGCACATCAGCACCACGAGAACAGATGCCGCAAGCCGAACAAAAAGCAGGCGCCACCCTTTGGCCATGGCGCCTGGCGATGTCGAGGGCTGGTGCATGGCTTAAATGCGGCCAAGAACCAGGAGAATGATCACGATGAAAAGGACAAGTCCCACTCCACCGGTCGGGGCATATCCCCATTCCCGGCTGTGCGACCAGCGGGGCAGTGCACCGAAAAGTGCTAAGACCAAAATCACAATCAAAATAGTTCCAAGCATGCTTTGCTCCTTGTCATGTATTCATGACTGGTGCAGCCTCTCTCGAGGCCGCACCGGGTAGACTCTACAGCGAGATGCTGATAGCAATTCCAACATTGGGATATCTGCGGTTGTACAGGTAATAGCCATTGTCGACGTAGACGACATAAACGTCGTCGGTGTCGTACCAGTTCGCGGCCCAGTCCTGCGGCCACGGGTCAACCGTACTCACCCAATAGCCGCTGTACTGAAAGCGCGGGTATCCGCCCACAACCATGAAGGGAAGGCCGTAGATCCGGAACTCATGCTCCGGCCCAAAGTATCCACGGAACCGGTCGTCAGGGATGCGGTAGCCGTGGTAACCGCCACGTTGTTGCCAGGTGCGGTGGTCGGAATCCCAGTGTTCTGAACGATGCTCTTGCCACGAGCTTTGCTCGACCCGCTGCTGTTGCTGGGTACGTTGCGGCTGTTCGCTGTTCTTTTGTTGTTCGGCTCGTTGTTCCTGCTGACCATGCTGGTTTTCCTGCTGCGCCTGGTGCTCGTTCTGCTGGACAGGTTTCGCGTCCTTGGCGTGTTGTTCTTCGTGTTGAACAGGCTTTTCTTGCTCCGCCTTTTTCCCCGCTTGCTGCTCGTGTTTCTCCTCCTGCTGGGCAGGCTTGTCCTGCTGAGCCTTTTTCTCTTCTTGCTGCGCCTGTTTTTCTTCCTGTTGCCCGTGTTCCTCTTGTTGCGCGTAGACCGGAGCCGCGGCTCCCAGAGTCAAGGACAGAACGGCCGCACTGATAATTCCAACTAGTTTCATAGATCGAGCCTCCATTAACAGCTCGTCGAATTTGGGGTGCGCCGGATATCATGTACCGAGCCGGCGCGATTCTCGGAGACTTCCTGATTCGCGTGCCTGAACGGCTACTTCTTGTCGTCGCGAGCTTCGGCGATGCGCGCCTGTTGCCCGGCCTCAGAGACGGCATGAATGAAAGCCTCCGCGCTCTTCGGAGTTGAAGTCTTGCCGTCGAGGACGGTGCGGAATGCCACACTCCTGCCGTAAATGGCATGAGTTGAATCGTTGTCCTCTTCGACAATTGCGCCTTCCATGGTCAAACCGGCGAATATGCCCTTGGAACGTGAGTAAGTCAGCATTTCCGTGTTCATCTTCCAGTCGGTTCCCGCAGAAGCGTGACGGCCGACCGGACCTGCCGCGCCGGATGCTTCACCGGTCAGTTCAAACTTGCTCGATAGCAGATGCTGGAAGCCCTGCTCGTTCATTACCAGCATGACCAGATCCACACCTTCGACTCTAATCTGCAATCCCCAGCTGCCGCCGCCCACCGACACGAACGCGGGCGCGCTCCAGCCCTCGGGAGTACGGCAGGTCGCCACTCCGCGGCCGTGCTTGCCGCCGAAAATGAATCCGCCCTTGATCAGGTCTGGCACGACGAGGATGCACTTCGCGCTGCTCAACACTTCTTCGGGGATACCTTTGTCGGGCGCCGACATGATTGCGTGGAGAACGTCTACGGACCTTTGCAGGCGGTCGACCGTGTCTTCGCGGGCCGAACCTGCCATCGCGTAGCTTCCAGCCATGCCCGCCATCAGCATCAGTGAGAGTGTCTTTTTCATGAGTCTCCCCTTTCAGGGTTTCCGGCCTAAGAGGAGAAAACTTCAGATGGGCTGACTTAGCTCAGAGAACCTGAAAAGAGAGAAGGCATGCGTCTCTAGACTCATAATCGCTCAGGCCCAGAGCAATAGATGGCCTGAATTGCTCACTTTCAGTCTTTAATTTCAAACTGACGCAACCGATGTTTTGCACCCTATGAGCAATTCTGCTCAGTCATTTGATGGTCGATCTGGCACCGTGAATGACTGGAGGAAACAAACATGCTTTGGACGATCATGGTTGTTCTGCTGATTCTCTGGCTTATGGGGTTTAGTCTTCACGTCGCTGGCGGTCTGATTCATCTTTTGCTTGTGGTGGCATTGGTCATCCTCGTCATCAACCTGCTGACGGGACGGCGCATGGCAATTTGAATCCCACTATTCTGGAGGGTTCACGAACACGAGATTTTGAGGAATAAGCATTCCCGGGAATGCTCAGTCGCGTAGCACTATGTTGAGCAAGGAACTGTGAACCCGTAACCCGCCTTCCAGTCCGCCGTGGTAATGGATGAATCGCATCTTTCTGAACCGGTTCATGAAAAAGCTGACCCGGGATCTGGTGGTGCCCACCATTTCCGCCAGAGTTTCCTGGCTGATTTTTGGGACCACCGTCTCGGACACGCCTTCTTTTCCGAAGTGCGCGCACAACAGCAGAATCCGCGCCAGCCGCTTTTCGCTGGAGTTAAATAGTTGATCCACCGGGTCTTCTTCGTAGCGGATATTCCGCGCCAAAAGGTAGGTCATGAACACGCCGGAGAAAGCGTGCTCCCGATGAAGCGCCTCCATCATCGTCTTTTTGTCGATGCGCAGGAGGGCGCAATCCGTCATGGCAGTTACGGAACCCATGCGGAGGCTCTGGCCTGCCAGGCAGCCTTCCCCGAAAAACTGACCCACGCCTAGAATACCGACGGTGGCTTCCTTGCCCGCTGCCGACACGACTGAGAGCCGGATTCTCCCCTTCTGGATGTAGAGAACCGCGTCGGCCAGATCACCCTGAGAGTAGATTGTCTGCTTTTTCTCAAACGGCAAAATTGACTTCCCAGCACCCAGGGTCTCAAGAAAGCTTTCAGGATCGAAACCGCGGATTCTCTTGGCTGGAGCACCGGGCATGGATGTAAATTCTAACCCATAAGATCAGGTAATCATCATGAATCGAGATCCGGAAACGAAATCGGGGGACAGACTTAAATTGGGGTGATGGCCCACGCTATCGCCCTCATTTACTCCCGAGGGTGCCCCGTCCAAGCTTTCTGCTTGGGCGGGGGTTTTCTCGACCCCGCGAGACCGTCATCCCGTCGTATTCATCCCTAAAGGGGACTGTAGATTCCCAATTTGGAACCGGCTTCGCAAGCC
>CAWIMI010000006.1:0-137533 GCA_963837015.1 uncultured Acidobacteriota bacterium | reverse complement strand
GAATCCCAAACCAGTACATAAACCGTTACTTTCGTTACTTGCTCCAAGTAACTGACCGCAATACTATTTCGTCAAAGTTGGTGTAGATGCTTAGAAATGTCGTATTCGCGATTTCATTCGGCATTGCTGCTAACCGGCTCGGTCCCGTCACAGGCCAAAGCAGCGAATACAAAGTAGTCTCTGTCGCGAACCCAGGGACAATCAAAGGCATCGTCAAGTGGTCCGGGCCAGAGCCCCACGCTAGCAGTTTCCCCATCAGCAAAGATCCGCAAGTGTGCGACCCCGATTCGCACAAGACTCGCGATCCCGAACGGCTGGTGATCGGTCCCGAGAAGGGTGTGGCAAACACGGTAGTGTTCATCAAGAACATTTCCAGCGGGAAAGCCTTCGACTTGCCTCCCAGCCGACGTTCTCCAGACCAGCATTTTTGCCGCTACGAACCGCATATTCCATTGGTTCCTGAACGCGCGGCGTTTCAGACGAAGAGCTCAGGCCACGCTTCACACCATTCACATGGATGATGCGTCCAGCTATAACCTTCCATTTCCCTTCCCCAATCAGACCGTTTCGGCGACATGAATATGCCCGGAGTGGTCAACTCGAAATGCAACGGTGGGCACGTCTGGATGAACGCCGAGATGTTCGTGGCACCGCACCCGTACTATGCTGTGACCGATGAAACTGGTGTGTTCGAGTTAACCGATGTTCCGCCCGGAGAATATGAGATCGTGGCCTGGCACGATGGCTGGCAAGTTATGGGGAAGCAGGCTGCGTTTGAATTGCTCGCCGAAAAGAGAGTCGAGCGCCCGATCTTTTCTGATCCCCGCACTTGGGAAAAACCGGTCAGCGTGGGCCAAAACGGCACCGCAGTCGTGAACTTTGTTCTTTCCGAACGGTAGCTGTCCAACGTCTGGCGGCGCCCCTTCGTTTACCCGATAAACCAGCACGGCGTATTCTTATCAAGACATCAAAGCCGCGATTCCCGGCTGAGGATCCGGTCAAGCCGAAAAAGACGAACTTTCGGGAAGGGATTCCCTCTTCCGCGGTTTGACTGACCGCGCAGCTTCATCTTTACCGCTTCCGAAGCACGAGATGTACTTCGGAGGAGAGCCGTCGAGTATCCAATTCCAGTTGCAGCGAATCGATTACTCCTCGGAATGCATTCTGCCATCCCTCGGTGAGTGCTGCGGTCTCCGGTAGTTTTCCCAACGTCACCAACACGTGACGATACAGGTCAATCATGTCGGTCCCAAACCACCACTCGCCTACCCGCTCAAACCCGAATTCGTGGCACATCCAGTCCAGCGATCCATCCGTGTAGAGGTGAGTGTGGCCGGCTCCGAGGTGGCGGTGAAAGACGTTCGGGAAGACTGCCTCGAAATACACACTTGGACTAAACAGAGGTACGGAAATAAACAGGTATCGTACTTTAGAATTTTCTTTAGCGGCCGACAGCACCGCGCGCGGATGTCTCAGGTGTTCAAGAACTCCGACCATCGACAGAACCGCGGCATTCGTCTGACCCGTAATCGCTTCTATTTCTGCTAGAGCGTGTTGTTGAAAGGCGGCCTGTTGCACCATTTGCCGCGCTAGCGCGATCTGGCATTGCGAGACCTCGTAGCCAACTATTTTCCTCGCGCCAGTTCTGAGGAGCGCTGCCACGAAATAGCCTCAACCCGCACCCATGTCTGCGTAACTGAGTCGCTCGAATGTCTCACCCTGGCCTTGGATACGTCAGCCAAGAACTCAGCCTTGGGCAAGTAAATGTTGGCTACACGCGCGTCGTAGGCGTCCCGCTCCGCGGCGGAGTATGTTTGAGCGTAGACAGCACCGCCCGCCTCGGCGTAGACAGCCTGACAGAACTCATCGCTGTCTTCGTACGCTCCATTCAAATGTCCGCAGTTCGCACACTGGAGATAAAGAACCTTCAGCTTGCAAAATCCATGCCCACTAGCTCAATGCCGCAGTTCTTGCACTGAGATCTCTTTGGCTGCCTGGAATAGATGTCGCAAATACGCTGGACATTTTCCTGCAATCTGTCATTTTCCTGAAAGAAAGCGGCCTTCTGTTGCAACATCGGTCCGCTGGGTTAACAAAACGAACGATTCTTTTCGACTCGGACACTTCTTCTCCTTGTGATGCGCATGAGTTTACAGAAAGTCGGCTCGACTGTGCTCTCAAGAATGGCAAACCAGAAGGTCAAAGGCGAAAGACCAGCCAAGAATGCGCAACCCGTCTTCTGACGGCACTATTCTTTCTTTGAGATGAGCCCCAAATCTTGCTGGCCAGAGCGTCGGAAAATCCAAAACGCGCCTTAGCCCTCGAATAGAGATCGACGGCCTGCTTGTCCAGCCAGATCATCGCAGCTTCAGTCACGCTGTCTCCGGGCGGGCATGGTAGTTCGTCGATCGGGGAGGGGATTTGGAATCCTGTTCAATCGTGTAGTAGTAGAGCGCCATGCTTTTGCGCGAGACGCCTTCCGGACAATCGAGCGGCGCCGGAAAACCATGCAACGATTTCTCGTTCGTATTGAAAATCAAAGCATGGTTAAGCAGCGGTGGATTCCTCGCCATGCAACTCCGCATTCCCACATCCCAAAGTTCGATGGCGCCGCCCCATTCTGGGCGCCATCCCGGGTTCAGGTAAAGAATGAGGTTGACCCGCCGGCGCCAATGTTTGTGGTAATGGTGATGCGAGAAGTCAGTGTGGACGTTGAGGATCCGCCGCGGCTTGACTGGTGCAGACCGCCGCCCTCCAGGCTGGTGTCGGAACCGAGATCTGGAATGCCGGTCATTCCGAAAGCCAGGCGACAAAGCTCGGAGAGTTCAGCTCATCGGTCACCTCTCCCAGTACCCGGGGAAAAAACTCCCGTTTCGCCATGCCCAGTTTGTTTTCGTTGTGATGCTTGTATTGCGTCCATGCGTCAGTGTGTGGATCGGGAAACTCCTCCGCAATCGTGCTCGCCACGCCAGGATCGAGGAAGTCTGGGAGCAACACGTGGGGCACAGGATCGCCTTTCGCGTAATGTTTGGCTACGATCGCCAGTTGGAAGTCCATCTTGGGTAGGGGAACAATCGATCGGTTTGCTCTACCGTTTGCAAACAGGACATCGGCCCTCATCCTTGCAGCGACAGTCGAATCCGTTAGAAATCGGCAAGGCCCCACACCGGATCGTACAGACTTCCGACCTTATTTTCGGCTAGGTGTTCTGAAGTCGATTCTACCAAGTAAACCGCCTCGACGCCGATGATTTACTGGATTCAATTCAGTCGGCAGACCATCACGGCGTGATTGCTGTATGGGCAATTAAGCCCTGCCACACCCGGTTGTTCAGAACGATCCAGTTAACCCCGTACTTTCCCTGCAGCCTTTGGAAATCCGACGCTTGAAATGTTTTCCAATTTCTTTGCGCTGAACCTGCGTCAGCCACTCATCTGCAATGGACGGAAACATGGACACGGCGCCGCTATCCTTGACCGCATCCGCCAACATACTTCGCTGCGCAATCGCGCTGAACCCGTCTCGTCTTCTCCCGGAATCTCCATGTAAAAAGGATCGAGGGCGAAGATGGCGTCGGCTGGAGTGTTGGTTCGAATCCACTCGAATGCCTGAACCCACGGATTTCTCGGAGCGGCTCCCGGCCATTCAATATGAGCGCTGGCAGGAAACAACACAAGTTGAGCCCAGAACATCCCGGCGCATAAGGGCACGAATAGCGCTACCCATCGCCACACGCGATTCTTCAGCACATACTCGCCGAGCAGTCCGCCCGCAAATAAGAAAAAAAGCACATACAGGAGATACAGGCTCCGCATGGGCTGAAGTCGGGCAATCGTCTCAAACCGTGCCGAACTGGACAGGATCACGCCGGCGGGCAGATAACCCAGTTCATAAACCATCAATGCGCGGCACAACAGGTCAAGATCGCCTAACTTTCGCGAACGGGCTATCCGGCCGAACCACCACAGGATCGGAATCGGCGCCACCGCGCCCAGCAACTCGTACCAGTGCCATTCCAGAAAATAGTGATAGGGGTGGGAAAGCGCGGCTTGATGGTAGGCCGGCGATGTCGGCCCAAGCGTAATTCCAAATGGCAACAAACAGGCAAGACCGGCAAACTTTTGATCGAATTGCTTGATACAGAGCAGCACGGCACAGAAGGAAAGAACGAAGACCGGCATAAGCGGATGAATCAACGCCGCAAACATCAGAAACAGCACCGCCTCAAAGTACTTTTCATCGATAACCTTGACGATAGCGAAAATTGCGGCGCAGGCAACCAGATTTCGCGGGTTGACGTATTGATCGATGACATACAAAGCAGTTCCCGCAACCGGCAAGGTCAGAAGCGCTGCGATCATTGTCACGCCCGCCCAGCGAGCGTTTTGATCAGGAAAGCACCGGCACATCAACTGCCAGCAGGCTAGCAGAAACAGAAAGATGGAAATCAACTGCACAATGAAGAGTACGACTTCCAACGGAAGATGACTTGCCCGCACGAAGGCGGCCATTAAATTAGGAAAGAACGTCAGGTGTGCATGTGACTCGAAGAATTGTGCATTAAATGGAAACAAATCCGGATGCAGGAGTTTTTCAACCCCGGGGAGATAAATTGCCGCGTCCTCTGCCCAAGGATGGTACCCGTGAACCAGCAATGCACCAAAAGTAAGGATTGAGAGAAGGAAGAAGTCTTTAAGCTTCAAACGTACGCTCCGCGAATGGCTTACGCGCATTTACCATTGCGCCTCTTTTCGAAGGGACTGATCGGAAATTGTACAACCTGAGTAGGCTACACGACCGGGATGCCGGTTCGACGCGGAGAAGAAGGTTCCAAAATTAAGAAGCGCCCCGTAACTCTTTCGAGTTATGGAGCGCCCCGAACAGCCCTCCCCCAGAACTGCTCGATCACAGAGTATGTTCTGTCCCTTCGGATGTAAATCCCACGGACGTGCCACCGGTTGGCACGAAACGGCTAAGCATGCATCGCCAATCAAGACTTTTCATCAGTTAAAGCCTTCGAGATGTGGAAATTTTCTCCCTTTCTCAATGGAATCCCGGTTACCGCCGTAATCTGCCTGAAGGGTATAACGATTGACGATTGCCGATGGCCTCCTTAGATTCGCAACAGGGGGTTGTATGAAGGACATTCATGAGGTCCTGCGCCGTAAGCAGGCCCGGTACGCGCAATTATCCAAGCAGATTGAGATGCTGCAGCAGGCTGCCGAAAAGCTGCGGGAAGTGGCTCCTCTGCTGGCTGAAATCGAGGATGACGACGCGGCGGTTTTAGCCGAAGTGGACGAGCAGCCCGCGACAGCCAAGGCTGCCTCCGCTTCCAGCGGTTCGGGTGCCCCTGCCAAGCCGGCCCGCGGCGTGGCTCCGCGCTGGCCCTAATCGAGGGAGACTCCACTCGCCACACATGAGCGGCATATGACGTTTCACGCACTTTTGGTTTCCAAAGACGAAGAGGCAGCGGCAGTCTTGACTCCGCTGCTCTCGCGCTGCGGCGTCGCCGTCGCCGGCTGCGGATATCCCGAAGCCCTCTGCCGCCTCACGGAAGAAAAGTTTGACTCCGTTATAGTCGATTTCGACGATCCACACAGCGCTTCGCTGGTGCTGCAAAATGCGAGCGAAGTAACCACGGGTATTAAAGCTGTGACCGTCGCCTTGCTGAGCGACAAGACGAAAGTTCGCAACGTCTTCGGCGCAGGCGCTAATTTCATTCTCTACAAGCCGATCTCTGTGGAGCAGGCCGAAGGCAGCCTGCGCGCCGCCACTGCGTTGATCAAGCGTGAGCGTCGCCGCTCTTTCCGAGTTCCCGTACAAGTCCCGATTCAGCTGCAGGTCCAGAACGGGGCTCCGCTCGAAGGCATCCTGCTCGACCTCAGCGAAGATGGCATGGACGTGCTGGCCGCCCAGCCGCTATGCCCTGGCTCTACCATTAGCGCGCAATTCAATCTTCCTGACAGCAACACCGAAATTCAGGCCAGCGGCGAACTTGCCTGGGCCAGTCCCAACGGACAAGCCGGAGTGCGCTTCATCGATCTTTCCGAAAGTCTTCGCGCTACACTTAAAGCCTGGGTATCGGCGAACGCTCCAGAAATTCCACCGCCCGATCCCGAACCCGTATCGCAGTGCACCTTGACCGACCTCAGTCTGGGTGGATGTTACGTCGAAACCGAATCGCCCTTCCCCGAGCGCTCTGGAATTACTCTGTGTCTGAATGCCGAGGATGTGGAAGTCCAGGCGGAAGGCACGGTGCGCGTGATGCACCCCGGATTTGGCATGGGAATCGAGTTCGCCGCGCGCACCACCGACGAGCGTGCCCAGGTGGCCCGCTTCATCGGATTCCTGACCAGCCGTCCCGGCATGCTTCCCCAACTGCTGATTACGCCGCGCATCCTCGCTGCCGGCGATACTTACAACGCGCCTGACCCGCTGCCCGCGCCCGAACTCGAAGACCCGCTCCTCGAACTGCTGCGCAGCGGCGACTCACTCAACCAGGAAGAATTTCTCCAGAAACTCCGCCAGCAACGCAACTCGGAAGAAGTCACCTCCGCCTGAACGTCCGCCCGAAGCTTGCAAATTGCGCCCACGCAGTCATCCTGAGCAAAGCGAAGGATCTATGCATTCTGTTTGCACCGCTAATTCCCCGGCGCCCGCCCTAGCCAGCCGCTCTCTGCCAACTCATCTATTTTTATTTACTTATGCTGTCGGATAGGATATTGTAAATCAGTGTTTATTAGCTCTTTGACAATTCAGCCCCGACTCATGCTGAGAAGGCCACGCCACTCAAAATCACGGCTAACTCCTTATTCCGGAATATTTTACGTGTAAGTCCTTATTCCTCAAAGATTTTGGAGGTAGTCTCGCCGCAAACCCATGATTTTAAAAGACCGGCGGGGGGGGAGGGGGTACCCCATAACCAAGTAGTAACTTCCCGAAACGGATCGTACTCCTTGAGCCGCGGTCTCGCCCCAAAACACCAAGAGGCCCGCACGCCGTCTCTCGTGCGGACCCCTTAGCGCCGGGTTTATTCCACCTCGAATGCCGGAAGTCTAGCGGCCCATAGTTTCGACAAGGTGTCAGCAGAATTAATTTCCCGTGAAATCCTGCGCGGATTTTCCACAGGCTGTCAATCCCGATTGCCCATTTCTGTGGCTTAAGCAACAATCAAGGGGAACCACACCCAGCTTTGCGGAGGCAATTTCCCTGCAGAACTCGTCTTCCGTGAAACCAAGCTTCACCGCGCATCCGGAATCTAAGTTCTCCGGCGAATCCATATTTCCGTTGCCTCTACTGATCGTGATGGCGACTGCGTTTCTGGTGATCCTTCCCTTCTTCTTTCTGGGCAACCCCTCCGGACACGACTTCGAGTTCCACGTGAACTCCTGGATGGAAGTTCTCGGCCAATGGAGACAAGGGATTGTTTATCCGCGATGGGCCGCTCTCGCGCAGTACGGATACGGCGAGGCCCGATTCATCTTCTATCCCCCCGCTTCATGGATGCTGGGAGCGGCATTAGGGGCGCTCTTGCCGTGGAAGGCGGTTCCCGCCGCTTATGTCTGGCTGGCGTTAACGCTCTCGGGCTGCTCCATGTTTCTGCTGGCCCGGCGGTGGTTGGGTTACCGCGACGCCATCTTCGCCGCCGCGTTGTACGCCGCAAATCCTTACTACATCGTGATTGTGTACTGGCGGAGCGCGTTCGCGGAACTGCTGGCGGGTGCGTTGCTGCCTCTGCTCTTGCTCTACGTGCTGCGCTTGGAAGAAGAGCGAACAAGAGCGGTCGTCGCTTTAGGATTGATCGTCGCCGCCGCGTGGCTGACGAACATTCCGGCCGCTGTGATGGTGAACTATTCCTTGGTACTGTTGATCGTAATCCTGGCGATTCTCGAATGCTCGCCGCGCGCTCTATTCTCTGGCGCTCTGGCCGTTCTGCTCGGCGCCGCGCTGGCAGCGTTCTTCCTGCTTCCAGCTGCGTACGAACAGAGGTGGGTGAACATCGCCGAAGTGCTGTCACCGGGAGTTCGCCCCCAGGATAATTTCCTCTTCGTGCATATCGATGACGTCGATCACAACCGTTTCAACTCGCTGGTTTCACTTGTGGCATCTGCGGAAATGATTCTGCTCGGGCTTGCTGCGTTCTTTTCCCGTCGATGGAAGCGACCGCAGGCACTGATCTGGTGGACGCTCCTGGGTTGGGCCATAGCCGCTACGCTGCTTAACTTTTCGTTTACGATGTTTCTGTGGCAGCATTTGCCTGAGTTGCGCTACCTCCAACTCCCCTGGCGTTGGCTGCTGTGCCTGAACGTGGCCTTCGTGTTGCTCGTCACCATGGCGTCGCGGCGTTGGGTAGTTCGCGCGCTCATCTGTGTCGCTATGTTGGTGGTGCTCGGTTTCGTTTGGCATCGTGTGCAAGCGCCATGGTGGGAAAAGACGGAGGATTTCGGCCAGATGCTTAACAGCCAGCAGAGCGGAAGCGGATATGAGGGAACCGATGAGTACGTGCCCGCCGGCGCCGATCCATATGAAGTTAAACAGGACGCTTCACTAGTTGCGTTCGATGATGGCTCACACGATCAACTTGAACGCCTCCAGATTCAACGCTGGAGCGCGGAATCGAAGCAATTCACAATCGAGGTCGTCCAATCTGGGCATCTCGTTCTGCGACTGTTCAACTATCCTGCTTGGGGCGTCGCAGTGAATGGCTACGAGGTCGCCACTTCCACGCGAGACATTACTGGACAAATGTTGATCCCCATCCAAGCGGGAGAAAATCGAGTAGAAATCGCTTTCACGCGTACTTGGGATCGAACTCTCGGAGCAATCATTTCAGGTGCGACCGTGCTATTACTGACGGGTCTTGTCTGGGTTAGGCGCAAACATTTCGCGAAATTGACATGACGGATCGCATCCTTATCGCGACATCCAACCCTGGCAAGCTGCGCGACTTTGCCGGAGCGGCGGTATCCCTTAGCATCGAGATCGCGCCCATTCCAAACTTTGCGTCCTTGCCTGTGGTGGTTGAAGACGGCCTGACTTTCGCGGAAAACACCCAAAAAAAAGCGGAGACCTATAGCCGCGCGGTTCCGGGTGAAATTGTTTTGGCTGATGATTCTGGTCTGGAGGTCGATGCACTCAAGGGCGCACCCGGCGTTCATTCCGCGCGCTACGCAGCCGACGCTCCTCATCTGATGGATAACAACACCGACGACGAGGCCAACAACGCACGCCTCCTGCGTGAACTAAAGGGTGTTCCTCCCGACAAGCGCAGCGCACGGTTCGTATGCGTGATTGCCGCCGCACGCGACGGCCAAACATTGCAAATGTTTCGCGGGGAAGCCGAAGGCACGGTCTTGAATCATGCTCGCGGAACGAACGGATTCGGCTACGATCCTCTGTTCTACTTTTTGCAGATTCAGAAGGCCTTCGCTGAACTGACTCCCGAGGAAAAGGCTCAGTACAGCCATCGGGGCGCTGCCTTCCGCCAGTTCCTGGCCTGGTACCAGTCGATGAAGAGTGGCTCGGGAGTCTGATTTTCTACGCAAAACCAGTTTCATCTATTTTCCAGCGCGGATCGTCTCTTTGCGAACGGTAAGCTTCTCGACTAAGTCTTCACGCACCCGATAACCAGTTCCGGGCTCGTCACGGATCAGAATTGTGCCTTGAGCAGTAACCTCGACTTCAGGTTCGATGATGTCCTCTTTCCAGTAGCGTTTGGAGGCGGAAACATCTCCCGGGAGTCGAAAGTTGTGCAGCGTGGAAAGAGCGATGTTGTGGGAGCGCCCCACTCCTGACTCAAGCATCCCCCCGCACCAGACGGGAACGTCGCGTGATGCGCAGACGTCGTGAACCTTCTTGGCCTCAGTGAAACCGCCCACACGGCCGACCTTGATATTAATAATGCGGCAAGCGCTTAAGTCCAATGCCTTGGCCGCGTCACGTGCGTGCCGGATGGATTCGTCCAGGCAAATCGCGGTGCGGAGTTCTTGCTGCAAGCGCGAGTGATAATAAATGTCGTCGTGCCACAACGGTTGCTCGATCATCAGCAGATTAAACTGGTCGAACTTGCGCAGGTGTTCGAGTTCATCCAGAGTGTAGGCGGAGTTGGCGTCGCAGCTGAGCACGATCTCGGGCCAGCGCGAGCGGATGCGTTCGAGCACATTGATGTCCCAGCCCGGCTTTACTTTCACCTTAATGCGACGATATCCCGCGGCCAGTTCGGTTTGAATCTTTTCGAGCAGCTGCTCGACCGAATCCTGGATGCCGATGGACACACCGCACGAAACCTCCGGCAGAGTGCCGCCGAGCAGTTTCCATAGAGGGATTTGTTTCTCGCAAGCCTCAGCTTCCCACAGCGCGTTCTCGATCGCCGCCTTGGCCATGTCATGGCCGCGGACTCTTGCCATCAAAGGCACACATTCGCCCGCGGATGACAGCTTGCGGCCCAACACGGCTGGGGCAAGGTAATGCTTGATGGTGGGCCATGCACTCTCCGTCCACTCGCTACTGTAGAACGGATCTTCGCCGGCCACGCACTCTCCCCAGCTATCGATGCCGTCGCAGTGGACGGTCAGCAGAAGGATCCGGCGGCTAAAAGTGCGCTTGAAGCTCGTCTCAAAAAAGTGGACAAGCGGCATCTGAATTTCGCGGAGGGTAATGGCTTCAATTTTCATATCGTTGAAAACGGTTCACCGCGGAGACACCGACAATAATCTCTCGGGGCTCACTCTGCGGGATACATCCACTTCTCCCCCCAGCGGCCCAGGAGAAACTTGCCGCTTCCCTGCTGGTCGCGTTCGTAGCCCAGCACCGCCAATCCAGTGGCGAACGCTTTTACGAATTGCTCTCGATTGGTATCCTGCACCTGTTTCGCCTGACTCCGAGTTGCAGGCATGGCCTTCCAATCGTAAATCTGAGCTGGAACCGAAATCGTGGCTCGAGCTTCGATGTGTGGCTTCTTTCCCGTTTGCAGCAAACTTTCCACCCGCTTTGACCTCAACCACCACTCGGCCACCAATCGGTCCGACGGCAAGCCACCCTGCAACGGTGAAGAGGTAATTCCGTACTGGTTTACGGTGTAGCGGCGCGCGATAGCGCCGAGCCTTTCGATATTGAGATATGCGTTCTTGATCTCCAGCGGATCGAAGGTCCACTCGATCAGCTCGAAACCACGGGTCAGCGCGTCATCGCGCTGGAACAACTTGATGCGGCGGCCCAGGCCGGCATTCTGATGCTTTTTGCTCACAGCCAGCATGTGGGAGTGCAGGTAGGAATGCCTGCCGCGGGCGCCCGGTACTGAGAGGGCAAATCCCACCATTTCGTTGCCTGCAAAAGCTCCGATCACCTGTCCTCCGACTTTATCGGCCACCACGAACATTCGCAGGGGGACCAGTTCGGCATCGGAGAAGTTCCAGACGTCCTTTTGAAGGGCGACGCAGGCTCGCATTTCGTCAAGCTGGTGGCATTTGCGAATGACGATGGAATCCGCGTTCACCGGACGTTCTTCTGCTCCTGGTGCTTGGCCTGTTGCCACAAACTCTCCATATCTTCCATGGAGGCTTCCCGGAGAAAGCGCCCCGAGGTCCGCAACTGATCTTCCATCCATTGAAAACGGCGCTTGAACTTGCGGTTGGTTTTCTTTAGCGCGGATTCGGGGTCGAGCGAAAGATAACGTGCAATGTTAACCAGCACAAAAAAAAGATCGCCGACTTCGTCTTCCAGCCTCTCGTGGAGGTCTTGGCTTACCGGTTGCCGGCCTGCCCCGGCTATACCTTGCCCTGGCGGTTGAGGTCCGGGCGCGGGGAATTCTTTGAGCTCCGCTTGCAGCTCTTCCGTTTCCTCGCGGAGTTTCTCGAAGATTCCCCGGATGTTCGGCCAGTCGAAGCCCACCCGGGCGGCTCGCGCACTGAGCTTGTGCGCTTCGAGCAAAGCCGGCATTGCGGCAGAAACTCCAGCCAGCACAGACTCCTGCGGGCCATCGCTCTTCGCGGACTTCCCGCCACCTGCCTCCAGGCGTTTTTTCTTTTCTTCAGCCTTAAGCGCCTCCCAGTTGCGCAGCACCTCCGAGGAAGTGTCCGCCTTCACGTCGCCGAAAACATGCGGATGGCGATCGATCAGCTTGTTGGAAAGCCGATCCAGAACTTCGTCAATCGAGAACGTACCCTGATCTTTCGCCATCTGCGCATAGAACAGAACCTGGAGCAGCAGATCACCCAGTTCGCCGGTCAATTCATCCCAGTCGCGATTGTCGATGGCTTCAAGTACCTCGTAAGTTTCTTCGAGCGTGTAAGGCTTGATGGAGTCGAAAGTTTGCTCGCGATCCCACGGGCATCCTCCGGGCCCACGCAGCCGAGCCATGATCGAAACCGCACGTTCGAAACGTTCCCCGGTAGTTGGCATGGGACAATCACTGTAAATGAGGCACGTGGGCCGGGGCAATGGCCACTTTATCGGATCGCCTAGCTCCGAACGACTTCAGGCGATGTACATTAAGCTGTCGGTATGCAACCAATCGCTCACATGATCGCACGGCCGTCGTTGCAGAATGAGCGCTTCCATGTGATTGTGATCGGCGGTGGAATCAACGGAGTCGCCATCGCTCGTGAGTGCGCGCGGGCGGGACGGCGCACGCTTCTGGTTGAGCAGCACGATTTCGCTGCGGGCACGACCAGCCGTTCGACTCGCATCATTCACGGAGGCTTGCGTTACCTTGAGCACGGCGACATCGGACAGATACGCGAGTCGTTGCGGGAACGGAAGTGGTTGCTTCAGGAGTATCCCCATCTAGTCCATCCCCTGCAATTCCTGCTCGCCCTAGATGACCAAAGCCGACGCAGCGCACTCGCCGTGCGTGCCGGGCTATGGCTCTATCGGAAAATGGGAAACATGCGGCGTGGCGCTGATGGGGGCCGCACGGAGTCGGACAGACTCGAGCGTCTGCTCGACGAAGGCAAGCGCTTTTCCATCTTCAGTTTTGAAGACGCCCAGTGCGAATTCCCGGAGCGACTCGTTGCGGAATGGCTCGTCGAGGCAATTGCAGCCGGCGCCGTGGCCCGAAATAAGACCCAGGTTCTCGCAGTGGAGACTCGCAACGGACGAGCCAAAGGTGTTTTGCTGAGAGATCAGGCTCGCGGCATAGAAGAACGCGTCGAAGCCAACTGGATCATCAACGCGACTGGCCCTTGGGCCGACCGGATCTGCGAGAATTCCAGGATTCGAACAAAGGACCCGATGGTTGGTGGGGTGCGTGGATCGCATATCGTGCTGGCGAAGTTCGCGGGGGCGCCGGATGCTGCGGTATATACCGAGGCGGTCGATGGGCGGCCTATCTTTGTGATCCCATGGAACGAACAAGTGCTGGTAGGGACGACTGAGGTTCCGGACGGTAGCGATCCCGGCCAGGCGCAACCGTCGGCGGATGAAATCGAGTATTTGCTGCGATCTTTTCTCCAATTGTTTCCGCGAGTAACAATATCGCCGGAAAACATCCGCTACTCGTTTGCCGGGGTGCGGCCGTTGCCTTACTCGCCGGAGAAAAAACCGTCGGCAGTGAGCCGGAAGCACTATCTCCATGACCATGCTGCGGAAGGCGCTGCGCAGATGATCTCGGTGATTGGAGGAAAGCTCACCACGGCGGGCAGTCTGGCCCGCGAGTGTGCGGCGACGATCGGAGCGAAAATCGCGCCGTCTACGCTCGCTGTTGCTTTTGAGGACGACATCGATCAGACCCTGGAAAAGTGGGTTGTCGAGGTGGCGAAGGCGGGCGCCATCAGCGGCGAAGCAGCGCGCGGCATTGTCGAATGGTACGGAAAGCGTGCCCTTATCGTCGCTCGTAGAGCATACGGCAGTGTAGAAATGCGTGCTCCACTTTGTTCGCATACCAATCATATCGTCGCGGAAGCGGTCGAAGCATTTGACCATGAATGCGCCGTGACGCTGGCGGATGTACTGTTGCGCCGCGTCCCTGTTGCACTGGGGGCGTGCTGGTCGTCATCGTGCAGCCGCGAAGCTGCGACGCGTATCGCCCTGGTCCTGGGATGGAACGAGGAAGAAGCGGCGCGGGAACTGGAAAAGTTCGAAAGGGAAAGATCCGGGTTTCTGCGAAAAGCGTTTCCGACTGGTACCTTTCTGGGAGCAGATGGTCACTGATACGCGGTACATTTCGCTTGGTTCATCGGAACGTGCTCACCAACAGCTGAGTATCGTCGGAGATAAGGCCGTCGACTTTCCATTCGGCTAACCGCAGCATCGTTTTCGGATCGTTCACCGTCCACGTGAGCAACTTTCTTCCCACGTCGTGCACTGCCTCAACTAACTTGCGCGTAACGAGCGAGTGATGAGGAATTAGGTACTCGACATTAATTTCGCGCCAACCTGCAAGATTCTCCCGTTTGTCGTAAATAATCCCACACTGAATCTTCGCGCTGCGCGCTTTCAATTCCATGATCACTTCGGGAAGGAAAGAAGAAACTACATAATCCCGTTCCACCCTGAATTCGCGCACAAGAGTGAGCAGCTTCGATTCCAGGCCGAGAACTTTTAGTTCAATGTCGAGAAATGCGCGCTGATTGTAGTGCTGCAACACGCCGTCGAGGAGAGGGAGCTGAAGTAGCTGACCTGCGGTGGCCTGCGCCACGGCGATACCGTCGACCTTGGGGTCATGGCACACAACAGAACGCCCGCAACCGGTTAACCGGACATCGAATTCAAAACCGTCGCAGCCGTGTTCAAGAGCAAGATCGAAAGAGGCCGGAGTATTTTCAGGAACGGATTTGGACGCACGCGCCCCACGATGACCGAGAAGTAGAGGGAGGTCGGGCATGCGGTGTTATCTTACGCTCGATTGCGGGGCAGTGGCTGAATACAAATGGCAGCCTGTGACAATTCGTACGAACTCCCCACAATGGGTGGAAGTTTTCTTCACCAACCAAGCCTCATAAGGTTAATCGAGATCGAAGTCCCGAATAGGTTTGCCGGTGTCTGGCGATTCTTTGGCCTTCTTGACCGCTTCCTGGAACTTCTTCTCCAGGAGATCTCCGGCGTGCTTCTGCGCTTCTACGGATTGGCGAAAGATAGATTCGCGGCGGCTGTCCTGCTCTTTCATGGCCTTGGCCGCTGCCTCAAAGTCGTTGAACATCTTGGGCTTGACGGCGGGGGTATGGGCGATCACCCCTTTGGCCGTTGGATCGACCTTCAGCACCGCGCTGCAGCACGGGCAAGTCACGTCGAAAGCCGAGGAGTTCTCCGCCATGCAGAAATCATAGCGCAAATGCGACGCTCTTTGGTCAACTATCTCCTTGCCACGCAAAAGGCGTTTGCGATGATTTCGGCGTATTCGATTCGATCACCTGACGCCGATAAGGGGTAGTAGGGGACAACTGATGCCTACAATCATTCCGCCTCGACTCTCGGGGTTTGCCCTATTTGCAACGCCGAATTGCGGATGTAAGTTTATGCAGGTCTGGAGGAATAGATGGCGGCTACGTCTTTCGTGGATTCGAATTTGCTGAAGTATGAGACCGCATTGAACCGGCTGGGAGCGAGGAAATCTTCAAAGCGACAGCGTCCGATCGTCGAGCGAGGAAAGAGGAGCCAGCAAGACGCAGTCGCTGCGGCGGCGCAGGCGCTGGCCGCGCTTTGGAATAAGGGTCCGTCTCGTGGAAGCGGAGGAGGCCGATGAGTGCGTCGTCGGACAGGATGCTGGAACTCTTGCAGCAGATTTCGGTGCTGGACGAACTGGACGAGCATGATCGAGATGATGCGAAGAGCGGAGCGGCGGTTGAGGATTTCAGGGAACGGAGTAAGAAACGCCGTGAGATCCGTGATGAAATGAAAAAGCTGGCTTCCAGGGCTCGCCGCAAAATCCTGAATAAAAGGTGAACCCTGTCGCGCGGGGGCAACGGTCAGGGCAGCCGTGCCGTCTTATAGCCTGCCTTATGTCCCTTGAATCCAGGCCAGCAACGACATCCGCATTCGGGGAGTGGAAGGTCCGAAATCAAACCAAGAACAACGGACTTAGAGTCGACGCAGCGCCGCCGGAGGCGGAAGACGCAGAAATTCTGCAAGCGTCGATCAAAGCCGGTTCCGTCGCACAAATTGTGGTGGCGGTCGTAGCAGTAGTTGGTCTGATTTATGTGTTGAAACTGGTTCTGATCACCGCTCTTACTGCAGCGCTGTTGGCTTTTGTGCTCGAGCCGTTGGTGAACACCTTCTCGCGCATGCGCATCCCACGTTCCGTGGGTGCCCTGGTTGCGGTGCTGCTGATGGCATCGTTAGCCATCGGTTTGACGCATTTCTTCTACAGCCGGGCGGTTGATTTTGCTACCGAATTGCCAAAATATTCGGGCAAGATTCGTTCCGAGTTTGCCACGTTTCGAGCTGAAACCAGCAAGATTGAAGACAGCACGCGTTCGGTGATTTCCTCGCCCAGGCAGGAGAGGGCGGTTCCGGTCGAGGTACGAGAGCCACAGGGTTTAACGCGCGTCATTTTGGCGAGCAGCGGAACGGTGGGCGACATATTGCTGGCCATCAGCTTTGTGCCGTTTCTCGTGTACTTCATGTTGACCTGGAAGGACCATGCGCATTCCACCACGGTGCGTATGTTTCCGAAGGAGCATCGATTGGTGGCGCACCGCACCGTGGAAAGAATCTCGGAGATGATCCGCAGTTTCATCCTCGGTAATGTGGCTGTGTGCGTAACGAATACGGCCATCAGCAGCCTGGTGTTCTGGAAATTGGGTATTCCGTATTTCTATTTTCTGGGAGCGATCAGCGCCTTCGCGAGTTTGATTCCATCGTTAGGTGTTTTCCTGGCTCTTTTGCCGCCTCTGGCCGGGGGAATTGGGATTCTTGACAAGACCGGGGTTCTGGCGGTTGTGCTCACGGTCGTTGGAATGCATGTGCTGACGGTCAATGTCATCTTTCCCAAGGTGATGGGGAAACGGCTGCGGCTCAATCCGCTAGCCATCACTCTGGCGCTGCTGTTCTGGGCGTGGATTTGGGGAGCCATGGGATTAATCCTGGCGGTTCCGCTGGTGGCCGCGACCAAAATTATCTGTGATTACGTCGATCCGCTGCGGGGGCTGGGAGCCTGGCTGGGCGATTGAGTAGACGCCGGTTCCAATTGACAAAGGTTACCGAGAGCCGCTGCTTCGTGAGTTGGTCGGCTTCCAACCCATCCAATCTAGCATCCATTGCCAGGAAACTTCTTGATTGCGATTAACAGGCGGTGGCGGGAGAGGCTGATTGGGGAACGACACCGGCTTCCTGCGATACGCGTCCGCGAGCTGCTTAAATACCTTGCCCTGCTCCTTGACTCTGCCATCGTTAGTGAGCAAGCCCAGGCTGTATTCCAGAGGATTGAATTCGAATCTCCGGTCCACGTCGTGACTGTCCCAGTAGCTGAACCAGCTCACGCCTGACGCAATGGCCGCCATTATCGCTTTCTCCAGCCATTCCGCCTGTTGCTTTTCTGCAAGAGTTTCGATGCAAGTGTTGAATTCCCCCGCCCAGACTGGCTTTCGACGATCGCCGGCATACGACCGGATCAGAGTTGCCATGGCAGCGAGCAGCTTGGTGCTGGGAGGATCCATCGCGCCGCCGTACTTCAGCGCCCCAACCCAAGTAGGGATAGCAGTGCATGACGGGCATGGGCCGGGAGGCCAAGGATTGCGGAGAAAACGTATTGGACTCGAACCAGGGTAATTCGTCTATTCCGTTGACGTGAACACGGCCGGGGCAGACGACGTCCATGAGCGAAAACATCTTTGTCATCCAGGCGTCGCCAACGGCAGGTGCTGTGCTCCAGCAGGTGTTGATCTCATTTCCAAGGTCGAAGCCGATGAGATTGTTTCGTTGACCTACGACACGTGATAACTTTCGGACAAAGATCTCTTGCGCCTTCCAGATTGCGTCGTCGGCATAGAAAGCGGATCCAGGCTTGTTGAAGGGCGGCAAGAAATACCAGCCGCTGAGCTGGCCGGTGAACACTGTCACTACCGCGTCCAAGTTTCGCTCTTCCATGAGCCCAAGCAGCCGATCCAACCGTTCGAGATGAAGCGGGCTAACCCATTTCGGATTTGGCTGAAAGTCAGGCCAGATCAATAAAATGCGCAGATGGTCCGCTCCCAGGGACGTTATGCTATCCAAGTCTTGCTTGATCGAATCGGCATCCCAATCATTCCAGCAGAACCACCAATTTTTCGAGGGTGTGTAATTTACGCCAAAGCGGTGACGGTCTAGTTCGAGCCCGCCATGATGAACCACATGCGATTCCGGGATGCTCTTCGTGCCGTCGCTCGGCGCGTGGTTTGCAAATGAGGACGGCGTGGCAGCGAGCGAGCCTGCGACCACAGCACCCATCGCGCTCGATAGGAAATGGCGTCTGTTCATGAGCTTGCCTGATATATGTGCGTTTCGGCATGGGGTCCGAACTGGATCACAGGCTGGCGCTGCCAATATCCGGCCGCTTCCCTTCGCTTGGCGGTACCTCAGTCGGCTTTGGCTTGGCAGGCTCAGCCGCCGGCGGCACGACAAACTTTAGCGGCGACTTGATTGCTTCCCTGCAGAGGAACCGCAGAATCGCGAACTGATCTTTCAGGGTGACATCGTATGCGCGCAAAGCTACCATGCCGGCAATGCTGAAACTGACTCCCAGGTTAAGAACAAAGACCACCGCGATTCCTTCCACGGCGGAATAGAACCACGCTCGGCCAAGGCTTTCGGTGCCGAATCGAGCGGCCGCCAAGGCGAGCGTCCCGGAAGAAAGGGTTACGTGGCGGACATCCAGAGGCAGGCCGAAGAAGTGGCCCAGTACCGGAGTAAAGCCAAGCAGGTAACCGAGGATGACGCTGGTCGACCAGCCTCCGAGGTTGCGATCAAGAATTCCAGCCAGCCATCGCATCCAGTTTGGGTGAATGCGCGAAGCGAGCGGGTGTTGCGCGACTGCGTCCGTGATGCGGTAGTAGTTGGCGAAATTCTCGCACCATCCTCCGCCGAGAGCGGCCAACCAAAGGATGATTCCGGTGATGATCGCGTAAAGGCCGGTAAAGGATGCGAAGGGATGAAGCGTCGTGTAGACGTAGGTCGCGCTCTCGGCGGGAAGATAGGAGTGGGCGAATATCACAACCCAAAGCTTCTCGAACAGCACCGCTCCTGCGCTCACAGCCAAGCATTTCCGACGGCGGCAGCCAACTGCGTGCTGGTGATGCGCGAAACCAGATCGGCGATCTTGCTGGATCGCTCGAGCCCACGATTCTCTCGCACGATACCGGCAAAAGTAGCAGCGGTCGCAGCGGGCTGCTTGGTGGCGAGGACCAGGCCAAAGATCTGCAATAGCACAAAGCTTACGGCATAATTGGTACCGCTGGCGAAACCTTCGAGAAAGGGCGGCATCTGACTTTCGACGATGCGCATTTTGATCGCGGCAGTAAAAACCGTCAACAAGCCGCCGCCGATTGCGGCTCGCCACATATGCCAGTATTCGGAACGGTCGTTGGCGATGTAATGTTCGCCGCTTCGGCCGGTGTGATCTACGGTTTTCCGGGCGATCAGGCTCAGGTTTTCACGGAGCAGTACGACGAGGCTGCGGTCGGACTTCCAGCCAGCCATTAGCAGTTCAAAGAGATGTCGTATAGCTCGCGTTCCGTCCGCGGTCGTCGCCGGACAAAGCACCGCGACCAGCGCCTCCATGCGGGCAAGGCAGGCACCAATCTTCTTCAAGTCGAACACCAGCTCGACGCTGACGCCTGCGGACTCCAAGTATTGATTAACCGCCACCACTGCCTGACGGCACCTAGACACCACGCTCTCCCATAACAAAACATTCGCCCGCGTATCTGGGGAGCCTGGGTCGAGAAGCGCCTCGGTACGGTTCAGCAGTTCGTAAAACGGCGAATCCGATACGCCGGCGGCCTGACTGCGTTCGCGCATTTCCGGCTTCAGGCCCAGCCAACAGGTGCGAATTGCCAGGAGCCGCAGAGCCTCGCGCAGATCCGATTGCTGTTGGTTCCAGGGCAAGTTTGGATCAGGTACGGAGAAGATTGCGACCAGGCGTGAAAACAAATCCTGCGGGATGTCCGCGAATTGCCGGACCTGCTCTTTCGACGAATACAGGCTGATGAGAAGCCGAGTCGCATCGGATTCTGTGCGCGCAGTCGGCAGAAACTTCGCCACCAGCCGAGCAATGAATTCGGTTGGCAGAGCGTGATCGGATGGAATTCCGGTTTCGCCGAGCAGCACAATGGATCGGAGTTCTTTCAGCATCTGCGTGAACGCCAACTGCGTGCCGCGCCTCGCCGGTTCGTTGGTTTCCAGATACTTCACCAGGCTCGCGAGTTCAGCATGATTTGCATTCCGTCGGTCTTTTTGCTGGATCGACTGGATCAGCTCAATCAAGGTTGTCTGCCGGGATTGCAAATCAGAAGCAGTACTGAAGGCGACGATGTGCCGAAGCATCTCTGGCGAGACTTCCCGAGATCGGGAACTTTCGAGGTCCATCTGTGTTGGCTGGGTGGCGTTCATTCCATCGTGGACCAAGGAAAGGGAAATGGTAGACCTTGCCGTTTATACCACGCAACCTGTAATCAATGGGCCCTAGCAGCCCGTGGTGCAAGTTCGGATTCGTGACCAGAAAGTGTTGAGGTATCCACAGGCTTGGTTTGTAGAATCGGCGCATGGCGATGGGGACGCGCAAGCAGCGGGAGAAGCAAGAAGATTTGTGGATCGCGCACACGGAGTTGGCATCAGCTCCGGGGCATCCGTTCTATCAGCGTTTGAATGAGTTGCTGGAGGCCGAGGGCTTCGACGAGTTTGTCGAGGGCCGGTGCGCGAAGTTTTATGCCGAGAAGAACGGGCGTCCGTCGCTGACGCCGGGGATTTACTTTCGGGCGCTGCTGATCGGGTATTTCGAGGGCATCGGAGCGGAGCGCGGGATTGCCTGGCGGTTGGCGGACTCGCTGGCCCTGCGGCGTTTTGTGGGCATCGCGCTGGACGAGTACACGCCGGATCACTCGACGATTTCGCGCACGCGGCGGCTGATTGATCTGGACACGCATCGCGAAGTATTCGGCTGGGTGTTGGGCGTGCTGGCCGATCGTGGGTTACTGAAAGGCCAGCGGATCGCGATTGATGCGACGACGCTGGAGGCGAACGCGGCGATGCGCTCGATCGTGCGGCGGGACACGGGCGAGAGTTACGAGGAGTTTCTGCGGGGGCTGGCGAAGGCCTCGGGCATCGCGACCCCGACGCGGGAAGACTTGGCGCGGTTGGATCGCAAGCGCAAGAAGCGGACGTCGAATAAGGAGTGGAAGAGCCCAGCGGATGGCGATGCGCGGATCGCGAAGATGAAGGATGGGCGCACGCATCTGGCGCACAAAGCCGAGCACGCCGTCGATCTGGACACGGGCGCGGTGTTGGCGGTCACGCTGCAAGGCGCCGATCAGGGCGACCCGGCCACGCTGGATGAGACGCTGTGCGAAGCCGGGATGGCGGTGGCGGAGCAGGTCGGGCGCGAGGCGGAGTTGCGGCCCCACGAAGCGCCGAAGGTGAACGTGGCCGGCATCGAAGAGACAGTGACCGACAAGGGTTATCACAGCGGCGCGGTGGTGAGGCGGATGAAGGCGTATGGCGTGCGCAGTTACATCCCAGAGAAGAAACAGAAGGGACGGCGGAACTGGGCGGGCAAACAGGCCGAGCAGCAAGCGGTGTATGCCAACCGGCGGCGGGTGCGGGGTGAGTATGGCAAGAGTTTACTGCGGCGGCGCGGCGAGTTAGTGGAGCGCAGCTTCGCGCACTGCTACGAGACGGGCGCGATGCGGCGCTGCCATCTGCGCGGACAGGAAAACATTTGGAAGCGGCAACTGATCCACGTGGGCGCGTTCAATCTAAGCCTGATCCTGCGCCAACTGCTGGGCGCGGGCACGCCGCGGGAGTGGAAGAACCGCTTCGGCAGCCTTGTTTTGACCCTGTACTTACTCTTCCCGTGTCGGATAAATAAGGCGCGGTTTTGCAGAAGCCGAATCTCCGCGTCCGTTGCCAAGTGCTTCGTGAGATCGCGTAGCCGACTACGTCGCCCGACTCGCAGGAAATCCGCTACTTGCACCCCGGGCTGCTAGGGGCGACCGGAAGAAAAAGGATTCTGTCGTGGTCCTACCGGGACGTGAGCAACCTTGACACCTTAAGGTATATTGAACAGATCGATGATCTTTCATTTTTGAGCGGAGGAAGGACCATGATTAGCTCGAAAACTACTTGGATTTTGCTATCAGCCTCGTTTTTCGTATCGGCTGTGATCGGAGTAGACGTTGCGGCACAAACGATGCCGCACACCCCAACAACCGGCGCCACCAGCCCGCAGACTCAACCCTCGAAGAGCGCCCAGAATCACTCCGCAGTCGAGCATAATCCGGCTTGCCAGAGAATCGTCGGCGAATGCAAGAAACTGGGATTCATCCAGGGGGAATGGAAAGAAGATAACGGTCTCTGGAAAGATTGCTTTGATCCGGTGGTAAAGGGCAAGGGCAACGCCACGCGCGACGGAAAACCTATTACCGTCCCTGTCAGTGCCAGCGATGTCCAGGCCTGCCGAGCAGCGGAAGGCCACCATAAGACGGTGCAGTGAGCGTCACCGATTCCTGTGCGGCTCCATTCCGACATCGCCCGCGCCGGCTGCCACTTTGCTTTCCCACTTCAGGACCTTAAGGTCGAGGACGAAGATCGCATACATCACCGGAACCTGAAGCTTGGTGATGAGCGTCGCAAGCAGAAGACCGCCAATCTGCGCGTAACACAATGGCTTCCAGAGCGGTCCTCCGTGCAAGGCCAGCGGAAATAGCGCCAGTACCGTGGCAAAAACTGTAATCAGCACGGGGCGAAGTCGCAGGATGCCGGCGTCGATGACCGCGTTCTCAAAATCATCGCCCTCGATGTGCCGCTCCTCGATGAAGTCGAAGAGCACAATGGAGTGACTGACGATCACGCCCACCAGGCTGGCGACACCCAGAAAAGCCATGAAGCCGAAAGGCTCGTGCATGACCCAGAGGGCGGCGAACGCTCCCACCATGCCGTACGGAGCAGCAGCCAGCACAAGCAGGGGCTTGATGCCATTGTTGAACTGGAAGACCAGGGCAAGGTAGATGGCGGCGATCGAGATGAGCATGACCCCCGCCAGATTCTGGAACCCACTCTTGGTTTTGTAGAACTCACCCCCGATCTGCATTTGGAATCCCGGAGGAAGCGATTTTTCGAATTCGCGGAGCTTGGGCATCGCTTCTTTCAGGACCTCGGAACTCAGATGTCCGGCCACGGGAAAACTTCGCACGCAGATGGTGCGGAAGTGATCCATGCGAATAACGCGCCCGATAACCAGGTCGTGCTCTATCTGCGAAATCTGTACCAGCGGGATCTTGGACTGGTCCTGGGAGGCATACACGTAAAGATTCTGGACATCGGAGAGCTGCGCCCGTTCACTCATGCGCAGGCGGGCGACCACGGGAATCTGTTTCTGTCCTTCCTCAAGTGTGGTCACGGTCATGCCGCTGATTCCGGAAGTCGATGACAGAGCCACATCACCATTGGTAACGCCAGCTAGGTTGGCGCGGTCTGGATCAACGGTGAGTGCGATCTGGGCGTTCGGATCTCCCCACTCGTTGCGGGTGCGTTCGGCAATCGGGATGGCGCGGAATATGTCTTCCAACTTGCCGGAAAGGTATTCGAGAGTCTGGTTATCCTGCGGCTCTGAGGTCGCATTTACGTCAGCCGTGCTGGAGAGTCGGATTTCGATGGGGTAGTCGATCGGATTGGTCAGCAATTGACGGGCATCCAGGCGGGCGCCGGGTATTTGCGAACTCAGGACCGGCTGTAATTGCTTGATGAATTCAGGAGTGACTTCTTTGTCCGAGACTTCAATGAGGACTTGGGCGTAGTTAAGTTGCTGAGCCTGCGGCGAAGCCGAAAACCAGAATCGAGGACCACCACCTCCGACAAAACTGGTTATGTAGCGAAGCACCCGTGCCGGATTGCCATCTTTTCCCGGGTGTTCGCGGCCAAACTTGTCAGCCTGTTCGCGAATGATTTGCTCGGCCTTCAACGCGGTTTGATTGGTGGCGCCCAGATTGCTGTCGTTGGGCAGCCAGACGTCGACGTACGACCAGTACTGGACGTCCTCGGGGAAAAATGCGGAGTTCAGCTGGGCAAAAATGAAGAAGCCGACCGCCAAAAAAGCCAGCGACCCGATGAAGAACTTCCACCGGTGTTCCATCGAGAATCGGCACGCCCGGGCATAGTAACCCGTGAAACCCTGTTGCCGCCGCTGATCCATCGGCAGTTCGTTCTTTTTCTCCGGCCTCATCAAGTAATACCCGAGATAAGGAACGAAGGTCATGGAAGCTAGACGGGAGGCGACCAGCGAACAGGTCATCACAATGGGCAAGCTGTAGAGAAATTCTCCGGTGGATCCTGTGAGCAAAAGAAACGGTATGTAGGCCACGATATTGGTCACCGTGGCATAGAGTATTGCCGTTGCCAGCTTGGTGGGTCCGAGCCACGCCGCGACGATATTGGGGTGGCCCTCCGCGAGCATGCGCTTGATCGAATCCCCTGCAACCACCGGATCATCCACCAGCAAGCCGAGGGCAATGATCAGAGTGGCGACGGAAACCTGCTGGATATCGATGCCCAGGAGAGACATCATCCCAAAAGTCATCGCTAGCGTGATGGGGATGGAAATCGCCATGAGCAGAGCGGAACGCCACTCCCAAAATCCGATGAGAGACACGATGACAACTAGACCGATCGCCTCGTATAAAGCATCCATAAACAGGTCGATGTTTTCTTTCACCTGCAAGGGCTGGTCGGATGTTCTTACGATGACCAAGTCGTCGGGCAGGTACTGCCGGACCGCCGCGAGTTTCTCGTTGACGTTCTCGCCGAATTGCTCGATCTGCTGTCCATCTTTCATTTGCACCGCAACCGTGACCGCGCGGCTGCGATGCCAATGACCGTTTTTATCCTTCCAGGTCAAGTAATTCAGATAGCGTGCGGGACTTTGATAGCCGCGAGAAATGTCCACGACATCCCGCAGGTAGACCGGACTATCTCCGGCGGAGGTGGAAACACCGATGACTACATCTCCAATCTGTTGAGCATTGTCGAATTTGCCCGAAGGGTCGATCTGAATGCTCTTTGGGCCAACCTCCAACACACCCCCGGGAATGGTCGAGTTGCGTGCCTGGAGAATGTCTTTCAGATTGGAGGGCTTCATTCCGTACTGCGCCAGGCGTTCCTGCGAATAGTCGAGGTAAATCTGCTCGGGGAGAACTCCCTTGCGATCGACCTTCGCGACTTGAGGAACACCCTGAACGGTGCGAGCGATCAAGTCGGTGAAATCGTCGAGGTCGCGGTAAGAGTATTTATCGCCGGCAGCCGCCATGAGCGCTGCTTCAGTTCCTTGCGGATCGCGAATGAACACGGCAGGCCAAGCATCGGGATGAATTTCAGAGCGATGAAGCTTGTCGGAAAGAAAACGGTCGGCGATGGCCCGCAGTTGAACATTATCGAATTTTGAGCTGACATCCGCGCCCACGAAACCGGTTCCATGGAAAAAGTGCGGATCGGTAATGACGCGCGTCTGAGTGGCGGCGCTCACGATTTCATCAAAAGACTGACGCACCAACTCCGGGGCGACGGACTGGGGAAACGCATTGACGATACTGACCCGCGGCTGTGCAGCGTTACGCGGCTCATCGCTTCGCGTCTGCTCGATAGCTTTCTGGACTGCCCGGGCGCGCAGGGCAATCTCGAGGTCACTTGCGGGCGGGCTGGCGACGGTCAGCATCAGAGCCGAGGTATCGCCGAAGTCGCTGTTGAACTGGATGGGCCCCGCCCCCTGGGGAAGCTTGCTGTTCAGCGCATTCAGCTTGAGATTGATGTCGCTGAACTGCTTCTTCGTATCTTTCACAGAATCGTCCATCTGCACGTAGACCATGGACAGGCCGGGAAAGCTGATGGATCGGATGCCGAAGTCTGAGGGCGAGGGCGCTCGCACAAATGCGTTTTGCGCCATCGTCTGCTCGATCTGCCGCGTGACTTGTTGTTCGACCTCTTGCGCCGTCGCACCCGGCCACTGCGTGGAGGCTACTGCCACTCGAATTGGGATACTGGGATCCTTCCGCTTGGGCATGTAGTGGTAGCCGTACCAGCCCCAGGCAAATACTCCGAGCAAAAGGATGAATGAGACCTGCCGGTGCTCCGTGAAGAAGCGGGCAGTGTTGTGCACATTCGCGACGATGTCGGCTTCGGACCTACGCGTCATAGCAACAAGAAGACTGCTTTGAAAAACTAGAACTCACGGAATGACCTGCACCTGATCCCCGTTCTTGACCATGCTTGCGCCCGTGGTGATGACCCGTTCGCCGTGGTTGAGGCCGCCGTTCACGGCGATCATGTTTCCATAGGCGTCTCCCAGTTGCACCGGCCGCACCCGCGCGGTCACGGCGGTTCCCTGGCCTTCGGCGACCATGACCGCAAATCCATCCTGGCGCTGAGGGTCGCGCACGACCGATTCAATCGGAATCGCCGTTAAGGACTGCGCCAGTTGCCGGCCGCTGACCGAAAGGGTTGCGATCATCCCCGACTTCAAGACGTTGCTTTGGTTCTGGGTCGCGACTTCGACGGAAAATACCCGGCTCTTCGGATCGGCAGTGGGAGAAATGTTCGTAACCGTACCCGCGAATTGCCCCGGGACTGCGTCCGTCGTGATGGCTAATCGCTGTCCAACTTTGACGCGGGCAATGTAAATGTCGGGCACACCAAAAACCGCTTTCACGGTTTGCGTATCGGCAATTGAAAACCCGTTGGTTATCGGGCCGACAAGGCTGCCTACGTCCACGCTGCGTTTCACGATCCATCCATCGAAGGGCGCTGCCAGAGAGCAGTAGTCCAGAGCTACCTGCGCTTCACTTACCTGCGCTTTGCCCGCTGAAACCGCGGCGGTCGTGCTGTCCAGCTGAGCTTGGGCGGAATCGAGTTCCGGCTTGGTGGCGCTCTGAGTGGAATAGAGCGCGGAGGTGCGATCAAAACTCAGTTTGGCTTTGACGTACTCGGCCTGGGCTCGCGAAAGTTGCGCGTTCGCTTGCTGAAGCTTATCGATATAGTCTTGCCGGGTGACCACGGCAAGCACGGTTCCCTTTTTCACCCAGTCGCCCTGATCCACGTTTCGACGCCCACCGCCCGCGCTCGGCACCTGCAAAACGCTTTCCACGTAGCCGTTGGACTTGAATGCCAGGTCCACCTGGGTGTAAGGAGCGATACTGGCAGAATACTTCAGCGCATTGCCGACGTCGATCGTCCCTACTTCGGCTGTGCGTACCGGAACCAACGGCTTCGGCTGCGACTCCCCCTGATGGCAAGCGGAAAGGCCAAGAGCGGCGAAGCATGCGAGCAGCAGCGGGCATGAGGCCTTCCATCTGTGCTTCATGATGTCACTCTTCTCCCAAAGCTTTTTCGAACTCTGCTTTCGCCGTCCAGAAAGCTAGCAGGGCCTGTTCGTAGTCGTGGTCCGCAGTGGCGACAGCCGTCTGTTGCTGCAGTACGTCTCGCAGTAAGACACTGCTTTGGCGGAACTTGTCGTTCACTTCACGCAGCTTTTCGTTGGCGGCTGCTTGAGCCGCTTCGGCCACCGAAAGCAACTGCCGGCTCTCATCCAGTTTTCGGAAATGGTTGTTAACGTCGAGCACTACCTGGGAGCGGGCGTCTTTTAATTGATATTGCGTCTGCTCGAGGGTGACTTTTTTGGCGTTCACTTCATCCTTCCGACGCCCCCAATCGAAAGGCTCCCATGACATTTCCACACCGGCCGCGGCTATGTTCTGGGGGAGGATTTCCGTATTCAGCGGGCTGGAATAGTGGAAGGCCACGCCGATATCAGGAATGAACTGGGACTTAGCCAGCTTTCGATCCACGTCCGCCCGCTGTACGTTGATCTCGGCTTCCTTGATCTCAGGCCGCTGCGCAAGCGCGGTCTCCTGCGCAATCTGCAAATCGGTTTCTTTGAGCGAAATCGCGGGCACCTGCTCGGTCGTGAAATCCGTTTCCATGTCTCTGCCCAACAGATAGTTCAACTGCTCTTTTTGAGTTTGAAGATTGTTGTGCAACTGGACGACCTGGAAACGGGCCTGAGCCAGCTTGGCCTTAACATCCAGACTCTCGGACTGCAGCACCGCTTGCTGCTCAATGTATTGGGTCGCGACCCGGTCGGTCTCTTCATATTGCTTCACCGTGGCGTCAGCCGATTTCAGCGCGCTTTCGGTCTGTAGCACCGCATAGTAAGCCTGCTTCACATCCGCGACCACCGATTGCCGCTTCCCCCTGAGCTGCTGGCTCGCCATTTCGGACGAAAGCTGTTTCTCCTTAATTACAAGATGAATTTTGTACAGCTGCGTGATCGGCTGCGCGACTTGCGCATCCGCGAATCCGGTTACGCCCTGCGACAGATTTATTCTTGTGGTCTCGCTCGGGTTGGGTAGACCATTAATTTTGCCGAAGATCCCTTGGCTGAAGGTGAAAGTAGGCGAATTAAGGTTGCCAGACGCGAACACGTAGGTACTGATCGCAGGGAACCGCCTGGTTTTCGCCGCCGCGACATCCCAATTGGACTTGTTCACATCCAGACCCGCGATTTTCAGGGAGATGTTGTTGGCAACCGCGATTTGGACGGCTTGGCTAACCGTGAGCAGTGGCGGCGCGGGGCTCGCTTCCTGAGCCTTAAGCGAACGAGCGGCAAGAATCACGAACGCCGCCACTGCCAAACGGCCAGAAATCGTTTTGCCAAGCACTCGCCCCATGCCCTCGAAAATCGCACACCATCCTACACCAATCACAGAGGTTCGCGGACCTGTCAACCGACTTGCAGAGCGAGAGCCATCGTCGTTCTGCTCGAAACATCCGCATAAGTGAGCCCGCCCGCATTCTGCGGATGAAACACGCAGATTCTCAGCCACTGGTCCGGGGCTGTATCATGTCAGCGGTAACAAACAAGGAATCGCCATATGGGGCGTTCGTTGATCTGGATAGAGGATGCGAGCGGAGGCTGGGCCTGCTCGAGCTGCCGATGGAGATTTCCTGTCCCGACGCTGCTTAGCGGAAAGGAAGCCAAAGCCGCTTACGACCGCCTGGCCGCGGCAAAGTTTCGTGAGCACGCGTGCGAAGCCGAGAGCACTCTTCCGTCGGCGAAACCTGAGACCACATGGGACGCAGACCCGACGTTCGCGGAGCGGGCGCGGAAGCTGATCGTGCAAGGATACAAACCCAAGGACGCCGCCGAACTTGTGGTCCAGGAAGCCGCCCTCGAGAATCACAACGATCCGAAGATCATGGCAAAAGCGCGTGCTGATGCCGAGGATTTTCTTGCGAAAATCCGCAAAGGCCTTATTTGAAAGGAGCATCGATCGCGGGTCGATACAGTCCGTGACATCGAATCACGCGCCGCTGGGACCAACTACTTGGGCGTCCCGAGGCTCTTGATGTCGGCAACCACCTTGGGAGCAACTTTGTCGAGCGCTTGCTGCACAACTTCACCAAGAGAACCGATGTCCCCAGCGACCGCGAAGGTTGCGGCGACGGTCGAGTCCGAGACCCGGTACAACTTGTATTCGACGGTAGTGTGGTATTCGGGAATATTTGTGGTCTGTCCGGGCTTGCCTGATGCCCCGCCTTCATTGTGCGCTTCCGTCAAAGTGGTGAACAGCACGAAGGAACAATCCTTCTGGCGCGCCTCGGCTGAGACTTGATCACCCGTGGCGTCCAGCGGCACTGCCTGCACAGAGGACTTCTTCTGCTTACTAAAAGCCTTTACCAGCCGGTCACGGCCAGCCACGCCCGTAATCCCGCTCGCGCTTCCAAGTACCGTTACGCCCAGACGAACGACCTGGGCATCTTCGGCAAAGCCAAGGCCCGAGGCAAGACACGCGATCAGAAAGAAACAACAAACGAAAAGACGGACTCTTTGCATAGCTCCTCACTGCGGCAGATGTGCCCCCAAAAGGTTACTGCGAACGTACCCGGGGCACAATATTTCTGCGGCCTCCTGTTGACCAAACATCCTCTTTGAATCCCTCGTGCATGAAGGACTTGTTCTGAGAAAGACATAGCGTCACTGCATCAGCCGCTTGAGCGCGGCGCGCGCATCCGCAACCTGAGCCAGGTGCGTTTGCGAGTTCGCGAAGTACGAAATAAACTCCTGGTATTCGTTGATTGCCTGATCGCGCTTGCCTGTACGCTCGTAAAGTTGTCCCAGGTAGTAGTGAGACAGGATTCCAATGGCAGGAAAGCGTCTTGCCATGGTCCCGCCGTTCTCCAGGCTGCGCCCCACTCGCAACCCGGTGCGAAACTCATTTTCCGCCGACGCATAGTCGTTGGTAAGCAAGTGAGCGCGCGCCTTCAGGTATAGGAGATAGGGGTCCTGAAAAATGGGGATCCTGGCGGCATCACTCAAAGCCGTTTGCCCATCTCCATTGTGTACCGCCAAGGTCATATCAGCGTAGGCCTGATTAATTTCAATCGCTCGCGGCGCAATCCAGGGATGGCTCGACGCATATCTCTGCAGACTCTGCTGCGCCGCGGACGATTTCCCTGCCATGGTCTGCAGGAATGCCAGCATGAACATCTGCTCGTCATCAAGCTTCTGTTGCTGAATAAAAGAAACGGCCGATGAACTCTCGCCCATCAAAAGCGCCAGCACCGCGTAGGGTTGCAGAAAACCTCCCGCGGCCTCGCCCTGTTTTGCCTTTCCGAGTTGCAGCACGGCCTCCCGGTAACTCGCGATCGCGCCTTCGAAGTCCCCCGGGGTCTGCTTGAACTGAGCTTGGAATCCTGGAACATAAAGTCGCGAGAGAGGTGATGAGCGTTGCGCATACTGTTGGAAGGACGCGCTAGCCACATCGGGCTTCTTCTGGTCGGTGTAAACGATAGCAAGTTTGAGGTACTCGCCGTAGTCGCTGAAGTCCGGTTTCAGGTCGAGCACTTTGCGGTAAGCGGCAATCGCTTCGTCATCCCGCCCCGCCATAAAGAATATGTCTCCGCGGCTGTCGAACGGATTCGGGTCGCCGGGACGAACCGCAATGTAGGCGTCATTGGACGTCAGCGCACCGCTGATGTCGCCCCAACTGGCCAGTTCGTAGGATTGAAAGTTCAGCAGGTCCTCATTCTTCGGATCGAGCGCCAGTCCTTGCTGGAATAGCTGATTGGCTTCATCCTGCTTTCCCAAGGTCGACAAAAACGCTCCCAGGATGCCGCGATCCTCAGTAGCGCGCGGAAACTCCGACACGATCGATTCCCGGGCAGCCAGCTCCGCCTCCGGGTCCTGCGACCGGCTGGCTTTGAACACCTGCAATGAAAGTTGCTCGTAACGCGGCAGGCGCGATTGCAGCTGCTCTACCTTGACCGCGGTCTCGGTAGCGCGGCGCACATCGCCCTCAAGAGAATACTGGTCGGAGAGACGCAAGTACGCCAGACCAAATTGCGGATCAAGCCGAACCGCTTCTTCCAACTCTCGGACCGCGTCAGTAGTCAGGAAGCGACGGGCATAATCAATCCCCAACTGATAATGCCGATACGCCTCCACGTTCGAAGTGGAAGCCTGCTCGATCTCCGGCGCTTTTTGCGGTACCTGCGACGCCGGCAGAAAATTGCCGGCAATATTCGCCGTCAGCCGGTCGACCATCCCGAAGATACTCTGCACATCTTGCCCTTCGAGTTTGTCGGAAAACAAAATCTGGCCCGTGCTCGTGTCCTGCGCCCGCACATCGAGACGCAACTGCGTCGGTCCAATCTTCAATAACGCCCCGGTGATGTAGGCATCGGCGCCCGCATCCCGCGCAAAATTTTGTGCCTGCGCCGGCTCGCTCGCTGCACTGCGCTCATTACCCGCTCGGTCGAAAGCACTTCTAACCCCTTCACCTGGGCCAAATTCGTGGTCAACATGTCAGTGAGGCCGTTGTCCAGCCAGTTGAGCGACTGATCCTGCGAGAGGTTGGAGAAATAAAGAACGGCGATCGCTTTGTGGGCATTATTTCCAGTCGGATGGGCCGCCCTTCCGCGGAAGAACCACAAACCGCCGAGAGCAGCAATCACTATTGCAGCCGCTGCCGACGCAACGAACCACATGCGCCTGCTTGCCGGAACCGGAGCCGCAACCTGACTCGGGTCTCCCGAAACCGGTGCGGCGACAGCAGCGCGCGAAGCCGATCCGGACGTTTTTGCGGCGACTGGCGAAGCTTCGATCTCGCTGCGCGTCACGGCAGGCGCGGGTCTGACAGAAAGGCCAGCCGATCCCGAAGTTACAGGTTCATCCTCTACAACCGGGCTTCTCCCGGATTCCGTATCCCGCTTCAGGCGCTGAAGGTCGGCCCGCATATCGGCAGCATGCTGGTAGCGCAGATTGCGGTCTTTTTCCAGCGCCTTGCTGATAATCTCTTCCAGCTTCGGCGGCAGGTCAGGATTCAGCCGCACCGGAGGCACCGGCGCTTTGCGCAGGATCGATTCGAATATCGCCGCTGTGCTATCCCCGCGAAATGGCAGCGTGCCGGTAGCCATTTCGTAAATCACAACCCCAAAAGAAAACAAATCCGTGCGCGCATCCAACTCCTTGGCTCGCGCCTGCTCCGGAGACATATACGCGACCGTCCCCAACGTACTGCCAGGGCTCGTCAGATGCGGATCGCTGAATGCCGTAGCGCTCGCATCCAGTGCCTCAGGTTTACGATCAACGACTTTGGCCAGGCCGAAATCGAGCACTTTCGCGAGGCCCCGTTTCGTCACAAAAATATTGGCGGGCTTGATGTCGCGATGAATGATCCCTTCGCCGTGCGCATTGTCCAGCGCATCCGCGACGGCGATGGCAATCTCCAGTATCCGATCCAAATCCAACGGGCGCCCGATGATCAGGTGTTTCAGGGTCTGCCCATCGAGAAACTCCATCGCAATGAAAGGCTGGTTGCCTTCTTGCCCGATTTCATAGATCGTGCAGATATTGGGATGATTTAAAGCTGACGCCGACTGGGCTTCGCGCTGGAAGCGGTCCAGCGCTTGACGATCTTTGGCCAGGTCTTCGGGCAGGAATTTCAGCCCGACAAAGCGACGTAGGGCTGTATCCTCGGCCTTCCAAACGATGCCCATCCCACCACCGCCGAGTTTTTCGAGGATCCGGTAGTGCGAAATGGTTCGCCCGATCACTGGACAAAAATCCTACGTCTTTGAAACCTCCAAGTCAACGGAACTCATTTTGTTGGCGGGTATGTCGGAGGAAGATCCTGGGTACAAACCGGTTGCTGTCGACCTCGCTTGGGAGACTCGACTTCCGATTTCGATGTCGCTTATGCTCTCCTCACTAATTGTTGCATCTTGTTGCATCGGGTTTTGCACCCCAAGTTAAAATTCCACCATCTAAAACTATTTTCGGAGACCACTCATGATCGAGCTTAAGGTCAACGGTGTCCAACGCACCTTCGATGGCGAGCCGGATATGCCGTTGCTCTGGTACCTGCGCGACATCCTGGCTCTAACCGGTACAAAGTACGGTTGCGGCATGGCACTCTGCGGCGCCTGCACCGTGCATAAGAACGGCAAAGCTGTGCGCTCCTGCATCACGACCATGCAAAGAGCCGCCGGCGGCGACATCCGCACCATTGAAGACATCTCCGCCAGCGGGCTCCATCCCGTGCAGAAGTCGTGGATCGAAGTCAACGTCCCGCAATGCGGATATTGCCAGTCGGGGCAAATCATGCAGGCCATCGCTCTGCTCCGCGAAACGCCGAAGCCCACCGACGAAGATATCGATGACACCATGTCCGGCAACATTTGCCGTTGCGGCACCTATCAGCGCATTCGCGCCGCTATCAAAGCTGCCGCTGGAGAGCGCGCATGAGCACGCTCACCAATGTCAGTCGCCGCGGCTTTCTGCAAGGTGTCCTATCCACCGGAGCGCTGGTTCTCTGCGTTCGCTTTGTCCCCGAGAATCTCTGGGCGACAAACGCCCCCTCGGGCTCACACGTGGATCAGGCGACTCTCCATCCCAGCGTCTACGTCGGAGTTGATACCGACGGAACTGTCTGGATCATTGCCCACCGCTCCGAGATGGGCACTACCAGCCGCACTTCCCTTCCGCTCGTGCTGGCCGACGAACTCGATGCCGACTGGGCTCGCGTGAAAGTGCAGCAGGCAATCGGCGATCCGCGCTACGGCTCGCAGGATACCGATGGCTCCCACTCCATTCGCGAGTTCTACCAACCCATGCGCGAGACCGGGGCCACCGCTCGCCTGATGCTGATTCGCGCCGCCGCCCAACAGTGGAGCGTACCCGAAGCCGAATGCACGACGGACTTGCATGCAGTCATTCACAAAGGCAGTGGCAAGAAAGCAGGTTATGGAGAACTGGCCTCAGCCGCCGCCAAGCTCCCTATCCCCAAACAACATGATCTCAAGTTCAAGCCGCCCTCCGCCTGGCGCTACATCGGCAAAGGACAGACCAGCTACGATCTCGAGGACATCTGCACCGGCAAAGCGAAATTCGGCATGGACGCCCGCATCGACGGCATGGTGTACGCCTCCATCGAGCATCCGCCCGTCCTCGGGGGAAAATTAAAATCTTACGACGACAAGGCTCCCTTACAGGTCAAGGGAGTCAAACAGACAATCCCCATCGAAACTTTCAAGCCGCCTCATCATTTCCAGCCGCTGGGCGGAATCGCGGTGATCGCCGACAACACGTGGTCCGCCATGAAAGGCCGCCAGAAGCTCAACCCGGTCTGGGACAACGGTTCCAACGCCGTCTACAACTCCGATCACTACAAAAAATATTTGCAGGCCACTGCCCACAAGCCAGGCAAGGCTGCTCGCAATCAGGGAGACGTCGAGGCCGTCTTCGCCAAGAGCGATAAGACGATCGAAGCGGAATACTACGTTCCGCACCTTGCCCACGCTTCCATGGAAACTCCGATCGCCCTCGCCGACTATCGCGATGGCAAAGTCGAAGTTTGGGCTTCCACGCAGAATCCCCAGGCCGTGCAAGAGGTTATTTCCCAGAAGCTGGGCATCCCTAAAGAGGCTGTCACCTGCCACGTGCCTTTGCTGGGCGGAGGCTTCGGCCGCAAATCCAAACCGGATTACGCCGCCGAAGCAGCGATCCTGTCGAAGCAGGTGGGCTGCCCCGTGAAAGTTGTCTGGAGCCGCGAAGACGATATTCGCTTCGACTATTACCACACCGTCTCCGCCATGTATATGAAAGCGGCGCTGGGCCCGAACGGGCTTCCCACTGCGTGGTTGCAGCGCTCCGTCTTCCCAAGTATCGGTTCGACTTTCGACGTGAACGCAACTGCCGCCGGAGCGGGCGAACTGCAGCAGGGATGGACTGACTTACCTTTCGACATTCCCAATCTTCGGGCTGAGAACAGCGGCGCACCCGCCTACGTGCGCATCGGATGGCTCCGCTCTGTCGCCAACATTTATCACGCATTTGCCGCCCAGTCTTTCGCCAACGAATGTGCCCACGCCGCCGGCCGCGATTCGCTTGAATATCTTCTGGCCTTGATCGGGTCGCCTCGCATCATCGAGATTAAGAAATCGGCGCCCGACTACCCCAACTACGGCGGATCGCTCGAAGCCTATCCGATCGATACATCCCGCCATCGTCGCGTGATTGAAATCGTCGCTGAAAAATCCGGGTGGGGAAAGCAAAAGCTCGGCAGGGGTCAAGGCATGGGCATCGCCGTCCACCGGAGTTTCCTCACTTACGTAGCCACGGTTGTGCAGGTGGAGGTGAATGATAAAGGAGAAGTGCGCATCCCGCGGGTCGACACCGCAGTCGACGCCGGACTGGTCGTCAACCCCGAGGCCACGCGCTCCCAGTTCGAAGGCGCTGCCGTCTTTGGTACTAGCCTGGCTCGCTTCGGCGAAATCACGGCCACCAACGGGACCATCGACCAGAGCAACTTCGATAGCTATCCCGTCACCCGAATGAACGAGGCTCCCCGCCAGACCAACGTCTACATCGTAGAAAGCAGCGCGCCCCCGGCGGGGGTAGGGGAACCCGGCGTTCCGCCATTCACACCCGCGCTTTGCAATGCGATCTTCGCTGCAGCCGGAAAACGCGTCCGAGAACTACCACTATCGAGAACCAAGCTGGGTGCGTAATTAGTTCACCTGGCATCGATCGGGCGGCGGAGCCCAGGTAACTCGAGAGCGGAATGCAACCAACGAATGGCAGGTCGCTCGGGAATGTTGAGCGGTCCACGAGCAAAACCTTGTATCGCTGTCGGGCAAGGAGCAAAGCGGTAGGAGATCCGGCCGCAGCGCGCACCTGCGACGATCACGTCGTACATGAATCCTCGATGGAAAGGGTAAGAAAGTTCTCTCGACTAGTGTCGACGCGCAGGAGCAGGGCCGGGAGGAAGAATCTCCGGTTCCCCGGCGCGAACTCGTTGGTAGGTCACATAGAATACGGCAGCAGTCCAAGTAGGAAATAGATCGAGCCCTGGGATGAGCTCGGCGAGAAGCGAAGGCAGAAAGGCCCAGTGCCAGCCGAGGCAACGAACCAGAATCGCCGCTGTGGCCAAATCCAGGAGCGTGTCCGCCGGCGACAGGCCACCAACCGCGAACAATGGCAAGGCGAAGATCTGGATGGCGTCGGTCGCGATGGCCACCAACCAAGCCAGCCGGTGCTCCGGAGGCTTGATCGCTTTAAAGAAGTCAGACGCCCACATAAACGACTCTTAAACAGGATATAACGAACCCAGGGTGCTGGGCCATAGAATCAGCATGCCACGGGTTTAGCCGGATCTTAAATGTTCATTGGTCATTTCGCCGTCGGTTTTGCCGCCAAGAAATTCGCGCCGCGCACCTCCCTCGCGCTGCTGCTCGTCGCGCCGCTGTTTTCCGATATGCTTTGGCCCTTCTTCTTGCTGCTCGGCTGGGAACAGGTACGGATTGATCCGGGCAACACGCGCTTCACGCCACTTGATCTCACGTATTATCCGTGGTCGCACAGCCTGCTGATGTGCATCGCGTGGGCAACCGCCTTCGCGCTGGTTTATTACTCGATCGCACGATATCGGCCAGGCGCGATTGCCATCTGGGTCGGCGTACTCAGCCACTGGATATTGGACTGGGTAACCCATCGCCCCGATATGCCGCTTTATCCCGGCGGACCTCGCTTCGGTCTTGGACTGTGGAACTCAATCGCGGGAACACTGCTGGTGGAAATTCTCATGTTCGCAGCTGGCGTCTGGCTGTATGCGCGTGCTACCCGCGCCCGCGATCGCATTGGGCGTTATGGCTTCGTCACATTTGTCACTTTACTATTCGTACTGTACATCGGCGATCGCTTTAGTGACCCACCCGCAAGCGCGACCGACCTTGTCTGGAGCGGCGTTATCGCGATGGTGATCATTATTCCTTGGGCCTGGTGGTTCGACCGTCACCGCGCTTTGCTCGCGGATTAGCAGTTGGCGACCCGGGAAGAAGCATCCAGAATTACGTTTCCTGTGCCCGCTTGAGCTGCCAGCACTCGCGCGCGATTGCCCAATCTTCTTGCGCATGGATTACCAGAACACGAACGGAGGAGCCAGTCGTGGCGATGTCCCGGTCTGAGGATGATGGAACGTTTTTTCCAGCGTCGAGCTTCAAACCCAGATAACCAAAATTGTCGCAGGTAGCAGCACGCACTTCCGGAGAGTTCTCGCCAACACCGGCAGTGAATATGACGGCGTCCACGCCGCCGAGCACGGCAACCATAGCGCCAATACCCGATTGCAGTCGGTGGATGTAGATGTCGAAGGCAAGTTTGGCCCGTTCGTGGCCGTTCTTAACGGCGGCCAGAATTTCCCGCAGGTCGCCCGAGATTCCCGAGATTCCAAGCAGACCCGATTCTTTATTCAGGATCTCGTCGAGTTGCAGAGCTGAGATTCCCCTCTGCCGCGTGAGGTAGGTGAGGATACCGGGATCGACCGACCCGGATCGGGTGCCCATCATTAACCCTTCAAGAGGCGTAAAGCCCATGGTCGTGTCTACGCTGTGTCCGTCCCGAATGGCAGCCAGTGAGCAGCCGTTTCCTAAGTGGCAGCTCACCAGTTTCAGTGAATTCAATTCCCTGCCCAGCAATCGCGCCGCCCGACCGGCGCAATATTGATGATTGATGCCATGAAAGCCATAGCGGTGAATCCCGTCGGCAAACCACTCGTAAGGACCGGGGTAAACTGCTGCGGCGAGCGGCATGTTGCGATGGAAACCGGTATCGAAGACGGCGATCTGTGGCACCGGTCCGACGAGTTTCTCAACGATTTCCATGCCCTGCAGTTCGGCGCGATTGTGGAGAGGAGCAAAGGCGGAAACCTGGGCGATGGCCGACTTGACTTCCGATGTGATCACTACCGGACGTTCATATCGCGGACCACCATGGACTACGCGATGTCCAACGACATCAATCTCCGACGGCGCGGACACCATTCGAGTCTCGCCCTCCCAAAGAGCGCCCAGTAAATGCTCGATGGCTTGGGCGCGAGAGACGGTTTTGATTCGGGTCTTTCGTTCAACTGCCTTCTTATTCCTTAGTGAGACTTCAGCCTTGCTGCCGTCAAATTCGATTTTGCCTTCCCATAAACAAGCGGGCGGGTCATCAGGAACTGCGTCACCAATTTCGTAGAGGCAGCTTTTCTGGCTGCTCGAACCGGAATTGAGCACAAGGATCTTCATCAGTACAGCCAACTCCAATTATAGATTTGCGGGATTGCGTCTTAACGCTCTTGAATACATGGTTGGTCAACGAGTGTGCATTGCAGGATATTCCCGAACTCGCCGCAAGCCTCAACGCAAGTTCGGCGTGAGCACGGTCAGATCACCGACTGTTTCTCGGCTCAGGGGGCCGCGAAGATGGCTGGCATGATCGATCATCCACAGTTCCGGAATAATCTCTCCGACCAACTTGCCATGGCAAAAGAGTCGAACCACGGAACTCTCGGAAACCACGATGCCCACAGCATTAGTCACCGCACTTATATTCGCTACGGCGATATGACGGCTGCCGAGTCCCAAGGGGACATCGCCGCCCGAGACCACCGCATCGAGGTAACGACAAGCAGAGAGAAAGATTCCGTTATGACTAACTACGAAGCCGCCATCGAGTTGGGCCAATTCTTTGATGGTGCCGCGAAGGTTAAGATCGCTCACGTGGCGCGACAACTCGGGATGCCCCATCAGCGGATCGAGAATTAGCGGTCTCGATCTTGCCAGGACCGCTTCCTCGTCTCCCAAGGTGAAGAGCGTACCGATCCGCCTTCCCTCCCTCCCCTCGCGAGCGATTTCAACCGCCAGTTCGATGAGTGAGTCGAGAACGTCGGGATCGTATTCCGTCACTTGGCAGAGAATACTCTTAAACATGAATCATGCCCCTGCGCAGGTAAGAACCATAATCATCGGGAATCGGATTAATCATCTCCTGAAACCGCACTTGCAGAAAAGATGCTGGCCGCGCGCTCGGGGATTCACGATGTGCTGATAGGCATGTAGTTGCGTTGGCACGCAAAATTCACAGCTGCGTATGAGAAGGAGTGCAGACTCAGGAGAGAATCTGCGCGCGGTGACTCGAAGAATCCACCGAGCCACCACCGTTTTCTTCCGATCTGAGCGGCACGTGAGCCCGGATTGTCGTACCGTGGTTGGGCTGCGACTCGATTGAAATTTCGCCCTTCACCAAGTGGAGCCGCTCTCGCATGCTGATGAGGCCGAGACCCTCGCCCGTCATTGCTGACTTGGTCTCAAACCCAACCCCTGAGTCGCTCACCGTCAATTGAATTTCATCCCGGGCACCGTAAAGCTCCACTCGAAAGCTTCGCACACCACTGTGCTTGACGCCATTCTGCAGGGCTTGCTGCAAAACCCGGAAAAGACAGAGTGAGACTTCCTGGGGCAGAGCTGGTGGGATGTTGCCATGGCGGAAGTCAATCTCCACCTTTTGGTACTCGGACAACTCTTTGCAAAAGCCAGCAATCGCCGGCACAATGCCGAGATACTCCAGTTTCGAGGAATGGAGACGGTGCGCGATGGCTTGAATATCATTTCCGATATTTGAAACGCTTTTCCCGACTTCCTGGATGCGACTGCGAACTTGAGTCGCGGAATCAGGAAGATTCTGTTCCAACAGATCCAGTTCGATCGCCAACAGCGCGATCCGCTGGTTCACATCGTCGTGAAGCTCCCTGGCGATTCGAGTGCGCTCCCGCTCTTGCGCCTCGATGAGCTTACGGCTCACGTTGGAAAGAGCCTCTTCCGCAAGCTTGTGCTCGGTCACATCGACGCAAGAGCCTATGTACCCGGCAAACGATTGGTTGGCGTTGAATCTCGGTACACCGGTATCCGAAACCCAGCGATATTCTCCATCGTGTCGCCGGAGACGATACCGCATGGTGAATTCCTCGCGTCGATCAAACGCCTTGGTATACGTATCCAGGCAGGCCTTCCGGTCGTCAGAGTGAACTCCTTCCGTCCAACCGTTTCCGAGTTCAGCCTCAAACTCACGTCCAGTGAAATCCAGCCAAGGCTGATTGAAGTACGTGCACAGTTTGTCGGGCCCGCTCATCCAGATCAGCACCGGAGCTGTATTGGCGACTAGGCGGAAGCGCCCCTCGCTCTCTCGTAGGGCGCCCTCTGCTCGTTTCCGCTCGGTAATATCTCTCGCGATCTTGGAAGTGCCGACGATCTCTCCTTCGGAATCTCTTATTGGAGATATGGTCAGCGAGACATCGACTTCCTTCCCACCGTTCGCGACGCGGACGGTTTCGTAGTGTTCAATCCGCTCTCCTGACTTCAACCTCTGTTGAAGCTTGTCGTCTTCATCACGCAGTTCGGGCGGGATCAAGATCGCAATAGGCTGTCCAACCGCTTCCGACTCTGTGTATCCGAAAATGCGCTCGGCACCCGCATTCCAGCTCGTGATGACTCCCTCAAGGTTATTGGAGATAATTGCATCATCAGAGGACTCCACAATGGCGGTATGCCTGAATCGGGCCTCCTCCGCACGTTTGCGCGCCGTGATATCGGCTACCACGCCGATCATTCGCAGCATTTTGCCGTTCTCGTCGAAGAATGCCCGTGCGCTTTTCTCGGCCCAAATCATGCCACCATCCAGACGTAATATGCGATAGCTAACCTGACAGTTAGGATTCTGCGGCGTTGGTCTGGAGCAGCTAACCGCAACGCGGCCACGGTCATCCGGGTGCACCTGTGCAATCAGCTCTTTACGGGTGGTCTGGGTTGACTCGCCCTCCCCGAGCAGATCGACACACTCGGCTGACCGCGCGACCTCATCGGTGAGAACGTCCCACTCATACGCGTACATTTTTCCAGCCTGGACCGCCAAACGGAAGCGTGCCTCGCTTTCGCGCAAGGCCTCTTCTACCCTCTTACGTTCGGTGAGGTCGATGAGGGTAACCAGGCTCGTATCTCCCATAAAAGCAAGGTGGGCTTCGATATGTCGGGTGGAACCATCCTTGCACTTGATTCTCGCTTCCATCGGTTCAACATCGGTACCATTCCTGATCGCTGTTTCCAGCCGGGCCTGCCAATCGCTTCGGACTGCTTCCCTGTAGGCTTCATCCGGATATGCAACGCGCCACCAGTGATCGACATCAGGAATATCTTCGATCGTATAACCAAACAGCGCTGTGAACCGGTCGTTCACCAATTCGTTCTTTTGCTCAATCCCCCTAGTGACAACCATCGCCACACTGGAACTTTGCACCAGCCGTCGACTGCGTTCCTCGCTCGCCAGCAACTTCGTCTCCGCGTCCTTCCGCTCCGTGATGTCCACAGAAACGCACACCAACTCCCCAGGCTGGCCGTTCCCGCCAATAATGTTGACGATATTGCGCAGCCAAACGGTCCGGCCATCCGCGGCGATCATCCGGCACTCGAACTCGTGCTTGCGTTTCTCCGCAATAGCCTCGGCGGCGAAGGCTAACACCCAGTCCCGATCTTCGGGATGAATGTGATCCTTCCAAAAACTTGCCTCTCCTATCCAGCTTTTGGAAGGGTAACCGAGAAGCTCTTCCGCCTGTTTGCTGGCATAGGTGATGCGGAATGTTGGAACCTCGGCTCGCCATACGATAGCCCGAACCGTCTCCACGAGTTCCCCATAACGGGCTTCGCTCTTTTTCACGTCAGTGATGTCTTTGAAGCAAATGACCACTCCGCCGTCCCGAGTACGAAGAGGAGTGGCCGTTGCTGCGAACCAACGCGGCTGCAGGGACAAATCGCGCCGATAGTCGTAGCGTAGACGCTGAACCCGCCCGTTCATCACCGTTTGAATGATAGCGAGAACTTCTTCTGCCTCGGGCCATTCAGCAGCCGATCGGCGCAAGATTTCCATGTAGTTGGTGCCAACAGCAGCAGACCACGAAGGGCTACCGATTTCCTGTAAATTCCGCTTCCATGCGTCGTTCACATCGAGGATGACTCCATCCTTATTTAGGACGGCGATCAGGTTCTCCAGAGAAGATAGGATGGAGCCCTTCAGCGCTTCACTCTCGCTGAGCGCTGCCTCGGATAATCGTTGTTGCAGGTTACCGACTCGAACATCAGCTTCCAGTTTCCTCGTCGTAAGGTGTTCCTTCAGAAAAACACAACTTGCCAGCACAACCACCGAGACCAGCACCGTCACAAGGCGAAATGTATGGAAACCGATAGGTTGGTCGGGGCGGAACGCTTCCCAAACGCCAACGAGGGGAATGGAGACCACTGCCAACATTGCCAAAAGCGAAGTGAGGTCGGTGTGAACCGCATCGGGTTGACTAGAGATTACCTCCGCGGGTGGCAGTTGCCGGGCCCGCAGCGGTACCCATGCAAACCAGCAAACCGCGGCAGTTTGAGCGAGAGAGAAAATGCTTCCGTTGTACTCCCGTCCGGTGTCGATGGCGAAGTTGGCAAGCGTGGAACTCAAGGCGTAGAGCGCGCTCGCACCGAGCAGGTGCAGGTAAATCAATCTCCATGCGCCCCGCGCGCGAGCGCTTGCAACCGCCGCTGCCACGACCAGTGTAATATTTTCAATCGCGTAGAGGACATCAAACCGAGCGCCGTACTGCTCAGTATTCCAAAGATATTGGTGCGGAAAGATTACGTATGCATAGAGAAAGACCCAGAAGAAAAGTAAGAGAAAGAAATTCAAGCTAGCCCGCGAGGGACTTTGGTTGGATCGACTCAGATGCGGCTGAATCGCGAGCGCGACCATGAACGGCACGACGTGCATGAAGAGCGCCGGATCGGCGATCGAGTTATCGGGCACGTCCAGATGCCGTCCAATTACGTAGTAAATGAACAACCACTGGTCCAGCGCCCACAGGCCATAGCCAGACGCCATTAACATCCAGAAGAGGCGACCGCTTCCAGCCTGATGCAGGGCCTGCCGAAGCGCGAAAACACCACCAAGCAATAGCACCAGGAAATAGACAACGCCGAACCGTACCGCAACAACATTTGAACTCTGGCTTAGCGAAAGTACGCCTTTAATGACCACCAGTCCAACGAGAACGGCTGACCAAGCGTAGAGGCGGATGCCAGTCTGAGAAAAGCTCGACGATTTGAAGGCTCGGATGTTCATCCTGAATGGCAATAGAAATACGAACTGGTGTACTGAGGTAACGCTGCGGGTGCGACGCGTGGATGGAGGAGACCGCGCGGGCTGACCGGCAACAGATTTCAGGTACACGTCGGCAAGGCATGCTTTCGCACAGCCTTTACCTTCGGTCTAGCATGTCCAGAAAGTTAAGGACGACGGCTGTATCTGCTACTTACCACGTCTTCCTCAGAACGCGAAATTATACACCTTGCCGCGCCCGAAGGCTCGTTCTTTCAATCTAGCCCCGCAATGCCTAAGTGATGGTTAAGACGTAATCGTCAAGACCAGGGCATTGCTGGTTCCACCGCTGCTGCAGCCGAGATTTCCCGAATTGCCGCTCGGAGTGTTGACCTTCACGCTCGCCGTGCCAGTCGCTGAGATTACGGCGGTCGTGATCATGGTCTGCAACTGCTGGCTGCTCGTGGCCAGGGTGCTCAGAGTCGTTCCATTGACAACCACGACAGAAGACGAAACGAAATGGCTACCGTTTACAGTCAGCAAGAAGCCTTTCTGTACCTGCGCCAGCGTAACCGTGCTTGGAGAGAGAGACCCAATAACCGGGGACGGCCGTGAGCTCCCGCACAAAGGATTGAGGGCATTGCATCCCTGAAGGAAGAACAAGGCAAGCAGAATCACGCTAAGGAATCGCAGGCAAGAAATGTTGCGTTTCATACCGCATCGTACACCCCGGTCGCACGGTTTTGACGGGAATCTGCCCGGCGGGGGTTTCCTCCCGTATTCCCTCTGCGCATTAGAACGAAAGCTCAAGCCCTGCGAGCGCGCCCTTCTGGGTCAGGCGAAGACCGATGCGGTCGGAGCTTGCGTTGTTGGTCACTACCAGACGTGACCCCAACTGGTAGCCCAGGTTGGCACTGAGATGCTTGGTCAGCGTCCATCCGACCGTGTCCACCGTCGAGACAAAGTTTCCATACCCGCCGAAATACATTCCATAGACGTTGCCTTCGACAAAGAGTTTAGGTGAGTTTGTCAAGTAGAGGCGGAATTCGGGACCGCCCACAGGAATAGGAGCCAGCAAGGATCCGCTCGACGACTTTGATACGCCGCCGTTAACAGCTTGAGCCGCCGCACTGATCTTCGCCGACGTATCAAACAGATCCACCTGCACGCCGATTCCAAGGTGTCCGCGCTTTCGCCGGAGGATGTCGTATTGGTAGCCGGGAGCATAGAGATTCTGATTCAGGCTGCTCTGGGTCGTCGAGCCAACGGGGAAGGTTTCCCCCTGGAAGGTGATGGTTCGACCCAGTATCGTCTGACGAGAAGTGTCGAACGGAGCGACAGACAAGTAAAAATGATTCTTGCGGGTAAACTTCCAGTCGATCTTGCCGACAAACGTCGAATAGCTATTGAATCCCAGATCCTTTTGCAGATCAACCGTCCCGTTGTCCGCGGAGCCTTGAATACTTCCAGAAGGACTCGAGTAAGCCCAGAACCCGTCGATGCGAATCTTATAGACGTCAAAGTCCTCGGACTGACCAAGCGAGGGAACGGCCAGGACAAACATCAGTGCCGCCAATCCGGCCAACAGCCTCGCCAACCTAATGCCAGCTCTCACTGCTAAGCATTTCTTCGTGCGGCTGGGTGATTTCATATCGTGTGATCCCTTTCAATAGTCATCGATGGCAGATCTATCCGCTTCACTCTGACGCGGAACCTTGCGGTGTTGGTCGCGAGGAAAGACGCGAGGTCGCCCATTAATGCGGCTCGTTGGTCAGATGCAAATCGTTTCGTGGGAAGGCTCAACGATGGACTGTTTGAACTCGATCTTCTCGATGTAGGCGCTTGCACGATTCCAATCGCAATTCAGTTTATATCAAACCTCGCGATGATCCGGATTATTTTCAGAAAATACTTAGTTTGTTACAGTTCTCACGCCGATAGGATAAAGTCTCTACGATGCCAAGACACGGAACCTTCACAGCCTTCCGCATCGTTCTACTCTCGCTCTTGTCTTGGGCCGCATTCGCCCTCGCTCAGGCACCCCAGCCCTGGATGAACCCTCGTCTCTCACCCGACGAGCGTGCCGATCTGGTCGTGAAGCAGATGACGCTGGATGAAAAAATTCAACTCGTCCACGGAAGCATGGCCATGCTCGGCCGAAAGATTCCTGGAGCCCTCGGCGGAGATGGATTTGTCCCTGGAATCCCTCGCCTGGGAATCCCTGACCTCAATCTGATCGGCGCCGGCGTCGGCGTCACCAACCTCGGCAAGCGCACAAACGGCCAGGCTACGGCTCTGCCCGCGTCGCTGGCCGAAACTGCGACCTGGAACCCGAAGCTCGCTTGTGAATTCGGAGCGGTTATTGGCAAAGAAACTCGCGATCAGGGTTTCAACGTCTCGCTGGGCGGCGGCGATGACATCATGCGCGTGGCGCGCAATGGACGCAATTTCGAGTATCACGGCGAAGACCCGATTCTGGCGGGAAAGATCATCGGGCAGGAATTGAAGGCCATTCAGGATCACGGCGTCATTGCGGACATCAAGCATTACGCGCTCAACGACCAGGAGACGGATCGCATGGGAGTCAGTTCGAATCTTGACCTGCGTTCCATGCGCGAACTCGATCTGCTGGCATTTGAAATCGGCATCCGGGAGTCCGGCGTCGGTACGGTGATGTGCGCCTACAACCGCGTGAATGAGGTTTATTCCTGCGAAAATGAATATCTTTTGAACCAGGTGCTGAAGAAAGATTGGGGTTTCAAAGGGTGGGTCATGTCAGACTGGGGCGGGACCCATAGCACCGTAAAGGCTGCCTTGGCGGGTCTGGACCAGGAATTTTTTGAGAACAAATATTTTTCTGCTCCGCTCAAGAAAACTGTGGAAAGCGGCGCAGTTCCAATGTCGCGGCTCGACGACATGGTTCACCGCATCCTGCGTACGATGTATGCTTTCGGAGTGATTGACAATCCGCCCGTCGTACGGCCCATCGACGCCGAGGCTGGCGCCGCCGTCGCGCAACGCGTCGAGGAACAAGGTGCGGTCCTCTTGAAGAACGCAGGCGATCAATTGCCGCTGAAGGCGTCTAGTCTTCATTCGATCGCCGTGATTGGATCGCACGCTGACGTAGGCGTGCTTTCGGGCGGCGGCTCGGCTCAAGTGGAACCGGTCGGCGGAAATGCAGTGCCGCCCAAGGAAATTCCGCCCGGTCCTAACGGGATCCTTGCAGTGATGGTATGGGACCCTTCCTCACCCCTCAAGGCAATCCGCGCCAAAGCCCCAAACGCCAAGGTCGACTATGACGACGGAACCGATTCCGCAGCCGCCGCCAAACTGGCCCGCGATTCTGACGTTGCGATTGTGTTCGTTCACCAGCACACGCACGAGGACGCCGACTTGCCTGGTCTTTCTCTGCCAGACAATCAGGACGAATTGATCAGGCAAGTTGCGGCGGCGAATGCCCATACCGTCGTCGTACTGGAGAATGGAGACCCCGTTCTGATGCCCTGGCTCAACAACGTGTCGGCAGTCCTGGAATCGTGGTATCCCGGCCAGCGGGGCGGCGAAGCCCTTGCCAACATTCTTTTCGGTGACGTCAATCCTTCTGGAAAGCTTCCAATTTCGTTTCCTAAGAGCGAGGCTGATCTCCCGCATCAGACCATCCCGACTCCGCCTCCGTCGAAGGAGCCACCGAGTTCCGACCTCTTGCCGACCCCGGTCTTCATCGATGCCGCTTACACCGAGGGGCTCAAAGTTGGTTATCGCTGGTATGACGCCGAAAAGAAGGACCCACTCTTTCCTTTCGGCTTCGGACTCTCGTACACTACTTTTTCTTATTCTCAACTCAAGGTGACGTCGGGCAAGTCGGTGGAAGTAAGCTTCTCGCTCAAAAACACCGGCTCGCGCGCCGGAGCAGAGGTTGCACAGGTTTACCTCGGGCTACCGGCAAGCGCAGGCGAACCGCCGAAACGCCTTGTGGCTTGGGAAAAGATACAGCTAGATCCGGATCAAAGCCGCACGGTTACGCTGTCGCTCGAACCGCAGTTCATGTCCGTGTTCAACGTCGCGAAGGACGCGTGGGAACTATTGCCCGGTGATTATCTTGTTTCGGTGGGCGGATCATCCCGGCAGACGCCACTGAACGCGACGTTGAACATGGCTGCGCCGACCCGATAGAGCTTGCTGAGAAGGTTGCCGTGAAAAACCCCACTGCCGTTCACTCGTAGCGCAGCGCTTCCACTGGATCCAGCCGCGAGGCCTTCATCGCCGGATAAATACCAAAGAACAGGCCGACGCTCATCGAAGCGGTCACTGCAGCGATCACCGCCCAGAGCGGCACCGCCGAAGGCAAACTTGGTAATAGCTTGTTAATCAGAAAGCTGATTCCTGCCCCCAGGGAAACGCCGATAATTCCTCCCGAACCGGTCAACGTAATGGCTTCGGTCAAGAATTGTCGAATGATGTCACGGCGCCGCGCTCCGATGGCTTTACGCACTCCAATCTCGCGGGTGCGCTCCGTCACCGACATGAGCATGATGTTCATCACACCAACTCCACCAATGAGCAGCCCGATCGAACTGATGACGACTACAGCGATCGCAATCGCTCCCGTGATCTGGCGGAATTGACGCGCAATGGCCTCCGAACTGGAGATTGCAAAATCATTCGGCTTGTCGATGCCAACCCCTCTTCGCCGCCGCAACAAACCGATAATCTCGTCCTCCGCTAAGGATTTTCTGCCCGGGTACGCTTGAGCGCCAACGAAGTTCTCGTCATCCTGCGGGTTGTGTTTGCGGTAGGCGCCGTACGGCACGACCACAACTTTGTCGGCCGAAGCGTCTTTGAAAAACTGGCCTTTTCGCTTCTCGAGCACGCCCACGACCTGGTAGTAAGCGCCTCCGACCTCGACGGATTTTCCAAGCGGGTCTTCCTCGTGGAACAGTCCCTCCGCCAAATCGTGACCGATCACCGCCACATCCATGTGATGAAGGTTCTCCGCTTCGCTGAAGAAGCGGCCTTTTTCCGGGTTCGCGTTGTAGACCCACTCGTAGGATGGAATAGTGCCGGTGAACTGAATGCCGTAGACCTCGTTCTTTTTGTAGCGAGCCGGCACTGCCGTGATCGGCTGGCCGGGTTGCAGCCGCGGTGAGACTTCGACCGTCACATCCTTCACATCCGGACATTCTTCCAGGATGGCCATCGTGTCTTCATAGGTCAGGGGCTTGCGGTTGCGTTCTTCCGCCGTGAGATTGCCTCGAAAACCGAAGTCCCACCGAAAAACGAACAGCGTGTCGGTACCGTATTGATCGAGAAATCCCCGAATGTCCTGGTCCAGGCCCACCATGATCGAAGCCACCGCGACGATGGCCATGATTCCGATGACCACGCCCAGAACGGTCAACAGCGACCGTGTCTTGTGCTGGCGAAGAGAATCAAATGCCAGCCGCGTGCTTTCGTTGATTTCAATCCGCACGGTCGAAACCTCTCTTATGAACCCTTCAGCAAGCCTCTAGATCTCAAAGCGCAGAGCTTCAATAGGATCCAGCTTGGAAGCCCGGCTCGCAGGATACAGCCCAAAGAACAATCCCACGACTGTCGAGACTCCAAGCGACAAAATCACCGCGCCGATCGGCACCTGCGACGGCACAGGCGTCAACACCCGCACCAGCGTGGAGAGAAAATAAGCAATGGCAATGCCCGTCGCGCCCCCTACGGCCGCCATCACTGCCGATTCCACCAGGAACTGCATCATGATGTCACGTCGTCGCGCTCCCAGTGATTTCCGGACGCCAATTTCGCGGGTACGCTCGGTAACGCTGGCCAGCATCACGTTCATAATCACTACGCCGCCGATCACCAGGAACACCGAAACCACGCCCACCATGGTCGCGGCGATGGCTCCGGTCAGGTTCTTCCACAAGCTCATAATGGTGTCAGACGCCAAAATACCGAAATTGTCGTCAGCTTTAGGATCAAGGTGCCGGCGGCCGCGCATCATCGTCCGAGCCTCATCCTCGGTCTCCTGCATCCACTCCGGGCCCCGCGACTGGATGTTGATCGCCAGATCCAGCCCTTGCCCGTGTTCACCATAACGTTTCAGGAACGTCCTTACCGGGATGTAGACAAAATTGTCTTGCGATTGTCCGAACACTGTTCCAATGGTCTTAGCCACGCCTACGACCTGAAAGCCCATGCCATCGATGTAGATCGTCTTGCCAATGGGATCGACCGTAGGAAACAGCTTGGTGGCGACGTCCTGCCCGATGAAGGTGACCTCTGCCCGGCCCTCGTTGTCCGCATCTGTGATGTAGCGTCCGGTTTCGGGTTCCTCGACATCCATATCGGCAATGTTGGCGGTTACACCTCGGATATTGATATCGTCCAAAGCCTGTGTTCCCAGCCGCACCTTGCCGTTGGTTCGCGTCTCCAGACCGACCGCCTTGGGCATCCTCATGCCATCGCGCAACGCCTCAAAATCCTCCCACATGATGTTCCGATTGCGCCGCACCGCTTTCAGGAAGTCTTCCTGATTCGTAATAATGGGAAAGCGGACCACGAGAAATACATTGGACCCGAGATTGGCAACCCGATTCTGAATATAAAGGTTCGCCCCGGTGATGATCGACACCACCAGGATGAGCACCGCTACCGAAAGCGTCACGCCCAGCAACGTCAGAGCCGAACGCAGCTTGTGCGCGCGCAATGCCGCAAGCGCCTCGAGGGCCGGGTCGCGAAACACGGTGCCTTGACGCCTGAGTCGTTCTCCGACTCGCGACACACCAGACTTACGAACGTCCACCTGCGGCGACGCCGTAGCTTCCATCGTTGTGGATTCCGTGTGCTCCACGCTGTAATCGTATACGAGGTCACGCCGGAAATGGTTCCCGTTGTCTACAGATCCGGTAGCGCACCGGTCGTAACTTCCTTATCCTTGGACTTCAGCGAAGAGCAACTGGATAGCCGGGAAACACCCCTTATTCACACGAGGCAGGAGTCTGAGCACCCTGACTTGTAATCAGGCCACTGTAAAAAGTGACAGTAGTCAATCTTCGGCGCTGAGGCAACAATTGCAGTGAGGCGCCGGGAAACTTGGTACCGATCAAACAACACGTCCGGGCGGCGACCCTCGCATTAGCGATCGTGGCCTCCGGACCAGCAACGGCTGCACAAATGGCGCTTTCAGCGATTGGGTCGCCAGCCACGCAAACGCGGCTATCGGAAAATCTACCGGTAGAACTCCTGGACCCGACGCTCCTCTTTGTGCCAGCCGTACCTTCCTACGCAAACCTTACTCTGACGGACTTCAATATCAAGTTCAACCCCGATACCTTAATGAACATCCTCCGGGACAGCCGCCACGAAAGCTGGGTCTTAGCCGCTTATCCCGATCCCCAGACCAGCCGGCCGCTGATCGGCGCCGGGTTCAATCTCGATGTCAGCGCAACCGACCACCCGCAGTTCGACCTCTTCAACCCGCATGCGTTTATCGAGCCCTCCAGCGCTCAACTGTGGCAGGCCGCCGGACTCAGTCCCGAGAAGCTCCAGTCGATACTCGACCAGTTCGACCGCGATCTAAGGGCGTGGAATAAGAAGAAGTTTCGCAGAAAGATCAGAACTCATCAGCTGTCCCCCGAGCTAACCGGCCAGGAAGCCACGAGGTTGCTGCAGGTCTCGGTGATACTGGCGGTCCAGAACGCCAGAGCCTATTGCCGTGAGTTCGACCAACTGAACGCCTTCCAGCAGATGGCGCTAACCCAACTCGTATTTCAGATGGGCGTGAATCTGGAGGAATTCATCCAGTTTCTCGGCGTCATCAACGATCTAAGCTACCGCGATCCGTCGCAACCCGGAAGCAACCGGGAAAGAGAAACCGAGCATTGGAAGGCGGTACAGAGCACGCTGATCCAGAGTGATTGGGCGAGACGCTACACCAGTCGCGCGGTTGGCGTGATCGCAATGTTTGATACCAACTATGACGAAAACCCCGCCCTAGCGGAGCACCAGGTGAGCGCCGTACTCCACCCTGTCGTTGTGCGCCATGGCAAGAAACCGCACGCCAGCTCAGTCCGGGCAAGTGGACAACGCCGGTCAAGTCAGAAGAAGCCACTCTGAGCCCGTGTAGGGCGGACACTCCTGTCCGCCGATTTTGTTCTTGCCGTTGACTTCGACGTTCCACAGCGCCGGACAACACGGACTTTTGTCTCTTCGCATAAGACGCTGGTCCCCATGCATGCCTATGAATAAAATCCGCCTTACCAAACAAACTACTAGTTCCCCTTTATCGCCAGACGTAATAAAAGAACTCATGGAAAACTTTGCCGAACTGATGCAAAGGCTACTTGAGATCCAAAGTGGCGGACGAAAAAGAACTGCCAGGCTCATCACTGACAACGACCGACTAGCCGAGCGCCTGCAGAAACCCACTTCCCCGGAGAAGCCCCCGCAAGCGCTACATCTCGGCCAACAATAACATCGCCTTACTGTTTCCCTTGGCCGTCAGTTCCCTGTTGCGTCTACGGCCGTATCCGGATTCTTTCCGATTTGTACCTCAGCAAATGGCCTTCAGCCCGCGTCAGAAAATCTTGCGTATCGCCTCCCGAAAAACTCGCACACGTCCTGCTATCCCCCAAATTCTTGTCAAGCCCCCCGGAGCCCCCAATTCCCCGCAACCATCTCATTCCGCTCTAAAAATAAAGTTCCAAATCATGTCATGTTTACCCTTTGAACCTGCCATACTAGTATTAGGCTAGGAATTGAATTCAGCTGGGCCCGGATTCATCCTCGGCTGTGCGAATGACGCTAAGTCCTTTCAAAGGGATATTTTAGATATCAATCCCGGCTGCCGCGACCTGTTTTCATAGATTTGCGAGGAAAACAGACTCAAAAGAGTAGATATCCCCCCTCCGTAAGTCCTTCGTAAGTCCTTTAGAAGGGATATTTTACGAGGGTATCTCGTTTTCCGACCCAATCAATTCATAGATTTAGGAGGAAAACGCATTTTTCGGGGTATATACCCGATTCCGCGATGCTAATTCGCCAATTTCTTCTCAAGGCCGTCTACCCAGTCCACTTGAAATTCCGGCTCGACCGTTTTCGCTAGTGTTAGCGCCTTCCGGTAAGCTTGGCGCGCTTCGTCCAACCGTCCCATCGCTGCCAGGACGTCTCCTAGGATGGCGTTCGGCTTGACGGCATCTGGAGCGAGTGCCACCGCCTGCTGAGCTTCGGAGAGCGCTTCCGGGAGCTTCTGTTCCCCTAGCAGATTCTCTGCCTTCTGGGCATGGCTGATGGCAGCGGCCAGCGGGATTTCGAAATGGCCTTCGAAGACGAACACTCCGTAATCGATGACCGCCGTGGGAGGAAGGTGCTTGAACTGCTCGTAAGGGTTGAGTGGTCCCGCACCAAACTCGAATCCGGAGAGATCGCCCGCACTAATAAGTACCGGGCCATCGATTGCCGGCGGCGCTTCGGCGGGTTCGTTTACCCAAAGCGAGTCGGCGGTCGGCAGCGGCTTGCAGGGGATACCGTAGTAGTGTGTATCCACGACGCCTTCGCCAAAATAAACGAACCAGCAGTGCTTGATTCCGTGCTTGTCCAGATAGCGTTTAGTGGCTTTGAGTTGCTGTCCCCAGTCCACATTCGAGTCGGTCAAGTATTTATAAGTCTGAGAAGGGCCGCCCCACAATTCATTGGCATAGGCGATATAGGCAGGGTAAGTGCGGGTGACCGAGATCGCCTGGAAGATCAGTAGCCCGACGACCGCGTAGAGCCAAAGGCGGTTCTGCTCGACGAGTTTCCAAGCCGCGCCGCCAATCAGCACGGACAGAAAAACGTAGACCGGAAGGATGTGCCGAACACCAATGTTCATCCCCGAACCCACAGCAACCGCGAAGTACAACGCTGGAGGAATAGTGAGGTACAGGATTTCTCGCCAGGCACGAAGCTTTCCGCTGGCAATCGCCCACACCGCAATCGACAGCAAGAGGAGAAACGTCAGGCTCGACTTGATGGCAAACGCGGCTGGAAAGTAATACCAGACGCCCTTCGGATAGTCCTTGCCGAACAGGTAAGAGGCATAGAAATCGGACATGATGCGCACGTCGGCGAGTCCGTAGATGTAAGACTCAGGCAGCAGATGCAGGCGGGCAACAGTCTTGAGCAGGCGGACGTCGCGCGGACGGGAGAGTCGCTGCACGAATTCAGAAAGCGGAGGATTTAGTTCTTGCCCCTCCCCTCGCGCCTTGTAGCGGAATCCATAGAACGACCACAGAACGCCGACCGATATCACACCCAAGACCAATAACGCGATGGCCAGGCGAATCGCTCGTTTGCCACGGGGTACCGACCCATATTCCTCGTTGAGGTTTCCGCTCCGCAGCACTTCATAGATCGCCAGCAACAGGAGCATTGGGAAGATCAGGATCGTGCTGTGCTTCGAGGCCAGAGCAAGCCCAGCGGCCACGCCCGTGACAACGAGCCGCGTCGCCGATGGAGCTTTCACGTAACGATAGAAAGCATAGATCGACGCAAACATGAAGCAGGAGCAGCCGATGTCGGTGCCGACCACAGCGCCATGCGCCAGCATGGTCGGATCAAACGTGAGCAATGCAAGGGCGATGAAAGCCGCACCCACGCCGAACATTTCCTGCGCCGCGAGAAAGACAAGCACAACCAGCAACAATGCCAGGAGAGAAGCCGCCATGCGAGCGCGAAGGAGGATTTTATCGGCATCATTTTGAAAGACGAAATCTTTACCGTCGAGGAACGCTTCGATCTTGAAAAAGCGATTCTGGAGCGGTGGCATTTTCAGAGGAAGATTCAATAATGGAACTGCTGCGAGCAATTTAACCAGCGGAGGATGCTCGGGATTGAGGCCGAAATCGCCGTGCTTCCATGACATGTATCCAGAATAAATATGGTCGTCTTCGTCCCAGGTAATGGAGTTCGCACGCGCGCTGAGCACGAACTGAAGAATGAGGACTGCAAGAAAGCAGGCTACGCCGCCAATAACCCAGGCGCGGCGGGAAACTTCGTTTTGTGCAGTCATTGAGCTTGATAAATGCAGAACGAAGCGGTGATCACGCGTCCGCCAATCGTCATGTCCCGAGACTACACCAACTTGCTGGTCTGTTTGGCACTGGCCTCTAGCCGTTTCATAAGATTTCGTAGAGGTCGCCATGGCTGCCCCAACTTTTGTGCTACGCCTATGGCACGTTCTGGCGTTGACCCGACAGGTTACTGTTGGTTACTGTTGAGTTCGTTCATCTCCCCCAAAGCAATATCCATGGGGATTCTCGAAAAAATTCCGACATTTTTAACCGTGGGCGTGCTGGTTATCATTTTTGTCTGCCTGAAGCGCCAGGCGCGCAGCCCCCGCCTCACCCTCTGGACTGTGGGATGGGCGCTGGTCTTCACACACTTCCTGGCCCAGCTGCTGGAGCCGGATCACGGCCACGTCAGTTCCCTTCTCTTGGCCATCGATTCCGCAGCTTTGCAAGCGGCGGCGGTAAGTTTTCTGGTCTCCGCCTCTTCTGTGGTTGAAGATTACGTGAAACGGAGTCTCCTTCTGCTTGTGTTGGGTGTGCCGTCCATCGCGTATGTGGCCTTCGAGTGCTGCGATGTGCAAGCGCGGTGGCCTTATATCTTGTGCCTGATCGCTTGCTTCGGCGGCGCGGTGTGCTTCTTTTTCGGGGTAAACCGGAAGTTGTCCTTGTACTTGGCTTCCACAACCTTCTTGTGCTCCATCGCCGGAATGTGGGCGATTCGAGCGGCGCTCCACGGGTCGTTTGAGGAAGGAACGATCGCGCTGCTTGGACTTGGATTTGGTTTGCCTGGACTGTTCATCTGCCGGAACCGTCGCCGAATCTCTCCTGCCATGCTGACCATCGCGGGCGGATTCTTCTGCTGGGGAGCGGTGTTCCCAATCGGATTGCTGGTCGATCGTTTCGCTCCAAACCTGATTATTCCCGGCGAACTATGGAATGCCCCCAAGTTCTTCGTTGCTTTCGGAATGATTCTTGCCGTAGTTGAAGACAAGTCAGAGTCGATCACAGGCATGCAGCGTAAGGCGGAAAAGCTGAGCCGACAATTGGAATGCTTCTCGGCAATCACGTCGCGGCTGTTAGGCGGCGCCCGCCCGGATACATTCTGCCCGGCAATCGCTTCGGCCATCACCGAGGTCACCAACTTTAGCGCGGCCGTGGTCCAGTTGGAAGATGCAGAACGGAGATTATGGGTGGCTGGCTCCAGCGGGCTGTCGTCAGAGTCGTTGCGGAAACTGCAGGCTCAAACCGAGGACTGGACTGTCGATCACATTCGAGGTTTGTGTTCTCCCACGCAACTCATAGGGAAGAGTTCGTATTCACTGCCCGCGTATGAAGCGATCCCGTTTGCGCCGACGGCGGACCGCGTCACTCTGCGGAGCGACGAAGTGTTGATTCCTCTTTGTTCACCCGGAGGCGCAACCGTAGGATGCATCCGTCTGGCTGCGCCGCGAAATCTGAATGCAATCGATGCACTGGGACTCTCCCGCATCGAAATGCTGGCCGCTGACCTTGCTGTTGCGGTCGAGCTGAACGCCCTGCACACCCAGCTGGTGTGGTCGGAAAAACTGGCTGCCCTGGGGCAACTATTGGCTGGAGTCGCGCACGAACTCAACAATCCTCTGACCGTGATCATGGGATACAGCGAACTCATCAGCGACACCATCACCGCGCCGACGGTTCACGATCAACTGATGAGGCTGGTCAGTGAAGCCAGACGTATGAAACGGATCATTGGCAATCTGCTTCGCTTTTCACGGCAAAGTGCAGGCGAAACACAGACCGTAGAACTATCTCCGTTGGTGCACGACGTGCTGGCGCTTCGCGAACACTACACACGCACCCGAAACATTCAGGTTGAATTCGATATCGAACCGGACTTGCCAACCCTGGCGGTCAACGAGGATGAAATCAAACAGATTCTGCTGAACCTGTTCAACAATTCCAGCGACGCGCTGGAAGCAATGGCCGGCAGCAAAGAGATCAGTATTCGCGCCTATCAGAACGGGCGCCGTGTGATCATCGAGGTCGCAGATACGGGCCCAGGCTTTGGCAACCTGAACCGCGCGCTCGACCCGTTCTACACCACCAAGCCGGTAGGCAAAGGAACCGGATTAGGATTGAGTGTTTGTTACGGAATCGTCAAGGAACGTGGCGGAGACCTCCGAATCGAAAACTTGAAGCCGCACGGCGCACGTGTAACCATCGAGCTACCGCTCGGGGAAACGGCCGCGCCACCCCTCGAAGTTGTTGTCGCTCACGCCTAAAGCGTAGACCGCTCGCCCAATGACAGCGCCGAATTGACTCGCCCATCACAAACCGCACACGCCCGTCGGTGCGCTAGCGTGATCAGCGAGTGTGCTTCAGACTCTCTTCAATGTGACGCGAGTCACAGCGGAGGAACTGCGTCGGAGGGGATAATCAACTCGGAATCAACTTCGCCCCGAGCATGCCTCCTGCGCGCTTCGGGTTAGTTGCGAGGAGGCACTATTAAGCAAAGTATTCTTGTATTTCTCTTGATCTGTGCCGCGACACTATTCGGACAGGACAAGTCAGTAATAACGGTAAAGGACTCAATTGTGAACCACGGCGTGGTCATCGTGAACATTCACGAATCGGGGAAGGCATTTGAGCTACAGTGCACCGAGTCAGCTCCGCGCTGCACGGCCCTCCAGCCCGGAAGCTACTGGATGATCAGGCTCCCCAAGAACCACGGATTTTATGATTGCGCCAACGTTGATCTTTATTCGCCGTCCGAAACTTCTGAGGACCCGAACAAGATTCTCGGCGAATACTGTATAAACGATAAGTAGTACCTGGAAAGGAAAACCGAGCCCAGCTTCGCTCGCTGAGGCAAAGCTTGAGCACTCGTCTCATTTGACCGACCTTCCCATTTCATTGGGCGTTCAGCGCGATTTCGGCGGTTACCAGCCCGCCTCACTTCTCAATTAAGGCCCTGTGTTAGCATCCGGAGTGCTTCCGACGCGCGAAGCATCACATCGCGGCAACGATGGAATTTACCGGCCATTTTCGCAGGCTTACCCCAGTACAACGGAATACGTTCATCGCCTGCTTTCTGGGTTGGTCGCTGGATGCCTTTGATTTCTTCATCCTTATCTTCTGTGTAAATGCGCTAGCCGTTCAGTTCCAAACCAAAGTGTCAGCTATCACGGAAGCGATTTTTCTCACCTTGGCGATGCGTCCGGTAGGCGCATTTCTATTCGGGTTGATGGCCGATCGTTTTGGCCGCCGTCCGACGCTGATGGTCGACATCGTCGCCTATTCAATTTTCGAATTGGCCTCGGCCTTCGCTCCCTCGCTCAAGTTCTTCCTGGTCATGCGGGCGTTGTTTGGAATCGCAATGGGCGGAGAATGGGGTGTCGGCGCAGCCCTGGCGTTTGAAACGCTGCCCGCTGAGGGACGCGGTTTCTTTTCTGGCTTATTGCAGGAAGGCTACGTTGTCGGTTATCTGATGGCCGCGTTGATGTACGGAACCATGTTTCCGATCGTCGGCTGGCGCGGAATGTTTGTAATCGGAGCGCTGCCCGCATTCCTGGTGATTTACATTCGCACCAAGGTTGATGAATCGCCGGCATGGCTGCAGGGGCGGGTCTCGCGCCAGGCGGAGAGTCGTCTGGGAAAGGATATTCTTTCCCACCTTGGCAGCTTTCTCTTCCTGGTTGCTCTGATGTTCGCCTTCAATTCGTTCAGTCACGGCACCCAGGATCTCTACCCAACTTTTTTGCAGAAGAACCTTCAGTTCTCTCCGCAGACTGTGGGGCTGATTGCGATTATCTACAACATCGGCGCTCTGTTGGGCGGGATTTTATTTGGCACATGGTCGGAGAGAATCGGGCGCCGCCGTGCCATCGTTATTGCCGCTGTTCTGGCCATTCCGGTCATCCCGCTCTGGGCTTATTCCCACACCGTCCCGATGCTGGCGCTGGGTGGTTTCCTGATGCAATTCATGGTGCAGGGCGCGTGGGGTGTGATCCCGGCCCATCTGAATGAGCTTTCTCCGCCCAATGTGCGTGGCACGTTTCCCGGCTTTGCTTATCAGCTCGGAAATTTTCTTTCGTCGCGCAATGCGGTGATTCAGGCAAAACTGGTCGAACATCGCTACCGTGGCAGCTATCCCCCAGTGCTGGCATGGACAGTTGTGATTGTCGCGTCACTGGTTGCCCTCGTCACCTGGAGCGGGCGCGAAAAAAGAGGCGCAGACCTTTCAAATACAAGCTAGAAGATCCTACGCCCACATGCGGCGATTCGGACCGAAGCAGCCTATTTCTCTACACTGCCACCGGGCTTTCTACCAAAATCTTCGGCTCAAGTTCGACGGCGCAGGAGAGCGAACGTGCCACCAGACAAGACTTTTCCGCCTTCTCCAGAAGACGCTGGGCGCGCTCACGCTCTTGCTCTCCAAAAATGATAGCTATTGGTTTCAAGTTGATTTTTGTGAAGCGGAGACTGCCATTCTCTTTTTCGATTACTCCATCAACAGCAACTTCGATTCCTTGGAAATCCAATTTCGAGGCGCTGGCCATGCCCCGGAATGTCGCGACATAACAACTGGCGACGGCAGCCAGCAGAAAGTGTTCCGGCGTCCAGAAACCGGGCTCGCCGCCGAACTCGGGTGGAGCGGAGAAATTGATAAGTCGAGGAGCGCCGTGCTCCAGTTCGACGAAACCGCGATCGTGTTGATGCCACTGCGCGCTGGCGTGGTAGTTGTATTTCGTTTCCATGCTGGTCTCCTTTTTGCCAGGCTAACAGTCTCCTAGTGCCGGGTATGTGAAGTTCGTCACATGACCGTGTGACCTACCAGGGAACCCGTCGTAAATACAGTTGAGCGGAAATGACTGCTACAGACACATTCGAATGGAGTAGCATTATCTTAAGCTGTTCTGGCCTAGGCGGACGCTGACACGGAGTGAACCGATATGAAGAAAGCCCCCTTATTAAGAATGCTCTGCGCACTAACCGCCTCCGTCGCACTGGTCTGCCTGCCAACACCGATTTTTGCCCAGCACGGGGGGCACGGCGGTGGAGGTGGATTTCACGGCGGCAGTGGAGGCGGGTTTCACGGCGGGAACGGATTTTACGGTGGCGGCGGCCATTCCTACGGCGGTTATCACGGTGGGGGCTATGGGTGGCACGGAGGTTACGGCGGCTGGCATGGCGGCTATTGGGGCTATCCTCGCTACGGTTACGGTTGGGGATTCGGTATCGGCTTCGGCTGGGGCTCCTATCGGCCGGGATACCCTTACGCGTACGGGTACAGTCCGTGGTGGGCCACCCTTTACTATTATCCTTATGCTTACCCTTACTATGCTCCTTATGGCTATCCTTATCCGTACAACGGATACAGCGGCGGTTCCGGGCCGGATCCTGGGGGGAACGGGTATGGCACTTCGCCAGCCAAAGGATCGAATGCTCCCGCATCTGGAAGCTCTCCTGACACGAGTTCGTCAGTCGTAAGTGTCGCAGCGTCTGCGTCGAAGCCTTCAACTTTCACGACTGGCGCGGAGAGAGACTACCACCTGGCAAGCTCCACCGCGCGACCGGAGTCGGCTTCTCGCCGGGAAGTGCAGAATGTGATTCAAGCTCTCCGCGCCATGCCGCCGGATGCTCGCCAACGCCAACTTGACTCTGGTCGATACAGTGCCTTCTCGCCCGAGGAGCGCGAACTTCTAGACAACGCTTCACAGCCTCAGCTGGCTTTAAGGAAGGCTCCAGTGAGTACGCCTCGGCCGCCTTCCTAGTTGGCCGTGTGCTTACTGCTGGGCGAACTTTCCGAGACTTGAATGGCGCCGCACCACGCGTTTCCTTTGTAATTACGCTCGTGTAATTACGCTCGCGTAGATGCTGCACCGCTCGCCGAATCTACCCCAAGAATGTCATGAACTCCTGACAGAGAATCTCGCCTACATTACAACGTCTCCCCGTTCAGCGGTACAGCATGAAACGACGCGAAGTAGGATATTGACCCGATGTAAGGCGGACCCACGACTACGGTAGCGTCACAGTGGTGGCGGATGGGTCGTTTACAAACAATCCGACGCGCACACCCGGTGGACGCGATCAACTCCGTATGTACCCCGGGAAAATCAAACACGCACCGGCTTCGCGTGGCTGGTGACTTTTGCTTGACGGAGCGAGTCCATGTCAACTATTTTGCTCATCCTTCTGGTGCTACTGGTGGTCGGCGCCTTGCCCACGTGGCCATACAGCGCCGGCTGGGGTTATTACCCAAGTGGAGGCCTCGGTCTGGTGGTCGTGATTGTGCTGATCCTCGTACTGATGGGTCGAATCTAGCGGAGGCTATTTCGATTTCAGCGTTGCCGGTGAGATTCGCGGGGGCAAATTCGCACAACAACATGATCCACATGGAGGAAAACAAAAATGAAAACAACAAACCTTAGGATGCTGGTCCTGATTCCGCTATTCTTGGCTGGCCTTGCCTGCACAAAACAGCGGAGCACAAATGATGCTTCGTACAAAGACGACGTTCAAAACGCGCTGAAGCAAGCTGATTTAACCGATGTGACGGTCAGCGAAGACCGAGACAGAAACACGATAACGCTGGGAGGCACGGTGCATTCCGATGATGCTAAACGCAACGCCGGTGACGTCGCTAAAGCAGCTGCGGGCACCCGCGTGGTAGCTAACGAAATCAGTGTACAGCCCGTGGGTACAGAGTCGCAGGCCAAAGACATGGCTTCGAATCTGGACGACGCCATTGACAAAGACTACAAAGCGGCACTCATCTCGAAGGGCCTAGACAAGCAACACATTCGCTTCGACGCAAAGAACGGCGTTCTTGTTCTGAAAGGCAGCGTCCAGTCCGCCGGCCAACGTCAGGAAGCTCAGTTGTTGGCGCAAGCTGTGCCTAACGTGCAACAGGTACTGAACCAAATTGACGTGAAACGATAGCCGCGGTTCCCTCTGCGAGCCACTTCGTCTCTCGGAGAGTTGGAATGAAACGAGAAGCACTATCGCTAATCGGATTATTTTTGTTGCTCTTCGTTGTGCCCTTGGCAGTCTCGCAGGACGGAGGTCCGCAGCCTTGTCCCGATGACACACCTGCATCTGTGGCCTGCGAGTTAATCGCGTGGTCTCACTTGCAGGAGCCAGCGCCGCTGCCCGAGCCAGATGCGAACCCTGTGCCGCCTTCGGATCAACCGGGCGAGCCCTCGCCGGATTCCCAAGCGCAACCGGAGACGTCCACCCGGAGCATCGTAGGCATCATCGTTAGAGAAGGCGAAAAGTACGTGCTCAAGGCCGGGGACAATACGACCTATCAACTCGACGACCAAGAGAGAGCCATGCGATACCAGGACAAGCAAGTCAAAGTGGTTGGCAGATTAGACCCGGCGAGCAATTCCCTTCACATCGAGAGCATCGAACTGGTTTCGTAATCAGGGTTACGCATGTGCCCTGAAATGCTCTGAGAAATCGGAAGAACAGTCGCCCCCGCATGTACGGGATTTCCCCTCGGAAGATAAGGCGTGTCCTCGATACCCGAAGATTGGTTGTGGCTGCAAGCTGGTCGTGAGGCTGAATATCTCTGGTTCGGAGGTTCTATGAACGTGAAAGGGACGATTTTATGTCTTGCCCTGGTCTCGGCGACTTGGACGGTCGCTCAGACGACGGGCAGCGCCGGATCGGACGCTGGCCATGCAGGAAGTGCTGGTCAAAGCGCAACACCCGGCCAAAAAGCTTCACCCGGGAACACAAACCCTACTCCGGGTAGCGCGGCACCCGCGCCCGGCACTGCGGCTCCGACCCCGGGCACGGCAGCACCAACCCCCGGCACTGCGGCCCCGAATCCTGGTACTGCTACCCCCAACACCAACAGTCCATCAACGCAAAACCCGAACACACCCGCGCCGGGCAGCGCATCGCCAGGGACGAGAAATTCCGGAACCGCCTCGCCATGTGCGAGCGGTCAGTCATGTGGAACACCGACATCTCCCAGCAACCAGCCGCCAAGCAATGGGACGAGTGGAGGCACGACTGCGCCTCCTTCGAATTGATCTGATTTGAAAGCTATCTCTCCGCAGGAGTGCTGGTGTTCTTACTCGGGACACGGGACTCCTGCGCTGTGCGTTTAGGCAACGCGCAGTGCGCCGCGAAACGCGCCTCAAGAGCGCCGCTATCGGTGGTGATCTTCGAAGCGAAGACGAAAATCACTTACTTAGAATTCGTCTGCAAGGCGGGGCCGGGACCTCGCAGAATGAGAGCTCTTTTCTACCTCCGTGAGCATAAGTTGGTCGTCTTTGCGCTCTTCCGTCACAACTGCCGGCTCTGGGCGCGAGAATGACTGGTCGGGAAACAGTTTGCCAAGGTTCAGAATCGCGGAATGCCAGAAGGGGCTCCAACCCGAAGACCAGGCCGAGGAGGCCACTGCCTTCCTATACTTCTTCAGCTCAAACCAGCGGAGATAATTGTGAACGACGCTGGGCATCGTCATTTGTATCGCTGAGGAGAAGTTCTGCTCCGCCATTCGGCGTTGTTGCTCCGGAGATTGCAGGATCGCAACTAATTTGTCGGCAAGATCTTCGGCATCCCCGACTCTGTAGAAGCTGATCGCCATATCTTCATCCGTCGCCATATCGCGGAAATCAGAGATGTCAGCGCACACGATGGGAACCCCGTATTCACACGCCTGATGGGCCGGACCGCTGGACCCGGTTGCGGAATCGTAGGGCATGACGACAACGCTGGATGTCCCGAAAAGATCGGGGATAGCTTCCTCGGGAACGTAACCACGGAACTCAACCCTCGACCCATCGCTTTGTGATTCGCGAATCGATTCCCAATATCCCGGCTTAGTGTGATGGTTGGCACCCGCGACAATGAGCCTGGCATTTGGAACTCTCTTTAACACACGAGGGAAAGCATCCACCAGATTCTCGAGGCGTTTGTAGGTCCCCCAGTGTCCAATTGCCAGAATTCGGTGTTCGGGATTACCTCGTCTCGAAAAATCCGGCGGACTCGGACGATGCGCAAACGTTCCGTGCGTACCTAAGAGAACATTCTCAGCCGAATATTTCTCAATCAGGGTACGTCGATATCCCGACAACAAAACAGATACTGAATTCGCCTTCAACAAAGTTCTGGTGGCGATGTCACTGCCAAGACGAAAAACTTTTTCCCGGCGCACACCAGCGCTGGCGAAATCGACGTGTTCGATGATGTGGTGCAGCGTGATGTGAGTGTAATAACCGAGAGCGCGCGTCAGAGCGGGCACACATAGCCCCGCGAAGGCGGCGACTGGGTAATCCGGAGTAGCGAAGGTCGAGAACACGAGGTTAAACCACACTACATCGGGCTTCAATTTGCGGATGGTGTTCAGCAGACGCGTCGGAGTCTGCATACTGTTGAATTTCCAGCAGCGGATCACGTCGAAGCCGGCCAGTTCGTTCTTGTCTTCAGCCTTCAGTGAGTTTCCCTGCTCATCGGTGGCAAACTCATAGTCGGTCAGTTCGTCGGCAAGAATGGTCAAGGAGATGCGTGGATCGCGCCGCAACTCCCGCGCGATATGAAATGCGTACTCGTTCAACTGCCGGCCACTGGGAGGAAACGTTGCAACTAAACAGATCTTCATCGGACCCCGATCTCAAAATAGGCTGATTTCCACATACGGTCGAAACTGCTGGCTCTGCCCGCCCGGGAAATTAAAGAAAGATTCTTGTCCCATGCCGGCCGAGAAACGAATCGGATACTGCAATTCGACTTCCCCGCTCTCGTCCTTAAACCGCCGATGGACCGGCATGGCATAGGAAACGACGAAGCTGCTTTGCACGGCGTCGTAGACGTGGAAGCTCATATTTCTTGAATAAGCCATCGCCGCCTGGAGACTCCAATTACGTGTGGGTGAGAACTCGATACTTCCCGCGGGGCGAATTGCTTGCGCGATCGCGAACCTGTTTTGCTCTACTCGCCATGCGCGAAGGTCCTCGGCGACAACCCTGAAGTTGAGTCGCGGCGAAACCTGATGCTCGATGCCGAGGTAAGTAGCGGTGTAGTAGAACTCCCGGATGATGGGAGAGAATTGCTCATCGCGAGCGCCCCAGCCGGTCACCAGCGCAGTTTTTCCCCACGGACGTCCCACCCGGAAGTTGAGTGAACCGGCCAGGTCCCGCGAATGTTGGTTGGTTTCAATAAATGGCCCTGCTTCACGAATGGCGAAACCATTCACTGAAACCATGTTGAAAAATGAGCTGGTTGACATGTAGACGAACTGTCGGAAGAGGTTCTGATCCATTTCGACGGGAGATAAGGAATCGCGGCGAATGGTCTCCTGAATGCCGATGTCAAAGGTAAGTACGTTGTTGCCGAGGTGGAAGGTTGGATTCAAACCAAAATTAAACGTGTAGTCCGTAGTGTCGCGATTCACGATCGAATCCGCACTGGGCAACGATATTTGCCCCTGAGCGTTGCGCACCTGGAAGAATCCGGCCGCATCGGGAAACGAGCCGAAGTGGAGGTGATAGGCGCCGGTCCATTGGGTCTGAATCGAAGACCGCGGAGGTGGCAGCAGCCCTTGACGCCCCGGTATTGGATTGGGGACATCCAACAAAGCATCGAGAGGGTATACGGTTGTATCTTCAAAGATGGGCGTCACCGAGAAATCTGAAAGAACACTCAGCCGGCTGTTGATTCTCAGTCCTTCGTTTGCTGCCGCTTGCAGCAGGGCCTGCTCTGCTGTTTGATCTTCGCCGGCCGTGTCCGCAGCTTGGGCAAAGGCAGTAAGGGCCTGAGTGTTTTGGTGCCGCTGGCGGAACACGTTGGCGCTGGCCAGCAGATATTGATACCCAGGTTCGCTATCGGCTGAGCTGCCGATCGCGGACAACTCGTCTTGGGCCCTGGTAGTGTCGCCCAGGGCTAGGTAAGTGTTGGCCAATCCGATTCGTACGTTGGTCTCGGGCGCTCCTGCGGCCTGAGCACGTTGCAGATACATCTGTGCCAGTTGGTAGTCGTGAAGGCTAAGGAATACGTCAGCCGCCTCCATTAGTTGTTCCCCGGTGGGCGGCAGGGTCTCACCTGTGTGCGCCTCCATCAGGGCTAAAGCAATCTGCCGACGCGCGTCGTTAGGATGGTCCTGACTCGCCATGACTTGAGCAATTGCCAGTCGCACACCGACGCGATCACTATCGGGAGCAGCGAGCGCTCTCACAAATCGCTGCATGGCAGCATTCTCATCCCCCAGCAAGCTCAAAGCTTGTCCCGTGGAGACGAGCACGCTGCTTTCGGTTCGCTTCTGCCCGTCGGCTGTTGGTTTGGCTGATTGTGCGTGTTGCTCTGCCAGTTGTACGTACCGCAGAGTTTGATCGCGATCATGCAACTGTGCATAGCAGCGGGCAAGCTCGGCGTCGATGACATCATCTTCAGGGGAGAACTTCTGTGCCGTTTGCGATTCCTCGATGGCTTCGTGGTATTGCCGCAGACCGTACAGCGTGTCTGCAAGCGCTAGGTGGAGCGCCCCGTCGTTTGGCGAATATTTCAACGCGGCGCGATACTCGGCAGCCGATTTCGTCAACATTCCATTCTGCCCATACGCTGTCGCACGAATCAGGTGCACAGGCATTGCGTCGCCCATTTCTTCCTGCGCCAGCTGCACTTGTCGCAGGGCTACGCGCGGGCGATGCAGATCGAGGCTGGCATATGCGAGTCCGAGGTGGGCCTCGCCATTCTTCGGCTCGCATTTGAGAGCTGATTCGAAGTCCGATGCGGCGGCTGCGGGTTGACGCAGATCGTGCAACACATATCCGCGGTTCACCAATGCCGTGACCACGTTCGGATCTCGATCCAGAGCCTCGGTGAAGTCTTTTTGCGCCTGATCCAGCTGACCAGCGTGCTTGTGTGCATAACCGGCCAACAGGGAAATGTCGGGCTCATTAGGAAGGAGTTCCTCGTACTGCGAAGTCAGCTGGAGCAACTCGGCATATCGCCCGAGATTGAGCAAATCGTAGCCGAGGTAGACAACCACATCCCTGTCCCTGGGGAGCTGCTTGATCACAGTACGTCCGACCTCAGCAGATTGCCGATATTCACCCTTGAAGCTCAGGTACCTCTCTTTTTCTCGCGCGAGGTGAGGTTCCTGCTGCATCTCGGCGGTGGCGCGGTTCAGCCACTCTGCCGCCAAAGGTAGCTGCTGAGTTTCGATTGCGGCATTCATTCCCCCGGCGACAATCAGACTATTGTGGGGAGCGAGGTCATAACCATTGCGGTAAGCGGTTTCGGCTTTCGCGAATTCGCGACGTGACGCATACAAATCGCCGAGGGCAAGATAGGGAACGTACAGGCTTGGATAGGCCCCCGCCAGTCGCTGGAAATACTTCTCGGCTTCCTGGTCGTGGCCGGCTTCGCGGGAAACGTAGCCCAAGGAGCTTAGAGCGGAGCGGCTCGCCGGGTCGATCGTCAGCACGTTCTTATAAACCGCGATCGCTTCTTCGGTGCGACCAAGTTTGGTCAGCAGATCTCCGTCGAGTTGGAGGCTGTTTGGATCCTGGGCGTTGATTGCCAGCGCTTCCTTAATGTCGCTTCCCGCGCCCTCGAGGTCTCCGGCGTTTAATTTGATGAGGGCCCTCAGGCGCAGAAACTGAGGTCTTGTAGCTCCGTGATCGTCCAGCGCATTGATCTGCGTCTGTGCGATTTCGAGATGACGGTGGGCGGCATTTGCATCACCCGTACTCTGGTAGAGTTCCACCAGATTCATGTGCAGCTGAATGCTGTACAAAGGTCCCTCAGCCAGGCTTGGTGGCAGTTGGGCCAAAGCAGCTTCGTATTCTCGAATGGCGTCTTGGTTGTGTTCCTGGAGGCTTGCGATTTCACCTTGGATCGCGTGCAGACGGTAATGCTGCGCATCGAGGGCAACGGCGCGCTCGAGAAAAGGCTTCGCACGCTCAACGTACCCCGAGGCCACTTCAGCCAGCGCGGCTGAGAGCTGTAATGCTAGGTTGTTTGGAACAGCATTTGCGACCTGAGTGTAAAGCTTAGCGGCCTCATCTTGCTTGCCGTCGAGCTGGTAGGTGTAAGCCAGTTCGGCTTTCACGTCAGGTTGCAAGCTTCGGATCGACTTAAGAGCAGCAATCGCTGCCGTGTAGTTTCCGGTCTCGCGATAGTAACCCGCTAGCGAGCGCTGAACATCAGGGTTGTTGGGCGAGTGTTGCTTGGCCAATTCGAGATAGCGGTTTGCCTGATCGAACTGCTTCTGATGTTCGTACGCCAGCGCGATGAGCAATTCCGCGCGCGCCGAAGGCTGAGTTTGCTCCGCTCGACCTAGAACATTCAGAGCCTCGGAGTACTCGCCTGACCTCATCAGGAGCTCTCCCAGTAACACTGAATCATTGATCCGCTTTGGGTCGGCTGAAAGTACCTGGTTGAGAAGACTCTTGGCTTCATCCGTTCGTCCCATGACGCTGTAGGTCTGCGCCAATCCCGACAACCCTTCTGACGCCGACGGCTTTAAGCGAAGACCTCGACTGTAAGCATCAACTGAAAGCGTCAGCCTTCGATCAAGGCGCGCAGCATAGCCGAGGAGAAACCACAACTGTGCTTCGTCGGGCGCTGCCTGAGTGGCACGCTCAGCGTAGTCAACAGCACCTCCATAGTTGCCGCTCTTCAGCGCGAGTTCCGCGGCACGAGCGAGCCGCGCATTTTGAATGTTTGAACCCCAGCCCAGTCCTTTGCTCGGAGAAGGAGTTTGATCGGCATTGCTCTGCGGCTGCGCCGTCGAACCGGCTCCAACCTTGTATGTCTGCGCCTCGAGGGAACAGGCGAGTGCAATCACGAGCACTGACACATACGCGGTTTTGAAAGAGCCGAGTGCGGAGCTCAAAGTGTCACCATTGGATCACTTGATTTCAACGGTCTTCTGATTCGGAAAACATCCAAGGTGTTGGCTGCGCTTTGTTCTGCAAACTACACGGAGTGCGGAGACTCGCTGATAGAGCAACCCGCAATGACATGCAGGAATCAAAATTGCTCCAGGAGGAAGCTGTGCAGAGAGCGGAACCCGTCATACGCGGAACACAGCCGATACCCATGAGCCTGATCTTTCTGGCGGCCTTTGTGGTCCACTCGCCGCTATTGCTCATGAAGCTGCCGCTGAAGTCGTATGACGCGAACTTCCACATTTTCTTTGCATCGCACTACCTCCACAATTGGTTCGATCCGTGGAACCCGAAGTGGTACGCGGGTTTTTCACAAACCACGTATCCTCCCTTGCCGCAGCAGTGGTTAGCATTAACCTCCCGTCTCGTGGGTCTGGACATGGCATACATGCTGGTCCAGTTCGTTGCCATTTTGCTTTTGGCCCTCGGTGTGTACCGCTTTTCCTTGCTTTGGGTGAACCAGCGGGCCGCTTCATTCGCAGCTTTGGCCAGCGTCTTTCTCGGTTCAGAGTGTTTTCTCGTCTATTCTGCCGGACAATTGTCGACCACTTTTGCCGCGCCTCTGTACTTGAATGCGCTGCCATATCTGTTCATGTGGGTTCGGCACGGTGACTGGCGATCCTTTTTCAAGGGTGGCGCGCTCTTCGTGGCCGCAGCCGCGGCCCATCACGCGACGCTGCTCTTCGGGTCTTTGCTTTTCGCACTTCCCGTGCTGGCGCTGGCGATTTTGGATCGTGAGGACGGTGAACCAGCTTCCGTGCGAGGAGTACTTGTTCGCGCTGGCACCATCGCGGTGCTGGTCGGCGCCGCAATTGCTGTGGTGCTTCTGCCCTTCTGGATTGCGCTAATTCACTATCCCGTGACTCAGGTTCCAATTCCGCACCCCAGTCGCGCGAATTACATTCTGAGTCCCCAATGGGGGTTGAATTATTTCGTGATTCCCTACGGCGCCTTGATTCTTGCCCTGCCCTTCATCTTGTGGCGAGGTTCTTCGATCGCTCGGTTGCGCCCCCTGTTATTGGGGTTCTGGCTGGCATTTTTGCTGGGACTTGGAGGAACGACCCCGGCGGGCCGATTGGTCTTGGGCCGGGCGTTTGAAGTGCTGACCATGGAGCGCTTCAGCTATTGGGCAACCTTACTTGCGTTGCCTTTTGTGGGCCTTCTAGCTACGGAACTTATCGACCGGTTCCGCATGCCTGCAGTGGTCGGTTTAAGCATGGCCGCAGCGTTGAGCTGTGCAGTGGCAGTGGCGTGGTCCACATATCGGCCGGCAGACGCCGCAGATTTTAACGTAGACTCAGTGGCCTCTTGGCTAAACCGCGACGGTCACGACCGGTACCGCTACGTCACCCTGGGATTTGGCAACAAGATCGCCCGCCTGGCCGTCCTGACCGATGCCAGCAGTGTGGACGGTGAATGGAACTCTGGTCGAATGCTGCCCGAATTAACCCAGCACGGGGCGGGAGCGCTAACCAGTTCCAAGTACTTCGGCAAGCAGGGTATCGAGGCACTAAGCGCGATACTTCATCACGCCGACCGGTACGGCCTGAAGTGGGTATTCCTGCGCGACCCGTACTATGAGCCGCTGCTGGTCTTTGCCGGCTGGCGCCGAGTCGATGATTTGAATGACAAGACCATCGCGGTGTGGAGCAAAGAAGATGTGCCTCCGGCAACGCCGGTCAATGCGCCTCAGATTCCGCCACATTGGCAAGGACTTATGTGGGGCACGCTTCCCATCGGCAGTAGCATCCTTGCGCTCCTGCTGATGCTGATTCCGGAGAAACGATGGCTTGCCCGGCCGGCCGTTCAGCCATCTTCCGGTCGCGAAGATCTCGTACTTGGGAGGTTGGTGTCGTGAGTGGACGTCTGCTCGCTGCGCTCCTCGCGGGTGCGACCATTGTGCTGGTTATTGTCGGGACTCTTTGGCCGGCCCAGTCCGCAATCGCCATGGCTGGTTCTGGGTCGGATCTACTGCGGCCTTCTTCGTCTCCGCAAGCCGCAGTCGAGAATTTGGCAAGTGAAATTGGCCGGCAAGATTGGGACAAAGCGTACTCCAGTCTCGCCAATAAAAACGAATTCACGGAAAGCGACTTTGTGCGCGACCTGAAGGGGAGTTACCCCAGCCTGCGCACTTATGAGAGCCTCGACGGTTTCGACCAGCGGCCACTGCATGCTTCCTCCGACGATGCCCAGGTTCGACTGAACTTGCGCTGGTCGACTGTGGTGGGGACTTTCCTGGAGACGCGGGACTTGCGGGTTACGAGAACGGGCGACCGCTGGCAGGTTGTGTGGCCGCTGGTAAAGCAACCTCGAGTTCCTCCTCAAGTTATCCCTGTAAATTACTTACGCTGGGAGGTGATCTATCGCGGCCCGGAAGATGACTGGGGGGCCCAAGACGTGGAGTCGCCGCATGTGCGCATCGTGGACATGCATCCTGTCAATCGAGCGGGCGCCGTTGTCATTTTGGGAGAACTCCTGAACGAAGACGTGGTACCTGCTTTTGTCACGGTGAAAGCCACCCTGCTGGCGAAGAACGGGTCTGCGATTGCCACTGAGGACAGCTTCGACAAGATTTGTCATATCCTCTTGCCCCGGCAGGTAACGCCATTTCTCATTACGTTTCACAATGTAACTTTGCCTCAAGTGGACAGTGTTCGGATGGACCCCTCAGCGAGTCTAATCGCGGCCTCGGCCGATCCGGTAATCGAAATTGAAGATCAGCAACTGAAACCGGCTCCCGACGCCTCTCTGACCGGGAAACTGTTGAATCAGAGTGGTGAAGTCGTCAACGTCGCACACGTGCTGGGGACTTTCTATGATAATCGCGGTCAACTGATCTGGATGGCTGACCGATACATCGATCGCGCTTTGTTGCCCCAGACCCCGGTCCCGTTCACGATTTCTGTTCCGGCCGACATTGCTGCCAAAGTCAGCAGTGAGCGAGCGGTCACCACAACGTACAGCTCCGGCCGATTCCAATGAAATTCAGATTCACATCCCTGCTGGGCGGGCTGGTTGTCATGGCAACCGCGTTGGCTGCCTCCCAGACCAGCGTCCTGCACGTATCAAAGAGCGTCGAAGCGGGCAGCGCATTCTCGATTCAAAGCGATGGTGGCGGCAACGCAGTGCTCTATATCGTGGGGCCAGGACAGGTATTGCGACGCAATGTGCGATTGGGAGAAATTACGTACTTTTCTCCTGGCGATCTTCACAACGCCGGGCACTACCTTGTCCTTCTCGTGGGAAATTCGAGCGCAGGAGATGCCGCGTTCGATGTCATCGCCGCACATCAGCCTGAGACTTTGAGTTTTCTGGCTAAGCCTTCTCGTCTCCCAGTTGACTTGCACGACGGCATCAGCGGCGTAGTGTATGTCTTTGATACTTTTCAAAACATGATCCTCGAACCCACACCAGTTTCGTTCCAGCTGTCAGGCGCTACGAGCAGCATCCAGACACGGTTTGCGGTCACCCGTGATGGCGTTGCCTGGACCAAGATGGATTCCACATCGAAGGAAGGCGCGGCTCAGTTTGTTGCTCGAGTTGGAGACGTTTCTGACCGACGCGTGATCCAGCAAGTTCCAGGTGATCCATGCGGCTTAAGAATGAGCGCTCGGCCCGCAGGCCAGAAACTTGAGTTGGAAACGGAACCAGTGCGGGACTGCAGCGGCAACGCCGTGCCGGACGGAACCATTGTTACTTTCACCGAAACCTACAATGGCAGCCAGGCCACGGTAGACGTGCCCCTCAAGCGCGGAATCGCGCGGATCGAAATGCCAGCCTACAACGGAGCCACCGTCTCGGTCGCGACGGGTGTTGTCATGGGAAATGAGATTCGCTGGGAGAGCAAACGGTGAAAGCAATTCGGATTCCGTTGCTCTCCATGTGCGCCGTCTTCGCCGCGCTTTTTGTCTGGGCATCTGATCCGCCTACAGTCCACGTCGAGCCCACAGATGCGGTAGGCCCGCGGGTTCTTGAAAAACAGACCGCGGCCGCCATTATTCGCGATTATCTACTGGCCTGGCGAAGGATGAGCGGCGCGCTCGAGCAAAATCGAGCGGACCTGCTCGATCCGGATTTTGTGGGTACCGCCAGAGCCAAGCTAGCTGAGACGATTCAGGAGCAATCGAGTTTGGGGATTCAAACCCGTTACCGTGATCGCGCACACGATATTCGGCTGGTGTTTTATTCGCCAGAAGGGCTGTCAATCGAGTTGGTCGACCAAGTTGAATACGACCTGCAAATTGTGGATCACAAAAGGGTGCAGGCAACGCAGCACGTCCGCGCGCGCTATGTCGCAGTCCTAACTCCCACCGAAGTGCGTTGGAAAGTACGCGTCTTCCAAGCGGAGCCCGAATGATGAAGAAACCTCTTCAAGGAGCAGTTTCATGATTTCTGTCGTAGTACCTATTTTTAATGAAGACGATCTCATACGCAGGTTTCATGCCGCAATAGCCGACTCGATGAAGGAGGTTGGCGAGGTTTGGGAAGTAATCTATGTAAATGATGGCTCCAGGGACTCGTCGCTGAAACTGTTGAGAGAACTCCAAGCCGAAGACATGCATGTTGTGGTCGTAGACCTCTCTCGAAACTGGGGCCACATGGGGGCTATCTCAGCGGGTTTGCAGACTGCTCGCGGCAATGCGGTGGTGTTAATGGACGGCGATTTCCAGGACCCACCGGAGGTCGTCCCCGAATTAATAGCAGCGTGGCGGCGCGGCGCTCAAGTGGTCACTGCAGTGAGGAGAAGCCGACAAGAACGGCGTAAAGTGCTGGCTAAACTGTTTCCGTTGTTTTATCGAGTGCTCGGAGCTCTCTCCGATTTCCCGATTCCGCTCAACGCAGGAATTTTCGGCCTCCTGAATCGACAGGCCGTCGATTCGATTAACTCCTTGAGCGAGGGTAACCGCTATTTGCCTGGTCTGCGGGCTTGGGTAGGTTACCGGACCGAAGTTGTTTTTTATGACCGACAAGATCGGGCAGGAGGCGAGGGAAAGCTCACGTTCCTGAGCCGGATCAAGTACGCGATGGATGCCATCACGAGTTTCAGTTATAAGCCTCTCCGGCTCAGCTTCGTATTGGCGGGGTTCGCAATGGCGATGTCCGCCCTTCTGGCGGTCTTTACCGTACTTTCGAACAGCCCGTTTAATCCATTGGGATACGGTGTAGCGGCTTCAGTCTTTCTGGTGGGAGGATTTCTGCTTCTGTGCCTGGGCGTGCTCGGTGAATATCTTGGACGAGTTTACGACGAGGTGCGCAGCCGCCCGCTCTCGATCATTAATGAGGTTTACTACGCTCCGGAACTGACTTCCTCCAAAATAACAATCAACCGCCCAGTGGAAGACCGGGACCGGGCATTTCGCATCGCGTAGAAGTTATTGGCCGAGACGTTCTTGAGAGTTCGCCCGGCACTTGGCGAGTCCGCGCTCGATCGCTGTTCCCTCTTCATAGTCGTTCCAGGTTTCAATCAAAAGGAACGGCAATGGATGATCGGTGGAGTAATATCGCCGCCATACCTGCATCGTATCGGCAAAGGTTTCACCACAGCGTTGAGAGATATGCCGATTAAGCCCCCAGGAGGCCTTGCTGTCGTCAAAACCCGCCCAGGCTCCTCCCACGACAATCTTGTCGGGGTATTTCGATTGCATCCTGCGGTAGAAGTCGCTCAGGTATTCTTCGCCCCAATTGCTTCCGTCTACAGCCCAGCCCTTTCTGCCTGGGTTTATCCACGCATAGAAACCATCGAACGCGGCCGCGAAGGAGGTCGAGTGATCTTCATAAATAAGTAGCGGGGGACGATCCCACTGGTTGGTGGCTTCGCGCACCCGGTTCCAGTCGGTGCGTCCTCCTTTGGGAAAAATGAAGATCACGGGCCGGTCGTTGTATGTGAGATACGCTTGACGCCCCGCCGCGCCGGAGGAAAGGTAGGTTTCACGGAACTTGGCAAACGCGGCCAGTGTATCATCGGTCGCTCCCTCATCTTCCTGGTCGGTCTCGTCGTACATCATCGAAATGTGAAAGTTCTTTTCAGCGGCGATGCTCTGAAGCAATGCATAGCTGCGATCGATGAATGGCTCGCGATCGCCATACCAGTCCACCACGAATCCGGAAATGCCGAAAGCTTTGGCTTGATCAATTTGTTTGCTAATGACAACTGGATCCTGTGACGAATAGCCCACCGAGATGTGTCTGGGATGGCCAAACCACGGTTCGTACACCGCCAAAATTCTGGGTGAACCTTGCACATCGGGAACATCTTCGCGAAGCGTCTGGCGCACGCCCGGATGAGTGCATCCTTGCAGCAGCAGGATAGACACTAATGCAGAGATCACCCGATAACGATTTCTCATAGAGATGCCCGAGATTAGAAGCGACAAAAGCAGTTCAGGTTGCCGCCGCGCGGCAGCAGGTCCAGGTCTACGCATACAGCGCGCCTCCTAGTTTCGGCATCCGAAGACCTGCCAGAGAGGGAGATCCCTCCCTGCAAGCGCATCGCAGTAACACGCGCCGACTCTGCGAGGCCTGACTTGATCAGTTTTCCTTTTCAGTTGACTGGGGCCACCGCCGCGAACGATATGAACGCAGAATCGAAGAGTTTACAGGCCCGGGTTATTTCGGGAAGTTTCGTGTTGCTCACCGGTTCAGGGCTGGTGACCGCAATCAACTTCGTTTACAACATTGCGGTCGCACGGTTTCTTGGACCAACCGGCTTTGGCCACGCGACGGCCGTCTACACTCTTTTGATTCTGATATCTGCGGTTACGCTTTCTTTCCAAATTGTCTCAGCGAAGGTTGTGGCGCAACAGACTTCGTTGGAAGGAAAAAGCAGCGCCTATCGAGGATTTCACCGAAGTGCGTGGGCGTGTGGAATCTTTGTCGCTCTGCTCTTGCTGCTTTTTCAGAATGCAATTGCCGGCTATCTCAATTTGCCCAGCCCCATTCTCGTCGTCTTACTAGCCATTGGAACGGCCTTTTATGTCCCTCTCGGAAGCCGACGTGGGTACATCCAAGGCGCATACGGATTCCGTCACTTGGCGACCAATCTCGTTCTCGAGGGCCTGGTTCGGCTGGGCGGGTCTCTTCTTTTTGTCACAATGGGCTTCGGCGTCCGAGGAGTGGTCGCCGCGAATTCTGCAGCAGTTGCCGTAGCTTACCTCGCCGCTGTACCCAAACTTGCCATGGGAATTCCGCACGAGCTGCGCATCCCGCATGCATTTCGCGAAGCCCTGCAGGCAATTGTCTTCTTCGCCGGCCAGGTGCTCATCAACAATTGTGACATCGTGGTGGTCAAGCATTTTTTCCCTCCAGTATCCGCTGGACTCTACGCTGCGGTGGCATTGGTCGGGCGAGTGGTTTTTGCTTTTTCCTCGGCAATCGTGAATACGATGTTTCCGCTGGTAGCTGGCACTCGTAGCGAGGAAAGAAAAGGCCACAGCGTCCTCGCAACGTCCTTATTGCTTGTTTTGGGGATCGGCCTCGCGCTGGCGCTCGGCTTGCGGCTCGCGCCCGCAGGGATTTGGACCGCCTTGTTCGGTTCCCAGTTTGCAATAGCGGGCAAATATGGCCTTCCTTATCTGCTCGCGTTGTATGCTGCCACAACAGTTGTCTATTCGCTCAGCGTTGTAATTATTGCCTACGAGATGTCTTATAGGGTCGCGAACACAGGTTGGGTGCAGTTGGCCTTCAGCGGCGTGCTGATCGCCGGCATTTGCCGGTTCCACTCGTCTTTGGAGGAGGTCATTTGGATACAGTTTGTGCTCATGTTGGTGCTGCTCGTCGTCCTATCAGTGACTTTCCTGTGGAAGATGCCGACTCCTTGCGAAGAGGTGGAAACGCGTCCAGCCGCTCGAGGCATAAGGATAATTCGACGGGTCTCGGAAGACGAAGTTATTGCGGAATTCCTGAAGAGTGACTTCGAAAACCCGGCTTTTGAGGAATATCAGGAATCCCTGCGTGGACTGGTGATGAACCCTCACTTTGGCGATGCCGATGAAAACGCGAAGCGGCGGGCCCTGTTGTTTATTCGACACCTTCCATTGTGGAGGGAGCTGCCAAATGGAACGGAATGGTTTGAGGTAGAAATCCGAGCCGCTGACTTGGGGCAGATTCGCGTATTTCCACGCGCCGTGTGGCGGAAATTCGCGCGAGGCAATTTCACGATCACCGCGGTGGCCCCACGCATTGGCACATATCGCAGTCGCGATCTCCGCGTAAGGGCATTTCTGTCGAAGATTGCCGCGTTACAAAACCGACTCAGCCAAGAGCCCGGACCGGGGGCGGTGCTTCTCATCGGCATTAACGAGAGCGAGCCCTTGACGATACTGGATGGAAACCACAGGCTGCTAGCGGCGACTTTGACGTCCCCCGACGCCGTGCATAAGCTTAGATTCTTGTGCGGATTATCGCCGAGAATGACGGAGTGCTGTTGGTACGAAACCAATCTGGCGACCCTCTGCCGGTACGGGGCAAACCGTCTAGCTAATTTGGTGCGTGATCCCGAAGCTGAACTCGAACTTCTTCTGCAAAGATCATAAAGGCGGAGACGTAACTCTTCAGTACTACTGAAAAACCTTGGCCCCCCTACAGATAGCACTGGATGGACCCGCCGCCCGAGCGAATATAGATTAACCCGTGTGTACTAAACCATTTTTCGCTCCCTGTTCTGGGGAACGGAAGGATGGCATCTTTAGAGCCCCGGATGGATCAACATGATAGGTCGGAGGCCCGTGGTGGTCATGCAATTGCCCGAAAAGTTGAGCGGAGAGGAAGCCCGTTTATTTTTATTCGAGGTGGAACCCTGCTTGAAGACAGATCGGCCGCGCGTGGTGGTTGATTGCTCCAAAGTGCAACAACTGGACAGCGATGGCATTCAGGTATTGCTTTATTGTCTGGAAGAAGCGATGAAGCGGAATGGCGATGTCAAACTTGCCGGCCTTCATTCCCGAACCAGGGAGCTCCTGGACACCACGCGACTGGATAGTCTCTTTGAATTTTTCGACAATTCCGCAGACGCGGTCAACAGCTTCTGCCAATTCCCGATGGAAACACATCAGCCAACCCTACAACCGCAATATCCAACTTCCGCATCCGAGAGTGTGACGTAACGGATGATCGTTGCAGTACAGCGGAAACGCGATCGGAGCGAAGAATGCTAAATTGGAAGTGGCTGGTGCGACACACTGCCGTTTGTCTCGTGCTGTTGCTGCTCCCATCCACTCCTGCAGCCGCCTTGCCGACACAAGACCAGGCTGCCCGTGAACAAAGCGGGAATGTATCCCCTGTCGAGACGCAGTCTCCCGGCTCCAATGCTGTTTCGCAGAGCTCAAGCCGAGATGCTTCGCAGGCGGAGACTGTTCCGAACAGCCCAGGTGCTGTACGCTCGCAAGCCGCCGAAAATAGCCGGCAGTTTGTCGCTCAACAGTCCTCGTCCAGAGAACAGCAACTGCAAGAACCCGTGGGCACAGCCGTAGCAGGGTCGGTAGAGGCGACGGGCGTTGCAGCTTCCAACCCGGCGGGAGCCGCTATTGCGCCGGCAAAGCAGAGGCGAACGCGGTCCATCCTACTCAAGGTCGGCGCCCTAGTGGGTGCCGGGGCTGCTGTTGGGGCCGTGGCGGCGCTCTCCGCTGGCAGCCCCAGCCGGCCACCCGGCGCGCGCTAGCATAAGGCTCCATGATTGCCAACACATCCCGCCGCAAGCGACGTCCCATGTTCGTGAGCTTCTCTGGCATCGACGGCGCCGGAAAAAGCACCCAGATCGAAAATCTTCGCGCTCGCCTAAAGGAGACTAGCTTCCGAGTCTTGTTAGTTACCTTTTGGGATGACGTCGCAAGGCTGAAGCGGATTCGGGAGGTCGCTGGCCACAGCTTGTTCAAAGGAGAAAAGGGTGTCGGCACTCCGGAGAAACCGGTAAATCGGCGTGACAAGAACGTCCAGTCCTGCTATATGACCCTAGTGCGGTTTTGCTTGTACTTCTTTGATGCCGTCTGGCTCAGCGTCGTGGTAGCGAAAACGAAACGAGGCAACTCCGAGGTAGTAATCTTTGACCGTTATCTCTACGACGAACTCGCAAATTTGTCGCTGCGCAACCGGATGGCTCGAGCCTATGTTCAGGCGCTGCTGAAGCTCATTCCGCAACCGGACATTAGCTACCTACTGGATGCGGACCCGGAGCAGGCACGCGCGCGAAAACCCGAGTACCCGCTCGAGTTTCTCCACAGTAGCCGCGCATCTTATTTGGCTCTAAGCAAACTCGTCGGCGGAATGACGATCATTGCTCCGCAATCACTCCAGGATGCCGAATGCCAGATCTTACGAGAATTTCAGGAAGTTACACGGCTGATTCCAGCGACAGCCTAGTTGGTCTCAAGCTGCCAGTAGTCGATGGTGGAAACCACAGATTTCTTTCGGCGAAAATCGGGAAAAGAGATACGGGGCACCATCGCTCAGCGCCCCGTGTGAAATCTCACCAGTATGTGAAACTAAAATTATCCAGGTACGTGGTGTAGGCCGACTGCTGGTAGTTTCCGTCCATCTGATAGTTCACGGTAATTCCCCACCAACCCGCCGGAGCAGATCCCGGCGCATAGTATTTGTTAATCGGGGTGCTCACTCCGTTCAATGTTATCGACTGGAAGAGCAGCCAATTGTCAGACTCGCGTTGCACCTGAATCGTCAAATGGTTCCAGGTGTTGTTTACGGGATTGCAGGCCACGCCGGTCGAGACCCATCGCTGGTCTACGTTGTCCCAGATGTCCCATACGTGCCCGCCTCCGATATTGCACTGGTTGCCCCAAATCAACCCCAGCCCATTGAAGTACATGCTGACGTCGAACTCGAGGACCTGCGTAACCCCGAGGTTCGTCGGGTAGAAGTAAGCGTCATAGGTGAAGTTGTGCAACGTCGGAAGCAACGTATGACCTGAATCAGGAAGGCCCTGCGTCGAACCCTGCCCGATCAGAGGATTGCTCCACAGTACATCGGCATAGGGCACGGTCCCGCCGATGTTGAACTGCGTCGAGTGGCCGCTGAGCGAGGGCGTCTTGATCCCTTGTTGCATCGACCAGGTAACCCCGGGACAGGGATAATCACAAGTAGCATAGTCCGGAGGCAACTCACCCCAACTTTTCCATCCGGCGCTGGATTGCAGGTTGGGGAGCACATTTCCGCCTCCGCCCTTCACCGTAATGTTAACGGGAGTGTAAGCGGCTCCGCCACAATAGTCCCACTCTTCCATGACGGTGTGATGGCTGCCAGCGCTGATGTTCAACTTGGTAGTCAGGCTGGCTCCGCCTATGACGTAAACGAGTTTATTGTCTACGTAGACACCCATCGAGGCTACGCCCTTCGAACATGTATTCGTGGTCGCCGTGGCAGCGTAACTCACCGGCGAGCTGAGCGTGCTGCCGTCCGTGGGCGCGGTCACCCACACGCCAGTCTTGCCGTCGACCGTGATTGCCAGATGTTTATAGGTGGCGCCGCCGCAGTAATCCCACTCTTCCACCACCGTGTTGTACTTGCCCGGGTCAAGAGGCAGCTTGGTGTCCAGCTTTGCACCGTTGACCACGTACTCCAACTTGTCATCGACGTAAATTCCCATGGACGCTACTCCCTTCGAACAGGTCTTCGTCGTCGCGGTGGCCACATAATGCGCCGGCGAGCTAACGGTAGCGCCGTTCGTGGGTTGGCTGACGCTGACATCGGCGAATGCTGACGTTGCCAGCAACGCCAACATGCAAATAGCAATGTGCGAAATCTTCATTACAGATCCTCCGGTATCTGTTTGGAGCGCGTACTTGCGGAATCGCAAGTTCGGAAATTGCTTTATGAATGGACTAAGCCCGACGCGAACGGGTCATGGCCCCTTTGGATCCCGCTGATCAATCTTTTCGATCCGGGGATTCAGCGATGTTAACCGAACAGTAATACAGGGTTCATTGCAAGGTCAACCTGGAAATGCCTTATGACCAACTCAGAAGTACATCGTCGCTTATGACGGTCGGACACGCTGATTTCCCTGTTCTCGTTCCATTCGTTCCAGGCCAACGCTTTGCCTGCCGCAACCATCTCAAATGCGCTCGAATGTTCCACCGCCAAGTCATAGCTCGACCGCAGGATAGCGAAGCCAAGCTTCCTCTCATCTCGCTCTTGTCGCTGGCGATCTTGCTGGTGTTTTTGTGCGGCTGCCGAGGGTTGGCTGCTAACCAACCGACTCCGGACAGCAGTCTGCAAAGCATTAACCACATCATCTTCATGGCTCAGGAAAACCGTGGCTTCGATCACTACTTCGGAGCCATGCGCCAGTACTGGGCCGCCAATGGTATCCCCGATCAGTCGTTCGATGGGTTGCCGCAATTCAATCCAGCTACCGGGGCGTCGCCGTTGAAAGGATCGGTACCAACGGATCCCAGTTGCGATCCCGCTTTTCCGCCGCCCAGCGATTGCCAGTACGACGGCAAGAGTCCGTCGGTCGAGTCCTTCCACATGATCTCCATGTGTGTCGAGAACCCGAGCCCATCTTGGAATGAGGATCACGTGGATTGGAATCTCGGTGATCCACTCTCTACCAGCCCCTCGCTGAATGGATTCGTCTGGACCGCGGCTCATGACGCCAGAACGAATCAACCACCGTTCACGGACGTGGACGGAGTGCGCGCTATGGCCTACTACGATGGAACGGACCTGCCTTTCTACTATTTCATGGCTTCAAGTTTTGCCACTTCCGACCGCTGGTTTGCGCCAACCATGTCCCGCACCCAGCCCAACCGGATGTATATGCTGGCTGCCACCTCAGCGGGACATGTCTATCCGCTCGCGTCAAACACGCCTTCCCTGGCCAACCAGACTATTTTTGATTTGCTCCAGAGCGCGGGAGTCAGTTGGAAGGTTTACGTCACCGACCTGACACATGCCGTGCCGCCCGTGCAGGACAGCACCTTGAACATGTTCACCGCAGCCAGCAAGTACCCGGCAAACATAGTGCCGGTTTCGCAGTTCCTGACTGACGTGGCGAACGGTACCTTGCCGTCGGTAGCCTACATCGATCCCGGTTTCGACAGCGGACTCGACGAACATCCGGACCTGGACGATGGTATGCCGGGCGGCAGCGTGCAGTTGGGAGCGCAATACGTTTCGACTTTGATTAACGCGCTGATGCAGAGTTCTTCGTGGCCGGACTCGGTATTCATCCTAACCTTTGACGAGTTTGGTGGGTTCTACGATCACGTTCCGCCGCAGCCCGCGCTCAGTCCAGATGGCATAAAACCATCTGATCTCATGCCTGGTGATATTTGCACCAAGGGAACTGGTCCAGCCTGTGATTTCGTATACACCGGCTATCGCGTTCCGCTGATCGTCATTTCACCGTTTTCCAAAAAGAACTACGTGTCGCATACCGTGGCCGACTATACCGCTTGGATGAAGCTCGTCGAAACTCGTTTCAATCTTCCCAACCTGACCAAACGGGACGCGGCTCAAATGGATATGACCGAATTCTTCGACTTCGTAAACGTGCCCTGGAGTACGCCGCCAAGTCCCCCGACGCAGCCAGTCAATGGGCCTTGCTACTTGAATAAACTGCCTTGATGGTTGGCGACCGGCTTGTGAAGGTCGGGGATAGCCGCGGGTAGTGAAGCCCTTTCGGACGCCTTTGCTCACCTTCGTTTCCTTCGTGGTTGATAAGGCCAAGAAGGCCCACCAAGGAGACCTGGGAATTTTTATAGTCCGCTACTTACTAGCTGGCGGATTCACAGTCACCGACTTTGCAGAATAATGGGTACCATCAAAGTTTGCGGTGACTGTCACATCGGTTCCGTCATGTACCTCGTGGCTGATCGGGACGTTGGGATCAAAAGCTATCTCGTACCGTTTCTCATCATGGGGATCAACTAGTGCTAGCAAGCCAGAGTGCAAGTCGAGAAATACGACATTCCCGGAGAAAACAAATGTGCTTCCTGGGGTGGCGAGCACGGTGATCTTCCGGGCGACGTTTCGGCCAGCGCCGTCGGCTTGGAAGTCAACGGCGATCAATGAGCCGGGAGTCAGATCGTTTACCGAGGCTTCCTGCCCCTTGCCGACAATCGCTGTGCCGGGCGGTATTCGCAGTTTAATGGCTTCGGGAGACAACGAATCCCGCACTGTTAGCTCGCCTTTGCTCCGATCGTATTGCAGCACTTGCCCCTGACAGTCCCCTTCCGGCAGTTGCGACAACATGTGAATGCTGCGGGCGAAGACCGTCGTTCCGTCCAGCATAGTCTCGACCGAGACGTGATCGCCGGTATGCAGATCGCGAAGCGAGCTTTTTATTCCGTCACGGTAAACCTGGGTGCGCTCGTCGAAAAGAACCTTCATCGACCGGCCGCCAAAAATATTCAGCGTCAATTGGTCACGCACGCCGTCCACCTGACGAATCGACCCGCCAATTACGGTGCTCTTCCCCCGGGGCATGGGTGGCATATCGGAAGAACTGGTCGGAGAACCTTCCACCTTCGTTGTAGGCTGATCGGTTCTAGGCTGATCGGCGGTTGCCGGCGGGTCAACCGGATCTTGCGCCAGGCTCGAGCCGGCGGCTGGGAGCTGGGCAAATGTCAGACTGCTGAAAATTGCCGGCACTAGAAAACGAATTACAGTTCGAAAGGCAGCCATCGAAGAACTCCATCCCATTACCTGGATTTTCGCCATCTGTTTGATGAAGGGAAGCAAAAAACAGTGGCCTCAGCGGCGCCTCCTTCTTGCGACATTTTCGAGGTTGGCCGGCAACGCATTCCCGTTCGTTGCATCCAAGATCGAAATCATGAAAGCTGTACTGGATCGAAGAAGCAATTATGCCTGGTAAACGACTCAGCCTGTTTGTCACCGTCTCCATCCTCGCTATCTCGTCGTACCAGAGTGCGTGGGCCGGGGACCTGAAGATCACGCTTCCGAAACGTAGCCAGCCTACGCCAGTGCAGCGTTTGAATCGTGAGGGGGTCGATGCTATCGACAAGGGGCAATACGAAAAGGCGGAAATGCTGTTTTACAAAGCATATCTCTTCGATCCCGCCGATCCGTTTACGCTTTACAACTTGGGCTACATTTCGGAGTTGAAAGGTCAGTTGGAGCGCGCGCAAAACTTTTACGGGTTGGCGTCTAAACAATCAACGGACGCAGTCATCGATCGCACGAGCGTCGACGGACTAGAAGGAAAGCCGATGAAAGAAGCTTTTGGAAGCCTGAAGAACGTCGCAATGCAGGTCAACAGAATGAATGTCGAGGCGATGCGGCTTCTGTCCCAGAATCGGGCCCCCGAAGCTGAAGTTCTCCTGCGACATGCCTTGACGTTAGATCCGCGCAATACATTCACACTGAACAATATGGGCGTAGCCGAAGAATCGCGGGGAGATTACGACGAAGCGCTGAAGTACTACAAGGTAGCTGCAGACTCGAATTCGATACAACCGGTGATTGTGACCCTAGACCGGGCGTGGAGAGGAAAACCGGTGAGCGAAATGGCGGCCGGCAACGCCACAAGGCTTCGGGAGCGCATGCAAAACTCGGCCACCGGCCACGCGAAGGCCGAGATGCTCACCGTGCGCGGCGTGTCAGCGACGAATCACAATGACTGGGCGAGTGCGAGACAAGACTTCATCGATGCTTACTCGCTTGATCCGTACAGCGCGTTTTCGTTGAACAACCTCGGTTATGTCGCAGAGATGGATGGCGACCTCGAGACCGCCGAGTTCTTTTACGAAAGGGCGCGCAAGGCCGACGACGCCAAAGCGCGCGTGGGCCTCGCGACGCAGCGTTCCGCCGAAGGGATGAAACTGTTTGCCGTCGCTGGCGACAGCGACCAGAAGGTTGATAGCAAAATAACCGAGGAAAATCAGGCCAGGCAACGGCAGAGAGGTCTGGTCGAGCTCAAACATCGCGATAACACTCCCGTGGTGGAGCCCGCGCCGCCGACAGCAATACCGTTCGATTCGCCGCCGAACACGTCGCGACCGCCGGCTTCGCAGCCACCCCAGTAGCAAGGACTCTTGCAGATGACCAATCAGGAATCTTCGCCATTCGGTTCGAACAAGTCTTTGGACATTCTTTCCCGGCTTCTGCTGAGCGGAGCTGACCGACGATTCTCTATCGTTGCGGGCCGGAACCGCGACCTGGCGGAAATCAGCCGCGAGGATTTTGAGGATCTGGTCGCACTGGCCAACTCTAACCACGTGGTCATGCGCGGGTTGGATGTCTTTCTGCAACTCGCGAACAACGCCGGCGACAAAGGCCGTGCGGAGTGGGCAGCAACGGCGCTCGCGACCGAGCGTGCGCGTATCGACAACGCGATGCCTTTCTTGCACACAATCTGCGACACGTTCGAAGCCGAGGGATATGACGTCACAGTTATCAAGTCACTGGACCATTGGCCGGATCTTGGCAGCGATCTGGATCTTTACACGAATGCGGATTCAGCTGATGTTCTCCGCCTCATGAAACGCCGTTTCCAGGCACAGCTTGCGCCGCGCAGTTGGGGGGATCGGCTGGCGCATAAATGGAACTTCCTTATTCCCGGATTGCCCGAAGCGGTCGAGATTCACATGGGCCGACTGGGTCAAACCGGAGAACAGATTACAATCGCCAACTCGCTGGCGAGGCGAGCACGGTCCGTCCACGTGGGAAACCACATATTCAGGGTGCCTTCTGCGTCAGACCGTCTGATGATCTCCACTTTGCAACGAATGTACCGCCATTTCTACTTCCGACTGTGCGACATCGTGGACAACGCGAGTCTTGTCGAGAGCGGCGCCATCGATTACGAGGACTTACACACTTCGGCGAAAGCGGCCGGCATCTGGGAAGGCGTCGCTACTTACCTTGGGATTGTGTCGGACTACGTGGAATGCTATCGGAGCGAAGGCCTTGATCTTCCGTCATTCGTGAAATCGTCAGCGCAGTTTGGTGGAGACAAGCTTCACTTCCGACGAGAGTTCTTGCGTGTCCCCATCATGCCGGAAGCTGCCGGGCTCTATGCGGCACAACTTACGACTATGCTGCGCAATCGAGAGTTAGTCAGCACCGCCCGGCTTAGTTTGTTGCCCTACCTGGCAACCGCGGCGGCTGTGGGACAGAAGATTACGGGAAGCGATAAGGGAATCTGGTAGCCCGGCCAACGATCAAAGAAAACGCAGTTTAGCGGACGGCATCACCCGCGTAGTAGCCGCTTCGGGTGCGCACCGTCAGGTTGCGATAGCCTGGCGCCTGGGCCGTGACTTGAATTCTCCGATATCCAGAATCTTGACTGGGATTGCTCGACCTGTAACCAATCGTGTACTGGCTGCGAATGTCATGCGCCACGGTGCGAGTGATTACGTCTACCTCGTCCAGACCCTTGGGGAAAAACGCCACTCCGCCGGTGCTGTCGGCCAAACTTTGGAGGGCATCAGTCCCCGACTTTTGAAGCTCGTCGCCAACCAGCCCAATGGCATAAAGCGTAGGTCCATTTTCCTGTTGCAATCGACGCGAAGCTCCCTGCAGCGTTTCCTGACTCGCGTTATCTCGGCCATCTGTGATTACCAGCAGAACCTTGCGCTCGATGCGAGTGTTGTTCTTCAAATGGACGGCGGAAGCAACCACCGCATCATAGAGCGCCGTCCTTCCCCGCGCGGAGACTTTCTCCAGGGCTTGCTGAAGCAGATTGACATCAGATGTGAAGTCCTGATCGAGATAGGAATCCTGACTGAAGTTGACCACAAAGATCTCATCGTTAGGATTGCTGGCTCGAAAAAGATCAAGCACCGCGTGATTCACCTTGTCTCGCTTCTCGCGCATGGAGCCGGAGTTGTCGATCAGGATGCCCATCGCTACCGGAACGTCGTCGCGGCGAAATGAGGTAATCGCCTGGGCCACTCCGTCCTCAAATACCTTGAAGACTGGTCGGTCAAGGCTGGTAATCGGCCGTCGTTGCTCGTCGACCACGGTTGCACGCAAGACTACTTCCTGTACTTCCTTCTTGAACACGAAGACACTATCCTGCCCGTCGGCAGGCGCCGCATCGGGCGGAGTTGCTGTTACGCCGCCGCTCTGAGTCGCGGCCGCTGCGTTAGGGGCGGAAGCGGATTGCGCGGCAGCGCCGGCTGGTGCGGGGATTGTGGAGGAAGTTTGCGCCTCGATTTCATTCGTCAACAGGCCGAGAGCGAAAAACACGCTACCCAATACGGCGCCTCGCAACGCCTGCAATCCGACAGAGGAAATAAAACGGCGTGCATCGCCGTTTCTGGCGCTCACTTTAAACATCATAATCGCTTAGGTTCAGAGGGTGAACCGCGAGAAAGGGTTGCTCTGCCTTTGTGCCAATCCGTTTCTTTGTTCATTGCGAGCTCCCTAACAGCCCGTGGCAGAACTACGGAAAATGCGCGAGCGGTGACGAGGTGTGCGGCACCGGAAAGAGGGTGCCATCCGCAGGCTAGTCGGGCGATTAGGTTGCCGGGTGAAGAAACCGCCCGCCATCCAGCATGACAAAGAGCGCAAGAGTCGCGAAAATACTTGTCCCACGCGGTTTTTAAGCTCGCGCGGCGTACCCGCTCCCAGCAGCTTGCGCAGAATCAGACTCAAGTTGAACGCTCCGACATGGACCAATTGCCGCTTCAGAATGTTCTCCCGCCCTCGCAGATGGCAGCGCCGCATCCCGCCCGTCTCGTAGCAGTGCGCGAAGCTGCGTTCGATCAACTCGCCGCGCCGTCGCAGTAAGCTCTTGCCGTACTCGCCCCGCACCCGTCGCCGGTTCTGGTACACCGCCTGCTGCTCTGCACGCTGGCCTTGCCAGTCGCGCCGCCCTTTCGGCTTCTTCTCCGGTATGTAACTGCGCACCTCGTAACTCTTCATCCGCTGGACCACCGCACTACTGTGGTAGCCCTTATCCGTCACCAGTTCTTCGATCCCCTGCAAATGGACCTTCGGTTTGTCCTGGGGCCGCGACTCGGCCTCGCGTCGGATCTGTTCTGCTATCTGCTCACCGGCCTCGCACAAGGTTTCATCCAGCGTGGTCGTGTCTCCCTGGTCGGCGGCCCGCAGCGTCACCGCCACAATGGCTCCCGTGTCCATGTCCACAGCGTGCTCCGCTTTGTGCGCCAAGTGGGTCCGCCCATCCTTCATCTTCGCTATCCGCGCGTCCCCGTCCGCCGGACTCTTCCATTCCTTGTTCGAGGTTCGCTTCTTGCGCTTCCGGTCCAACCGCACCAGGTCCTCGCGGCTCGGCGTGTCAATCCCGGACGCCTTCGCCAATCCTCGCAAGAACTCGTCGTAGGTCTGCCCAGTATCGCGCCGCACAATCGACCGCATCGCCGCATTCGCTTCCAAGGTGGTCGCATCGATGCCCATCCGCTGTCCCTTCAGCAATCCCCGTTCGGCCAACAATCCCAGCACCCACGCGAACACCTCGCGATGCCGATCGATGTCGATCAACCGCCGGGTCCGCGAGATCGTCGAGTGATCCGGGGTTTGCTCGTCCAGTCCAATCCCCAGAAACCGTCGTAGCGCCAGCGAATCGGCCAGCCGCCATGCGATCCCACGCTCGCTATCGATGCCCTCGAAATATCCGATCAGCAGTGCCCGAAAGTAAATCCCAGGTCGCAGCGATGGCCGTCCCAGCCGCGCGTGATAGAAACGGGCACACAATCCTTCCACCAACTCATCGAACCCTGCACCCTCCAGTAACTCATTCAACCGCTTATAGAAAGGATGCCCGGGCGCTACCGCCAACTCCGTATGCGCGATCCAGATGTCTTCTTGCTTCTCCCCGCCGCTCCTCTTGCTCATCGCCATGCGCGCATTCTACGAACTATCCCTGTGGATCACATCCGTTTTTCTTTCACGTACCCAGACTTGCACCACGGGCTGCTAAGGCAGTTTGTTCAAGTAACAGGCGCCATTGGTCGCCTGGGCGGGCGGGTCCGGAGGTGTTAACCACGCTGGGTTGTCGAAATCAAAGAATTCCGTCATGTCCATCTGGGCGGCGTCTCGGTTGGTGAGGGTCGGCAAGTCGAAACGAGTTTCGATCAACCGCAGAATCGCAGTCGTATCAGCCACGGTATGCGAAACGTAATTCTGCCTTGTGTAGGGCGAAACTACGATCAGGGGCACGCGGTAGCCGGTGTAGACAAAGTCGCAAGTCGGACCGGTCGTTTGCGTGCAGATATCACCTGGAAGCAGATCCACCGGTTTGATGCCATCCGGACTAACGGCCGATTGCGGCGAAACATGGTCGTAGAGACCGCCGAACTCGTCGAAGGTCAGGATAAACGCAGAATCTTTCCACGAAGAACTCGACATCAGCCCATCGATGATCGAGGAGACGTAGTTTGCGCCCAACTGAATATCACTCGGTGCTGAATCAGAGTTTGAGGGATGTTCGTCGAGACCTGCATCCGATGCCGGCTCGATTTGAGCAACTCGCGGCAGAGTTCCGTTCTGCAGGTCGGTAAAATACTGAGATATCGGAGCGATGTTATTGGGATACTGCGAGGGAATGGTCTGGCCCCATTGAAAAAACTGCACGTAGCTCAAGGTGAGTAAGCAGGCAGGATTGTAAGGAGGCCCAGAGCAGTTGCTCCCCTGAGGATTCACATAGATCTTCCAACTGATGCCCGCCGACTGAAGCTCCTGAAAGATCGTCGGGGCCGTCAGCAGCGCCTTATCGTGACTGTCAGTGCCGAGTGGATACACGTATCCCTGCGAAGTTCCCGCGATAAGATATTCCCGGTTCGGATGCGTGCGTGTCATCACCGGGTTGAACCATCGGTCCGAGGTGGCAAAGTTGGATGCCATGAAATAGTAGTAGTTCAGATCGCCGCCATCGTAGTAGCCCATCGCCCGAACCCCAATGACATCGTTGAAGGGCGGCTTCAAAGCTCGAGCATCGTGCCCTGCGGTCCAGACGAAACCGTTCAATGTGGCGGGCAGCTCGCCAGTCGGATCGTTGTAATCCCAATCTACGTGACTTTCATTCCAGGACGGACTGGTGTTTTCAGTGCACTGAGTAATCAGGTGATACGAAGAAACAGGATTGTTGACGTCAAAGATGCAATCTCTGGGCGGAGGGGCGTTGGGATCGCAACCTGGGATGGCCGGAGGAGGCCCGTACAGAGGCGGTTGGCCGGAGGTTGGATTGAACTGAGGCAGGCCGTCAAACGACTGATCCGGATAGCCGTTCTGCGCCCAGTAGCTACGCAACGATCCAAAGTAATGATCAAAGGAGCGATTCTCCTGCGCCAGGAAAATAATGTGATTGAGAACGTTCACTCCCTGGGAAAGGGTGAAGGTTGCGCTGACTTGCTGGTTCGTCGTGAGCGTGAGGGTGCAAGTGCTGTTATCCCCGCTGCATGCCCCACCCCACCCAGCAAAATACGAATTCGTTGCCGGAGTCTCGGTCAGCGTCACCAGAGTTCCTGCCGGAAAACTCGCACTGCACGTCGGTTGACAGCTGATCCCCGCAGGAGTGCTCGAGACCGTGCCCGAACCGGTTCCTGCCAAGCTTACGCTCAATCCCGGAGGACTCTGCACGGGGTTGAAGGTCGCGATAACCTGCTCGCTCGTACTGAGGGTCACGAAACAGATGGGATTCGTGCCACTGCACGCTCCACCCCATCCCGCGAAGTAGGAGTTTGTCGCCGGAGTTTCAGTGAGCGTCACCTGAGTTCCTGCGGCAAAGCTCGCGCTGCACGTCGGCTGACAACTGATTCCTGCGGGACTGCTGGAGATCAAACCCGCTCCGGTTCCCGCCAAACTTGCGCTTAAGAGGGGAAGGCTCTGCACGGGGTTGAAACTCGCGGTCACCTGCTCGCTCGCGTTGAGCGTCACGATGCAAGAGGGTTTCGTGCCGCTGCACGCTCCGGACCAACCTATAAACTCTGAGTTGCTTTGAGGGGTTGCGGTCAGCGTTACCTGAGTTCCCGGATCAAAGACTGCGTTGCAGGTCTGTCCGCAATTAATGCCTGAGGGGACGCTGGTGACGCTGCCCTTCCCTGCTCCGTTCAGGGACACGGCGAGCGCTGTCGACGGGCTGAAGCTGGCCATGACGGAGGTATTTTCCATCAGGGTGACTTTACAAATGCCGGTACCGCTGCAGGCGCCGGACCAGCCGGCAAAAAACGAATTCCCTGTCGGAGACGCAGTGAGCGCGACCTGAGTCCCACTGGGAAAGCTGGCCGTACAGGCTTTACCGCAGTTGATGCCCGCAGGAGTGCTGCTGACGGTCCCGCCTCCGCCGCCGGCGGCCTGAACGCTAAGTTGAATCAATCCGGTGGGTAAACTGGAAGTACTACCTCCGCCGCAACCACAAAGCACAATCAACAGAAACAAACTCAAGAAACAAACGGCGCCCCTCACCCTCGGCCTGGGCATTCGAGCTATCCCCTTTTTCTGGTCACACGCCGTTTTCGATGGCGATGTTATGACGTGGGTTGCCCGCTGCACGCACTAGTGAGCATCCCGAAGCGAACTTGAAATCAGGATCTGATTGCATGTCACTCACAACGCTTTCCTCTTGAGAGTCATCAAAGGTCAGATCACAAAAGGAAGAATGAGATGAACGGTCCTCGTAAATCGCACCGAAAGATTCGCTACACTGTGGTGGGACTGGGGCACCTTGCACAGGTCGCAGTCTTGCCCGCGTTTAAGAAGGCTACCAACTGTGAGTTGGTCTCCATTGTTTCCGACGACCCCAAGAAACGTTCGGTGATAGCCAAGAAATATGGCCTTGAGCAGGTCTACTCGTACGCCGACTATGAGATAGCCCTTTCCTCCGTCGACGCGGTATACATCGTCCTGCCAAACCATCTTCACCGCGAGTATGCCGTGCGCGCCGCCAAGGCTCGGGTTCATGTGCTTTGCGAAAAACCGATGGCTGTGACTGAAGCAGATTGCCAGGCCATGATCGAGTCGGCCAATCAAAATGATGTGAAGCTGATGATCGCGTACCGTTTGCATTTCGAGAAAGCCAACCTCGAAGCCGCCCATCTTGCGAAAACTGGCAAACTGGGAACACTTCGAATCTTCGATTCGGAATTTGCCCAGCAAGTGGTTGCAGACAATATTCGCGTTACCGAACCGGTGGAGAATGGAGGCGGACCGCTGTACGACATGGGCGTCTATTGCATCAATGCCGCGCGCTACCTGTTCCGGGCGGAACCAACGGAAGTTTTTGCCTTCACTGCCAACAGTGGAGAAACGAGGTTTCGTAAGATCGATGAAATGACGACGGTGAACATGCGTTTTCCCAAGGATCGGCTTGCCACATTCACGTGCAGCTTCGGCGCGGCCGACATCAGCCGGTATACGTTGATTGGGACGAAAGGCCTGCTCACGGCCGATCCGGCCTACGACTATTCAATAGGAATCAAGCATCGGTTAACCATCGGAGAAAAGACGATCACCAAGAACTTTCCCAAACGCGATCAGTTCGCCGCTGAGTTGATTTACTTCTCCGACTGTATCCTGAAGGGCAAAGAGCCGGAGCCTTCCGGACTGGAAGGCTTGGCGGATGTGCGCATCGTGCGCGCCGCCTATCAATCTGCCCGTACTGGAAGGGTAGTTGAGCTTCCAGATTTGCCTCCTAAAAAAAGACCGACGTCGCAACAGGAAATTCATCGAGCACCGCACAGCACACCGAAGACTGTGAACGTCAAATCTCCTTCGGGGGAGTAGCATGATTAAACTGAAATCGAGCCACGAATGACCCGGGTTGTTCAGGAAGCTCGCTTGCAACTCAACACACTCTGCGGTAGAACAGCGATCATTTGTTCATTGAATGAAACAAACTGTCGTGTCAAAGATTCCCGAGGTTGTCGTGATCGGCGCAGAAGCGGCCGGACTGTCGGCTGCCAGAGAGTTGGGGCGCGCCGGTCTCTCGGTGACTATCCTTGAAGCTCGTGACCGCATTGGTGGGCGTATGTTCACGCTGCGCGACAACGTTTATCAGGCTCCGATCGAACTCGGTGGCAAGAATCATTCATTCGTGGTCGACCGGTGTTTGGGGACGCTTAGCCGTCTGCTCAAAGTTAGCCCGGAGCAACTCGCCGACCTGCTGGACACCGCACACTTTCGTGACTGGCAGAGTGATCCGTTTTCTCGTGAAGCCTATAGTTATTGGCGCGGTCGTTGCGGGTGGTGCGCAACGAGCCATAGGCGGCGCGATCGAGAATACTTTTTTTTCCGGTGAAGCTACCGACATAACCGGACACAACGACACGTCCACGGCGCGATTGCAAGCGGACGCCGCGCGGCGCGGGAGATCCTGCTTGGCCTTCACTGAGTTGCTCATCGTACAAACTCGGAGGCAAGTTCGTCGGCCTGACCGGAGGAATCCAGGATAGATGCCCAGTCAACTCCAGCCTATTGTTTGGCCCGGTCAGCCTTATCCTCTGGGATCAACCTGGGACGGCGAAGGCGTCAACTTCGCACTCTACTCCGAGCACGCTGAGAAAGTGGAGCTTTGCCTTTTCGATATCTCGGGAAAGCGCGAGACACTTCGCGTCCCACTTCCCGAACAGACTGACATGGTATGGCATGGCTACCTGCCCGAAGTGCGTCCCGGCCAATTGTACGGATACCGAGTCTACGGACCGTATGCTCCGGCGGAGGGCCATCGCTTTAATCATCACAAGCTTTTGCTCGATCCTTACGGCAAGCAGATTCAGGGATCGATTCGTTGGAGCGACGCACATTTCGGGTATAGGCTCGGACACAAACAGGAAGACTTGTCTTTCGATCGCCGCGACGATGCTGCCGGAATGCCAAAAAACCGCGTAGTCGACTCTGCTTTCACCTGGGGTGCGGATGCACCGCCAAGGATCCCATGGCACCAAACTTTGATTTACGAGCTCCACGTAAAAGGACTTACCATGTGCCACCCCGACGTTCCCGCTCACTTGCGTGGCACGTATGCGGGCCTGGCCACAGCTCCGGTGATCGAATACCTCACGCGTCTGGGTGTCACCTCTATCGAACTGATGCCCGTACACAGCTTCGTGGACGACCGCCAACTCATGGAGCGCGGTCTGCGCAACTATTGGGGCTACAACTCGATCGGCTTTCTCGCGCTCGAGCCGCGGTACATGGCAGCCAGCTCAATTCGCGAATTCAAGACGATGGTTAAGACGCTGCATTCCGCGGGACTGGAAGTGATTCTTGATGTTGTCTACAACCACACCGCTGAGGGCAACCACCTTGGGCCTACGCTGTCACTAAGAGGCATCGACAACAGCACCTACTATCGCCTCATGCCGGACAATCCTCGTTATTACACTGATTACACCGGTACTGGAAACACACTGAACATGCGTCATCCGCGTGTGCTGCAGCTGATCATGGATAGTCTGCGTTACTGGGTTCTCGAAATGCATGTGGACGGTTTTCGCTTCGACCTTGCCGCTACTCTCGCCCGCGAGTTGCATGAAGTGGATCGTCTGGGTGCGTTTCTCGACATCATCCATCAGGATCCCGTTCTCTCCCAGGTGAAGTTGATTGCGGAACCCTGGGATATCGGCGAAGGTGGTTATCAGGTTGGAAATTTCCCAGTCGGCTGGGCGGAATGGAACGATCGCTACCGGGATACGCTGCGTAGTTATTGGAAGGGCGACGGTGGAATGCTGGGGGACCTGGCTTATCGAATCACCGGTTCGAGCGACCTCTACGCGCATAGCGGACGACGCCCTTACGCGAGCGTCAATTTTGTCACCGCGCATGATGGGTTCACGTTGCACGATCTGGTCAGTTTCAATGAAAAACACAATGAAGCCAACGGCGAAGATAATCGTGACGGCAATAACGATAATCGCAGCTGGAATTGCGGGGTGGAGGGTCCGACTGACGATCCCGATATAGAAGCACTCCGAGCCAAACAGAAACGGAATCTGTGGGCAGCGCTGCTCCTGTCCCAGGGCGTGCCAATGATGTATGCCGGGGATGAGATCGGACATACTCAGATGGGAAATAACAATGCTTACTGCCAGGACAATTCGATCAGCTGGCTAAACTGGAGTTTGCAGCCGCAGGACCGTGATTTGCTGGCATTCGTTCAGCGCATGATCAATCTGCGCAAGAGGCATCCCGTATTCCGCCGTCGGCGTTTCTTCCAGGGCCGGCCGATCAAGGGCGCAACCGTGAAGGATGTTCTGTGGCTCAATCCGAGCGGCAACGAGATGAGTGAAGATGAATGGCGCGATCCATCGCTCCACTGCCTGGGAATGCTTCTCTCCGGTCAGGGACTGGATGAGGCCGACGAACGCGGCCGAAAGCTCAGCGACGAGACCTTTCTTGTGCTACTTAACGCCTACCACAAAGATATGGCATTCACTCTGCCGGCATTTCGCCCGGGCGCCCGCTGGACCGCCTGGATGGACACATCTCGCGAAGACGGTTTACGCGCAGTCGAGACGTTTGAGGCGGGTACCGCCTACCCTCTGCAGGCGCGCTCCATGATCGTTCTGATGGAACGGCGTGGAAATGGTAAAGAAGGAAGAATCGAATGAATTGCCGTTATGACATGCCGTTCGGCGCCGAATGCCTGGACGACGGATGCATCCGCTTTCGGTTATGGGCTCCGGCCGCGCGGGCGGTTGAGCTCTGCCTTAATGGTTCAAACAAAGCGGTGCGGCTGGCTCTCGATCGATTCGACCATGGCTGGTTCGAGCTGACAACGGATGCCGCCGAGCCCGGCGCTCAATACAAATTCCGAATCGATGATGCGCTGGAAGTCCCAGACCCAGCGTCACGGTTTCAACCTGGTGACGTGCATGGATTCAGTGAAGTCATCGACGCAGCAGCCTTCGACTGGCAGGACAGCGCATGGCGTGGCCGCAGATGGGAAGAAGCTGTGATTTATGAACTGCATGTTGGAGCTTTCACGCCGTCCGGAAGTTTCGGCGCTGTATGCGAGCGGCTCGACTATCTGGCCGATCTTGGAATTACCGCAGTGGAGTTGATGCCGGTCGCCGACTTTCCCGGCCGACGTAATTGGGGCTACGACGGCGTGTGTCCGTTCGCTCCCGACAGCACCTACGGTAGACCAGAAGATCTCAAAGATCTGATTCAGAGCGCCCACGAACGCGGAATCATGGTCTTGCTCGATGTTGTTTACAACCATTTTGGTCCCGAGGGAAATTATCTTGCTTCTTACGCGCCATATTTTTTCACCGCCCGGCACCGCACGGCATGGGGAGACGGCATCAACTTCGACGGGCCTCGGAGCCGTGTGGTGCGCGATTTCTTCATTAGCAATGCGCTTTACTGGCTAACCGAATATCACTTCGACGGGCTGCGTCTGGACGCAGTCCACGCCATCATGGACGATTCCACGCCTCACTTTCTAACGGAATTGGCGCAGGCAATTCGAAGCTCCACTGAGACTGATCGCCACGTTCACCTCATGCTCGAAAATGATCTCAATCAGGCGCATTACCTTCGACGAGCAGAAAGCTGCCAACCTGAGAGCTACACCGCGCAATGGAATGACGACATTCATCACGCGCTACACGTTGCGGTCACCGGCGAGCGAGACGGCTATTACTTGGACTACTCCGAACATCCAATCGATCACTTAGGTCGTTCCCTGGTTGCAGGGTTTGCATATCAAGGCGAAGCCTCGGCCTACCGAAACGGCAAAACACGCGGTGAATCAACCCAAGGTCTGCCGCCTACTGCATTCATTTCCTTTCTCCAGAATCACGACCAGATTGGAAACCGAGCCTTTGGCGAACGAATCACGACACTTGCAGATCGCCGCGCCGTGCGCGCGGCGGCTGCGATCCTGTTACTCGCTCCTTCTCCACCTTTGATCTTCATGGGTGAAGAGTTCGGTGCCAAGACGCCGTTTCTCTTTTTCTGTGATTTCGAGAAAGACTTGGCTGCCGCCGTCACCGCAGGGCGGCGCAATGAATTTGCCGGATTCGCCAGGTTCAACGACCCATCCGAACGGGACCGGATTCCAGACCCGAATGACACCACAACATTCCAGGCCTCGCGCCTTCGCTGGGATCTGATCGATCAGCCGCACCAGCAAGACTGGTTGCACCTCTATCGCCGATTGATGAAATTGCGGTGCCACCACATTGTTCCTCGTCTTACCACTGGATGCCCCGTCGAAGCAGACTACCAAGTTCGCGGAGATCGAGGGCTTATTGCACGTTGGAGGTTTCTCGACCAGTCGGAACTTATGCTGATGGCGAATCTCGGAGCTGATTCCCTTCCGGGTATGCCGCCGCCGGGTTCGCAGGTTATTTACGCTGGCGACGAAGTCAACGCGAACGCTATGAAGAACCAAACTCTGCCGCCGTGGTCTGTGGTGTGGTCTCTCGAATCATGAGGCTGCGCGGGCCCATTCCGCTGGCGACTTATCGTCTGCAACTCAATCGCGACTTCACCTTCGCCCAAGCCACGGCAATAGTTCCCTACCTCTCCGCGCTGGGCATCAGTCATTGCTATGTTTCTCCTTGTTTGAAAGCCCGCGCTGGCAGCACCCATGGGTACGACATCGTAGATCACAACTCACTGAACCCGGAAATCGGCAGTCCCGAAGACTTCGATCATTTTGTGACGACGCTTCATGACCATGGCTTGGGATTGATTCTGGACATCGTGCCCAACCACATGGGAGTGATGGGCACCGACAATACCTGGTGGCTGGACGTTCTTGAAAATGGCGAGTCTTCCATCTACGCGAGTTTCTTTGATATTGACTGGCATCCGATTAAAGCCGAACTCCACGGAAAAGTGCTAATTCCTGTACTCCACGACCACTACGGCGTTGTTCTCGAATGCGGCGAACTGAAGCTTGTCTTTAGAAGGGAACGCGGCGAATTCGATGTGTCTTATCGAGATCATCGCTTCCCCGTGGATCCACGCGAATATCCGCGCATCCTGCAACACTGCTCGGATACGCTTAAGGCGAAGCTTGGCGAGCAGAATCCGGACTTGCTGGAGTTTCAAAGCCTGCTCACCGCTTTTGGCCACTTGCCACGAAGGTACGAGATCAGTAGCGAACGTATCGCCGAGCGCAACCGTGACAAGGAAATCCATAAACGTCGGCTAGAGGAATTGTGCGCACGGTCCGAGGAGATTGCTGCCTGCATCGGCGGCGCCGTTACCTTGATCAACGGCAATCCGGCCGATCCTGCAAGTTTCGAAGAGCTCCACGAACTCATCAAAGCGCAAACTTTCCGCTTGGCCAACTGGAGGGTTGCTTCCGACGACATCAACTACCGTCGCTTTTTCGACACCAATGACCTTGCGGGTATTTGCGTCGAGAACGAGGCCGTCTTTGAAGCCACTCACCGTCTGGTCCTGAGTCTGATCGCTGCCGGAAAAGTGGATGGCTTGCGCATTGACCATCCTGACGGTTTGTACAACCCTAGCCAATACTTCGAACGCCTCAACCGTGGCATCGAGGCCGCGACAAAGAATCCGGAAAACCAGAGACACTACGTGGTCATCGAGAAAATCCTGTCCGGTGGAGAGCGTTTGCCCGCCGAGTGGCGCGTTTGCGGCACGACGGGCTACGACTTTGCCAATCTGGTCAATGGACTTTTCGTAGACCCCGCCGCTGCCATGCGGTTGGAGCACACCTACCGGACCTTTATCAACGACGAGATTAACGTGGATGACCTTGCCTACCGCTGTCGAAAGCTAATCATGCGGGTCGCACTGGCCAGCGAATTGAACGTCCTTGCCAGTCAACTGAGTCGCATAGCCCTGTCCAAACGGCGCACCTGCGACTTCACTCTCAACAGCCTGCGCGATGCGCTGATGGAAGTGGGCGCCAGCTTTCCGGTTTACCGCACCTACGTCACCTCTTTCAGCGTCTCTGATGCCGATGCGCGTTACATCCGCAGTACCATTATGTCGGCCAAATGGAGAAGTCCGGCCGCTGATTCCAGCATCTTTGATTTCATCATCCAGGTACTACTGACCAGCATCGCCGAAGGGCAAGATCCGCCTTACCAGAATGCGGTCACAAGCTTCGCCATGAAATTCCAGCAGTTCACCGGCCCAGTAATGGCAAAGGGCCTCGAAGATACAGCGTTCTACCGTTACAACCGCCTTGTTTCGTTGAATGATGTCGGAAGCGATCTTCATCGTTTCGGAACCACAACCGAGGAGTTTCACATTGCCAACCAGGAACGGCTGCGCTCTTGGCCGCGTACGATGCTGGCCGGAAGTACGCACGACTCCAAGCGTTCGGAGGACGTGCGCGCCCGCATCAACGTTCTCTCGGAGATGTCGGGACAATGGAGGCTTAGGGTGCGGGAGTGGAAACGCCTCAATCGCAGTCATCGAAGCATCGTCAATAACAAACCTGCGCCTTCTCCCAATGACGAATACTTGCTCTATCAGAGCCTGGTGGGTACGTTGCCGTCGGATCTTCTCAACGATGAAGACGCCTGGAAGAAGTTCAGTGAGAGGATCGAGAACTACATGCTGAAGGCGATCCGTGAGGCCAAGCAAAACACCAGTTGGATCAATCGGAATACGGAATACGAAGCGGCCGTTTCGTCATTCGTCAGAACGTTGCTGAATCCGGACACGTCCAACCGCTTCCTCAACGATTTTTCGCCTTTCCAACGCCGTGTCGCCCGCATAGGACTGTGGAATAGCCTCTCGCAGACACTACTCAGACTGACCTCCCCGGGCGTCCCCGACATCTACCAAGGAAACGAGTTATTGGATTTCAGTTTGGTTGACCCTGACAATCGGCGTCCGGTCGACTACAACCGCCGCCAGCAAATGTTCCAGACTATTCGCAACTCGGGAAACGATGATGACAGGTTAACCGCGCGTGCCTTGCTAAAAACTCCTGAGGATGGTCGACTTAAGTTGTTCCTGATCTGGAAAACTCTCTGCTTGCGTCGACAGCAACCTGATCTTTTTCAACAGGGGGAATATTTGCCCTTAGAGGTTGAGGGCGCGAAGGCCCATCATGTTGTCGCTTTCGCCAGAAAGTCCAGCACCGCTAGCCTGCTCGTTGTCGTTCCCCGCCTGATCGCTGGCTTGCTCCATGACGCCGACGTTCCGCCAATCGGACCCCTAGCTTGGGAGGATACGCACCTTCGATTCCCATTGTGCAAGTGTTCAACAAATTATCGAAACGCGTTTACAGGAGAGGCGCTGGATCTCCAAGAAAATGAGGGCGAGGGAGGAATCAGCTTGGCGAAAATGTTTGCCGACTTTCCACTAGCTCTTTACTTCGCGGGGTAATCGCTCTCTCCTCCGCTGGCCGCCTCTAGCGCGAACGGCCCAGCACCTCGCGCAGTACCAGCATTTCAATTTCTCTGCGTGACTGCCTGATTTCTTGAATTTCAGAGCGCCAGCGCTTGATTTCCATCTCTTTTTGACGGAGATAAGCCTCATGCCTCTTCAGGAACAAGGCCAGTATCTTATCCTCCTCCCTTACCGCTCCAACGGGCGAGTCGACAGGTCTACCCTCAACGGCTAGCGACTCTACTTCCGCTATGCCTCCCAATCCTGCATTATCGCTTGGCAGCAGGCCCACGAACTCTAATCCGAAACAATACCCATTGCGATCGCGCACGGACGCGGCAACGCGAAGGCGATTCGAGGTCTGGAACTCCACTTCCATCAGATCGCCCGGCTGCAACGGTACTCCTCCATAGAGTGCCATCCCGCCCTGGCTGATCTCGGTGGTCAACCCGGGCACCGTGATTTCAGAAGCCTCGTCAGCGGTAATAATACGGACAGGAAGCTTCACCTGATGTCGAGGCCAACGGCGAGTGTTAGCGGGGGCGGGGGCCATCTTTATTTCAGGACGTGCGCCTGAAGAAGATAGAAAGCGCAGCCCAAACCAAGCATTCCGAGGGCTAGCGCTCCCACGACAATCTTGAAGAGCCGTTGACGCGGGCGACTCTCATGGCTGGAAGCTGCTCTAAGCTTTTCCATCCACTTTTGTTCAGCGGCGTCTTTCTTCGCGGTGTTCAAGTCTAACGAAGACTGAATGGCCGTTCCCAATCGGCGGCGATCGTCCACGGGAAGCGCAACGAAGCGGAACGGTTGCTGCGTGCTGGTGAGCGGGCTCAGCATCTCCGCCGCGCCCAGCACCGGGCCGGTATGGGTGAGGAACATCACCTTTACCAGGGAACCCTGATCGATCGCCCGGGGCAGAGCCAGCAATCCGCCGTTAACGGAAAGCACCTGCAGTTCGCCGGAAGCGCGTTGACCATCCTGGAATCGAAGGACTGCGGGCGTGAAATCTGCCAGATTGACTCGCGGCGCGCGCAGTGGAGCGTGCAGTTGGGAGAGGCCGTTCATAGTCCATGTCAGTATGGAACGTACAGGCAAGGAGGTGGAGATTACGAAAGGAGTTGAACGGATTTTATCGGCTGAATTCGGACTTCTGACCCCGCTTTCGTAATCTGCTCTGGATCAGGGTTGCGTGAGATAGTGGATGCAATGGCCGACTTCCCCCACTCGAGACGTAAAATCCGCGCCCCTCGAGTCAATCTGTGGGGAAACGTATCCGCGACAATTCAGCTCCAAAATGGACGGCAACTCTGGGCAAAAACCCTACGGATTTCGACCACCGGAGGCCTGCTCGAACTCGCCAACTGCCTCGACGAGAGAGTCACAGTCAACCTGACCCTCCATTTGGGATCACGCGCCGTGCGCGGGAAAGCGGCCATGCTGTTTCCAATGCCGGTTACACAAGGCTATCAGCAGCCTTTCCGCTTTACTGACCTTCGCGACGAAGACCGTTTCGCCCTTCAATCGGAAATCGGAGTTCTCCTGCGGGAGAGCAGGCACTCGGCGATGGGACGCAACGGGTTAGGCCTGAACCGACCCCGATGGTTCCCGAAATCACTCTAAGGCAGCCCTGTCGTTAATCATCCCTCCAAGGTATTCGAATCCTCCACGATGCACTGCACTGAAATATAAAGGATAAGATATGAGTTCGCAGCACTGCACTCACTTAGCCAGTCGCAAGTCACAAGGAGACAGGAATGACTACTGCGTCATCTGCCAGAAAACATGCAGGTCCCGGACCAGCGAGTGACCAGCGTCCAGTCCCCGAGCCCACGTTTGCGGAACGTGCGCGCACATTAGTGTATCTCGGCCGCATCGGCAGTCTCTCGACTCTTTCGCGGAAACAGCCGGGGTTTCCGTTCGGATCAGTGATGCCTTACGGCGTGGACGATCGCGGGCGTCCCATCTTCCTTATCAGTACCATGGCCATGCATACTCAAAATCTGCAGGCTGATCCTCGCGGCAGCCTGCTCGTCACGCAGGATGACGCCGGCAGTGACCCGCTCGGAGCATCGCGGGTGACGCTTATCGGAAGTGTATTGCCGATACCAGAACCGGAAGTGGCCGATGCTCGCAGGCTCTACCTGGCCCGCTATGCCAACAGCAAGTATTGGGTCGATTTTGAAGACTTTTCTTTTTACCGCATGGACATTGTGGACGTTTACTATGTGGGCGGCTTCGGAGTAATGGGCTGGGTCACGTCCTCTGCGTATGCCAGCAGTCAACCTGATCCGCTGGGAGATTCCGCGGTCGAAATCATTCGGCACATGAATACTGACCACAGTGATGCGCTCGTCCTGCTCGCTGGGAAATTTGCCGACATTGAATCACAGGAAGCGACCATGACCGCGGTCGACCGCCTCGGATTTCATGTGCGGGTGAAGACTAACGACGGCGTGCGTGGCGCGCGTATCGCCTTTTCGCGGGAAGTGAGCAACCCAGCTGAGACGCGGGACGTCCTGGTGGAAATGGTGCAACAGGCGCGCTCGCAGGCGGAATGAATCTCGAAGCCGATGTCGCAACCTCGTCTGAAAATGCAGGAAAAAATGGGGCGAGCGAACTCGCCCCAGACAAGCTTAAGCTGCAGGCCGTTTCGATCCGCTGGACTGCGCGGCGGCTGTTGCCTGCGCCGCAGGTTTTCCGGTAAGCGCTCCCATCAGCTGGGCTCCATCGGGACTACCAAGTCCGGTACATGCATCCCATCCCGGAGCTGCGCTGAAGTCACCGTTGTTGCCTTCTGTGATGTCGTGAAATCCGGACGCTTCGACGGCTTGGTTGTAGATCAACGGATTCAGGAATCCAATCGGCTTCCCGGTCAGCTGATTCATTCGCGCCACCAGGGCCGCCCACAACGGTGCAACCGCGCTGGTGCCGCCGAAAACAGCAGTCTGTCCATCGACAAGAACGTTATACCCAGTGCTCGGGTCGGCATCGCCGGCGACGTCGGGCACCCCTCGCCCTCCACCTTGACCCGACGGCGCCGGAACACCGAATCCGTTTTGCCACGCGGGAAGCGGAAAAACATCGCTCACTCCCCCACCGCCACTGCCGCCTCCCGCAGGCTGGTTGTTCCACACCACCTCGTTCACAATTTGTCCGTTCGACGCCTGCAGCGTAGTGCCACCGCAACCAAGTACGAATGAACTGGAAGCCGGAAAATCCACATGGTCGTTTCCGTCGTTCACTCCATCCGAAGATCCATTGTCACCTGAGGCCACACATACAGTTACGCCCATTGCGGCTGCTGATTGGAAGGCCTCGTCGTAATTGGTGAGCGACTGCTGCGTCCATTGCGACTCGGCAGAGCCCCAGCTGATCGAAATGACCGAGGGCTGGTTGGCACTGTCGTGCACCGCAGTGGTGATTGCGTCAAGAAAACCCTGATCGGTATTCGGGGCAAAATAAACGACGATCTTCGCCTCTGGAGCAATCGCGCCCGCGACTTCAATGTCGAGCATCACTTCGCCATCCGCGCTGTCCGGAGTGGTTGGGCTATTGGTGCCTCCGTCGACAGAGACGGAAATCACTTGAGGCTCGTTGATATTGAGCGAGCTGAAGTAGTTGCTCAAATCATCCAACCGAAAACCGCCCCCCAATTCAATAATCCCAATGCATTGGCCCGTGCCGTCGCCTGCCGGGAAGTCATAGATCTGCGCCAGTTCATTGGGATCGTGCGAGTTGGTGGCAGTGTGGGCCTTAACCCCGGCCTGGGGCTGCACCCGTCTGAAATGCGGTTCTGCTTGAGGCCGATTGTCGAGCCCGAAAACGCCTCGGATAATGTCCGCATACTCCGTGGGCACGTTGATGGCGCCGACGCGGCCACGAAAATTTCCCTTGGGATGGCTGTACTCCTTGAGTTCCACGTTGAAAGCTTTCTGAAAGTTGCTTACTGTTCCAGAAAGAACTACGGTCCGGCGTGCAAGTTCCGTACCAGTTTGGCGAACCTGGAGATCGAACTCCTGGCCGAACTGCTTGATTTTTTCGAGATCAGCCGGGTCGGCGCCGTGGGCATTCTCGAACTCGGCACGAGACAAATGCTTGAAACCTGGTTTTTCGAGGACACTTCGTAGCTCTTTATGTTTGGCTTCGGATTTCGAGCGAAGCCGAATTGAGACTTCGATCACCTGGTCCGGATGCGCATCGTGAATCAGGCGCGCACCACGGACTGGCTTTCGTTCACTGCCTGCAATGACGTTGAATTTCCGCGCGGAAGTCACAGACTGCTCCTTGCTTCGGGGGAAACAGACCGGCTGGGAATAGGTCGCGACAGGTGTCGCACAGGCGAGGGGAAGACCGAGGGTCGTCCCGCCGTTCAAAATGTCCCGAAACGCGCTGAGAATATCAGAAAAATGAGATTTATCAATACAAATTTGACCCAATTCTTTGGAAGAAGTATGCGTTTGGACCATTATGAAACTTCTCCAGCGCAGAAACCCTCTTTATCATTTGGCAAGCCGCGCCAGCACTGGCCCCAGAATTGCAAGGAAGAGAACGTAGCCTGCCGCGAGTGGCCCAAGGCTTGGTTCGAGTCCGGCGCCCAAACCAGCAATCACGATGGAAAATTCACCGCGAGCCACCAGCGCCATTCCCGCCCGCAAACTTGCTCGCTTGTCGTTGCCCGCGCGCTTAGCTGCCCAATATCCGGTCAACACTTTGGTGAGAGCAGTTACGACACCCAATGTGAGTGCGATCGGAAGCGCAGCCGGCAGTGTGCGGGGATCGATCTCCAGACCGAAGAAGAAAAAGAAAGTCGCCGCAAATAGATCGCGCAGAGGTGCAAGAAGGCGATGCGACTGTTCCGCGATCGGCCCCGACAACGCGATGCCCACTAGAAACGCGCCGATGGCTGCTGAAACCTGGAAGCGCTCCGCCAAACCAGCCACCAGAAGCACGGTTCCAAACGTTGTCAGCAAAATGATCTCGTCGGATTCGTGAGCCAGAAACCGGCTAAGTTGCGATCCATACCTGAGCGCAACAAACAGAACTATAAGGACCACTGCGACCGCAATCGACACCGAGGTTGCTATCTTCGCTGGTCCACCGCCAAGCAGCAAAACTCCAACAAGCGGGAGATAAACCGCCATCGCCAAATCTTCCAGCACGAGCACGGCGAGGACTATCGGCGTCTCACGATTGTTGATTCTACGCAGTTCCTCCAGCACTTTCGCGATCACTCCGGAGGACGAGATGTAGGTGATGCCTCCCAGCAGGACAGCTGCCATCGGCGTCCATCTCAGGAGAAGCCCCGCAATAAGTCCCGGAGTGAAGTTCAAGACAAGATCGGCAATGCCCGCTGGCTAGCCGAAGCGGAGATTCTTTTTCAGGTCTTCTCCGCTATATTCCAGCCCCAACATGAAGAGCAACAAAAGGACGCCAATCTCTGCCCCCGTTCCAATGAATCCTTGGCTAAGAGGAAGGGGCGAGAGGCCACCGTTGCCGAAGGCAAGACCTGCCAGCAAATAAAGAGGAATGGCGGAGAAGCACCACCGGTTCGCGAGGCGCGCAAGAATCGCAAGCAGAACGATGGCCGCGCCAATCTCGACGAACAAATGGGAGACATTATGCGCCGGAGGATTCATTCGCCGCAGTCCATGCAAATGGGATGGATGCTACTCCGCGACATGCGCCGCCAAGGTGCCTACTACTGAGATGTTCTGCAGCAGTTCCTGCGGCAGGCCATGTCGCGCCTGCAAGTACTCCGGGCTGTTATAGGAAACCCAGACTTTCCCCTGACCATCTTCCCAGACCAATATCTTGAGCGGGAGATCGATAGCGACGCTGGGAGCGGCCAGCATCAACGGAGTACCGGCCTTGGGACTGCCGAAGATCAACAGTTTCGTGGGACGCATTTTCATCCCCACTTTTTCGGCTTCTCCGCTGTGGTCCACCAGCGCGAAAAGCGTAACTCCCCTAGCCTGCAAAATGCCTTTGAGGCTTTCGACTGTCTGGTCTACCGAATGATTGCTGGGCGTGTCGACGATTCCACTGCTCGCGCTTGAAACCATAGATATCCCCCACCGCTTTCGGAATCCAATTTAAGAAATGGCGGAAGCGAGTGGGAGTCGAACCCACCAGTGACAGGAAAACCTGCCACCCGCCGGTTTTGAAGACCGGACCGGACACCCGCCCAGTTTCGCTTCCAGGCTGTCAATTATAAGGGTGATTGCGGGAATGACGCGTTTGTAGCGCGTCGGCGGCATAGCCGATTCGAGCTCTTAGAACGAATCCCCATCGCAGGGTTTATGCGAGCGACGCCCCGGCGCGACGACCGTTTGGGCATGGAATCAAGGGTTTGTTGCCCATGGAGAGTCGCATTCGGAATGCGACTAACCGCCGGAAACCACCGTGAGGGTCACATTGCCCGAGTTGTAGGTCACGGTGAAGTGCTCGCTGCTGTTGATCTTAGTGCCATTCACAGTGGCAAACGTACCGGTCACGTGCTTAGCCGTCAGAATTTCGAACTCGGCGCCAATCAGCGGCACGAAATTATTAAGCAGCCCGATGTTCAGAGTTCCGCCCAAGCTAGCCGTGCCGGTAACGTTGAGCACGTTGAACTGGCCAGCGTTGGCCCCGGTTATGTTGGCATCCAGCGCGCCCGCCGAAGTTTGGGTGTAAGCACCGGTGATCCCCAGCTTGCCCACGGAGGTCATCGAATCCGCCGGGACTACCGTTCCCGACGAAGAGACGTGAGCCGCAATGGTTCCGCCGTTGCCGAACAGGGAGCCTTTGGCAATCCGGATGCCCGCCGTGCCAGGGTCGAACTCGGAAACTGATTCGTTCGTCCTGCCCTCTGCAGTCGAGAAGGTCAGCTTGCCGTTCACCGTGGTTTTGCCGCTGGTCTGAAGATACGATCCGCCCGAACCCACCGTGAAGGTGCAACCCTTGCCGACGGAAATCGCTCCCTGATTGGTGAATGAGCCGGCGGAGGTGAAACTCTGGCCTCCCTTGAGGTCGAAACTTCCCTTGACGGCATTGGTGACGAAGCCTGTCAAAGCGTTGGTGTTGGGATTCAGGATCTGCGATGCCTTCCCATTGAGCGTGATCTTTGCATCGTTGGTGGTGATGTTGCCGGGAATCTGGAGGGTTCCCGCGACGTTGTAGGTGCCGCCGGTGAGCGTGCCATTTGAGAGGTTCAAAAATGGCGCGTTATTGGTGATGTTGATCGTGCTCTTGGCGGCCGCAGTCAACGTGCCAAGGTTGTTGAAACTGGCGGAGGGAGAAATATAGAGCATGCCGCCATTGGAGGCTTCCATGATTCCGTTATTGACGGTTCCATCGGGGTAGCCGGTTATGTTGAGCTGAAGACCGCTGCTGCCAACGGGCACGTTGGCGCTAATGGTGCCATAGTTAGTGATGTCTAAGTCAAAGCCAATCAGACCCGTCCCCTCGATCGTAGACTTGTTCACGAGAATGCCGGTGCTAAAATCGGTACCGAACACTGGTAGATTGTTATAGCTGTTGTCGGTGCCATCCCCCATGATCACCTTGCCACTGCCGGTGAGGGTGAGGGTCTCCCCATTGGGAACCTGGAAATAAACTGAATCTCCGTTGTTCGGTCCGGCCAGAATTTGGATGGTTCCGGTGTTGACGAACATCCCCTGGACATTAATGTTTGGAGGGTTACCCGCGTCAGGCAATATGAACGTCCCGGAGTTCGTGACCGGGTTCGTGGTTCCGTCAAATGTCGTTCCTCCATAAGCGTAAACGACGCCCCCGCCTGAAGTGGTGTAAGTACCGCCGCTGATCGTCAGCCCTGAACCCCCCAGAGAACCAACCAGAGAGACGTTAGAGTTCGCGCCTACCGCTTCGATGGTGCCGCCGGTATTGTTAATGGTGGTGCTTCCTACAACCAGCACTCCACCGTTCGTGGCTTCAATGATTCCAGTGTTGGTGCTGGCACCGGCGCGGCCCAGTTGAAGCTGCAGGTTGTTCGTACCCGTGGGAACGTTCGCGTTGATGGTGCCGCTGTTGGTAAAGCCCGTGAGATTTAGAATGCCGCCCGTCCCTTGGACGAGTTGCTGGTTCACGAAAGTGGCGCCGCTGATGTAGTTCTGATTGTTGTATGCATTATTGGTGCCATCTCCCATGGTCAGATTGCCACTGCCCATCAGGGTAAAGGTCTGGCCGCCGGGGATGTTCACGCCGGCTTGGCCGGAGTTAGAGAGAATCTGAAAGGTTCCGGTGTTGTTGATAGTGCCCTGGACATTCGAGGTAACGTTGACCGCTAAGGTCCCTTTATTTGTGATGGTGTTGCCGTTGGTGCCATCGAGCGTGGTGGAGTTTCCTGAGTAGATCACTCCGCCCTTGGACGTGGTGAATGTGCCACCCGTGATGGTCTGACCGCCCTGGCCCTCGTTGGTAAAGTCGACATAGGAACCGGTGCCGCTCGCTGAGATGGTGCCACCAACGTTGTTCAGCGTGAGGCTCCCCATCGCCATTTGTCCGCCAGCGGTGGCTTCCATCAGGCCGGTATTGGTTGAGGCGCCCTGGGAATTGTTGCGTCCCACGACCAGTTGAAATCCGGGCTCGTTGGCGTTGACCACGCCGTTCTTGGCATTGTTGAATGTCATGCCGAAGCTACCGGCGCCCTGGATCGTCGACTGATTCACCAGCTTCGCGCTGCCTCCGATATAGTCGCCGCCGAAGGAGTTGGCGTTCATGGTAATCGTTCCACGGCCGGACAGGGTCGTCGTCCCGCCGGATGAGAGCGTCAGACCGGTTGTGCCGAACGACACCGGAGCGGACAAGATAATCTGGCCGCTGTTCGCGATGGAGGAGCCATTGATGTTGAGGTTGGGACTCGCGTTTGTCACGGTGGGGAGCGTCAGGCTGTCGGAGCTCCCGAGGGTGAAGTCGGCGATCCCGCCGTTGACGTCCAACACAACTGCGGCTCCCGACGTTTGAATGCAGGCGTTGTCGCTGGAACCCGGCTCCTTGCCAGTCGACCAATTCGCGGGGTTGCCCCAATTATTACCGCCTCCCGCTCCGGTCCAACTGTCGGTGCACTGGGCGAGCACCGAAGTCGCGCCCGGGAGTGAGAACGCAACCATCACAGCCACAAATAACGCGAACCTGCGAAAACATTCTTCCTGATGGCGGACGCAATTCATAAAGCCTCCTGGACGTACCAATAAGCTCTTCCGGTCTCTCGGATTTCATCCCCAAAGCCTGCCCGCCTGAGTTGGCAGCGCGGGCAGCCTTCCGTGGTTGGTATTGCAAGTTTTGCCGCTTCTACTCGGTGCCCTGGAATGCCTCCGGCACCGTCTTGCCCGCTGGATTGTATGAGCCGACGATCAGGTTGCTGTCGTTGATGCCCCCGGCTCCGGTGTTGGAACCCTTGGGATAATCGAAGACGTAGTAGTCTTTCCCGATTTTCACTGCGCCATGGCCGACGCCGTAGGGATCGAATATGTAGTAGACAATATCGCCGGCGTTGTTGATGCCCTGGACCTGGTTCACCGCAGCTCCTGGAACGTTGATCGTGGTGTATTTCTTGCCGTTGTAAAGCGAAGCCTGGAAGTAGCCAGCCGAGTCTCTCCACTGCACCGTGACCATGCCGGCGTTGTTGATGCCACGGGCGAGCGTGAATTGCGCGCCGGGGACGTTCAGAGTCTTGTATTTGCCAGCGGTGAGAACGAAACCGTGGCCCGCCCCGCTTCCGTCGACATAAAGTCCAGAGATGCTGCCGGAGTCGTTAATTCCGAAGGCAGCACTGGCCAACGAACCGGCAGGGCCTGGTATGTCCTTGAATTTTCCGGATGTGTATTCAAACCCATGCGGGTTGCCGGAGGAGTCAGTGTAGAGACCGACAGTGGCGCCACTCGCGTTGATGCCAAAACAGGTGGTGGTTACACCCTTGGGATCGTCGATTTTCTTGATTTTACTGCCGGTAAGCATCAGGCCGTGCGCCGTTCCCCCCGAATCAACGTAACTTCCCACGGAGACGCTGGAATTGTTGACGCCCCAAAGCTGCGCCTGCTGACTGTTCGGAACTTTGACGGTGCTTAATTTGAAGGCTTGCGGCGAGGCCAGATACCCAGACAGCACTCCGTCGACGCCCCAGTAGTAGCCGACGTAAGCTCCTTTGCTGTTAAGCCCGAAGGTACCGGCGAAGTCGGCGCTCGTATACTTGCCTTTAACGTAGATGAAACCGTAGGTTAGCCCAGCGCTGTTCCCATAAGTACCTGTAATTTCTCCTGCATCGTTGATCCCCGCGGCCGAAGTCCAGACGGCGCCCGGGTATCCGATCTCAGTGATGGTTCCGTTGGCGCTGCGGTAGTAACCGTGTTGGACATTGTTGGAGTCGAAATATTCTCCGACGACCTCATTCGAGTTGTTGATGGCGTAGGCATAGGTCGGGTTAGTGCCGTTGGCGTAGAATTTTTTCACCTTTCCCCCGATGTACGTGAAACCCTCCAAGATACCTTCACCTGCGTTGCCTTCGGCGCCAGCGAAGTCTCCGGCGCTATTAATTCCAAAGATGGAGGTTGAGACATTGCCTCTGACGTCGAACTGCTTATAAGTTCCGTTTACGTAAGTGAAGCCATGGAAAGTAGTGCCATTGGAATCAAGCCAGTCGCCTACGACCTCACCCGAGTCGTTGATTCCGAGGGCACGGGTGTAATTATTTGATCCCGCCCAATCAATCGTGCTGTATTTGCCGCCTGAATACAGAAATCCTATCGTCGCCCCCGAGGATGCCGTGCCGTAACCGACAACCGCCTCGCTTGCGTTCACAGCAATCGGGACCGTGGAATTTGCCTGGTTGCCGGGAACCTCCAGTCGGGTCATTTTGAGCCCTTGGCCGAGAGTGTGAGAGGCGCTGAACGTCACCATCAATTGAGCAAGAAGAAGGAGTGTTGCCGACTTCAACCCTCGTTGACGCCGCTTGTGAATCGCCCAGATTTGTCCGATATTCATTTGGATCCTCCAACTTGCATTAACGGAATGGTTCCGGCTGCAGCGGGATTGATGCTTCAATAGTTTCCCGGAAATTGATGGTTTTACAATACTTATGACGATGACTCTCCTGGCAGGCTTGGGGAAAGCCCGCGAGTCGAGATAAAACACTTTACGGCCTACCCAGCCTCTCGCATATACTGGGTTGCCGATCCCCCACCTGGCAATAGGCGTTACCTGACATAACCGGACATTTCGCGACATATGGTGGGGAGTAAACCGTCAACAAGCCGTCAGCGCCTCGACTCCTGGAAGGAGATCGCGGTCTTCTTTGGCCGCGACGAGCGCACCGTCAATCGTTGGGAGAAGGAACTGGGTCTGCCCGTCCACCGCTTGCCGGGGACCAAAGGACGAGTGTACGCCTACGCCGATGAACTCTCCGCTTGGCAGGCTGCTCCACGAAATCAGAGGTCGGCGTTGCCGGATCAGACTCCGACGTCGCAGTCCCAAACCAGAAATGGGCGATTCACGGTCATAAGTGGGCGACCTTCCCTTTCTAATATCGCACCTCCACAAAGATCTCAGCCGGAAACTGCGCCCTCACTCTCCGCCGAACGCCGTGCCCCGCAGGGTCGAAACCCTGGCTGGCTTCTGGTCGGCGCTTTGATCGTTATGGCAGCTTTGGGGCTGACGCTTGTTTGGCATCCGAAGGCGAGCCTCAATTCCTCCGCGGATATACGAAACAACACCGCAACCAATGCGCAAGGCTTTTCAGGCGGGGTCGTGCAGGCTTCGTCCCATGCGCACAACCCCGAAGCCGAGCAGCTCTACCTTAAGGGAAGGTATTACTGGAACAAGAGAACGCCGGACGACCTGAACAAAGCCGTGGACTATTTCGTGCAGGCGATTGTGCGCGATCCGAACTACGCGCTCGCCTACGTCGGATTGGCGGACTGTTACAACCTGCTGCGCGAGTACACAGCGATGCCGGCTTCCGAGGCCTACTCTCGGGCCTTTGTGGCAGCGAAAAAGGCAGTCGAACTGGACGATCAGTCCTCAGCCGCACACGCTTCACTCGCATTTGTTTTGTTCTACGGAAGATGGGAAGTGGCGAATGCAGAGTTGGAATTCCAACGCGCGATTGATCTCGACCCGAATAATGCGGTCGCCCATCACTGGTATGCCAACTATTTGCTGACACTGCGACGATTGCCCGAATCTTTGACGGAAATTGAACGTGCCCAGACCGTCGATCCGGCATCGACGTCCATTTTGGCTGACAAAGGCAATATCTTATTTCATGTCGGCCGGCGAGACGAGGCGATCACTCTACTCAAACAGATGGAAGCTACGGAGCCCGCCTTTCGCTCTCTTCACCTGTATCTGAAAGTTTTCTACCTCGCCGAGGGGGACTATCCAAACTTTCTTGTCGAATCGAGAAAGGACGCACTGTTGTTGCGGGACAATTCAGCGCTCGCAATCTCTGCAGCTGCCGAGAAGGGCTTCGCTGCGGGTGGGGCGGAGACGATGTTCGAAAGCATGCTCCAGGTACAGAAGAAGCTTTACCCTCAGAAATTGGTTTCTCCGGTGTCGGTCGCAGAGACCTGCGCTCTCCTTGGAAACAAAGAAGAAGCTCTCCGATATTTGAAAGCCGCCTACGATCAGCGCGACGAGTTGTTGCTGTCGGTAGGACTCTTGCCCGCGTTGAACAGCTTGCACGATGAGCCAGCCTACCGCGATTTGGTGGTTCGGATGAATCTTCCCGCCGCCAACTGAAAGAACGCCGGCCGCCGATTCGCACCGAGCTTCACACATCAAAGTGATCCGTGCGGTTATCCCTATCAATCCGCGGCCAGCCGCGCTTTGGCGGACAGGAGTGTCCGCGCTAAACAATCCTGTTACTTCGGCTGCGGGACGATTCGCAGATACGGCTTTGGTGACTTCCAGCCTCCGGGATACTGCTTTTGCGCCTCGTCGTTTGAAACCGAGCCGCTAATGATAACGTCGTCGCCAGGTTTCCAGTTTACGGGAGTGGATATCTTATGTTTGGCCGTGAGTTGCAGTGAGTCGAGGACGCGAAGGACTTCGTCGAAGTTGCGGCCAGTGCTCATGGGATAGGCGAGCATCAGCTTGATCTTCTTGTCTGGGCCGATAATGAAAACGGTGCGCACAGTAGCGTTGTCTGCCGCCGTTCGCCCCTCGGACGTATGTCCGCTTTCTGCAGGCAGCATGCCGTAGAGTTTAGCGATCTTGAGCTCAGTGTCACCAATCATCGGGTAGTTCACCTTGTGGCCTTGCGTCTCTTCAATATCGGCTGCCCACCGACTGTGATTGGTCACTGGATCGACGCTCAGTCCGATGATTTTGGTATTTCGTTTGGCGAACTCCGGTTGCAGGCCTGCCATGTAGCCGAGTTCCGTGGTGCACACGGGAGTGAAGTCCTTCGGATGCGAAAACAAGATCGCCCAGCCGTCACCGATCCATTCGTGAAAGCGGATCGTGCCTTGTGTAGTTTCGGCAGTGAAATCGGGAGCTGTGTCGTTGATGCGAAGGTTTTTCGTTGCGGCCTCGGTCAAAGTATCGGTGGTCATAATCTCTCCTCGTTAAGAATTTTTTGGCAGGGTCTGTTCATTGGAACCGCCGCTTTCGAAGAATGGCGTCTCACAAAACACTAAACCCACCCTCGCTTCGCCGGGTGGGTGAAAAGGTCGATCTATTTTACCCACACGCCGGCAACCGTGTGTAACAACACATGGCGCGAAACGTCGAGCAGATCATCATATGTTGCTCAGGATACGCGGCGTTCGAAATTCAGTCAAACGGCCAAGACTGTTCCCACTGCCCCACTAGACATGGGTTCACAGACGAAGCTTTGCTGCCTGACACACCGTTATTTCAGCGCAGGCGCTACAATAGCCAACCATGGCGAGTGAACATCGACGGCTTTCCTTCGTTCAGTTGGACGTCTTCTCTTCACGGCGTTTTGAGGGCAATCCCCTGGCTGTTTTTCTCGATGGCCGGGGACTCAGCGACCAGGAAATGCAGACCCTGGCACGGGAGATGAACCTGTCTGAAACCACATTTATTTTGCCGCGTGAATCTTCTGTCGAACACGAGCATGGAGTGCGCGTACGAATCTTCACCGTGCTGGAAGAGTTGCCGTTCGCCGGCCACCCGACGCTTGGAACCGCATTTCAATTACGTGGATCGACCAGAGAGAGAGAGATCGTGCTGGATCTCAACGCGGGCAAGGTTCCCGTGAGGTTCGAAGAGAGAGCGGGGCAACCGGTTTTCGGCGAGATGACGCAACTCGATCCCAAGTTCGGTGAGCGGCATGATCGCGAGACAGTGGTACGCGCGTGCGGCCTGCGCGATGGCGATATCGACCCTTCCTTACCGATTCAGACGATTTCGACCGGAGTGCCGTTCACAGTGGTTCCGCTGCGCGGACTGGAAATCGCGCGCAACCTGCACGTCGACATAAAGGGCTCCGAGGAATATTTGGACCTGTCCGGAGGAAAGTTTTTTTACTTCGTCAGCCGCGAGACTGTCGATCCTGCGGCTCGGCTGCATGCTCGCATGATGTTCTACAACGGGGAGGACCCGGCGACGGGATCCGCTGCAGGATGCGCCGCGGCGTGGATGGTCGCTCATGGAATCGCTCAACCCGAGGAACACGTATTGATCGAACAGGGAGTCGAGATCAAGCGTCCCAGCCGCATTTTTGTCCGCGCTTCGCGCAAGGATGACAGAGTGGTTAATGTGCGCGTCGGTGGAAATGTTGTCGAGGTGCTTCGCGGTGAAGTCACTTTCTGAAGACCTCGCGTGCGAATGTGCAGGAAAAATGATGCCAAGCACAACCGGCAATTTTTTTCAATGGAATGGATATCCCATTAGCATCGGCGGCACTTTACATCGGCTGAGTTCAGCTTTACGATTCATCTCGCTCTGAATTCTCAATCAAGAAAGTTTTTCGGATCTCTCCCGGCCGCACGCTTTGCCGGTTCGCCATTTCGGAAACAAGAATGAAACCAAAAAGAACGATCCTCTGCGTCGACGATAACGAACAAGCGCTCTCCATCCGCAAGGTGATGCTGGAAACCCGGGGCTATCGGGTGGTTACCTGCACCGGAGGCGAAGAGGCATTGGAGCGCTTCAAGAAGGGCGGAGTCGACCTTGTCCTCACCGATCTGATCATGCCCGGCCTGGACGGGACCCGGCTGATCGAACAGATCAAGCATCTTTCGCCCCAGACTCCGGTTATCCTTTTGTCGGGCAAAGTCAAAATCTACGATCGCGACAGCAAGGCCGACGTTTTTTTGCCTAAGGGAATGTATGCACCCGTCGAGTTGCTGGAGCGTATTCGTCTGTTACTGGTGCGCAAGCGCGGCCCCAAGCGGGCGCAACCGGCCGCCGTGCAATCTTCTTCGCGCAGCAGCGCCGCTTGATCCCAACAAACTTTGACTAAGCGAACTTCTGTAGGGACCGCAGATCGCGGGCGCCTGCGACCACATTGGCTTAGCTTCGTGTAAGATCGAATGTTTGGATGGCCGCTCTCATAGAAGCCGTGGACGTGCACAAGACCTACCGCGTGGGTAGGGTCGAAGTGCCCGCTCTGCGCGGGATTTCCTTTGGGGTGCAGAAGGGCGAATTCGTTAGTGTGGTCGGACCTTCGGGCAGCGGTAAGTCCACGCTTTTTTATCTTCTTGGTGGACTGGCACGGGCTGATTCTGGGCGCATCGTCATCGACGGAGATGACTTCGCACAGCTTTCCGATGCGGAACGCACGCGCATGCGCAAGCGCAAGATCGGATTCGTATTCCAGAAGTTCAATCTTCTGCCGACACTCGATGCGCGTTCGAATATCAATATTGCCGTCGACATCGCCGGCGCCAACGGCAATCGCGATGCGGCATACTTCGACAAGATCGTAGGTTTGCTGGGACTCGAAAAACGCCTCCCGCACCGCCCTGCCGAACTGTCCGGAGGTGAACAGCAGCGAGTCGCGCTGGCACGGGCGCTGATTAACAAACCCGCGATTGTGCTCGCCGACGAACCCACGGGCAATCTGGATTCGAAAAACTCGCTAATTGTCCTGGACATGCTGCGGCACTCCAACCGGGAGCTCGGCCAAACGGTTCTAATGATCACTCATAACCCGGAGGCAGCCAGCTACGGGGACCGCATTATTCACATGCGCGATGGCGAGATTGTGCCACCGGAAAAGGACCCGCAATGGACGGGGGCACAGACGCCATCCGGCAAAGGAGTTGATTCGCTGTCATGTGGAGACAAGCAGAATGGATGATTTGAAAAAACCGATCTTGCCGGGCAAGGGAGCCTCTGACTACGAGCGCTACCTGCGAACCGACGAACTGTTGTCGCTGCAAAAGTCAGCGCAAGAGTTTCTGCATAAAGACGAGATGACCTTTCAGGTGGTGCATCAGGCTTCTGAACTTTTGCTGAAAGGCGTTGCCTGGGAACTGGAACGGGCACGCACCCACATCGAAGAAGGCGACTTCGCGAATGCGGCCAGGCTGATTCGCCGCGCTAACCACATGCTCGATTATCCGATCTCCATGCTACACGTGCTGGAGACGATTACCCCGTACGACTATCACATGATCCGCGCCGGATTGGGACACGGCAGCGGCTTGGATTCACCCGGCTTCCTGTCCATGCTCCATATTGGCCCGCGCTTGGGTGAGGTCTTCCACGCGCAGCTGCGCAAGGCGAACCTGAGCGTGGATGACGTTTACCGGCGACATGACGAATTTTTCGGTTTGCACGACGTGGCGGAACGGCTACTCGATTTCGACGAGCGCATTCACCTCTTCCGCTTTCATCATCTCAAGTTGGCGCAAAGGATCATTGGCGGCGGCGTGATTGGAACGATGGGTACGCCAGTCGAGGTCCTACATCAGCGCATGGAGCACCTTTTCTATAAGGATCTTTGGGACGTGCGAAACCAGATCACGGCCAAGTCCCATGAAGCCATGCAAAAGCCCACGACGGGATGCGCGTACTGAGTCAGCGGGCCAGTTGAAATCGGGGTGGTTGAACTCGCCCAAGCGTTAGCCAACGATCATGGCGCGAATCGTCATTTTGGGTTGCGCTGGCAGTGGCAAGACTACCTTGGCCCGAGAACTTGGCGAACGTACCGGTGCACCGGTTATCTATCTAGATAACATCTGGCAGCCTGATTGGGGAGAGAAGGACGTTCCTGCTTTCCGGATTTTACTAAGGAAGGCGCACGCCAGCGAAGAGTGGATCAGCGATGGTAATTTTGCCGTGGCGAGCTTCGACATCCGTTTGCCCCGCGCTACTCTGGTAGTCTGGCTCGAGCGTTCAAAACTCTACTGTGCTTGGCGCGCAATTACGCGCGTATTCGAACCCCGGCAAGCACACCAAATAGGTAAACTGAAGGAAGTACTCGCATTTATCTGGCGGTTTGACCGGGTGAACCGCCCGCGCATTGAGGCGCTCAGGGTTTCTCATGGACCGGACGTCCCAGTTTGCAGATTAAGGGGCGACCGCGACGTTGCCGACTTTTTTTGTTCTTACGGCAATGGCGGTCAATATCGAATTTCAACCTGATTCAAGATCAAAAGGTGGCCGCCGTTGCTGTGAAGGGATGGCTTGTTTATAATCAAGCAACCGAGCGGGAGTAACTCAGTGGTAGAGTGCGACCTTGCCAAGGTCGAAGTCGCGGGTTCAAATCCCGTCTCCCGCTCCAGATTTTATGCGCCTTTCCGCCTGGAAGGGCGTTTTTGTTGTACCCGTTTTTGTACCCGTCCAACCCCTTTCCTCAACATCCTGCCCAGGAACTCTCCCTGCGCCTTCCGTGCCTGTTTCTTGGGGTGTGCATACCGCTGAAGCATCTTGGCGTCCGACCACCGCAGCATCCGCTGGATGACCTTCGGGTCGGTGCCGCGCTCGGTCAAGAACGTCGCCAACCCGTGGCGGCAGTTGTGCAGCCCGAACCGGGGCCAGTCAGTGGCGATCACCCCGGCCCGGATTGCAGCCGGGCGCACGTAGTCAGTAGAGATCATGCTTCCCAGCCGGGGCTGTTTTCCATTCTTGCGCTCGCTCGCGAAGATGAAGTCGTCGGCACTAGCGTAGGTCGTCTGCCTGCGCCACTCCTCCAGCACGGCGGCGAGCGCCCTGTGCATCTCGACCGCGCCCCGGCTCGCCAAGGACTTTGGATCGCCGATCTTGCCGTCCACAAAGCCACGGCGCACCTGAATCGTGCCCTGCTCCCATTGTATGTCCGACCATCGAAGGGCGAGGCCCTCGCTCGGACGAAGTCCGGTCGCGGACAACAGGATAATGAGGCAGCGCACGAGCGGGCTTTCGACATGATCCAGGATCGCGAACGCCTCTTCCGGGCTGACATCTTTCGCTTCATAGGTTGACAAGGACGATGCCCCCACGTCCTTCACCGGGTCGCAGTCATCAGGAACAAGCTCCTCGACGCGTCCGAACCTGTAAATACTGGACATGGTGTTGCGCAGCTTCGCTTGCATGCCCGCGCTCTGCTTTCGCAGCCAGTCGCGGAACTCGCGGGGGCGAATGTCCTTCGCGATTCGCCTGTCGAAATGAGAGAGATGTAGCCTTGCATTCCTCTTCTCAGTGTTCAGGGTGCTATGAGCTTTTGGTCTGCCGCTCGCGGTGTGCCCGTCCAGCAGCCACGCTTTGCGAAGGTCGACGAACGTGATGTGCTTGGGCTCCGGTGCGCCCACCAGCAGGCGGTAACCTTCCTCGCCCACCTTCTCCCATGCCTCGGCATCGGTCATGGACGCCGGACCGAGAGTGCGGCTCCTCTGCGCCCCCGTGGTATCGTTCCACACGAACAGGGTGCAGTCTCGACATTTCGGACGTTTGAGCCAGCCACTAGCCACGGTTCTTCCTCCCAGTGAGCCAACGGTCAACTTCGGAAAGTTTGAACCTATAGGTGCGACGAGAACCTGTGCCGCGACCATCTACAGGATGGCTGGGGATGCCACCTTTGACCCGCGTAAGCTCAAGCACCCTGCGCCGGGTAAGCGACAAGAAGGACGCCACGGTGTCGGCGTCCACGAACGGCTCGAAAGCCTGCATAAGTATCTTTCCATTTTTTTGGAAACTTGTGCAGGTAGGGGTGCATAACGTTAGATGCCAGCCGATGGCTGGTTGGCTTCAAAGTCTGTGGCGCTCGTTCACCGCCCGGACAACCGTGCGCGAGACCCGGTACGGCTTCACGATGCTGCCATCGATGCGTCGGTACCCCTTGTGTATTATCCGCAAATGGTTCAGCAGGGTGTAGAACCGGTCGCCGTCCTCCGGCCCGTGTCCACGTAGCCGATGCGCTCCCCGATCTCGGCGATTGAGTGCCGGTTGTTCCACAGCCTCGCAGCCTTCAGGTAAGGAAATGCCCGTCTCTCCACTGGCCCTCTCGCATTGGCGTAATCGGCACCGGAAGCAGACGGCGCTCGTTCGAGATGTTGCTGTTGATGAAGCCCTGAAGCTCAATTTCCTCGTCAATGCTCTGGTAAGCCTGATCGTGCAAAGAGTGGAGTCGGCGAAGAAGATCGAGAGGCGTAGCCAGTTATCAGGGTGGTCGTTCGGCCATTCGACCCGCTCGATGGCCTTGCCCTTGAGGTGCTGCGTGTAGTCGACTCGTTGGAGCTTGCTCACACCCGAGTATACGGAGTGCGACTTTGTTTCGGCTACCTGCGATGCCCCACGGACGGGCAGTTACCTCGGTCACCTTGAAAATAGGGCCTACGGAATGCAAGGTATGGGAATGAAAAAGCTGAGGAGGAAACTGGCAAGCAAGGACATTGATGCGTTGCCACCCATTCCCCTGAAGGAACTCAGCGACGATCTTATGGCTGTCGCCGACGAACTTCGGGCGGCATGGGGGCTGGACGGCTTCGCGGATGCTATCGACGCCATCGCCGAAAAGGTCGAGGATCGCGAGGAGTTGAACCGACGCAAGCAAGAGCTTGACAAGAAGATGAGCGACGGTCGTCCTCGCAGCGCTGACGACCTCATCAGGCATGCACGTCGGGATCGCCGCTTCCAAGCGGACATGAGGCTGATCCTCAAAGCCGGGGGTACCACGTACCGGGGCAAGAAAATCATTGCTGCGAAGAGTGAACCCTATATCCAGCGCTACACCCGGCGCGAGATCGTCGCCGAGTTCAAGGGTGATCTCACCAACCAGCTTGGGGTCGCCAAATTTGAACTACTGGGGGAGGAGGGAGCCTAGGCCCCTTCTTCGCTTCTACACGAGCCTTCGCAGCTTTCGACCGGGCTGCGGAAGCTTTCTTTCTTGCGGCCCACACGGCGCGGAGCTTGCGGGATATCGCAGCGCGACCACTGGCGGACATCAAACGCCCGTGGCGCTTGGGTGCAGAACCATGCCGGGTTATGGGCGAAGCGCCCAGACGGGCTTCCAACGTCTTGAGGGTCGCCTCCACCTGATCCTTCTCCTGTCTCAGCTGCTCTAGTAGCTGGCGACTGTCCATTAGGACCACCTCCACGGGTCAGTATTCAGTCAGCCTCTCAGGTTCGGCTACCCCACCCAATCCCCTTAAATAGACCCTCAAATGCTAATCCCCAATGACAATGAAAAAAGCTTTAGCTACCGCCTCTAAGGGTAGAGGCGCTTTTCACAGCCCTCTGGAAAAGGGGGAACCGATCCCGCAGGAGAACAAAATGTACAACGAGCAAGACATTTGCGATAGCTATATCGAGGTGACGGACGGAACCCGCTACCTCGCACCCAAGACCAACTACCAGCCTTCAGAGTTCGAGCAGTTCTGGGAAAGTACATTCCCCACATCGAGGAGATGGACGCTATGGGGTAGAGCAGTGGGTCCGATGGCGATGCCGAAGCCGGGCTGGACCGAGAAGAAGTGGCAGGACTGGCGTGACATCGGCATGGAGATCCTGACCAGCATGATCATGGCACTCAAATTAGAACGGAGCACGAAGTGAACGAACAACAAAAGAATTACGGCAAACAGCGAGAGGCCCTGGATAGGGCGCGTCTGGCAGTGCAGCGCGAAGCTGGGCTGTATGCCGCCGCGCACCCAGAGGAAACCTTTGCCACCATCGCCAAGAAGTACGGCATGTCGGAACAGTGGGTAAGCGATGCCGCACGGTCCGTAGGGCTGGCTCCCCGCAAACCGGGGCGTAAGCCGAAGAAGGAGACGACTACCTAAGCTATACGTGGCTGCATGTCGAAAGAACTTAACTATGAACAACAATACAGAAGAAGAACTCAACTACCTCGCAATCAAAAATTGGAAGAAGTACCAAGCTGGGATGGACCGCAAGGGACGTCTGATCAGGGCTAGGGTGAAAGACTACGCCGGGAAGGACATTGACGACCCCGAGTATAGCAAGCTGACGATGAACCAGAGGTATCTCTTGGATGCCTGCATCCGACTCCGTGCGCGTACCGGGCGAAACCTCAGCGCCGACCCTACGTGGGTCGCGCTAGCTATTGGCGTCATACCTAAGGAGCGCCCAGTACTGCCACGCAACATCCGTACTTTAGTCGAGCGAGGATTCTTAGTCCCCACGAATCAGAAGTTTGACGCGTCAGAGACAGAGACACAATCACAGACAGAGACAGAGACAGAGACACAGCAGGGTTCCGCGCGTTCGGCACGCTTCGGCGCGGTGTCTCCTCTCCCTCCGGTCGAGCAAGTCAAAACCTCCGGTCCGTTAGGTTCTTTAGCAAACCAAGATCGAAAGCAACCCCAACATCGGAAGCCCTGCGGCTGCTGCGATGGTCTGTGTGACTGGTCGGACCCGATTCCCGGTTGCTCCAACCCAGCCCATGTCGGCGACTGCATCTACTACCAGCGCCACGTGAAGAAGAACGACTACTTCATTAAGCGCTTGACGAAGGGTTATGTGCTGAACGAGTGGCTGCGGCTCGAGAACGACACCCCGGAAGACTGGGTGTACGACCCAGACCCACTGTTCGAGACCGTGGAGAAATACTTCGACGGTATGGACAACCCTCCGAACAAGATCACGCGCCCACTGCGTAAGCCCCGCACCGAAGAAGAACGCACCAAGTTCCGCAGGGTGGTCAAGAACCCGGACATGCTGAAGGACTATCTGACCGACCCCAACTGCCCGGTCTGTTATGGCAAAGGGCTGGTCAGCTACTTCTACGACCCGGCGAACCCGCGCTTGGAAGCTTCTCACCCCTGCTCCTGTTGGACAGAAGAGTCGCTGCCGGAAGAGGTGCTGGAGAACAAAGTGAAGCCCCGCACGCGCAAACCTGCGGTGGTCGTGGAGGAGGAGTAGTCATGCACTACTGCCAAGGATTGATTCAAAAGCACGGGCAGAAGTTCTGGGGCAGCCCTTGTGGGACCGCCCACTCAACGACCCAATTCCGCAGGAGCTTCTGGAGAAGCACCCAGATGTCCTTATCGACTGGGCGAACTGTGACAACTGCGGTACCCCGATGTGTGGCAAGCCCGCTCAGCACAGGCTTAGATACGAAGATGAGCCCGATGTCTGGCTGTGCGCTGATCACTACGACGAGTTCATAGAGCAGGACGAGTACCGCAGGCTCCCGAACTGGCATGAACTCGGCGATTACTTCTGCAATCGGGGTCGTTTATGAAAATCAACCGACCGAAGTGCGAACGCAAGGGCGGGTGCCGCAAACCCGCGACCAAGGTTCTCTCGTGGGACCTAGCCTCAGGACGACAGTGGAAGTTGTCATGTGCTGATCATGCCGAGGACAGGTTCGGAAGCAAGCACGGGTGCTGGGTTTCTGACCTTAAGGGCTTCGACCAACCTGAAAAGAGGTTCTAATAATTCACAACCATTCCCAAAATCTCAGTATTAACCCATTAGGAGAAATTAATTATGGCAAGCAACAATTACGCAGAAGTGATAACCGATTCAACCGAGGCACAACGGGTCCTCGCGGAGCTCGAAAGTATGGCTGCGCAGGGCTGCAGCTTCTTGGTGCGGGAGTTCAATCCCAAAGTCGACCGGTTCGAGGTCGCGTGCTGGCGGGAGTCGAATTATCCAACCCTGCTCGACGTCGAAGCAGGCGGCAAGCCGATGGACGCCGCTGCCGTTACCGCTCTGTGGAAGGCGAACGCCGACACGCTGCAGTCCATCAACTACGGCAACGGTTCCTTCGGTCTGTTCTATGGGTCGGAAGGTCGCTGCTACATTGCCGTCCCGGACCCCGAACAATGGCTGGCTCACCACAGGACAGAAGGTCGCTGCTACATTGCCATGTCGGACCACGAAGAATGGCTGGCTCACTGCATTCGGAGAGAACATGACAAATCACAATGACGAGGCAAACACAATAACAATCACCATCTCGTGCAAGGTGTGCGCGAAGGAGTTCGGCTTCACATGCGCGCTCGACTTCTATGAAGCCGTAGTTGCAGCCGCGGAAGAAGCCGGCGAAGGCGTGGTTTTCACCGCAACGTGCCCAGAATGTAAGGCGGAAACAGATCCGTTCCTGCAGCTGATGAACAAGGTACAGGCACGGATTAACAAACGCCCCTAGCCCGGCGGTCCTGCAAAAGTAAAGTCTGTGCCATCCTAGCTGCTAATTTTGCTGGAGGGAGTTGAACCGCCGACGCCAGCCTTTTCAGGGCTGTAGTCACCCGAACCTAAGTAGTAGCGATCCTTGCCTTTATCGTCGTTCGTACCCCCATTTTGGCCGGAGTTATTGGACCCATAACGGACCCAACAATCAGACCCATGCGGATTCCGGAGTTCGCCCAGATTCTGATCGCGCAAACGGGAGCTTGGTGGGTGAGGAGTTTGTTAGCGCGTAAACGATGACCCTTGTTGCGTGCTTCATTTTCCTGCGTCCGGAGACTGCTCCTATGGGCTTGCTCAACCACGCGCCGAAAAGAGATCGTAGCAGGGCCTCAGGTAAGGTACCTGGGGCACTTCACTGATTGTACTTCTTCTTATAAAACTCGAGTTGTTGTTGGAGTTGTTCTTTGCTCAGGTCTTTTGTCCACTGGTGGTAAGGGCTGTTCATAACGTCCGCGGTCACACCGGGAAGAAGCGCCTCAGCTTCGGGAATGAATTCCGTATGGAAGGTCTTCGCGACTTCCTAGAAGCCGTGCCACTGGGTGTAGTTCGGGCCCATCATTGCCGTGCCCATCCGAGCCCGCCGCCCCTGATGATGCCAGAGCTCGTAGTAGGCCCATTCGATTTTTTCATCGAAGGGTGTCTTGGTGAGTTTGTTTGCGGCATAGAGCTTATCCATGATCGCTTTGGCTGGCCGGGCAAACTTCTCGTTATAGAGATCGACCGTGTTCTCGTATTGCTTATAGAAGTTCTCTACCCAGCCGGTCGCGTGGCAGTTCGAGCAGACGTCCTGCATGGCGGCACGTCGCTTTTCCCAGTTTTCCAGCTTGAAGCTGACGACTGGCCGAAGTGTGAAGCTAATACGGTCGCCCACATCGAGGGTCACTGGCTGATTACTGGTCGCGCTCATGTGACAGGTTGCGCATGTGGGCGCCGCCGAGTAGTCCTTGCCAACCACCCAGGACTTTGCATCCAGGTTCATCTTGGCAATGTTGGCGCGGAACTGAATGCCATGTTTCGATTCGGTGTAGATCTCCATCTGCGGATGATCGGGACCCAGATGACACTCCCAAGTTCTCGGGCTGGCGGGCCAGTGCTGAACTGAAGGAGTGCCGTCCATGACAGGCGGCGCAGGAGCCTCGGCTGCCGTCAGGATTCACGCGCCCAATCCCACTGTTCGGCCAGGTATCCGCGTCAAACTTGCCGTCTTTCAAATACTTGGCCTCGCAGCGGTGACACTGCCGACAGCCGTTTGCTGCAGCTGGACCGCCCTCCACTACCTCTCCCAACATGTTATCCAGAGAGCGATAAAGAATGACGAGTCTTTTCGAACTGTTCTACTTTTTTGCCGTGACAGCGCCCGCAGTAGTTCCCGCTAATCGACGTGACTTTTTCAACAGCCACGCCTGTTAACGTGAATTGAGTTGTTGCTTGGCTGGACTCGTCTCGCATATGTCACTATCTTGGTTGGAACACCCCTGGAGGGTCAACTGCCAAGGAGCGAACAAGTGATGCAGATTGCATCCGATGCGTTGGTATTCTTCGGAGCCACTGGCGACCTGGCACACAAGAAGATTTTTCCCGCGCTGCAGAAGCTGGCCAAGCGCGGGAAATTGGAGATCCCGGTCATCGGTGTCGCCAAATCCGGATGGAATCTGCAGCAGCTCCAGGAGCGCGCGAAGAACAGCGTCGAAAACTATGGCGGATTAGACGCCGAAGGTTTTCCTAAACTGATTTCAAAACTGAAATACATCGATGGCGACTACAGCGATCCTGCGACTTTCTCCAAGTTGCGTCAGGAGCTCGGGGCGTCTCAGCATCCTTTGCATTATCTGGCCATTCCGCCGTTCTTGTTTTCGGAAGTTCTGAAGCAGCTAAAAGCGTCGGGATGCGCGGTTGGCGGACGCGTCGTCATCGAGAAACCATTTGGCCATGACCTGGCCTCAGCTCACGCCTTGACCGAGGTGGTCCACACCGCCTTCACGGAAGAAAACGTATATCGCATCGATCACTTCCTCGGCAAGAATGCCGTTCAGAATGTCCTCTATTTTCGCTTTGCGAATTCCTTTCTCGAACCAATTTGGAACCGCCATTTTGTGCAGGGTGTGCAAATCACAATGGCGGAAGATTTCGGGGTACAAGGTCGCGGCGGGTTCTACGACCGCACAGGTGCGATCAGGGACGTAGTGCAGAATCACCTTTTGCAGCTTCTGAGCAACATCGCGATGGAACCGCCGCCTGGCTTATCGGTCGAAACCGTTCGAGACGAGCGCGTGCAGGTGCTTAGGGGAATTCGGCCTCTGCAGTCAGAAGATGTCGTTCGCGGCCAGTTCAACGGCTACCGCAGTGAAGCTGGGGTGAAGACGGATTCGCAGGTGGAGACATACGTCGCCCTGCGGTTGTACATCAATTCCTGGCGATGGAAGGGCGTGCCGTTCTACATTCGTGCCGGCAAGTCTCTGCCAATAACCGCCACTGAGGTAATCGTCACGCTACGGCCGCCGCCGGACATTTTTCTCGAGAATCCGCTTCCCGCCAATCACGTGCGATTTCGAGTGACTCCTGATCTTACGATTGCCATCGGCTCTCACGTCAAAGTACCGGGCGACGGGTTGCTAGGGCGGCAGGTCGAGCTTGTCGTTTCTAGTAGCTCGGATCCACATGAGATGCAAGCTTATGAGGAACTGCTGGGAGATGCGCTGGCGGGAAACTCGTCACGTTTCGCGCGCCAGGATTATGTGGAAGAGGCGTGGCGAATCGTAGACCCTGTGCTAGATAATGCAACTCCGGTTTACGAGTATATTCCGGGAACGTGGGGACCAGTCGAGGCGGACGCGTTATCGCCACCTGAGGGGTGGATCAATCCCACGTAAGATCAAGGTGAGCGGTCTGTGGTCGCTCCGGGCTGTTCGAAACCCCAGTACTAGCGGAGGCCTGACTCCGTAAGCCCGGCAGTCTTGTCGAAAAATCAAGAAAAAAGAAGATAGCGAAGACAAGAACAATAAGTCTTTCTCTCTCTTTAAGTACACGATAACAAAGGATCGGAAAATAGTTACTGGCATCAAGACAGTCGAAAACATCCTTTCTTCTTCCGTTCTTCTTGTTTTGCTTTGTCTTTTAGGAGGAAGAAGACGCCGTTTCTAGCCGACCCGCCGAGCAGATCTGAGCAGACTGCGGGGATCGGCGCGTTGCCTTTCTCTTTGGGCTCTCGGCTATACTGTCGCCAATGCTTCGTGAATTATCTGGCCATCGAACTCAGACCGCTCGCGATCGATGATGATCTGTAAACGCGTTCGGAGGGCAAGGCTGTGACCTCTGAAAAGATGGGGCCGGGCAGACTGTATCTGAGCCGTGCCCTGGCAGTGTCCATCCACCTTGGCCTGATCCTCGTGCTAGCAGTCGCCTGCCTTGCCATCCTGCGACCCTTCGTGGCTTTAATTACCTGGGCCATCATCATCGCCGTCGCGAGCCATCCCACCTATTGCAAGCTGCAGAGAATCCTAGGCGGGCGTAGCCGGCTGGCCGCTATTCTGTTCGCCGTCTTTCTCATGGCCGTGTTGATCGTCCCGATCATCTTGCTAGCTCAAACACTGGTCGAGGGTTATCAAACTCTCGCGGAGCACCTTCACGATGGAACCTTGGCCATTCCGCCTCCACCGCCGAACATTGAGTCTTGGCCTCTCATCGGGAGGCCTTTGAACGGCATTTGGAGCCTGGCTTCGACCAATCTCGCCGCTGCGCTCAAAAGCCTCGCTCCGCAGGTTAAGGCGCTTGCCAGCGGCCTGCTGTCGGCTTCTGCCGGAATCGGGATTGGCGTCGTGCAGTTCTTCTTCTCGATTGTCATTGCAGGGATACTTCTTTCTAACGCAAGCGGCTGCGCTGCAGTCTCACGATCACTCGCCAACGCTTTTTTCGGAAACAAGGGCGCCGAGTTTGAGGAACTCGCAACCGCCACCATCCGCAGTGTCACCACGGGAATCCTCGGCGTCGCGCTTATTCAGTCCCTGTTCGCCAGTGTCGGTTTTTTGGTGGTAGGACTACCGGGAGCAGGTCTGTGGACCCTTGTTTTCCTGATCGGCGCTATGCTGCAGATAGGCGGAATTGTGCTTATTCCAGCAGTCGTTTACGCGTTTGCCACGGTTAGCACCACCAAGGCGGTACTCTTCCTGATTTGGTGCATAGTCGTCGGCCTGATGGACAATGTGCTGAAGCCGTTGTTGCTGGGACGCGGTGTTGCAGTACCCATCGTTGTGATCTTCCTCGGCGCGATCGGCGGTTTCATTGCCATGGGCCTGATCGGCCTGTTCGTGGGTGCCGTTGTCTTGTCGGTGGGATACAAGCTGTTCCAAGCTTGGCTGGATGATGTCGCGGCTACCACGGAGACACTCTGAAACTGGCTCAGGGCAAGACTCCTTTAGCACTTCGCGAGACGGCCATAACAAGAATGCAGTAATAATGCAGTGATATAGATTACTGTTGCAAACAGATTACACTCAAACCCCTGCTGGCTGGGATCAATGAGGCGATTTTGCAATAGGCGCACGAGCGGCGCAGAAATCCTGCGGAACACTGTTGCAATTGATAGTTGACAGGGCTCCTCACGGGAAAGAAACTGCTGCAGAGGAAGTGTCCATCAACGTTGACGTATGTCGAACCTCAGGATTCTATTCGCCGCTATTTCTGCGATCGTATTGTTCCTGTACGGCCTAGAGGCGTTCAGTCGCGAGATCCAAGCGGTTGGCGGTGAGACGCTCCGGAACTGGCTAGGCCGCCTCACCGAAAGTCGCTGGCGGGGAGTGGTACTGGGTGCTGTTGCAACCGCGATCATTCAATCCAGCAGTGCTGTTACCTCACTGACTGTGGCGCTGGTGGATGCCGGCACTATGACGCTCCGCTCCAGCCTGGGCGTCCTGCTTGGAGCGAACATTGGAACGACTTCCACGGCGTGGCTGGTTTCGCTGAAGTTGACTGGGATCGGACCGTTCTTCATCGTCCTCGGTACTGTGCTGAGTGCAATTCCGACGCGGTTCAAGGTGCTGGGCAAAGCTGCCTTCTATTTTGGGTTCATCCTTTTCAGTCTTGATTTAGTAGGCTTCACCCTGAAGCCGCTGGCCCAAAGTCCGCTATTCGCGGAGGTACTGAGTCGATCGAGCACACCGCTGATGGGAGTGCTGGCAGGGATGGTCGTTACTGGCATCGTTCAGTCGAGTAGTATCACGACCGGACTTTGCATCCTACTCGTGCAGCAAACAATTCTGCCGGCAACGGCGGCGATTCCCATCGTGGTCGGCGCGAACATCGGGACAACGGCTACCGCGCTGGTGGCCAGCATCAAGATGCAGAAGACGGCGCGGCAGGTAGCATTGGCCAACCTCTGCTTCAACACGTTCGGAGTCGTGCTGTTCCTTCCGTTTCTTGGATGGTTTGCGATAAAGGTGGTCGACTTCGCGGGCGAACCCGGCCTGGCAGTGGCATGGGCGCAACTGATCTTCAATCTAGTGATGACATTGGCAGTGCTGATCTTGCTGCGCATCTTTCAGCGTCGTGTGGAACTCTTCGATTCCACGCAGGCGCGTGGCGCAGCATCAACGGTTTCACGTTGACACTGGCCAAACGGGCCGATTTCTCGGTAACTGTCATGTAGGGCGTGCGGCCCGCGAAACCACATGAAAATTTCTCAGAGCCAAGGCAACTCCAACCAACCGATTCGCTAATCACAGTGACTTTTTCAACACCCACGCCTGATTTCGTTTCAACAATTACTTCCGGTTGCGTCTTACACAAAGATCCCCATCCCGAATGACGTTTTGGAAGGATTTTCACCTGACTCCCTTGCACGGGAATCGCTGGAAACGAAATTTATATGACAGGAAATCCACGCAAGCGAGCGGAGGTCAATCTGGCAACTCGATGACGCGAGCCACTTTCCACGAGGCGTCTGACTGCCGGGCGAACACGAACACGGCCTCAAAGTGAGTATGCATTGGCGCACCCGCGCCGGCGAGTGGAGCCCGTGTGCTCTGCACTTCATCGATCTCAATCGCCCACTTCTCGCGAACCATGACTTCCGAGGATGATACCGTTCCTTCTAGGTCCCACCGTTCAAAAGCGTGCAGAAAGAAACTCTCGAACTCACTTTTTCCGCTCATACACCGCCCGTTATGGAGGACGATTACAACATCGTCGGTCGCCAAAGCTACCAGTCGGCTGGCGTCACTATCTTTCACGGCTTGATTCAAAGCTTGCCGTACGGCGGCAATTTTGGACTTATCAGACTCGATGCCCGACTTCCGAGAGCTACTCACGATGAACCTCCTTGGTGAGGCGAACCGGCCTCGCGTGACAGTTTATCGCAAGGACGCCGCTGCGAAGGGTGTCAAGTTAACTGTAGTTGACGATAAATCACGTGGGTGTCGAAAAAGTCACTGTGATTTTAACGATCGGAATGGCGGCAGTAGCATGGTAAATAAGAAGTGCTGACCATCTCGCAGTGCGTGGACATTGTGTCCAATCTGAACGACATGTACCGCGTGCTAGTTCTAGCCGATGCGGCAACGGGGCTTCGCATTAGCGAAATTTTGCCGTTGCGTTGGTTGGACATCGGTAGCGGTTGACCTGTCCAAGTTGTAGAAGGTTATTCCAGACCTTCCCCAGCGTGCCGTGGCCGCCTCCATTCAGGCCCAGCATGCCGGTGATCTCAGCACCCCCTGGAGGACGGGGAAGCGCACGCGGTGTGATCGTGTGCTGACGTCATAGCTGTCCCCCCATTTGAAGCGGCTTCATTTGCGCTGCCGGCGCTTGACGCGCAACTGGACCAACGAGCGAGCCAGCGAGGCGTTGATGGAAGCGACTTCTTCGTCGGAGAGTTTCTCTTTGAGCCGGGCCTCGGCACGTTGCCGGGCTTCTTCGGCCTTGGCTTCGTCAATTTTGTCGGCTTGAACTGCCAGATCGGTAAGGATCGCGACGTGAGTAGCCGTTACTTCGATGAGTCCCCCACCGGCCGCGAAAAAGGTGTCGCGGCCGTCTTTGTGCACGATGATTTCGCCCGGTAGCATCTGTGTCACAAGGGTGACGTGTTGTGGGTACACGCCGAACTGGCCGGCCACTCCCGGTAAGGTGACCATCTCTACGTCTTCGGAGTACACCGAGCCTTCCGCAGTGACGATTTCAAGTTTTAGCGTGTTGGCCATGTTTCAACTCGGTTTGACTTCGTCAATCCCGCCCTTCATGTAGAAGTCGCCTTCCGCCATGGCATCGTGTTTGCCGTCGAGAATCTCCTTGAAGCCGCGCACCGTTTCGGCCACCGGGACTTGTTTGCCCTCCAACCCGGAAAACACGGTCGCCACGCTAAAGGGCTGGCTCAGGAAACGTTGAATCTTGCGGGCGCGCAACACCGAGGTCTTGTCCTCGGGTGAAAGTTCGTCCATTCCGAGAATCGAGATGATGTCTTGCAGATCTTTGTAGCGCTGGAGCACACCCTGCACGCCCCGCGCGACGTCGTAGTGTTCCTGGCCGACAATTTCCGGCGCGAGCGCGCGGGAGGTCGAGGCAAGCGGATCAACCGCCGGGTAGATCCCCAACTCGGCAATCGACCGTTCCAAAACGAGGGTCGCGTCCAAGTGCGCGAACGTGGTGGCCGGCGCCGGATCGGTCAGGTCGTCGGCCGGTACGTACACCGCCTGGAAGGACGTGATCGAGCCCTTCTTGGTCGAGGTAATACGTTCCTGGAGCGTGCCCATTTCAGCAGCCAGAGTCGGCTGGTAACCGACGGCGCTCGCGGTGCGACCGAGCAAGGCCGACACTTCCGAGCCGGCCTGAGAAAACCGGAAGATGTTGTCGATGAACAGCAGCACGTCCTGATTCTTCTCGTCGCGGAAATACTCGGTCATGGCGAGGGCGGACAAGGCGACGCGGAGGCGCGCGCCGGGCGGCTCATTCATCTGGCCGTACACGAGAGCGATTTTCGATGCCCCGAGATCGTTTTGCTTGATGACGCCGGCCTCCGACATTTCGTGGTAGAGATCGTTGCCTTCCCGGGTGCGTTCGCCGACGCCAGCGAACACCGATACGCCGCCATGAAGCTTGGCAATGTTGTTGATGAGTTCCATGATGACGACTGTCTTGCCCACACCGGCACCGCCGAACGCGCCGACCTTGCCGCCTTTCAGGAAGGGACAAATCAAGTCGATGACCTTGATGCCGGTGATGAGGACTTGCGCCGAGGTCGATTGGTCCACGAGTCTGGGAGACGGGCGATGGATGGGATAATATTTCTCCGCTTTGACCGGCCCGCGCTCGTCAACCGGGTTGCCGCACACATCGAATATCCGGCCCATCACTCCATCCCCGACGGGCATGGAAATGGGCGCACCGCTGTCGATGACTTCGTAGCCGCGTTTCAAACCGTCGGTATTGGACATGGAGATGGCCCGGACCCAGTTATCCCCGAGGTGCTGCTGCACTTCGAGGGTCAGTTTGACCATCTCGTTCTCTCGCATAAGTTCGACTGTCAATGCGTTGTAGATGGCCGGCAGGTTTTCCGTGAATTCGACATCCACGATCGGACCGGTAAGTTGAACAATTGTGCCCTTATTCATTTTGCGACCTTCCGTTACTCATTGCCGAGCTGGCCGCCGGCAATTTCGAGCAGTTCCGTAGTGATATTGCCCTGCCGCAGCTTGTTGTATTCCAGGGTCAAATCTTTGATCAGAGCGCTGGCATTATCTGTGGCGTTCTTCATGGCCACCATGCGGGCGCTTTGTTCACTGGCTTTAGCTTCCAACAGAACCTTGTAGACGAAAATGTTGAGGTAATGCCCAAAGAGATACGACAGAACCGCCTCCGGATTGAGCTCAAAGAGGACCTCGGTGGTGTCGGCGGCCAAGTCCGCTTCGGATTCCGCGCCAGGAATCTTCAGTCCCTTGATTTCGCCAATCGGCAGAAACTCCCACGAAGCGGCGCTCTGGGTCATCGTGTTGATGAATTGCGTCACGACGACCTTCACCTCATCCACCTCGCCCTTCAAGAACAGGTCGCGCGCAAAGTTAGCGATCGGCCGGGCGTCGGCCATTTTCGGGGAGTCCGTAAAGGTAAACTCCGCCGCTAAATGCCGGCGCGTGCGCGCGATGAACTGCGCCGCCCGCTTGCCGGCCGTGATGAACACGGTCGTCGCCGGATCAAACTGTGCGGCCACACGAAAAAGGTTGGTATTGAGCGCCCCACACAACCCTTTGTCAGTGCCGACGAGGATCACGGCTCGCTTGCGAACTGCACGCACTTCCAGCAGCGGATGGGTGAACTCGTGGATGTGAGTCGTGGTGCGCCGCTGAATGCGATACAGCAGTCGCGCGGCCGTCCGCGTCATCAGCGCATTCTGTTGCGCCTTGCGCATCTTCGACGCCGCCACCATTTCCATCGCGCGGGTGATCTGCGCGGTGCTGGTAATCGACTTGATGCGTCGGCGAAGTTCACGGGGGCTGAGCATATCTCACCAGTCAGTGTTTATTTCCAGGTCTGCTTGAATTCATCTGCGGCCGCCTTCAAGTCAGCCTTCAACGCGTCGCTGATGGCCTTTTCCTTCCCGATCCTGGCGAGCAAGTCGCCTTTGCGCGTAGTGAAGTATTCCGTCAGCTTGTTTTGGAACTCCTTGACCCGCGCGACGGGCACTTGATCCAGATAACCGTTTTGAGCCGTCCAGATCACGAGCACCTGGACCTCGACCGGAATCGGGTTGTACTGACCCTGCTTGAAAATCTCCATGATGCGTTTGCCGCGGTCGATCTGCGCCTGCGTCTTGGCGTCGAGGTCTGAGCCGAACTGTGCGAACGCCGCCAGTTCCCGGAACTGGGCAAGCTCGCCCTTGAGATGTCCGGCCACTTGCTTCATGGCCTTGAGTTGCGCCGCCGAGCCGACGCGCGAGACCGAGATGCCGACATTGATCGCCGGCCGCTGACCTTGGTAGAACAAATCGGTTTCCAGAAAGATCTGTCCGTCCGTAATCGAGATGACGTTGGTCGGGATGTATGCCGAAACGTCGCCGGCCTGCGTTTCGATGATGGGCATCGCCGTGAGCGAGCCGTTGCCATACTTCTCGCCGACCCGCGCCGCGCGTTCGAGCAACCGGCTGTGCAGGTAAAACACATCGCCGGGAAATGCCTCGCGACCCGACGGCCGCTTCAATAGCAGTGATACCTGCCGGTAGGCCACCGCCTGCTTCGACAGGTCGTCGTAAACAATCAACGCGTCCATGCCGTTATCCATGAACCACTCGCCCATCGCGGCACCAGCGAATGGCACGAGATACTGGTTGGCGGCGGACTCCGAGGCCGGGGCCGCCAGAATGATCGTGTACGGCATCGCGCCGGCTGCTTCGAGAGCCGCGATGAACCGCGCGATGGTCGACTCCTTCTGGCCGATCGCGACGTAGATGCAGTACAGCGGCCGGTAGCCCTTGTCGCCGGTCGTCTCGGCGGCTTTATTGAGCCGCGCCTGGCTGATGATGGTGTCGATGCAGATCGTTGTTTTACCGGTTGCACGGTCGCCGATGATCAATTCGCGTTGGCCGCGGCCAATCGGAATCATCGCATCAATCGCCATGGTCCCAGTCTGCACAGGCTGGTCTACCGAGCGTCGGCGGATAATTCCGGGCGCAGTTTTTTCCACCGGATAGGTCTTGTCGCATTTGATGGGCCCTTTACCATCGACAGGTTCGCCCAGCACATTCACGACTCGACCCAGCAGACCCTTGCCCACAGGCACTTGCAACACCTTGCCGGTTGTGCGGACTTCGTCGCCCTGTTTGAGTTGCGTGTAATCGCCGAGAACAACGACGCCGACTTCGGTCGCGTCGAGATTCAACGCCAGACCGGTAACGCCGTGCCCGAGGTCGATCATCTCGTTGAGCATGGCATCGGACAGGCCATCAATCTTGGCGACGCCGTCGCCAACCTCGCGGATGACGCCCACATTTTGTTTCGCAGTGGTCTTCGCGCCCGCGATTTGCGCTTCAATTTCTTCAATCAGCTTTGCCATAATTACCTTCGATCAAAAGCTTTTTGCCAACGCTTCCAGCCCGGCCCGCACACTGCCGTCATAAACATCACATCCCACCTGAATCCGCATCCCGCCAATCAACTCTGGGCGTTGGGCGAACACGGTGGTCAACCCCGGCCCATACCGGTGCGTCAACTCCGTTTGGACGACCGCCTGCAAATCCGCCGTTAACGGGGTAGCGCTCTCGATCGTGGCCGTGTGCTCGGCACAGTGGAGTTTCACCAACCGCAGAAAATGCGCGAGGATGGACGAGCAATCCCGTTCACCGGTCGCGACCACGCGCGGCACGACTTGCCGGACACGATTCTCGTCGAGTAAGCCTTTCACCACACATAGGCGGTAGAGTTGTTTGGCTTCGCGTTTCGCTTGTTTGGTGATCTTCATCGTTATGCCATGATCAGTTTGGAAGTTTCCTCGGCCAGACGTCGCTGGTCATCCGCGGTCAGAATCTTGCCGGTGACCGCGGTCGTGGCCTGCACCACCAACTTGCCGACCTCGCGTTTGAGTTCGACGAGCATTCGGTCGTGGTCCTGCGCGGCGGCTTCGCGCGCCTTGGCCATGATCTGTTCGGCAGCGGCAATCGCTTTGTTGGTTTCCTCTTGCTGCACGCGGGCCGCCGCAGCCCGGGCTTCCTCGATGAATTTCGCGCCCTGGGTGTGGGCCTGCGCCATCACTTCCTGGCGTTGGGTTTCGGTCTTGTCTAACTCCGCCTTGATCTTCTCGGCGTTGGCGATACCTTGCCTGATTTGTTCACGCCGCAGTTCCAGCATCGCGAGGATACGCTTGTAGGCGAACTTGTGGAGCACGGCGCACACGATCGAGAAGCTGATAATCTGCGCCACCAAATGCGGCCAGTCCACGCCGAAGGTCCGGGCGATCTGCGCGACCTGGCCATCACCCTGGGCGACGGCCAATAAAGTTAAGGCATTCATGGTTCTGCGCCCTCCCGGTAATTACTGTTTCACGAGGAACAAGGCGTAGAACACGATCGCTTCTGCGAAGGCGATGGCCAGAATTGCCTGGACCATAATCTTCGTGGAGGCGCCGGGATTACGTCCCACCGCATCTGAAGCTCTCCCGCCAATCAGTCCCACGCCTATCGCCGCGCCCAACGCGGCCAAACCAACGTGGAGGTTGCCGACCACTTCCGCTGCCAGTATGGGTATTGACATCTGTTTCACCTTTCTTTGATTTCTCGCTGGCTCCCGCGATTGAACACGGTCAAGCTGGCGAAATTCATTGTTCAGTCTGAAGTTCTGCCGCCGGCGCCACTTCCTCATGTTGACAAATCAGCAGTGTGAACACTGCGCACAACAACATAAAAACCAGCGCCTGCACCAAGCCCACCAGCAGTTCCAGGAAATAAAACGGAATGGGCAGCAACCAGCCGAAGCCGGGCGCAAGCCTGGCCATGGCTTCCAGCATGTTCTCCCCGGCAAAGACGTTGCCGTAGAGACGAAAACTCAGGGAGATGGGCCGAAACAGGATGGAGACGATCTCCAGGCAGCCGGACGCGAAAAACACGATGATCATCAGCACTCTCAAAAGCCCGGTTGTGTCACCCTTCGGCCCAAACAACTCTTTTGCGAATCCGATCGGACCAAGGTCCTGCAGCGCCCAGACGATCCAACAAGCGAAGAAGATAAGCGCCATGGCGAACGTCAGGTTCAGATCGGCATTCGCACCGCGGAACAGCGGTTGGTCAACCACGAAACCCTGCGGAGTCTGGTGTCCCCATCCAATCGTGCCAACCCCGGGGATCAGGCCCAACCAATTTGCTGACAAAATGAAAATGAAAATCGTCGCCAGAAACCAAAAGGTTCGCTTGACCAGCTGCGGGCCAATGATACTTTCCAAGAAGCTGTACAGACCCTCGACCAGCCATTCCATGAGGTTCTGCGCTCCTCCGGGAATTCCTTTCATGTCCCGCGTCGCGGCTCTGGCGAAGATGATCAAGCCGATGGCGACAATCCAACTGACGACCATCGAATTGGTGATGAAGCTGCCCCAACGGTCGATTTTAACGGCGTATTGCGGCAAACCCTGTTCCGGCTCAGCGGCAAACACGGTGCCAGCACCGGACAAGATCACCAACCACAACCATCGCTGGAGTGCAGTTCTCATTAATCAATACTTCTCCGCCACGAATTTCCGACCTGCGAGCGACGCCTGGTCATCGTAAGACCTTTTCATCGAGCGCTTTGGCATCTTCACCTTCTCGTGCTTCACTTTCTTGTACGGGATCAGACTAAGAATGTGTGCGAGACAGTTCAGCCGAGCACGCTTCTTGTCGTCGGAACGCAGGATGTACCACGGCGCTTCCTTGGTGTCGGTGGCTTTGAGCATCAAGTCGCGGGCGCGGGAGTAGTCAAACCACCGCGAACGCGAAAGCAGATCCACCGGGCTGAGTTTCCACTGGCGGAGCGGATCCTCGATGCGCGCTTCGAACCGGCGCTTCTGCTCCTTGTCACTGGACTCAAGCCAGATTTTGATGAGCCGGATGCCGTTGTTCACGATGTGCTTCTCCGCGCCCGGGCAGAGTTCGAGGAAGTGTTCGTGTTCCTCAGGGGTGCAGAAGCCCAGCACATGCTCTACGCCGGCGCGGTTGTACCAACTCCGGTCAAAAATTACGACTTCGCCTTTGGCCGGGAAATGCTGAATGTAGCGCTGTAAGTACAATTGCGACTTCTCGCGGTCGGACGGCGCCGGCAATGCCACCAGTCGGAAAACGCGCGGGCTGACGCGTTCGGTGAGCGCTTTGATCGCCCCACCTTTGCCGGCAGCATCCCGCCCCTCAAAGACGATAATGACGCGCAGTCCCTTGAACTTTACCCAATCCTGAAGATTGCACAACTTCTCCTGGAGTTTCCGCAACTTCTTCATGTAATCTTTGTTCTTCAATTTTGGCTTGGCGTCGGCTTGCAATCTGGGCTCGCCGTCGGCTTTCGATTTCTTGCTCATAATCAACCTCATCAAAACGTTTGTGTCGAGTCCAACCAGTCGCCGACATCGGCTGCCAGAACATTTGCCATTCGACGGAGCCTGTTCTCGTATGTTCTATGCAAATCGATCACCACATCCAAGAATCCCTGGATGTTCCCAATTCGCTGAAAAAGCATCCCGTTTTGGACGTTTGCAATCTTGATAGTCACGACCCACGCCCGACATTTCGGAGCATCTCCGAAATG
>CAWIMI010000005.1:0-84765 GCA_963837015.1 uncultured Acidobacteriota bacterium | reverse complement strand
CATAAACCGAGGTGACCCAAGGGATTGCATCTGGTTGATCCTCGAGCGAATGCAGATGTTCCTGGAGTTCCGAAAGGGTGAGGGACCTGTCCACTGGAACGGCATATCCGAGCACGTGCAGGTTGTTCTTCTTGAAATCAATGATCTTTCTCCCTTTTGGATCGAGGACGAACGCGTCTCGGATATTCCATTCCTTTGGAACAGTCCAATCGAAAACTTTTGTCCCGGAAGGTACCTCAAAGAGCTTGAGTGGAATGAGACCCTGAAGAATGCGAAGCGTTTCACGCACGCCATCACCGGTAATGCTTCTACAATGGCAGTTGGGCCATCAATTGATGCATGAACGGCCCGCAATGCTCAAACTCCGTGTTGACTGCTTCCCTAGCCTCTGCTAATTGCATAGCGGCGCTTCTTCGGGAGTTGACCGGCCGCGATGGTCCGGACCTCCTCAATAACCCTACTCTGATCGTTCTCGCCTAAACCTGCCGAACACGGGAGACTGAGGGCTTGCTGGTAAAGTTTCTCGGCGATTGGCATTTTCGTTGTGCTTCCTCTGTGCGCTCCAGACAGATGAATCGGTTGCCAAAGCGGCCTGGTCTGAATCTTTTTGGAATTCAGCGAACGCATTAACTGCCGTGAATCTGTGCCAAAAACGGCGTTGTCCACCAGAACGGTGTACAGCCACCAGGAACTGGACGCCCATGAAGCTTCCTTCATTAGCGAAATTCCCGGCAGCCTTGCAACCCCTCGGCGTACCTGCTGGCGATGCGCTGCTTTGTAGATAAAGGCTTCCAACTGTTCCGATTGAGCGCAGCCCATGGCTGCCAGGAGGTTCGTTAGCCGATAATTGTACCCGACCTCTGAGTGGACATATTCAGTCGGATCGTCCTTTGCCTGAGTGGTAAGATACTTTGCTTTCCGAGCCCACTCCTCGTTTGAGGTTACAAGCATGCCACCGCCGCCGGTAGTGATGATCTTATTGCCATTAAAACTGAAGCACCCGACATCTCCGATCGAACCAACGGACGGCCTTTATAAGTTGAACCGAGGCCTTCTGTTGCGTCTTCGATCACCTTAAGGTTGTACTTGCGGGCAATTTCGATAATGGGATCGAGATCCACCGGATGCCCAAGAATGTGAACGGGAATTACAGCGGATACGCGTCGCCCCGTGAGTCGATTGTGAAGTGCGCTCTTGTGCGAGCGGCAGCCCCGCTCCAGGAAATCCGCCACCCGGGATGGATCATCTGCCAGTAATCTGGTTCGGCGTCAATGAACACGGGCCATGCGCCAACGTAGCGAATGGCATTCACCGGCGCGATAAAGGTGAGGGTCGAGACGAGGACCTCATCCTCGGGCTTCACGCCGGCCAACAACAAAGCTACGTGCAGGGCCGCAGTCCCATTAACGGTGGCGACAGCGAAGCGCGTGCCGATCCGCGCAGCGATTTCACTTTCGAACCGGTCCACGAAGGGGCCGACCGAAGATACCCAATTGGTATCAAGGCACTCCTTGATGTAGCGCCACTCGTTTCCCTGGATCGCGGGAACCGCCAAGGGAATGAAGTCGAGGGACGGAGACGCTTCCGGCTTTGATTTCTCAGTGATCATCAGTTGCGATAGCTTCGGCTTTCAAAGTCATTTATCACATTCTCACGCACCAACCTCGAAACTTCCGCGATGCCTTCGCTTACCGTGCGCGTAATCTGAAATCCCAATTGTTCGCTAATACGGATGAACGAAACCCGATAATCCCGAGGATCTTCGGCTTTATGCACGAATTCGACAATGGCATCTGGTGCGTGTGGGCGAATCAGGTCAACTAGTTGCTGCTTTTGAAAATTCTGATCGGTCGCGCCCACGTTGAAAACTCGACCAGCAACCTTTTCTGAGGCAGACTCGAGAACCAACTTGATAGCTCGGGCGGCATCCCGTACATGGACATAAGGCCGCCAAAACTGTTCCCCAAAAACCACGAGCCGTTTCTTAACCAGCATTTCCATGGTGAACTCGTTCACCGTCAGATCGAAACGCATTCTGGGCGAAGTTCCGAAAATGGTCGCAAACCGCAACGGGGTCGGAGACCATGCCTGACCGTTGCCACTGACAAGCAGGAATTTTTCAACAGCTACTTTCGTTTCCGCATAAAGGGAAACTGGATTTAACTCGGCTTCCTCATCCACAAAGTGATCTGGATCTTTCATCTTGCCGTAATTGCTGCACGTAGAGGCGAAAATAAATCTTTGGACTCCTGAGCGCTGGCTTTCTTCGATGAGTGACAATGATGCCTCGAGGTTTACCGACCGTGCCAATGCGGGATCACGAGCACATGCGGGGTCACCGACAACCGCGGCGAGATGAACGACAGCCTCCATTCCGGATAGAGCAGACGCTATTGCGGAACGGTCCCTGATGTCGGCGCGCCGGAAGTCGAAGGCAGGATCCGACCATGCAGGAAGGAGTGGAGCTCCGCCGTGGTTCAGATTATCCAAGACCCTCACCGAGTGCCCCACGTTCAAAAGCAGGGGAACGAGAGTTGAGCCGATGTAGCCCGCGCCACCGGTGACTAAAATCTTCATATCAAAATGCTCCGTCGCGAACGTCCTGTTGGGCTTTGGCGTAATCTTCGTGCCGCCCCATATCGAGCCAGTACTCCATGATTGGGAAACTTACGACGATTCTTCCCGCCTCGATCAGTTTACTTATCAGTTCCGTCATGTCGAAACGTTGCCCTGCCGGAATGAAGTCGCGAACCGCAGGCTCGATGAGATAAGTACCCGCGTTAATGAAGAAGCTGAGAGAGGGCTTCTCTTCCAACCCTTTTACGTGGACGTCCTCGCACTCGACGACGCCAAAAGGGACTTGGACCTCGTATTTCCTCACGCCGATGGTGAGATCGGCGTGGTAGGCGCGGTGGTAATCGAGCATAGCACCGAACGGCGCACCCGTGAGAATGTCTCCGTTAATTACCAGCATTGTATCGTCGAATTGTTTCAATAACTTGATTCCACCGGCTGTTCCCAACGGATGCTCTTCCTGCAAGTAATTCAAACGGACTCCGAACATTTCCCCAGTGCCGAAATAGTCGGAGATGGTTTCAGGAAGATAATGGGTAGTCACGTTCACATTCTTAATGCCAGCTCGTCTCAATTGGGCGATCGTCAACTCCAACAGCGGCCTGCCGCCGACCGGCAGCATGGGTTTAGGAATGTTTTCTGTAAGCGGCAACAGCCGAGTCCCGAAACCGCCTGCCATAACCACGGCAGAAAGGGCCAATTCGCGGTTGGGCACTATGTCTTTGCTCAGGATCAACTTTTGGACCTTTCCCTCGCTATCAACCAAAGGCAACTGACTAATGTCATGCTCCTTCATGATACGCAAGGCCTCAGACGACGAAACAGAGATGGGCGAGGTAATGGGGTGAGAACTCGCGATCGTCGCGCACGGCTCACTCAAGGGTTTTCGTTGTAGAATCGCCCGCCGAAAATCTCCGTCGGTCAACAAGCCGAGGAGATGCCGGACCTTATCGCAAATCAACAGGACGCCGGTAGCCGCCTTGTCGAGTTGGGCCATGGCTTCTGAAATTGAAGCTTCGGGGGCGATGATTACCGCGCTGAGTCGCCGCTCGTTCCAAGCATAATCTCCTTCAACGGCCAGATCCTGGCGTAATACGAGATCCTGAACGCGACCTGCGGCATCCACAGCAGGCAAATGGTGAATATCATGCGCGTCCATGATGCGTAGCGCATCTTCCGGAGTTACAGGCGCTTCGACTTTAACCGGATTAAGGGTGGCTATAACGCTGCATGAATCATCCAGCGACCGGCCTTGCAGGATAGCTCGCCGGATATCACCATCGGTCACAAGACCGCACAGGCGCCGGTCGGGATCGCATAGCAGCAATGCACCGATGCCAGCGCGTTCGAGTTGCGCCATCGCCTGTGATATAGAGGTGCCAGGCGCAACTATTGAATCCGCGAGTCGCGTCTCTTTCTCAGAGTTTTTCATTTATGCTCCGATGTTTCGGTGGGCTGTAAACCGGGATCTCTCTTCCGGTTCGCGCTCTAAAAGTGGTGGGGAGTTCTAAGCCATTCTTACGCCAGCAAAGCTCAGGCTGAGATGCGGTGCGCCGGTCGTTGCCGGATTCCAGTGCTTTCTTGAAACTTTTCCGGTTGCCGGGTCCATCACCACAACCGTCGTCGTTCCGAAAGCATTGTTTGCCGCCACTCCGATGGCATTTACTGCGGCCAATGGAAAGGTTTCTTCATCGAACACATACTGCCATTGATGGAAAGGCCTATCGATATCGAAGTTATCGAAATGATATGTTCCTTCGACGGTCTTGAGGGCCAGCCAGGGTTGCGGACCAAAGGTGGGAGTGGCAGAACCTACTGTAAGAATATGCGTGCGTCCGTCGATCTGGCGAACCGCCAAATCAAGTTCGCAGGGGGGAAGCGGCGCCAGATCTAATGCGGCTCGCATCCCAGTAACAGCATCGCAGTAGAGAAACGGAGTCTGTGGGAAATCGACAGCGACCCTTTTCAGTTGTTGACGAAAAGCATCGATATCGGGTTCCATGTCGCGGAAATCATGATTCGTGATCGCCAAGACTACGGGCTTGCCCTCAGCTGCTTCCGCAAATGCCTGTCTCACGTCTCGTTCATGGAGCAGCCGGTAACGCGTGCCGACATTCAGGCAGCGAGCGATCCATCGACGGCAGTTACCGGGTGCCTGATAGTCGTCGGCCGAAGGATGATAGGGTCCCCAGGTCGCCGGAGCACGACGCCAGTCGCCGAAGCGTCCACCTAGAAGACCAAACTGCACTCCATCTTCCGCGCTATTCACCGTCGCCTGATTCGAAAAGTCAAACGGAATGTGCTGTTCAAGAAACCAATGACTGTCTGGCCGAATAACGTGAAACCCCGGACGATGCGCTGCAGGAAACCACTGATAATCAATAATGCGGCGCGAAATAATCTGATGAAGGCTATTGGACGACGACCACCAATGCGTCGCGCAACGGTGGGCCTCACGCCGAAAGGAATGCGGATGATAATGAAAATGCAGACCATCCTGCGTCGACCCTGTTTTACGAATCTGCGCGCTGTAATGCTCGAAAATGTTGTGATATCCGATGTCTCTGCGCCGCGGATTCAGATCGTAATCGACGTGATCGACACAGAACCAGTTGTAAATCCACCCTTTACCTGCCGAGTCGGGAACCTGGGTGCGAAACGATTCGGACATCAATTTCGCCAACATCGCATCGACTTTATCCCAAGTGTCGTTATAGGCGAGCAAATGAGGATCCACTACTTTTTGGACGGCTGCCTCGAGACCTTCAAGCTGTACTTCGCCAGCCTGTAAGCGCCGCAACAGATCCTGGCTAGCGGTGAGGTTGAGATGGAAGATCTCACGTAACCGGTCAAACGTTGCATCGATCGACTCGTAGAGTGGCCCCTCCGTGTCGATGCAGTGAACGATGTAGACTGGCTTTGGTCTGTGATTCGGCACTATCGCGCCTTCCCTCTGTCCGGCATTGAAGCAGCTGGGACGCCAACTACCTTTGTTCCCTGCGGTATATCCCGAATCACGAGCGCGCCCGCGCCAACCACGCTACCCGCACCAATCCGAATCCCCTGGATAACGGTAGCACCAGCTCCGATATGTGTGCCGGTACCGACGTGCACTCCTCCGCATATTGTCACGCCTGGCGCAATATGCGCGTGAGAATCAATGATGCAGTCATGGTCTACTCGGGCCCCAGTGTTAACAATGACATTCGCGCCCAACCGGCACCCTGCCTGCACGACAGCCCCCGCCAAAACCTCGACCCCGTCCTCAATCTGCACTTCAGGCGCGACGACCGCTGAGGGATGGATCACCGTCGCGAAACAATACTGTCTCTGGACAAACCAATCGTAGACATTCCGGTGATTTCTAGTGCAGCTGATGGAGCCGACACCATTCACGAGCTGGACGCCGTCAGGCGGATGATCTAATACCGCGCTATCATTGCCGAGATGAGAGGCTCCAAGCAAGGGAGGAAGCTTGAGGTTCAGATCAACGAATCCGAGAACGTTTCGCCCGCGCAGGAGAAGCGCACTCACCAGCACTTTAGCGTGACCGCCTCCTCCTATTACGATGACTGGCAATTCCAATGCAATCATCGGTCGGTTACTGAAGGTGGTTCCAGTTTAGGACCTGGTCGGCATCCATATCTACACTTAGCCTTCGACCAAGTACATAATCTATTTCGTCGGGACGGATTCCCGTGCCGGGTCGCTTCGCGTCCAGGTCCGACTCGGTAAGTACATGACCGCGCCCCAATTGCCGAGTGGTTACCAAGCTTCGGCGAAACTTCATCCGTTTTTCGATCTCTGCAGCAGTCACCGTTCGTTTGCTGTCTCCGAGCGCTGTAACGATATGTCTACCCTCTTCGACAATGGTTTTGAGTTGCTCAGGATTGGCGGAGATCGCGTGATCCCACCCTTCCATGTCCTGATCGAGAGTGAAATGTTTCTCGATCATGCATGCCCCAAGTGCGATGGCAGCGAGTGGAATCGCGGTTCCCAATGTGTGATCGCTGAAGCCTACCGGCACACCGAAGGCTTGCCGCAGAGTGGCCATGTTGCGCAGATGAACGGTGTCATATTCCGGAGGGTAGATCGACACACAATGGAGCAGGACAATCTGCTCATTGCCTTCAGCACGCACTGTTTCGACAGCTCGCTCAATTTCGGCTAATGTGGCCATGCCCGTTGAAATGATCACAGGGCGCTGTTTGCGCGCGACATATTTCAAGAAGGAGAGATGAACGATGTCCATCGAAGCGATCTTAAAGAACGGTACATCAAGCCTCTCAAGCAGATCTGCTTCCTCGACGGCGAACGGTGTCGAGCAGAACGCGATGCCACGAGACTTGCAATGAGCGGCGGCTTCGACATGTTGCTCCCACGTCAACTGGTAGGCGGTCACCATTTGGCGCAACGAGCCGAAGTGTTTCTTCTTATCGGAGTAGGAAGTATTGCGAGCATACTCTTCTTCCGCGATGAGCGATTTGTCGGTCCAGGATTGAAACTTCACTGCTTGTGCGCCCGACTCTGCGGCTGAATCAATCAAGCGACGACAGAGATCCATGTCGCCATTATGATTTGAACCGATTTCTGCGATGATATAAGGTGGATGGCCCGGTCCGACCTCAACGCCGTTAATTTTTACCGACTTCATTCCGCACCTCTTGCGTCATCATTCCACATCCATTGCAGTGCAGGTTGCGCGACATCCCACCACCAGACAACCTGAGGCTCCAAGGCGTTTAGGCTATGGATGTAGCTCTCCAGCTTTTTCGGCTGCGAAATGACACGTTCGGAAAAGCGTTGAACATCTGTGGCAGCTTCTTGTACTTGTGCCCAGCGATCAGGCAGCACATTCTCCATTGGAGAGGCTTGAAGCAGGCAATAATGTTGCCGTACCTTCTTCGTGTCTCGAATCACTTGGTTCGCGTCGAAAGGAAAGCGGATGGGAGCCGTGTTTGCCCCATGCTGCCGGTATTCCATTCGTACAATTGGGTCGAACGCCAACTTCGCCCCCTTTAACCAGGCTTTGGTTGCCAAGAACCAATCAACCAAGGCGATGCCCGCAGGAAGCGGCAAACACCGCCGAAGCAACTCCGACCGATAAGCCGAATTGGAAAAGCCAAACACATTGTTTCGCGGCAGAATATCGTCAGGAACGGCTCGCCAGGAAAGCGTAAAAGTCGTCCCCAAATCTTGCCTATGTTGATCCACTAGGCGCAGAGCGCATGCGGCGAGTTCGGAGGTCTGCAAAGCCGCCCGTGCCGACTCGACTCGGGTTGGGTGCAGAACATCGTCACTGTCCACGAGAACCACCCCATCAAAATCTTCCACGATTTGTTCCAGGCACCGTTGCCGGATCCGTGCCGGAGTGTTGCCCGGTTCCGACGGCACCCACACCGCGTTCAGCTGAGTGCCGATCACGGTCTCGACCGCGCCGACCTCAAGTCCGTCGAGACCTATCCAGAGTTGAAAGTTCTGATCCGTCTGTGCCTGCACCGAGCGATACCAGTCGGGCAGGTAGACTTCAACGCCCGGATAAATTGTTGTGTAAACTGCTATTCTCTGCATTGCGCCAGATACGCTCAAATCACCGAGACTGGAGCGCTCAGGGACACCGTGGCGGAAGTGCCGTCCGGCAGCTGCCATTCATAAGGGATGACCACAGAAGTAGCCTCAGATACGCGTGTCTGAAACTCGCCTTTGAAACCATAGGTCACAAGATCAGCCGTCACGATAAATGATCCGATATCTGCGTAATGCAGTAAAACATCTCTTCCATTATTTGCTTTAATAGCTAATTGGACCGTATAACGCTGAGGCAACAAGGGAATCGCCTTGAATCTGCACGAAATCTTTCCTTTGCCATTGAGGAATTCTGGCCGATGGCCGTCTAACAACATGTTGGCGGTAAAACAATTGCCTTTTTGACCTCGGACCGCCAGCGTGAAATATGGTTTTTCCAAACACTCTTGTGCATCGAATGTTATTTCGATGATCAAATCCTCACCTGGACAAAATTGGCATGTTTCCTGACTTCTGTCATTTTTCAACACCACTCTCTCTATCGCCAACCCATCGGCGCCTCGCAGCTGCTGGCGGGAGCTAGTCGAAAATCCCGAGAAGTAGTCTTCCACGACACTGTCCACATACCCATCAGCTCGAATCTTGCCGCCATCAAACAGGATCGCACGCTGGCACAACGTTCGCACAGCATCCATGTTGTGGCTTACGAACAAGACCGTCCGGCCGCTCTGAGCAAAGTTCTCCATCTTTCGGATACATTTCTTTTGGAAGGCGGCGTCGCCGACTGCGAGCACCTCGTCGACAATCAGGATTTCGGGTTCAAGATGGGCCGCCACCGCAAAAGCCAGCCGGACATACATGCCGGAAGAGTAGCGCTTCACGGGCGTGTCCAGAAACTCTTCAACTCCCGAAAACTCGACGATCTCGTCAAATTTACGGACAATCTCAGCGCGGGTCATGCCTAAGATGGCACCGTTAAGGAAGATGTTCTCTCGTCCGGTGAGTTCCTGATGAAATCCGGTGCCAACCTCGAGGAGGCTGGCGACCCTGCCATCGATGCGGATTCGTCCCTCACTGGGAACGGTGATCCGGCTCAGGATTTTCAATAGCGTGCTCTTGCCCGCACCGTTACTGCCGATGATGCCAACTACCTCACCTTGTTTGATCTGAAGAGAAACGTCCTTTAGCGCCCAGAAATCAACCTGCTGCAGCTTTTTTTGCCGGCTGGACCTAAGCCACGTAAGCGGCTCGCGAATCGCGCTCTCGATTGCATGGCGCAACCCGTCACGGTTGGCCCGTTGATGGCCGATAGTGTACCGCTTGCCTAGATTCTCGATGATGATGGCAGGGTTACTCATGGCCGGCTCGTGGACTGAGGTCAGTGTCGCTCATATTACATCAGCGAAGGTTTGCTCGGTCTTCCTGAAATACCAAATACCTGACGCGACCAGGACGATGACGTCAATTACGGCGACCGCGATGCCTGGCCGGTAAATGCCGTTCTGTGCCCCCAATAAGCACCAGCGGAAACCATCTATGACTCCGACCATCGGATTGAGTGCGTATAGAAGGCGAAAACGCTCAGGGACCACGCTGCTCTGGAAGCCGACTGGCGAGATATAAAGGCCGAACTGGACAATGAACGGGACAATGAAACGGAAATCACGATACTCGACCATAAGTGCGGCGATCCACAAACCGACCCCGAAGGCAGCACCGAACGCCAGAAGTACAAAAAATGGCACAAATAACACGGCCGCAGGAGGCGCGTAGTGGTACCAAATCATCAGGACCACGAGGAAAACGGCGGAGATCAGGAAATCCACAAAGCTGGTAATGACGCTGCTAACAATAATGATGAGACGCGGGAAATATATTTTAGAAATCAGATTGGAGTTCATTACGAGGCTATTGCCGCTTTCGGTCATTGCAGTGGAAAAAAACTGCCACGGCAGCGTGCCGCAAAGAACGAGTAGCGGATACGGCACTCCTCCGGAAGGCATTTTGCCCAATTTTCCAAAAACAACCGTGAGCACAATCGTGGTCAGGAGCGGCCGGATAAGCGACCAACTTACTCCTACGACAGTTTGCTTGTAGCGCACGAGCAGGTCGCGCCATGCGAGAAAATAGAACAATTCGCGGTATCGCCACAAATCGCGCCAATACTGCCGCTCGGTGCGGCCAGCTTCGATCACCAATTCGTCAATGGGCGGTGCATCCGGTGTCCCGAAGCGAGTTTCCAGTGAGTATTCTTGATCGAGTTCGTTTAGTTGGCGCATTGCATTGACTCGAGATTCGGAAATCCGGTCGCGTTCGTGACTCATTTCAACTTCGCCGGCCAGACGCGCGAAGCGCCTCAAAGTCCCAACGCTTTGCCAGGCAGCTTTTCCAAGTGCAACAAACCCCGTGAACACTATGGTCAATGCAAACCTTCCGGATTGCTATGGCCCATCCGTGTGGTTCAGTAATCTTCACTTGGTTACCTTCGGTATGGCGGAACCGATTGCGCCCACGTGGGTTCGCACGTTAGCGCAGGTTTTGGGCTGTCAACGACTCAATCTTGCAAATCCTAGGCTCGAAAAGTCAGTCCGGAGTCATAACTTCTGTGCGCCGATAAGCCGGAAGTGGCGTCAGTACTACAATCCGAAGGCGAACAATGACTGACCTGCCGATACCAAGATGATCTGATGGTCATCTACAGTGAATGAGATCGGCGCCGCGTAGGTGTCCCCCCCCAGGAAAACGCGCCACAACTCACGTCCAGTCGCCGAATCTATTGCAAAAACGAATCCTCCCGATGCCCCGAATACGAGGCCCCCACCCGTTGCCAAGAGGCCGCTATAACCATAAGCAAAGGATTTCTTCCAACTTGGCAGGGAACGCTCCCATCGTTCCCATTTTTTCGCGCCGGTTGCAGCATCTAACGCTCGCACTACACGTTCTTCTTCATAACCGCCTCCAGCGCTGCCCTGGTAGAACCCCAGCTCCCCGCGCTTAGGGTTCGAGGACTTCGTGAATACAGAGGCCCCTTCAGTGGCCGGGACGAAGATCGTTCCGTTCTTTGGGTTAAACGCCGCATTCTGCCAGTTAGTTCCGCCCCTAAGGCCGGGTCTCGTCAATCGGCCCGACGGTGAAGCTTCGGCGTTTGGGGAGAGGATGGGACGCCCCACCGAATCGAGGCCTTTAGCCCAGTTCTGTTCAACGAAAGGCACACCCACGAGGAATTCACCGTTTGTTCGGTCGAGTACGTAGTAGAACCCATTTCTATTTGCGACGAAGATCACTTGACGTAAGACGCCTTTGATCGGCAAGTCCGCTAGGACAGGAGTCTGGGTTGCATCCCGGTCGAGTTCATCATGAGGGGTGAATTGGAAATACCATGCCAGTCTCCCCGAACTAGCATGCAAGGCGATCATGCTGTCGGTGAAGAGGTTGTCGCCTGGACGAACATTTCCCTGAAAATCCGGGGCCGGATTGCCGACGCCCCAGTAAAGAAGGTCCAAGGATGGATCGTAACTCCCTGTGACCCAAGTTGGGCCACCACCGGTTCGCCAGGCATCGTTTTTCCACGTGTCGTGTCCGAATTCGCCGGGACCGGGAATCGTATTGAACTTCCATTGTTGTCTGCCAGTTTCTGCATCGTAGGCTGCCAGGAAACCGCGAATCCCGTACTCGCCACCAGCGACCCCAACGACGACCGACCCGTTTACGACGAGCGGAGCTCCTGTCATCGTGAAACCGTCAGATGGGTCGGAAACCTTAGTCTGCCAAATCACAGTCCCATTGTTTGCATCGATAGCCACCAGAATCCCCTCGAGGCTACCCAAGAACAACATGTTTCCCAAAATGGCGAGACCTCTATTTGGCCGACCGCAGCATGTCGGTAGTTTATCCGGCAGACTTCGCCTGTACCGCCATCTTACGTCTCCCGACCTAGCATCTAAGGCAACAACATCGGAAGGCGGTACTGTCGTGAAAACGACCCCGCCAGCGACAATCGGGGTTGATTCGCTCCTTTCTGACTCGGTTACGTTGAATTGCCGAACCCATCGAACTTGAAGCCGTGAAACATTCTCACGGGTGATCTCAGCTAATGGCGTGTAACGTCGTCCATCGAGAGATCCTGAGTAGGTCAACCACTGATCCGGTCTGCTTCCCGCAGTGCGAATCTGTTCAGAGCTCAACCGGATTTCTACAGGCGGCAATTGTTCCGTGTGCTTATTGGAAGTTGCAACCTCCAGAGTCTTTACATAGCCGATGACCTGCCACCGTTCTTGGGAGGTCATCGTGACGGCGGCCATACCTGTCTGAAGAATACCGTCTCTCACGACTTTGTAAATCGCGAGGTCACTATCTCCATGGCTGAGTTCGGAGTGATTCAAGGGAGGAGCATAACCCCCGATTCCATCTTTGCCGTGGCACCCCGCACACCGCTCGCGGAAAATCCGTGCGCCGCTTTGATGATCCTGACTTGTGATATATGGATTTACGACCGCGCCATCCAGGCTAAGTCCCTGCCTAACGAAGTTTGCCAGGCCAAAACCACCCCTAGCGTGCGCCATGAACCACAGCTCACGCCATGAAAAATCAGGGATGTCGCCTTCGGCTTTGTGCCAAAACAGGTGCACGCGCCATGAGACCATCTCCCATGTAAATCCACTTGAGAGCGATATCGGCGTGAAGGTTGCCGCTACTGCAATGCCTATTGCGAGAATGGCCGCGCCACCCGCAAGGGGCTTACGCCTCTGCGTCTCTCTCGGTCGATGGTTCGCGGTTATGAGTAACAGCCCAACGAAGGCAATCCCCAATGTGGAAAAATGTACCATGACGAACTTGCGCCAAACTAACGCGTAACCAAAACGTGTAAAGTAGTGCCCTTTTGGTTCTTTCTTGATTTCTGCAGACACATCCGAAGCCGCCAGAGAGCGGCAATATGGACTCGAGGCAGTGGATGTCTGTCACGCCAAAAGCCCAGCGTTAGCAAAGACGCAGTGCATAGCGTTTGGCAAGAAGCACGCCTGAAACCGCACCGTCTCGAACGCTACATGGTCAGGGACGATCCTGAATTGGAAAAAGCAAAGCCGCGACATCCTCGGCCCTCCATCTGCGCCCGCCGCAGCGTGCACCGTGTTCTGCCTCGATGAGAAGACTGCCATTCAGCCTTGGATCGTCTCGCCTCTTAATACCGCTCTCGCCAGGACGCGCCGAACGCCATGGCACGCTCTCTTATTGGAGCGCTGAATACCGCCACCGATCGCGTTCACGGCAAAAGCGCTGCCCGCCGTACCAGCCGCGAGTTGGTCGCCCTTTTTGCAAGAGGTCGTAGCGTTGTACCCGCCTGGGCAACAGATTCACATCATCATCGAAAATCTCTCCGTCCACAAGACTCAAGCGGTCACCCCGAGTTCCTCCAACAACATGCGCGAGTCCGGTTTCACTTCACGCCCACCAGCTCGCCCTGGCTCGCCCATGTCGAGATCTGGTTCGCCAAGATCGAACGCGAGGTCATCGCCCACGGAATTTTCATCTCAGTCTCCGACTTGGCTCGCAAACTCCGACGCTACATCAATGCCTACTCCGTCAACGCTTGGCTCATTGTGGAAATGGTCTGATCCCACCGGTCGCGTCCGCAAAACGAACTCATGCGACCGGCCACCCTAGTTGGCCAATTCGCTTTTATGTTCAGTAGAATTTATCGCATGTTCAGAACCGCATTCCGTGGGAAGCATGTCTTAGAGACAGTCTACTAGAATTGCCAGTACAGGAATTCACTTTGGCCGCCAAGATTAATCATCCCGATAGCGACGATCATCGACATGGCGACGGCCCACGCCAGCGAGGGTTTCCATAGAATGCGAGCCTCAGGAGCCACCCCCTCCTGTGGACTCAGCTTCCAACCAAGCGCCGGCTCGTACCGGCTGAGTATCTGGAGAGTGTTCGGGCAGGCGAGGGCTATGAATGCTGAGGCCCCAATCCAAAATGCCATTCTCTTGAGACTGACTCCGACGACATCTTTCAATCCAGACCACCCGATTCCATGCAGACCGAGCATTCCCTGAAACAGATGGGCCGCGGTTTTCAGGTTCGCAGAACGGAAAATAACCATCGATGCGGCGACGCAAGCGAATGTGATGATGAAACCAGCGGGTCGCATGAACCGTTCATAGCTTGCTTTATCACCCCACAGCCTAGATCCTAATTGTCGCCACGCATGATTTATAGTCAAAAAGAGGCCGTGGAGCACGCCCCATACGATGAACGTATAGCCGGCGCCGTGCCAAATTCCCGACACAAGCATCGTCAACAAAGTGGGAAACATCAAAAGCTCGATGAATGCTCCGGGGCTTTTGTTCCGGCCGCCGAAACCTGAGCGGCCCCTGGCCACTCGGCGGCGTGTCAACCAGAGCGCCAACGGATTGTAAATATACGCCGTCAAGAAGCGCGTCAGTGTCATATGCCAGCGCAGCCAAAAATCGATAATGTTTGAAGCTCGAAGAGGGGAGTTGAAGTTTGGAGGTAGCCGGACCCCGAACAACCGAGCGATCCCGAGCGCCATGTCCGTGTACCCCGAAAAGTCATAATAGATCTGCAGCGTGAATCCGACTGCCGCGATCCAGGCCGGAAACAAACCGGCGCTGCTGCCCGACGTGACCCGCTCATAGATCGGCGTCACAAACTTCGCTAGGCCATCCGCAACAACCACCTTCTTGAACAGTCCGAAAGCTAGCAACGTCAGACCCACGGCCACGTTGTCCTTGTCGAAACGGCACGACACACGATGGAACTGCGGCATCATTTCACGATAGTGGACAATCGGGCCTGCGATGAGCTGCGGAAAGAAAAGCACAAACAAGCAATAGTCTTGCAGCGTGAAAGACTCAATTCGACCTGCCTGAACATCAATTAAGAAGGCGATCTTCTGAAACGTAATGAATGATATCCCAAGCGGCAAAATGATCCGCGCAAGAAACATCTGCGTGCCGAAGGCATCGTTCATGGCACCTACGAAAAAATTCGAATACTTGAAGTAGCCAAGAAACGCCACGTTGAACACGATGCCGAGCACGAGAACAGCTTGGGCAGCACTGTGCCTCTCCTCCTTGCACAGGCGTTGCAGTAGGCGCGCCAGCAGGAAGTTGATCAGCACCGACGGTGCGATAATCAGCACATTTAACGGTCTCCACCAGCCGTAAAAAAACAGAGATGCGGCGATTACCCAGCGCAACGCCCACGCACGGGAAGCCTTGCCAAGCGCAAAAAACACAACCACAACCACGGGAAGAAAGGCGAAGATGAACTCATACGAGTTAAACAGCATGCTCGAGGTCGCTCCTTGTTTATTACTATTCCTTAGTCGCTTTCACCGCGTGATCAACACCGCACTAATCTTTCGCACAATCGCCCCAACATCTGGAAATGACTCGACATCAGCTATCCTGAATTTCATACCAAATTGCATTTCCACCGCAACAATGAAATCTACATATGCCGCCGAATCCCAATTAGGTACTTCTTCGCGCCTCGTGTCCATGGTCAAGGTGATCGAATCATCTAACAAAAGATCCCGGAGGATCCGGTTCAAAACATTCAGAATTTCGTTCTCGGTCACGTTAAATGCCTCCTGACAATATGGGTAGACCGAGGTATATAATCTGAAAGCCGCAATACCCACCGTCTCGTACCGTTAGCGATCGGCTCTTCTGTTGGCAGGAAACCAAGCGAAGAGTATAGCTCGCGTACAATACCATTCTTCGCGGTGGGTATGTATTCAGCGCGGAGCTCCTTTATGCCCCGATCACGTGCAGTCTCTACAGCGATGTTCATCGCTTCGTGCTCCAGCTGTCTTCCAAACACCCTGCAGCTCATAACCCAAGTATCTATCTCCAGCGAATTGGTCAAGCTCGAGTGCGGAAGCAGTATCATCACGCTCACGAGGCCATTATCGCCGAACCTGTCAACGAGCCGGAACTGCAGAGTCAGGCATTCCTGTTTGGCAGCGAATCGCGTCACATCCTCCAGAGAATGCCGCCGTGTCGTCAGATTGAATTGATTTGTTTTTCCGATTAACTGTGCGACACGCGCCAGATCGACTTGTTTGAAGGGGCCGAAGGTCACCGACATATCTAGGCCATGCAGAAAATCATCCATGCACTGCGACGAGTCCCGAAGAACCTCTCGTGACGCATTGGCCGAATATTGCTCCCCGCGGCGAGAATCGTCGGCCGTGAAGGCAACGGACTCGAAGTAGCCGGCATCCGCTAGGCAGCGAACGTATTGGGCGGCATCGTCCGGCAGTTCGGGGACAGCTACCATCGGAAGGCTTTGCCGAATGCGCGCTCGTTCCACGGGATTATCATCGACAAAGACCATACTCTCCATTCCGATGTTCAACTGCTCGGCAATTCGCCTCAGGTTGCTCGCCTTATCTTCCCAGTTCGCGACGAACGCTGCGATGTCGGATCGCCTCAGTACCATCTCTGGATGCTCGCGGAATACTGCCTCCGATATCGCAGGGTCATTCTTGGAGCAGACGGCCAGAATCACGCCACGATTTCTCAACTGCTTTGCGTAGCGCTGTAGGGCCAGGTGGGCTTCACCGACCCCGGTGCCTTCGCCGAGGATGATACCTTCCAGACCGTCATCGCCAATCACTCCGCCCCAAAGAGTGTTGTCGAGATCGAGAACAAGACATTTTTTTGAACATCCGCGCTGGGCGGTGATGACTCTTGCGAGCAATTCTCCGTACATCGGCGCGGCAGGTGGAGCAATTTCCATTTTCGCTTGTAACCAGCGCGTCACATCGAACCAGTGATTCAATCCATCACGCTCACTAGCTCGTGCTACATCAAGAAGCAGAACGCCATCTTCGCTCGCGGCTTGTGACAACCGTTCGTTAAGACGCGCAATCAGCTGCGCTGGCGTGCCCGCAACAAGACGGTCATAGCTGCCAAACAGCGGCTCGCCGACATTCAAGAAATTCTGTTGGATTACGGTTGCGTGGAATCTCTCTCGTGCTTTTCGCCACAGCGTACGCAAGTCATCGATCGACTGGCCGATCGCCACATCCGCCTCGGCTGCCGTGGCTGTCAGTGGTACACCGGCAATCGTCTCCCGCGCAGTTAGCGACAGCAAGACAACCTGGGGACAAAACCGATGGAGTGGCGATTCGGCGTCCAAGAGCTGTTGACGATATTGCCCGTATGGTCCGACTTGGACATCGATGAATAATCGTCTACGCAAACCAGAGACTCGAATCGCTGGTACAAGATGGTCGACTGTCGCGGAACCGAGAACCGCCAGTCGAACCAATGCAAAACCGTCGGCTGATTCCCCATAACTTGAACCAAGGGCGCGATCGAGCTGGATTGTTTCGAGAAAGCTGAGGCTATGCTCAGAAAGTGCGGCAAGCTTCTCGATTCGATCTTCAGACGATTCCAACGCTGCGCGAAGGGAAATTCGGAAGTTCGAGTGAACGGGCAACCAATGCATGATAGCTAGTTAATTACGCGTGCAGAACATCAATGACTGTTACTCTTATGCTGGCCGAGAACGGACGTAAGTAAAGCGCTTCTTTAGGTTCAAAAAAGGCGTTTCCACAACTTTGTAAGAAATAGCTGAAATCGCAATCGTGACCGCCAAGGTAAGCAGGATTCGCGCCACCGCGTGAGCTGCGCCATAGCCTCTCCCTTGGAAGAATCGATCCACCAGCAAAAGCGCGGTGAGATGAAAAACGTAAAGACCATAAGAAATCTTGCCTAGGTATTGAAGCACGACTGAGCGAAATGGCAAGTCGACAAAGCTAATCAGAATCGCAGTGCATGCGAGTGGTACCATGCAACCACCTATCAGAGTCGCCGTCGGAAAGAAAACATTATCCTGCTGTTCAGCAAAATGCGCTACGACGCCCAAGGATCCCATAGCTGCTATCGTTAATACAACACGTAGTCCATAGTTAATACTTAACGCTTTTTTGTGGGTGTGCCTCAGCGTAGCGACTAGTATCCCCGATGAAATCGAATCAAAATGAGCAAAGCTGTTCATCCACAACTGCATTGTATTTTGATGCATTGACAGTGCAACAACCCGTACCGCGTTCGCCAGGCAGATCATTAGCAAAGATGTTGCAATAATCTGCCGTCGTGACAGCCTTGCAACGACCGGCGGCCAGAGTAGATAGAATTGTTCTTCGACGGAGACACTCCATAAGGGCACTGCCACGAACCCTTTCACTCCAAACAACACATAACTCCAATTTCCCATGAGAAACAGAAAGGGCACGACATATCGCAGGCTAAATGCATGATCCCGATCCATGAAAGGAACAAACAGGACTAAGCTGATGAACAGATAATAGAGTGGCCAGATCCTCAAGATTCTTCGAAGGTAGAAAGCACCAACATTCAGCCTTCCGAGTGATTCCTTTTCGCAGATTAAGAGCTCAGTGATCAAGTATGCACTTAAAACAAAGAATAGGTCGACGCCGTACTTACCGGCATAGATCACGCTGAGACCAGCTGTAGCAAGCCAAAATGGAACCTGGTGTTGTACAAGAAAGGTGCATGAGTAGGTTATGGTGTGAAATACAAAGACTCCGAGGAAGGCACCGAATCGTAATATGTCTAATTCGGGCTTGTAGAAAGATCGTGCGCGGTCAAGATGGGTGAACTCACCCATCCTAACCGCTAGACTTGAGCCTGACATTGGATAGCCGATGAACTGAAAACTGGGCTTAATATCTTGTTCCTGCGTCTAAATCACAAGCGAATGCCTCGCTCTATTCATTAAGGCATTCATGAATCTGTGGGCCGGCTTCTTCCAGAAACGCGACGGACCAACGTTGGGCGCTCTCCCGGTCAAGGTGGTAATAATCGAATGTAAGCAACCCGGATACTTCAGGGGCAACCAGTTTCAATCCAAGCGCACGTGCGATGGCCCTGGCCGTTGCAATGTCGGTTTTCACCGTCGGGACGATTGTCAATATCGTGCATCCAGGGTTGGCGGAAAGGCTTGGCAAGACCTCCTTTCCTAACGCAGCGTACGATGTGACCTTATTCTGGTCGATAGTGTCATCATAGGATACCGGTGCGCCTTTGAACCGGTTACCGGTTACGAGCCACGCACCCGTGGATCGCGACCGGAAGAAGGCTTCATCATTTCCACAAACAACCTTAAAGGTCGTGCAAATAGCTTTGTGCATCGTTTGCCACTGGCGTTTCTCCACATAGTGAGTCCTCGCTGACTCATCACGCATGACCGTATTGCCAGGTCCAGTTTCGGATTGCTCAAAGAATGAGTCGATATTGATCACATATAATTTCGCCTTTGGGCGAAGTTTGCGGAGGAGCGGAACTTCAAACGTATAGTTCTCAAAGTGCGAAAAGCCAAGCAAGTAGTAGCTGATAGAACGCGACGAGAACCAATCCGCCGTTGCCTTACTAGAGAATGCGAATTGCGTACGGCTGTTCCCCACAAAAAGTACCTGAGCTTTTGCAGCGGCCGAATTTGCGTCCGGCTCGAGACCAAACCAGATGGCGCCGTGGTCGTAGTCGCCGTAACTCGTTGCACCACAGTAACCGAGGTAGCTGTCAGAACCATATCCAGATGCTTGGCAACTGAATATGCCATATTCTCTGAGGCCGTACGCGCCTGCGCCGAGAGCGACACAGAGCAGGAACAATGTGTACAAAGTTGATCTGGCCCCAAGCGCAAAGCTCCCACGATCACGCCCACGTATCTCGGTCGAATCAATCGCGGGCGGTTGGGCAAGTATTACAGATTTCGTGACCATGTCAGATTCTTGATCTGTAGTAGGTGAAGTGTTCACGGGTGGCTCCTTGTCCTCGATATCACATTCTGGCCTCTACCTCGAACTTAGTTAGTTTTGCGGGAACCCAGCGGCCATTTTCACGCTCAAGCAATATATGTCAGACGGATACCAAAAGCGGCAGCGAGGTCGTAAGAGGCAATCATAGAATAGCTTTGGATACCCAGACGAGCCGGCGAGCGCTAAGACTGATGATGGTTTATTCCCAATTCCGGTAGGTCCGCACTAGAACGCCCTGAATGCCGTCAGCAAAATCCTCCTCGCTGTTATAAGCGGAATCCACCATACGCAGTAGAGGAGACGATTTCAAAACCAAGCAGCAATTTCCTTAAACGCGTGACCTAGGGACGTCCGCCAAAGATGGCGTCTCAAACGCGCCCACATACCACTACAGAGGTCACGCATCTTCTCCGTATGGGTTCTGGGGAAGCGGGTTCGCCTTCGAAAGGCCTCATAAAAGTCTGCGTTCACACTGAGCACACTCGCATTCCAAGGCTTTTGACCAGTGAAATGGACGATCTTTGGCCGCTCGGCGGGTGACATGTGGAGTATTGCCGTCTCGAAGTGATCATAAAAGTTCCAACGCAGACCCAACTCAGTCCAACAGCCATCACAAGCCACATTGAGAGCGTCCTGGTCAGCCAGAGGCGAGTCCGGATGGCTCATAAGGTACTCTAACGCCTTCTCAGATATGCGTTCCTTCCGCCATCGGTCGAGGTCAATGAAGAGCACACCGGCGTTGAAGTAATCCCGGACCCGCGGGAACTTCTCTAGCCCTGGCCGGCCAGCCTTAATCTGCGGATCTAGAATACGGTCTGATACCGCTCCGATGACCGCTCCCTTCAAGTCCATATCCCACAGTGGACCGAGGTCGTCAAGGACGAGTACGTCTGCATCAAGGTATAGAACTCGCTGCACATCGTTTGCGAAGATGCGAGGGATCATGAAGCGGGCAAACGTCATCTTCGAAATACGCGGCAAAGTAGAGAACCCTTCAAATGAGCGCAGGTCGACGGGCACCCACTGGATCATCGCCGACCCCTCCGGTAGCGAGTTGATTACCCTTTGGCGCATGCTCGGGGAGAAGTGGTCAAAGAGCACATACACATTGAGGGGCTCGCAGCTGCGATTCGCGTCGGTGGCTGACCTGAGAGCTGTGGCGAGCTGCATCGCGTAGGACTCGTCGCAGGCCATTACAATGGGGCGCACACTTCGGCGCGCACCGAGCCCCTCGTCCCAATTCACGTAGCGGCCAGCTTCGCAACTCGGTTCCGCGTGCTTCATCGCCATAGGCAGTCTGTTCTCCCAGATTGTTTCCGAATTGCTAAACGCTTCTTGGACGTTGGCTAAGATAGGATCGTTACCGTTCACGTTTACCGCTCCGCATAGCCAGTACTTCACATCCGACCTTAAGTGAATCAATTTTACATTAGCGATAATGAAGCGGCAGATCGGGGAAGGCAATCTGCGAAAACCGGCTCCTTATAGGCTGTATGTCATAGCAAACTTGCAATGAAGTTTATGCCGCAATTTCTGCACCGCCATCCACTATAAGGGTATCGCCAACGATTGCGGCAGCTCATCCGAGCAGAGGAAATGAGCTGCATATGCGACTTCGTCGGCTCCAGCCAAAAGCCCAATCGGAGTGCGACGAATGGTCTCCGCGATCCGCTCTTCGCTGTGCAGTAGCTGGCGCGCCAAGGACTCGAGCGCCCCCTTAGACGAACCCGCTAGCGAGTAGTACGGCAGCGCCCGTAAAGCTCCCCAAGAACTGACCGCTACGATACTGGAACTCTTGGCCAAACGTGGCATAACAAGCTTGATCAGCCTAAAAAATGCGCGGACATTCAGGTTAAACGTCTCAGTCGAAATGCCGGATCGGTAAATTCGTCTATCGGGCGATGGATCCCGGTGGCAGCACAATAAACCAGCCCAGAGAGGTTTGGACACAATCTTGCAATGAGCGATCAAGTTCCAGGCCTCTTTCGTTCGTTAGGTTAGCGCGAGATAGGCTGATGCCTAGACGTTCCTTTTCGGCAATCGCCCTGAGCTTTTCAGCAGACCCTTCGTTACGCAGATAGTTGGCCATCACCTTCGCAGTCAACCGAGCGAAACAAAGGGAAATCGCTTGGCCAATCCCGCGGGTACCACGCGTGATTAGAATCGTTTTGTTGTCAAGAGAAAACAGATCGTTGCCGCTTGAATCCATGTCGATTCAAGTCTCACCCATTATGGGCCGTTACACTGGAGAATCATTCGCCAATTATTACAGGAAATGTCTCCCGGACAACTGCTGCTCTGTTCTTATTCGGACCAATGCACCAGGCTCCCTTCTGCGCATCATATTGTCTGATTATGGTAGCAGGCGATCCAAAGACTACGCAGTAATCCGGAATACTTCGCGTGACAACCGAGTTAACCGCGATCACACAACCCCGACCGATGGTAAGCTCTCCTCTCGAACATACGATGGCCGACCCGTGGCCGATCCAAGAGCCTTGACCGATTCGGATACTTCCACCCTCCGTGATACCCTGCTTGACAACTGGTACCGTGATGTCCTCGTACGCGTGATTGTGGTCCACAATTAGGACCTGCTGACCGACGAGGACATCCCGTTCTAAGTGGATTCGGTTCCTCGCGGATAGAATACTGCCGTAGCCGATGTGGCAGTTGTCCTCAAGCACAATCACGGGCTCACCGTTGGGGTCCTCGGTGGCGACGCTGAGCCAGGCATGCTTTTTCAGGCTTATCGAATTACCCAGGCTGATTCTAACCGCCCTTTGTCTGTCCATTTGACTAGTGAAATGAAACGATGCACTACGTCCTTTGGACGCAAATGGATAAGTCAAGCCGACCCAGATGCTATATAGTTTGGTAAGTCCCTTGGGCAAGAGTTCCAAGGGGTCCGGAAACGGGCGATGGTGCGAATGAGGCAAATCTTTACTCCTTAGCGGTGATTCCAATGCTCGGGCAACTCATCAATGCACTCTCATTTTGGGCGAAATCCTTCTAGCGAAACGGGGAGCAACGTGCGTCAGGGTCCACTTGATGGCCAGTTTTGTCGTTGGCTCGCACTTTATGGCCTTGCCCACTGCCTGCCGCGCTTCTTCGTACCGCTCATGTTCCAGGTACCAGTTTGTCCAGGCACTGTAGACTTGGCGCAAGCTATGGACGATAATTTTTCGCACGTCCGGGGGGAGCTTCGAATCCAATTTCAACCACTTCTCGAACATCGACTGGGAACCCTGGAGGCGTACCTCAACTCGGTCCCATGGACGGCATTTCGATCCCTGGGGGGATTTACTCCGATCAAGTAAAGCCAGCGGCTTATTAACATAGCAGAAGGAAGTCGCCAGAGAGAGGCGGAAAAGGAAATCATGGTCCTCTGCATACTCGATATGAACGTCAAACCGTCCGACCTGCTTAAAAACGTCGGTGCGTACCAGGAGGGTAGAAACCCAAAACGGGTCACGGCACTTTACTAGATTTCCAACTGCTTCGGGTTCCATTCCTAGCGTTTCCTCGTAGCGTTTTCCGCTCTCGCGGAAAGCTGTCGTGTCCAGCCCGCGGTTGTCCACTAGCCGCGCATCGGTTATACAGGCACAGCATTTTCCGTTGAATAGCTCGATGGCGCGGACTTGCCATTCCAGCTTTTCGGGAAGCCAGACGTCGTCTGAGTCCAAGAATGCGACCCAATCTCCGCGGGCTTCTTCGGTACCCTTGTTCCGAGCGGCGCTTTGCCCTTGGTTGGACTGAAACAAATAGCGGACTCGCTCTCCACCATCACGCTCTGTGCTGATAATGTCTCGAACGGCCTCGGCCGTTCTGTCGGCGGAGCCATCGTCGACGACGATGACCTCAAATTCTCGGTACGTCTGCGACAGAACACTCTTCAGAGCAGCTTGTACTTGTCGAGCTCGGTTGAAAGTGGGGATGACAACCGATATGAAAGGTCGGTAGCTCATTAGATAGCCGATCGGATCATCCCCGCGGTTCCATTGCAGGTTTCAAACGGAACTGGATGGTTGCGATGGCGCGTCATCTTATTTGAAGTGGATTCTGTCGTCCTTCGACTAACCGGCGATCGCGCTACGCGCGGCTTGCCCTTCCTGCGCGTTCTGTCTAATCCTTATGAAAGTCGGCATCGACAGGGCATAGGCAACAAGACAGGCGGCCGCGCCAAGCGCGATGTTGGCGATCGGCCTGGTCGCCAAGCCGAGGAAACGAGCTCCAAAGCCGACAACAAGAATCCCAAGGGATACCAGGGCCGCTGGGGCAAAGGCTTTTGCATAGCGAGGCAGGTCTAAATCTGTAAGCTCGCGCATGCACATAACTTGAAAGAAATAACTAACAACAATCGCCAGCAGGGATGCGACCTGCCCTCCCACCGGTCCCAACAACTTGCAGCAAGGGTAGACTGTGATCAACATGACCACCGCGGAAGCGGCGACCGCGCGCCGATGCAGGCCTGGACGGCCTACAGCGGTAAAGACGCACGTGATCGCGGCGTTTAGAACATTGAAGAACACCACGATGGCTGCGACCGCAAGCGGTCCAGCGGCTGGGACATATCGGGCCCCATAAATGACCGTAAGAAGGGACCCCGCGCACAAGTAAATCACAACCACGCCAGGAAGCCCCAACAGGATTAGCCAGGAAGTCGCCTCCATCAGGATGCGATTGACACGCTCCTTATCCTCCTGGACGTGTGCAAGGGCGGGAAAGAGGATTTGCCCCATGATGTTTGTGAGGAAAGTTGAGGGAGTATAGATCAGGAATACCCCCATGGTGTACAGTCCCAATGCTGTTGTCGAATAAAGCTTACCCAATACGAAGATGTCCGCGCGTGCGAAGATAAGGTTTAGAAACGATAGTCCGAATACTGCCTTTGAGAACTTATAGAGTTCCCGTAGAACGTAGCGGTCCAACCCAAGCGACGGTAATCCGGGACACAAAATATATGACAAGAGACAACGGAATGCACTCTCACTGCAAGAGCCAATGGCGAGGGCCCACACATCACGAAGATAAAAACTGAGAATCACCGTCGCAATGACCCCACAGATCCCACCGCCGTTGCTGATAACCATCCAGCGCCCAAGCTTCATCTCTTTCTGCGTGAGTATGGAGCGCGGACTCATGGCGCCATCGAACAGAGTGCTCAGTAGCGCGACTCGAAGCAACGCACATAGTTCTGCGTTCCCATAGAAGCGGGAGACCCAAGGTCCCATCGCAAAAATAGCGACGTAGACGAAAATCGCACGGCACATCCCCATCCACCAACCAGCGTTAAGGTATGCATCCTCTCGGCCCCTCGGGTTTTGAATTACCGCCGACCTCTGTCCCACGTCGGTCAAAGCGCCAACGATTGCCGACGAAGACATAACAATCGCCATGGCGCCAAAGGCGCTCGGTGCAAGCAGCCGCGTCAACACCATGTTGCGCGCAAACCGGGATGCCTGCTCAGCAATGCTTCCAGCTCCCAACCAAGTTCCACCGCGCATAGCCTTGGCCCTGAGTCCCTCACTAAGCAACAGGTCGCTGATACCAGCCTTGACGCGGTTGTAGTTTCGTCTTAGATCCATCTCGGTCCTTTGATTTTCGCAATCTCTTTATCGAGGCGAGAGCTTTCACATTCGGGTCTAGGGCTCACGATCGGAGAAACGCACGGAGAAAAAACCCTCATGGTTTTGAAACCAGTGCCCGTTTGATGAATGCACCACAAATACTTCACGCAGAAGCCTCTTTCTTTCGGAAAATCGCATGGATGGATTCCCCTCCTCCGACCAGAGGAGCTATCGCCAGCAGGGCGCGCAAAACAGTCATGCGCACCATCTTTCGCGCCGCCCTCCAGGGAAGACTCGCCTCTCCGTGGTACGCGACGGGTGTTCGGTGGATGCCTATGGCACTGAAGACATCATCCCACACGTAACGCAAGCTCGTGCCCACGGCTGGATTCCGACGCGTTTCGAGGGATACCTCCTGCAGTCCTGCCGACTCGGCGAGGAATTTGAGAGATGCGGGCGAGTAATGGAACAGGTGTCGTGGAAGCTCCAACCCGTGCCAATAACTTCCAAACACCCGCGCCTCGGCAGAGTCCACGTTGGGCACCAAGACATAGAAAATTCCACCTGGCTTCAGCCATTTGGCGATGCGGGCCATCACCCGCCGTGGCTCGTAGAGATGCTCGAGCACATCGAAACAGGTAATCACGTCAAAGAATTCGTGTGGAAAGGGCGCCTCTAAGATATCCCCCGCAAACACTTGAGCCTTGCTGCGGCTTTCAGCCGTTCTCGCGACCTCGGCAGACATCTCGATTCCATAAAGCTTCCACGACTCGCTCTGCATGAATTCCAGAAATGACCCTGAGCTGCAGCCGAGGTCGAGCAGCGATCCCGATTGCTTATATGGCGCCAGCGCAGCTTTGCGGGCCTTCCAGCGAACGGGCGAGTTCTGACCCGCCCCCGAAATCAGTCGGTGATAAGCGTCCGTGTAATGTAGGTGCATTTCTGCGGGCTTGGGCGGATGGCTGAGCCAAACCAGTGAACACCCCGGGCAGCGCACCAACGTGTACTTCTCCTCCGTGCCGTGGAACCGGTCCGGTCCTCGCAGCCACTCCAGCGCGCCCGCTTGCCCACAAACGGGGCACGGCTCCGGACTATGGCTCGCAAGGTTCACACCGTTTTCGCGGTCGGCTGCCCGATCCGACCCTGCAACTGAGGTTAACCTCATGCCACCATTTCCCTCTCTCGCTCTTTGCGGCGTTGCACAGTTCGGAGCGCCAGCTGAGGACTCATCCAAGTCAGCAACCACTTCGCAGCTACATTAAATGTGAGGTTCAGGTGCGCCGCCCTCGATGCGGCTTGGCGCGCTTTTCTGTACTCACCGTTCTCGAGATACCAATTGGCCCAACCGCTGTGGACTCCACTCAGCCGCTCACGAATGACATCGCGGATTTTCTCCGGCAGACCTTCGCTCAAGCGCAGAAGCCCTTCGAGACGTATTTGACTGTCCCGCAGCCAGAATTCAAACTTGTTCCATTCCGATTGCACCCCCACATGACGGATTTCCGCCGGTGATCGGTCGAACTGGACGAGCGGGAGGTTGACGTAACAAAAGCCTGTCAGCATGGCTAAGCGGAACATGAATTCACTGTCCTGGCTATACAGCAGCTTGGGATCGAATCCTCCGGTTTTTCTTACCGCATCGGCGCGCGCCAGAAGAGAGGACAGGCACACCACCATCCCCGCTCCCCCCGGTCTCACCAGGAGTCTCAGCGCCTCTGTGCTGACGCCCATCGTTCCTTCGTGCCGATAGCTCTCTTCGGCCAATTGAAACATGGTCCGTGGTTCCGGGTGGTTGAAAAATCGCGTATCTGTATAACAGCCGCCGCATTGGGGGCCGAATTGCCCCAAGGCCTTAAATTGCCATTCCAGCTTTTCCTTTTCCCACAGATCGTCGGAGTCCAGAAAAGCGATCCATTCCCCGCGGGCTTCCTCCACTCCCTTGTTCCTTGCCACGCTAGCGCCCTGGTTGGTCTGGGGGTAATAGCGGATCCGATCGCCAAACATCTCTCGAAGGATTTTCCCCGTGTTATCCGACGAGCCATCATCCACCAGGATGACTTCGAGGTCGGTGACGGTCTGGCCCAGAACGCTTTCAATGGCACGCGGAACCGTGCCGGCCCGGTTATAGGTCGGGATCACGACGGATACTTTGGGTTTCGTCATGCTTGGATACTGACGACTTCTCGCGCTTGGCCCGTCTCCTGCGCTACTCCGGCCCGGTGGGCCGCGATCGTCTCGCGGTATACATCGAGGAGAATCCGGCACGCGGCGGTCCACGTGAGTTCGGGTACGGTCGCCAGAGAGGCTGCCCGCAGCCGCTCCAGGGCTGCGCGATCCTCATGCAGCAATGTGATGTGTTGGGTCAGAGCCGAGACGTCCCCGACTTTGTGCACCAGAGCATTTTCCATGTGCCGGCAGATGGCGCCCGCGGCCTCCGAGACCACCAGTACGCATCCGCTACCACGCGCCTCGGAGGTTACCAGTGCGCTTCCTTCTTCAATGCTGGGCAGAACCAGGATGTCGCTCTTGCGCATCAACTCTGGCACATCGTTCCGGTGTCCCAGAACTTGGATGCTCGGATGCCGCAGCGTGGGTTTCAGCTTTTCTGCATAGTCCGGCAGAAACTCCCCGGCAATCAGGAAAGTGCCCTCTTGGCTAGCCGGCGACCTCAACCATGCCTCTAAGGCGTAATGCACGCCCTTCCGCACGGCGCAAACCCCCACGAACAGCATGGTCAATCCGGGCTTCGGATTGCGCCGTTCGCTGCCTGGGTGAAACATCTTTTCGTCGAATCCGTACTGGTGGCGCGCGAGCTTCGCCGCAGGATAACCCCGGTCGAGAAAGGTCCTCACCACGAAATCCGAGGGGCAAAGCAATCGATCGGCCAGTCCGTACTCCTCTTCTTCCTTGCGAAGTTTCTTGGCGTTGTACGCGTGTTCGTGGTCCGGAGGCAGTGTAATACCGAGCCGGTCGCACTCTTTCTGCACCATCTCCATGGCAAAACCGGTATGGGCATTGCATCTCTCCAGCACCGTGGGGATTCCCAGCCTCCGCGCCGCCTTGAGCGTTTGCAGTGCCCCGAGCGGCCAAGTATGGACGATATCAATCTGGCCCCCTAGTTTCTCCAACCGCCGGGCCACGATGTGATCATGTAAAGCCACCGTGCGCAAGGTACCGAGAAGCTTGTATGGGAGGCGCAGCTTCCCTCTCGCCAGCGTTGGGCGAACCCTCACGTTCGGAGACACCGGCCTGGAAAGGGCGCCGGGAAATACCAGCAGGTCAGTCCCCCCCTCCCCCAGGCTGTTCACCTGCTGCCACGCCGTATAGCAAATCCTATCCGCGCCCAGCTTGTTGGGAAAGCTGTACAGGACCCGCACGGGCTCTTTCGGGTCGCTCATTGATTTTTGCTCACAGTAAGCCCCCGCCCGGCGCGAACAAACCGCGCCTTACTTCTTCCGTCGTTTCGCTTTGCGATTGATAGACCTCCACAGCGGCGAGATCGGGTGCTAGCTGCTCCTGAGTTGGAGCCTCGGCCTTTGGAACCGTCACTTTTTTTGCCTCGAACGCTGCCACGGAAATACATGCCAGCAACGGGAACAAGCTCATCATCAACTGAGTCATGTAGTTAATACCAAAGTGCGCCACTACATTGGCGAACAAGTCGACCCCAAGGCACCAGAGAAGCCATTCCCGCGCCCGATCCCCGTTCACTCGTTTCCTGGCCGTCCCGATTGCAGCGAAGCTCCGCTTGAAAATCGAGATATAAAAAATCAGGGTTATCAGACCTCCGGTCAACGCGACGACAACAAACTGGTTGCAGAGATCCCACATGTCATATCCCCATGCGTCGTAATACTTATATCCGATAAGCCACCAGTCGCTGAAATGCCGGATGCAGTTGTCCATCAACTTGTAGCGGTGATCGCCGGAGGAGGAACCGGTCAGATCAATGTGGGCGATCAGCGCCCACACCGGCGCTTTCATGACCAAGTGCAATCCCACCAAGGTCAGCGCAAGTGCCCAGCGAACAAGGCGCATCTGCTTGCGCAGGAACCAGAAGGCAAGCCCCAAGAAGCTCCCGCCAAGGGCCAGCAACGATGTGCTGGAGTTTGATGTGATGGCCATCGCCATGGCTCCGGCAATTCCCGCGGACGCGAGTATCCGGGACTTTCCCCCTGTCCACAGCCAGAGAAGCCAGGGAATCAAGGCACCGCCGAATACGCCAGCGTAGAGACAGCCCATCACTCCCTGAGAACGTATCTTCCCGTCTCTCACCGTGACCGTGAGCGGCATCCCTCCGAGGTAACCAAATATATTGCGGTGAGCGATCTGCTCGTTGAGCATGCAAGCACCCTGGATGATGCAAATCACGGCCAACACCTTGATGGCGCGCCGGATTCCCTCGCCATCCGGGATTAGAAATCTCACCACAAAGTAGCCGCCAAGAGCGTCCAGGAAATCCCCTAAGTTATGAATCAGCGATTGCGAATTCATCCACTGGAGAGAAAGGGTAACCAGCGCTGATACCGTCCACAGCACAACAGCCTGGTCCACAGCGTTGAATCCCCCCGGGAACTTGCCTCGCGATAAGGACCCACCGCTCGAGGCCCTCCGAATCAATCCCGCTATGACCAGGATGCGGAGCACCGAAAAGTGCAGGGTCCCCAGCACGACGACTTGCCCAATCGGGATACAAAAACAAGACACCAGGAAAACGCCAAGAGCCTGCTTGCGCGGACGGCTCAGAACCAGCACGACTGCAATGACCAGCCACAACGCCACCAGCGGATGCAGCATGGTTTCGGTTGCGCCACCGCCAAATCGAAGGTGTTCAGGTTCCATAGGGTTCAGGCGCTGGCGTGCAATGCCTCTTTGGGCCTCGCACGGTTGCGCCAGGCCTTTTTGATTTTCTGCAGAAGGTTGGTGCGCTCCAAAGCTCTCTTAATTGCATGGTCCACCGTGCCGACCAAAAACCGGACGATATTCAGGCAGAATCCCTTTACTGTGGGCGCAAAGATGTAGACAGCGGTCTCCATCCACTCCTCATTGCATATAGACTGCTTGTACCAGGAGTTGCCAGGGCCGAAGTCCACTGCTCTTACACCCTGCGCACTGTCCTCACAGAAGCTTTCGATCACCTTCACCATGAGGTACATCCCTGGCGAATATTTGCCGAGCGCTTCGTCGTACCCCGTAAAATTGGGCCCGAATCTATCTTGATTAATATCCCCTATCTGGAATGCGCACGGCTTACCGGCGACATAGAGTACGTAACCCCGCAGACAACCCCGCTCTGCATGCAGGCGAAGCGAATTCCTGGTTGCAGGATCGTCAACGAACCCAACCCTCAGCCCGCGCTGGTAAGACTTGGCAGCTACTTGCTCAGCGTCTCGAATCAGACTGTCCACCTCTCCGACCTCTCGGAAGCAGCGAATCTTCACATCGTCGCCGAACGCCTTCACGAGTTTTCTTTGTTTTTCTTTCAGATTTCCCCTCACACTCTTGGAGAGGCCCGTATAGAACTTCTCTGCGGAAGATGGCAACGTCGCGGCAAAATGCGGCTGCGTGCTGGGAACGTAATCTCGAAACAGCCGTCCGGGCTTTTGCATGCTCAACCGGCACAGGTCGGAACCTTCCTTGAGGAAATTCATGTAAGCGACATCCGCTTCTCCTTCCGCAAGCGACTGCAAAACACTGCTTACCATTAAGTCACAGTTTTCTAGCAAGGGGTTTCCCCGAAGCGCCCCGGCAACAAAGCACAGTACGCGGGCTGGGAAATTCATGTGCAGATAGCCCAGCCGGCAACGGATGTGGCCGCGATCAATCCGCCCGACCAGAATAGCATCCGGTCTTCCTTCGCGTTCGACTACCACAATGTGCGGCCGAACCGTCATCTGGTTGGATTGCAGAAACGTCAGGTAGGGGTCCATCTCAGAATCGCGGTTACCAGGCCACGATTGCCAAGCGTCGCGGATCGCCTCGAGTTCGGGTACAGCCCGCAACACTCGTACGGAGGTCTTAGAGATCATGAAAGCTCTTTTCCTGCCTGAATATTAGGGACGTTCAGTGCAATTCTGCGTCTGAAAGCTGCCGGCGAAACGAACCGCCGACGCAACTTCAGAGGCTACCACGCACGATGAATGAATTGGCTGCCACGCAAGGATTCGAACCTCAGTCTGCGGATTCAGAATCCGCTGTCCTACCGCTAGACGACGTGGCAATAATTTTGTTCGGGGAAAGAGCCAGATACTACCGATTAATGACGTCCCATCGGCGCGGAAGCGAAACTTTTCCGATGGCGAGTCCTGCAGATTCTGAGAGCTTCCGGGCAAGCACCTATGGAAGAGCACCGCAGCCGGAGAGGGCGAACTCGCAGCAGCTAAGGTAACTGCCAGCTACGTCCTGCGCCCCGATCTCCGGCCCGTTCCGGAATGGAATAGCTCATTGAACCGTGGCCGTAAGACCTGTCGGAGGGTTCGGGGGTGGAAGACTATTCCCATACTCGTAAGCCCCAATATCCCAGTTTCCACTTCCCGGCCTTGCGTCTACCGTTCGCGCTGGACAGCTCACGGTGTGGTTGCTGCTATTGTAGGTGCAGGAATAGCTAGTGTCCGACTGGCAAGTTTTGGCCGCATCACTCAAGCCTGCATTCGATAGCGCCGTGCAATAACTCTGCTGATTGGTTCCTGCTAATACCGTTGGATCGCCGCTCGAGGTTGGCGAGTTGGCATAAGTCTCTGCGTTTGTATAACCATCGCTGGTAGCCGTCGCGTGGTTCATGGCCAGCTCAGTGACGAATGTTCCGCCCTCCGCCTTGCATGTACTCGAACTGCTATAGGGCGATGATCCCTCTAGAATGTAATGGTTGTTTGCAGCCACAAATGGAGAACTGTACCCCTTCGCGGCACATTGTACGATTGGATTTGTGACCGTGGGAATCTCGAAGGTGTTATTAAAGAAAACAAAAGTTCCCTGATTTCTGTCATTTTGTCCAATGTCTAAGTAATTGCCAGCCGTGTTGCAGTCATAGCAAAGGTTATTGAAAAAATAGTCGGTATTTCCCAACGGGATGGCTGGCCAGATACCCACAATCCCGTGCGGACAAGAACCCTGAATAGAGCAGACGTGTCGGAAAATATTATTGTAAAAGGCATTGGTTCCAGGTGCGTCCCCTACCGACTCCCACAGATTGCCGTGAGCAGAGTTATCCCCCGGCTCATACCAATACTCTTGAAGATTGTCGTGGTAAACGTGCGGCAAGCGATCTACGATTTGTGAGACATAGCGAAAAACTGAGTCCGAGACATTCCAAAAGTCGCAGTAACACACGCCCGCGCCACCGGGATCGGAATCCGAGCCATCGACCACGACATTGCTAATTGTGTCCGAAGGAAGTCCCATACCGCCCGCCCCCCCCTGGAAAGCAAACGTGTTAAAGCAGAGTCCGGTGGTCCCACTGCAATTGAATTGAACATGCGTCCAGCCGTGAATGTAGAGATTCGTGAAAACGGGGCCAATCGCATAGCCGTAGCGAATATAAGTGTCTTGTTGCGCGTCGTTGGGAGCAGACTCACACAGCCCCAGCATTTCAAAATTGTCAATCGTGATGAACTTCTGGCCCGAAAGCTGGATCATAATATTTGCACTGCCTATACTGGCGTAAGGGCAAGAAGTCAGCGTTGTGGAGGTACTGGTAGGATTGTCGCCGGTGAGAATAGGCCTAGTCCACGACCCGCCGCTAAACCAAGTTTGATCAACACCTAAATAGATTGGATTTCCGCTAGAGCCGTTCCAGGTCAGCGTCCAGGTTCCTCCGGTATAAGGAGTCGCGCTGTTATTGCCGAAGTGCCAGGTGTCCCCGCCCCGCAGGATGAAGCCTTGTCCGGGTGCTGGAGTGATGGATGCACAGACGCTGGCGCAATTGGGCATCCCGGGCGCATGCTGCCAGGGCGCCGATTCGCTGATTCCACTGTTGGTATCAGATCCATTGGCCGCAACGAAAAAGCAGTTGTTGCCGGTGACTGGAACGCCAGCTGGACAAGCTCCCCCTCCGGTAGTGGAAGAAAAGCAGGTAGCCGAGAAAAATAAAAAGAGAAATGCAAGGGTGATTTTTCCGATGCGCGACGTGAGGCCCAGGTTTAGCCAGCTTCGGTTAGATGACATCGTGATCGATTCTCCCGTTCGGCAAGCGCCGAGGCAAGTTTGCGGCCAACTCGCTGAAAATCGACTTGGGGAAGGCCACGGAAGTCATAGTAAAAGGGACGGGCGAGGCAGGGTAGGTCTCGAAAGGACATGGTCTATATGTGCTCGGTTGGACGGTCGATTTGTGCGTTACGCCATTACGATAGGCGAATGCCTGCAAAGAGATAGTAACGCTCACGCTTTCTCCGCAGACGTCCTGCGATTGGTCATAGGCCGGGGCAGGTTGCCTCCGGTGAGTTGTGCTTGCCCTACAGGTTCGTTCGCACGCCAGGACACGAATGTGTGGCGGAAAATCGTAAAAGATCTGACCACGCCCAACTGATGAAATGGAATCGTTCGGTAAAACGATAGAGAGGCCTGGTTCCACTCTGCTACGTCACCAAACACACGAGCCGCGCCTTCCTCCCGCAGGCAGTGCAAAATGTGAGTGATAAGAAACCAAAGGATTGCCCGGCCGCGAAACTGGGGGAACACATAGAAATCGAAAAGCTGCACATCATCCTTCGCCATGGGGAAGTAATAGGACGCGATGGTGTGCCCGCGTAGGGTCCAGCTGTACCCCGCCAGACTGTCTCCTGACCGGATCAACCACAGCGACGCGTGTTGGTCGAATCGCTCTCGGATGTTTCGGTGGGCCTGCTTGGGATTCCAGAAGCTGGTCATTTCCCGCAGGTCATGCGGGCTGAGTTCGGCATAATTGCTGAGGCGTTCCACTTTCAGGAGGCTCGGCATGTTCGCCGGAGCCGTGGTTTGCTTGGCAAGGTCGCAATAGAAAACGATCATACGGTTCGAAAAGAGGGCCCGTTTTATCGCCGATGCGGCACGGCGGAGTGTCGCCCCGAAACCGTGGCGAGTGTAATAAGAGGACAGCCGGGAGATTGATGTGGATATTGCCATTTTGGCCGATGCCAGTCTGCCCCTCAAGAGTTGTTCGGCACGCCGCCGCCAGAGAGGAGCTCCCGCAGACAGGCGCCGCTTACCCGTTTCCGCACGTCGCTTTCCGCGCTTCGCTTCGCGCGTGCGAAGCCCGCCACAACGGCAAACCCGTAGCGCACCACGTGGTGGAAAAAGATGATGCTCCGGATCCCCAGCACTCCCCAGAAGCCGTGATGTTTGCGCCAATAGTGCAAGACCGACTTCTGTTGCGCGACCGCGAAGCGAACCGGATATGGGGCAGTGATTTTGCCCCGGTCATGAATTGCCCTGGCGCCGGGGAAGAAAACTACCCGCCATCCCGCCTTCCACGCGCGTCGGCACCAATCCACATCATCGCCATACATGAATAGGTCTTCATCGAGCAGGCCTACATCGTCGAAAGTCTCGCGGCGGATCATCGAGAAGCAGCCCACCAGGACGTCCACGGGCAGCGTCCGGTCATGGGGAAAGAACCACATGTGCTCGCCGGCGAAGAGCTTGGAGTTCTTGAACGCCGTCGCCAGGCCGGTGGCGCAACAAAAATTGTTCCACAACGTCGGAAACCGCCGGCACGTGCTCTGCATGGTCATGTCAGGATTCAATACTCGGGGACCGACGTTGCCAGCCTTCGGATTTTGGTCGAGGAAATCCGCAAGCGCGTCGAGACAACCGGAAAACACGATCACGTCCGGATTTACGAGCGCTATATAGCGTCCCTGGCATTGCCGGATCGCGACGTTATTGCCTTTGGCGAAACCGAGGTTCTCTTCGCTGCGAATGAGTTTCACCCAGGGAAACTGTGCCTTGATCATCTCCGACGAACCGTCGCTCGAGGCATTGTCCACGACAAGCACTTCCATGCTGCGGCGGGGCGGGGCATCAGCCAGGCTCTTCAGACAGAGTTCAAGATAATGCCTGGCATTCCAGCCGACGATGACAACTGAGATATCCATATGTAATCGGCTAGGTCGGCTGCCGTTCGAGCAACTCCATCAGGAGGCGCGTTTTGGAAGAAATCCACGCGATGCGTCGGCCTTCGAACGCAACTGCCGGGGCGGGAGAAGAAGCGATCGCCCAGCGCGTGCTCCGCGCCACCTCCAGCGCCGCGTCCAAATCGTTGACTTGGTAGCAGACGTGATGCAATCCACCCCGCTTCTTCAGGAAATCTGTGACTGGCGAGTCTTCACTCGCAGGCTCCACCAGTTCGTACACCGGATTTCCTGAATCGACCGGAGAAAAGAAAGCCACGCGAACTCGCTGGATCGGATCGTAAATAATTTCGCCGTCCCAGCGCGCGGAGATCGAGGCGGCAAATTCATCCGCGACGGTTGAAATCGATTTCACCACGTAGCCCAGATGGTGTAGAACACCGCTTTGAGTCAGCAAGAAGCCCGCATTCTTGTGTGGCGAGTCCGTGATTTGTTCTTCAATCACTTGGTTCAAAGTGCCTTGCGCCATGACCTTACTTTCCTGTTCTGGGCGCGCCTGGTATTTAAATAGCCGATTTCGCGACGAGCCCACCTTGCAAAGTACTCAATCTGCGAACCGCGCGGTCCATGACCCGGCCCGCTTTCACCACTGCGAAAGAAAATGCATTTTCGCAAGCGACGAACGGAGTTAACTGACAAACGTCCGCTCCCGAAAACCCTTTCTTGAAGTGATACACACCCGGGTTACCGTTGGGGTCGATGCCTCCCAGGTCGTACCATCTCACCCCGTTTTCCTTGAGCCATTGAATCCAAGTCCACTGGAGCAGATAGGAACCTTTCGCATTCAAACCGTCGTCGCTGGTTGCGCCAAGCAAATAGATTGCCGAGTCCCCCATCGCTGAAGCTACAACCCCCGCGACTGGCGTCCCATTCCGCTCACAAATCAAGATTCGCATCCTTTGATCTTCGGGGAGGTCCTGCTGAATTCGGCCAAACTCTTCAACGTCCACGGTGGTTTCGAAAGCTTTGCGCTCCCACATTTGGTTGTACATCCGACAAAAAATTCCGTATTCGTCGGTCCCGCTTCCTGCAACAACCTTCAGTCCTTTCTTTTCAGACTGAGTGAGCTTGTTTCGCCATTTCGCGTCGAGATTCCTGCGCAATTGCTCGATCGGGGGTGCGACATCGAGCACGAAAGTTCTATACGTCTTCGCGGTCGTGGAGGGTTCCAGCGCAAAGTTCGCGAAGGCCGATTGGAACACTTCAGCCCGCGCCGAGCCGACAAAAGCATTGGGCAGGATCTGCAGCAAGAGCCGCCTCTTGACTACGTATTCCTGATGCAGAGCATCAGCCATACGCGCAAAAACTTCTGCGTCGAGTTCGGTTCGCCGACGATGGCAGATCGGCCCCCATCGCAAATACGCCAAGCCAAATTTCAGGCTCGTAGGACGAACGATCCGCAGCTGCGTGATACCTACGACTTCGTCGTTTCGCTTCAGGACCACATGGCTGAGGTTTTTTCTGCCCCAGCGAACGGCGCCATAAGACCAAGTCTGGTAGATATTGGAATCGTCGAATAGGTCCAGCATCTGGGACCATTCGGCAGGCGTGGCCCGATCCACTTCGACCTGCCAAATGGGGTTCAGTATAAAGTTCAATCTGGTCTCAGATCACGGCGGCACTTTAGCCGCACACTCATTACAACGTCGTCTTGATCGCCGACAGAGCTGTTAGGCTGCCTTGCGCGCGGAGTAAAGTCGCCTCATCAGCCCGTGCGACGCCAGATCTTCGGGTTCCTGTGCGATGAACCTGTCGATGGCCAGCCGTGCCCCCTTGAATTTCTCTACCGTGTAGTCATCAAATGCCATCACTCCTCCTGGCGCCAGCAATGGCCATAGTGTCCGAGCACAGAAGAGCATGCTTTCTTCAAGGTCGCAGTCAACTAAGACGAAAGAGAGCGCCTTCCGCGCTGTGACGAAATCCGGAAACGTCTTCTGGAAAGAACCCCTTACGGGTACGACAAGCCCGTCCATTCCGAGACGAACAAGCTTCTTTCTGACGTACTGGTATTGAAGCGGAAAAGCGAACCTGTCCTCAGGCGAATCCGTTCGTCCAAGCGCCTTTTCTCGTCCTAGTTCCTCTGGGAGAAACCCCTCGAACGTGTCACAGGCGTAAATGGTTCTCGTTACCCCGCGAGAGCGTACGTAGTTCGCCATTATCACGCTCGTTCCACAACGGTCACTACCGCACTCGATGATGTCACCTTGCAGTGTCAAGGTCATATCGAGCAGCTCATACAAATCTTGGAGTCCGGTTTTATCTATGACGGACTCGTAGTTTAGAAAGCGCATCAAAGGCCGCGATGCAAGCAGCGCGCGTCTTCGAAGCTGCCAGGGCACTACTTTTCTAGTTTTCCAAATGCAATCGTGAAACAGCGTTGCAATCCGCAACTTCCCCTCCTTTTCGGCTCCGAAATCAAAGCTACCTACTTATCTATCGTCGACTGTACTCTTTATCTGACCGCCCGAAGACCCTGCTCCTGGGAACAATTGCTGTCGGGAAATCCCAATACAGGATGCTAATGCGCCGCCCGCATTTGTAGAGGGGATAGCGCCCCGGTCCGCCGAATGTAGCGCGTTCTCGGCAAGTACGTCGCAGGTACGTCATAGCTCCACGACTCACGGCCTTCAGAGGTTCTTTCCATACGACTGAAGCCGAGGCTGGCATAGTGTCCTGCAACCATGTTGTTCTTCTTGGACGGAATATAGACACCTACAATCCTGCGAATGCCGCGTGCCTGGCACTGTTCAACCAGCGCGTCGAACATCGCTAACTCCATCTCACGATTCAATACGCGACAACTCATGAGCCAAATGTCGATCTCGACCGTATCGTCGATTACATGCCCGATCAGGACAGTGACCAGACCGTTATCTCCGAACTTGTCGATCAATCGCCCATACAAAGTGATGAAGCTCGGATCGTGAGCGACGGCCTCAACTTCAGCGCCTGTGTAGCGTCGAGTGGTGAGATTGAACTGATTGGTCTTGTTGATCAACTGGGTGATTCGCTCGAGGTACATAGGAGTGAATGGACCGATCACCCCAGTCATCTCAAGTGCAGCCAAAAAATCGCCATAGTTGGCAAAGCTCGATCCTGAAGTTTTGCGCTGCGCATTTGAGGTGTAAAATACCGCGCGATTGAGATCTTCCTGGACCAGTTTGTCAACCTCGAAGTAGCGTTCAGCTTCGAGGATCTCTGCAAACATGGAAACATCCGTGCCCACGTCCGGAACCGCGACTTCGGGCAGGTGTTCGGCCACGATCGCCCTTTCCGCTGGGTTATCATCAACAAATACCAGACTGTCGAGGCCAATATTGAGCTCCTCAGCGATCTCACGAATGTTTCCAGGCTTCGGGTTCCAGTTCGCCTTGAATGCAGCGAAGTCCTCGAGCTTCAAAATGCTGTCCGGGTGCGAGAATCCCTCTTTGGCATTCTCGGGATCATTCTTCGAACATACTGCCAGGATGATGCCACGCCGCTGCAGGTCTTTCACATATTGCTGAAAGTCGCGGAAGGCAGCGCCGACGGCGTGGTCGGAGCCTAATAGCAGGTCTTGCACACCGTCATCACCGATCACACCGCCCCACAATGTGTTGTCCAGGTCGAGGACCAGGCATTTTTTCGCTTTTCCGTACATCGACTTGACGATCCCGGCAACATTACGCGCTAGCGCCACGGTTGCCGTAGGACTCAATGCCATGTGGAAGCTATACCAGTAGCTGTTGCCCAGCCACTCTGTCAGTCCGACTTGAGCGGACAGATAATGGATATCATTAATAAAGAAACGCGAATGAGTGCGCGCATAGTTTGCGAACTCGGCGTTGAGCCTCATTAAGAAATTCAAGCGAGCAAAGGGCTGTGACGCCTCGAGATTGCCGAGTGGCCGCAGACGAGGCAGATCGAAGTTGTTCTGGATAATGACCGCGCCCAGCTCAGAGTGGATCTTCTCCCAAAACGCTTCGAACCGAGCCATTTCGTGGCGAACGCGCTCTTCCACTTCGGCTTCTGTCTCCATCAATTCTGGGAATTGCGACACGTTGTGCCACGTGGTGTGAACCAGAACAATGTCGGGCTTGAAGTTCCAGAGTTCAGGATTCGCGAACGAAACGTCCTCGTAATAGCGGTTGTAGCCCGATTCATAGAACGTCGGTTTGATGCCCTGCGCCAAGAGGAATAACTCCAGCATGCTCTTCACTTCGGTGGTCGTGGAGCCACCGAGAATCGCAATGCCGGTGGTGAGGAGATTCGGGTGCTCAAGCAGTTCCCTTTTCAACTTCAGTCGACGGCGCAAAAGATCCGCCATCGCAGTCGGGAGTTGGGGTGCTCTTAGAGCGCCTGTCTGCAGCGTCTTAGCTTCGGATGTCATGGGTTTAAGTTATTGCGCAGATTGCACCGTAGAGGAAATGTCAACGCGAGCCACTCGAAGAAGATCTGCAACCGTAAGGCAGTCGACCACCTGAGCAGGAGAGACATTCATTCCTGCGGCCGAGTCCGCGAGCGCGATGAAGGTGATGAGGGAGGTGGAGTCCCAATTCTCGAGCTCTTCGAGTTTCTCGTTACCGCGCAGAGTTCCCGCGGGAAGCCCAAGAATTTCGTCCATTTGCAAAAGGAATTCGTCACGTGTCATAGGTCTTCTTTCCTAAGGTAATTTATAAGATGTGAAGGTCAAAACGACGTTACATTCTCTGGCCCATGGTTCACTCGGGCCGATTTGTTAAAGCAGATTCACTCAATTCAACGATACTCGCTGCATGTGCGATTTCGAAACTTCCAGCACTCCGTCTTTTGCGGAGCGCAGCCGTGGCAGGATCTCAATCTCCGAAAAGAGCAGACCATCGCTGCCAGTGTTAATACTAACCCTGTCAAGACAAAAGCGGTCGCGGCATGGTGGATTGGCACGGCTCTCGGAGAGGAAAGCGGCCTCATATCCAGAACGGCGAAGGTGCGCCACTAAGTCACTGGTGAGGTCGGCTGAGGAGCCATAGGGCACGCTAAATGAACGTATCTTCCTTCCTGAGGCGGCCTCTAGCACTGTCTTGTTCCTATCGATCTCCCCGGCGAAGTCCCCCGCCAACAAGACTCTGCAGTTGGCATGGGAGTACGTATGATTACCTATTTCAAAATTGAAAGTTGCCAGATCGCGGAGCTGTCGGCTGCTCAGATAAAGCCTAGCCTCCTCTGCTAATTTGCCCTCATCGATCCGGGCTAACTGTAGCAACGTGTCCCGAAATACTTCTCGGGCAGACAACGAAATCGCGGGGAGAAAGCGGGTAAATACCTCTGTCAGGGAACGCAGTTCGATGTCCTTCGTGCCCCCTGCGACGTGAGCCGCGGCATTGATGGTCCCTAGTCCGCACTCGTTGGCGACGTAGCAGACGAGATTATCCAGCGCGAGTTGGCGGTTATCAAGACATGACCCATTGGCGAAGAAGACCGCCGGTACTCCAAACTTCGAGCAGAGCGGCGCCGCAAACTCACTAACGGATGCATAAGCATCATCGAAAGTCACTAGGAGTGGTCGGGACGCCAACCCTTGACCATTGGAATCTGCAAGAACGTCTTGCAAGCTGACGGGAGTGTAGTGTTTGGTAATAAACTTCAGCGCAGCCTCGAAGTGCTTGCGCGTGATCGTACTCCGCAGTCCCTTTGTGAAAGATGATTCTTTATCTGAGACGTCATGAAAAAGGACACATCGCAACGAGCATCGGCGACCCAGAAGTCGAGCAATTCCGAAACGGCCCGGGAAGTGCCACAGCGTTCTGCCGGCGAGGTTCAGCGCGACTCGACCGCCGAGTTGGTTTCGCCCGGTCTGATTCTTACTTTTCATTCCCTTGAAACTCACGTCAATTCCTGAATTTCCGAATATAGAGCTGCACGTCAACTAAGCGCGTGTCAAGGACGGTTCAGGTGAAGCCGGCACTGAGGGTCTTTCGTCTCCGAGGAACTGTCGATGCCAGAGCTCGAACACCGCGAGAGAAAAAAGCTCCTTCGAGTACCTGCCGGAGCCCGCGTTTTCTGAGAGAAGTTTTTCGACGGTGCTCTTTCGGAAATATCCTCTGGCCGAAGTTTCCCTGTCAAGAAGGATCCCGCTGAGCCAATCCTTCAAAGCTCCCCTCATCCAGGAATCATACGGTACCGGAAAGCCGGCCTTCTTTCTTTTCAGGATTGCAGCGGGGACTCTTTTTGCCAAGGCCCGCTTCAATATGTATTTGAGGCTGAATCCCCTCAACTTGTAGTGTGCAGGCAGGGAAGCGGCAAACTCCAGTACGCGATGATCTAGCAAAGGCACCCGCAGCTCCAATGAGTTGGCCATGGTCATCTTGTCGGCTTTGATCAATAGGTCATCCGGCAGCCAGGTCTTGGTGTCGATGTAAAGCATCTGGTCCAAGATCCCCTGATCCTTTACTTTCGAGAATAACTTTTGGACCGGCTCAACCGTATAGTCCCTGTCGATCGACTTTTCAAAATCCGCAGAGTACAGCTGACCCAAGCCGTTCCCGGAGTAACGGTAGGGGCTTGATGTGCGGCTGTAATAGTAGTCTGGAAACCTCGCGTTCAACAAAGGTGCGTATTTGGCGGCTCGCGAAGAGTGAACCCACGAATTGACTCCAGAGAGTCCCCACGACGCCGCACCGTTGAGGGCCGGCAAAACACCTTTCAGACGCTCAAGCCAAAGTATGTTCCGATAGTTGCTGTAACCGGCAAAAGCTTCGTCACCACCCTCTCCCGAAAGCAGCACCTTGACATAGTTCTTCGCCAGCTTCGAAACATAATACATGGCAACAGCGGGTGGCTCACAAACCGGTTCTTCCATGTGCCAGACGTATCGCGGGAGGAATTCCGCAAAATCGCCGGCGGTGATTGTCATATCGTGGTGCTGAGTGCCAAAGATTTCGGCCGCCAACTTGGCGTAAGGTCGTTCGTCGGCAACGCCCGAATCGGAAAAGCCCACGGTGTAGCTGCTGATTTCCTTGTCCGTTCTCTCCGCGGCAAAGCTCAGCACCGCGGTCGAGTCCACGCCGCCGCTCAAAAGAACGCCGACGGGAACGTCCGCGATCATGTGTAGTTCGATTGCCTCGGCCAACAGATTCGACAATTCGCTCTCCGCCTCGTCGAGGCTGAGGCAGTTGGAAGGCTTAGAGAACTGCAGATCCCAGTATTGGCGTATTTCAGCGCTACCGTCCTTGACCAACAAATAGTGTCCTGGTGCGAGTTTGCGGACTCCTTTGAGTAAAGTCTCTTCGCCCGGCACATACAGAAACGTCAGAAACCGGTCGATGATCTCCGGGGCTAGTTCCCGGTTGATTGCAGGATCCGCCAGGATTGCCTTAATCTCGGAAGCAAACACGATCGCGTTGTCGGTCAGCGCGTAGTAAAGAGGTTTTATTCCAACCCGGTCCCTCGCCAGGAAAAGAGTCTTGGTATTTTCATCCCAGATGGCGAAGGCAAACATTCCGCGGAGCTTCTGCAAGCACTCGGGCCCAAGCTCCTCGTACAGGTGCACGATTACCTCGGTATCGGTCTTTGTCTTGAAAATGTGTCCCTTACTTAAGAGAAACTTGCGTAACTCGCGGTAATTGTAGATTTCACCGTTGAACACAATCCAGATCGTGCCGTCCTCATTCGAGAGCGGCTGGTGACCGCTGTTAAGATCGATGATCGAAAGCCGCACGAACCCCAATCCCACTTCAGATGCTATGTGGAGTCCATCGTCGTCCGGGCCGCGATGGCGAATCGTGTCCATCATGGCCCGAATCAGCGCAAGATTGACGCTAGCACCTTTTTCGAAGTTCAGTTTTCCACAAATTCCACACATATCGATTCCAGTCGCGGCTCCCAGGCCGTAGCTCACTTCCAGATGGTTTCGAGTCCGCAGAGGCGCCTGAGTTGCTGGGTACGCAAATACTTGATCATTGGTGCATCGTCCACTCGCGGGATGCGAGTGAAGTAACCCTTCAGAAATCCGTAGCAGATCGCCGCAGAACCGATGACATAAGGCTGCTGACGAAGGCGGTAGACGCAGCTCGCGGCAACGAAGAGCGGGTGATATCCCGATACGTAGCAGGCCACACCGTGCTTAATCCTGTCGCGCAACAGTCCGTCGGCGGATCCTGTAAAGCGATGGTGCACAACGTGCAGTTCCTCGAAGCTATAACTCTTCCAACCCAACATATTGGCTTTTACTTCATCAATACTGTCCCAGCCCGGAGCCTTCAATAAACCGCCGATCGCCTCCCAGCAGGCCCTTCGGTAGATTTTGGTTGCTCCTCGGACATGAAAGCGGGGATTCGCCTCGAGTTTCGAGACTCCATCGAGATCGTGATAGATATCTCCTCCCCCCACGCCCAGCCGGGTTTGACTGCGGAAATGCTCAAAACATTTCTCAAAGTATTCGGCAGGAAATGTCAGATCTCCATCGAGCTTCGCGATGAATTCCCAGTCGTCACAATGAAGCGCATGGTAGCCTTCATAAAACGCTTCTATAACACCGCCGCCGGACTTTCGAAACCCTCGGTTTGACCTGTGTATGACAGAAATCCAGGGGAACTTGGCCGCATACCGATCGATGATGTCCCCAGTCCTGTCGCTCGAACCGTCGTTGACGAGAACCCATTCGGCCGGCTTGATCGTCTGACTGGCAACGGCTTCGATAGTCGCTTCGATATGCTTTTCTTCATCGCGCACCGGAGTGATAATCACGTACTTGACGTCTTGAGCCATGATAATAATTAGAAATGAGCGCCGTTCAGTCCAGGCGCGTTAACCCATGTATTTGTAGAGCATGCTTCCCGTCGCAGCCAGCAAACTGTCCGGTGTGTGAGCCAGGACATACTTGGCAATGTTACCCTGCATGGCTCCACTGATGTGCGGGCGTGGCGAGGGATATCGCAGGTAGATCAACGTTGACCGAGCAGCACCCCAACGATCCTTGAACGCAATCAACCCAGGATTGTCGCAATCGGAGCGGCCCATATCAAATTCATCAAGTTGATCGTTCTTGGCTTCCTGAATCGCTTTCCACATCAAAAGCTGTGTTCCGCCCAGATTGTTGAATTGGTCGTCTGAGCAACCATACTTGTAAACCAGCGCCTGTTTGTAGCGCAGCGTAAGAATGCTCGCGAGGGGACGGCCATCTTTAGAAGCCACCCGAATCTTGACTCCGTCTCCCAAGCATGCAATCAGGTTCATAAACCATCGCATTGGTTGTGGCGCCAATCCATGCCTTCGGCGTGTTATTAGGAGCAGATGGTAGAACTTTCGCAATAATAAGTCTTCCCTTCCCTCCTCGTAGATCAAACCCTCTCGCTCAGCCCGCTGAATTTTTCTTTGTACGCAGTCCTTATGAAGACCGTCGAAAAGCTCATCCAAACTCGGACGAACATCCAGCGTGTGAAAGCAAAAAGCCTTATGTTTCTCAAACCCCGCCGAGACCGGTGACTGTAACTCTCGACTCCGGATTTCGATGTAATTCCATTTCTCGTTCTCTAGCTCCTCCTCGCAGAAGGTCAACAAGCACGTCAACTCCGCTGAATTCTCCACGAGCGGCGTGCAGTGATCTGAGAATGGAAGCGCCACCAGTCTGCGACCGGTGAACCAGGTGTTGATACGGCAGAAAGGAAGACCGTTCGCGAGTTGACTTCCTGGTGGTGAGGTTGTGAAAACGACAGGTTCGTAGCCGTAGGTGCGCTGTAAGGCTTCCAGCCAGCCTGGCGTGTGAAATACAGAAGCCGCAGGATGTTTATGCAGAAATTCCGCCCATCGGCGGTCCTTTATGGGATCAATCTTGTAGACGGTCATGCCGACCACAACCCGCCTTCATCTGCATTTGCCAACCCAAGGATAGGAACCACTACATTGGAGTGTGCTAGCCAGCTCACGACTGCATCACCTTGGATTCGCGGCCCCCAAAGGCGTACAGAAGCCATCCCAATTCGTACGGGCGACACTCGTGCAGGATGCGCAATGTTTCGGTTGTCCTCTCCTGTCCCATCAAGACAGAAACGCGGCCGAAAAGAAACGTTGATGTCTGCGGGCTGATGCACCTCCAGATCACGCTGGCAGACTTATCCTCGAGATCCTGTCGCAATTCGTTTGCCCCTCCGATCCACTCCAGGCCTTTGTAAATTTGTTCGCGGAAGTCGGCGCTGCATGCATCTTGTGCCGCAAACAATGCCATGGGCGCCATGGCGTGCTGATGCACCGAATACACTGGATAGCACTCGACGACGCGACCGGTCAGCGAATCATAATGCCACCACCATTGGCCTAAAGGACCTTGTAGTCTGCAAATCGCGCTGGCGCAGCGGAGCGCATTCTGCGATGCCTCTTCCATCCCAAAAACTTGTCCAAACTGCGCCATCGCGCAAATAGGGTATACCTGATCGGCAAAACTGCCCACATGGCCGCGTAGCGCTCCTGCCAACGACCTCCACCTGCCCATGTGTCCAAAGAGTCCGTCCTTGCCCTGGTTCGACTGCAATAGCGTGTAAGTTTGCCGCGCCAACGGCTCGAGATACGTTGGCTGTTTTTGTTCTGCTCGTCTGGCGCAAGTAATTCCTGTCAAAAACCACGCCAATTCCATGGTCAGCCGCTTTCGAGCGTCCGAATAATTGCGCAGAGCGTTCTCTAAATCGAATGTCGCGTAGAAACTGTCCAACTTCCGTGAAGACACCGACGAGAGCCAGAGTAAAAGGCCGAGATCCCCAATGTTATCGACCCATTCCGTATTTCTGTATAACGCATCGATAGTGGCATAAATGTCGACAGGAGACCGGTATCCCGCAGCTTCTGCACGCAACAGCCCCAATAGCGTCATGACTGTGTACCGCTGGGAGATGCCTTCCTTAATATTTCCGGAGGGAGTCCGTTTCAGGCGATGGCAGAACAGCCTTTGCTCTTTGTCGTACATCGCTTGGAGACCACGGATTGCCAATTCCATCAATTGGGCAACGCGTGTCTCAGTGCCCAAAGCAGCTACGCTGTTTGTCATTTCTCGTGATGGCTTTCTCTTAGGAAATTTTAGGAGGGTATTCAAAGCGGGTTGCCCCGTCCCAAAATCGAAAGTGATTCAACTATGGGATGATGGAGATGTCGCGATCTCAGATTCGACAATCGAGATAATGTTCCGAACTATGGTGTCGAGTGCCGGGCTATTTTCTCCGTTGAGACGTTGTTTATGTGGATCCCGGCGCGCGATTGTGATCTTCGTTCTGACATCCGAGACGGTTTCAAGCAGAACCAGACGTCCTTGGGCGGCAAGGTAGGCGTCGACCGCACCAATTTTCCCGCGGAAAATGCTGTAGACCGAAACTCCTAACGCAGCTGCTTCACGATTCATCGTTCCGCCCCCACTGATCACGAGGTCGGAGTTCCAGATCAGATTTAGCCCATCTTCGACATGGTCCGGAATCAGAATCTGCCTCGAAGCAATTGCGCCAGCCCAAGCCGATCGCAAATCGGCTTCCTGCCTCTTATTTCGTGGGAGGAGAAGGATTCTTGTGCCCGGAGTGGATACAAATCTATCGATAGCCGCTTTCAGCAACTCTTCGCTTTCTGGGTTGTGGTAGTGAGCTTCGGTTGCCGGAGGGCGCACCATCACAAGCAAATCGTCAGGCGGAATCCCGAGACGCCCTTTCAACCCGTAGTCAGGGCAAAATCTTGAGAGATAAACATCTTCTTTGATGCCCGGGTAATTGATGATTTGGGCGCCGTTTCCCTTGTGACGGTCCGCGATCACTCCGGGCGCCATGAGCCAGGTTGGTTTGATGCCTGGGATCTTCGCAGCGAACTCATAATCAAACAACAGGATGTCGGGGATTCCCAGCAGGGCACAGGCTATTACGCATGCGCGCGAACCGTGAGTAATCGCAAGGTCAATTTTTTCGTTCCGGACGCCGGCCGTTACGGCCAGCGCACGCCAGCACGTTCCGATTCCTTTCAAGACTTTGTGTTTGCCGTAATGCCTTCCGATAAGCCTTGCCGACACTCCGTAAAATTCAAGGAGTTCTCGCACCTGGTATGCGTCCCGGGCGGTGACCAACACGTCATAATTTCGCTTTCTGAGTTCGTCGATAATCGGACGAAAGAAAGGAACGTGGGGAGAATTATCCAAATCCACCCAGATCTTCTTGCGTGCTGACGGGACTGCTACGTGTAAGGATTGGGGATTAAGCGAGGCCGCTGGACTGGACATTTCTTAGCTTTCAGATGATTCGTTGCTGCGCTGTCGGGTCAGGCCGAAACTTCGCGAACGCGATCGCCGGCGAGTGGTGAGGATGAATCTATCTTCTCGCCAATCGCAGGTTGGCACGGTGATGCATCGACGCGTCCTATGCTGACATACCGGAAACCCTTTCGGCTGATCTCCTCCGGAGCGAAGACATTCCTGCCGTCAACGATTAACGGCTGCTCGACGGTTGCAAGCAATCGATCCCAATCTAACTGAACGAATTCGTCCCATTCCGTGACGATGACGATGGCATCCGCGCCTTCAGCGGCTTCGTACGGATTCGAACAGTAAGTGATATTAGGAAGCGCCGACTTGGCTTTTTCCATAGCTTCCGGATCATAGGCTCTCACGTGCGCACCTTCAACCACTAGTGACTTCACTAACGCGATCGAGGGCGCGAAGCGCACGTCGTCAGTATTGGGCTTGAAGGCCAAACCCCAAACCGCGATTTTCTTACCGCGCACAACCCAGAGTTCCTTTCGAATCTTTTCGAGGAAATATTTTACCCGGCGTTGGTTGATCTTCTCCACTTCTTTCAAGAGAGAGAAATCACAGCCCGATTTCTCAGCAATTCTGATAAACGCCTGCACGTCCTTCGGAAAACAGAAGCCTCCAAAACCAATTCCTGGATTCAAGAAAGCAGGACCGATTCGGGGATCGAGTCCCATCCCCTGGGCGACCTTGGAAACATCAGCTCCTACTGCCTCGCACAGGTTGGCTACCATGTTGATGAAGGAAATCTTCATCGCCAGGAAAGAGTTCGAAGCATGTTTGATCAGTTCCGCTGAACCGGTGTCGGTGGCTAAGAAAACAGGTTCCTTGCGTTTCGCACAATTCGAGTGGACCGGACAGGTGAACGTCTGTGTAACGATTGGTTCATAGATCTCACGCAGGAGCTCAGTCGCACGCGGTGAATCAACCCCAATAACGATCCGGTCGGGATGTAGGAAATCTTCGACGGAGGTTCCTTCCCGCAAGAACTCCGGATTTGATGCCACGTCATATCTCAATCCGTTTGTGCTATGCACTGACAGGTGCTTGCGCAGCCGTGCGCCAGTCTGAACCGGCACGGTGCTTTTCTCAATGACCAGCCGATATCCCGTGGCACGCTTTGCGATCACTCGAGCGACACCCTCAATGGCAGAAAGGTCCGCATCACCGTTGGCCAGCGGCGGCGTTCCCACGCAAATGAAGATTACGTCTCCCCAAACAATACCTTCTTCCGTGGATCCAAAATGCAATCGGCCCGCTTTTCGAACGCCCTTGATAACGTCCTCGAGATAGGGCTCAAAAAGCGGCATGACGCCATTCTGCAGTTTAGAGAGCTTTTCGACGTCGCTTTCACTGCAGAAGACGTCATGCCCGATTTGCGCTAAGCAAGCCGCTGTTGTGAGACCCACATACCCCGCACCGATGACGGAAATCTTCATTTTCTCCTGTCCTTATTTCAATTTTATTGTGGGAAATTGATGCACAGATTGGCCTATGCTGTCCGATCGGCCGCGGCCAACGACGAAGCTTCCGCCTCGGCTGGTTTGCGATTCGAACTAGAAGTAAAGCTGAGGATCTCGTCCACGACTTTGGCTTGCTGTACAGCGGTCAATTGCGGAAACATTGGCAAGGAAACAATCTCGGCGGCAGCTTTTTCTGTCACAGGGAAATCTCCGAGGCGATACTGTATGTATCCATAAGCTTTCTGTCGGTGCAACGGAATCGGATAGTGAATTCCGGTACCAATTCCGGCTTTCTTCAGGTGGTTCATCATTCCATCACGGTCCTCGGCGCGGATCACATACAGGTGATAAATGGCTCGTGACCAGGAAGGCTCGAACGGAAGAATGACCGCCTCGTCAGTCGCAGCCAAGAGGCGATTGTATTCAGCGGCGCGTTCCCGGCGCTGAGCGTTCCACTTTGCCAGATGAACGAGTTTCGCATGCAGCAGACCCGCCTGAATCGCGTCCAGCCTGCCGTTGTAGCCCTCCATATCGTGATGATACTTTTGTGCCTGGCCGTGGTCGCGAAGCATGTTGATCGTTTTCGCGATGCCAGCATCGTTGGTGGTCACTGCGCCGGCCTCGCCACAAGCGCCCAAATTCTTGCCCGGATAGAAGCTGAATGCTGCCGCCCGGCCCATCGAACCAGCCTTCATCCATCGATTTTGCTTGCGGGAAAAGTACTCCGCCCCATGTGCCTGGCAAGCATCTTCAATCACAATCAAACCAAAACGCGTCGCCAGCTCCAGGATCGCATCCATGTCGGCAGTCTGTCCGTAGAGGTGAACGGGAACAATGGCAGTGACGGGTCGGCCACTGCGGCAGCTGATGAGTTTGCCCGACTTGTCGGGTGTGCAGTGCCGCTCTAAATACTCGCGAAGCTTCTCCGGATCCATGTTGTAGGTGCGTTCATCGATATCTACGAATTCCGGGAGGGCTCCGGCTTGTGAAATCGCCTCGGTGGTGGCGATGAAGGTGTGGGGTACGGTCACGACCACGTCACCAGCCTTCACGCCACACGCCATGATTGCAAAGCGTAAGGCATCGGTTCCGCTGCTGATGGCGATCGAATGGCTCGTACCGCAGAACGCGGCAAATGCTTTCTCGAATTCGTCCACCATGGGACCGCCGATAAAACCGGCGGTGTGCAGGACCCGGCGGAAGATAGCGGTAAGCTCCTGCTCCATCTCAACGTGAGGAGTAACCAGATCAAGGAAAGGAATGCTGTTTGAGTTATTAGAAATGCTCACTTTATGACCTCCAAGGTCTGCTCGATATAGCGCAAAACTCTTGCTGGATTTCCTGCGACAATGCTGTTGGGTGGGACATCTTTGGTGACGACGCTGCCGGCCCCGACAATGGCGTTTTCGCCGATGGTGACGTTCGAAAGGATAGTCGCGCCTGAACCGATCGAGGCACCCATTTGGATTACCGTTCGCTCGACTTTCCAGTCGGCTTCGGTCTGCAGCTTTCCATCGGCAGCGGTTGCCCGCGGGTAGCTGTCATTGATGAACATTACCCCGTGGCCTATGAAGACGTTGTCTTCGATCGCGACACCCTCACAAATGAATGTGTGGCTCGAAATCTTGCAGCATTTGCCGACGCTAGCTTTCTTTTGGATTTCAACGAAGGCACCGATCTTTGTCTCGTCGCCAATTTCGCATCCGTACAGATTGATGAACCGAGAGAGCTTCACATTGCGCCCCAGCTTTACGTCATCAGCTATACAGACATACTGATCCATGATCGACTTATTTCTCCTTGTAGTTTTATTCTTTGGCACAAATGGCAGCCCGTCAGCTCACCCGGGCCATTAAGCGAAGTGGCAGGAGTGCGAGGGGGTTCAGAGGTGAACCAAGGCTCCTCTTTTTCTGACAGATTGATTGGCGGCCTCCAGGAGCTTGACCACACGGAGGCCGGCGGCGCCATCGTTAAAAGGCGCGTGATTGTTCGAGATGCAATCGACAAAGTATGCGAGTTCCTGTTTCAGCGCCTCGATCTGCTCCAATTGCGGCGCCCACATGTCTCCCGAGCGGTAGTTCACTAGCAGGCTGTAAAGACCTTCCCGGCTCGTGATGTGCACGCCTTTGTCGTAGACCTTGATCTTTTCGTCGGCTTCGAGATCATTCCACACCAACATTTTCTTTTCGCCGCCGATGAGCGTGGTGCGAACCTTAACGGGTGACAGCCAGTTGACGTTAATGTGGGCAATAATCTTGTTGGGGAAGTAAACGGTGATAAAGGCTACGTCCTCATGACCATTGAGATGAGTTTGGCCCGTGGCAGAGACCGCTTCAGGAGTCTCTTTGATCAGATGATCGATAATCGAAAGATCGTGAGGAGCGAGATCCCAGATCACGTTCACATCGTGCTGGAATAGGCCGAGATTGACGCGTGTCGAATCATAATAGTAGATCTTCCCGAGCGCACCTTCCTCAAGCAGTTGGCCGATCTTTTTTACCGCCCCAGTAAAGAGGAAGGTGTGATCCACCATAATCTTCAGATTCTTTTTTGCCGCGAGATTGATGAGCTCTTCCGCCTGGGCTGAATCGCTGGTAAATGGCTTTTCCACAAACACATGTTTGCCATTTTCCAGGGCAGCCTTGGTGAGTTCATAGTGGGTCCATACTGGTGTTACGATTGCGATCGCATCGATCTCGGTAGAGGACATGAGGTCAGCGGTTTCCGAGACAACTTTGATCTGCGGGTAAGTCTTATGAAGTCGCTTGCGTGCCGTCGGGCTCTTGTCGCAAACTGCCCATACCTCGGAGCCATCCAACTGGTCGAGGTTCCTGACCACGTTCGGGCCCCAATATCCATATCCGACTACGCCGAATTTGACCACAGTCTCACCACTCCCCTTTTGCATAGGTTCATTCGAGGCCAGCTCAACGTATTGGCTGGTGGGATTTAGAACGGTTGACATAAGCAAAGGGGGAGTTTCTTGTCAGTACGCGCCGTCACCGAACACGACTGCGACTGGAGTACGCATAAGGATCTTTAGGTCCATCCAGGGCGACCAGGTTTTGGCGTATCGCAAATCCAGGCGAACCATGTCGTCGAATTTAATGCGGCTTCGTCCGTTCACCTGCCACAGTCCGGTAATTCCGGGCTTGGCTTCCAGCACCCGACGGCGATGCCAAATGTCGTATTCCTGTACTTCGTAGGCGATGGCGGGGCGCGGCCCAACCAGAGACATCTCGCCTTTGAGGACGTTGATAAACTGCGGCAGTTCGTCAAGACTGGTCCGTCGCAAGAAACCGCCGATGCATGTAATTCTGGAATCCTTCGTCAGTTTGTAAACGCCGCTGCCGTTGCCGTTCCCTGGCTGGCTATGAGCGCTGCCGGTTATCAATTCCTTCGTATATTCCTTGTGAACCCTGTCGTCATTCTTGTCGTACATTGACCTGAACTTAAGAAAGACAAACTGTTCGCCATATTGCCCGACTCGTTTCTGCCGAAAGAACACTGGCCCCTTCGATGTCAGCTTGATGGCGATGGCAAGGGCAAGGAAAACAGGCGCGAAAAGCAACAAGGCGAGAGCGCTACCGACCACGTCCATGATGCGCTTGATCGTGCAGAAAAACTTCTTCGCATTATCTCGGCGTGTCAGGTCCGGATACAGATTCGGATTGCTTGGCCTCTGCGTGATATCGTGATTCCATTCTTCTGGATATAACTGAAACGAGATGCTGATTTGGTCAAATTGTTGCGCGTTCAGATTCTGGCGAAACGTGTCACTGACCCTGGTCATCATGGTGCTCAGAATCGTGCTGCGATCGTCTAATCCAAATTCCGTGAACAGCACGCCTACCTCGGAGTTGTTCTTGTGCCAACCGATAACGTCTGTCTCTCGCGTCGACAGGGAAAGTGTCGCGAGAATCTTTGCCAGGGGCTTCCCGTTCTTATCCGATTGCAGATTGTGCCCCATCTTCAGGAGCATCAGCAGAAATGGTTTTCGCGAGCGCTCTGTCCTCTTTCGCTCAAGCGAAATCATCCTGTGAAAGGCTCCCTCATTCAAAATGCCGCGTTCCTCACCCGGCAGGACCTCTGCCGGAAGAGTCTCCAGATTTGCTATACCGCCTGAGCGCCGTATATTCACGACTCCCTCTCCTCTTCCTGCTCCTCTTGTCGGGCGCAGGAATAAATGACCTACCCTGAAGTGCTTCTCTTTGTGGTATCTGTGGGGGAGTACAGAACTGGGAATTGGGGGATTAGTGATCTACTCGAAACCGGTTACTGTTTGGGACCGTCGGCATGCTGCCCGGACGACGGACCGTAGCGATAGTAATAGTTAGTATGGTCAGTGCTTGCAGAAGAGTTGACAACCGCACCGAGCAACTTCGATTGTTCAAGCGCCTGTAGACCGCTCTGCAGCTGTCGCCTCTTGGTCGTTCCTTCTCTCGTTACCAGAAGAATACCGTCCGCCAACCGTGCCCAAACGCTGGTATCGGCCAGAGGCAGTACGGGGGGAGAATCGATAATGATCCAGTCAAACCAGGCTGCGAGCTGTTCCATGAGTCTTGAGAGTCTTCCTGACTGCATTAGTTCGAGGGGGTTCTCCGGTGGTCGGCCAGCCGGCAGAAACCACAAGTTTGGGCCTTCAAGGCGGTAAATGTGCTCGATCGGACGGGACTCGCCATTCAACCACTCGCTGAGACCGGGAAGCTTGCCCAACCCAAACTGCTTGGATAACGACGGACGTCTCAAATCGCCGTCCAACAGCAAGATTTTAGGTTGCTGCTTCCTGGCCAAAATAGTTGCCAGATTTGCCGACACCGTGCTCTTCCCTTCCTCAGGAATCGTGCTGGTAATCAACAACTTCTTGAGCGGTCGGGTATGCTGTAGCTGCCTCAAACGCACGCCCAGAAAGCGAAATTTCTCCGCGCCGAGACTTTCCGGGGCAGTAAGGCACACAAGCTTGCTGTCCTGTGGCAGGGACACTGGCAGCGACTGGAACCGACTCAAGTCATTCTGAGCGAATTCGTTGTCTGCAAAGTCCTGGGGAACTTCAGTCAGGTCCGGAGGAGCGAACTCGGTCGCAGGAAGGTTCTTGGGAGCACGAGCGCCGGCTTCGCGCTCGACCACCTCCAAAAGCTCTGTTGCAAGTGCCGGAGGCGCTAACGGTGTGCCTGACCGCTCCGACTCGGACCTTTGTAACGCTTCAAATATACGGCTCATGTTTAATGGCTCCGGTGGCTGCGGCTGCCCGCGGTTCTCCCTGGCTCGATTGCAGTTTCTGCAAGTAGTCGTGGAGGAGGAGCAGGGTCTTCGCTGCCCGTCGTGCGTCGCCTTCCTCGTTACCGTTAGGGGCTTCCATCTTGGGTTGATGCACTACACCGAGGCGGAAGTCTGAGGCGATGTCCTCAATAATGTCTGGCGTCACGCTCCGGGATTGCCTGGCGTATGCCGTAATCAGGGCGTTTTCGCAGACGGTATTGATCAGACGCGGGATCCCCCGCGAATGTCGGTGCACCCTTACGATTGTGTCGGCCGGAAAAAGCACGGCGGCATTGGAATTTGCTCCGGCAAGCTGCAGGCGACGCTGTATGTAACCGGTTGTCTCATCCAGACTCAAAGGCTGAAGCTGCGAGCGCAGGGCAATTCTCTGCTTCAACTGCCGCAACTCGATGGAGTCAAGCTTTTCATCTAACTCAGGCTGCCCGACCAGCAAGATCTGGAGCAGCTTTTCGCTCGTCGTCTCGAGGTTCGTCAAGAGACGTATTTCTTCGAGCACTTCTGCCGAAACATGGTGCGCCTCGTCCACAACCAGCACGGTGGTGAGTTTCTTCTGATGGCGCGAAATAACGTAGTTGCTCAGCACCAGCAGAAGCTCGCTCTTGTTCTTGCCAGCTACGTTGAGCCCGAAATCTCCGGCAACATACTGCAGGAATTCGACGGGCGAAAGCCGGCTATTGAAAACATAAGCGTAGGCAACATCGCTCTGATTCAGTAATTGCAGCAGACAGCGCACCAACAGCGTTTTACCAGTACCGACTTCTCCGGTCATGACCACGAAACCCTTGTGACGTCGAACACCGTAGTACAGTGCTGCCAGGGCCTCGTTGTGCCTCCGGGTGGGAAAAAGGAAAAACGGATCCGGAGTGATCTCGAAAGGATTACGCTTCAGATTGTAGAATGCTTTGTACATTGACTACCAACATTACCCTCGGAAAAAGCTTATAGCCGAACCCGCCAGGACAGTCGCAAAAACTAGTCCTGCCGCTACCCAGCTTACCCAAAGTTTCCTCTCTTGCTTTCTTTCCTCGTCTGGACCTGTGATCGCCGGGATCTCTGAAATCACGCTCATCGATAGGATTTCCTTAAGAGCTTTCTCATTGTAGAGGCGGTCGTCCAGAATCTCCATTCCACCCGCAAGGGCACCACCTAACGCGATTCCGATTCCGAGTCCGATACCGCAAAACTTAAGGCGATTGGGAAAATCAGGCTTTGCCGGTAGGCTGGGAGGATCGATCATCTGGAAGTGTTCGCCCTGCTGCAACAATTCCATGCTCGTGGCCATTTGCGAAGAGTTCTTCTTTCTTAGAAGCTCGTCATAGTTCGCCTTGGATTGTTCGTAGCCTCGGGTGAGGTCTGCAAATTGCTGTTCGCGTGCGGGCTCATCGTTCAAGCGCCTCTGGTAATCATCCATCTTCGCTTTGAGGGCTGCGATCTCGTGCTCCTTGTTCGCCATGTCGATTTGATTGGATTTCAATTGACCCTGAAGTTGAACCGTTGCAGGGCCACCTGTGTTACCGGGGTCGTCCTCCGTAGACGCGGGTTGATTGCTGGTACCCGAGGTGGCGGTCGCGCCCGCTTTCAAGTTGGCCATGGCCTGTTCCCGCATTTTTTCCGTCTTCGCAATCTGGTCTTTCAGTTTGCGAACGTCGGGATGACGGTCGGTGTAATGGGAGCTGAGATCAGCGAGTTGTGCCCTAAGCTTTTCGAGCTCCAGGTCCAAGGCTGGTATGCCCACTGGTGTGCTGTCTCCGCTCTTGGATGTTCTCTCCATCGCACGGGATTGTTCCAGCATCGACTGCAAGTATGCGTTCTGCTGCCTGTCGGCATTGAGGCCGTCTTCTTCACTCTGCAGTTGGGACTGAAGTCCGGACAGGATTTGTACATTGCTGTTCAATTGGGACGGTAACTCTCCGAGATGCTGATCTTTATAGATCCGGACTTTCTCTTCCTGTTCGGCCAAGTTCTGCCGCGCGGCTTCCAGTTGTTGCTCGAGGAATTTGGTGGTGTCCTCGGATTTTTGTTGTCGCAACTCCAGATTCTCACTGATGAACAGATTGGTCAGTTGTCCAGTCACCTGCTGGGCGACGTGTGGATCGTGAGAAGAATAAAAGATGTTGAATGAGGTTATATGCCCGTACACATCCTTTACCAGCTCGATGTCGATATCCTTGCGCATACTTTCGACCAGTTCGTCGTCATTCACGTGGCCGCGTTTGTCGGGATATAGGTTGAGCTCTTGAATGATATGCAAGAGCCGCGTGCGGCTGAGAATTTGCTGGGTTATGCTGGCCAACCGTGATTGCAGATCGTCCGATATGTTCGGCGTCACGTAATCCTTTGGCATGCTCGGCTGCTCGACCAAGATCAGAGTTCCTGACTTATAACGTGAAGGCAACACCCAACTCGCGCTCCACACCACTAGCCACCCTACGAAGAAGGGTATTAAGAAGTACATGTGCCGACGACGGATTACGTCGAAGTACTGCTGCAGGTTGAGGCCTTCTCCCGGTTTCTCTTCTAGCTCATCCACCATAAATGCCCTTCCAAGCTACCTTCCCAGCGGCCTGACAAACTGATACGAGATGTTAACCGCCACACGATTTTGGTCAGGGATGGCCGATATCACTGCAACGTCGCTGTAGCTCTGGTGCACACGTGTGTATTGCAGCTGGAGATTAAGACGTTGGCCTACCTGGCGCTGCACCGATGCGTTTCCCGAGATTGTATGACCACCGGTGTTAAACGTGGGCGACGCATTCAGAACGCTATTGTTCGAATAATTCGCTCCGATACTGCCACTCAATTTACGCGTGAGTTGCCGGTGTAACGAGCCGTTGATACTAGACGCATGTACGGCGCCGCCCAGGCCCCCACCGTCGTTGATGGTTTGTGAGTAGCTGGCCGCAAAGCTGGTCAGTTTTCCCTGCCATCCGAAGCTGACGCCGCCCCCTGGCGACCACCCCTGCGATGAAGGCACCCCGAGCTGCTGCGTGCTGGAGTATTGCGGACCGCCGAAGAATGATACGGACATTGTCGGCTTGAAGTAGAGGCTATAAAAACCGAATATGCTCTGGGCGTGAGTTTCGCTCTGCACCCCGGTCCCACTCGCCGAGAACACCTGGTATTGATAGGTAAGCCCGATATAGTGCATTTTTGACAGGCGGTGCGTATAGAACGCGGAACCCGCCTTCGAACTCGAGTTGGAGAGTCCGGAAACCTGTGACTGGTTCGGGTAGTACAGATTCCCGAAGGTTCCGCTTGCTCCGACCATCGCGTTAGCGGCGAACTGGTAGGTGAGGGTGGCGTTCGCGGTATTTGTGAATACTTCGGCGTTCGGCGCTATCACAGAGTAGTTGGGAACAGATACGCCACCGGACACCGGCTGCTGAAGGTCAGTATTCGGCTGATTGAGAACGGTAGAAGTTTGCTGAAAGGTATCTCGCAGGCTCAACGTCACATGTGGACTGAGACGATAGCTAAGATTCACCCCCAGATTCTGATTGGCCTGATTAAGCGAGGTTGTCTTCTGATAGAAGGTAACCCCGGGACTGTAGGTGAAAACCCAATGCAGTCGTGATCGGGTCTGGTCCAACGAGATGGTAGGCGATATCGTATAGGTGAGGTCGCTTATCGGCTGGCCATTGCTCCCGGTCGTCACGTCGGACTGATAGGCGGTGCTGAAAACTAATCCTCCGCGCAGGTAATTCGAGCGAGTTTCTGAGGTAAATCCCATCGAGTATCCTTCTCCGCTCACCGGAGCTGGTGTCACCATGGCTCCTCCTCCGCCACTGCCAGTGCCGGTCGCCGCTGCTTCGGCGCCGCCCTGCGCCCAGAGGGGACACGCAGCCAACAAAATGATGCCGACGAAAACTAGGATTCGCATGCGTAACGTCACGGGACTACGATGGTGTCGCCCGGCTGCACTCTTATGTTCTGTTCCATGTTTTTGCCCTTGATGACCTCTTTGTAGTTAAAGGGCAAGCGCAACTCTCCGCCATTGGGGTTCTTGCGGAGGATGTAGATGGATTTTTGCTTGGCAAAATCCTTGAAACCGCCCGCGAGAGCAATCGCATCCAACACCGTCAGAGAGCTTGTCAACGGGAACGTTCCAGACTTGTTGACCTGACCAAGGATGTTGAATTTCTGGCTATTGATTTGCGAAACGATGACCGTGACTTCAGGCTCGGAGATGAAACTTTGCAGTTTGCCGGCCAGAATCTTTTCTAATTGGAGGGGAGTCTCCCCGCTCGCCTGCACTTCACCGGCTAAAGGCAGCGATATTTTCCCATCCGAGCGAACTGGAACCGTGCGGGATACTTCAGGCTCTTTCCAAACGTTGACCGATAATACGTCGTCGGCGCCGATGATATAGGTAGCGTCGTGGCCCGGGACTGCAGAAGCGCTAGGACTGGGGTCGGGTGCAGCCGTCTGCGCCTCAGGTTTTGTCCCGTTTGCGCTTCTCGCTAGTGCAGTTTGCGCAGCTAGGCAACCAGAGATCAACATGCAGATAACGAACATCATTGCTCGCTGCCAGCACATCTTCCTCGTTGTGATTGTCATGGTTTGCTCCAAACTGAGCAATTGTAACGCGCGTGTCCTCATCTGACGGCTAAATCCGCTTCAAGTTGCCCCTGGTGCCGTTTTCGGGGTACGCCGACGGAGGGGCCTCTGAGGAGTTCATATGATATTGCTCGATCTTGTAGAGCAAGGTTCGATAGCTGACCATCAGCAACTTCGCCGCGGCTTTTCGGTTCCAGCCGGTTTTGTCGAGAGCTGTGGCAATTGCGGTTCTTTCCGCTTCGCTCCGAACGCTCTGCACGAGTGACTTCAGTGAGTTGAGACTGGAAGGATGCACACCGTTTCCGTTTCCGTTTCCGTTTCCGTTTCCCTTTTCGTTCCCGTCCAGGTCAAGCACGGTGCGGTGAGAACTCTGCGCTGGGCTGACGTGCTCAGATGCATTTTCCAACTTCTGGGCACCGGAGTATAGCTCTTTGTCTCCCATCACCAGGTAGCGTTTCACGAACCCCTCAAGCTCGCGCAGATTGCCTGGCCAGGAATAGGCATGGCAGGCATCGAGCACGACAGGCGAAAAAGTTCGGGGAGGCAGGCCATAGTGCTTCGCGAGATGGTGCATGAAATGGCGTAGCAGGAGTGGAATCTCGTCTTTGCGCTGACGCAACGGCGGCGCCTGAACCGTGAAGGCACTCAGGCGGTAATAAAGGTCTTCCCGCAGTTTCTTTTCCGAGAGAGCACGCTCTATGTTGGCGCTAGTTGCGGCCAGAATTCGGACATCGACGTCGACTACGGCGCCGCTGCCTGGTCGGTAGAATTGCTTGCTCTGCAATACCTGCAGCAGCTTGCTCTGGACGCTGGACGGCATCTCGGTGATTTCGTCCAGCAGGACTGTCCCTTGTGCGCAAAGTTCGAGTTTGCCGGGCTTGGATCGTACTGCCCCCGAATCACTTCGCTCGTATCCGAAGAGCTCGGTTTCGAGCAGATCGCCAGGCAGTGCCGCGCAATTTACCTTCAGGAATTTGAATCCGGACCGGACCGACAGTTTGTGAATCAGACGGGCGGCCGTGTCTTTGCCACTGCCCTGCTCTCCCAGTATTAGTACGGGGACACTCGCTTGCGCCAGCAATTCTGCTTGTGCCCGCAGCTTGCGCATGATCGGACTTGCGCCTACAAAGAATGCATCGTCGCTGACCTGCTCGATGTCTTCACTCGCGAGTTCCATCTCGATGCCATCAATCCGTGAGTTGAGTTGGCCTCGAATCACGGTCTCCAGGTGCTCGCTGTCGACCGGCCTGATCAGAAAATCCTGGGCACCCAGGCGAATGGCTTCATTCTTTCGTCCCGCATCGTCAGGGTAAGAAAGCAAGATGATGGGCAAATCGGGACGCAATCTTCGCAGCCAGCGCAAGATGTGCAGGCTGTCTCCATCCCCGCGTGGCAAATCGAGCAGAAGCAGATCCGGAGTAAATCCTTCCTGCACAAACTCCATTGCTTCCCAACCGCTGCCCACCGTCTCCATTTGCCAGGAGTTAGCTTCCCCGATAGACCAGAGCGAACGAACGAAGGTGGGCTCTTTGCTGACGACCAGCAGGCGCACCGCGTGAATGGCGCTTTCCGTGATTGGATTAGAGTTCATCTTGGAGACACCGGGCAAAAGGGGATATAAAAATTCTAGACAGGTTCGACGTCGTATCCCTGAATGCGGACGGCTAGGGATCTCTGAATTGCGTCGATTGAGACCACCAATGTGCTGTCGTCATTGCGAGCCAGCAGAATCCCTTCGACGCCATCGAGCGCACCGCCACGGACTCGTACCCGCTGCCCGATTTGAAGAAAAGGATGCGCACTCCAGGGTATTTGCTGCCCGATCAGGGTTCGAACCGCCTCGATTTGCGATTCGGCAATGGGAGTTCCCAATCCGCGAGCGCCGACAAACTTGAGCACGCCGTCGATGCGCAGCACCCGCAACCTTTCTTCACCCGTGGGGCAAAGCTTCACAAACACGTAACAACCAAAAAGTGGCAGCTCTACGGATTTCCGGCGGTCGCTCCAGCGATGCACCTCGGTGACCAGTGGCAAGAAGGTGTTCACGCCTACGTCGCGTAGCCGATGCGCGATAACTCTTTCGTGACGGGCGCGGGTGTGCACCGCATACCAGTTTTCAAGGCCAGGTGACACGATTGGTGACGTACTTGAGGACTCCCACGACTGGTTGCCGGTACTCATAGCTTCGCCCTCTGAGTCACAATGTGACCTCTATGCCTAAGGAAATAGCTCACGAAAAACAAAGAGTCTTACGCCTTATTAACCGGGGGAAACTTCTTAAGATTCCAGGGGAAGGATTAATTGCTAGTAAGTGAATCTACATTATTTACAAATGAAGCTTGCGGCAAGCCAGAATGCGCAACGGTTGTGGGAACTACAGATTCCCCTGCGCTACACTTCCTGGTATAGCGCTAGCACTCGGATTGCATTTCAAAACATGGCCCGCTGACAGTTAGACACTTTCGCTTACCGGGCATTGGGGGATGGGAACTCAGCTTTTGAGTTGTTGCCCGAAAGTGAACGTAGACTACAATCGTGTGCAGTCTGCTGCAAGAGGTACACGCTCTCAGCGACGGACTTCTCAGGTCGCACAGGGTTTAGATTCTCGGCGTGAACGGACAGTACGCTTAGAGAAGCACTTCTCACTTGGTAGAGAGGTGTGACAGCTGGACGGCCAAGGAGGGTTGGCATCCGTCTTCCGCGGCGGTGGTTCTGCAAGATCGGTCGCGCGGAAAGCGATCTATCTGATTCTAAAGCGTATAGATGATATTCTGGCCACACAGAATGATATTCTGGAGCCCAAACTTCGACCTGAATCGGTCAAAAGGAAGAGCGGGTTGGTTTGAGGAGTTGCAGTCCGTTGCAACCAGTGCAAGCGCTTGCGACCTTTTGCTTGCATTCCGAGAATAACTACGGTAGACTCCCTTCGTTGTCGCTGGCGTCCGTCATGTCCATCGACATCCTTTATATAGACGACGTCTTTGAACCTGTATTTTTCGGACCTCCCCCGAACAAAACAAGTTCGCTTCCCCCCGCGCCTGTGGGAAACCCCCGGTACCCAGGAAAGCTTGTTTCGATTGTGACATTTAGCTAATTCGGTTCCAGATTCGGAACCCATTCGAATGGTGTCGCTGGAGAAACGTATGGATACGCAACGTGCGAGGGAAGAAAAGATTCGGGTACTGGTTGCCGATAACACCCGGATCCACACTCAGCTGCTGGCAGACGCGCTGAAGCGGGACCACGCATTGGACGTGATCAGCGCGGATTCTGATTCCCACGGTTTGATCGCGGCCGCCGCCGCACATCGAGCCGATGTTCTGCTAATCAGTTCCAACCTGGACGAAGAACCGCTCCGCGCGTTCGAAATTCTGAAGGAACTACGAGCATCGCATCCTCACATGCGTACCGTAATACTGCTGGACTCTTCCAAGCGAGACATTATCTTGGACGCCTTTCGCGCCGGTGCGAGAGGGATCTTCAGCCGCCACGAGTCGGTGGAGTCGCTTTGCAAATGTGTTCGCAGCGTCTACGAAGGTCAGATCTGGGCAAGCAGCCTGCAAATGTCGTTCGCTGTCGAGGCCCTGGCATCTTCTCCTAACGTCCGGGCAGTCGACGCCAAAGGTCTGGACGTGCTCTCCAAGCGGGAGATGGAAGTGGTTCGCTGCGTCGCGGAGGGACTCACTAATCGCGAAATTGCTGAGCGCCTCGCCTTGAGTCAGCACACCATTAAGAACTACCTGTTTCGAGTGTTCGACAAGTTAGGCGTCTCTGGCCGTGTCGAACTGCTGTTCATGACGCTGAGCCAGGCCACTCACGGACAATCCCTCGTCGCTGCTCTGTTTGCGAATCCCGCCAATGGCGCTCGCCACGATAAGGCGACGCTAGCCGTCTGTGAAAAAGCTGCCGAGCAGGGCCTGCCAACTGCGCAACTCGCCCTGGCTCAACTCTACGCGGCTCGCCGCGCTGGACCGAAGGACCTGGTCCACGCGTACATGTGGTTCCTGGTTGCCAGCGAACAGATCACCCAGGCCAAGAATCATGTCAACCAATCGATGACCATGGAGCAACTGCTCGAAGCCGAACAACGAGCCGGCGAGTGGATGAGAAAGAGCAAAAAGATTCCGCCTTCATCGATTGAAAATCCTCCCAACGCATCTACCGCCTGATTTGGAGGAAGAGTTGGTGTTGCCAGCCGCAGAACCCGAGCTGGTCAGGTGTGCTTCCGTGGCCTCGGTTCGTGTGGCTACCGCGGCGAAACCACCAAGGCGTTCTGCCAAGAATTCCAGCCAGCATGGTCTCGTTTCGGCTACCATTGCTACTTCATGGAACGGAACACCAGAACCGGCCAGCAGCCCAATGCAACAAGAAATGATGGTACTGACATACGTACTTCCCCAGAGAAAGGCAGTTCTTCGTCTCACGGGGATCTGCCCTCCGACTCTCCAACCCTCGTGGATTTTTTGCCAGACTCTCCAGCACTGATCAGCCTTTCTCCGAAGCCTTCCGCCACGCCGGTGAAGGAGGACCCAAAACCACCAAGCTCCGTCGTGGTTTCGAACCAACCCACATTGGAGCCGGGTACTCTGCTCGCGCAGAGGTATGAGGTCGTCGAGATACTCGGGCAGGGCGGCATGGGCGCCGTCTATAAAGCAACCGATCTCGAACTGAACCGCACCGTTGCGTTGAAAGTAATCCGCCCCGATTTAGCTCGCGACAAAGCCATCGTGGATCGCTTCAAGCAGGAACTGCTCCTGGCGCATCAGGTGACGCATCGCAATGTCATCCGCATTTACGACCTGAGTGAAGCGGACGGAATGAAGTTCATCACTATGGAGTATGTCGAGGGTGAAAACCTGCTTACCCTCCTCCATCAAAAAAAGAAGTTTTCGCCCGATGAAGCCGTAGAAATAATGCAGCAGGTCTGCCGTGCTCTGGAAGCGGCCCACAGCGTAGGCGTGATTCATCGCGACTTGAAGCCGCAAAACATCATGCGCGACAAAAGCGGTCGAATCCTGGTGATGGACTTTGGCCTGGCTCGCACCCTCGAAGGCGACGGCATGACCCAGAGCGGGGCACTGGTGGGCACTATGGAATACATGTCCCCCGAGCAAGCGTTGGGTAAGCCTCTGGATCAGCGCTCTGACATTTTTGCCCTGGGACTCATTTTTTACGAAATGCTCACCGGGCAGATGCCGTTCAAGGCGGATAGCACGATTGCCAGCCTCATCCGACGTACCCAGGAGCGCGTCGCACCCGTTTCCGATCACGACAACACCATTCCAAGATCGGTGAGCGAGATCGTTACCAAGTGCTTGGAGCGTGATCTGGATCTACGTTACGCGACCGCCAAACAACTGCTGGCTGACCTGGAGACCTGGCAGGGTAAGCGTGCCGGCGCTACCCTGAGTTTCGAGCCTAAGATTGGTCCGTGGGGCCGGACGATTCCTTGGCCATCGATTACCGCAGGCCTTATCGTCCTCATCCTCGCGATTAGCGGATACCGGTTCCGCGACAAACTGTTTCAATCGCCTCCTGCGGGGACCAGCGCCGCTCCGGCTTTGTCACTGGCAATCTTGCCTTTTGGAAACGCTTCCGGAGACCCCAATTTGGACTGGCTGGGACCCAGCTTGGCTGACATGCTGAGCACTGACGTCGGCCAGTCCGCGCACTTGCGGACCGTCTCCCCCGACCGATTACACCTGGTCCTTCAGGATCTGCACATCGCGCCTAACACTTCGTTCGATCCGACCATACTCCGCCGCATTGCTGACTTCAGCACGGCCGATGTGGTCGTATTCGGTCACTACGCGCGGTTCGGTGAACAGGTTCGCATTGATGCCACCCTGCAGGATCTTAAAAACAATCGCACCATTTCTGTGAAAGCCGATGCGTCGAGCGAAAAAGATATTCCAAAAGCGCTCGACAATCTCGCCGATTCCATCCGGCAGAACCTGTCCCTGTCCAAGGATGTGCTGAAGGAGTTGAAGGCCAGTTCCTATCAGCCGACCTCGACCTCGATTGAAGCATTGCGCGACTACAACCAGGGGATCGGGTTGCTGCGGGAAGGTAAGAACCTCGAGGCGGAAAAACAGTTCGTATCCGCCACTAAGAAAGATCCTGCGTTTGCTTTGGCTTTTTCCAAACTGGCACAAACCTACAGCAATCTGGGTTACGATGCCGATGCTGAGCAGGCAGCGCAAAGGGCTGTAAACTTGAGCCAGAACCTGCCGGACGCAGAGAAGTATCTGCTGCTTGCGATTCAGGCTCAGGTCACCAAGAATTTCCCCGCCGCCCTCAAAGCGTACGAGACCATCGCTAAAGTTTCGCCCGAGAACGCGGACGTGCAGTCGGCAATGGCGGCTCTCCACGAGCAAGCCGGAGACTTTGCCAAAGCGGGCGAATATAACCAAAGGATTCTGAAAGCGAATCCGAATGACATCAATGCAACCCTGGCGATGGGGCGCCTTGCCATCAAGAGCGACAACGTGCCAGGTGCGCTCGATCCACTGAACCGGGCGCTAACCCTTTCAGTTCAACTGGATAATCAGGAACAAAAGGCAGCCACGATGCACGCATTGGCTGTGGCCTACCGGATGTTGAACCAGCCGCAGGATGGACTTCGCAATGACGAGCAGGCGCTGGCCATCTGGCGAAGCATCGGTCAGCAGCGCGGGATTGCATCAAGCCTGAATGAGATCGCAAGGACTGAAGTTTTGCTCGGCAAGAACAAAGAAGCCCTGGACAATTTTCAGGGGGCGTTGAAGATTCGGCGGGATATTGGGGACAAACGCGGTTTGGGCGACACTCTGATTGATTTGGGTAATTTCTACGATGATAGCGGCCACCATGACCAGGCGCTGACGATGTACAAAGAGTCGCTGCAGATCCAGCGTGATATAGGCAATGAGCGTTTGCAGGCCGCTTGCCTAAACAATATCGCGGGTGTCTATTCTGCAAAAGGACAGTACGAAGATGCCCGCACCTACTACTTGCAAGCACTGCAATTACGCGAAAAGTCTAACGCGCCCGAAGATATCGTCGAGGCGGTCCACAACCTCGCGGAGACGTCCGTCAGGATGGGCGAGTACGATCAGGCTTTTTCGCAGTACATGCGGGCTCTGGACCTGCGACGTAGCATGAATGACACTCGCGGTGCGGCAATTGAGTCCTACACACTGGGCATGATTTTGGATTATCAAGGACGATTCGGCGCCGCTATCAATTCCAAGCAGGCCGCTCTAAAAACCTTCCAGGACCTGAAAGACAGAACTTACTGGATGGCCGAGATCCTGGGCGGTTATGCTCAGGCGCTAATCCTCGCAGGTCGGGGTGAGGAGGTGAGGAGCTCCTTGGATGATGCGCTCAATCTTTCACGCGAACTCAAGAACGATGGCCTGGTCTCGCAGACTCTCGCTTTTCAAGGCGATGCGGCCTACTATCGGGGTGACTTTAAATCGGCCGGAGATTTGTATGAACAAGCACTGCAGGCGGCCAACGGCAGTAAAGAACCGGAAAAAATCCTGATTGCCAAGATCAATCTGGCAAAAGTTGCGATACAGGAAGGACGGGCTCAGCAGGCTATCGTTGCATTGCGACCACTGCTAGAGCAAACCGAGACCATCGGATTGAAGTATGCCCAAGTGGAGTGCTCGGTTTCCATGGCGGAAGCCATGGTAAAAATCAAAGATAACACCCATGCCCGGGAGAAACTCGAGCGAACGCTTCTGCAAGCCAACAAGCTCGGGCTGAAGCCGTTGAGCGCCAAAGCGCACTATCTCCTGGCCGAGATCCTTCGCGTATCGGGCGATCAGGTCGAAGCCCAGCAACACTATCAAGATGCTCTCCAGTTGATCAATGCCATGCACGATGATCCGGGGGCAAACAAAATCCTGCAACGCTCCGATTTCAAGGCCATGTACGAAGAAGCAACGCACTGGTCACAACCCGCTAAGAATTGATCCCTCCTGCTCCCGGTTCGCAATCAACAAAGATCTCAATAAGTCACTGGATTGAACCGGCGTTGTAGACGTCTGATCGCAAAAATTGGGGTGCAAGTCATGGCTTGCACCCTCTTGAACAACAGCTTAAAGGTTATTTGTATTGGAAGGTCGCGGGGTGCACAACCAAACCGCTATCAAATGTCGCCACGACGATGACACAGCCCTTTGAACCCTTCACCGTTTTCCAGTTGAACTGGTAAAGTCCGTTTCCAAGGTTCTGCAGGCCTGACTTGCCTGAAGCCACTATCGTCTGTTCGTCTTCGGAGTCGCCCGAACAGGCCGCCGGAATCGTCCCCAGGTTCACCCAAGGGGCGGTGCAAGTCCCAGCCGCGGGATTTGGGCTGGAGCAGAATGTGAGATTTGTGACGGGTACGTTAGGGGCGGAGAACTGTTGCCAAATCAACGGCACTGCGCTTCCCGCCTGAATGACGTTTATCTGACTATTGGATACGGGCGACTGAAATCCGACGAAGCTGGTAAAACTGGCAACGATCGGATCGTTCGGCGTAAATGCCGCGACGAAGCAGGACAGTCCGCCGCCTCCACCCTGGTGGGTCGTGTCTTGCGTGTAGAAGCTGAAAATATTCTTGTCGAAGAGGCTGGACGGACAACTTTGCGCGCTAGCCTTCAGGAATCCGGGACCGCCGATACCCGGAAAGCCTTGCGGGAAACTGTAATGGGTGGTCGCCGTGTACAGGAATTGCTCGCAATCTGAGGCGCCGGTACAAGTCAGTTGGAACTCGGTGCACTCCGGGTTTCCAGCTTCGCTGAAATCGCCGTAAGGGGCGCAGCTAAAAGTGGAGAATATTGTACCGGGATTGAATGTATTGGATCCGCTCGAGCCCGGGTTAGACCCGGATTGAAGTACCGGAATCGGAAGGAGGGTAATCTGCTCGCCTCCCGTATTATCAAGGGCCGCCAGTTCGAAGTCGTCCGTCCCGACTGGGAAAATGGCTGTCGCGCCCGCAGCCAGGTTTTGGGTCTGCGGGGCATTGTATCCGCCGCAGTTGCTACTGTCCGAAGTATAGGGGTTCCCAATGTTGGGGGTACCCAAAGCTAATGTCACTGACGAGCCGACATCCAGCCCGCTAGTCCAGGTGTCAGAAGCCGCTCCTCCTGTCGCACAGTACGGCGGTCCTCCACTCGGTGAGGTGCCAGATAGAGTAATCGTACCGATGAAACTCGAGGTACCGTTGTTGGTAACGGTGAGAAACCCCGTGTCGGGATTGGCACAAATTGTACCGGCGGTGTTGCACCCTCCTAATTGATAGAAGGTCTTTACGTCAAATTTGTATCCCGTTCCCGCGAACTCGAACATGCCCGGTGTTTGGTTGGTCTCGAAGGGATCGCCGTTATCGCAACCGGTAGGCGATCCTCCCTGCAAAACATAGGCGTCCGTTACAAGAGCTCCATCGCACGGACTGACGGTTACACCCATCCCCGAGTGAATCTGGCTGTCGTACACGGCCAGATTTAAAGAATGATCCGCACTTTGGATCGAAAGCAGTGCGCCGCTTTCAAGACTTTGTGCAGAAACCATGGTTGGAATGAACACACTCATTGCCACAACTGCCACCAGAACAGGGATCTTCATAAATAGTTTTCTTGTCCTTTTGCAAGTTCGCGTTGAGACACGGAACAGGCTGAGATTGCCGCCCTAGGGCGGTACTGAGCCTCGGAGGGGGGAGGATGCTGACGCGCACACCCGAGATCAACATCCGGTTGTCGCGCTGGACAACCGCTCCCTATAGTGTGGCTTGGGGCCGAACCTGTCAACACATTTCAATGCCTCGCAAAGCCAAGCTCCCTCGTTGACTTGAATAAATGAAAGGTTGACCTGTTCGCGCGAGCAGCTTAAGATGCCCACGCGCCTGCGATCACCGGGCAATCTCCCCCTAACGCGGACGATCTGCGTCGCGACGATTCTGCACAACCAGGAGCGCCGTTCATGGCGACTCGAAGATCTGTGTTCGCCGTTCCCGTGGCGGAATTTGCCGCAGCTTTGCTGGGGCAACTGGAAGTGCGCCCACGAGCCCAAGTAACGGGCCGAGCAGGTCGCGCAACTGCTGCCGGGCACGGCAGTTGTCGTCTATATCATCGAGGATCTGGACAATCCTGTCTGGGTACGCAAAGCGATTGCGAGCGAAGTCACAGTCGGTAACAGCCTGGAGTTCAGTGGGGGTACCCTCGGCGCTGTACGAGACGCCTCAGGAGCAAAATATTGCCTTGTGGCACCAAAACGGCTGATCGGTCATGGTCTCGGCGAATTCGCGGACGTATTCCTGGGTATGGAGAACAGAGGTTTGGGCGGTCCCAATGCATCTACCGCCTGACCTAAGGAAGACTTGAGTGTTGAGGGCTGCACGCTTCGCCGACCACCTTCTAAGGACACTTGTGAAACGCATTCCGCCGAATAATCGGCTAGTGCTACTTTCCGCGATTCTACTTACCACTCTGGCGATGCCTGGGGTGTTTAACCAGGCCGTCGCGCAGGCTCCCTCTGCGATCGCACCACCCCCAATTGCACGAGTTCGACCAGTGGTGAACGACTATTTCGGCACAAAGGTCACGGACCCTTACCGCTACATGGAAAGTCTGGATAATCCCGAAGTGGCGAGGTGGATGAAAGCCCAGAATAATTACACGCGCTCCGTTTTGGACCGCATTCCGGGCCGCGACGAATTGCTGGTGCGCATCGAGCAGCTCGATGAATCCATCCCGGCTCGGGTCGGCTCAGTAATACGCTTAGCGACGGGACGCTACTTTTACCTGAAGTCGCTCAGCAAAGAATCTGTCTTCAAGCTGTACATGCGCGACGGAACTAGCGGGCCGGAAGAGTTACTCGTGGATCCACAAAGGCCCAGCGGGGCCGGTCCTCCCACTGCTATCAATTACTTCTCGCCTTCGAACGACGGCCGCTACGTTGCTTATGGTATCTCCCAGGGAGGCTCAGAAAAGGCGGTCTTGCACGTCGTGGACACTACGACCGCACGCGACAGCGGCGAAACTATTGATCGCGTCCAATTCGGGGACATCATTGGCTGGCTCCCCGGCGGACGCTCGTTCATCTACAACCGGTTGCAGAAACTACGGTCGAACGCGCCAGAAGAGGAAAAGGAAATCAAGAGCCGCGCGTATCTGCACGTAATCGGGACAAGTCCAGAACACGACACGGTCGTCTTCGGCTACGGCGTATCGCCTCTCGTCAAGGTGGAACCGGCAGACATTTCCTTCGTAGCGACGACCCCAGGCGTTCCGTTCGCCTTTGGGATGGTGCAGCACGGTTCTAATGAAATCACGCTGTATGTAGCGCCTCTGGACTCAGTGGGCAAGCGAAACACACCCTGGCGCAAGGTCTGCGACCTTGACGATGCCGTGACGAACATGGCAGTCCGCGGAGATGGCCTCTGGCTGCTCTCCCACAAGGATGCCTCGCATTTCAAGATAATTCACACTCGTCTCTCCAATCCTGATCTCCGCCATGCTGACGTCGTTGTCCCACCCAGCGAGGCAGTAATCACTAACTTAGCCGCAGCGCAGGACGCGTTGTATGTTCAACTGCGGGATGGAGCGGTGGAGCGTCTACTGCGAGTCCGCTACGAAGAGGGTTCGAAGCCGGAGCCAGTTGCGCTGCCGTTCGATGGCTCGTTTGAACTCTACTCAACGGATGTTCGCGCGCCGGGCGTTATCTTTGAACTCACCGGATGGACAAGAGCAGAGTGCATTTACGAATACGATCCGAAAACGAAAAGTGTCGCGGACACGAAACTGCAGCCCGCTGGGACCTTTGACACTCCGGAGGACATCGAGTCAGAAGAGGTGAAAGTGCAGACCCAAGATGGCACGCGGGTGCCGCTTTCGATCATCTACAGGCGTGGACTCAGACTCGACGGCTCCAACCCGGTCCTGCTGAATGGCTACGGAGCCTACGGCAGCTCGCTCGACCCGTTCTTTGACCCGATCAACCTGGCTTGGCTGGAACGAGGCGGCGTGCTGGCGTTCGCTCATGTGCGCGGCGGCGGCGAGTACGGCGATGACTGGCACAAGGCCGGGCAAAAACTCACCAAGCCGAATACTTGGCACGACTTCATCGCATGTGCTGAGTATTTGATCGAGCAAAAATACACCTCACCCGCCCACCTGGCTGGCGAGGGCGAAAGCGCTGGAGGTATCCTTATCGGCCGAGCGATCACCGAACGACCGGACTTGTTTGGGGCCGCACTGATCGAGGTGGGCTTTACCGACGCGCTACGCGGCGAACTGGAAGAGAGCGGTCCCGGCGATATCCCGGAATGGGGAACCGTGAAGGATCCTGACGGATTCAAAGGCTTGTACCAAATGAGTGCGTACGCCCACGTAAAGGATGGCACTCGCTATCCCGCGGTGCTGTTGATCGCGGGGCGCAACGACCCGCGCGTGGCGCCATGGGAGTCTGCCAAGATGACGGCGCGTCTGCAGGCCGCTACAACGAGCGGCAAGCCCATTTTGCTGCGTTTGGACTACGAAGCAGGTCACGGTATCGGCTCAACCAAAACGCAGGTGGCGGAGCAACTAGCAGACGAATGGAGTTTTCTGTTCTGGCAGCTCGGGGTTGCTCGATTCCAGATGTCTGCCGGCAATAGGCACTAGAACGTGGCTTCTCTAACCTCGGATCCCGGGCGGCTACTGATACAGGATCGGGATCCACACAGTGGGGTCCGATTCCCTCCCCTTCGTCGGTCGAAAATCCTCCCAACGCATCTACTGCCTGATTTGGAGGAAGGATCTCGCATTCCGGCAGGCTGCCCGAACAGAACCAGATCTGCTGCGCCCAATTTCTAAACTACTGCTTCTCCGTCGCCCAGGAGTGCCCGTCGGGTCACCGGAAAGGACCAAAAAGTCCATTCGCTGGACAGGGTCTGGATGAGCAGTTCTCTAACACCGGCATGTGCGCAACATCACTGACAGCTAGTCCGTTTCGTTGCAAGCTAGCAAGGTACTCATTCGAGTAAGTGTCTAGAAGGTAACCCAAATTAGATAAAGGATCCCCGAACAATGAAGAAATGGTTAATTCACGCTGGCCTAGTGTGCCTGTTCTCAAGCCTCTGCCTATCGGCGATGGCTGCAACCGCAACCTTCCAGACAATCTCCGATCCCATCACTGGCACCTGGGTGAACTACGCACTCTCCGGCGATGGCAGCGTCATGGCTGCAAACTACGGCGGCGAGATTTATCGCTGGACCGCTGCGGGCGGATTTCAGTATCTCGGCGCGGGGGATCCCTATTCGAGCTCGATCGGAATCTCGCGCGACGGCTCCGCCATCATTAGTGGTCACATGGGAGAGGACGTTTTCACTCGCCCCGCCATTTGGAAGGCGAGCGGCGTGGTTGACTTGGGCCACCCTCGCAACGGCTGCCCGCAGGTTGGCAATAGCTGGGGCAGCGGCTACGGGCTCAATGCCAACGGCACGATAGCCGTGGGACTCGCCTGGACTTGCCCAAGCGCGGAAGGCTTTGTGTGGACAGCGAAGACCGGCAACCTCTCTCTCGGACATCCGGCCGGCAACCATAGCAGCCGGGCCAGCGCCATCTCGGCCAATGGGAAGACGATCGTCGGCTTCTGGGAGGATCCGACCGGTCCTCGCCGTCCCGTACGCTGGGTGAGCGGAAAACACGACTTGTTTCTTGGCGCCAAGACGATCGGCGAGGCCACGGCTGTGAACAGCGATGGTACACAGATCGTGGGACAGTCCCCGGGTTCGAGCGGATATGGGGTTGCGTTCTTTTATTCGGACAAGCGCGGCTTGATCACGCTGGGCACACTGTCGCACCTGGCCACAGATCAAAGCATCGCGAATGGCATCTCCGACGATGGACGAGTCGTGGGCTGGAGCGGCGATCCCTTCGGTTCCGGGATCCAAGCTTTTACCTGGACTTCCTCTTCTTCCCACATGAAGAGACTCTTGAGCGTACTCAACCAACTGGGTGCCAAGATTCCGGCAGGCACCACCCTGACCACCGCTGTCTGCATCTCCGCTGACGGTTCTACCATGGCCGGCCAGTACGTCAACGGCCAGACGTTTGGCAACTGGATCGCGCACATCACCAAATAGGTAATTAGGATCTACGCGTATTACGGGAAGGACTGGGAGCGTCGGTGTTCAGTATCGACGCTCCCCAGCCCTTTTCGAGCCTGACAACTGTCATAATCGGTCGTTTAGCTCGGAACCTTTTCTAGAGGAACAGCCACGGCGTTCAAAACGCCCGACTGCTCTAAGTCCGGGAGCCGAAGTATTGTTTTAGGTTTGTAGCGTTTTGATGTCTTCCGATGCCTCCTACGCCGCGCGGTTAGTATGGTCGTTCAACTGGAGACTTATGGTTTCGAAGCCCGTTTTATGGATAGTTCGCGAGTGGGCGACCTGGACTTATCGCGGAGCGGGCTCGAATCGAAAGCGGAGTGAAGCCATTGGAAAGGTCGAGCCCTTGAGCTCGGGTTGCCGGGACTGCATTGCTTTCTTCTCGCTAAATCCTTGCCCGGTTGGTCAGTCTGAACCATAAAAGCGCGGCCCTCTCGACTCGGCCGTCAAATGACGACGCTGAGCAAACTGCCGCCCGCGATTACGAAAAAACTGACCGCATTAGTTATGATGCATACGAGCTGCTGGGATTTAACCTCCGTCCTCGGCGAGCTCCACTGGAAGTGAATTATTCTAACTCAGTAGATTTCCGATCATTAGGGAGTGGCTATGAACGGATTCTGGGAACGCGTGGCTTTTGCCTTTAGGTGTTTCTTTTCACTCCTATTCCACGCTGAGATTCCGCACGAGATAGCACAGAAGCTGGCCAAGCCCGCTGCTCCGGTTCTGCAGGCGGCGAGGGGCTCTGCACCTTCCCTCTCCCGTCTGCAGGAAGTTGAGCAGCCGGACGCGGATGCGTTCGATCGCGCTGTGCAAATGCTTGCGCTGTTGCAACGTGATGGCCGGCTCATCGATTTCCTGGCGGAGAACATCTCCGCCTACCCCGACGCGCAGATTGGGGCCGCGGTCCGCACCATCCACGACACTTGCCAACAGGTGCTTGAGCAGTATGTAAAGCTGGAGCCGATTCTGAACTCCGAAGAGGATCAACCGGTGACGGTGCCGGCGGGTTTTGACCTGGCGGCTATCAAACTGATTGGCAACGTGGCGGGAGAGCCGCCCGTTCGGGGTGTGCTGCGACATAAAGGCTGGCGCGTCAAGCAAGTGAATCTTCCCCCGTTGCCGCAGGGCGCCGGTCGGATGGTGGTTGCGCCGGCTGAGGTCGAACTTTCATAAGGGCTGATTCCCTCGGCGCAACAAATGTTGAGTTGAAAAGGAGATTCTCGTTGGAGGCCAAATACATCGTTGGCATCGATCTCGGGACCACAAATTCGGCCCTTGCGCGCTGTGACGCCGGTGCTGCCGAAGAGGTAAGCCGCATCGAGGTCCGCAGCATTCCACAATTGGTGAATCCGAACGAAGTGGCGGAACGCACGTTGCTGCCGTCGTTTCTATACATTCCGGGCGAATTTGATTTTCCCAAGGGCAGCCTCGCCTTGCCGTGGGAACCCGAGCCGAAGTTTGTAATCGGCGAACTGGCACGCAAACGCGGCGCGGAGAGTCCAAACCGCCTGGTCGCCTCGGCCAAATCCTGGCTCTCTTACGCGGGGGTGGACCGCACTGCGCCGATCTTGCCTTGGCAAGCGCCCGAGGAGGTGCCCAAGCTATCGCCGGTCGAAGCATCGTCGCAGTTCTTGCAGTACTTGCGCACCGTGTGGGACAGCGGAGAGGCAGGGCAGCAAGGAGAACACGCTTTTGCGGAGCAAGACGTGTTGCTCACGGTTCCCGCTTCCTTCGACGAAGAAGCCCGCGAGTTGACCAGGCGCGCCGCCGAACAGGCCGGTTATCCGCACGTCACATTGCTGGAAGAGCCCCAGGCAGCATTTTACGCGTGGCTTGAAAGCCAAGGTGAAGCTTGGCGCCGCCGCATCAAGGTTGGCGACCTCGTTCTGGTGTGCGACGTCGGCGGCGGCACCACGGATTTCAGCCTCATCTTGGTTTCCGAAGAGAACGGCGACCTGACCCTGAAACGCGTCGCCGTTGGTGACCACATCCTGCTGGGCGGCGACAACATGGACTTGGCGCTGGCGCGGCTTCTGCAGCAGCGCCTGGAGGCCTTGGGCAACCGCATCGATACCTGGCAGTTGCACGGCCTGTGGCATCAGTGCCGCATCGCAAAGGAAAAGCTGTTCGAATCGCCCAAGACACAGAAGCGCCCAATCACGTTGCTGGGCAAGGGGACGAAGCTCATCGGCGCTACCATTAAGACGGAACTGGCGCGAGAAGATCTCGATCAGGTCCTGGTCGAAGGATTCTTTCCCAAAGTCGCAAGCGGCGAGTTACCTGTGCGGCAACGCCGTGTGGGCTTTCAGGAGTTGGGCCTGCCGTATGCGGCCGATCCAGCCATTACGAAGCACCTCGCGCGGTTTCTCGCGGAGCAAGTTCGCAACAGTCCAGAGGCCGCGGGCATACGGCGCGGCCGCAGCGGATTGGCGTGTCCCACGCACATCCTGTTCAACGGCGGAGTGATGAAAGCGGCTGTGCTTCGCGACCGCGTTGTCGAAGTGCTGAACAGTTGGTTGCGGCAAGAAGAATTCGATGCGCTCGGAGCAGAGCAAATCCTCGAAGCTCCCGATTTGGAGCACGCCGTTGCGCGCGGCGCGGCCTATTATGGGAAGGCGCGTCGCGGTCGCGGGGTGCGTATTCGCAGCGGCGCCTCGCGCACCTACTACATCGGAATTGAGAGCGCAATGCCAGCAGTGCCCGGCATGGAAGCTCCGCTCAAGGCGCTCTGCGTCGTTCCCTTTGGCATGGAGGAGGGCACCGAAGCCGCGATTCCCGGCCGAGAGTTTGGCCTCGTCGTCGGCGAACCAGCCGAGTTTCGTTTCCTGAGTTCCAGCGTCCGTAAGCAGGACCAGGTCGGCAGCCTGCTGGAAGATTGGGGTACCGATATCGAGGAACTCAGCCCGCTGGAGGTCACGCTCAGACTGGATGGCCAGCAGGGAACGATGGTACCGGTGCGGATCGAAACCCGCGTTACCGAACTCGGCACCCTCGAGGTCTGGTGCGTATCCCGCGACGGTGCGCAGCGCTGGAAGTTGGAGCTGAACATTCGCGAAAAGGCCGGGAAGTGAGGTCGTCGGTGCCTGCTCGTTATCTGATCGGCATCGATCTGGGCACGACAAACTCTGTCCTGGCTTACATCGATACTCAGGAAATCGCTGATGCGGGCGCTCCGATTCGTGTGTTCCCCATACCGCAGTTGGTGGCGCATGGGGAAGTCCTCACGCTTCCCGCACTTCCTTCTTTTCTTTACTTCCCCACCGCGGATGAGTTGTCTGCCGGAGCCGTGAGCGCCACGTGGGATGAGGATCCACCCATGGTCACAGGTGTGCTGGCGCGCGAACAGGGAGCGCTTGTACCGAGCCGCCAAGTATCATCAGCCAAGTCGTGGCTTTCCTATCCTGGCGTGGATCGCCACGCCAAAATTTTGCCGGTCCAGGCGGAATCGCCGCCGGCCCTGATTTCCCAACCCAAGATCTCCCCGGTCGAAGCGTCAGCGCGCTATCTCATGCATCTGCGCGACGCCTGGAATGGCGCCATTGGGACCGGTTCCGAAACACGTTTCGAGCACCAGGAAATCGTTCTCACCGTGCCCGCTTCCTTCGATGAAGAAGCGCGTGAGTTGACAGTCGAAGCTGCCCGCCGTGCCCGACTCGACAATCTGACTCTGCTCGAAGAGCCGTTGGCCGCGTTTTATGCATGGATCGCGACGAATCGACACGTACTGGAAGGTGGGCGATCCTCGCGCCCATATGCTCTGCGCGATGGAAACGGTGAAGGCCCGCGCGATGGCGAACTGATTCTGATCTGCGACATCGGCGGTGGCACGACCGACTTCAGCCTGGTGCGCGCTCGCTTAGTCGACGGCGAGTTGCAGTTTGAGCGCGTTGCCATCGGCGAGCATCTCCTGCTCGGCGGCGACAATCTCGATTTCGCCTTGGCCCGCCACGTGGAAGACAAACTCGTGGAAGACAAGCCCAAAGACATCCGGCTCACGTTACAACAGCGTTTTGCGTTACGACGGTCCTGCTGTGCCGCGAAAGAGCGGTTGTTGAGTGATTCGTCATCGGAGCTGTTGCGCGTGCCGGTTACAGTCTTGGGCAGCGGTCGCGCCGTCGTTGGACAGGCGCTCAGTGTGGACCTGACGCGCGACGAAGTCCTGCAAATTCTCACCGCCGGGTTCCTGCCAATCACCACTCCGGATGAGATGCCGGCGCATGGCCGGTCTACAGCGTTGCGCGAACTTGGTCTGCCGTACGCCAGTGATCCCGCCATGACCAGGCACCTGGCCGCATTCCTGAAGCAAGCGGCTGTCTCCATGAACGGTTCGTTTTCGAATCACCGAATGGCTAAACCCGACGCCGTGCTCTTCAATGGAGGCTTCTGTGTTCCAGCGGTGACTCGCAAAAGAATCATCGAGGCAATCTCTGTCTGGTTCGGCGGGAGCCGAACGGGCTGGCGGCCCAAGCTCCTCAACAGCGAAGCGGTAGAGAGTGCGGTGGCTCGCGGTGCTGCATATTACGGCCGCGTACGGCGTGGCACTGGTTTGCGCGTCAAAGCCGGCAGCGCACGCACGTACTACATCGGGTGGAGCTCGGACGGCGGTCTGCAGGGCATTTGTGTTTTACCTGCCGGGGTCGAAGAGGGTGCAACACTTCCTCTACTAGACCGAGAATTTTCGGTGCTCGCGAACCGTCCAGTGTCGTTCACGCTGTACAGTTCGCGCACACGGCACGATGCGCACGGCGAAGTGGCTACATTGGATGAGGCCAATGTAGATCGTCACGCTCCCCTGGTAACACTCTTGCGCTACGGCAAGAAAATGCGCGACGTTTACCTGATTGTGCGGATCAGAGCCAGTTTCACGGAGGTTGGCACGCTCGAGCTCTGGTGCGAATCGCGGGACACGCCCCATCGCTGGCGGCTGCAGTTCGAACTGCGCGCCGAAGAAGCACAAGCGCAGCAACTCGATACGGCGAAACCACAACCCGCGCCGACACGTCCATCGGCCGTCGCGACTTCCGACGCGGCGGTCGAGTCCGCTACGCAACTGATCCGCGGTGTTTTTGGCGACTCTGCTAGCGGCGACGCTCTGGCACCCGAGACGCTTGTTAGCCAAATGGAGGCAACGCTCGGCGCGAAGAGAGACTTGTGGCCCATTTCAGCCATTCGCGGGTTCGCCGATGTGCTCCTCGAAGTTGCCGCCGGACGCGAGCACTCTTCGCGCCATGAGGTACGTTGGCTCAATTTATCTGGCTTCTGTTTGCGGCCGGGATTCGGTGCACCAGGCGATGATGCGCGCGTTAGCGATTTGCGGACAGTTGTGTCAAACGAACTCGTTTTCGCCGACGATCTGCAATGTCAGGTCGAAATGCTGGGGCTATTGCGTCGAATCGCCGGCGGCATCCCTGCCAGCGAGCAGCAGGTGCTCTGCCGCAAACATGCTCGTCGTGCCGGTGGTAAGAGGAAGGCCCGCGTGAACCGGCAACTCGACTACGAGGAGTGGCGGTTGGTTGCGAGCCTCGAGCACCTGCCAGCCAGTACCCGTGCCTCACTTGGACAGGAACTGGTGGCGAAGGTCAGAAAAGAACCTGGAGATGCAATTTGGCTGTGGTCGCTCGGCCGGCTGGGCGCCCGCATTCCGCTGTACGGGCCATTGCACTCTGTAGTGGCGGCTGAAATTATCGGCGAGTGGCTAAAGGCCCTACTGGATTTATCTACGTTCACTTCGATGACAACTTCCGCCATCGCACTGATGGCGCGGCGCATCGACGATGGCTCGCGTGACATCGATGAGGCAATTCGCAAGCAGGTAATCTCCCGCTTTATGACGCTTGGGATCGCCGAAGAGACCATCCAACTTCTGTCAACGTACGTCCCGCCCGAACGGGCGGACGCAGTCCGCAGCTTCGGAGAATCGCTACCGTCTGGTCTGCAACTTGTCAGCTCGGCGAACTGCTTGCTGTCGGTATCCGCGTTACATAGCTCTGGTCCGACTATTTCGAAACCGACGTGAACAGCATGAACCAATCGAAGCAGAAGATCGCCAAGACGCGAATCCGCCACACCCATCATGCCCTCGATCATTCATATTTGCGAGCATCGGCGCAAGCAGGTTTGGGCGATTGTTGTGGGATAACGGGCAACGCTTCCCTAATCTTGTAAGGGAAGAGTAGCCGACCACACGCCCAGTGACGAGCCGATTCTGGCATCGTGAGTGATAAGGCGATATCGCCAGTTGCCGAAATCGTTGCATCTTCTGCGAGGGGCTTCCAGGAGACTATAATTGCGCGCACGCATGACGCTAACGTCTGGCACAAAACTCGGCCCCTACGAAATCCAGTCGCAACTGGGCGCAGGCGGTATGGGAGAAGTTTATCGCGCCCGCGACACCCGCCTTGACCGCACCGTGGCGGTGAAAGTTCTGGTTTCTCATCTTTCCTCCTCCCGGAATTGAAGCAGCGGATGGAGCGCGAGGGGCGAGCCATCTCTTCGCTGAACCATCCCAACATCTGCCAGCTTTATGACATCGGCTCGCAAAATGGCGCCGACTACCTGGTGATGGAGTTTCTGGAAGGTGAAACGCTGGCGGAAAAATTGCGCAAAGGCGCGATGCCGCTCAACGAAATCTTCAAAGTTGGGATCGCCGTGGCGGAAGCTTTGGCGGTCGCGCACCGCAACGGCATCGTGCACCGCGACCTGAAACCGGGGAACATCATGCTGACCCAGGGCGGTGCGAAGTTGATGGACTTCGGCTTGGCCAAACCGCTGGGCATACAGGCGGCGGCACCGGGATCAGGAACAACGCCGCCTTCATTCACTGCCGCAGCCACCTTGAGCGGGCCAAGCCCGTTGACCCCACTGACGACGGCGGGCAGCATCGTCGGCACGATTCAATACATGTCTCCGGAGCAGATCGAGGGCAAAGAAGCGGATGCGCGTAGCGACATTTTTGCATTCGGCGCGGTGCTCTATGAGATGGTCGCGGGAAAACGACCGTTCTCGGGGAAAAGTCAGATCTCGCTGGCTTCGTCCATTCTGGAGAGTGATCCGCCGTCGATCAGCACGGTCAAGCCACAAACACCGCCCGCCTTCGAACACGTCGTAACGACTTGCCTGCAGAAAAATCCCGAAGAGCGTTATCAGACGGCGCACGATATCAGGCTGGAGCTGCAGTGGATTGCAGCTGACAAATCGTCTCCGGTCGCTGCGCCGGCGACGCCCGCACCGTCTCGTATCCGCGAGCGCGTCGGCTGGGCCGCAGCTTTGCTAGCCGCGATTGTTCTCACCGCGGCTGCCGCCATGTTCTTCTACCATCCGGCTCAGCCTGCGCGCACTATCCGCGCCGTCATTGATCCTCCCGAGAAGACCACATTCAACCTGACTGGCGATTCGGCAGGCCCGCCAGTGCTTTCGCCCGATGGTTCATCCATCGCGTTTGCGACCACCGGCGCGGACGGAAGGACTGCACTCTGGGTGCGTCCTACGAACGCGCTGGAAGCACATGCGCTGCCCGGCACCGAGGGCGCGATTTTTCCTTTCTGGTCGCCCGACAGCCGTTCCCTCGGGTTCTTCGCCGAGAGCAAGCTCAAAACCATCGACCTCGACGTCGGCTCGGCGCAAGTAGTTTGTGACGTACCGCTCGGTCGCGGGGGCGCCTGGGGTGCGGGTGGAGTGATCTTGTTTTCTCCGGCTCCCTCAGCGCCTCTCATGCGCGTAAGCGCCAGCGGTGGAACTCCGGTTGCGATTACGAAGGTCGACACCGCTCTGCACACCTCGCATCGCTGGCCGTACTTCCTTCCCGACGGTAAGCATTTCCTCTATGTCGCGCTTCACCACGATCCTTCCAAGTCGGCGAACAACACGCTCTACTACGCGTCGCTCGACGGCCGGGAAAATCGTCCGCTGTTTCGCTCTCAATCCAATGCCGTTTACGCCAGCGGTTTTCTTTTGTTCGGGCGTGGCGACCAATTAATGGCGCAACCTTTCAACCCTTCCTCTGGAACGCTGAGTGGGGAACCCCAGAATGTGGCCAAGGGTGTAATGAACGACTCCAGCACCTGGCACATAGATGCCTCGGCTTCCGACGACGGGATGCTGGTTTTCGGAAGCGGCGCGTCCGGGGACTTGCAGTTGGTCTGGCTGGATCGCAGCGGGAAACAGGTCAGCGCCATCGCCGACAACCTCCCCGACTTGCAAGCGGCGATCCTTTCCCCGCAAGGCGACCGGGTCGCTCTCCAGCTTAACGCCGGTGAGACCGACATCTGGGTGCTCGATCTGGCGCGTGGAGTCCGCACTAGACTGACGTTTGGACCAATAGGGAATGTTTCCCCCGTTTGGTCGCCCGATGGCAAATGGATCGCCTACTCCTCCGCTCGCAACGGTCACTTCAGCCTCTGCCGCAAACCCTCCGACGGCAGCGGCGCGGAAGAGACTTTGCTCACAGAAGTTGATCAGCCCGCACTCGACGATTGGTCGCGCGACGGCAAGTACCTGCTCTATTCGCGGCCCATATCGACTGGCCCAGGGCGCCAGATCTGGTCCTTGCCGCTGGAGGGACAGCGCAAACCATCGCTGATCCTGGAGCGGGGTGCGAATGGAAAACTTTCTCCAGACGGCCATTGGCTCGCCTACATGTCGAGTGAATCCGGCAGGCTCGAGGTTTATGTGATGCCCTTTGGTGGCGGGCAGGGCAAGTGGCAAGTCTCGGCTAACGGAGGACACCACCCGCGGTGGGGCCAGGACGGCAAAGCACTCTACTACATGGACCTGGCGTTCAATCTTCTTGTGGTCCCGGTAACGAGTGCGGGCGGCTCACTGCAGTTCGGCGCTGCTGAGAAGCTCGTCACAAATTGGTCCGCTCCGCAAGTCTTCTACGATGTCTCGCCCGACGGCAAGAAATTTCTTCTGGACCGGGTTGAGCAACAGGTCAGCCAATCGGTCACTGTGGTTATGAACTTTACGGCGGGATTGAAGAAGTAGTTTCCAATTTGCCGACGATTCACCCCGCGGACTTATTTCAAGCCCAGCTCGCCATTGTATTGTTGGGTAATTCCGTAGCACTCACAGGCGGAGTCCTCAAGTTTCTTGCGGTTCACGATCTTCACTGCGCCACGGGTGTATTCGATGAGCTTCTTCTTCTGCAAAACGCCAGCTGCTGAGCTCACGCTAGGCCGATCTGTCCCTAGCATGGTTGCGAGAAAATCGTGGGTGATGGGCAGAGACTCCAAATCCACTCTGTCCTGGGTCATTAGCAACCACCGTGCAAGACGCTGCCCTATCTCGTGCAGCCGATTACACGCGGCTGTTTGTGCAACCTGCATTCCCTGAACGACGGCATAGCGACTCAACATCAATTGCAGGTGTGGAGTTGATTCCAAAGTGTATTGCAAGGCTGCGACGTCTACCCGAAACCCATCTCCCGTGATTTGTACCACCGCTTGAAGCGGGCTTCTGCTTAGGCCAACCGCCGCCGGTGTTCCTACAAAACCCTCATTGCCGACTATGCCGGCTTCGGCGGTCTTCCCATCTTTCATTACGACTACAAGAGAAATCAAACCTCGATTCGGGAAATACGCGAATTCTACCTTTCCACTTCCCTCGTGAATGACTAGATGGTTTGGCAGGCTGACGTATTCGAGATGAGGACGAAGTGAGCCGTAGTCACTATCGGAGGCCGATAGGAGTATTAGATTGCTGACTGGTTTCCCGTCGGCATTCGTACGCTCGCCAGACTGCACGACCTGGAGCCCCTTGTTTTCCATAAACCGTCTTCGGCGGGCATGGCCTCTGTAAGACCTATCAAGGCTAGCCTGGATACGACCGTGATACTGAGCAATACTGACCGCTTCAAGACGCACCAAACCTGAACCAACCCTCACGCGGTTGCGCCACTTCAAGCGAGGCCCAGAAATCGGGCCTGCGCAGGGACAAATCTTCAATGGTATGTCGGATGCCCGACAGACCGTCCGACTTGGTGCATGTAAACTGTCTCGCTTTACGCATCTTCCGCCGCACCCAGACTGGGTAACGGTTTTCTGCTGCAAGGCAGTAGGTCATGCGAAAGGGAAACGCTGCGGCCTTCGACGGCAAGCGCATAGTACGCATGCGGTCAGACAAGTTAGGCGCAGCGACATGGGCAGACCATGAATCGGAGGATGGTATGGATTGAACAAGCGCATTTTCGGTGTTGGGGTTGCTCCGAATGCGCCTGGGTGTTCAACCCTTCCAGTGTGCCCGTTGGCACATCCTTGGATGAAATGATCCGGAACTTTGAGTTGCAGCGCGACCAAGCGTTTACGTCGCATGTTTGCGCTGATCACCCAAGAGCCAAGAGCACAAGGAACAAGAACGCTGAATAATTCAAACTGCCGTACGTCCCTCCCCGGAGGTCAATATGCGCCCTGTTCAGTGGGACCACACCAATCACGCCCGGTCTGCTCGTTATGTCAGACAAGACTGGGAAAAACTTTACCGCGCCGCAATCCTCGAATCTAACCGGAACATGTTGCTGCGGCGAATCGAGGACGCCGAGGCCGCGATTCTCAAGCGATCCCGAGGTCTATCAAAGCCACCAGGTAATAATCGAAAAGAGCAGGACGCTATCACTCGGGCGCTGCACATCTTGAGCTTGCTGCGTTAAGGCTGGGCTAGAGCCGTAGTCTCACAGAATTGCTGCTGAAACAGATCACTTTGCCGATTGTGCCCAAGTGAAGGACCAACTTTACACGACATTAACTCCGGACTTCTTTCTCTTGCGCCGCTTTGGATTTCGAGCAGCCTTTGCATCAATTCTACGTACCGGTCCATGGCAGTCCTCCGACGCTCTAGAGATGATAGGAAACCCCACGGCTAATGAGAGAGTTCAAAAGCGATCACTTTATGGGAAACTCGCGCTGCCGACACTGCATCCTCAAGGTGCGGTTGGCAGGCCCCGCAGGGCGAAGACCCCTCGGAGCGGTTTAACGTTTCTGTTAAATTAGGGAGTCGGCTGGGTAGAGTGCTCAATGACGATTTCCAAATCTTCCCTCCCCAAGTGGTCAAGAGACATCAAGTCGCTTCGGGCGAGTCTGAAACTCTCCCAATCTGAGTTCGGCAAGAGCCTTAGGTTTTCGGCGATGGCGGTGTCGCGGTGGGAGCGCGGGAGACAGCCGCCTTCTTCCGAGTGTTATTTGGCCATGGCGAAGATCGCGGATCCATCGTTTGGATGGAAATTCTGGAGTCTGGCCGGGATTTCTGAGGATGACGTTGAACGGATGCACGCTCAGAGGATGAGGACCAAGAACGAGCAGCATGATCTTTCAGCAGCCGTGACCATCCTGGAGATCGAGGTCGCGCGAAGTGAAGCCCGAGCCACACAACGGGACACTCTGTTCCAAGATCTTCCGACTCAAACGCTGCGGCGAGAATACCAGGCTATCGCCAGGGCGGAGGCGAATTTCGCCCGCATCGTTGCGCTCCACGTGAAAACCTTGAAGAGCGCGATTAGATGAGCATGCGGCGCATCGAGTACCCTA
>CAWIMI010000004.1:0-287276 GCA_963837015.1 uncultured Acidobacteriota bacterium | reverse complement strand
GCGCTCAAAATCGTCAATCGGATACCGAGCTGTGCCCGATAGGTAGAAACTCGCCAAGGCGTCCGTAACGTCGAGCCAAGCCATTACAAATAATTCGAGGTAAATCCGTGCGATTCCGCGTAAATCCGTGGCTAAGCTTTTAGCTTCTCCGCTTGTAGTAAATCGCAAACTCAAACCCCGGATTCGCCGGAAATAGCTCTGCCACTTTCCGCAACCGCTCCGCCATCTGCGCCGGAGCCAGCAGCGGATAATCCCGCTCCCGCAAATCGTAATAATCCACGTCAATAAACAAAGACAGCAAATATATGGAAATCGCGTCCGAGAAAGTCGCCATCAGATATTCGTTCTTATGCTTCTCCGCATCCGGCTCATGCGAAGTCGCCGCCTTGCGCGATTCCCAAGCGTCAAGCGAAGTTTCGCCGCGCGCCCCGGCCTCGACTTGCTTCCACACGAGGTCGGCGAACTCCTGCGAGACTCCCGCCTTCTCCACCACGGCGTGTCCCACGTTGATGTAGAACTCGAAAGCAACCGAGAACTTGTCGTCCATCAAGCGGGTCGAGATAAACACGCACTGCGAATCGCCCAGCTCGATATTGCGATGGCAGACCGCGTTGTCGCTGAGCATAACGTCGTAGCGGTCGGCGATCACCGTGTCGTCGCCCTGATTCACGGTGAGGGGCACAAAATAGTAAGCCTTGCGCTTCAAAGCGGCGGCAGCGGTGTCGGGAACGGCAGCGACCATGCGCTCGAGATCAGAGGCTGCTACTGTGACCTCGCCGACGATGGCGTAGCAGATACCATTGGGGGCCTGCGAAACAGGACTTTGGCGAACGACCTCGTCAGGAGAACGCGTAATTGCGGGTGCCGCTTGGGACATAGCAAGTATTCTAGCGCACTACCGGAGCGGCGCCCGCCGAACTTAAAAGTCTACCGGACCATTCAGGATGGCGGCATTACAATCAAGAGACGATGCCGCCCCGCGAAAAGGCCGCCGGCAATCCGCGCTGGTATCTGATCCCAGTGCGTGTTTTGCTTGCGACTTTTCTTTTGACCCTGCTTTCTTTCGCCGTGAGCCTGCTGCTCGGGATTCTGGGAGTGCTGATCGCTGCGCGTCTGCGCGGTGTGCCTCCCAATCTAACGGCCGCATATCGCTACATTGCGTTGCCAGCAGCGGTGACAGTCGGCGTCATCGTTTTGATCTCCTCCAGCGTGATGGAAGTCCGGCACTTCCGCCAAACCAAAGCCCTAGCCGAGATTGAGCGCGTAAGCGGGCAGTGATGTCTTTTCTCAGGCTCCGCTGAGACGTAGCAAGCCACGTCTTGTGAAGACATTGCTTGCAATGTCTGAGTTTCACCGGCAGTTCGTCGGTCAACCTTAGTCGTAGACCTTTTGTGCTGGGATACGTCTGACCCTCCCAGGAGGAACCATGCGTACGTCGCGATCTGTCCGGCTTGCCATACTTATCTTGCTCTTCCCGGCTTTTGTTCCAACCGTCCATTCCCAAGCTGCGGCTCAGGCACCTCAGCCGCAACCCTGTGCCGATGCCAAGCAGAAGCAACTCGATTTCTGGGTCGGAGAGTGGGATCTCACGTGGCCAGGACAGAACCAGGGCGAAGTCGCCCATGGAGCAAATAGCGTAAAACGCATCATGGATGGTTGTGTCGTCCAGGAAAACTTCTCCGGCGGAGATTCGATGCCTCTGCGCGGCATGAGCGTTTCACTTTTCGACCCAACCTCGGGCAAATGGAAACAGACGTGGGTCGACAATCAAGGCGCGTATCTGGATTTCATCGGCGAATTTAGAGACGGGCAGATGGTTCTCGTGCGTGAAGCCGTTCGGCCCGACGGCGCGAAGTTTCTGCAGCGCATGGTCTTCAAGAACATCCACGCAAACGAATTTGACTGGAGCTGGGAAGCCTCGAAAGACGGCGGCAAGACCTGGACGGTCCAATGGCCGATCCACTACAAACGCAAGATCTGATGTCGCGATTTGGTTACTTCAAACCTTCGACCAGATACAGATCAGCGAGCATGCGATGGTATCCGAAGACGCAGGTCTTGGCATCGGGCGTCATAAGAATAGGGCCGATCGTCTCGACTCCCGCGGGATCGGATGGCATGAGCTGCCTCCACAGAGTGCGCTGCCCGGTCTGCAAGTCGAGGCGATTGACAGAGGCCGGGAGTTCGCCGGGCTGATAAACATACAGGGAACGGTTATCGCTACTGAACGTGATGGGCTGTTCTCCGGGATTGAGTCCCGGAATCACCCGCGGATCGCCGCCAGCAACAGCATAAAGATACCCCTTCTGGTCGGGACCAATCCCGGCGACCCATTGCGAATCGGGAGAGATTACAAACGCGGTCCCGTTCACGCCTTCCTGGGTGATCGGCTGGCTCTTCCCTAAAGCAACATCGCTGACGTACAGCCGGACGCCCTTGCCCGGCTCATTGCCCGAAAACAGAATGCGCTTGCCATCGGGAAACCAGTGGGACCACGAATGGTTGATCTTGTCTTTCGTCAGATCCCGGGCTTCACCTGCGCCTGTGGTCAACAGCTTGAGCTGCGATGGCGAATCCTGGGTCTGGGCAATCACTGATTTTCCGTCAGGCGATAGAGCCACCGCCCCGCCCTCGCCCAGCAGAACCGCAGGCGAGCCGTCGGTTTTGCGAATGTAGACCGCATACGACAGGCCGCCGGACTTCGAGTAATCCAGCGAGCCCCCACCGCCCTCTTCATCGAAGAGGAGGGTCTTGCCATCTCCAGACAAGTCCGCGGGGTAGGTGTAATCCAGCCAGGAAAGATCGTGCTGTTTGGCATCCCCGTCGGTCATCCCGATGAGTTCGCGCCGCCAGCTGGCACGCATAAGCAGGACACGGCCATCCTTGAAGATGTCGAAGATCATCACGGCGCCGGGCAGGCGCAGTACCATGCGCTCCTTGCCGTCCATCGAGACCGCGTAAAGTGTGCGATCAACGCCCGATTTGCTGGCGGTGAACCAAATCTCTTTGCCATCCGGCGACCAAGCGAGACCTTGAATGGTGAACCATTCTCCCGACAACGACCTCTTGTTTCCATTGAGATCAACCAGCGCCAGCGAACCGCTGTCATCGCCTTGGACCGGGTGGTCGATAAATGCGATCTGATCGCCTTTCGGAGAAACCCGTGGGTGACCGATCCATCCGCCGGTTTCGTACAACGGCTTTCCAATGGGGAACTCAAGCCGGTTGCGTCCGCCCATATCTCGCACGACCGCTAGGCTGGTTCCGTCCGCCGACCAGTCGGCCCACTGCACTTGCTCCAGCACCTCGCGCGGAGCTCCACCAACCAGTGGAGCCCGCGCCAGCGTGCCCATATTCACCCAAGTGCCGATGGCTTTGCTGTTCAGCAGGACCGCCATCTCCGATGCGGAAGAAACCGAGGCCAGCTGGGTGCGGGTGAGGCCCATGGAGCGCGCCTCGGGAGCTTCGGGACGCGCGGTAAAGACATCCACCGGACTGCCTTGCCACGCGGCACTGTAGAGAATCGTCTGCCCATCTGGAGCAAACCGCGCTGAGCGTATGCTCCCACGTCGAAAAGTCAGCTGTCTGTACACTGGCGGCGGCAACGCGGGCTTGGTGAAAAGTAACTTGCCGGTGTAGACACCCGCGGCTAGCGCAAGCAGCGTACAGACTGCAAGCACCAGGGCAAACGAACCACTCTTCGGTCGCGTGGTCGGAGTTTGAGCTACAGTGCTGACTGCGGACCCGGAGGAAGCAGCCGTTTCGGCAACTGTCGAAGTGCGCGACGAATCGATCGAGCGCTTCAGCGGTTTCAGATCGGCGCGCATTTCGGCCGCTGTCTGGCAGCGCATATCGCGATCTTTTTCCGTCGCTTTACTGATGATCTCTTCCAACTTCACTGGAAGTTCAGGATTCAGCCGCGTGGGAGGAGTCGGAGCTCGATTGAGAATGGCCTCGGTGATGACTGCGGAAGTTTCTCCACGAAACGGCAAAACACCGGTAGCAATTTCGTAAAGCACCACGCCGAAGGAAAAAAGATCGGTTCTACCATCCAGTTCCTTGCCGCGCAACTGCTCGGGGCTCATATAAGCCACAGTGCCGACCGCAGTTCCGGGGCTGGTCAGGTCGAGACCGCTTACATCCGCGCGAGTCTGCGACTCGCCGCTGGTGGGCTTGGCGACGCGGGCTATCTTGGCCAAGCCAAAGTCGAGGATCTTGGCATGGCCGCGATCGGTCACGAAAATGTTTGCCGGCTTGATGTCGCGGTGTACGATGCCCTTGGCGTGCGCGGCATCGAGCGCATCGGCAACTTCAATGCCAATATTCAGCAACCTTTCCAGTTCGAAGGGGCTGCCCTGAATCATGTGCTTCAGCGTGTTGCCGCTGAGGCACTCCATGACGATGAAGAGATGGCCTTCGTGCTCGCCAATTTCATGCACGGTACAAATGTTGGGATGGTTAAGCGCGGAAGCGGCGCGGGCTTCACGTCGAAAACGTTCCAACGCTTGAGGATCGTCCGAGGCTTCTTCAGGCAGGAATTTCAACGCCACGAAACGGCCGAGCGCAGTGTCTTCCGCTTTGTAAACTATTCCCATGCCACCGCCGCCCAGCAATTCCACTATGCGGTAGTGGGAAATCGTCTTTCCGATCATCTTTGGCGAGTGGCCTGAGCCCGTGCCTTAGGGGGAACACGGGCGCAGCTATCTTAGGTGGGATTCCTCATTCCGTCAATCTGAAGAAATCATAGGGAAGACAATCATGGACAATAATGACGGGTAAGGCCGTACCACAGTCGTGACGGGCTTTGACGCTGTCGATTTTTGCCTGTTAGACTCAGAGATTGTCAGTCCACCCTGACGTTATTCAGAAGGGAAGTCGTGCGCGCAGAAACCCGCCATCAACTGAAACAGGACCGGTTCAGCCGGGCTACGATCGACGCGGCTGAAAAAACCGCCCATTGGTCCGTAGAACACAAGAACAAATTAATTGCCGCGGTCGGAGTGGTTGTAGTACTGGCTGCGGTGGTTGCCGGATCCTGGTATTACTTGAACCAGCAAGATCTCAGGGCCAGCGTCGAGATCAGCCAGGCAGTGCGTACGCTGGATACACCGGTTAGTCCTCCCAACATGCCGGCCCAGCCGGAGGAGCCGAGTTTCGCAAGCGCCGCGGAGCGCGCAACTACGGCTCACAAACAGTTCCAGGCGATCGTCGACAAATATCCACACACCCATTCGGCCGAGTTCGCCCGCTATTTTCTCGGTGTCACTTCAGCGGATCTCGGAGACAATGCCTCGGCTGAACGAGACTTGCGAAGCGTCATTTCTTCAGCGAATAGTGACGTTGCCGCGCTGGCCAAGATGGCCTTGGCATCGGTCTATCGCAATACCGGCCGTAATAAGCAGGCGATTGAAGTCTACAAACAATTGGCTGCGAAACCTACCAGCACGGTAGGCAAGGTGACGGCTCAGATCGAACTGGCCGCTACTTATAAGTCAGACAACCAGCCGCTCGAAGCCAAACGCATCTACGAAACCATCCAGAAGGAAAATCCAGCTAGCCAAGCCGCACAGTTAGCCTCGACGAAGTTGCAGGAGTTGAAGTAGGGGCTTCTGGCTATTAGCAGTTAGATTCCAGCATGCGTGTGATTGCGATCTCTGGTCATGCTACAATGACCATGGTCATGTGGAGTGGTCATGAAAACGATGCCGGCTGGACAGTTCAAAGCTCAATGTCTCAAAGTCATGGATGCTGTGCGGTCCACCCGTGAGCCGGTGGTCATTACAAAAAAAGGCCGTCCCGTCGCAAAGCTTGTGCCGGCGGAAGAACCCTCAGATGATTTTCTGGGTAGGCTATCTGGGGTGATGAAAATCGTGGGAGACATCACAGAGCCGTTGGAAGACCCCGAAGCTTGGGACGCTTTGCGGTGATACTGTTGGACACGCACGTAATCGTGTGGGCCGCGATCGAGCCGAAACGCCTTTCGCGGGCAGCTGCATCAACTCTGCTCAGGGCGCGCACGAGCGGCGGGCTGGCAATGTCTTCTATTAGTCTGTGGGAGATGGCATCGCTATTTGCGCGAGGTCGGATCGAGACCTACGGAACCATCGATGCATCGCTGCGTCAGGTCTTGGAGACCGTTGGCGTGATCGTAAAGCCCATCACTCAAGAGATCGCGATTCTCGCTACGCAGTTCCCTGAAGGTTATCCGCGCGATCCGGCGGACAGGCTTATCGGCGCAACCGCCAGAGTCGAAGGAATCGCTCTGATCACGCAGGATGAGCGGATTCGCAGTAGTCCGCTTGTAAAAACAATTTGGTAGATTCCTGCCGCCCCGCCTCACGTTACCTTCGTAAGCTTTATGCGGGCTTTTGCCGTGAGTCCCGCCCCTGACTCATCGACAATTCTTCTGGCTCGAAATTGTCGATCGTGAGGTGCTATGGCTGCATTCCCCTGCCCCGTGCGATTTTTTCTGCTTTGTATCTTGCTCTGCGGTTCGGTCATTGGCCAGCAGACAAGCGCTCCGGCACCCACTGAGTCCGGCAACTCCAATTCCGCCGTAGACCAGGGTCAGAGTCTGGGCGAACTGGCGCGTAAAGTGCGGAAAGACCATACCACTGAAGTCCAAATGTCGGACGCGGACGCCAAGGAACTCTTCAAATCGGTCGATAAGATCGTTGCTTTCGCTTCAGAAGATAGCGGTTTCCCGAAGCGCTCCGCAGTCAATCGCCGCCTGGTCAGCTCCGCGGAAGTCGAGAAGTACACTCGCGACCAGGAGGCAAAAGAAGAGTACGCGCAACGCTTTGCACGATCCGAGATGACAATGAAGAAGTTCGGGCTTCTGCCCAGGGATTTCAATCTGCGGGAGTTCATCGTCAAGGCCAACGGCAAGGGAATCGCAGCGTACTACGACGACGACACCAAGACGATTTCGATGCTGAACTGGATTCCACTGGAACGGCAAACCCCCATTCTGGCGCACGAACTGACCCATGCCCTGCAGGACCAGAATTATGACCTCAAGGCTTGGCTGAAGGGTGGCGGAGAGAGAGCGTCGCAAGGGACGGAAAAGGCCAACAGTCCGGATGTCGATGATGACAGTTCGTCGGCACGCCGCGCCGTTGTGGAAGGCCAGGCCCAGGTCGTTTTGGTGGATTTCCTGCTGGCTCCTCTAGGGCGCAACCTGCAGAACACGCCGGGACTGGTTTATCAAATGGAAGATCCCGCCGTGAAAGCCGTGGCGGATTCGCAGTTGTTGCATGACGCGCCCATGATCCTTCGCGAAATGGGCACGTTTCCTTATCGCGATGGTTTGATCTTCGAAGGCGAGTTATTGGAAAAGGGTGGGAAGCAGATGGCGTTCTCAGGAGTGTTCGCCCGTCCGCCCCGCAATACTCACGAAGTGCTACAGCCCACCGCTTATATCAACCCCGAGAAACAGGTACTAACACGAATTCCCGGCGTCGAACAAATACTTGGCGATCAGTACACGGTTTTTGACTCCGGACGAATTGGCGAACTCGACGTGCGGGCGCTGCTCAAAACCTACGGAGACAGAAAAGGAGCCGACAGTCTTGCGGCAAGCTGGCAGGGAGGAGCTTACGTTGCATTCCGCAAGGCCGGCAAAACCGCGGCCGATCCGCTCACCACGGCCGATCTGGCACTCTTGTATGTTTCGCGGTGGAAATCTTCCGCAGCGACAGAGAGCTTTGCTCAACTTTACGCATCGGCAATCGCCCAGCGCTACCAAAGCGCGACCCCACAACCCGCGGCCTCGTGTACTGGAGCGAAGTGCCCTGTCTCCACGGTACAGTTCCTGACCGAAGAAGGACCCGTGATTGTCGAGCAATGGGCTGACAACACTGTGGTGGTCTCCGAGAGTTTCGATCAGGTCACGGCCGGCAAACTAGTTGACGCTGTACGTGATGGAAGCCCTGTCGTTCGGGCAGACAACCTGCGCCACGATGAGATCGGTTTGCGTCTTTACGACCTGCCCGAATTCTCGGCGTTTCAAGCCCAGATCGGCGACAGGATATTCCGCGAGCTCGAGAGCATAACGAAATAATCTGGAAAACCGTGCAACGCACCATGGAGACTAAGACGAAGTTCGCCCTTGGATTTGTGATCGTCGGCTTTGCTATTGGGATGATGCTGCGGGGATATGCCTTTTACATTACATCCCACGGACGAAGTAGCAACCTGGCTCTTTTCCTCATTCTGTGCCCTCCGTCGATCGGCGCCATGGCAGAGGGTGCGGGCTTGCTGGGTAGAATAATTGGGTGGATCTTCATCTCGGTAGAAAACGCTGGCCTGTATGCTTTGTTGGGCCTCGCGCCTAGCCGCTTGGTTAGGGATACTCGAAACTGACTACCTAACCATTTCCATTTTCCGCGGTTGTTCAGTACGATGTCTGTCCATATTCCGAAGTTCCACAAAAAACATGGCAGCCATCACTCTGCGCATTAACGGTAGCGAGCGGAAAGTGGATGTTGCGCCAGAAACGCCTCTGCTCTGGGTTTTGCGCGACACGTTGGAGTTAACGGGCACGAAATTTGGCTGTGGCGCGGGTCTCTGTGGCGCCTGCACGGTCCATGTGGATGGTGAGCCGGTGCGCTCCTGTTCGACGCCGGTCTCGCAAGCTGCGGCAAAGAACATCACAACCATTGAGGGCCTGTCCGCGAAGAGTCCTCATCCCTTGCAGCAGGCATGGATCGACGAACAAGTCCCGCAATGCGGGTATTGTCAGACAGGTCAGATCATGGCTGCAGCGGCCCTTCTGGCAAAGACCCCTCAACCCACCGATGACCAGATTATGCAGGCTATGTCCGGCAACTTATGCCGCTGCGGGACTTATGACCGGATTCGGCGCGCGATCCATCGCGCAACGGGCACGGAAGGTGCGCGATGAGTCCGCTCTCCCGCCGCGAGTTTGTTACTGCGAGTGTGGCTGCTGGGGCTGGACTGGTGATTGGGTTCTACCTGCCTCACCGTAGTTCGACTCCTGCGGAAAACGCGTTCACTCCCAATGCCTATCTGAAAATAACGCCAGACGGAAAGATCACAATCGTGGTTCCGCGGTCTGAGATGGGCCAGGGAGTGCGCACTTCACTTCCCATGATTCTCGCGGAAGAGCTTGAGGCAGACTGGAAACAGATCACGATCGAACAGGCTGGCGCCAGCACGCTCTACGGCGACCAGACAACCGGTGGCAGCGCCAGCGTGCGTACGACCTGGGATCCCATGCGAAAGGCCGGAGCGGCCGCGCGCGAAATGCTGATCAGCGCTGCAGCTCTGGAGTGGGGCGTTCCACGGTCGGGCTGCAAAGCCGAAAACGGCGCAGTGGTTCATGCCGCGTCCAATCGCCGCCTCACGTATGGACAGCTGGCGAGCAAGGCGAGCGCGCAACCAATTCCGTCCGATGTGCCATTGAAGCAGGCCAAGGATTATCAAATCGTCGGCAAGCCTGTGTCCAGACTCGATACGCCTTCCAAAGTCGACGGCACGGCTGAATTTGGCGTCGATTTTCGCGTTCCTGGGATGAAGTACGCCGCACTTGCACGCTGTCCGGTGCTCGGAGGCAGAGTCGCGAGTTTCGACGACAAGGAATCCAAGAAGATCTCGGGCGTTGGTTACGTAGGGAAGATCAGTGATGCGGCCGTGGCTGTCGTGGCTGACAGCGTGTGGAGTGCCCTCGAAGGCAGGCGGCTGCTGAATGTCCAATGGGACGAAGGTCTGAACAAAGATCTGAACACGGCTGCGATCTTCGAGTCGCTGAAGAAGGCGGCTTCCAACAAAGCTGTGACTCTTTATGCTTCGGGCGACGCTTCAAAAGGGTCGGGACGCCGTATTGAAGCGGAATATCAGCTTCCTCTCATGGCTCACGCTGCGATGGAGCCTGGCAATTGCACGGCGCACTTTCGCGGATCGAATTGTGAACTGTGGGCGCCAACTCAGGTGCCCCAGGATGTTCGCGATTCGGTGGCGCAGGCGATCGGACTGGATTCCGATCGGGTGAAGGTCAATGTGACTCTGATGGGCGGAGGGTTTGGCCGACGCCTGGAGCACGACTACGGCATCGAGGCCGCGCTGGTCTCGAAAGCGGCGAACGCACCGGTCAAGGTGCTGTGGACGCGCGAAGACGATATGCGGAACTCGACTTACCGTCCGGCGAGCTTTCACAAACTGAGCGCCGTGCTCGATGCCCAGGGCTGGCCGGTGACATTCAGCCATCGCATTGTCGCGCCCTCGATCAGCGGGCAGAAAGGGTTGCCCACTCCGAACGGGGTTGATCCAGACCTCCCGGACGAAGCTGCGCTAGTCTATTCTTTTCCCGCTGCAACAGTCGAATTCGTGATGACGGAGACTCCGGTCCCGTTGGGCTGGATGCGGTCGGTATATGCTCTGCAGGCCGGGTTCGCCAGCGAATCGTTTATCGATGAACTCGCCGCGGCCGCGAAAAAAGATCCGCTCGAGTATCGGCTGCACTTATTGTCCAAAGACGAGGACATTAAGTATTTCGACACCGTTTGGCACACGGCACGAATGCGTGGCGTGTTGCAGTTAGCCGCAGAAAAAGCAGGCTGGGGAAAACCGCTACCCGCCGGTCACTATCAAGGAATGGCCTGCTTCGGTTGCTTCAACACGTACATGGCGGAAGTTGCAGAGATCACCATGGAGAACGATCAGCCTTATGTACACCGCGTCGTGGCGGTGATGGATTGCGGCCAGGTGGTGAATCCCGCCATCCTCGAACAGCAAATCAAAGGCGGAGTGATTTATGCCCTCACCAATGCTTTACGCGCACGGATCACCATCGACAAGGGACGCGTGGTGCAGGGCAACTTCGATGATTATGCGCCCATCCGGATGAACGAAGCTCCGCTGATTGAGGCATACTCAGTCTCGAGCACCGAGGCCCCGACCGGTGCGGGCGAACCACCCGTGCCGCCGCTAGCGCCGGCTTTATGCAATGCCATTTACGCGGCGACGAAGAAGCGCATACGAGCATTGCCCATTTTGACTTGACCTCAGGTTGGGAATTTATTTGCTTTGTGCGGGAATGACTGGTAGGCGGAGGATCGTTATATTTCTTCCAAACAATTGAGGGTTGAGTCCGCGAGGCTCCGGAAATCTGCTCCGAAGTTCGTGCGCTAGCTCGACTTCCCACCCCGCTTGAACGACCCAAATCGCCTGACCGGATTTCAACGGAAGCGAGCGCGACAGTTCACTCCACCTGGGCAAGAAATTGTCGGCGGTGAATGTGTAAAGATCCGGACCCGCTGCGACCGCTTGGTGGCCGCCACACTGAAACTCCTCGACGCTCCCAACTGGAGCAGAAAATGGGACGGGTTGATCTGGGCACAGATAGTAACCGAGCAAGAGACGAGTCTGGTAGTCGACGAAGATCAGGTCGGACTGCGGAATCTGCGCATGGATGAAACCTACAGCGCGAACCATCTGCATGCGGCTTTGATCCTCGCGCAGCATGTATGGCCGATGCGGCTGCCCGAACGCATTACAGATCGCAACGATCAGGATGGCCAGCGCGAATCCGCGTCCGATCCGTTGCTTCAACAACTTGGCCACGAAAAAGCTGACTCCAGCCACAGCAAAAATGATGAGGAATGCAGAGTGACGGGTCCCTCCATAAGGGTACATCCGGGCAATCGCGGCTCCCGCACCCGCTGCAAATGGCAAGACGAGAAGGATTCCTAATTGCTGTGGATTGATATTTGGTCTTCCGGGCGAAATCTTATCTCTCCAAAGCCAGACCACGCCCGCAATAAAGGCCAGAAAGGCCGCGTCTCCAACTGCGAGTTGGCCGAAGACATACTGGAACACGCCTCCGGTTCTGGCGATCACGAACATAAACGGATTGTCATGTCCCGGACGAAAAAAGGAGTTGGCCAGCCACGTGTTGATGGTGCCGGCCGCGTAGTCTCCCTTCAGCTTCGAAATGTGTGTGAGGTACAAAACCGTAAGCAGTCCCAGCGCAGCGGCCTGCCCGCCGACCCATGCTACGACGATCTTGCCTGGAGGACGGCGAGCGATCAGACGAAGCAGGGAATAAACTCCGAGCGCCCCTGCAAACAAGATCGCGGAGTAATGGGAGAGCATGGCCAGATAAAGAGAGATCGACGAAAGCAGCATCATGGCGGAGGAATTCTCAGCTAGAGCGCGCTCGAGCAGATAAGCGGAACCGGCTAAAAAAAAGAGCAGCAACGCATACTGCCGCACTTCCGCGGTGAGTGCAACTACGGGTGGAAGAAAACTCACGAAAATCAAACCAATGAAACCCGTGACCGGCCCACCAATACGCGTAAGCCATTTGAAAAAGATCCAGCAAAATGCAGTACCCGCAAGCACCGAAGGAAGGCGCAGAACGAACTCCGAGCTACCGACCGCTCGCCAAACATAGAGCACAAAGGTCAGGAGCGGAGGATGGGCGTTGGTCAGACTCGCGCCATAAGCCAGCCGCCATGAGGGTTGATTAGCCAGGAGGTAGTGAAGCGCTTCGTCCGGATTCAAGAATGTTCCCGATGCAGCCCGCAGTCGAACCAAGAGGCCTGCGACCAGAATGAAAGCTGCACTCAGATCCGAGTGAGCTCCGAACCAGGTCTCAAAACTGCTTTCTCGTCCGGACTGCGACTGCATTTCATTCTGCAAGCGCTGTGGTGTGTGATTCATACAAAAGGTGCGTGAATCAGGCGATGGACGTGGTTCGCCGGCTTGTCATGACTTGCGGAGATCGGTCGCCACCTTCGACTTCCGATATCACATAAAGCATCAGGATTCCCAGCTCCGGTTCGATGGGATGCCGGTAGCGCGGATGGGGAAAGACAAAGTAATACACCAACGGGTAGGAGAGAACCAGCCAAAAGAAAAGCCACGAGCCCGGCTTGCGCTGACGCAAAGCGCGCCCCAATCCCCAGAAGGCCAGCACCGAGGAAGCAAGAAATAGAGAATTTCTCAGGAACCTAAGCACAGGACCTTCTGAAGCTTTCGGCAAGCCGCCCCAGTAGTAGACGAAACGCTTCAGACTTAATCCGGCGAATCGCGCGTAATCTTCGTGAATGTAAGCCAACGCTTCTCGTTTCCGTTCGGCCACGTAAGCAAGTTCGCCCAAATCGCGGTAGCGCTGCATCTCAACAACATTCTTGGTGGGGTGAAGGTAATCCATCCAGGTACCGTCGGCTCCGGGTCCGTTGCCGAGCCGAAGTTCGGCGCCGAAATTCGAACGGATGAAAACTACCTGTCCGAATGTGCGGTAATTGCGGACTAACCAGGGAGTGATACTTGCGGCGAAGACTACTGACGCGATGGCGACTCCGGCGAGCGAACGCTTGCCGAGTTTGGCGCGGTGGTACCAGATCCACAATCCAGAGACGGGCAGAAATGACAACAGAGCTGTGTTGGTCAGCGCCGCAACACCCCAAAGCAGGCCAAACTGCAGCCATGGCTTCAAGCCGTCTTTCTCATCCATCGTAAGTGTGAGACAGAAAATAACTGCCAGCAGCAGAGCCGCAAGGCTCGTCTCCCAAACCCAGCGCGTGCACCAGAAAATAACCGATGGGAGCAGTGCCCAAGTCCACGCCGACCACACTGCAACTCGTTCATCAAAACATCTCTTCGCAATCAGAAAAATGGGAATGCAGGTAAGCGCGGAAAAAATGCTGTTGAGGCCAAGTAGAAAGATGGCCGAGGTGCGAGTGTAAATCCCGAATACTCGAAATACCGTCGTAATCAAGAAAGGATACAGCGGCGGTTCCCAAGCCGTCGGACCGGTGGCGCCGTTAAAAGGATTGCCGAATCCCTGGCCTTGTGCGAGCGACCGCCCAATGCGTCCCATCTCAAAGCCAAAGTCGAAATCCTTTTCGTTGGCCGAAACCGCGAGGGTTTTCTTATCGGAGCGGAATCTATAGGTGTGTCCGATGACGATGTACCCAAAGCGCACGCTGAAAGCAACAATCACCATCCAGAAGAAAGAGGTACGCGCCTTCGCCCACCAGCGTCGGGCCGTACTCACAGTTGCGGGCGTCGGAGTCGTGGCATCAACCATGCAGAAGCCCGATACATTTACGATCTAGTCAACGGGATGACTTAGTTGTAGCCCATGCATTCGCTTTCGGCAACCTTCTACGAGGTGGTTGTGACCTCGTCGCGGGCCTTGCGCAATGCCTGATGACGAGACGGTAGGAGGCGGTTCCCGGCATCGCTGAAGCGATGCCCTGATACAATCCAGCGACTTCGAGCAGCTTGGGAAGCTTGCCCTTCCGCGCTGGCACGAGCCCTAATCAGAAACGTCTGCATTGCCCAGAAGTCTAGCGCGGCCAGAGCCAGCCAAAGGTTCCGGCGGTCAGCAAGCCGTAAACGAGTCCGTCGGCGACTTCTTTGATGGTCATCGACCAGGGCTGACCTTTCCAAACTCCATCGCTCAGATGGCCTAAACCGTAAGCGAGGAAGGCGGCGGTGCCGACCACGCGGAATACCGCCAGGTAGTTTGCGCCGGCCGGGACAGTGTGCGCGGTGAGATAAGCAACGAAGAAACCGATCAGGAGACAATAAACGAACCACTGAATCAGAAACTTTGGCATGGCCGGCGGCCCGCTGGGCATGATTGTCATGAATCCCACCGGTCCCTGCTTATACCTTTCGATTGCGGCTGGCGTCTTCATGTCCTTCGGCAGAGTGTAAGGGAAAAAGTAGAAGCCACGTTTCAGGTTGGCAGGTCGCATCAAGGCAAGGAACTTGTCCTCGTCGGGAATCTGATGGCAGTCGCTCTGGTGGTACTTCAGCAGGACGTGCATGACGGAACTGGCCACAAAGACTAATGACCGCCGACAGCACGATGGGGAGCCAAAGAGCGGCGAGAGAAACCATGGACAACCTCCTCGAGCGCGAAGGTGAATGCCGGAATCGCAGGCGACCTTACGCTGCTGCGGGTTGGAAGTCAAGGCAAGACTGGAGTTCGCCGAACTCCGGCGGTGTCTCAGTTTGAATTAGCGGACGAAATGAAAGTTGTTGATGAATAGCCACTATGGCCACTATTGCGAGGGTTAGGGCTGTAATTGCCCACGCCATGGGCTTAGCGAAGTTGAGAGTGAAGGGAAGTCCGCTCTTCTTTGCCACGAATAGACGTGACTCATCTGGGTTGTAATAGAAAGCCAAAAGCTTCCAATGTTTGGGATTCTTCTCTATGAGCATGATTGGCTGCGCGTGGGCCTCATGGTGGTATTTTTTTTACTCCCCGAGCAATGCAATTTCCTCATCGCTCCGTACATTTCAAACTGAGACCCTACCCGAACTCCCGCTCCTTGACACTCCGCTCCCGCGGCCTTTATTCTTAAGTTTCGCTCCCTGGAGAAGTTACGCCTCTGAGCGTGCTTCCGCGTTCCTTCGCGGTGTGAGTTGGGGGCGCGGGGGACCTCGATGCTCATCGAAATCAAAGAGTTGGAACTCCATCCCATTGATTTTGAGGAGGAGTATCGTCCAGGCGTGCTCGATCTCGGGCCAGACTTGCAACAGAGCACGCCGCTGCACGCAGCCGGGCGCGCCCAACTGATCGAAGAACATCATGGAAAGCATCAGCGGATCAAGGATATACGGGTAAACGGGGAGCTTTCCACAAAACTTGAATTGCCGTGTGCTCGTTGCCTGGAGCCGGTAATTCAGGATGTACGGCGCAAGTTTGATCTGCTGTACCGGCCTCTCGGCGCGGACGCTGGCCGGGAGGAACTTTCGGTAACCGGCGCCGAAGCCGAAGTCAGCTATTATCAGGGCGAGGGCTTGCTGCTCGAAGATGCCGTGCGGGAGCAGGTATTGTTGGCCGTCCCCTTGAAAGTGATCTGCCGCGAGGACTGCAAAGGACTTTGCCCACATTGCGGAGCAAATCTGAATCTCGAACAATGTTCTTGCGCGGAGCCGTCAGAAGATCCGCGCTGGACAGCACTGAAAGATCTTCGCAGCAAGTTGGAAAATTGATTTAGGAAAATGTGCGCGAGCGAGGACGCTCGCGCCTACACAAGAAGGAATCTAAATGCCAAATCCAAAACGGCGACACTCCAAAGCGCGCACCGGAAACCGGCGCGCCCATGACTCGCTCAAGAGCCATGCACTCTCCGAATGTCCGAACTGCCACGAGCGCAAGATGCCGCATCGGGCTTGCCCTAAGTGCGGCTACTACAAAGGCCGCGAAGTCTTGAACGTCGAGGAAGCCCGCTAGCGTCGCCACCTCATGCCAAGCGTCATAGCCTTGGACGCGATGGGCTCGGACCGCAGGCCAAAGCCTGAGATCGAAGGAGCAATCCAGGCGGCGCGGCATTACGATGTCCATGTCCTTTTAGTCGGCCCGGAACCCGCTCTCCGGGCCGAATTGGCCCGCTATCCCACTGCCACCAGTCTTCCCATTGATGTCGTGCACGCCAGCGAAATCATCGGCATGGAGGACAAAGCGGTGCAGGCGGTTCGCGCCAAACGCGATTCGTCCATGCGGGTTGGCATTCGCTTGGTGCGCGACAAGCGTGCCTCGGGTTTCATCACGGCAGGCAACACCGGTGCCGCCATGGCGACGGCGAAAATGGTGCTGGGTGCAATCCCCGGCGTAGATCGGCCCGCCCTTGCGGCGGTCTTCCCTACCGCGATCGGCACGGTGGCAAGCCTTCTGGACGTCGGCGCCAATGTCGACAGCAAGCCGCACAATCTCGAGCAATTCGCGGTTATGGGCGAGATCTATTTCCGCACTTTGTTCGGAACCAGGCGTCCGCGAGTGGGGTTGCTTTCGATCGGAGAGGAGGAGACTAAGGGGAACGAACTGACCCGCGAGGCGTTCCAGCTTCTGCAAAAGCTCCCGTTGAATTTCGTAGGGAATGTGGAAGGCCGCGACCTGTACAACGGCAAAGTAGACGTCATTGTGGCCGACGGATTCGTCGGCAACGTCGCGCTGAAGATTTCAGAAGGCGTGGCCAATCTGGTTCGCTCCACGCTGAAGGAATCATTGAAGGCCACCATTACGCGGCAGGTTGGCGCTTTGCTCTCGCGCAGCGCATTCGCCGATTTCAAGAAACGTCTCGATCATACGGAATATGGCGGCGCGCCGCTGCTGGGCGTAAAGGGCGTTTGCTTCATCACCCACGGCTCATCGAACGCCAATGCGATCAAGAATGCGATTCGCGTCGCAGCGGAATTCGCCGAGCACCCGATCAACGCAGAAATTGAAAGGACATTGATTGGGATTCGAGCGGCGCGGGCGGCACGCAACGGAATGGAAGATGTTCCAAGCAACGTTTCTACAATCACCGCATAACAATGACAACTGTGTCCCCTAACAACGGATCCATCGCATTTCTTTTCCCCGGCCAGGGATCGCAAGCCGTCAGCATGGGCAAAGAGCTTGCGGAAAATTACCTGATAGCCCGGCAAACCTTTGAGGAAGCGGACGAGACCCTGGGTTATAAGCTTTCCGAGCTTTGCTTCGAAGGTCCCGAGGATCAACTTCGTCTCACCGAGATCACGCAGCCCGCGATTCTGACCGCGTCTGTCGCAGCCTGGCGCATCATCAACGAGAAGGGTCTCAAGCCCGCTTTCGTCGCCGGACACAGCTTGGGCGAATACTCCGCCCACGTTGCCGCCGGAACGCTCAGCTTTGCCGACGCGGTCCGCACCGTTCGCCATCGCGGCAAGTACATGCAGGAAGCCGTTCCCATAGGTGTAGGCACGATGGCAGCAATTCTCGGCATGGAGTTCGAGAAGGTCGCCGCAGCCTGTGGTGATGCGGCTCAGGGCGAGGTTTGCGAACCTGCCAACATCAATTCCCCTGAGCAGATTGTGATTTCCGGACACACCGCAGCCGTGGAACGCGCTACCAATCTGGCCGACCAACGCGGCGCCAAGCGCGCAAAGGTCCTGCCGGTCAGCGCCCCATTTCATTGCTCACTGATGAAGCCGGCGCAAGATCGCCTGGCCGTGGATCTCTCGTCCATCACGTTTAACACGCCTGCGGCCGGAGTCGTATGCAATGTCGACGCTGCGCCCCTCAAAGATGGCGATGCCAGCCGCGACGCGCTGATCCGCCAAGTCACGGGCGCAGTCAAGTGGGAGCAATCCATGCGCGTGCTGATCGCCAAAGGCGTGCAGACCTTCATTGAGCTAGGTCCAGGGAAAGTCCTGTGCGGCCTGATGCGCCAGATCGACCGCTCGCAGAAATGTCTCAACGTAGCGGACGAGGCATCGCTGCAGAAGACCTTGGAGCATATCAGCGTTAAGGTTTGAAACCAACGCTCTCCCACAACGGCGCACTTTCGTACAGCACGCCGTTCGCGACTACTTCGTGAACGCTGCGAATGTTGTGAATGTTCTCCAGCGGGTTGGCGTCGAGGATATCGAAATCTGCCCGTTTGCCAACTTCGATCGAGCCGCTCTCCCGGTCCACGTTCATGACCCGCGCAGGCACGATGGTCGCAGCCTGTAGCGCCTCCATGGTCGTGAAGCCGGCCTGGTTATACAACTCGATCTCACGGTAAATTGAATAACCAGGCACGGCCTGATCGGTCCCGGCCACAATGCGCACCCCCGCGCGATGAAGCGCTCCAATGATCGCCAATTCTTCCTGCACGATTTTCTGGCCGGTGGCGGCACGCTCCGGCGGCAATCCTCCATTGATCAATTGCTCGCGGAGTTCCGGAGCCACGTGGTCCACCCCCGGCTCAAACTTGTCCACAGGCATATCTGCCGGACGCTCAACGAATTCCATCAACGCCATGGTTGGATCGATTACGGTATTGTGTTTTTGCAGGAATGCAACCGCCTCCCTGCCTGCATCGGAATTCACATCGAGCGACGACATCATTTTCGCAACTTCCGCCCGTGTCGCCTTCTTCGAATCAAAATCTTTTGGCTTGAGCAGATTGAGGACGTACTGAATGTGGTTGATCTGGTCCATCCCATCATTCACGCCGTCATACGCGTTCATGCCTTCTGGAATGTGGCCCGTAACGGTCATCTCCAGCCGGTGCGCATCAGTGCAGACGGCTTTCACATTCTCGGACTTCATTGAGCTATAAATCTTCATCTGCTGGAACCCAGCATCGTGGTAGCGTTGCACCCACGTCTCAGCGTCGGCGGCAGAGTTCACGCGGGCGACGCCAATCGCATACGAGCTGTCCCCGTCTACAACTCCGGCGAGCAGCATGTGCGGACCGAGTCCCTTTCCGCTGTTCACCGCGTCTCGCACGGCCGCGATGAACTCGAACTCATTACCCACATCGCGCACCGTGGTCACGCCCGCTGCCAGGTAGATCGGCCCCCACTCCACCTGCTCATAGTGCGCATGCATATCCCACAGCCCTGGGATGATGTACTTTCCCGCAACATCAATCCGCCGCACCCCTGGCGGAACTTTTACTTCATTGCTCGGCCCGACGGCAATGATCTTGCTCTCGCGGACCACGACCGTGGCATTTGCAATAGGAGGTCCGCCCGTTCCATTGATCACCGTGCCGCCGACAAATGCTAGTAAACCGTTGCGGGCTCCCGCAAGCCCGTGTCCGAGTTCTGAAAGCGCAGCCATCTGGTCACGCGCTGCGCTGGCAACGAACTTCGAGAGTGCCGGTTCATATTCTTCGCGCACCGCTTCGAAGTGATCGAACTCCGCATCAGTGGTGACCAACGCCACCAAATTATCTTTGCCATCCATCCAGAGCGTTTCCATCCCCCAGATGAGCCCGCGGATGCTGTAGCGCTCCAATGCCACCCTGCGCCCCTCGACTTCGACGGTCTCAGGGCCACGATCCTGGATCTTGACTTCGCCGGAAGGAAGAGTCGGCAACTGCGCCGGCGAACCGTGCGCTCGCCAGCAACGAACGAGCGCCATCTGCACAGCCACTGGCGCATAGCCAGCTATGGTGAAAAAACTCTCCGGCGTGCCGATGGTATGTGTGTCCTTACCTTGTCGGATCGTCGCGTTTGAGGCGCTAACTTCGACCTCCGAATCGATGTCCGAGATCCGCGACGTGTTGCCTTTTATGATGAAGCCCTGCGGCGTGTAGTCGTTTGCCGCCTTGAGCGTAACGGAGAGAGGAACCTTGGTTCCGCGATCGGTGAACAAGAAATCGGATTTCAGCGTGAGCGCGTTGCCGTCGTGGGTGATCGTGTAACTCTCTTCGCCGATAGGCTGTTCGAACTTATGCAGCCGGAATTTGCCCGACTCACCTGTCGGAGAACCCGTCTGCGCGAGCAAGGCAAAGGGTAAGAATGCAAATAATACAAGAATGAAAGACCGAACACCCAAGTGGCAAGAACGGTTCACGCGTAGAAATCCTCCTGGATAATAATCAAATAAGAAACGCGGATAATGCGTCGAACTGGTTTCAACAACGTTGTTCTTTCAAGGCACAGTTTCACGGGCTGCGGAAAATCCTCGATTTTGGGTGCCGCAGCGCTGAAAGCGCAGCGGTAACCGGTATCGAATGAATGAGGGGTTTTAACCCTGAGGTAGCAATATATGGGTTTCTCCTCTTCAGCCGTGCCGATTGAACCGCGAGAACGCAATCGCCGTGCCTTTCGTTCCAGGAAGGCCCTACTCCGTGACCCATGTCCACCAGTTCCCGCATTCAATTTCATTCGGAGAGAAAGACAAAGTCTTGTTGGATTTCTCTACCCAGACATACGCGTGTTCCGCGCGAGAGTTCACCGTCACTTGAACAATTACCCCGCTACCACCGCCCGGGCTCAGCGAACAATCAACCGCATAAGACTTCACCAGGCCCCACTCCCCACCCGGGCCCCAGTCGCGATAGAAGTCATTAAATTGGTACGCAGAATATTTATTCGGGTGCTGTTTCCAATCAGGATCGCGGAACCACACCGCGTACGCTGCCTCATAGTTCTGGCTCTGCAATGCCGCAAAGAACTGGCTCGCCGCTTTCCGTTCGGGATAGTCACGATAGTGATAAACCACCCACGCAGCGATGAGAACGAGAATAATCACACCGACGATATGCCTCCGGCGTCTTCGGTCCCGCGTTGGATCGTACTGTTGCGCATCCATCAGCGTCATGGCGGCTATAAGCATAATTCAGGAAGCGATTGAGTGAAAGGAGCAGCGCTCCTGGGCGCGCCATCTCAGCAGGGAACGGCAGATATTGGGGGAGTGCGACTTGTGCCAAGCCCCGCAATCAAGCGTGTTAAACTCCGCAGTTCTTTGTGCTTTTCGGCTACGCGCACATGGCCTAGAGAGTAAGACAATATGCTCTGGAAAGTGCCCAGATGCTGTGCCCTTGTGCTGCTAAGCGTGGGGGTAGGCTGTGCGCCCAAAGATAGAAGCATGCCAGTTGCCTGTATTCGAAGCGGTTATGCAGTGTATGGGGTCAAGCCAGACATATGGGACTATGGCGAAGTAAAAGAGTGTCAACTGGCAAGCCGTAGCACGCAACGCCCAGACGAAAGGGGAGACTTGCTAATTTGCGGTAGTGAGACGTTGACCGCATGGGGCATGAGTTGGCTGCGGCCGGATTTCAAATCACAGATTTACCAGAACGCGCGAACATTTGCCGTCACCTTTCGCAGTGCTGGGCATTCGAGCAGAAATCACGACACTTGGTGGTAGTGTAAAAGAGCACCTGAGAGCATTAGTTGTGACTAGTCCGCCATCCCTGGTGTGCGTTAGTCCTCTACAGCGTTCTCTTGAACAACGGCGTGGCCACTGCCAGCGTAATGAACGCAAAGATCGAAAGATAGACCATGTCCGGCAAGATGGCGGCCATTCCTGTTTCCTTGAGCAGAATCGACTTGAAGCCGTGCACCGCAAACGTGAACGGGTCCACTGCCGCGATGCCTCGCAACCATTTGGGAAACGCTTGGATAGGATAGATTGCCCCGCTCGGAAAAAACAGCAGTGTATTAAGAATTCCGAAAATCGCACGCGGCACCAGTGGATCCTCCACCCGGACCATCAGCAGAAACATCATGGTATTAAATGCGACTGAGGTGAGCACAATCAGGATCAGCAATTGCAGAGCGGTGGCGGGATTAAACACTGTGCCCACACCCGCGAGCAGCGAACCAATCACGGTAATTACGACTCCCGTCATTACTGCCTTGATCGCTCCTGCGGCGTTGAGCCCGAAAACCAGTTCGGTCTTGGTAATGGGCGTGACCAAATATCCCTCATGCACGCCGCGCGCTTTGTCATCGATGTAGAGCATGCCCCCGCCAATCATCACGGATACGAACATCGCCAGCGTGATCGAACCCGGCAGAAGATACTTCATGTATTCGATGTAAGGATAAAGCTCCACAATCTGGAGTACTGTCTGCTGCAGAATGCGGGGCTCGATCGTCGGTTGGTTGAGCGCGTTGGTAATGCTCGTGAGTTCGTCCTCGAGCGTCGAGCTCATGAAATTGTCGCTGTTGTCGACGACAAGCGAAATCCTCGGCTGATCTTGCTCGTACACTCGCCGCGAATACTGCGGCGGAATAATGACGGCGCCCTGAATCTTGCCATTGCGGACATCGTCCATTGCGGTCTTTGGGTCGTTGTAATAAACCGGTTCGAAGGTCCGCATGTTGGCGCGAACCGAATCAAAAGCCTGACGAATCTTGAGCGCCTGCGTGCCTCCGTCCTGATCCACGAGCCCCAGCTTCGCGTCGCGAATCTTTCCGCCGAAAGCATTGCCCAGCACGATGAGCTGCACCAGCGGAAAAATCATGGACGCCATCATCAGTGCCGGAGAGCGAAAGAACTTGCGCATTTCACGTTCGACAATCGCGAGAATGTGGTTCATGGCTGCAACCCCGGTCTGGGCGGCATCACGAAGGCATGTGCCTTCACCAGTTCGTCACGCAACTGCCGCCCGGTGTAGTGAACAAAGACATCGTCCAGTGTGGTGTTCTGCACCGAGAGCGACCGGATTTTCACCCCAGCGTGCACCGCCGCTTCCACAAGCTGTGTCGTGGTCCTAGATCCATCTCCGGTCAGCACGCGGTACATGCCGGCACCCTCATGCTGCACCGAGGTCACGTCACTCATTTTCTTCAGCCGCTCCTCCCAATCCGGGGGAGCGTTGTCGAACTGCGCCTCGATCACATTCGATCCCGGAACGCTTGCTTTCAACGCCGGCGGCGTGTCGAGAGCAACCAACTTTCCGTGATCCACGATGGCAATGCGGTCGCACAGGCGATCAGCCTCGTCCATGTAGTGAGTTGTGATCAGAATGGTCAGCTGCCGATGGCTCTTGATGTTGGTCAGCATCTCCCAAACCGCCACGCGAGACACGGGATCCAATCCGGTGGTGGGCTCGTCCAAAAAGAAGATTCGCGGACTGTGCACCAGGCCACGGGCAATCTCGAGCCGCCGCCGCATGCCGCCAGACAGCGTCTTGGTCTGCGCCGAACGCCACTTCGTCAGATCGACGAGTTCCAGCAACTCGTCAATCGCGGCTTTGCGCTTCTTCGCAGGAACGTCATAGAGCTTGGCATAGATATTGAGATTTTCTTCGATGGTGAGGTCCAGGTCGCTGGTCAGCGCCTGCGGAATTACGCCAATCGCCCGTCGAGCCGCATCCGGATCCTTCTGCACATCGTGACCGGCAATGCGAGCCGTCCCCGCGGTAATCGGAATCAGCGTGGTCATCATCCGTATCAGCGTGGACTTGCCCGCGCCATTCGGCCCCAGCAGACCGAAAATTTCTTCCTCCTTCACGTTGAAGGAAACGTTGTCTACCGCCGTGAAATCGCCATATTTCTTGACGATGTGCTCCACTTGAATCGCGTTAAACGCAGCGGGATCGCCGTCCGGGCCATGGCCGTTCGTAGGAGCGTCTCCGCTCGATCCACCGCGAGCATCGATATCCGTAATCATGGATGCTCTTCCGCTGATACGTTCTCCCGCGCCGTACCGTTCAACTGGTCCGGCGAAACTAAAACCTCCGCGGTCATGCCAGGAACGTACGCGCCTTTTGGATTCTCCAGCCGAACTTTGAGCACAATGGTTCTGATGTCTCGCTTGCGACGGCCGACGTCGCGCTGCGTGGCAAAGTCCGCTTCGGCTGATTTGAAAAACACCTTGCCGGAAGTAACTGTCCCGCCCGGCAATCGAATCCGCAACGTGTCTCCCAAACCGATGTGATCAGCATCCGTCTCAGGAATCGCGGCACGCACCCAGGTATCGCCGAGGTCGACAATAGTCACAATCGGCTGCCCCGCATTCAACACTTCGCCTTCACGAGCGGCGCGAACCGAAACCGTGCCCGTCACCGGAGCATAAATCTTGGTGTAACCCAAGCGAACCTCAGCTTGCTTCAACATGCTCTCGGCATTGGCCACTTGCGCGCGCGTGGATTCAACCGTGCTCTGTGCCGCGTGCGCCTGATGCGTGTTGGCGACCGCCATGTTCAGATCGGCCTCGGCAGCGCTGACTTGATCCTTTAGCGATTGCACCAGCGCCTTCTGCGCTGCGAGATTCGTTTCGGCCTGCACTCGCTCTTGATCAGAAGCGACTCCCTGCTTTGCCAATTCAATCATGCGGCGGCTGTCGCTCTCCGTGCGCTCCAGAGTCGCTTCCGCCTGAAGCAACTGTGCGCGCGTCGACTGCAGCCGTGCCTGGGCGTTTACCACGCTGCTCGAAGTCGATCCCTGCGTTGCCTGCAAGGTCGACTGCGTCTCAGCCACCTTGGATTTCAAACTGTCGATGGTCGCCGCCGCCGCGCGCTCTTGCGCCTCCAGTTCTGACGGATCGAGCACCGCAATCAGATCGTCCTGCTTGACTTGGGTTCCCTCGTCGACCAGCAGCTTCGCCAGCCGCCCTTCGATCTGCGGGCTCACGATCACCTGATTGGAATCGACCGTACCGATCAGAATCAGATCATGGTTGCGGGGTGTGGATAACAGATAGTAGACCAGCGATATGCTGAAGATCATCCCGAGGACGATCAGAAATTTATTGCGAACACTCACTGTCGTGCTCCTCGCTGCTTGGTTTCCGAAGCCTGGAACAACGCGGCTGAAATAAAGTCCAGCACTGCCTTGCGGCGCGCGGCGACCCGGTCCGGTGAGAGCGGATCCTGCCCGGTCATGACCCGCATCACGGGGGCACTCGTGAAGTAGAAGACAATTATCGCGATCATCGAAGGAACAAAATGCAGCGGATCCACTGCCCTGAATTCGCCGGCAGCCTGTCCCGTCTTGAGAACTTCCGCGATCCGGCCAAACAGTGGGCGAAAATACTTTTTCACGATTTTTTCAAGGTGGTTGGCCCGGCCCCGGCCGGCCCCCATCATTTCGCCCTGCACAATCCTCGGATACAGCGGATGAGTCGCCACGTAATCGAAATGCGCCCCCGCATAAGCCAGAATCTTTTCGCGCGGAGGCAGGTCGCGAGACAGAATCTCTCCCACGCAGGCGATCAAGCCTCCAAACACCTGATCGAGCACCGCCCCGTACAAAGCCTCTTTATCCTTGAAGTAGTAATAGAGAAGTGCCTTGTTCACCCGGGCAGCTCGGGCAATGGCGTCCGTTCTCGCCCCGGCAACGCCCTCCTGGGCAAATTCGCGTACCGCCGCCTGCAAGATTGCCGCCCGGCTCTGCTCCGGACGCCCCCGGGACCCCAAACGCGATTTGGAAATCACAGTCTTCATTTGTTAATTAACCAGTTAGTTAGATTATATCGAATGGAAGACAGATGCACAAGAACGAAGGTGATAGGACGAAAGAAACCCAAAACAACGATCCACAACGGCTCGATAAAGCCTTTCGAGTCAGTGTTACCGCGGCTTGGGAGCTAATCCGCAACTCGCAAAGCCATACTCTTCCCTTTCACCAAGCCAGCTCCCGCAATGTCGCGCAGTGACGCCTCCACCGCCCTCCGCGTCGCCGAATGCGTAAGCACCCGTACCTGATGTTTCGCAGAATCACTCCGTGCCCAAACCGCCGCAGCGCGCTCTACGGGAACCCGGTTCCGCTCAAGCATAGCGGTAATCGGCCCGATCTCACTCGGACTCCCCACCGTGAAGCGAAGATAGTGCCGCGCGTTCCCATCGCAAGCCGCAGCCGCAACCCTTCCGCCACGATTCACGGAAAATCCGCCTTTGTGACACGCAATGTCCACCACGTCAGAAAGCACTGCACTCGCACTCGGCAACGAACCCGCGCCCTTGCCCGAAAACAGCATCTCGCCCACCGCATCCCCGCGAACCAGCACCGCATTGTTCTCATCCCGAATGCCAGCCAGTTGATCCGACGCCGGCAGCAAAACCGGAGCACAACTCAGCGCCACGGCATCTCCAGCCAATTCCGCAGTCGCCACATGCTTGATCACAAAACCAAATTCCCGCGCCGCTCGTACATCCTCCGCAGCAATGTCGCGAATCCCCTCCACCTGCACCGCGTCGGCATCCACTTGCGCGCTAAAAGCCAGCTCGGTCAAGATTTTCAGCTTCTGCGCCGCATCGTGGCCATCGATATCAAGTGCCGGATCAGCTTCCGCGAAACCTTTAGCCTGCGCCTCGCGCAGCGCATCCGCAAACTCAAACCCATCTTCTGTCATGCGCGTAAGAATGTAATTGCAGGTACCATTCAGAATCCCACTCAGCTTCTGAATATTGTTTCCGACGAGACCATCCCTAAGAGCGCGAATGATGGGAATGCCGCCGCAGACACTGGCTTCAAATCCCAAACGGACTTTCCGCAACTCCGCCGCCCGCATCAGGCTGAACCCATCCAACGCCAGCAGAGCCTTGTTTGCGGTTACCACGTGCTTTCCGCGCGCCAACGATCGCTCAATAAAGCTTCGCGCCGGCTCGATCCCTCCGACCAGCTCCACCACCAGATCGCAGCCGTTATCGAGCACCTTTTCCGGCTGGGTGGTCAAGAGCTCGCGGTCGACGCCATGCCGCTCCTTCTCGAGATCGCGCACCAGAATCTTCGTGATCCGCAACTCGATCCCCGCCCGCTGCCGGATCAGCTCATCACTCCGGCCCACAAGCTCCACCAGCCCACGGCCGACAGTCCCGCAACCCAGCAACCCGATTTTCATCTTGCGAACAGCCATATCGCGTCTCCACTCAAAGCATTGTCATTCCGAGCCTAGCGAGGGATCTGCTCTCTCGGGGTTTCAACCCTACAAAGCACCCCCAGCGATCGAAGGCACCAGCAAAACCTCATCCCCATCCTGAAACGCATAAGCATTCCCGCCCAGAAATCGGATGTCCTCCTCGTTGACATAAACGTTCAGAAAACGCCGGACCTCCCCAGCCTCATCCCGCAAATGCTGCTTCAAGTCCGGAAACTGCTGGTCAAGCGCGGAAAAAAGTTCGCCCAGGTTCGCCGCCGAGCACTGAACTTTCCCCGTACCCGCTGTCAGGCGCCGCAGCGCCGTCGGAATCTGCACCGTAACTGTCATCTCAAGCCTCCACCGTTTCTCGAAACTCCGCCGTCTCCAGCTTTCTCTGCAAAAAGGTTTCAAACTCCGTCAGCTTCGGCCGGATCGGCTCCTCCACTTCATACTTGCCGCCGAGCACATCGGTTGTCTTCAGCCCGTTGCCCGTGATGCACAGCACGGTCGTCTCTTCCGGCGTGATCCGCCCGTGCCGGTAAAGTTTGCGCGCACAGCCGGTCGTAACCCCTCCAGCCGTCTCGGTGAAGACGCCCTCCGTCTCCGCCAGAAGTTGAATCGATTCGATCATTTCAGAATCGGAAACATCCTCGGCCCATCCTCCGCTTTTTGTGATGGCCTTGATTGCATAGTGCCCGTCCGCCGGATTGCCGATCGCCAGCGATCGCGCCAGCGTCGCCGGCTTCTGAGGTTCTATATCGGCGTTTCCACTCTTTACTGCAGTCGAAATCGGAGAGCAGCCAGTCGCCTGCGCCCCAAAAAACTTTACGGCTTTAGCTTCGACCAGTCCCAGCTGAATCAATTCGTCGAACGCCTTTTTGATCTTGGTGATCAGCGACCCGCCGGCCATCGGCACGACCACGTTATCCGGCAGCCGCCATCCCAACTGCTCGGCGATTTCAAATCCCACCGTCTTCGAGCCTTCCGCGTAGTAAGGCCGCAGATTCACGTTCACGAATCCCCAGTGGCGTTCGTCTGCGATCTGCGAGCACAACCGGTTCACCTGGTCGTAGCTGCCGGCAATGCGCACCAGCTTTGCGCCAAAAACCTGCGTGCCCAGAATTTTCGCCGGCTCCAGATCTGCCGGAATGAAAATCCACGCTTTGAATCCGTTGCGCGCCGCCTGCGCCGCCACCGAATTGGCCAAGTTCCCGGTCGAAGAGCACGCGACCGTATCGAAGCCGAAACTGTGCGCTTGCGCCAACGCCACCGCAACCACCCGGTCCTTAAAACTGAGTGTAGGCAGGCAGACTGCGTCATTCTTGATAAAAAGATTCGCGGCTCCGAGGCGTGCCCCCAGCAGGGGCGCCCGCAGCAGCGGCGTAAAGCCAACCGGCAAACTGGGCTGGTAGTTCGGCGGCAGCGGCAGCAACTCCGCATAACGCCAAATGTTGGGAGCGCGCGCCGCAATGCGCTCGCGCGTGAAGCTGCCGCGCAGAGCTTCGTAGTCGTAGAAAACTTCGAGCGGAGAAAAACAATCGTCGCAAATCGACCGGGGCTGGTTCCCCCAGCTCTTGTGGCACTCCCGGCAGCGCAGTTCAAAGCTCCCTGAAAGGCTCGAAACCTCGCTGATAATGCCCGTTGAAACGCTCGCAGCAGCGTTCATAAAGCTACTCGCTTTCTGTAGCCGCGGGACGAGCCGTCAAAAACTATCCCAGGAACCGCATTGCCGGAAAATCTTATGGAGGGAAAAGAGGAAAACGAGATGCTGAAATGCGGGCACCCCGAATCTCATGTCCCCCGTTTCCGGGTGAGAGTTGACACCAGACGACCGGGAGATGACTCCCGATCCGGTTGTCGTGGCTTCTTAGGGCTCGTCCCTCAGCCACTCTTCATGAAATCCAAGGTCTGCTCCGAAGAGCAAACTTGTCTCGGATACTACTCGCTTCGAATTAGTTCCGTCAAGCTAAAGACAACAAGAAATGCCATTCTACGAGAGCAAAGAAAAAAGTTGTCATTCCGAGCGAAGCGAGGAATCTGCTGTCGCCGGTACCCGCGAAAATGCCTTCGCTCACTTCGAACCCAAGCCCAAAGCCGTCGGGTGCCGCGGCTGATAAAGCCCAGCCCGCCCACCACCCGGAAGACTCATTCGAGTGATCGAGCCCCACCGCGCCTTCTGAACCTCCGAACACGCCACACCTTCCGAAAGAACGCCCGGTCCGCCTCCGCGTCCTTGCTATACAAAACCACATGCGCCCCGAAGATCATGACCCCAACCCTCCCAAACTCACGCGGAAACAAGCCGCCCCGGCTGTCCGGGCGAGCAAAGCTCGGCTCATGCTCACGCAATTTCGTCGTCGGTGAAAAACACAAAATCGCTATCGCACCTTCCGCCAAACCACATCCTCATTATTTCGCCGGTCAATTAACCCATCCACTTTCCCGTTCCCGCCGTAACGAAAAAGGATCCGCCCCTCAACTCCTTTGCGAAAAAATATGTCCCCCGCCTCCTGAACCAACGCTTCCTTCGCATGCTCCCCACGCTGCCGATACAAGAAGCTTCCCTCGCGAGAAATCGTCAGAGTATTCCCCGGAGCAAGCTCATAAGTTCCGATATACTCGGCGAACTTCGCAGTATCTGCCTTCCCCGCCGCAGGATCTTCGTAATAGCGCAGCACCTGTCCCGCAACAATTTGCCATTGCCCATTTAGCCGCATCCAGGTGTCGGTCTCGTGATAGCGCGCCGTCATCGTCTGGCCATACACGGTTTCCGTCTCATCCAGGTCATAGCTCACGATCGCCACACGGCGCTGAATGTTACTTTGCACTTTGCCTATCTTGATCGTGCCCGAATAACCCGCCGGCAAAGGAGTCACGTCGGCGACCAGAGCCGCCTTGTTCATGTTCCTGCCCTTCTCATCAAAGAACATGCAGTCTTCGGCAAAGTACTTTTTCCACGGAGTCTGGTCGCCCGCCGCTACGGAATCGAAAAGCTCTTGAGTTCGCCGGACAAGTTCCTCTTGCGTGATAGAACTCTTCGGCTTGCAGGACGTCAGGGTCAGCAACGCTAGCCCAATCGCAAGCGAAACAAATGAATTCCGCACCAACACCTCCCTCTCAGTCGCAGTGCGGTTTCCCTGACCGCAGCTTCCATACAATCTGTCGCAGAATACCCAGCCATGCCACGCCGTCGCGAACCGGCAGATTCAGTCGGCGGACCAGCCGTCGAATTCGTTCCTCCACGTCGGCAATTGGCCGGCGTTCCAGGTAACTGCTGGCGCGCATCGCCTCGAGCAGCGCCTGCGTAATCCGCTCCAGTTCCGCCGCCGTCGCACGTTTCACTCTCTCCGTCTGCCGCGCAGCCTTCGCGTCACGTACCAGTTCATACAGGCAAACCGCCACTGCCTGCCCCAGGTTCATGGAAATATTTTCATCAGATGTTGGGATGCGCATCAGCCAGTGACAGTGACTGAGCGCCGCGTTCGAGAGGCCGAATTTTTCCGATCCAAACAGAAGCGCGACTTTCCCCGATCCCACCTGCTTGCGGATGAGCCGCGCACCATACTCCAACCGCCGCAGCGGGTGCTGCAACTCCCTGTGTCGAACTGCCGTGGTCCCAACCACCAGCGTGCAATCCGCGACGGCATCCGCCACAGTCTTGAACTCCTCCGCGTTGGCCAGCAACGCCGATGCCCCGACCGCCGAACGCGCCTCGCGAAATGCCGCCTCGTAAGGATTCACTACGCGCAGATGATGAAACCCGAAGTTGCTCATGGCACGCGCCGCCGCGCCAATATTAAGAGGGTTGCGCGCCGCTACCAAAACCACACGCAGGCGATCGAGCTCATTGCGACCCTCTAACATAGGATTGTCATTCCGAGCGTAGCGAGGAATCTGCTTTTGTTGGAGGGAAGACGCAGGCCCACACAGCCAAGAGCGCCAGGGTAACAACCCTCACCGGCTGTACTGATTCTTCCTCTTCTCCTCATGCCGGTCCAGCCCCAACTGAATCAACCGCCCAATTAGATCGTGATACGATACACCTGAAGCCGCCCATAACTTGGGATACATGCTGATCGTGGTAAATCCCGGCATGGTATTGATCTCGTTCAAATAAATCTTCCGCGACTTCGGCTCCATCAGAAAATCCACTCGCGCCAGTCCCGCGCAATCCACCGCTTTAAACGCCCCGATCGCCAAGCGCTGCACCTCTTTCGTCTCACTCTTGCTGAGCTTCGCGGGAATGATCAGCTGCGATCCTTCATCTAGATACTTCGCGTTGTAATCGTAAAATTCTGTGCTGGGCACGATCTCTCCCGGCCATGAAGCCTCGGGCTTGTTATTTCCGAGCACTGAGCACTCGATCTCTCGCGCCTTTGCCTTGCGCCCGCCCACGCCCTGCTCGATGACAATCTTCCGATCGAATTTCGCCGCCTCCTGAATCGCGGGACCGAGTTCCTTGCGGTCATGCGCCTTCGAAATTCCTACCGAAGATCCCAGGTTCGCCGGCTTCACAAACACTGGATACTTCAACTTGCTCTCGATCAGCTTTTGAACCCGCTTCGAATTCGCTTCCCACTCGCTGCGCAGAAACGTGACGTGCTTCACGATCGGCAAGCCCGCGGCGCGAAAAAGCGCCTTCATGACGTCTTTGTCCATGCCCGCCGCCGAGCCCAGTACGCCCGCGCCCACGTAGGGCATGTCCGCGAGTTCAAGCAAGCCCTGGATGGTTCCGTCCTCGCCGAAGGTGCCGTGCAGCACGGGAAAGATAACATCCACGTCGATGGCGCGGTCCGATGCGCGGCGAGTCATCGCGTGCGATGAGGCATCCGTTTCGAAAGGAGTCAGCGAACCATGCCGATGTGGCTCTGGCGGCACGACGACGGCCTCGCCCCTGGCCAGCACGGCTGCGCCAGGAGTTGCATCGGGATCGCCGGCGCGCAGATGCTTTTGATCTTCGAATTTTCCACGCAGCAAGCGCTCCGCGTCAGCGGCCGTGACCCAGCGGCCTTCTTTGGTGATGCCGATGGGCACGACTTCATATTTCTCTTGGTCAATGGCGTTGAAAACAGATGCGGCTGAGAGCAGCGAGATCTCATGCTCTCCGCTGCGGCCGCCAAAGAGAATGCCTACTCGAATTTTTTTCATGACCCTTCAGTCTGGACGCGGCGCGGGTTCGCCGTCAACCGCCGAGAGATGATGGTCTGGATTCCTGAGATATGTTCCACATGGAACACCCTACAAATGCCAACACATTGATTTGGAACGGCTTAATACATGGCCCGCAGGTTGAGCGGGACTCACTAATACCCGCGAAAGTAGACTTGACAATAGCTGATACTTTTACGGCGTAGGCACGAGTGAAGTCACGAAGTATCACTTCAGCAGGCTTCAAGTTTGTGGGCCAGGTTTCGGCGACTTATCCCACCTCTTCGCTCCAGTTCTCGAGCGTCTTTTTCACGAAAGCCATGAACTGATCTGCAACCGCGCCGTCGATCAGACGATGATCGTAGCCCAGCGTCAGGTGGACGACAGAGCGTACGGCAATGGAGTCGTTGCCGTCGTTGTCAGTGACTACCAGAGGAGTTTTGGTGATCCCGCCGACACCCAGAATCGCCGAGTTTGGCTGATTGATGATGGGCAAGCCGAAGACAGCCCCGAACTGTCCTGGGTTTGTGACCGTGAAAGTTGAGCCTTCCACTTCGTCGGGCTTGAGTTTTTTCGAGCGGGCCCGTTCGCCCAGATCAGAGATTCCGCGTTGCAGGCCAAGGAAATTCAGCTCGTCGGCATTCTTCAACACGGGAACGATGAGTCCCCAATCGAGCGCGACCGCAATGCCCACGTTGACGTGCCGGTGATAGCGGATGTTTTCGCCTTCCATCGACGCGTTAACAATCGGGAACTGCTGCAGGCCGATAATCACGGCGCGCACGAAGAAGGGCATAAACGTGAGCCGCGCGCCATGGCGCTGCTCAAAAGCAGACTTGGTTTTGTTGCGCAGCTGCACTATGCGAGTAATGTCCACCTCAAACATGCAATGGACGTGGGCACTGGTGCGGCGGGATTCGATCATCCGTTGCGCGATGATCTTGCGCATCTGGGTCATCGGAACCAGATCCCCGGGAATTGCCGCCGCCTCTGGCGTTGTCGGTCTGGGCGAAGGTGCAGAGGGAGAAGCTGCGGGCACGCTCGCGGAAGCAGAAACCGTCGGAGTAGCAGCGCCTTCCGGCTTCTCCAGGAATGCCATGATGTCCTGCTTGGTAATGCGGCCACCCATGCCTGTGCCCGCCACCTGCGAAAGATTCACGTTGTGCTCGCGGGCGATCTTGCGGACCAGGGGCGACGAGCGGGCGTGATCGTCGTCTTGCTCTTGTGCAGGTGCGGCTGCCTGCTGTTGAACCGGAGGGGCGGGCGCCGGGGCGGCTGCCTCTGTCTTCGCCGGCGGCGGAGATGGCTTTGAAGGAGCAGGGGAGGCGGCCACAGCTTCGCCGTCACCGGCTATCGTGCCCACCACCGTGTTCACCTGCACGGTGTTTCCCTCGACGACTTTAATGTCCTGCAGAATGCCTGAGGCGGGCGCGGGAATTTCAGCATCCACTTTATCGGTAGAGATCTCGAACAGCGGCTCGTCGCGCTGTACTTTGTCGCCAGGCTTCTTCAGCCACTTGGTGATAGTTCCCTCAAAAATGGACTCGCCCATCTGGGGCATGACGATATCAGTAGGCATAAGTTCCTTCCACGCGGTCCCGATAGTAAATCCCGGGCCGAACGTAATCTTTAATTATATCCAACGTTAAAGATTGGACTACGGTCAGTGCTTGAGGTCACCCGTCTCCGACCCGGCAGCCAGCGGCCCGACGCCGAATGACTTTTTCCAGTAGTCCTGCACACCCGGCGGCAGTTTTTGTATACGAGAAAGAAAAGCCGTCACTTTCCAAATGTCCTGATCGCTCAGAGCCTTACTCCAGGCCGGCATTCCGGTGTAGCGAACGCCGGTACGGACCGAGTAGTAGATATGCCATTCAGGGTCGTCGAGAGGATCAAGGATCAACTGTGGCGCCGGCGGGTACAGCGACTTCTCGAGCGCACTGGGCTTGTTGTCAAGCGTGCCATGGCACATGGAACAGTTCATGGTGTAGACCTTCATGCCATCGATTAAATTCTCGTCGGTAGGCGGGATCGGGCTACTTACACGCGGCGCGTGGCGCTCCATGGAAGCGTCCATTGCGCTGGTGGCGATACGGCGCTCAAGCCGGGACGGAGTGGCATCCGCGTTCGTCGGCATCAATCCGAGGGTTGCCACCGCCAGCCCACCCAGGCCGAGCAGCAGCAGTGTAACGACGATTCCGAGAATAAAATTGCGCATTTCTCCTCCTCCATATCTTTTGCGATTACAAATGAAAGTCTGATTAATACGCTTTCAGCCGGCGCGCTTCCCGCACAATGTCGCTTACCTTGGGCAGGAAATATTCTTCCTGGGGGGGAGAGAAAGGCACCGGAGAATCCTGCGCAGTGATGCGGACAATGGGACCATCGAGATCGTCGAAAGCGTCTTCGTTGATGATTGCTGCGATCTCGCCGGCGATCCCACCGGTACGAACGTCTTCATGCAACACGATCACTTTACTCGTTTTGCGCACGGTTTGGGCAATCGCATCGCGATCAAGCGGCGAGAGCGTGCGCAGGTCGATGACTTCCAGTTCTATTCCCTCGTTCGCCAGAATCTCACCAGCCTCGAGCGCGGTGTGCACCATTGCGGCATAAGTAATGATGCTAAGGTCGCGACCCTCGCGCGCAACTCGCGCCTTGCCCAGTGGCACGATGTAGTCGTCAACTGGCACTTCTTCCTTGATTCGCCGGTACAGATATTTGTGCTCGAAAAAGATTACTGGATTGTTGTCGCGAATCGCCGCCTTGATCAGACCCTTTGCATCGTAGGCGCTTGCCGGGCAAACCACTTTCAGCCCCGGCGCGTGCACAAACCACATCTCCGGATTCTGCGAGTGGAAGGGGCCTCCGTGGACATTTCCACCACTGGGCCCGCGAATCACCAGCGGCGCGGGCGCACCCCAGCGGTAGTGAGCCTTCGCGACCATGTTCACGATTTGATTGAAGGCGCAGCCAATGAAATCCATGAACTGAAACTCGGCAATGGGGCGCATGCCGGTCAGCGAGGCTCCGAAAGCCGCGCCCACGATGGCGGATTCCGCGATGGGGGTGTCAATCACACGCTCGGATCCGAAGTGATCAATGAAGCCGTCAGTGACTTTGAAAGCTCCGCCATAGATGCCGATGTCCTCGCCGATGCAAAAGACGCTGGGGTCGCGTTCCATCTCCTCCCAGATTCCCTGGCGGATGGCTTCGAGATAGGTCAGTTGTGGCATGGGTGATTAATGTGACCCTATTTTCTTGCAAGAATGCGTACGCTGACCAGGTCCCCCGATACGCGGTGCGGATATATGTTCTTCTCGTGGACTATGAGGCCCCCAGTTCTTGGCGAATACTGTTCCAGCCGCAGCCAGGAATTGGCGATCGCTCCCTCACTATCGGCAAGTGGTGGAAGGTCTTTCCACTCGTAGCTGAGCAAAGATAAGACCGTAGACGCGTGGAGCCGCACCCACTCACCAGGCCGTAGGTTCAAAAGTGTTCCAGTATGACTGGACGAACCAAAAAGGACGAGGCTGCCAAGTTGGGCAGATTCCCCGTCAGGCCATTTCAATTCGATGCTAACCCCGAAAGTGGAAACTCCAAAAGCAGCAGTGTCGTCGGCAGGTTGTAGATCCGCAAGGTGCGGTGTCCACGGGAGATCGATCGGGATAAGACCAATATTTTCCACCATCACCTCAAGTTCCGCTCGATCGCCGTCTTTGTATTCCAGTCTATCCATCCATGTGATCGTCGTCCGAACTGCGCGCTGATCGCCGGGAGCAACGTCGCCACCGCTTACTTCGTGCTTAAAAAATTCGCATATGTGGTGCACGGTGCACTCCTTCTCAGGAACGGGAGGATGCCGCACCTCAGTCCGGGCCGTTATATTGGTCAAATCAAGATATGCCACTTCCTGTGCCCTTGCCGTCCCTCCCAGCACGAGAAGACAGGCGCAGAACGCGGCTGTTGTCGCGACACGTCTTCGCTTGGTTATCAAACTCGTCATTCCAACTCACTTCAAGTGCACTGCAGCTTCGATCTGTTTCGGGCCAGCAGCAGATCCCTTCTTTATCTTCGGCGCCTCGTACTTCGGTTTGATTTGGTGGCAGTCGTCCTCGCAGTACACTCCTCCCGCTGCCGTTTCCGGTGCCGGCATCGGCGACGCCACCGCGAAGTCTCGGTCCGCCTCGAGCTCGCGTTCAACGTTCGAAATCAGCTTCTCATTCTCCTGCAGAGTCAGCCACTTCTTACCTAACAAATACTTTTCAAACCGCACGATCGGATCGCGCTTGCGCCAGTACTCGAACAGTGGCTTGGGAACATACTCGGCAGCATCGTGGATGGCGTGGCCTTTCATGCGCATCATTTTGGCTTCGATCAGGGTGGGGCCCTCGCCGCGGCGGGCGCGCTCACTGGCCTCATGAGCGGCGTCGTAGACCTGGCAGGCGTCGGTGCCGTCGACAATCACTCCAGGAATTCCGTAAGCGATTGCGCGTTCAGCAAGGTCCTTCACCCGAAATTGCATGTCGGCGGGCGTTGAGTATCCCCAGAGATTGTTTTCGACGAAAAGCACCAAACCGAGATCCTGCACTGCGGCGAAGTTCAGGCCTTCATACGTGACGCCAGTGGACTGGCCGCCATCGCCGATGTAGGTCATGACGGCGATGTTGCGCCCCTGCAAGCGAGCGCCCAGGGCCACACCCGCGAGCACGGGGATCAGGTCGCCAAGCGTCGAGATGGGCGCAACCACATTACGTTTTTCGATGTCGCCGAAGTGCGACGACGCGTCACGGCCCTTAGTCGGCGAGCCCGCTTTGGCCATGTATTGCATCATGATGTCGCGGGCGGAAAAGCCGCGGACCAGCAGCGATCCCTGGTTGCGGATCATGGGCCCGAGCCAATCGTCTTTCCGAAGAGCATAGGCGGAGGCGCAGGAGCAAGCCTCCTGGCCGAGGCCGAAGTAAACACCGCCCACGACTTTGCCCTGCTTGTACAGATTCTCAAGCGCGGCTTCCATCTTCCGATTCAGCAGCATCCATCGATAAATGTCGAGACACTTGCTCTTGTCGAGATATTTCGATTCACGGATGGGCGGAACGGGAGCGCTCAAATCGCCCATTACCTCGTAGCGAACTTCGTCGCCTTTGCGGACTTGACGAATGTTGAATGCGGGCTTTTCCAGCCGGTAGTCAAGGATGGTGTAGCTGCGCTGCGAGGGACTGGGCATGCGGGATTGCTGGGGGTGTTGTCCACAACCGTTGGAAGCCAGTCGACCGGGAGCTTTCGGAACAATCCTTTTCTTCTTAGCCATTCGTTTAACGATGGGTGATCGGGTTTTGCGCTCAGAAGAATCCTAACTCGGGTTGCCTGAATTGACCAATCTCGATGGCGAAACGCGGCAAAGAAACCTTCATGCCCAGAATGTATCTTTTTCGCCTCGTAGTTTCCGCAATTCAGCGGGAGGTTTCATTGGAACGCCAATGGGGTGACCGAGGAGAGAATCCAAGGTTTCGAGCCAAAGCATCTGACTCTTAAAGACCACACCGAAATTGCGCGATATCGAATGCGCGACGTCCTGCAGAGAGAGCGGCTGAGCCAATTGCTTCGACATGGAGGTCACCGCCTTCGAGGTGATTCCGCAAGGAATGATGAGATCAAAATAGTCGAGATCGATATTCACATTCAACGCGAACCCGTGGGAGGTCACGCCGCGAGAAATATGAACTCCAAGCGCTGCAATCTTTGCTTCCCCATGATCCGACGTTGTCCACACGCCAGGCAAGCCCGCTACACGCCCAGCCGGAATACGAAAGTCAGCGCAGGTGCGGATCAGGACTTCTTCCAGCCGCCGAACGTACTCAATGGCGCCGAGAGTCTTTCGCTTTCCCTCAGCCGAATCGAAACCACGCAGGTCGAAGATGGGATAGCCGACCAATTGTCCCGGCCCGTGGAAGGTCACGTCGCCGCCGCGGTCACAATCGATAAGCTCCACGCCGCGTTCCGCTAGTTGTTCAGCGGAGGCAATGACGTTGGCGGATTTCGCGTTCCGCCCAAGGGTGATGACGGGAGCGTGCTCGAGTAAGAGAAGCACATCCCCGACGCGGCCGTCCTTGCGAAGTTGAACGAGTTTCTGCTGCAGACGCAACCCGGTTGCGTAATCGAGGGTCCCGAGTTGGAGAACGGAGATCAAAGGCTTTCGCCGACGATCAAAATCTAATCCGCCACCGGGGAATTGCGCCGATCCTTCGCTTCGCTCAGGATGACACGGCTTAGTTTTATCGGTGTCCATGCGCATGATCCGTGACTGTGAGCTTTCATGCGTTGACTGCCATTCCATATACGCTGTTCGACGCATCGAGCATGGCCTCAGCCAAGGTCGGATGGGCATGGATGGTCCACATCAGATCTTCCACGGTGGCTTCGAGTTCGATTGCCACCACTGCTTCCGCGATTAGCTCCGTCGCCTGCGGACCGATAATGTGAACACCCAGAATCTCACCGTAATCAGCGTCGGAGACGATCTTGATGAAGCCCTCGTGCTGGCCGACGATCGAGGCGCGTGAGTTTGCGGTGAACGGAAATTTTCCGACCTTCACGTTGTAGCCTGCCTCGTGGGCCTTCTCCTCGGTCAGGCCCACGCTGCCAATTTCCGGGTGGCAATAGGTCGCATTCGGAATATGTTCCGGGTTGATCGGCTTGCCGGGCTTGCCTGCAATCTTGGTCACAGCTACGATACCTTCCATCGCACCAACGTGCGCCAGTTGCGGCGTGCCCAGCACGATGTCTCCAATGGCATAAACGCCGAGTTCATTGGTCTGCATCCAGCTGTCGGTCTTGATAAAACCGCGGTCAGGCTTGATGCGAGTCTTTTCCAAGCCAATGTTCTCGGTGCGCGGTTTCCGGCCAACTGCGATCAGGATTTTCTCGGCTTCAATCTTTTGTTCTTTGCCGCTTACTGTGAACGTCACGGCAACTCCAGATTTTGTCTTTTCGACTTTGTCGACCTTGGCTCCCGTATGAAAGTTGATGGCACGCTTCCGGTACACACGCGCCAGCTCCTTGGAAACATCTTCATCTTCAACCGGAACCAGGCGCGGCAGCATTTCGAGGATGGTGACTTCGGCATCGAAGGAGCGGAAAATCGATGCGAACTCCACGCCCACAGCGCCGGCACCCACGATCACCAGCGATTTTGGCATCTCCTTCAGGCCAAGAATCTCAATGTTGGTCAGCACGCGAGCATCCGGCTCGAGGCCGGGAATCATGCGGGCTTCGGAGCCGGTGGCCAGAATGACGTTTCTTGCTTTGATCTGGCTGGTCTTGCCGCCGTCTCCGACTTCGACCGTCAGCATTCCATTTTGTGCAGGACCGGTGAGCTTGCCATAGCCCTTGACCGTTTCCACCTTGTTCTTGCGCATCAGGAATTCAAGGCCCTTCGCGTGCTTGCTGACGATCTTCGATTTGCGCTCCTGGATCGCGGCCCAATTCAGTTTCCGCGAGTCGACACCTTCGATGCCGAACTCCTTTGCGTCTTTCAGGTGATCCCAGATTTCGGCATTGAACAGGAGGGCTTTGGTTGGAATGCAACCCACGTGCAGGCAGGTGCCACCAAGAAACCCATCTTTTTCAATCAGCGCCGTTCTCAGTCCGTATTGGCCGGCGCGGATCGCGGCAGTGTAACCCGCTGGACCGCTGCCGATGATAGCGATGTCATAAATGGCTTCAGGCAAAGCATTGCTCCTAGGAAGAATAACGATGAGTATCCAAACAGGTGATTCTACGACAGGGCTTAAGGATTCGGAAAACGGGCTCCGGAGATTGTCTGACTCTTAAGGAAGCCTGGTGCTAAACTATTGTCAATGGTGGGAGGCGTTTACTGATGAGCCTCTTGGCTTTCCTGTTTCCTCCGATTTTCGGTCTTGGGTTCGTTCTTTATTTTCTGCCTACGATTGTCGCCCTCGCACGCAGCCAGCGGAACACAGTCTCAATCTTTGTGCTCAACTTCTTTCTTGGCTGGACTGCGATTGGATGGATCGTGGCGTTGGTGTGGGCAGTAAAAGTAGATTCCCCGATGGCCGCTCGTTGAGCGAGACCGCTCGGGATCCTGCTTTGGAGACTTTGTCAGCCTTGGGACGGTTCTCGGGTCTCGAGCAGGAGCACACTGTGTCCTTCCGTATCGTGCAGAACTGCCCAAGGTTGAGCTGTGCCTTCAGCCCCGCGGTCAACGTGGACGAAACGTTCCTGGCCGATCGCCTCGACCGCATCTTGAACGCTTGGAACTTCCAGAAAAATTACAGCTTTGTCCCGTGAAGGATAATTTTCTGCGCCCTTCTTCTCGATGCACAGGAAGGCGCGCCCGACATTAAATTGCGCATGACGGCCAGGTTGTTCGCCGGAAATACTTAGACCCAAGGTTTCTTCATAAAACTGCTTGGCGGCGGGCAAATCGTTGAAATAGAGTTCAACGCCCACCAGGCGAGCGCTGATCTTCGACACGGGACCATCCAAATCCTGTTCAGACATTGGTCAGACCGCTCCTGAAGTCATCGATTGTTAAAGCAAAATAGTGGACATCGTGAAGTTTGCCGAACCCGCAGCGAAAGGCCTTTCTGTGGAGTCCTTCTGGTTTAAAACCTAGTTTGTTGGCCAACGAAATGCTTTCTCTATTCGATGGAATTATCCGAACAAACACTCTGATGAAATCCAGTTGTTCGAACGCGACGCGTAGTATGGTCGAGGCTGCCTCGGTAGCGAAGCCCTGTCTTTGTGAGGAATTGTCAATGAAATACGAAAGTTCAGCCGAAGGTACATCCCACGTAATGCTCTTTACTTGAAGCTGACCTATTTGCTGCTTTGATGCTTTAGCCCAGATGCCGTAGCAAAAAGCCCGCTTGGTATTCCATTGCTCCGCTTTGTCTGCCATAAAGGAATTGACATCCTCTCGTGTAGACAGGCGCTTCGCCATTGAAGAGAAATTCTGGATGAGATCAGCTCTGTTCTTATCAACCAGTTCCAGGATGCCCGAACCATCAGCACTACGATATCGACGCAATACAAGCCGTTGTGTCTCGATCAGTTCGGGGAAAGTGACTTCGTCAGTCATATTGGCTTTACAAGTTTTTGGAATACGCCGCAGAAAGTCAGGCCAGAAAGAACACCTTAGGCCAGGAGACGCGCCGCTTCTTTGGCGTAGTAAGTAAGGATGATGGCAGCACCGGCCCGGCGGATGGACTGAAGCGACTCCATCATCACTCGTTCGCGGTCGATCCAGTTGTTGCGGGCAGCGGCCTCAATCATGGCATATTCGCCAGAGACCTGATAAGCGGCCAGAGGCAGGTCGAAACGTTCGCGGGCTGCGGCAATCACGTCCAGATACGGCATCGCCGGTTTTACCATAATCATGTCCGCGCCTTCGTCGATGTCGAGTTCGATCTCCCGCATCGCTTCCCGCAGGTTTGCTCCATCCATCTGATACGACCGACGATCACCGAACTGCGGCGTCGAGTCGGCCGCCTCTCGAAACGGGCCATAAAAACCTGAGGCAAACTTGGCGGCATAGGAAAGAATGGGCGTGTTGGCTAAACCCGCATGATCGAGTGCATTGCGAATCGCACCCACACGGCCGTCCATCATGTCCGAAGGCGCGATAATGTCTACGCCCGCACGCGCCAGGGAAACGCTGGTGCGGGCCAGCAGTTCCAGAGTGGCATCGTTGACAATTTCGTAATCCGTGTCGACCGCCGGGGGCGCCGCGACGGCAGCGCCGAGCGATTGGGCGTGCGCAGCGCGCACAATTCCGCAGTGGCCGTGCGACATGTACTCGCACAGGCAGACATCGCCCATGATGACAAGCTTCGGGACTTCCCGCTTGATCGCACGGGCGGCTCGCTGCACGATACCGTCGTCCGACCAGGCGCCGGTCGCCAGTTCATCTTTCTTTTCCGGAAGCCCGAAGAGGATGATCGCGGGCACTCCCAGGGAGTTTGTTTCCTGAGCCTCTTTTACCGCTTCGTCCACCGACAGGTTGAACACACCAGGCATGGAGCGCACTTCCTTACGGACGCCTTCGCCAGGACAAACGAACATGGGATAAACCAACGAATCCGGAGCAAGCCGGGTTTCGCGAACCATGGATCGCAACTGCTCACTTCGGCGAAGACGGCGAAGGCGTGTGATTGGAAAGGCCATGACAGCAGGTCCAGGGCGATTAGCGCCCTTCCCCTGTGGCATGATTCTAGCAGAGCTTCCCCTCGCCTTCTTGTAACATTGAATTCCGATGTCTCCACCGCGGCTTTCCGAAACCAGCGCACCAGTTCTCGAATTCGGCTCTCTTCTTGACTTGCTGAGCGGATACGCTTCTTCCCCTTTGGGGCAGAGCCTGATCGTCCGCCTCGCGCCTTCAACCGACCCCGAGTGGATCGAGAATCAGCAACAGCTCATTAGCGAGATCCGCGAGTTCCGCCGCGTGGGCGGGCGCTTCGATTTCTCCGGGCTCTTGGACGTCACGAAGCTGATTGAGAAGTCTCGAATTGCCGGTGCTGCGCTTGAAACAACGGATATTCGGGATGTTGTGCTCATGGTGGATCGCGCCGCCGAGTGGCGCGAAATCGCATTGAGCCCGCCTGCGGCGATGAAACTGGAATGGAAGGCGGTGGCGCAGCTTTCCTCGCGGATCGCAGACTTTACCGAATTCCTGCGAGCGTTCCGTAACAAGATTCTGCCGGACGGTACCCTTGACGATAAAGCCTCGCCGGAACTCGCCCGCATCCGTCGTGAAATCGAGAAACAAAGACGCTCGATTCAGGATTCCTTGCGAGGTTATCTTCGTCGTCTATCCGAGGGGGGCGCAGTGCAGGACGAACTAGTCACGATTCGTGGCGAGCGCTTTGTCATCCCCGTAAAGGTTGAGCAGAAACGACGGGTGCAAGGAGTGGTCCACGGAGCCAGCTCCAGCGGACAGACGGTTTTTGTCGAGCCCCTCGAAACCATCGAACAGAACAACGAGTTGGTGCGATTGCTGGATGAAGAGCAAGCCGAGATTCACCACATTCTGGTCGAAATGACGCGACGCATCGGCGATAACGCCGGTCCGATTCTGGTTGCGGTTGCGACTCTGTCAGAACTGGAATTGCAGTTTGCCAAAGCGCGTTTTGCAGAAGAGTACAACTGCGTTGCCGTGGTCTTGTCCGGGCCAGACTCACGTGCGGACGGCCGCCCCCTGCCGTCCATGCCGAGCAGATCTCGACTCGTTCTCATTCAAGCTCGCCATCCGCTTCTTGAGCGCAACCTCAAAGTAAAGGGCGGTCACGTCATTCCTACCACCATTGAACTCGAAGGCGAAAGGCAAGAGCTTGTCATCACCGGCCCAAATACGGGAGGCAAGACGGTAGTTCTGAAGACGGTTGGACTGCTCGCGCTGATGGCGCAATCCGGCATCCCGGTTCCCGCTGACCGCGCCGAGCTGCCCGTCTTTGACGGGGTGCTCGCTGATATTGGCGACTACCAATCGATCGAACAGAATCTTTCAACTTTCTCCGCGCATGTCACGAACATTGATTTCATTTCGCGAACCGCGACGCCGCAATCGCTGGTGTTGCTCGATGAACTCGGTTCCGCCACAGATCCCGAGGAAGGCGCAGCTTTGGCCGTCGCCATTGCCGAACACTTCCGCTGCATCGGATGCACGACGATCATTTCCACCCATCACACGTCGCTGAAGGTGTTTGGCGCAAACACCGCCGGAGTCATCAACGCTTCCGTGGGATTCGACGAGGCCACTCTGCAGCCTACCTATGAGTTGAAGATTGGAGTGCCGGGAGCATCTGCTGGCATCAACATTGCACATCGCCTCGGGCTCAATCCGACCATCATCGAAGCAGCCCGAGCGCGACTGGGCTCGCAGGCGCGGGATGTCGGCCAATTCCTGGACCGCCTGCATACCCAATTGCGCGACGTGGAAACCGAACAGTTGCGTTTACGCACTCGCGAAGACGAAATCCAACGCGAGAAGGCTAATCTTGCGGCGGAGGGCAAAAGAGAACAGCAGGCCAAAGTCAAAGAAATGGAGAAGAAACTGGACAGCTTGCTGCGCGATTTCGAGTATCACGCGCGCGAAATGGTCAATGCCGTTCAGGATCGGGCAGCCGCGCAAAAGCTGTCCAAAGACGCGGAAAAGCGCATTTCCAAGCTACGCCGTGAATTTCGCGAGCAGTTTGATTCGACCGTGGTCGCTCACACGACCGGCGCGGACCAAGGTGATCCGCATGCCCAACCGCAAGTCGTAAAACATGTGTCCGAAGGCGATACTGTGAAGCTGAAGTCTGTCGGTCGCCCGGCAGTGGTAGCCCGTCGCATTGACGATAACCACTTTGAAGTTGAGATCGGTGCGATGAAGATGAAAGTCAAGCGCGATGACATTGCGGAAGTTCTCGTGACCGCCTCCGAGTCTCCGGTCAAAGCCGCGCGCGCCCGTGGAATCTCGGTTTGGCTGGAAAATGAAAACAAGACCATCCCGTCCGAAATTAATGTGATCGGTCGGACCGTTGATGACGCCACCCGGGAAGTAGAGAAATTTGTAGATCGCGCCTTCCTGGCTGGCTTGTCTCGCGTCCGCGTGGTTCACGGCAGTGGCATGGGCATTCTTCGAAAGGCGCTGCGTCAATATCTGCAGAAGCATCCTCACGTCGAATCAGTAACTGAGCCTCCCCAAAATGAGGGCGGCGGGGGCGCAACCGTCATCGAGTTGCGAGTGTAGTCCGCCTGGCGGCTCTATTGACTACGGATTGTCATTCCGAGCAGAGAACGGCTCGTCGCATCCCCTCCCGCAAGAAATCCACACCCTTTAGATGTCCACACGTCACATCCAGCCTCCAAAAGTAGGTAATACGATCAGCCTTTTGGGTAGTTTCGAGGACTTGCCATTTGGCAGTGCTGCGGTGCAACACGTGCGACGAATGCGAGGCGGTGCACAGGGGCACATGATGCGCTGCTCTGATGGAAACTTTTACGTTGTGAAATTCCGTAACAATCCCCAGCACTTGCGCGTGCTGGCGAACGAATTACTGGCCACACGACTCGCGGAGGCTGCCGGATTGCCCGTCCCGTCTACCGAAGTCGTCGAAGTGGGGGACTGGCTGGTCGAGAACTCTTCTGATCTTAATATTCAGCTCTCCGGCAGTGTGATCCGGTGTCAACCCGGGTTACAGTTTGGTTCCAAATATGTAGTCGATCCCCTGCAAGGGCAGATCTTCGATTACTTCCCCACGGCAATGCTCGATCGAGTGCGAAACCTTGAGAGCTTTGCGGGGATGCTGGCTCTCGACAAGTGGACCGCAAATTCAAACGGCAGGCAGGCAACGTTCTGGCGGAAGATGCGAGAGAAAAAGTACACGGTGACCTTCATCGATCAGGGCTATTGCTTCAATGCCGGCGAATGGACCTTCCCCGATTACCCGCTCCGTGGCGTGTATGCCCAGAACGAGGTGTATTTAAGCGTGTGCGGTTGGGATTCATTTCAGCCTTGGCTTTCCACCATAGAAGGAATGAACGAGAGCGTCATTTGGAACTGCGCCGCGGGTATTCCTCCAGAGTGGTACGCCAGCGACTGGGGCGCACTCGAAGAACTAATCCGCTGTTTGCTTGATCGGCGAGCAAAAATACGCGAGCTCATTATGGCGTTTCGCACGTGCGCGAGACAGCCATTTCCGAACTGGAAAGAAGATGCATGAGTTGCTCAGGCGATGAACGACGATGGACCACCTATTCAAGAATGAAGATCCCAAGTTCCGGGTTGGAACCACGATGGCTGATCTGAAGCAGTTCGAGTTCTACGTGTTGCGGTACGTCCCGTACGTGGTGAGAGGAGACTTCATAAGCATCGGCGTGTTGCTGGTCGAACCACGCCCTAACGGGTTCGGGTTTGCGGACGTCGCAATGACCGGCGATTGGCGTCGCGTGCAATGCCTAGACAGACAGGTCGACATTGAGGTTTTGCAAAGTCTCGAACCCTATATTCGGATGCTATTGAGACATCCGCAGGAGGCAGGCACGCTGTTGCACAAATTAGGAGACTCATTTGCTAACGTGATCCAGATGTCCCCTGGAAACGTCTGCCTGGCAGAAGACCCGGTCCGAGAACTAAAGACGTTGTTCTCAATCTATGTAGAGGAACCGCAACTGGAGTCATTGCCCGCCGCCGCCCGCCCAAAGAATGAGCACGCAATGATTCTTGCTGGAATCGAAGATGCCCTAACCCGAGCCGGAATATGGGGATTGCGCATAGAGAACATCTCCGCAGCACATTACAGGAAAAAAAAGGGTGACCCGCTAGTCTTTGATTTTGGATATGTGGTCGGTACCGAGGGCAGATTTTTCCATGCTGTACCTCTAACAACAAAGACCAATCAGTCGACAGCGGTCAATATCGCCTACCGCTTCCCGAAGGTTGCGGACTGCATTTACGCCGAGAATGCTACCCGCGGCCTCCTCACGGCGGTCGTCGCCGACGACCTTGATCGCGCAAATCCCGACATCGAGTTCGCGCTCGATGCATTCAAAGACAACAATGTGCACATCGCCACGGTAGCTGATATGCCGTCAATTGCGGATAGGACAAGGCAGGATCTGAATGCTTGGGGCGATAGAAATAAATAAAGAGCTGAATAAATCGTAGTTTTCCTCTTGGGTCAACCAGTAACCTTCGAAATTCACAGGTTTTCCGCCGCCCTGAGGCTGCTGCTATATTCCTTTTAGCTCGTCTTTCCTTCAGAATTCCTGCGGAGAATTGTCGTCATACATGACTGACGCCACAGATGTTAAGGAGATCGTCAAGCAGCAGGCGGACATCGTCCGCGTCGTCGGCGATTACGTCAAGCTGAAAAAAGCCGGCGCGCAGAACTATTCGGGACTCTGCCCATTCCACGATGAAAAGACGCCATCGTTTTCGGTTCACGCCACCCGGCAGTTCTACCACTGCTTCGGATGCGGAGTTTCGGGCGATGTATTCAACTTCGTCCAGAAAATCGAAAACATCACGTTTCCTGAAGCTGTGCGGGCCGTGGCGCAAAAGTTCGGGATTGCTCTTCCGAAGCTTAGCTTCAGCAGTCCGGCAGAAGCTCAAGAAGCCAGTCTGCGCACCGTGTTGCTCGAGATTCACGAACGCGCCACCGGGTTCTTCCAGGAATATCTCAGAAGGTCCGAGGGCGCCCGTGCCCGCGAATACTTGACTGGGCGCGGTTTGAGCGAGGAAGTCATCAAGGCCTTCCGCATCGGTTACGCGCCGGACTCAGGCTTTTTCTTGAAAGACCGGTTGAAGGGGGAATTCGACGAGGACGCCCTGCGGAAAAGTGGGCTGTTCTCCTGGAAAGAAAACTCTCAACCATCAGCCGTCAGCTCTCAGCAAGGCAAGCGTAGTGAGTCCGACGGGCAACCTGCAACCGATTCCGCCCCAGAGGACAAGCCAGCGACCAACGACGAACGACCAACGACGATTTATTCCAAGTTCCGCAATCGGATCATGTTCCCTATCACGAACGAGACTGGGCGAGTCATTGCTTTCACCGGACGCGCGCTAGCGACCGATGAAAAGGCTGGGCCGAAATACTTCAACTCGCCCGAGACCGCGATTTACTCGAAATCGCGCGTCCTGTTTAACCTTGATCGCGCGAAGGAGGCCATTCGCAAGCTGGATTACGCCATCCTGGTCGAGGGCCAGATGGATTGTATTTCGGTCTACGCCGCGGGTTTTCATAATGTGATCGCTAGTTCCGGTACCGCCTTTACGGAGCTCCAAGCGAGATTGCTCGGCCGTTTCACCAAGAACGCAGTCGTGAATTTCGACCCTGACACCGCCGGTGCCAAGGCCACGGAACGCACCTTGGGCCTGCTGGTTGAAGAAGAATTTCAAATCAAAGTGCTGACCCTGGACGCCGGGTTCGATCCCGATCTTTTCATCCGCCGAAAAGGCAAAGAAGCGTACGGCGAGTCGCTCAAGCACTCGCAACGCTACTTTGATTACCTGATCGAGCGCGCCCAACGTCAGTTCCCGATTCGCAGTGGGGAAGGGAAAGTCAAAGCGCTGAATTACCTTTTGCCGCATATCCAGCGAGTACCGAGCCGTATCGTGCGCGACGAACTGGCTCGCGAGATCGCGCAGAAGCTCAGCATCGATTCCGGCATTTTGCGGCAGGAACTCAAGCGTACGGCCGCCAACCGCTCGGCTGCCAGCCTGAAAGCACCGGTTGAAGCGCAAGTCACCGATGCGGAAAAGCTTTTGATCCGAGCCCTAACGTCGGCGGGCGAAATGCTGATGTTCGAGGAGCGTCAGTCAGCCCGCGACGGCGCGGACGAAGAGTTCGATCCCGCTCGCCAGGCACACTTTGCCCTCAAGATAGAGCGTCTGCATATTGGATTGGCCACAGAGTCATTGATCGAAACCTTGTTGACCTCCGGGTCACAAGTGTCCCACGTAATGGAGTTGCCCTTGGCCGATGCCGATCGCAATCTGCTTGCGGCCATCCTAATGAAAGAAGCCGAGGAGCTCACCGCCGACCGTCTAGAGGGAGCAGTGCGGGCTCTGCGACGCATTCACCTGAGGCGCAAGCTGGCGCAAGTACAGCACCAGCTCCAGGCTACAAGAAACCTTGAACCAGGCCAGTTGCAGACGTTGCTCGAGGAAAAGGTACGCCTGAAGCGGGCATTGATGGACCCCGGCCTGGCCGAATCCGGAAGTCCCCCTCCCGTCGCATAATTGCCCGGCAGCTTGAAACTAAATGACGTGTTTGGCCATCTAACTTATTAACGGCGGGCAACATAGGCGGCGGGTATTTTTCTTGCTGGAAGTTTATCGCCGGCAGGACTCCGTGTCTGTGCTATACTTCTAGGGTTTGTGTCGGCGCTAACCCCGCCCCATTCACGTTCCCACCGCAATGAACGACGTTTCGACGTCCTCCCATGGGACGACTTGAGGATAATCCGTCTTGGCTCTTGACGACAAGTACGACGACATTAAAAAGCTGATCGATACAGGCAAGGAAAAGGGATATCTCACCTACGACCAGGTAAACGATTTAATCCCGCACGATGTGCATTCTCCTGAGGACCTGGACGATCTGCTTACGACCATTGGCACGCAAGGAATCGATGTGCTGGAGGGACCGAAACTTCCCTCCTCCGCGCTCGATAAGAAGTTCGACGAAGACGAAGTGGGCGAAGACGTCGAACTCGATTTAACTCCCGGCGCTTTAGAAAAAACCAACGACCCCGTCCGCATGTATTTGCGCGAGATGGGCACTGTTCCCCTGCTTACCCGCGAAGGCGAAGTTGAAATCGCCAAGCGCATCGAGCGGGGACAACTGCGCGTTCTGAAAGCTCTTTCCCGTTCTCCGATCGTCATCAACGAACTGCTGGCGATGGGAGAAGACCTCAAAAAGGGCGTCCGCTCCATCAAGGAAGTGGTTACGTTCGATGAGGAAGAAATCACTGACGAGATTCTGCAGAACCGGCTGAAAGAATTCACCGGGAAGATCGACGATTTAGCCAAGGCTTACAAGAAGGCCAACCATCTTCTCGAGAAATTCGCGGCCGTCTCGCAGAAGAAACGGCCGAGAGACTATCGGCGCTATCGCATCGCATTGGCTCGCTCCATTGTCGATGTTTCGCTGTGCGTCCGCAAGTTGGGCTTCACCAACACCGAGCGCAAGCGCCTCATCGACCGGGCCAACAAAACGGTCGACATGATGCGGTCGCTTGACCGCCAGTCCACGAATCTGGAAAAAAAAGCCGACGCCACCCGCAGTGAAGAGCAACGCAAGGAATACCGGCGGCAGTCGCGAGCCATCCGCGCCGAGCTAGAAAAGCTAGAGATTGAAGCCGGTGTGTCGTTCCAGGAGCTCAAGCGCACCCAGCGCGAGATCATCCAGGGCGACATGGATGCGGAGCAGGCCAAGCGAGAGCTGATCGAGGCCAACCTCCGACTCGTAGTTTCGATTGCGAAAAAGTACACCAATCGCGGCTTGCAGTTTCTCGACCTGATTCAGGAAGGCAACATCGGCCTGATGAAAGCCGTAGACAAATTCGAATACCGGCGTGGCTACAAGTTCTCGACCTACGCCACGTGGTGGATTCGGCAGGCGATCACACGTGCCATTGCCGATCAGGCGCGTACGATTCGCATCCCCGTGCACATGATTGAAACGATCAACAAGTTGATCCGCACCTCGCGGCAACTGGTGCAGGAACTGGGACGCGAGCCTACCTCGGAAGAAATCGCCAAGCGTATGGATATTCCGGTGGCCAAGGTGCGCAAGGTGCTCAAGATCGCGCAGGAACCGATCTCTCTCGAAACGCCGATTGGCGAAGAGGAAGATTCACATCTGGGCGACTTCATTGAAGACCGCGCCGTGGTCTCGCCAGCCGAGGCCGTGATTAACGTCAACCTAAAAGACCAAACCTCGCAGGTGCTACGCACCCTGACCCCACGCGAAGAAAAAGTCATCAAAATGCGCTTTGGTCTGGAAGATGGCAGCGAGCATACCCTCGAAGAAGTAGGCCAGTCGTTCGCCGTGACTCGCGAACGCATCCGCCAGATTGAAGCCAAGGCACTACGCAAGTTGCGTCATCCATCGCGTTCGCGAAAGTTGCGGGCGTTTATGGATGGAGTGAGAGACTAGCCCTTAGCCCGGAAAGATTTTGAGGCACGGCTTCGGTCGTGCCTTTTTCATTTGGTCGGTCGGATTCTGGCTGCGCCCCGCCTTAGAGCCCATCCACCCGAGCGTACAAGTCCTTGCGTTTACATTGACTTGTATCCGATATTTTGCAAGACTTAGCTGCGAAGCATTAATCCGAAACCTACTCCGATTCCCCTGTTCGGTTTCGTTACCCCGGCGCACGATGGAATTGCTGCTTAATCTGTTTTGGCTGACCTTGACGTTGCCCGCCATTTGGATGTGGCGTCGCGAACCGGTCTGTGCGAAAGATTGCGGGCGCTTCGAGCGGATTCGTCCGTTCTTGCTTTTCGGTTGTCTGCTGCTCTTGCTATTCCCTGTGGTTTCGGCTACGGACGACTTACATGCCATGCGTCAGGTAATGGAGGAATCCAGCGCGTCGAAGCGGATGGTTAAGCAGGGGACTGGTGATAAGTCGTATGCGGCGCTAAGCCACTCGGATGCTTTGCTGGCTTTAGTTCTCCTGCTGGTTTCGTTTCGGCTGAACCACGAAGCTTGCGGACGAGTCTCGATGGCGAATGTCGTCCTGCCCCAACCACCGCACTGCAACGAGACCGCCTCTCGTGCCCCACCGTTCTCACCCCTCGGCGAAGGCGTTGCATTCGCCGCCTAAGTCTGCGGCGACATCTTCCCGGTTCGCGAAGTGAGCCCCTTGTGCTTCTGCTGTAGACGATGTCCAGGGGTGGCCTACCCCGAATGCGACCTCGTTCGGCGACGACTGATGATGGAGTATTGGATGAACAAAATGCTCTGGCGTTGTTCCGCGCTTTTTCTGCTGCTCGGCTCGTGCCTGAAGGCGGGCGCGCAACAGGCTTTGACCTGGGAGCAGGTGCGCAACCGCTTCGAAGCGAACAACCCCACGCTGCTCGCCGGACAGTTCAATATCAGTGAGTCCAAGGCTCAGGAGATCACCGCCGATCTCCGTCCTAACCCGAATTTCACCGTGACGGCCGATCAGATCGATCCTTTCCCGGGAGGCCCGCCGCATGGGGCATTTGCCTATTTCTTGCCGATTGGAGCGATCAGCTATTTGCACGAACGGCAGCATAAACGCGAATTGCGGCTGGAAAGTGCGCAGCAGGCGACAGCCATTGCAACGTCCGATCAGGCTGATCTGGAGCGCACGCTGGTTTTCAGTTTGCGCGGCGCATTTGTCCAAATCCTGCAGGCGAAGGCGGTGGTGAATGTCGCCAGGGACAATCTGAGCAACTACGACCGCGTGCTCGAAGTGAGCACCGAACGGTACAGGGCAGGCGATATCGCACGGATTGATCTGGATCGTCTGGAATTGCAACGGCTTCAGTACGAATCGGATATGCAAAGCGCGGAAGTGAATCTCAGAACGGCAAAAATCAATCTGCTTGCGCTGTTGAACGATCGGAGGGCGATCGAACAATTTGACGTAACCGGACCATTCGACTTCATCGACCAACACTTGACCCTGGATGAGTTTCGAAGCCAGGCACTGGATGCACGGCCGGATCTAAAGGCCGCCGCGCAAGCCGTCGATAAGGCCAGGACAGATCACAAACTCGCGGTTTCCAACGGCTCGACGGATCCGACTTTCAGCTTCGATGTCGGCCGCAACCCTCCCATCGACACATACATCGGGGCCAGCGTGAGCATTCCACTGCGCGTCTTCGATCGGAATCAGGGAGAGAAACTCCGCACCCAACTGGACATCGACCGCAACCAAAGGTTGCTGGACGCGACGAGGGCGCAAGTGTTCAGCGATGTAGACTCCGCCTACGCGACCTTGAACAGCACGCTGATCTTGTTGCGTCCCTACAAGGAGAAATACCTCCAACAGGCGGTCCGGGTGCGCGACACAGTCAGTTTCGCCTATCAACATGGCGGAGCTTCATTGCTTGAATTTTTGCAAGCGGAGGCTGACTACCGCACCGTGGAGCTGAATTATGTGAACCTGATTGGTTCTTATTTGGCCGCCGCGAGTCAGTTGAATCTTGCAGTGGGTCACGAGGTCATCCCATGAAAAGCAAGCTCTATGGCCGATCGTCGGCAATCCTTGTAGTCCTGTCGCTGATCATCCTGGCGATCTCTTGCTCGAACGAGGCCAAACCTGCGCCTACTAAGGCGGAAGTAACACTGGACCCCAACCTCTACACAGCCGACCATCCTGAACTGTTCAAGCTGGTTAAAGTGGAGACGCGCGAGCTGTCCACGGTACTAACCGCCACCGCAACGATTACTCCTGACGTGAACCGCACCATTCACGTGACTTCGCAAGGCTCGGGCCGGGTGGTGGATTTGAAGGTGAAGCTAGGCGATTTCGTGAACAAGGGTCAAGTACTGATTTCGATTTATAGCGCCGACCTGGCGGGGGCATTTTCGGACTACCAGAAAGCGGTGGCGGACGAGCGGTTGGCAAAGAAGTCGATGGACCGTGCGCAGTTGTTGTACTCTCACGGCGCGCTAGCCGAAAAAGACCTGCAAGCGGCCGATGACGCGGAAGAGAAGGCCAAGGTAGACGTGCAGAACACGGAACAGCACATTCGGATACTGGGCGGAGATCCTGCCCATCCGACGGCGTTGATTGAATTGCGGGCTCCAGTTGCTGGGACGATTGTTGAACAAAACATCTCGGGATTTGAAGGAATCAAGAGTTTAGACAATAGCCCTAACCTGTTTACCATCGCCGACCTCACGCAGGTCTGGGTGGTTTGCGATGTTTATGAGAACGATCTGAGCCAGATTCAGTTAGGCGATTCGGCGGAGATTCGATTGAACGCCTACCCGGATAAGACTTACCAGGGCACGGTCGCCGATATCTCGCGCGTGCTCGATCCCAACCTGCGGTCGGCGAAAGTGCGAATTGTGTTGCCTAATCCTGACGGATCCTTGCGGCCGAACATGTACGCGGCCGCGACTTTCCGGTCGCGCAAAGTGCAACCGCGTCTCGTTGTCCCGACCACTGCGATCATGAGGCTTCAAGATAAAGATTGGGTATTCCGCCAAGAGGGACAAAATCAATTCCGGAAGACCGAAGTGCATACCCAGGGTGTCACCGAAGACGGGCTCCAGCAATTGCGAGATGGTCCGCTGAAAACAGGTGATGAGATCGTGGCAAACGCACTCGCGTTTTCGAGCAGCGTGGCGGGGCAAGGGAAATGATTCGGCTCCTGATTGATTTCGCTCTGCGCAACCGAATCCTGGTGCTCAGCCTGGCGGTCGTTCTGTTTATCTGGGGCATGATTTCGTTTCACAACCTCCCCATCGAGGCCTACCCTGACGTCGCCGACACCTACACTCAGATCATTTCGCAGTGGCCCGGACACGCGGCGGAAGAAGTCGAACAACAAATTACGGTTCCCCTCGAAGTCCAACTGAACGGCGTCCCCCACATGACGCATCTGCGTTCCGTCTCTCTGGCTGGGCTGTCGATGATCACCATCATCTACGACGATGAAATCACCACCTTCACGGCGCGGCAGGAAGTACTCGATCGTCTGGCCCAAGCCACCTTGCCTCAGGGCGTAAACCCAGGCCTGGGGCCCGATTACAGCCCGACCGGGCAGATCATGTTCTACACGCTTACCAGCACCAATCCAAAATACGACGTCATGGAACTGAAAACTCTGCAGGACTGGTTTGTGCTGAACCAGTTGAAGTCTGTACCCAACGTCGTGGACGTGAATATTTTTGGCGGTCCCACGCGCGAGTATCAGGTCCAGATCGATCCCGGCAAACTGGTTTCTTATGGACTCTCCATCGCGCAGGTGGAACAGGCGCTCGCCAATAACAACCTCAACGCCGGCGGCGGCTTCATCGAGCGTGGAGAGCAAGCGCTTAACGTGCGCGCCGTGGGATTGATGACCAACACCGACGACATTGGCGCGACCGTGGTGAAGTCCGTTAATGGTACACCGGTGCGGGTTCGTGATCTGGGCGTGGTCGTGCAGGCACCCAAAGTGCGGCTGGGACAACTGGGCAAGAGCATCCGTCATGAAGATGGTACGGTCATCAACGACGACGATGTGGTCGAAGGCATCGTGTTGCTGCGCAAAGGTGCCGAGGCCGATACAACTCTCGATGCGCTTCACCAGAAGATCAAAGAACTAAACAACGGCCTGTTGCCCAAAGGAGTGAAGATTGTTCCGCACCTGGACCGGAGCGATCTTGTCCATTACACGACTCACACCGTGCTTCGGAACCTGACCGATGGGGTATTGCTGGTCACTCTCATCCTGTTCCTCTTCCTGGGCAACGTGCGCAGCGCGCTGATCGTCACCATCACCATTCCGTTCTCACTTTTATTTGCCGCGATTCTGCTTGACCTCAATCACATTCCTGCGAACTTGCTTTCCCTCGGAGCGCTTGACTTTGGCATGGTCGTGGATGGCTCAGTGGTCATGGTGGAAAATATTTTGCGCCACACCGAACTTGGCCGCGGCAAGAAGTCATTCATTGAAATGATCGGGACGGCGGCCCACGAAGTACAAAAGCCAGTTTTCTTTGCCCGAATCATCATCATCGTTTCCTATCTCCCGATCTTCACCTTGCAGCGCGTAGAGGGACGGTTGTTCAGGCCGATGGCTTGGACTGTGGCGTTCGCCCTCTTGGGAGCACTGCTGTTTGCTCTCCTTATCGCGCCGGTGCTGTGCACTTTCTTGTTCAAGGACGACATAAAAGAGTGGCGCAACCCCGTGCTCCATTTCCTGCGAGAGCGCTACGCCGGCACGCTGGACTGGTGCTTCGACCACCTGAAGATCACGCTCGGCCTGGGTCTGGCCGCTCTCGCTCTGATGTTGTTCCTGGCTTTCAGCGGCGTGATCGGCTCCGAGTTCTTGCCGCACCTGGACGAAGGCGCGATTTGGGTTCGCGGTACGCTGGCGCCGAGCACCGGGCCTTCGTCGAGCGTCGCGATGTCAAAACAGGCACGGCTCATGCTGGCCGGTTTTCCCGAGGTCAAACAGGTAGTCAGCCAGGTGGGACGCCCAGACGATGGCAGCGACGCCAGTGGATTCTACAACACTGAGTTTTTCGTCGACCTGCTGCCACGCTCTGAATGGCGGTCACAATTCAAGACGAAAGACGATCTCATCGCAGCCATGGACCGTGAGCTGAATAAGTTCCCGGGCGTGGACTGGAACTTCTCGCAACCGATTTCCGACAACGTGGAAGAGGCGGTCAGCGGCGTCAAGGGCGAGCTCGCGGTCAAGCTCTTCGGTACCGACCTAAAGACGCTCGAGCAGAAGGCCAACGAGATTCAAGACCTGATGGCGAAGATACCCGGCGTCGCCGACCTTGGAACATTTCAGGTGCGTGGGCAACCCAATGTAAATCTGGTGGTGGATCGCGCGGCAACCAATCGCTTCGGAATCAATGTCAGCGATGTGCAGGATGCGGTGGAGACGGCCGTCGGCGGCAAGGCGGTAAGCCAGATCCTGGTCGGCGAGCAGCGCTACGACTTGACTGTGCGTTACCAGCAGCCCTTCCGCAAGAGCGTGGATGATATCGCCAACGTTCGCATTCTGGCTCCATCGGGCGAGCGGGTCTCACTCGGCCAGTTGAGCCAAGTCAAGCTCGAAGACGGCGCCTCCACCATCTACCGCGAGGGCAATCGGCGCTACATCGCCATCAAATATAGCGTGCGCGGCCGCGACTTGGGCAGCACGGTTCGACAAGCGATTGAAGAAGTGCAAAAGAACGTGCAGCTGCCCGAAGGTTATTATCTGGACTGGACCGGCGAATACGAGAGCCAGCAGCGCGCCAATCGCCGCTTGGCGATTATTGTTCCGATCACGATTCTGCTGATGTCTTTCATCCTTTATTCCGCATTCGATTCATGGAAATGGGTCGCGTTAATTCTAGCCGTGGTCGCGCTATCGCCGTTGGGCGGATTTTTCAGCCTCTTGTTGACTCACACCCATTTTTCCGTTTCCTCCGGTCTAGGCTTTCTTGCGTTGATTGGTGTCTCCGTCGAGATCGGAGTCATCATGGTCGAGTACATCAACCAGCTTCGCACCCGCGGAATGAATCCTCGGGAAGCCGCGAAGGAAGGCGCAGCTCTGCGTCTGCGGCCGATCATGATGACCATGCTGGTCGCGACTCTTGGACTTCTGCCTGCCGCGTTGTCGCACGACATCGGATCCGATTCGCAGCGGCCCTTCGCCATCGTAATTGTCGGCGGGCTGATTGTTGAGCTGTTCATCAGCGTGGTCATGCTGCCGTCTCTCTACGTTTTCTGGGCGCGGCCCGGTGATCAACTGCCGCCGCCGGAACTTGGATTCATCGAGGAAGGCGAACATGTGGATTAGCCCTGATGTAGGTGCGGGCGCCCCATGCGCCACTAACTAAAATTTGCATGCGATTCGATTGCAGAGGATTTTTGCTGTTTTTCCGGCAGTTTCCACAAAGAAATCCCGTCCTCCACAGTTTGTGCACAACCGGCGATGAAATTTCTATTGCGGACGCATTGCTAATTCAAGCAGAGTACCGCCAGCGCGGATGTGCGATGTCTTGAGAGCACTGTAAGATTGCAGCAGAGCTGGCGTTTCCGGCGGTTCTCGAGGGTGAACCGCTGGCGTGTTCCCACGACTTGTCAGGGCGAAAGCTTAATGGCACCTTGTTCGGAGCACCGGGCGTTGCGGCCTCCTCGAAAAATCCTCCGGTAAGGAAGGATTGAGCTGCCAGCTTTAGCAATCGCTGCGAGTCAAGAGTACGGACCTGGTCTGTAATTCGTGACTTGAAGAGTGCGCCCAGAAACGAGCGTTCCTCTGCGAATGCGGTTTCGGGAAGGCGCCTCACTGCAATGAGCGGTGACAGTGGGAGCGAGACATCCACAAAGCAATGCGGCCCGGGTGGCTGGCCTAGGCCGCATTTATTTTGCGAGAGCAAGAAATATTGCCACGGATTTGCGCAGATCACACGATTCTTGAACTTCGCTGTTTGTTCACCTACACTTCGACTGATGAGGGAGTGCAGTTAAGAGACTTTGGCAACCGCTGATTACAGTCCCGCGCACACGCTGCCGGCGAACGTTGAAGCCGAGCGCTCCATCCTGGGCGCGATCTTGTTGGACAATCTTGCCTACAACGAAGCCGCCGAGCATCTGAAGCCGGAGGACTTCTCGCTCGATTCTCACCGCCGCATCTTCACCCGCATGGTCGACCTGTCGGAGTCCTCGCGACCGATCGACATGATTACCCTGGTCGAAGAACTTGATCGGCGTAAAGAACTGGAGGCGATTGGCGACGTCGGCTATATCTCAGGGCTTGTTGACGGCGTCCCTGACCGGCCGAGCATTGAGCACTACATCAAAATCGTTCGCGACAAGGCTTTGCTACGAGGTTTGATACATGCGGCCAATGCTGCCATTGCACGAGCCTCTGATCAAAGCGATTCCGCCGAAGAAATCCTAAACGACGCCGAAGCTGCCATTTTTCAACTATCGGAAAAGCGGATTGGCCGCGGCTTCATGGGCGTTCAGGAAATCGTCAAAGAATCTTTCGGCACTATCGATGCGCTGCTGCAGCGCGGACAGCGAATTACTGGCTTGGCTACGCATTACGTCGACCTGGACGAGATGACCAGCGGCTTTCAGCGCTCCGATCTAATCATCATCGCTGCCCGCCCATCAATGGGAAAAACGGCCTTCGCTATGAACATCGCCGAGAACGCATCCATCGAGGATAAGAAAGTTGTCGGAATGTTTTCGCTCGAGATGTCGCGCGAAGCCTTACTGTTGCGTCTGCTGTGTTCAAGGTCCCGGGTGGACTCGCACAAACTGCGCACGGGGTCCCTGTGGCGTGAGGATGAGGGAAAGGTTTTTCGCGCTATGGACGAACTTACCCACGCCCCGATCTTCATCGACGACACCCCTGGCATTGCGCTCAGCGAAATGCGGGCTAAGGCTCGCCGCCTGCAGCAATCGCAAGGCAAACTCGACCTGCTGATCGTCGACTATCTGCAACTCATGTCGGGCGGCGGCCGCCGATATGAAAACCGAACGCAGGAAGTTTCCGCCATCTCGCGTGGTCTGAAAGCATTGGCCAAGGAATTGAAAGTGCCCGTCATCGCACTCTCGCAGTTAAGCCGCGCACCTGAGAGCCGAGGCGGAGACCATCGGCCGCAGCTGTCCGACCTGCGCGAATCAGGGTCAATCGAGCAGGACGCCGACGTCGTAGCCTTCATCTTCCGTGAAGAGGTTTACAAGCAGGACGATCCCGAACTGCAGGGCAAGGCGGAGCTCATCATCGCCAAGCAACGCAACGGCCCCACCGGCCGGGTAAACCTGGCGTTCCTGAAGAATTCAACCCGTTTCGAGTCCATGCTAGCGGACGGAATGGCTCCGCCGGAATAGCGCGGTCGTCCGTCACAATCACAGGTATATAGCAGACAAGAGGGCTGTGGAAAGGCTGTGGAATGGTGCACAGTGGGGTTCAGCACATGTGCGAGTGATCTCTGCACCGTTTGAGGTCCAGTCCCGAGCGCCTCTGTAAACCATTGAAGTGGAATGCGTTAGTAATTTTTGAAGATGTTAATGTTGACAATTTGGACGCGCATTGATGATTCCAGGCAACCTTCAAGATTTGCACACTTAAGGCTTCGCAGCAGTTCCAACCCATGAAGGTCGCAGGTCCGCTCCGCTACCGACGATCATAGTACTTCGCGAGCCAAAGGAGCCGCGCAAAACATGGCTGAGGAAGAGGGAATCGAACCCCGGGCTCGGTTTCTTGGACGCCGGTTTTCAAGTTACAGGTGGGTTCTACTTTTATGAAAATTCTCTACTCTGATTGATCCGGAAACCTTGCCCGCAACTCGATTTGCTCCGTTTCGATCCATTCCGCGATGTATGGACATAGAACTACTAACAGCCTTCCAACTAGAGCGACGGTGGGAGATCTATTTCCATTTCCCCGCTTCAATGACAATCGAGCGCATACGTCGGTTGTCAACAAGATTAGACCAAAATGCGACGGAATCGTCACATTTTGTTTTCTTGCTTCCCCTATTCTGACACCGTCGTGCGGCCCTTTCTCCGCAGACAATCTCAATAAATACAAGGGTAAATCAGATATGAATTCGCGAAGGTCTCGTGCAGTGTCCACTCTGATGTCTCTTGCCGCCGCATTGGTGCTCTTCTTGCCGATCGCCGGCGCAGCTCAAACCCAGGATTTTGCGGACGCAAGCGCGTCTTCTGTAAGCAACAGAATGTTGCCCAGGAGCGGAAGTGGTGACCGTTCCGTCCGTCTGACCACCAACGTCGCAGGGAGGAAAACCCGGAGTTTCGCTGAGATGCTGGCCGCAGTCTCCGGCAGCACTCCTTCCAAGAAACTTCCCAGCTTCGTCGCGCACCGCGACTACCTGGCAGCCGACGGCCCACAGAATATCGCAATGGGCGACCTCAACGGCGATGGCATTGCAGACCTCATAGTGAACGATGGAAATACAAGCAACATCAGCCTGCTTCTCGGAAATCGCAACGGCAGTTTCCAACCGCTGAAGTTGGTTGACGCGGGCGGAAACTTTCCCTTCGACGCTGTCATTGCCGACTTCAATGGCGATGGCAAGAATGACATCGCTGTAACTACAATTTCTGGAGTTTTCATATTGCTCGGCGACGGTAAGGGGAATCTGGGTGCGCCGAGGTTCTTCGCTGCCGGAACCAATCCCGGGCATATCGTACTCGCCGACTTCAATGGTGACCATAAATTGGACTTGGCGGTTACCAACATCGGTTCCGATGATGTCTCGATTTTGTTGGGCAACGGCGACGGTACTTTCGCCGCGGCGGTGAGTGTACCGGTTGGCGTGGGGCCTCTGGGAATCGCGGTAGGAGATTTCAATCATGACGGAAAACCGGACTTGGCGGTGGCAAATACCGGCGTTATCGTCGGCAACAACAAGGGACCTAACGGCAATACGTTGGCAATCCTGCTGGGGAACGGCAAGGGCGGTTTTCGGCCTGCATCCTTCATTCCGGTGGAGAAGAGACCGCTGATCGTGGTGGCGGGCGACTTTAACAACGACGAGAAACTTGATCTAGCTGTAAGCAATAACGGCAAAGGCGACGTCTCTGAACTACTGGGCAACGGAAACGGCACCTTCAAGGCGCCACGCCTGTTCCATGTCAAAGGCGCTGCCAGCCTGAGCGTGGCCGACTTCAATGAGGACGGCAACCAAGACCTGGCAGTGACCAATGTGACAGCGACCTTTGGCGCCGGCTCCAACATAGCCATCCTTTTCGGCGACGGCAAAGGGAACTTCAAACCTCCAGTTATCGCTCCGTCCGGCCGCACCGCGCTTGACGCATTCCCGGGCGATTTCAACCACGATGGTAGGGTCGACTACATCACCGCCGATTCCGACTCCAATAGCGTCTCGGTCGTATTCGGGAAGGGTGATGGAACGTTCTTCGACATCGGACCAGGGGTCAATTCAAAAGGCAACCAGTTTTCGTCGCAAATGGTCACGGCGGATTTCAACCAGGACGGCCTCCCAGATTTGGCCATAGTGAATTCAGGAGTAATCAGGGCGTTTGGCCACACCGTCTCGGTCATGTTAGGCAAGAAGGGCGGCGGCTTCTTGCCAGGAAAGCTGTTTAACGTCGGCCAACAGCCTACAGGATTGGCGGTGACGGATTTCAATCATGATGGACACCTGGACCTGGTAGTCGCGAATTTCGGAGATTTTCCCACAAATGGCAACGTATCTCTGTTGCTGGGTAATGGGGACGGAAGTTTTCAATCTCCAGTCAACTTCACCGCTGGGGACTTCCCTGATTCGATCGCCGCCGCTGACTTCAACGGCGATGGGAATCCAGACGCAGTAGTCGCCAATTTCGGCACGAGTCTCGGCACACCCAGTATTTCCATGATGTTGGGCGATGGTAAGAATAGATTTGGAAAATCGAAAAACATCGTTACCTTCCCTCAAAATACCCAGCTGTCCCACGTCACCACCGGGGACTTCAACGGGGATGGAAAAGCCGACATTGCATATATCAATGTTCTTAACGATAACCGGGTCTCAATCCAACTTGGCAACGGTGATGGCACTTTCCAGTCTGCTCGGGCCGTCACTATCGGAAATGCATTCACAACCATATTTTTTACCTACTCGGTCGGCGACTTCAACAACGACGGCATCCCCGATTTTGCCGTTGAGGAAGGAGGGACAGTCGAAATCCTTCTGGGCGATGGAAAAGGGAATTTCACTTCGGCCGGAGTGTTTTCTGAAGGGGAAGGCGGTCTTTTCTTCGACCCCGACAACGTTCTGCTGGCGGACTTCAACGGAGATGGATTCCTGGATGTTGCCATTACCGAAGGGTTTGACGACAACGTCTCTCTGTTGCTGGGCAACGGTGATGGCACCTTAGGCACTGCCCACTTGTTTGCTGGTGCCTTTGCCGGCGGAGCCGTGGTCATTGATTCCGGCAAAACCCAGCCCAGTATTGCTATCACTAGCGACAATGCGCAGGTCGTCGTCGTAAAAAATGCCACACCTTCGAAGTAACGAGTGTGTGGAGAGTGGGCGGGGCTTTGATTCCGACAAGGGATTCAGGCCACCGCCCTTTCATTGAAAATGTACGAGCCGACAAAATCATAGAATAGAGGACTTAGTTGTCATGAACTGCCACGCCTTTCATACTTTCTCTCGATGGTCGCCGGTCGCTGCCGTATTGCTGGTGCTCTTAACCCTCAACCCCGCAGTTCGAGCTCAACCGTTGCCGGACGGGAGCGCGGCAGCCTCTAGTCCCGCGCGATCAATCTGGAAGAGAATGAAGACGCCAAATCCGAGCGGTAGCAATGCCCTGCTCGCACTTTCCGCAGATTCGGAAAACGATGTCTGGTCCGTCGGCGATTTCCTTTCAATTCGTTTCGATGGTAAAAGCTGGGCCGCATTTTCTCTGGCGCAACCGCAGGGATCGCCAAATGTTCCCGGAATTGCCGCGGTCTCTCCGACCAACGTCTGGGCCGTAGGGGAAAAGGTGTCTGGCAGCCACTTCGCGTCGCTGATCGAACACTTCGACGGCACAAAGTGGACGATCGTACCCAGCCCGCAGTTCACCAGCGGCTCCGAACTAGTTAAGGTACTTGCCATCTCAGCCAACGATATTTTCGCCGTAGGTGACTTCAATACTGACAAACTGCAGTCGGCCCCCCTAGTCGAACACTACGACGGAACCAAGTGGACCGTGGTGGCCAAGCCCCGGCTAAGGAAAGGTGAGACTGGAATTCTCACAGGGATTGCCGCAATCTCGGACAGGGACATCTGGGCAACTGGTACCGGACTCCTCGGCGCAGCGGTGGTCTTTCATTTTGACGGCCAGAGCTGGAGCCGGATACCGTTTCCGCTGTCGAAGAAGGTGAACCAGCTTTCTCGGCCGACGGTGATTTCCACCAACGATGTATGGGTGGTAGGCGACTTTACTGGCAACGACCTCGTCAATCACACCCTGACCGCGCACTGGGATGGGAAGGCATGGAAGGTAGTGCCGAGTCCAGACGGCGGGGGCCCAGGCAGCGGAAACCTGCTGACTGGAGTATCGGCCATCTCCACCACCGACGTTTGGGCTTCGGGTTTCGCCAGCGATCCTCAGTTGGGCTTTCTTAATCTCGTGGAACACTGGGACGGAACTCGTTGGAAGATCAGCCCAATTCCTTCCCACGACCCCGCCCTGGAACTTCTGACCGACATACTCGCGTTTCCGTCGGGCAGCGTGTTTACCGCGGGTTGGGAATCTGCCAACCCTTCTCAAGTCAATTCGGTCATCTTTCATACAACGCAAGGGAAGTAACAGGCGAAGACCCGAACTCCGATTGGGGTTCGGGCCGCCCGCCATTTCTGCTTGAGTAGAGAGGCTCGACCTCTCAAGACGACTTCGTTGGAAAGATCGCAATGCAGAGCGGAATTCATGCACCACCCTATGTTGCCACTACAACGTACATATGTCGTACCGCAACATAGTGAAGATGCATAATTTATGAGGTCTAGGGACTTGCAGAAAATGCAAGTACTCATTGCGCCTGGATCGCGACCGCGCAGCATGATGGCGGAGAGTGAGGGATTCGAACCCCCGATACGGTTTCCCGTATGCCGGTTTTCAAGTTCACAGGTGAGTTCTGAACCGTTATGAAAATTCTCTACTCTACATGATTCGTCTACCACTTACCAGCAACTCGATTTGCTCCGTTTTGATCCGATCTGATCGGTTATGAACGCAGAACTACTACAGTTTTACTACAGTCCAGTGGCCAACTGGTATTGAATCAAAGCCCAATCTAGAGCCATGACCGCTTAAAGCTGCTTGCTCTCGCTTATTCACACACCCTGGAAGTCCGATCCGACAAGGATGAAAACAGAATTATGTCTCGATCGCCCTGGTCCGATCGCGATTTCACCCAAACCCGGACTGCGTTGCAGCTTGACCTCCAATGTTGCTGGACTATGCTTGCATTCCTAATTCCAAAAGGAGCTCTTTCGGGAAGATGAAGGTTATATTCGCATGGATAATTTCGGCCTTCGCGTACCAACAGCCTCTTAGCCTCGTGCTGAACCGCCTCGTCGGCAAAGTTCCATGGAACGAATGTAGATCTCTCCAATTCCCGATTTTCACGCCGGGCAATGCTCCTGCTCAAACCCTCACCCAAGTGGTTCAGGTAATCCCGAACGTCTGGTTCGAACGCTGCTTTGAAGGCATCGTGGATTTCGCTTTTCAATGGCCCATCTTCCAATTGGTCGTAAGGTATGATCACGGGTTGCCCCGTCCCTTGGCTACCTTACTTGATTCATAAACCGCGTCGATTCGGAAAACGCCAACAATCCGTCATCGCCCCGTGCTTCAACCGGTACCGCCGTCACATCTTTGAGTGACGACGAGCACTGACAGGGCCCGCGAGAAAGTATCTATTTGGTCCAGGACAATCCATAAGAGCCCGCGCAAATTGGGGACAGAACGCCGCGCGTGGGTATCTATAGGTGGTTCGAGAGCACTCTGACGTTCAAGGTATTGTCGAGTTCTAGTTTGTGCCTCTCGACAATCGAGGCATTCCCCAATGCGACACGTCTATGCACTCGGGGTGATTTGCCGGATCCTATCAGTTGTTGGTCCAGCCCAAGAATCGCCTCCCTCACCTCGTCCAAGTGTCTACCGGCCCCGAATTCACCCAAGCAGTTCGACGGGACAAACTCAAATCGCTAAGAAGTAAGAAGAAGGAGGAGAGATATGCGTGTCGCTTGGCGGGTGGTATTTGTCATCAGTACTTTGATACTTGCATCCGCCTGGGCTATGGCACAGGCGGGCAGCCAGGGCGTGGCAATCGACAGCGTCTTGAATGAAATCCAACGAGGTTTGACTCAGGCCCAGGTGACGATCGCGGACAGCAAGCTCCCTCCCCTAGAATCCGTGACGCTGACCTTGCAGACCGAGTACGACAAAAAAGGTGGGCCGAAATTCACGCTCTTCATTATTTCGTTCGGACAAACTTGGGAAAAACAGTCCTCCAATGAACTGACCTTAGTGCTGAAGCCTCCACAGAAGACTGCAACTGAAGAAGTTGGCACTCCTGTGGGTCTTTCCAACCAGTTGGTTGATGCGATTGTAAGTGCTGCCAGGGGTGTCCAGGCCGCCAAAGATCGCACCCCTCCCCTGCTGCTCGATAGCATGAAGGCGGAATTCGGCTTTGTCGTCAACACCAACACTTCCGGCGGAATAAAGTTCGAAATAGTCCCGGTGAGCGCCGAAATGAGTGGGGAGCTCTCAAAAAAAGCTGTCCACAAAATCAGCGTAAGCTTTGCGAATCCTTCGAAACCAGCCCCAGCAGCCGCAGCGCCAACGAAACCACGTAAGCCATGAGAGCCGCCTATCCAACCTGCTTGATTCTGCTCCTGACTGCCCTGAGCTTCGGGCAGTCAGTTCCTTGCAGAAATTTCGAACTTCCCGAACTGGGTAAGGATTTCATCTATCTGAATTACGCGAGTGCGGTGCTGAGGATACAAAGCGGCGACGAATCGGGCACTGGATATTTGATCGACTCCACCCGCGGCTATGTGATCACCGCGGCTCACGTCATCAAAGCATCCCTGGACGATCCAACGGTTGCCATACTGGGCACTAACCCGGAGAATTCAACCAACCCCTACCACCTCAAACATGTACGCAATCTGCAATCACACGACCCATCACAGAACATTGATATTGCGCTGCTGCGGCTGGTTCCGAGGGGAGCGATGGCCGACGTTATACCTCTGGATATTACATTGCGCTCGCCTCGTCCCAGTCGACCGGCCTATGTATTCGGATATCCCAGGGGTGACAGCTCACTCTCTCAACAGCCTGTCGATTATGTGCAGGGCAATGACAACGGGACGATGACGGTCAAACAAGCAGCATTTGCGGGCGACAGTGGCAGTCCGCTCATTGACGACACCGGCAAGGTGCTTGGCACATGCATTCGAAGGGTAGTGACACAAGAAGTTAATGTGAGCAATGAGGCCATTTACATACCAATGACCTCGATTCAGGAGATTTTCAAAAAGCTTTCGATCAGCGAACGCGTCCGTTTATTGGACAATAAGGTTAGAACTCAGGACACAACTCGCAACGAACTAGCCCGTAATCTGGTGCCAACCAGAGCCATCTCACAGCGGGACACGTAGCTTTTCTTGACATGACTCGATTGTACTTTGAGTTGGAGCGTTTCAAGGCTGAACGCGGCTGGTACAACTTGAATCTGAAACAGGAGAATATCGGCCCGCTGCTCATCGATCAAACCTGGTATCAACTGCTAATTCCTGCCGAAGAACTGGCGTTCGACTCCTTCGAAAAGGTACGCTTGTGGCAGGACATTGCGCTATCACTCCTGAAGAAGTACACCGAACGCTATTACACTTTCCGAAAGCGGGAGTGGGAGTTGCCGCATCTCGAATATCAGGATTTGACCGCGAACGATCCGAATTTCCTAGGTTCAAAGGATGATCCCGATAAGGGCTACTACCGCATCATGCTTGAGAAATCGCAGGAGGACATTGCCGCGAAGCTTGCCGAACTCAAGGAATTGATCGACAGAGGCGACCTAAAGCCGTGGGAGTTCCAAGGCATGAAGGCGATCTGGTTTGGGCGGCATTTGTACGAGCCACTACTGTACGTGGATCATAAACTCGTCGAGATTAGTCCGGTGCAGTTAAATAAGGGCGAACGCCGTTTTGTCGAGGACCTGAAGGCGTTTCATGGAAACGACGGTGGTTATTTCACAGGAAAGGAATTGTACCTGCTTCGTAATCTCAGCAAGGGGCGTGGCGTGGGATTCTTCGAAGCGGGCAACTTCCACCCCGATTTCATAGTTTGGCTTCTGACGGAGCCTCGCCAGCACATAGTATTCGTAGACCCGAAAGGCATCCGAAACCTCGGAGCAACCGATCCGAAGATTCAGTTCTACGAAACGATCAAAGAAATCGAGCAGCGAATGGGTGATCCCAACATTCGCTTGAATTCTTTCATCATTTCGAACACTCCGTCTCACACGATGAGGATGCTCTGGGGAATTGACAAGCCAGCGATGAACGCTCGCCACATCCTTTTCCAGGAAGAGGACGAGGGAACGTATATCGGCGAAATGCTGCAGTCCTTGATTCAAGCTTAAGACGGTTTGAATCGCGCAGATCTTCCGCGCCAATATGTATGAAGGGCCAACTAACTGAGCAACCATCCCGCATAGCGGGGCCATCCTTGACCAAGATACCCCTCCCATGGATTTGGTTCTGATTGTCAGTTTTTGTTCAACCCAAACTGTCGCGTCATTAGTTTCTTTTTCCACGCCGCCTCAATTTGCTCAATCTCTTGCGTGTCGGAATTTACGACTTCGAGAACTGTCGCTTGAAGATTCTTGAGGCCCAACCTCTTCAACTCGACATTGCCTCCGTGACCCGTTCTTTTGTATTCAGTAAAACGTCCCCACAAACTCTCGCTACCCTTCGCTGATCCCACGTATTGCTTCCCAGAGTCTTTGCAAACCAACAAGTACACTCCTCTTGAGTGCTTCAAAACTTCTCGCCAAGTCAACGGAATTGTTCCGAGCCGTTCGATGTCGCAGCAGAACCGCGTAAATCCGGGGAATACCTCTTCTTTGACTTCCTTTACAATCTCCAATATCGGCTTGGCGCGACGCTCGGCACGTTGCACCCACGTGCGAAACCCTTTGCCCCAATCGATTATGAGATGATCCTCGTATTCAGACAGGCGCTTGTCGCGTTGGATGTCATAGAGATTCAAGCCCGCTCTGTCTTCCATGATGACCGGATCAATAGTCCCTGCCGGAGCAATTCCTAATCCGTCAACTCGAAAGAGCCCGATAAACAAAGTGTCGTTTGCAGGCGTAGCGACAAAGGTCGCGAGAAGATCGCCAACGTCAAAAGGCTTGCGTTTCTGTATTCGCTGATAAAACTCAAGGCGTCCGTCTCCGGCTCGCCACAAATCATAGGGGGTGCAGTTCGCTGAAGCTCTGGCGTCTCGGTGACGAACGAGGCGGACATTCTTTGGATCAATGCCTTCGTCGCGAAGTATCGAGTTGAAAGTGAGCATCCTTCTTCCTCCCGCCAACCTCAGTTCATCTTTGAAACGTCGCGTTCCTTGATAATCACCATCACTCCCACCCCGTGTTTCTGAGCTTCGTCACCAGTAATGACCGAAACAATGTCGGCGTGTCTTCCATCTTTGGGGCCACCGGGATAAACGTCTCCCGGCTCGAACACCGGATCAGGTGGACCGTTGTCTTGCCCCGCTTGCACAAGCTGGCCCTTGTCCCCATGCACGAAATATCCGTACTTCACGAGCCTGTAGGTTCGATCTACAATTTCTCGCCCTGAAAATCTGTAGCCATCCGCGATACCTGCGTTTACGAATTCGAGCGCTGAAGCGTTATCGGAGAACTCCTGAACTTCCGCCGTTCGCTGCTTACCTCGTTCGCTTCTCGGAGTTATAGTTCTTCTTGCGCCTGACCCGCTGATCCAGTAGTCCATCTGCTTCATGCGAACCTTCCGCGCACTAATCGCCGTCAAACATAGCGATGCGCCAAATTGTCCGTGGGGGAAGTTAAAGCGGAAGGGTAGCAGAAATGCAGATTACATTCCAAGTAATCGAACAAGGCTGCGAGTTTCCTGTTGCCAGTCAGTCACGCAGCCCAGATGATGCTGTGAATTGAGTCTTGCCCCAGTGAGCTTGGCACCCGTGAGGCGGCCGACCTTCCCAGATCAACAGCAAAACTCCGAGACGCAGCGGATCACAGTGTAACAATCAAATGTGACGGGAAGATTAAACGTGCGCGAATAAATTACGGAGTTGGCGGGTCAGAGTCGGTCGAAGTGCGCTACGACGCTGCGACATAAGGCCACAAACTCGTCGTGAGTCAGATCGTTCTTGGCATCGTTCGTCCGCCATCCACATATTTTGAAATCCGCTTCGCCCAGACCGTCACCGACGTGATCGACGGAAGGAAGAAGCGCGAATTTTGCTTTGTAGTATCGTCCTTGATCCTCAGATTCGAGGTTGCTGTATTTGCACAGGAGTGACCAGTTCAACGGTTCTCCGGTGTAATGGTCTCGACCGTCGCTCTCGACAACCGCACGGTGAATCGCGATCTTGTACGCCTCGTTACTTGCCGTCGTGTTCCCACGCTTCTTATCCCGCTTAACATGAGCAACCGCTCTTCCGTGAAGCCATTTCTCGTAGATGTCCTGCGTGACGGCAGATACAAAATCCGGCATCTGATATTTTCTCGGCTTCATTTATTTCGCGTTGGGAACCTCGGACTAACGATTTTCGGACTGCAAACGGGGGTAACTGGTTTCTTTGCTGCCACACTTCGGACAACTCATACCCCCACCAAGATGCTGCCCGTCTTTGGTGAAGTATATCCCGCTGCCGCCGTCATATTCACCCCGCAAGCCACAGTCTGAGCAAACCAAATATTTCGGTGGTTTCTTCTTCGCCATTGGTTCCTCACGCGTATTCTACAAGCCATCACTATTTAGGAATAGGCCACTGTCCCGTTGCTCAAAATTCCCCAAAGTCAACGAGCGAGGGGAAGACCGCGGCTTTCCAGCGAGCCAGATGGGCCAAGCTGAGGCAGCAGAAGAAGGCCGCGTAGCAGTGGATACCTGAAGACCGCAAGTCTCACTCGTAACCAGAAAGTTGTTCCTATCGTGACCTTTCCGATCTGGACTCACTCAAGGTAGATTGTGATTGAGCAGACTTCGGGGGAGGGCTGTTCGACCTAACGTCCCACGACTCGGATGAGTCTGGGACGTTTCGCTTTGGAGGGATCTTTCTTCGCGCGGTATTCCTTGGAACTCCGCCCGTTGTCCTGTGCACAAACGGTTCACAGCACGACTTTAGGACTACGACGCTTTTAGTGTTGGATAGCGGCAACTATGGCGGAAAGCGCAGATGTTGCACTGCGGACGGGCACCGCAGACATTCCCGTAGCCGACAGCACAGAAGAGCCAAAGTAGGTTGTCAAGATATGTCGTGTTGCAGCCAACCTCAGCTGCGAGATTGGCAACTAGGTGCACTGCCTCCCGCTCAGTAGGCTGTCCCGGGAAATACGCTAGCCTTTCCTTTCCTAGGATGCGAAGAACGTGTACATCGGGCTTGGCAGCACGAATGCCAACGTTGCGAAGATACTCTAACGCTAGCGCTGGACCTATGTATTTCAGTTTGTACTGGCCAGATCCGCTGATCAAGGTCGCGATTTCGACCGGGTCGTCGCTGCTTGTAACGAATCGGTCGAGACTCCCAAAGTCCTTTTCGATACGTTTGAGCGCGGCAACGTTTGCGCTGAGCGCGTTCATTTGTTTCAGGATGGCCCGATTCCCGCAACGAATGGAGCAAATTGCGTTTGCAAGAACCCTCGGGTCAGCATCCTGGAGCCTATCCGGGTCATAGTCAAAGAAGATGCTCCGTATATGGTCCAGATTCTGAGCGATCGGTTTCCAGGGGCGCTGATTACTCAATTGCGATAACAACAGGCCACGAACGTGGTCCTGGAGCCCAAAGGCTCGACCATTTACCCGGGCCTCCGACGCTGCGACTTGACCAAAGTCCCTGATTGTCTGTTCGTAATCGACACTGCGCGCTTTTAAGGTCTTCCGCAAGCCGAACAGGAGGTCGGACGCTGATGGAGGGCCCATACATGTTGAGACTAGTGCAGTGGCGTAGGCCGCACAAGCCTCGGTTTATACTTCAGGCATCGAGGTAGCCCGTTCTGAACGCCGGAGTAGCAGTGGCTGGTGAGAGGCGACATTTAGAATACCGCACGGTAAGGAGGTAAGCGCAATGGTGTCCATCCCAGAAGCGATAGACCGAGCAGGAAAGGTATTGAGCCAAAGGAAAGGCAGCACGCCGCTCACCAGGAGGGAAATCGTCGAGGAAACCCTCAAACAGGGAGACTCGAAATGGTCGCGCAGCAGTATCATGCCGGATGACTTCTGTTACAACCGAAAGAACAAGGGTTCCCGGCCAGATGAGCTTTGCGTGTTCCTGGCAAGTCATCCGGAAAAGAGCGGAGGGCCATATCTCTACAAGGGAAGAGGCTACTTCGGCCCTGACTTGCAATCTTTCTCGGAAAACGTCTTCAATCCGAAAGCCGTCAATCAAAAGTTCCTCAACCAACGGCTACCGTTCCCAATCGCAATAGTCTACCGAAAGATTGCCAACGCACCCAACAACACCCAGAAGTTCTCACTGTTAATCGAGCTGTTCGAGGTCGTGATCCGATTCATTGTCCTCGTGAACCTTGCCGACTATTTGAATGGCCGCAAGAAAGCCGAATTGTTAGTAGAGCAGGTCCCCGATATCAAGAAGTTGTGCGTGCCATCGATCGGTGACTGGGTCAGCATGTTCAAATCACTGTCGCGTCTTACGATGGCGGTGGAAAGTCAACCTTTTTTAAGAGAGATCAAGAACTTCAAGCTTGAAAAATACCAACGAACGCTTCATGAATTTGTGGAAATCAGAAATGCTTCCCTACGGGGACATGGTGCAACACTGACCGAGGGGGAGTATCAATACAAGTTTCAAGAGTATGCACCTAAGCTTTACGACCTAGTTGCGCAATTGGGGTTCCTGGCCCACTACCGGCTGGTTAAAACGGGTTCGATGGAAAAGGATAGAGATCTTTATAAGATTTCCGTGGAGTACCTCACGGGAGATAACCCCCACTTTGATCGCGATCACGTCGAGCTACGGACGGCGTTGGAGACTAACAAAGTGGTCTACTTGAATGCCGACGCCGAGTCTCTGGTGCTGGATCCGTACATCATCCTAGAATTGTGCACAGAGTGTCGACGGCCTGAGGTGCTCCTCCTGGACAAGATTTCTGAACGGAAGATCACCTACCTGGGTTATGAGAGCGGTCACAAACCAGCCTTCCCGAACGTTGACCGCTTGCCCCTAGTGATTCGAGAAGCCGCAGTGAGACGCCCCTAAAAACGGCGGCTTGACAGCGCACTTTCGTCCTCACTACCGGACCGGCCAGTGCGAATCAATCTTTGACATAATTCTCTCGGCCAGAGCAATTGCATCGGAAATTGCACTCTCGGGCGCCGGCGAATTTCTCCCATCCCACTGTGACAGCTTCCGAGCTGCGAGGATGCAGGCAGCGATTAGGATTACGCGTTTTCTGCCTTCATCCACGACAAGGAGTCTAGCGCATTCGCTTTTTATTCGCCATGCAAGAATGTTCCCTTGTTTCAGTAGGTTCGAGATTTGCACAGTAGGCCCAAATGCCCTTTCAACTGGGACTGCAATGGAACTGCAATGGAACTGGAACCGGCATAAATGGCACGATGACGCAGAAATAACAAGTAACCATACTTAACTATATTAAGATCAATAATATGCACCGTATTTTGATGGTTTTTGTCAAGAATGCCCGTTTTTGCACGAGACGACCCCAAAATGACCATTTGCCCTCATCCGACCCCTGTCACGCAGCCAGCCTCACGGCAACGCAGGCAATCACTATCGTGAATGCAATCCAAACCTCTCGATTTCCCCATATAAACCTAAGTTTATGAAAACAGGCGTTTTACTATATCGTTGACACCCTCCAGAATGTACAATTTTCCGGCCCTAAGACTGTCAATTCGAGAGGAGAATTCGATGTTTCGTTGGGTTATCCCGCAACAACTTGCACGCGGACGCCGGCCTGGGATTGAAGGAGAGCGTGGGAGTCAAGTCGCGAAGTCGCTTGTAGACAACTGGATCAAAGAAGCCAAGGCGCTAAAAATTCGCAGTGTTATCGTCCTGCTCGACGACCAGCTACGATTCTACGAAAAACTCCCGGTAGATCTGATCTCCTATTACCGATCCAAAGGGCTTGACGTTGAGCATATCAACGCCCCGAATATGCGAAGGCCCCCGCTCTCGGACCAGCACCTGAAGGAAGTATGGAAAGCGTACCAACGGCTGGAGAAACCAGTTTTGGTACATTGCAGCGCCGGAATCGGCAGAACTCGTCACGCTGTCACCTGGATCAAGAAGCACTTAGGTCGTTAAAGTTCTCTAACCAGATCTCGTACCTGGACGCTGAGGGCTCTGGCGATGCGGCAGAGTCTGAGAATTGAAACGTTGCGGATCCCACGTTCGATCCCAGAAACATATGTCCAGTGAAGATCCGCTGCCTCAGCTAGTTGCTCTTGGGTTAGCCCCAGAGCGAGGCGTTTGCGCCGAATCGCGAGGCCGAGGGTCTTTCGTGGATCTTCTGAACTGGCAGGCACTCACCAATACTTTTCGCTTGGTGAGCAGTAGTACATAGAATATAGTCTATGTCGCTATTTTCTTCCCCAGGTTACGGGCACAGATGTATGCAGTTTACACCTGAGATCAGGAGGTCTTATGCGACAAGTCCAAATCATTCCAAATGACGGCTTCCATCTTTACGGCGCTTTGGTCGCCAAGGAAATCGAGCTGGCGAAAAAGAACAAGGGCACGTTTCGTCGAAGTGCAGCCAAAGAGCGAAATCGAGCAAAATGGACCCATGCGAGTTATCCAGGGTGGATCAAGATTGCACGGGGAATGGGGGAAGTCGTGCTCATCGAGGTTCAAACGAAGAAGGATGGAGCAGATTGGCAATTGTTGCAAGCTATTCTCGGATTTCTTGATCGGCACTTCGCGGACGAAATTCAGACAGTGCATATTCATTACGTTTAAAGGTCTGGCGAGCCTGCCGTGAACGCACAAATTTATTCCAGAAGCCAGAGGCTGCGCAAAATGAGTTATGTCCTGCTTTCAGGAAAGAAGTTTGTCGCTGACGTAGGGAGTGCAACACTGTACTGGAAGATAATCAAGACTGTGGAAGCGCACACACATGAAGGTCCATTATATGATTTTGTGCATTCCGGCAGAACAACAAACCCAAAAGGCGTCGTGAAGAAGCTCGATGAATTGCTGCCGGCGATTGCTGATCCAGGAATGAGAAGTACCCTCAAGGGTCTGAGAAATGGTCTAGCCAAAGTCAAGAAGATTGGGGTCATATCTTGATGAAACTCGCCCCGGATTAAAGGTTGGCTGGTCGCACCGTAAACCCTAAACACTATCAAGACGAAAAAACAACGCAGTTTGCAGCTGCTCGAATTGGAATACAAAGAGACAGCTTTAGACTTAGTCAGACACAGAAGTAAGTTATTGGCTCGCGGTTCGCGACCTGCGGCGCATACATCGGAAGGAACTGTGGGAGACGTACGAGGGTCTGAAAAACCAATTTTAATTCACTGTAGCGCAGGAAGGATGCGTCAAGAGATCGAGATAACGATTGCTCCTCATTTCATCGTTTTGCCTCAGCAGCTCGTAGTCGCGCTCCATTTCTGGCCCACCACCTGCGCTTGGATTCCCGCCTTGCTGGCCCCGCGCATTCTGGAGAGCAGTATTTTTGGTTTGTCTTGTTCGCGATGAAAAAGGGCGCCGAGCAATAAGGATTATCACAATAATGAGTGAGCTCAGCCCAACTCATGAATTCTAGTATCAGCTGCTCGGTTCGGCTCCGAGGTTTCAGCTCCTTCAGTAAGAAGTCCCATGATCCATCCAGAGGAGCATGCATCAAGTCACCCTTCCCCTGCGAAAAAAAGTCTTGCGAAACTCTGAACATCCCCCACTCCTTCGTCCGCCGGTCCGGTGCCCGCCAGATTGCCCGCAAGGTTGCCTGCAAAGGCAGAATCCAGTACTTCCATTTCTCGGCCGGAGTGGAGGCCGGGCTGTAGTACGGAAATGACTCATCAGGTTCAGTGAAAACAGCCTCTTTGCGAACAGTCGGCGAAATTACATCTTCCGTAACATAAGGAAAATTCCGTTTAAACCATTCGAAACCTTGATGATCCTCGCGCAAATTCGCCACAGCCAAAAGCAATTTCCTGGCATCCGACCGCGAAGAAGACGTTGCTAGATTGCCAGCTGTTGTTTTGTTGCTAGACTTCGTTGCAAACTTGCATTTCTGTAGCATATCTAGCCACTATAGAGCTGGCGAGCCCTACCGTCAAGGGAATCGCAGTTCGGGGGCATCTTTTTGGGAGACCGCGGCACCGCTCTGACCCAGCTTTGTGGTTCTTGACGAGTTGAGTAGTAACAACAAACACCAACTAACAGCAAGCACAGCGGTTATTGCAGAGACGAGAGAATATTGAAAGGAAAGAAGCAACGAATCCCAGGAGTCTTCCCACACCTAGTAAACGAGGCGGGATTCGTCGACGTAGTGCAGATCTCGCTTTGGGGTGACAGGCGAATTAATGTTCCCGACTATATCGAAACGGGAAAGAGTCGGGCCATCGGCGGTCCCGGGCGAGCCTACGCACGGTGCATTCCAGGATGCAACAAGAAGACGGGGAATCGGTTTCAGTTCCGATACGGCAAGTTTATGTCCTACAAGAACGTGAGCCCTTTCGCGTTGACGTTATGGGCGGACCGCCTGCCGGTGACCTGCGCCGATGTCATGCTCACGACGGCCGCTTTCCTTCGACAAGGATGCAGGGCGAAGGTCTCACGGATGGAGCTCACGTTCGATGTCAAAGGTATCCCCTTGGACCTCTTCGCGCGAGAACTCTGCACAAGCGCGAGAAGCTTTAAAGAGTTCGCCAGCAACAGCGGGACGACGCTGTATGCCGGGGGAGCGAGATCGCCGTGGCAGGCGAAAATTTATGAGAAGAGTCCCACCATCACGCGTTTCGAGCTCACTTTCAGAAATGTGTTCCTCCGTCGCCATGGGATTGTCAGGCCGCACGAGGCATTCCTGCTCAGGAAAGCACGTTTGTGGGACCACGTTTCATTCCGCGAGGTCGACCAATCTCACGGAGCTGCTTTGCCCGCGAGAATCCGAAAGCATTGGAGCCGACTTGGTCATGGTCTGCCTCCGGACATGCCGTCCAGCATCGTGCTTAAGGCCTTGCGCAGCGCACGGCTCGACCCGAATCGATGGCTGGTCCGATCGCCGCGAGAGGTTCTATTGCGCAAGATGCAGCGCAACATGATTTGGTGAGTAAAAAGTGTGGTCATGGCTTTCAAGAAAGGCTAGGGCGATGGAAAGGCTACTGACAATTAGGGAAGCTTCAGAGTTGCTGAGGCTTGCTCCCGGAACGATCTATCACCTCATTTCGAGGCACGCCGTGCCCTGTGTGAGGTTGAGCAAGCGATGCGTTCGCTTTCGCCAGTCAGAGTTGGAACGCTGGATAGACAGACATTCGGAAAACACTAGCGCTGATGGAGGCCAGAAGATCACAAAGAGCTAACAGAGCTGCGTGGCCCGAATTGTTGAGGGCGCCGACGGCCTCTGTATCCGTGGTTTAGGCGCAGTAGTACATAAGATGTGCAGTTTTTCAGTTTTCCAGTTTTTTCTACACTTCATCACTTTCTTAGGAGGAATTGCTAAATGGCAAGAACGAAAAGACGTAGCAAGAGGTCCCGACCGCGAGTCAGAGAGGCAAAGAGTATGACCTCGGACCAGAGATTTTTATACAAGGTTGGTCGCGTGTTTCGGGCTCTCGGCGTGATCGGTGAGCGAAGGGTGATGTTCGTAGTGTTTCTGGCAGGCATTACCAGAACTCTGTCGGAGAAGGTGTCGGTACTGGTGAAAGGAAAGTCATCCAGCGGAAAGTCCACGGTGGTAAAAATGGCGCTCCTATTATTCTCTCTGAAATACATTCTTTACAGAACAGGCCTCAGCAAAACGGCCCTAGCATATGGCCGGGGCTATCTCGGGGACAAAATCTTGCTCATGACTGAACTGACATCTGCGAAGCAGGCCCAGTTCTTATTAAGGCAGATGCAGAGTGAAGGGTACATCGAATATGAGGCCACCAATGTTCGAGGACAAAAGCGCAACACCAAGACGGTGACTAGAAAAGGAACTCCCGTCGTCATTACGACGACAACTGATGACAAAGTGTTTGAGGACGATGAGACGCGTTTCTTGTCTGCCCACGTGACTGGAACACCCGAACAAACCCAGCGGATATTGAAAGTGCAGGCAACGGGCAAAAAGGCATTAAAGCCGGTCGATCTTGAATTGTGGCGCACCGCGACCTCGATGCTGTGTCCGCGGCCAGGTGACTTTCAACGTCCGCCCGGTTGGCTCAACTACGTCGCTGAGCACGTCCCCGTCAACGAAATTAGGGTAAGACGCGACTGGCCTCGGTTCCTGGCCTTTCTTCGAGCAATTGCTCTGTGCCATCCCAGGCCTAACGATGGGCGCCACCTCGATATCGGGTTCCGCGACTATTGCGTGGCCTACGAAATATTCGAGCCAGTTTTGTCCGCGAATCTCAGGGAGGCGCCAGCCGAGGATCTTCAATTGAGTCGGGCGGTCGCCGCACTAACCAAAAGGAAAAACCGAGCAGTAAGAATTAAGGAATTGGCGGAACACCTCAATTGGAAGAAATCCTTGGTATACAAACACGTAAAAAGCGCGCTCAAAAATGGCTTAGTTAAGTACGAACGTGGCACCCGTGAAAGAAATGAAAAGCGGCTTTTGGTGCGTGCCGATGAGACCCAAGGTTTTCTACCGACGCCCAAGGCGGTGCTGAAGAACAATCCGCAAATTGGCAAAAAGATGAAGTATGTGAACCCATTTACGGGTAAGTGGAAAACGGTCCGGAGATAACAAGCCAACCTATTGGTAAGCATAAATTTAGGGACGCCAACAAAATAGAAAACGGATTGGCGACTATCTGAGGAGGACACGGAAATCCGTGCCGATTAACAATAAAAAGGTGTTCAACAATTTTAGGTAAGACGTAGGCGCCGAAAAAATGAATGACCAAGCGGCCCCGTTTTTGTGAGTATTCACGAAATGGCAAGAAATGCACTAACGATGCCGGTTTCGCAAAGACTCATCTTGTCCCAGCTTGCGCTTCGCCCCAACCGACTCTATAACACGCCTCAACAGGAGGTGTTGATGAAGTCCATGAAAGTAGCAATTTACGCACGGGTTTCGACCCGCGACAAACAAGAGACGCTAAACCAACTCGCCCAACTTCGAAAATTCTGCCATCAGCAAGGCTGGCTGGTAGTCACTGAGTACATCGACCACGAGACCGGTTCTGTCCCTGCGCGTGCCAATTTTCAGAAGATGCTCCTTGAGGCGTCCCAGCGAAAGTTCTCGGTACTGCTCTTCTGGGCCCTGGATCGTCTGACGCGTGAAGGAACACTTGCCACGTTGCAATATCTTGAGCGCCTGACTTCTTACCAGGTGGGCTACAAGAGTTTCACTGAACCGTACCTGGATTCCTGCGGCACCTTCAAAGACGTGGTGATTTCCTTACTGGCGACCATGGCCAAGCAAGAACGCCTTCGAATGGGTGAAAGGGTTCGGGCGGGCATTGAACGTGCCCGTAAGCAGGGCCAGAGACACGGTCGCCCTCCCCTTCGGCGGTTGACAGCCGAGGAAGTCACGAAGCTTCAGAACGAACGAAAATTGACGGGAAAGCCCTATAGGACACTTGCCGCCAAATATGGGACATCCACTTGGCAGGTTCATCGGTTGATTAGAGGGAATAAGCGCTAAGGCGATGTTTGCGGACAGGGGAGTCTGAAACCGATGGGAACCTTGTTTAAGAAGAAAGGGAGCAATCAATGGCAGATGGGGGTCAGTATTGGGGGGCGTCAAGTCTGCAAAAGCACCCATACGATAAACAAGGGAATCGCTAAGAAACTCTTGGCACGCTGGGAGACAGAAGTTTTTGAAGGTCGCTACCAACTGATAAAAACAAAGGCCCCGACCTTTGAGGAATGGTCAGACGAGTTTCTTCCCAGGATTTCATACCCAAAGACGCGCTCTCGGTATGCATCTTCTGTCAACAATCTAAAACCAAAGTTCGCGAGGTTGCGCCTGTCTCAGATCACTCCAGATCTGATAGAGGATTTTAAGGATGAGCGACTAGCAAAGCGTGCGGGGCCTGCAACCATAAACCGGGATCTGGCGGTGCTCCGAAGAATGCTTAACCTTGCTCAACGAAAGCGTTTCATCGCCCAAAGTCCATTTGCCGAAGTCGACTTTCTGGAAGAGCGAAGCGTCCGCCGCAAACCACACATCGTTACATTCGACGAGGAGAAACGCATCCTGGACGTTGCTGATCCCCACATCAGAGCGTTGGCTGTTCTGATTTTGGAAACTGGCCTTCGATCCAATCGCGAAGCACTTGCTCTGAAGTGGAATGACATCGACTTCGTGAGCGACGTGATTCGGGTGCTCGAATCGAAAACGGCTGCAGGGATCCGGAACGTACCTCTATCCGCTAGATGCAAAGCTGAACTGTTGAGATGGCGGAATCTGGTGGGTCCACGATTTTCGCCCCACGTATTTCCAAACATGCGCAATCCTGAACGGCCCCTCAAGCAGATCCGCGGAAGCTGGGCGAAGGCGCTCAGGCTAGCAAAAGTCAACCATTTTTGGATCTACAACCTGCGTCACACATTTGCGAGTCGGCTCAGCGCTGCGGGATTGCCGGATCTTTTCGTGGCGCAAATGATGGGGCACTCCACTCCTAGCATCCTGCAGACCTATGCAAAGCTAATCGACGAATATCGTCGTAATGCTATTCGCAAGCTGGAGGATTTGCGAAAAGAACACGAGGAACCCCACTTTCCCCCAGCTACCGATCGCCCGGCATCGGTCAACTGATTCTTCTTCCTGGGTCGGCTCTCAACATTGATTGCGACGGGACGAGCCTTAGGGATGGCGGAGAGGGAGGGATTCGAACCCCCGGTACAGTTTCCCGTACTCCAGTTTTCAAGACTGGCGCCTTAAACCACTCGGCCACCTCTCCGGAACTACTACAGTTTTACTACAGTAAGCGGTAGCAACCTCTGAGATCTGCGAGCACTTCCTTATTTTACAGTAGGTTACAAGCAGTGAAGATAGCAGTACACCGGTTTTCAAGACCGGTGCCATCAACCACTCGGCCAACTCTCCGCGAACTACTACAGTTTTACTACGGTCTCGAGGGTGAGCCGCGGTAACCAGCACCCAGCCAGTTGTTTTCTAGTAGCCTACAAATAGCTTGCGGCGGTGTGCAGGGTTTAAAGACCGCTTGGTTCAACCGTTCACGCATCCCTCCGGGTATTGTCTGTCAATATCTTACATCTTCATACTGTGACTGCTTTCAAAAGGTTTATTCTTAGAAGTGGTGGCCCTAAGGTTCGGTGCGTGGTGCGGCCCCGCTCGCGGTTGCAAAGAGGTTCATGAAATCGCATTGTCTTTTATTCCGGTTTCTGAGGTACCTGCCGGCCATTTTGTTGGTCGCCTGGCTGATCCCGCAGTACGCCATTGCGCAAACGCAAACCACCTCTGACAACTCGTCAGGCGACTCAAACCAATCCTGGACGGCTACGACCCGGCAGCAGTTGCCCGGCAATCTGAATCCGTCAAGAACGTCGGAAACGCATTCGCAGGAGAACGGACGCACCGTCGACAATCAAAGTATTGAGACCATGGGAATGTACGGCCGTTACGCGCCCTACCTGGATCTGCAAAAGGAAACCGTGAAAGTTGATGCCAACACGGTTCGGACGATCGAGCGCGCATATGGCAGAGATTCAGATGGCCGAAAAACTCTGGTGCAGGTGAACGAAGAGGAAAAACGCACGCTGCCGGGAGGCGAGGTGAAGGTCGTCCGCACCACATCGAATCCTGATGCCAACGGTGGCTTGCAGGTCGTGCAACGTGAGATTCAAGACACCCGGCAGATCAGTCCCAATGTGCAGGAGACCAAGAGCATGGTTTTTACAGCCTCGACCAACGGTGGTTTAGCGGCGTCGATGCAGACTACGGAACGCGATACCAAGACCGGCGACCACAATGTTGAGTTTCACAAGTCCACTCTGTTGCCTGATCTGAATGGTGGTTGGCAGGTTGGGGAAATGAGAGAGGGCACCATCAAGGATGACGGTAAAGATCGCACCAAAGAGGAGCGCGTGCTCCGCCCGGGAGCTGACGGAAACCTGTCGGTGGTCGAGCGGACAGTCAGCAAGGAATCGGAGAATGCCGCGGGCGATAAACGAGCCACGGTGGAAACTTTCTCAAACAATCTTCCGGGGTCTCCAGTTGACAGTAGTCTGCGCCTCAACCAGAGGGTCACGACGGTTCATCGAAAAGGTGAGGATGGCGCGCAATCGACCAACCAACAGGTGGAGCAGCGTAACCCTGGTCAACCCAGCGACAGCCTTCAGGTTACGCAGCAGGCAATCGACATTGTGCGTCCCGGAACCGATGGCACAATCAGGCAGACCCAAACCCTGCGATCGTTCGATTCCAACGGAGGGTTCGGTGTGGTGTCAGTGGATACTCGGAAGCAGGACAATGCCCCCGCAATAAAGGTCGATATAGCGCCGGCCAAGACCGGCAAGGCCGCCAGCCACTAGAATTGCGATCTTGCGTGGCGCAGCTCTTCTAGCGGCGCGAAACCGCCTCGAATGAATAAGGGGTTTAACCCCAGCTTACTTAGTGACCATGCCGCAGGCGATGCGATCGCCCGAATTTCCCGACGGGTCTGTTTTCATGTCGTCTGCATTCGCGTGGATGACCAGCGCAGTTCCGCCATTGCCGAAGAGCGAGTGGCTATCAGATCCATCTCCGAGGACAACGTCGTTGTCCGTCAGCTTGAGTTTTGCCTTGCCCTTGTCGTTGACGCTGAAGTTCATCATGTCGCCGGCGTGGTGTCCTTCCGGGCTCTGCAGGCCGTGCTTCTTGCCATCAGGATTGAAGTGGGGTCCCGCGGACTTGAAGTCCGGACCATCACACTTGGCGTTTTGATGAAAGTGAATGGCGTGTCTGCCCAGTGGCAGATCGTGAAGGTTCAGATCAAGCCCCACGCCCGTGCCCTTCGGACCGGTTCCACTTTCCGATAGCGTGACGGTGCCCACACTCTTGCCCTGGGCATCTTTCATCTCGACGACGGTTTTGGCTGCGCTGGTGAGCGACCAAAAGATGATAGTGGGCGACGCGACTGCGATGAGAAATCGTTGGAGTTTCATGGCCCCAAATTATAACCAAGGCCCGGTCCGACGCGCCATTCGAGGAGGCGCGATTCCGCGCTGATAAGCGCATCACAACTGCTGAACCATCTTCTGCAGTTCGCGCGCGAGCCACTCGGGATCGCTTCCTGGCGCAAATTGAGTGGGCGCTCCGATCTTCACTTTCACCTGGCCTGGAGTCGCAAATCTCTTTCCCGCTTGCTTGACCTCGAAGAGTCCATCAATGCGCATGGGCACAATGGGAATCTGCAGATTGTTCGCCAGCAGTCCAATCCCGGCTCGGAAGGGAAGCACTTTTCCGTCGGTTGTGTGACGGCCCTCGGGAAACACAAGCACGCTGTAGCCGTGATCCACGGACTCTCCGGCGTAGGCGAAGCTCTCGCGGAAACCCGCTTCGCGCGGCAAAGGAAACAAATTGAGCAACGACACTCCTAACGCCCACTTTAGCCGGTCATAAACTCCCTGTATAAAGCCTCGCGTGGTTGGAGGTGTACGCAGAATTTCGAGCGCTTCTCCTCCGGTCGCGACTGCGAGCTTGTGATGTAGGCGAGCGGGAAGGGCGGTCAGGACAAATCCCGGATCTACATCGTCGATATGATTGCAGATCACGAGTACAGGTCCCCGTACTTCGCGAAGATTGTCTCGACCGCTCACACGTGGCCATCCGAGGAGAAATACGGCTGGCCGCAACAATAGATAATGCACTGCGAGACGAATCCAGGTGACCGGCCAGCGCTGCACCCAGCGCGGATAGTGATAATGCGTTCGCTGCGGACGCTTGCCCTCCAGCATGCGTTCAAGTTCACCGACCGTGTTCACGGCGGCGAACCGCGTTTCGCTGAGATCGATCTGATAGCGATTTTCGAGCGCGCTCAATAACTCCACCCGGTCAAGTGAGCTGAGGTTCAGTTCGGATTCGAGGTTTGCGTCTGGGGAGAGTTGCGATGGAGCGCGCTTTGTAATCCGCGCGACTAGTTCCGCAAGAGGACTCGAAGGCATGTCGGCAGAAGATTTCTGCGCCAACTGCGCCTGAACCGCCTGCTGAATGACGTTTCTAAGCGGCTTCTGCGTCGAGGTGCGGGGGAAGTCTTCCTCTGGCCACACGACCCATGCGTTCACGCGCTGATATTCGGCGAGGGATTCGTTCGCTCGCTTCACGATCGGTGCAGGGTCAGCGTCGCCCTCTCGCAGGATAATTGCTGCGCACGGCTCTGCGTTTCCGTCGCATGGCAGCGAGATCACGACAACATCCTTCACTTCTGGCTGACGCCGGAGGGCAGCCTCCAGGTCTTCGGGATAAACGTTCATGCCAGCCGAAGTGACAATGACGTCTTTTTTTCGCCCCTTGAAGTAGAGGTTTCCCTCGGCATCAAGCTCGCCGACATCGCCGGTCCGATACCAGCCGTCTTCACTCGTGACCGGATGAAGATCGCCCCCGTTCATGTAACCTGCGGCGACACCGCCTCCGCGCACCAGGATTTCTCCATCGGGGGCCAGTTTGACTTCGCGTCCCGCCAACACTTTCCCGATCGAACCTTTTCCAAGCCGGAAGGGATGATTCACGCTGATCAGCGATGTGGTTTCGGTGAGACCGTAGCCTTGAATCACGGCGTATCCGAGACGTCCCCAGAATTCTTCGGTGTCGCGGTCAAGCGCGGCACCGCCAGAGATGAAAGCCCAGAACTTCCATCCGAACTGGCGATGAATGTTGCGGAAAATCCACCAGCGGCGCAGAAAAGGCTTCCCAGCAGAAGTCTGAAAGCGTCGTCGAAATTCTTCGCCGGTTTCTTCAAGATCGCGCTCGATCTTCTCTTTCAACGATTGCAGAACGCGCGGCACCGCGACCAGCACCGAGACCCGATCGCGACGAATCGTAGCGATCACACCGGACGGGTTCAATGCTTCCTGAAATATCACGGTTCCGCCCATCAGTTGCGGCAAGAAGATTCCCAGAAACTGCCCGAAGACATGGCTGAGCGGGAGCAGATTTAGAAAGCGGACAGGATGCACCCATCGTTCGTACTTGAGATACTTGCGAATCTCCAGTTCGAGCGGCGCGATGTTGGCGATCACGTTGCCATGCGTAATCACAACTCCCTTGGGCTGGGCAGTGGTGCCGGAGGTGAAGACGATCTCGAGCGTGTCTGCGGGTTTGATGTCGGCTGGAGGATAGGCAGCTTGGGAGTGCGATGCCATGGCTTCCAGCAAGGTCTCGAGAGTGAGCGTCGGGATCGATGGCTGCGCGTGCTCTTCTGAGCATACCAGCAGTTTGGAGCCGACTTGCTCGTGTACGCGAAGAGCAAAATCAGGCGTGGCAACATCGTCCATGGGGACGACCACTACGCCACGCAAGGCGCATCCGAGAAAGACCGCTACCCACTCCGCCGAGTTCGGCCCCCACAGCAGGATGCGGTCGTCCTTCGCAATTCTGCGGGCGTCGAGTTCGTGGGCAAACTGGAAGGCAAGGTCCGCCACTTGCCGATACGACCAGCGCACCGTGCGGTATCCACGGCGCTGCACGTAGGCGGTGTCATGCCCTCGTTGCAGGAAATGGTCGAGGTGTTCGAAAAGCGACCGGCGCTCCACATATTGATGTTAGCGCCTTACCCCCGCTTCGCGTGTGTTTGCTAATAGGTTACTAATCTCGCCATGCGGCTGCTGCATAGTTTGTATCTGACCGTCCCGCGCTCGATCGAGTTTTGCAACAGCTTCGAGCGGTTCGGTCCTGCCGATGACTTCGTCCAGTGACGCTGGCACTGTCTTGTTCGTACTCAGTCGACCGCCGGGCTGCCGGGCTGCTTGATACTGCTAACTTTTTGTCGTTAGCGCGTGTCAGAGTAACTCATCGAGAACGTCATGACGCGCTTATCACAATGGCTTGGCAGGTTGGATTCCAGTGGGGCGGTGCGGGACGATCGCCGGGGAGGCAAACTAAACACTTGGACACAGGATGTGCGTTACAGCGTTCGTCTACTTCGCAAGGATCCAGGCTTCACGGCGGCTGCGATTCTGACCCTCGCTGTCGGCATTGGCGCCAATACGGCGATCTTCTCAATGGTAAATTCCGTTTTGCTTCGCCCACTCGCGTTCACCGATTCAAGCCGCCTGATGCGGGTGTTCACGCATGACCAGACTCGCGAGAATCTGGGGCTGACGTTCTTGGATTTTCTCGACGTGCGCGCCCGCAGCCATGCTTTTCGCGGCCTGAAAGCGTACTGGGAAAACGATGCCAACCTCTTCGATCAGAACGGGCCACAGAAAATCGCGCCGCTTTCGCAACCGCTGATTTGTTTTCGCTGCAGGACGCGCAACCGCTGGTGGCAAGGTTATTTCAGCCCACCGATGATCGTGTAGGCTACGACCGATTGCCGTGATCAGCTACGGTCTGTGGCAGCGGCGCTACGGAGGCGATCCAGCAATCTTGGGCAAAGCGATTGAGGTCGATAGTTCGCTTTATACCGTAGTCGGCGTGCTACCGCGCGGGTTTCATTATCCGGGAGAACCAGACCTCTGGATGCCGATGGGAGTCGGCGACAAATTTCTCAACGGGCTACGTTGAACGACGCAACCATGTGATGGATGTTGTCGGCCGCCTGCATCCCGGAGTCACTCTTGATCGTGCCACCGCCGAAATGGCCGTTCTGATGGGGCAACTCGCTCAGGAGAATCCGACAACCGACGCGGGTTGGCAGGCGTTACTGGTTCCGCCTGAGGAAGACACCATAGGAACGTCGCACAAGTCTGACGCGCGTTATTTCTTTCGCTGCACGGCGTCCAAACACCGCCCGTAGAGCTCAAGCAAATGATTGGCGTAGTCTTCCGGTTTTGAGGCGGCGCCTGAACCCTGAAAGCCAACGCCCGACGAACTTGTCCTACCGTAGCCGGTCGTCATGGCGACAAATTTCATCAAGTCAAGTGCAATGTCCTCATTGCGACGGGAACCGGGTGTGCTGCCGGATGCTTCGTCCATGAATTCCTCCCTGGGAACGCGAATGCTGGGTGTTTCCTCGTCCATACTTTGAGAAATAACTTGCGGCAGAAAAAATGATAGCAGAACAGGAAGAAGAGCCACCAAGGACACTAAGGCTCACCAAAGGCTTCAGCGGCTTGCTTTGCGAACCTCGGTGCCCTTTGTGGTCAAAACTCTGAGAATTTACCGGAATCCACCTGCACAGCTCGTCTTCATCGCCGGGGAATCGACAATTCCTTAGGTCTCAATTCCCACGTAGGAAACCCGTCCGACAAGATAACTGCTCGCCGTCTTGTCCGGCTCAATGGGCATTATTTCGACCGGGTAAGCTTGGTTGTGCGGACGCAAGACCAGGTTGCTTCCAGCTAATTCCACATATTTGATCGTAGAGTTGCTGTCTTTGTTCACGGCATACATGTTCGACTCGCCCTTACGATAAGGCTTGAGCGAGTTGTAGTGGCGGTCGATGAGCACAGTGGCGCCAGGCAGAAGGCGGGGATACATGCTCATACCATCGCGACCGTCGACCTGAAGGACAACGAAGCGTTCCCATTCGCTGCGCTGCCCCTCCATCTCGGGACGGAGGCCCTGCAGGAAACTCTTTTTGAACTTGAGAATTTCCTTCACGTTCATGCTCATGATGAGCGGCTCGGTCGCGGCGATGGCGCCGTCGACAACCAGGATATTTTGGAATTCGTCCTCACTCGGTGGCAGGATGCTGGCACGTTTGTTAACTTCGTTGGGATCAAGCAAATCGAGCACGGAAAGGTGTTGCACGCGCAAGACTTTATCCATGCCCTCTAGACTCAAACCTCGTTTGCGGTTGAGGAAGTTGGAGATGTGAGCTTGTTTGAACCCGGTCTGTTCCGCCAGGCGCAAGCCGGTCAGTCCCTCTTCCTCGATTCGGTGCCACAAGGTTTTGCGAAGGTTTTCCTGCAGTACTTTGAATTTCATGCCGGAAAGTATAGCATCATTTATAGCGAATCGCTATTGAAATTAGCACCCTAACATCTCAAAGGAAACAGCGCCCGAGGGCGAAGGCTGGTGTGTCCCATTTCCGGATTTCCACAGGCAAAATGCCGGCCTCCCTAATAGCATTGTGCTATTGTTATTATTATCAATAACATCTGACAGAAAAAAGTGCTTGACATTACCTTGAACGGGAAGTTATATGATAATTAATTCGTTATAACTAGTCTGATAACGGGAATGGAATCGATGAATTGCAATTTACAATCCGAGAATGAGGGAAGGGGCTTTGCGGAGTTTCGCCGTAAGGTTCGCTCCGCCGAAGTGCTGTCTGCCGCAATGGAACAACTGCTGCGGATGCTGCAATTTACGGGTAAGGTTAGCGTGATCGTGCAGAATGGCCAGGTATTGAAATCGGGATATGAGGAGGGCTACTTCCGCAAACCGCCGCTCACTTGATGAGTGTGCGCCAGCGGGGTCGTTCAGTTGGACCCCATATTCTTATAGCTAAATAAGTTAAACAGGTTCTCCGTAAGAGAAACGGGCCCTGTGACCGAGCAATCGGCACAGGGTTTTTTGTTTGGGCTGGAGACGAGAGTCTCTGCCCGAAAACCTGACAACGAGCTCATTTGCCACGGAGGCAATTATGGATTTCGAAGGTTTGGAGATCGTCCGGCTGGAACTGAAATATTGCGAAAGATGCGGCGGCTTGTGGATGCGCACCTGGGGAACGGATGACGTGTATTGTCCCTCGTGCGCCATGGAAATGCTGGATCTACCTTTCGGACGGAAAAGTGGAAGAGCATTTTTGCCAGTGAACGACCGAATTGAGATCAAGAGCCAGTGTGAAGACTGGTCGACGGTCTGCGGCGAAGGAGGGAACGCATGAGCACCGCCATGATTGCCCGACTCTATGCATTTGCTGAGACGCCTGGAATCCCGCCGTGCATGATTTCTGACGATACTCTTGCGAATTCGGGCGTACCCCCGCTCCAACCTGAAGAAGTTGATCTCGGACCGGTTGACTTCCTAGAGGCTGGCGTAACTGAGATCGATTGCACTCGGGATGGATTGTCAGAGACTGAACGCGTCGGTGAAGGTGCCGCACCGGAGAGCGTAACGCTCGCCCCGGACCAGTTGGTGCACAACCCGAGTTCGGGCATTGACCCAGATCTCCGCTTGTACCGTAAGCGTACGATTGGGATACTTCGGCGCTATAAGCGGCTTTCCATCGAAGTGGGTCGACTGCCGTCGCTGCTGGGGCGCGAGTTCTTTCGGACTCGCGTCACATCTTATCGAGCCTCCACATTCGAAGATGCGGTGATTTTTGTGCACGATGTGGAGCGGAGCCTGGACAAGTTGAGTGAGTTCGACAAGAAGCTGATCGCAAAGATTGCCCTGCAGGAATATTCCCACGAGGAGGCGGCGCGCCTGATAGGGTGTGGACTTCGGCACACGGCACGTTGCTACACCGAGGCTCTGGATCGGGTCTCCGAAACATTCCTGAAACGGAAGTTGCTTCTCCGATTGCCGATCACAAAACCGGAGCCCGAAAAATCTTGTCAAGGGGGTAAAGGCGACGATTTTCAGTTAAGTGACTCAAAACAATCCGAAAATAAATTTTAAAATCATGTCATGTTTACCCTACCAGTCTGATATTCTGAATATAGATCACAAAAATTTTCGAAGGGGCGCGCAAGCGCCCTTTATTTTTTGGAACCTATCCGGTCGAATCGGAGTTCAGGGACAAATGAGCAAATCGAACCGAGGCAAGGCACGCAAGGGAGCGAAGAAATCGCCGTCTGGGCCCAAGAAATCGTTGAAGCAGGTGGATCTCGGCGTCGTCCGAGGGCAGATTACGAATCTGGTGGGTAACGGCGCGTTAAAAATGGTCGAGACCACAATGGAGGAAGTGAACAAAGGCCACTATCTGGCGATGAAGTATCTGTTTGAAATGGTTGGACTGTGTCCGGCAACAACTCCCGAAGAGGCGCAGCAGGATGACTCGCTCGCAAGAACCCTTTTGCGAAGACTGGGGCTTCCCGAAGATTCGAATCTGGGTACTGAAGTTGCGACCCAGTGTGTCGCGAATCCGGTGGAATAACAGGGTGATGCCGTAGAATGAAAGTCAGTGAGTGGTCGAGAGCAGCTCAAGGTTGGTCGTCAGCGGCGGGCCGTTGGTCGAAGGCTTTGGGAAACAATCGGGCGCCGCACAAAATCCTGCCAAATGAGAATTTCATGATGGATATGAGCTGGGTGACCGGCCGAATTGCGGTCGGAGGTGGAATCTGGACAGGGGAGAACATGGCCCAGGTGGCGCGTGCAGGCATAACTCACATCCTGGACATGCAAATTGAATTCGACGACACGCAACTGGCTGCGCCCCACGGGATCGCGGTGCTGTGGAATCCGATTGACGATGACTTCCAGCCGAAATCGACCGACGTTTTCCAGCGAGGCGTGGATTTCGCGCTGGAGGCTTTGGACGAGAACGGAACTAAACTCTTCGTCCACTGTGCGGCAGGCGTGCACAGAGCGCCGATGATGACGCTGGCGATCTTGTGCTCGCTCGGCTGGACGCTGGCGGACGCGCTGCAGTTGATCGAGGCACGACGTCCAGAGGTGGACTTCGCTGATGTGTATGTAAATAGCGTGAAGAGATTCTTGCAGGGGCAACTGAAAGCCCGCGAAGTAGGGAATGGCTTGTAGCTTCTGATCTCGCGTTTTACTCCACGACAACTTAGCGTAACTGGCCTTGCATCATGCGCGGCGGGCGCTGAAGTGTGAACTGTCGCGGAACGTTTTAAAAATGTGCTAGCAACGGAGGAGTTATGTTCGACGCGCGCCGCCCTTTTGGGTGGCTCTTTCTTTTGCTGCCGGCGCTGGTAGCATTGGCGGTGTCAGCTCAGACGCTTCCCACCACGACGATTAGCGATACCGTATACCGCGCTGACGGAACTCCAGCCGGAGGGACGCTGCTGATTTCGTGGCCGGAGTTCACCACCGCAGCCCAGGGAGCGGTTGCTGCTGGAAATACGAGTGTGACGCTCGCGTCGGGCGGGGCGCTTTCAGTGGGTTTGGTGTCGAACGCGAATGCGACCCCGGCAAATACGGTTTACAGCGTCGTCTACCCGCTATAACCCCTGAAGAGCCCCTTCCAACTTTGTATGGACGAAGTACTGAGAAGAAGCGTTAGTAGTACAACTTTCAAGTAACCGCATTCAACGTAGGGGTCTCCCATGAATCTGAACGATCAATGCAATTCTGTGTCTCTTAAGGAGCATCTGCTCGCCATGCTTGCCGCTGAGCGAGAAGTGGCGGATCAGCGCAAAGCTCTCGTCGACCTGCGATTTGACCTCGCGGACAGAGCGCTACAACTGAACCACATCGAGATGCTCAGGAGGTTGGATCTTTTGAATCATGCGCATGAAGAGGCCAGGCAGAAAGAGGCGAGCTTTGTCGGCCGGGAAGTGTACGAGAGTCAAACCAAAGATCACAACAAATGGCGAGACGAGGTAAACTCCGCGCTGTCCACCCGACAAGGCAGGGCATCCGTGACATCGGGGCTCGCAGGGGCGGTTGGAGGGCTGGCATTAAGCGCGCTGTTCGGGCTGATTATGTTTCTCGCCAAAGCTGTACTGAGCGGCCTCTCGAAATAGGCAGCTCCCCGTCGTTGCGATTGCCTTCTTCCCGCAATAATGAACCGATTCAAAGCTTGTTCAACCATCGGACCGGGTGGAAAAGAGAGACGCCGCTTTGTCACTCCTGCAGTTGGCTTTGTCCATGAGCAACGCGGTTGCCAACCGGCAGATCGTAGATCGGGAGAGATCCAAACACGGCCTGGGTCAGGTGATCGATGGCACAATCGAATGCTTGAACGCTTCGGCTTGAGCAAAGACGAAGTAGGGCAACTTAACAGCGTGCCGCTGACGTTTTGATGCACGACCCTATATATCTTCACCCAATTGTCCTTTCCTCATTCGAAAGCACCTACTGCAAACGCTTTTGGAAGCGCTGCGTCCTCAACGACCCGAGCTTTTCGGCAGGTCGCTAGAGAATCTTCTTCCCGAACGCGGACAAGGTTAGCTCGACCGCCAGGTCTGCGGTTTGGTTGTGCTCGTCGATTACGGGGTTCACTTCGACGATCTCGAAGCTCAGCATGCGCCCGTGGTCGGCGATGATTTCCATTGCAAGATGAGCTTCGCGGTAGGTGGCTCCGCCGCGAACCGGAGTGCCGACGCCGGGTGCGTCTTCGGGATCGATCCAATCCATGTCGAGCGAGACGTGGTAGCCGGCCGTGCCTCGTCCGGCAGCACGCAGCGCTTCTTCCATTACCGTGCGCATGCCGCGTTCGTCAATGTCGCGCATGGTGAAAACGTGTATTCCGGTCTTGCGTACGTTTTCTTTTTCAATGGCGTCGATGTCTCGTACCCCGACTAGAACACAATTCTCCGGCTTCACTTTGGGGGAGAAGTCAAAGATGTTGGCGAGTTCCTCGGGACCCAAACCCATGATCGCTGCGAGGGGCATGCCATGCACGTTTCCGCTGGGAGAGCTGTCGGGTGTGTTGACGTCGGTGTGGGCGTCAATCCAGATGAGGCCGACTTTCTGATTCTGACGGCGATAGAATTCGGCGACGCCGGCAACCGTTCCGGCGGCGATGGAATGGTCTCCGCCAAGGGTAATCGGGACCTTGCCGGCTTCCAGTGTCTTGACCACGAGCTCTGCGTGCTTCGTGCAGGTGGCGGTGATTTCTTTCAAATATTTTGCGTGCGCGTCGCCTTCCTTTTTTTGTTCGGCGATGGCGACGGAAACATTGCCGGCGTCTTCAACGACGTGGCCCAGGGCTTCGAGGCGGGCTTCGAGGCCGGCTACGCGGACGGCGGACGGTCCCATGTCGACACCGCGGCGGGACTGACCGAGGTCGAGGGGGACACCGATGACGCGGATTTTGCGAGGAGTGATGCTCGAGAAGGATGGAGTGATGTTGGTCATAGATTTCGGGCTAACTAACCGCCGAGGTCGCCGAGAACGCCAAGTCTGGAAACTGGTTCTGGCTCAGGCAATGAATGCCAGATAAGTGTCCGACCAATTCTCGCTTTTCTCTTTTACGGCACATGCCACGCACACGAATCGCTTTTCCCAATAAACGCCGTGTTCCCCCTGACAGAATGCCATTTTGCACTCAGCGCAGTATGTCCTTGTTAACCTGACGCGTTGGAATATGGCTTCACAAACACGGCAGGGGACAAAAGCGCGTCTTTGATTTTCTCTTGATCATCGATTTCCCTGGTCCATCCCGACAGATCGGTGATGATTTCATCCGACATGTGGCCTCCATCGAACCGCCGCAGCAGTAAGAGACTAAGGAGACTAAGGGTATAGTCTGTGTAGCGTTCTTGGAAACGGAATTGTTTCGCGCACGTGTTCCAGCCCGCAGATCCATGCTACCGCCCTCTCGATCCCCATACCGAACCCGGCGTGAGGCACGCTTCCGTATTTTCGCAAGTCCAGGTACCACTTGAAGGCTTCCTCGGGGAGGCCGTGATCGTGAATGCGCTTGAGCAGCAGATCGTAGGACGCCATACGCTGCGAACCGCCGATGATTTCTCCGTAGCCCTCTGGTGCCAGCACGTCCACGCACAGGGCAAGATCTGGCCGTTGCGGGTCCGGTTCCATATAGAACGCCTTGACTTTTGCGGGATAGCGATGGACCATCACCGGGCGGTCGAACTGCGACGAGATGTAAGTCTCATCAGGCGAGCCCAGGTCCCCGCCCCACGCGAAGTTGTTTTCGAGCGCTCCCTTCGCGTGCGCTTCCTGCAACATTTTTACAGCCTCGTCGTAAGTAATTCGAGGAAACGGCGCTTCGATCTTTTCGAGTTTCGAAATGTCGCGACCGATGGTTTGGAGATCAGGACGACGGCGTTCGAGGCAACGCTTCACCAGGAAGCTGAGCAGGCTCTCGGCCAGCGCCATGATGTCTTCGAGTTGGGCGTAAGCGACTTCCGGTTCGACCATCCAGAACTCGGTCAGGTGCCGGCGAGTTTTGCTTTTCTCGGCGCGGAATGTGGGGCCGAAGGAATATACCTTGCCGAGCGCCATGGCGGTGGCTTCGATGTAGAGCTGGCCTGACTGCGTCAGGTAAGCCTGCTCGTCAAAGTAGTCGACGGGAAACAGCGTGGTCGTGCCTTCACAGGCTGCGGGGGTGAGAATTGGCGGATCAGTCAAGGTAAAACCGCGCTCGTCAAAAAAATCGCGGGCAGCTTTGATGATTTCCGCGCGCACCCGAAGAATCGCGGCCTGGCGCGGGGTTCGCACCCACAGGTGGCGATGCTCCATGAGGAAATCGACGCCATGCTCTTTCAGCGAGATGGGATAGGGATCGTTCTCGGAGACGCGCTGGACGACCTGCACATTCGAGATATCCAGTTCGTATCCGCCGGGGGCGCGCTTGTCGGCGCGCACTTTGCCTTCGACAATCACGCTCGATTCCTGGGTCAGGCCTTTTACGACGTCGAAGACTTCGGGGGGGACGGCGTTCTTGGGCACGATGCCCTGAATTACGCCCGAGCCGTCGCGAAGCTGGGGGAAGAGAAGTTTTCCGCTTTCGCGGAGGTTGTAGAGCCAGCCGCGGATAGCGACGGTTTGGCCTTCGTGTTTGCCAATTTCGATGATTGTGGTTATGGGAGATGACATGTTTTTGATTTCGTGATTACGTATTTATTGAGTTGGTCGGCATCTGCGTTTTACGGGGCAAGTACCCTCCACTAAAGAGGCTGCGGACGAACTCATTTTCGCTATCACTGGGTTAACCCCTTGTTCACTTGAGGCAGTTACTGCGCTGAAAGCGCTGCGCCACCCAAAATCGGAGTTTTCCCGCACTAGGCGCCCTCCAGATTGTTGAAAGCTTCGGACATTTTCTCGGCGGGGTTTAGTTTTTCGTCGCCTTCTACTTCCAGCAGCAGCGGCGGGGTGTGCGGAGCCTGGCGCAGCAGTTCCATGGCTTGCTTCCAGTTGATCGATCCGCTCCCTGGCCAAAGATGCGAGTCTTCTTTTTTTACGTTGTCGTGAACGTGCGTGGAATGAACCAAACTCTTGACGGTTTCGAACGCCTGCGGCACATCGCTCATGATGTGGGCATGACCGAAATCAAAGCACACGCCTACATCGTCGAAATGCGCGGCGCGAATAAATTCCACGAGGCGCTCGGGCGTGGATAATTCGTTGGGAATGTTCTCCAAAAGAATACGAACACCGAGCGGCTTGGCGAATGCGCGCAGGTGCTCGACCGAGGTCATTGCGGCTTCGAACTTGCGGTCATCGAACGATTCCCCAGTCACTCCCAGATGCTGCACCAGGAAGCGGAAGGGAATGTGTTCGGCCAACTCTAGCGCACGTTTGATTTCGTCCATGGCATCGACTCGACTCGCGCGGTCGGTTGACGTAACGTTGATGGGCGGAGCTCCCGTACGTCCCCGTTCGTAATCGGCGTAGAGGGGAGCGTGAACCGAATTCAACGGAACGCCACTCGCACGAAACCAGTCGGCGATTTCGCGGACATGCTGCTTGCGATTGGCGTAGTCCAGGTGCTGCCGCGCGGCAAAAATCTCGATTGCCTGCGCTCCGCCGCGGACCAATCCATCCAGCAGGCCGGGATGCAACCGCTCTTTCACGTAAACGTAGGTGGAAATTGCTCTCAGCATTGGATCGCTTTCATGGTTGTGTCCGGTATGGTTTCTCAGGGGCTAAGGCCCGGGTCTTTTCGGCTCCGGGCGATCAATCACACCGAAAATCGTCTTTCATACTCGCTGCCTCAGGGTTAAAACCCTTTAGTCATTCGTGGACGGTAGGGCCGACTCTTGATCGATTCTAGTAGCCTACCGGCTTTCCGTTGTTTCTTACGTCGCTTGCGCCTAAGCGCTCGCCGGTTTCCAGATCGATGGCGATGCATTCGCCATCACTCCAATAGGGCGTCCAGTCCCCTTCCACGGTTTCTCCGACCTGGACTTTATGTCCCATTTGCTGGAGCAACTTTACCGTGTCGGGAGAAAACCATTGCTCTACATTTACCTTATCTGGCATCCATTGATTATGGAAGCGCGGAGCGTTCACTGCCTCCTGGATGTTCATTCCGTAGTCCACGACGCCCATCAGAATATTGGCCACGGTGGTGATGATCCGCGCGCCGCCGGGCGATCCCAGAACCAGAAAAAGCTTGCCGTCTTTCAAAACGATGGTCGGGGTCATGGCGGAGAGCGGCCGCTTGCCGGGCCCGATCGCGTTGGCCGGGCCTTGAATGAGGCCGTAAAGATTGGCAACCCCCTGCTTCGCCGCAAAGTCATCCATTTCGTCGTTGAGCAGGAAACCCAAACCTTCCGCCGTCACGCGTGATCCGAAACTGTCATTCAACGTGGTCGTCACGGCCACCGCATTTGCATTTGAATCGACTACCGAATAATGCGTCGTATGCTCGGGTTCATAAACCGCCAAAGGCTGCTGATGTTGCGCGGCGTACTGCTCCAACTGGCTGAAGATCGCAGGCCGTCGCAGACCCTTGCTGACGCTGGCACGCTCGGGATTGATCGACTCACGCCAGGCTGCGCCGTATTTCTTATCGATCAATTGAGCGACTGGAATGCGCGAAAAATCGGGGTCGCCGAGAAACTCGGCTCGATCATAGAACGCACGCCGGAAGGCTTCCACCGTCAGCTGGATGGAAGCTGCAGACCGATCGCCCGTCTTGGCCAGGTCGTAGCCTTCGAGAATGTTCAAGATCTCGAGCAGCGCAATCCCTCCTGATGACGGAGGAGGTGCACCGATGATTTCGTAGCCACGATAGGTTCCACGGATCGGCTCACGTTCTTTGACCTCGTAGTTGGCGAGGTCGTCGGTGGTGATGAGGCCTCCGCCCTTCTGCAGGGAGGCGGCCAGTTCACGTGCCATCGCTCCGTGATAAAAGTCGTCGGGATTGCTCGCGATTCGCTCAAGTGTGCGGGCCAACTCAGGCTGGCGAAAAACCTCGCCGGGCTTGTAGTAATTTCCGTTCCGCTGAAAGATTCGGCGAGACTCGGGAAATTTTGCCAAGTCCGGGTCGTGCAGATCGCGGGCGTCTTGCCAAGCCAGCGGATAACCGTCTCGAGCCAGCTTAATTGCCGGTGCCAGCACCTGAGCAAGGGTCAGGCGGCCGTAGTTCTTCTCCGCGTAGATCATTCCGGCGACCGAACCTGGCACTCCGATGGCTTTGTAGCCGACGACGCTGCCGCTGGCGATGATATTACCTTGTGCATCCAAATACATATTTGCGGTTGCGGCGGCGGGTGCTTTTTCGCGATAGTCGATGAAATGTGTGCGCCCGTCGGTCATGCGGATGAGCATGAATCCGCCGCCGCCCAGATTTCCGGCTTGAGGATGAACTACGGCGAGAGCGAAGCCCGTGGCCACGGCGGCATCGATTGCATTTCCGCCGGCTTGCATGATTCCGACGCCAGCTTGCGAAGCGAGTTCGTGAATGCTGGCCACGATGGCGTGCGGCGCGTGCACCGGTTGCGTGGAGGACCGCCCGGGAGCGGCCAAGGCCAGCAACACTGCCAGCAGCGGCACGACGAATCGCTTGCGCTGAATTCGCATGGAATCGAAAATTGTGGGCGGACTTCTGAGGCTAGTGTAGGCGGCGAGTGGGAGTCAAATGTTTGGCGAGCTTTCGGCTCTCAACCCTGACCTTGTTGGCTTTCGCCTGGCCTCTGCCTTTCGCCGATACCATTTCGTACGACTGACGAATCAGATCGTTCAATTCTCTATCACGCAAGACATCCAACCGTTCTAGCAACACCCATTTATAGCGGCCCACATATGGTGCTGGGCCAATCCCTTCTTGTTCGCACAATTCTGCAAACTTTTCCGGTGTGCACTTGAGGCATAGGCTGGGTGGAACCGAGTCCAGACTCAATGTGGCAAAGATCTTGCCAGCAACTTTGAAACAGAGGGTCTCGCCCCACTGCAAGTTTTCTCTTGCCTGCGGAAAGGAAAGACAATAGCCTCGAACGGAATCAACGTTCATGTGCATGAACCAGTTGCGGTAGACTGATGCGGATCAGACGACTCTAGGAGATTGAAATGGAAACCCGGCAGCTTGGCAAGTCCGATTTGAATATCACCCCTGTCGGTTATGGCGCGTGGGCCATCGGCGGCAGTGGCTGGCAGTTTGCCTGGGGGGCGCAGGACGACGACGATTCCGTCGCCGCGATTCATCGTGCGTTGGAATTAGGCGTGAATTGGATTGACACTGCAGCGGTTTACGGGTTGGGACATTCGGAGGAAGTCGTTGCCCGGGCTTTGAAAGAATGGTCTGGCGCCAAGCCCTACGTTTTTACCAAGTGCGGGTTGCGATGGGATGAGCAAGGTAACGTGCAGAAGAACTTGCATGCCGATTCGCTGAGCCGCGAAGTCGAGGACAGCCTGCGGCGCCTGGGCGTGGAGACCATTGATCTGTACCAGATCCATTGGCCACCAGAGGATCCCGAATCGCCCGACCTCGAAGAAGGGTGGTCTATTCTTAATGCGTTGCAACGGCAGGGCAAGGTACGCTGGATCGGCGTCTCCAATTTCGACGTCAAACAGATGCGTCGCGCGCAGAGCATCGCGCCCATTACTTCGGTGCAGCCTCCGTATTCGCTGATCAATCGTGGGATCGAGGAGGACATTCTTCCTTACTGCCAGCGTGAGGACATCGGCGTGATCGTCTATTCGCCTATGGGGTCGGGCCTTTTGACGGGCGCCATGACCCGCGAACGCGCTACGCGGCTGCCGGAAGATGATTGGCGGAGCAGCGATCCTGAGTTCAGAGAGCCCAAACTGGCGCGGAATCTTGCTTTGGTCGAGCATCTCCGCGAGATCGGAAAGCGTCATGGCCGCTCTCCTGGGGAAGTAGCGATTGCGTGGACGCTGCGGAATCCAGCGGTAACCGGGGCGATTGTGGGAGCGCGAAACGCTCGCCAAGCCGATGGCGTAATGCGCGCCGGAGAGTTCCGGCTTAGCGACAAGGAGGTAAACGAAATCGAAGACTTTTTTGAACAGACTGCAGCGTAGAGGCCAAAGGCGCCTCGAACTTTTGACGGACTGACCCTGAAAGCCAGCTACACTTCTTGCCGTGCCTCGCCCAGCACCACGCTCATTTCAAGTTTTTTCTTCCCGCGATAGACGGTGATGCGGACGGTGTCGCCAGCGCGGTGATGGTTCATGATCTGCGCCAGTTCCTGTTGATCCTCCACTTGTTCTCCGTCGACAGCCACGATCAAGTCTCCGCCCACCATGATCGGTGTGTTGCCTAGAAACGCGCGCTCGCTCCCACCGCGGAGGCCTGCATTGTCCGCGGCTCCTCCCGGCACAACTTGCAAAATCAGGAGTCCGTAATCGGCAGCCAGGCCCATCTGATCGGCCAACTGAGGATCGATCGGAATCGTCGTCACGCCCAGAGCGGGACGCCGCACCCGGCCCAGGGTAAGCAGGTCATTGATCACCGCCTTGGCGGTATTGATGGGGATCGCAAAGCCAATGCCCGCGCTCTGGCCCACGTTCGAAGCAATCATGGTGTTGATGCCGATGACTTCGCCGTGCATATTGAGCAGCGGACCGCCCGAGTTTCCTGGGTTGATGGACGCATCCGTCTGGATGGCGTCTTCAATCTTCATGCCATCGGGTTCCTGCACCTGCCTTATCGAACTCACGATGCCCCGCGTCAATGTGCCCGATAGGCCAAAGGGATTGCCGATCGCGTACACTTTCTGGCCGACTTGTAATTTGCTCGAGTCGCCGAGAACCATCGGCGTAAGGTCGGGAACCTTGATCTGCACCACGGCTAAATCATGCGACCGGTCGGCACCCACGATCGTGGCTCGATACTTCTTACGGTTGTGCAAGGTCACTTCGATTTGCCGGGCATCTGCGACAACGTGGTAATTGGTCAGCACGTGCCCGTCCTTGTCGATAATGAAGCCTGATCCCTGTCCTTCCTCCGGCACCAGGCCGTAGAAGAAATCGAAAGTGACTGCCTTCGAGGTGATGTTCACCACCGAACCGATATTCTTACGATAGACAGTGATATTGTTCTGCTCTTCGGCATCGAGCGAATCACTGCCCGCTGCCTCACTGATTTCAATTTTGTCCGGACGTCCGATCCAACTGGTCAACTCGCCACGGCCCGAACGGTAAGTCGTGAAATAGAAGAACCCGCCGGCGAGAATCACGGCCAGTACAACAGGTCGAAGCAATCTCATAGTTCACAAACCTTCCACCAACTCATATTTTGATTGTAATCAATTATCGAATGGTGAGGATCGCAATGCCGTGACGGAGGCAAGAAGCGCATCAGGGGTACTAAAAACCGCTGCAGATTCGCTGCACTCCACGGCGCCTACCGGACGAAAGGAATGAACCAAGCCCCGGGTGTTTGCGTTCAAAGTGAGTTAAAAGGCATTTTGGACGGTGCAGGCGACAGCAGGTTCCCCGCTTGGCTCGGAATGACAAATCGGTGCAGCTTCTTCGGGTCGTTGGCTTTATTGTCTTTGACCCTCCGCCGCGCGTTTGAGTTCGCTGTAAACTTCACCAACCTGCTTCCGAGTTTGATCCAGCGAACCGGAATTATCGATCACGTAATCCGCTGCCTTGATCTTCTCCTCGTCCGGAAACTGAACTGCCATCCGTCGCATAACCTCCAGGCGGGCGGTTTCCTCGTCCACGCCCAACCGAGCGGCCCAGCGCTGACTTCGCTGCTCCGGATGGCAGGTCACCACCACCAACTGATCGAAACTCTTGGCTGAACCAGCTTCGAGAATCAGCGCCGCCTCTACGATTGCGATCGCTCGTGGATTGGTCTGGCCAACTTCCTCCATCCACTCCTCCTGTTTCCGAATCACAGCCGGATGCACAATCTGATTCAGCTCCTGAATCCGGGATGGCTGATTTACTCCCGGTGCACCAAACGCCGACTCCGCCAGTCGCGAGCGATTGACGGTGTTGTCAGAGTTGAGAATTCGCTCGCCGAAGTGCCGCACGACTTCTTGATAAACGGCTTCACCCGGCTGCATGAGCCGGTGCGAAATCGCGTCAGCCTGAATCAGATGAGCGCCGAGCGCCACAAACATTTCGCCCACTATGGATTTGCCAGAAGCAATACCGCCAGTCAGTCCGACTTTCAGCAATGCAGCCTCATCAGAATCACCACAGAGTCACAGAGTCACAGAGACACAGAGTCACAGAGACACAAAGTCACAAAGTCACAAAGTCACAAAGGAACCATTACAGGAAATCTTGCCCCGTTGTGCTGAACAGCTACGGAAGCGGCTGCAGGAGAGCCTTGCCTTACTCTGTGATTCTGTGGTGAAAATCACGCCCGCGAAAGCTCCGCCACGCGCCCGCCGCGTCGTAGCTTTGCCGCCCGCACCGTATTCGACATCAGCATCGCGATGGTCAACGGTCCCACCCCCCCGGGCACTGGCGTAAGTGCGCCGGCAAGCTCAGCCACCAGGGGATGAACATCGCCAACCAGGGTCGAGCCCTTCGTGCGAAAGGTTTCCTCCCGCTTGGCATTCCCCGCGAACAGCCGCTCGAACTCCGCCCGGTCCGTCACTTGGTTCATACCGACATCAATCACGGTCGCGCCCGGTTTGACGAATTCGCCGGTAATCATTCCGGCCCGGCCGATCGCAGCCACCAGAATGTCCGCACGGCGGCAGACCCCGGGCAGGTCGCGGGTCTTCGAATGGCAGACCGTGACCGTGGCATTGCCATTGATCAGGAGCATCGCGGCCGGCTTGCCTACGATGTCACTGCGCCCCACTACCACTGCTTCCTGTCCGGCGATCGGAATGCGGCTGCGCTTCAGAATCTCGATAATTCCGGCGGGTGTGCAGGGCACCAGACCCGGCCTTTGGGTGGAGAGGAATCCCACATTCATAGGATGAAAACCATCGACATCCTTTGACGGATCGACCGCCATCAAAACTTTTTTGGCATCGACGTGAGCCGGCAACGGAAGCTGCACCAGGATGCCATCGATCTCATCGCGCCGGTTCAGGTCCGCAATCAGTTCAAGCAATTCGTCCGTAGAAATTGCTTCAGGCGGAGCGTGCTGCTCACTGTAGATTCCAACTTCTCCGCTGCTTTTCACTTTGCCCCGCACATAGACCTCGGACGCCGGATTGTGCCCGACCAGAATCACCGCGAGTCCGGGACGCATCCCCGCGGCGGTCAGGGCCCTGACTTCCGACGCGACTTCAGCCCGAACTTCGCCGGCAATTTTATTACCGTCCAAAATAATCGCAGGCATCAAACCTCGCTTCTTTTCGTGGGGAGGGTCTTCGCCCTGTCCCAGGCTCCGTGAAACCAAAACCTAACTCTTAATCACGGGATACTCCGCACTTCCAACTTTCCCCACATTCGCCTCCGCGAACTCCCGAACCCGATCCAATGCCGCTTGCAGTTCTGCATGAAAGCGTTCTCTCTGGAAATCATTCGCGTCCGGCGGAACCGGCATCTTGCGGCTTACGCGCATCAGCGCCCGCGAAAACGGTTTCGGAATCATCGACCGGTCCCACGTATTCAAAACCCAAGCGTTGTCCAAAGCAATGTGAAATACCGCCATAGGCACACCCGTCGCCCGCGCCAACACCACGGGACCCGGCTTGGCCACGAATCGCGGACCGCGCGGGCCGTCAATGGTAAACGCTACCGTCCAGCCTTGCTCAAGTTCCCGCCTCATGCCGAGCAGCGCCCGTACGGCTCCGCGGCTCTTCGATCCCCGCACCTTCACGAAACCGAATTTCCGCATGATGCGCCCCATCCATTCCCCATCAAAACTATCGCTGCTCATAACCCTAATCTGGAGGTTCCGCCAGAGGTACATTGCGGGGATAATGCAGCTATGCCAGAAGGCATAAACGATCGGACGGGTCTCGAGAGTTGGTGGTGCGTCATCTTCATACGACGCTGAAAAACGCAGTGTGGGGCCGATCAGCCGGACCGCCAGAAATCCCACCCACGTGATCAGCCACAGCAAGAATCTCTGCCAAACGGTGTAAGGCCGGCTCCGCGCGGAAGCCTCACTGGACACAGGTGAAGTGGTAACTGCACTCACTCCCGTATTGTAACGTGTAAGATGGGTACCCCTGTCCGCGACCTCGACCCTGGCGACGACCCGTAGGCGAGCGATTCGCCCACCCCGACGAGATGTCCTGACAACGTGTGGTGCTACAACATGCGGTAAATGTGCTACGCTGATTGTCGAAATTCAAAAAGGTGTTTCATGGGAGACCTCAGCCGCATCGGAGTATCGATTGACTCAGAACTGCTTCATCGCTTCGATTCGTTCATTGCCGACAAGGGCTACGAAAACCGTTCTGAGGCTTTTCGTGATCTGATTCGCGATCGACTAGTTACCTCGGTAGTGATCGCGGCAAACGCATTGGTCGTGGGCACGGTCACCCTCATCTACGACCACCACACTCGCCTATTGCCCGAAAAGTTGACCGACATCCAGCACGAGAATCACGAGATTATCATTTCCACCTTGCACGCGCATCTGGACCACGAGAGTTGCCTGGAGGTTGTCATACTTCGCGGCACGTCGAGAGAAGTGCAAAAGCTGGCCGACCGGCTGATCAGCACAAAAGGGGTCCAGCACGGCCGCCTCGTGATGAGCTCGCCGGAGGCCGTATCACGGCATCACGGCCACCACCACTGAGAAACTGGATCTTGCGTGGCACTTCCAATGACTCGGTAATGCTCTCAAATGAAAGAAGTCTCGAATAGCTGGTCTGGTATAGAATACCAATCTCGTAACACGAATATAACTTTCTTGTTACTCGTCATTTCCCATGCAAACGGGTCTTACCGCTTTGTTCGATGATGCGGCCGACAACCTTCGCGGCAGGGTCATCGGCATATATGTCATCTTGTTTGCTTTCAATGTAGGTGCATGGCTTTGGGCCGGCATCGCGTTCCACGGTTATCCGGTGCAGTTGGGAACAGCTTTGCTCGCTTACAGCTTCGGCCTGCGACATGCGGTCGACGCTGATCACATAGCCGCGATCGACAACGTGACCCGGAAGCTGATGCAGGATGGTAAGCGGCCCGTCGCTGTCGGATTCATGTTCTCGCTGGGACATTCGACCGTCGTCGTCTTCGGCTCGGCGGCCATTGCGGGAGCGGCGGCCGCCTTGCAACATCGCTTTGATGCCTTCAGAAACATTGCTGGAGTGATCGGCACTCTGCTTTCAGTGTTTTTTCTGTTTGCCATCGCCGTTGTCAACCTGATCGTTCTGCAATCGGTTTACCGGACGTTTGTCAGGGTCCGTAGCGGCGAGCCTTACGTCGAGGAGGACCTCAACCAGCTTCTCTCCGCGCGAGGAATTCTTGCGCGACTGTTCCGGCCGATGTTCCGAATGATCAGCCGCAGTTGGCACATGTTTCCCCTGGGCATTTTGTTCGGCCTGGGATTCGACACTGCGACCGAGATCGGCCTGCTCGGGGTTTCCGCCGCTGAGGCTTCGAAGGGCCTACCGTTTGGGGCGATTCTCGTGTTTCCGATTCTTTTTGCGGCAGGGATGTCGCTTATCGACACGACCGACAACATCCTGATGCTGGGCGCCTACGGATGGGCCTTCGTAAGGCCGATTCGCAAGCTCTACTACAACCTTACGATCACCTGCATTTCGGTTGTCGTTGCGCTGGTCGTCGGCGGCATCGAGGCTCTGGGACTTCTGGCCGGCCATTTTCACCTGCAAGGAACATTCTGGGAAGGTGTCGCTAAGCTCAACAATAACTTTGGGACGCTTGGCTTTTTCATCGTAGGGCTTTTCGCCGTCAGTTGGGCGGTGTCAATTGCCGTCTACAAGTGGCGTCGGTTCGACGAATTAGGAGTGTAGAGCAGACGTTCCTATCCGCTGCCGTTGCACTAAAACGGTGTGCCGGCGATGCGTCCGAGCGCAGTTTTTAATTTAAGTCGAATTCGCTTAACTCACCACTAGGTCCGCAATCCGAACCGCATCCGCGGAAGCTTTCACATCGTGCGTACGTATAATATGTGCTCCCTTCAGGACAACTGCCATTTCCGCGGCGACGGTGCCGTAGAGGCGCCCGCCTACCGGCGCGTCCTTGCCGTTGCGCGCCAGCGCCCGTCCAATAAACGATTTTCGTGAGACACCTGCCAGGAGCGGATACCGCAATTGATGCAGTTCGTCGAAGTGCTTGAGGAGCGGATAATTCTCCTGGAAGTTTTTCCCGAATCCAAAGCCGGGGTCGAGTACGATCCGCTCCCGTTTCACTCCTGCCATGAGAGCAACATCAGCCCAGTCTCGAAGTTCCCGTTTCACCAGCATCACGATATCGGGAGTGGGCGGCAAAGTGTGCCACGCCTCGGGGCGTCCGCGCATGTGCATCAGCACGGCACCGCATTTTAGAGTGGCGAGTGCCTTCACCATCGCGGGATCCCAACGAAAACCGCTCACATCGTTTACAATCTCGGCCCCGGCTCCAATCGCGGCCCGCGCCACATTCGCTTTGTAGGTATCGATTGAGATCACCGCTTGAGGACGCTTTTGCTTCAGAGCCGTAATCACCGGAATCACCCGCTCCAATTCCTGCCGCTCGGTGACCGATTGCCTCGTCGGGGATCGTCCGCCCAGCGCAGGATTGTCAGCCGATCCCTCGCCACTGAGAACCTTTGCTCCGGGCCGCGTAGACTCTCCGCCCACGTCAACGATGTCAGCACCAGCCTCGAGCAATTGCAATCCGTGTTCGACGGCACGATCGCGATCAAAATGCACCCCACCATCGGAAAATGAATCTGGAGTGACGTTAAGCACGCCCATCACCAAAGTTCGTTTCCCCAAGTGCAATGAACGCGAACCAAGACTCCATTCGAAAACCGGACGCATGTGGCCGATTCTAATCCTTAGGCATTGTCCCTGCGCTCACGGAGGGCGCGCCTCGCCCGGGTGCTACAATCGACCCACCGGGATGCATCGAAAACGCGCGCATTTCACGGCCGTCTTTTGCCTGCTGCTGGCGACGCAACTCCACGCCGCCTCGCACGATCCAGTTGCCAAACGCATTGACGCGATGCTTTCCGCCCCTGATCTTGCTCGCGGATTTTGGGGTATCGAGGTGGTCTCACTCGATAGCGGAAAGATCCTTTACACTCAGAATGCAGATAAGCTGTTCACACCCGCTTCCAACACCAAGCTATTTACGACTGCGGCTGCTCTGGCACTGATCGGACCGGATTACACCTCGCGTACCACGGTCGAAACCAGCGGAGTTCTCGACAAATATGGACGCCTCAATGGCGATCTGGTGTTGGTCGGCCGCGGCGATCCGAACCTTTCCGGCCGCGAATTGCCCTACAACTTGCGGACCGCGCGCAACGATCATCCCATTCAGGTGCTCGAACAACTCGCAGAGGCGCTGGTCCAGAAGGGCGTGAAGTATGTGGATGGGAACATCATCGCCGATGATTCCTATTTCGCCTTCGAACGTTACGGCGAAGGTTGGAGCCAGGATGATCTTGTACTCGCCGATGGCGCTCCTGTCTCCGCGCTGACCATCAATGACAACGTCGTATTCGTGAATATTCAACCCGCAGACCACGCTGGGGAACGTGCGTTCGTCAGCATCACTCCGTTCGCCGACTATTACCGCATCGACAATCGCATCATCACTACGCCCGCTGGCACGGGCCGGAAGATTTTTATCAACCGCGAACCTGGGTCCACGCTGGTTACGTTGTGGGGCAACTTGCCGCTTGATGATCCTGGCACGAACGAAGCCCTCGCAATTGAAGACCCCGCTGAATTCGCCGCCGCACTCTTTCACCAACTGCTTGAGAATCGCGGCATTGTCGTTTATGGCAAGCGGCAAACACGCCATACCGAACTGGCTAGCCTTTCCACTTTGACCGTCACCGCCAGCGCGCCTGCTCGCGGAGGCGATGAATCCGCTCGCGCCATGCCGAATCAGCCTCTGGTATTGGCCAGCTATCAGTCCAAGCCTCTGATCGAAGATGTTCGCGTCATCAACAAGGTCAGCCAGAATCTGCACGCGGAAATCTTGCTCCGCCTGCTGGGGCGGGAGAAAGGCGCTGCAGGCACAGTCGAAGGCGGACTCGAGGTGCTGCGAGGCTTTCTTAATCAGGTCGGAGTACCCAGCGACCAATATCTTTTCTACGATGGCTCCGGTCTTTCCCGGCAAAACCTAGTTACGCCGCAAGCGATCGTGCAGTTACTTCGCTACGCGGCGAATCAACCGTGGGGCGCAAGCTTCAGGGGGACCCTGCCGGTGGCCGGCGTTGATGGTTCTCTTGCGGATCGCTTCCCAACTCTTGATCCGCGGACTCATGTCTATGCGAAGACTGGCTCACTGGGCGGGGTGAAGGCGCTCTCAGGCTACGCCACCACAGCGCAGGGACGGCAGGTCGCATTCTCGATTCTCACCAACAATTTCAATCTTCCCAACAAGCGGGTTCTAGATGCGATTGACGGCGTGGTGGAAGCGATCGTTAATCAGAAATAGCACTTAACGCTTGACAGCCGGCATTTATCCTAAATAGACAACGCTGCTGAGAACCGATGGTCAAGCCCTGCCTTTCATTTCCGCAGTCTTTTTGCTTCACGGTCGCGGACTGCGCGGACGCCTCCGGGCCCCGTGCCTGTGGGTGGTTTACGCATGCCGTCTAATAGTTCTTTGAGGACCACGGCGTTGTTCTGTTGTTCGTTTCTGGAGGCGAATAATAGCGTCAACTTTTTTCGACCATTGGCCATGCGGTAGAGTTCATCGAGGGCCTGAGCGGCTTCAGGGCGGCCCAACTCTTTGAGATAGCGTTTTCGGAAAGTTGCCCAGGCTTCGGGAGTTGCGTGAAACCACTTCCGTAGCGCATCCGAGGGCGCTAAATCGCGCAGCCACCAGTCCACCGAGGCGCGCGGTTTGCTCAGACCGCGTGGCCACAAGCGGTCCACCAGCACTCGCGTTCCATCGGACGGTACCGGCGGTTCATATACTCGCTTTACGGTTACCTGTTTTGTCGTCACACGATTCCCGCGCTGGGCCTAGCTTTCCTTTAGTATTGTAATAGTATGCTTCGCGTTTTGACTGACAAATGGAACCATCTCGCGTTCGGATTAGCGGCCCATCAGAATGGAAAAGTGGAAGTTAGGTGCTCTATATTTCTGTGTCTCTGCGATCACGCTTTGGTGCCTGGCTGGTTGTGACGTCCAGCGCCGCAAGAGCGATGCGGAGCTGGGACTCAATTCACAGCAGGCCGAGGGGCGTCGCATTTATGACAATTATTGTGACCGGTGTCACGCGCCATATTCTTCGCGTGGGCGGCAGGGGCCCAGTATGAAGGGCGTCTTCCAGCGGCAGTATTTGCCGATGAGCGGAATGCCCGCTAATGACGATCGCGTCAGCGACGTTATTCGCCTCGGCCGCAACAAGATGCCAGGCTACGCCCAGATCCTCAATCAACAGCAGATCAATGATCTGCTGGCGTATTTGCACACTTTGTGACGTCCGAGCTAAGGATGGGCCTCGGGACTTGGCTTTCTCGCGCCGTGTCACTCTCGGCAGTTCATTTCTCAAGAAGAGTTCCACAGAACTGCCCGTCAACTTGCGGCTGCGTTTCGCGATGAACCACGGCTGGCTGCTATAATTAAAAATTGCGCTCATGAGCAGGAAGCGTTTAGTACGTTCGACCACAGTGCTTTGCGTCCGGCGCGACGGCCATGTTGTGATGGCCGGCGACGGGCAGGTCACGCTCGGCGAAGGTGTGATCAAGCATACCGCCAAGAAGATCCGCCGTTTATACCAGGACAAGATTCTCGCCGGATTCGCTGGTTCGACCGCCGACGCATTCTCACTTTTCAGCCGTTTCGAGGCTAAGCTGGAGCAGTATCATGGCAATATCGGCCGCGGAGCGGTGGAACTGGCGAAGGATTGGCGGACGGACAAGTTCCTGCGACACCTGGAAGCGTTGTTGCTGGTTTCCGACAGGGAGCAGACTTTCCTGTTGAGCGGCCAGGGCGATGTGATCGAACCGGATGGCGGGATCGCAGCCATCGGCAGCGGGGGACCGTACGCGCAAGCGGCAGCCCAGGCTTTGGCGGCGCACACTCAGCTCTCTTCGCGCCAGATCGCAGAAGAGGCGATGAAGATTGCCGGCAGCATGTGCATTTATACCAACGACAAGGTGACGATTGAAGAGCTTTAGTCGGTGGTCGTTTGCCAAGCCCATTCGGGCCGACGACCAACGATTAGTGACCAACGACTGATTTATGGCTATCTATTTACCCGGAACCGTGGACGAAGAACAGATCGCTCTGGACGAGCTCACGCCGCGTGAGATCGTCGCCGAACTAGACAAGCACGTCGTAGGACAGAAAGACGCCAAGCGCGCAGTGGCGATTGCTTTGCGCAATCGGATGCGGCGGCAGAAGCTGACACCCGATCTTGCCGAAGAAGTGATCCCGAAGAACATCATCATGATTGGCCCGACGGGCGTGGGGAAGACTGAAATCGCTCGCCGGCTGGCCAAACTTGCCAACTCGCCCTTCCTCAAAGTGGAAGCCTCGAAGTTCACCGAGGTTGGATACGTCGGGCGGGATGTTGAGTCCATGATCCGCGACCTGGTTGAGATCGCGATTGAAATGGTGCGCGAGGAAAAGCTTGAAGATGTGGCCGACAAGGCCGAACTGAATGCAGAGGAACGCCTGTTGGACATCCTCTTGCCGCCCGCTGCGCAGCCGTCCCGCCCGGCAGAGTCAACACAGTCCGGCTTCATCCTCGAAGGAACTACTTCATCGTCGTCCTCGTCAAGCGAATCGCAGAGCCGCACTCGGGAAAAGCTTCGCCAGCAATTGCGGGAAGGCAAACTGGACGAGCGCACCGTGGAAATCGACGTGCGCGAACGCGCGTTTCCATCCTTTGAAATCATCTCCAATCAGGGCGTTGAAGAGATGGATGTCAACATCAAGGACATGCTTCCCAACATTTTCGGCCAGCGAACGAAAAAGCGGAAGATGAAGGTCAACGAAGCATTCGAGTACCTGATCCAGGAAGAAGAACAGCGTCTGATTGATATGGATCAGGTGACTCGCGTAGCCATTGATCGCGTTGAGGACTCGGGCATTATTTTCCTCGACGAGATCGACAAGATTGCTGGCCGGGAGAGCGGCCATGGACCGGACGTTTCCCGCGAAGGTGTACAGCGAGACATCCTGCCTATTGTCGAAGGAACCACAGTGAACACGCGTTACGGAATGGTTCGCACCGACCACATCCTCTTTGTAGCGGCGGGAGCCTTCCACGTTTCCAAGCCGAGCGATCTGATCCCGGAGTTGCAAGGCCGCTTCCCCATTCGTGTCGAATTGCAGTCGCTGACCATGGAAGACTTTATTCGCATTCTGACAGAGCCCAAATCTTCGCTGGTAAAGCAATACACCGCTCTGCTCGAGACCGAAAATGTGAAGCTGGAATTCACTAAGGACGCGCTGGAAGAAGTTGCCCGCTTCGCTTTCCGCGTAAATGAAGGCACGGAAAATATCGGAGCGCGCCGTCTGCACACGATCATGGAACGGGTACTGGATGAAATCAGTTTCGATGCCCCCGACAAAAAAGGCGAGCACTTCAAAGTCGACGCAGATTATGTTCGCCACATGCTTGCGGATATCGTGAAAGACCAGGATCTGTCGCGCTACATTCTGTAGAAGGCATAGTAGCTGCTCAGGCTCGCCCTTCTGGTAACCTTGTTGCTTCCGCCGATGAGGCAATTCATCTCGAAGGTCCTGATATTGCTGTGCAGCACCGCTCTCCTCTTGGGCTGCGGAGTTCCGGGCATTCCGAAGCCGCCGTCGTTGGACCTTCCCGAACCGGTCACCGACCTCCGAGCGGTGCGTAAAGGCGACAGCGTTTACCTCGATTGGACGGTGCCGGCGGAAACTACGGATCGCCTCGCGGTGCGGCACCCGGGCCCCACACGTATTTGCAGAAATAAAGATGCCGGAATGAGTGAGTGTGTGAATCCGGTGGGAGAAATCGCTGTGTCTCAACTTCCCGGATCGAGCTCTAGTCAAAGCAAGCCTGCGACGAAGATAGAAACGAACTATACGGATAATCTGCCGCGCCCGCTTCTGGTGGAGAATCCGGCTGCGCGCATTTTTTATGCGATTTCCGTACTGAATCGCAATGGCCGGAGCGCTGGAATCTCAAATGTTGTGAACGTTCCTGCCGCGCCGGCTCTGCCTCCGCCTGCTGACTTCCAGGCTCAAGTAAGTGCGGACGGAGTCGTCCTGAGTTGGAGCCGCGTTCCGCTTGCGCCTGAAACCCCCGGGCTAAGACACGTTTATCGTGTGTATCGTCGTGCCGAGGGTGGGGATGCCGATACTGTCGTTGGAGAGCTGTCGGTTGATGCGTCATCTGCCACGCGGATTGTCGATCACAGCTTTGAGTGGGAGAAGACATACCTTTACCGTGCGACTACAGTCACGCTGATCCGTGAAAATGGAAATCCCGAAGCCCAATTCGACGGCGACGATACACCCGTGATGAAAGTCTTCGCGCATGACGTATTTGCCCCGGCTGTGCCTTCCGGCCTGCAGGCGGTGTTCTCGGGGGTGGGTCAGCAACCGTTCATCGATTTGATTTGGGCTCCGGACACCGATGCTGATCTCGCCGGTTACAACGTGTTCCGTCATGAAACCGGTTCTCCGCCAGTTGAAATCAACTCGGAACTGGTGAAGACGCCAGCATTCCGCGACATGAATATCGCGCCGGGAAAGACTTACGTCTATTCCGTTTCAGCAGTCGACGTGCGGGGAAACGAAAGCGATCAATCGCAGGACGCAAGTGAGGCTGTACCATGAGAACATCATTTAGCACTCGGAACTTGGCTGTGCGCCAAAGGCTGACTGCTATGCTAGTCGCCAATTGCCGAGGTTCTCATGAAATATTGCGGGTTTGAACTTAACGGACAACTCCATTACGGCTTGGTTGAGGCGGTTGCCGGTGTGGAGCAGATCACCAGACTGCTGCTGAAGCCGCCCGAGGATTCAGATGGCGACATCGAGGACCTGCCGACGAAGCGCATGGATCCGGTTGCTCTGAACGAGGCAAGGTTAGTTGCGCCGGTGCGCCCGTCAAAGATCATTTGTGTGGGCCGCAATTATCGTGAGCACGCTGCTGAACTCGGTAATGAAGTTCCGGCCGAGCCGTTGCTCTTCTTCAAGCCTCCGTCGTCTCTGCTGGCGCCCGGCGGCACAATTCGACGGCCCAAGCTTTCCCAGCGCGTGGACTTCGAAGGTGAACTCGCAGTCGTGATTGGCAAGCCTTGCTACAAACTGGGCACGGACGAGGACGCGCGTCCTTACATCCTCGGCTATACCTGCCTGAACGATGTGACCGCCCGTGACTTGCAGAACAAAGACGGCCAGTGGGCTCGCGCCAAGGGCTTCGATACTTTTTGCCCCGTCGGTCCGCTGGTGACGGACGAGATTAATCCGTGGTCCGGAGTGGGAGTTGAGACTCGGGTGAACGGAGATATTCGTCAGCAAGGCAGCACCCGTGATTTCATTTTCTCCCTCGGCGTCGTAATGCGGTATATCACGCAGGCGATGACGCTGGTCCCCGGCGACCTGATCGCGACCGGCACTCCCAAAGGCGTAGGCCCCGTGGTCGCGGGAGATGTGATTGAAGTTAGCGTCGAGGGGGTAGGGACTTTGAGAAACCCGGTAATCGACGAATAGTTCTTTTTTTATTGAATCTGGGTGAGCTTACTTCTTTACTCGCACTTGCACTTGGGTTCCTTCGGGGAGTTTGCCATTCAGCAACTCGATCTTTCCTCCGCGCACGACTCCATTGAATTCTTGTTGCGCGGCGGGAAGTGTCGACAAAGACGCGGGCGATGGCGCCCGCGCCACACGTCCCATGCCCTTGTCCATGGCGGCGTTTGCCAGTCGGTCGGCTTCTTCGTTGTGGCCGCGGAGAACGTGGCCGATAGAAAACCACGCCAGTTGTGCAATCAATTCTTTAGCTCGGCCGTGAAGGTCCTGCAGTGCGGCGTTCTTGACCTTGTAGATACCTTTGATCTGCCTTACCAGCAGTTCAGAATCGCTGATCACCTTGAGTGCTTTGTGGCCGTTGGTGACTGCATACTCGAGAGCGGCGATCAAGCCTTGATACTCGGCAAAATTGTTGGTCTGATGGCCGAGGTATTCGCTCAACGCGGCAACTTTTTTCCCCGCCTCATCCTGGATTACGACGCCGTATCCGGAAGGCCCAGGATTGCCTCTTGCGCCGCCGTCGCTGAACGCTACGAGGTAGTGCTCGGGAGGGTTTTCGCGGGTTGTGAACAATTCGTTGGTAGCATGAGATGAGTATGAGGGCATGGCGAAAGTCTACACTGCGTTTGCATGCCGAGCTATGCTCGGCTGGACGGGTGAGGGGTTGTCCTCCACGCTTTACTTTAGATAGTGGTCGAACCATGCGATTAGACGCTCGATCACATCGCGGCGGTGTTCGGTCTGGAGGAATTCGTGCCCTTCGCCGGGATAGATCACCAGCTGCGTTTCCACGCCTAGGGTTTTCAGAGCGTGCCAGAATTCGCGGGATTGTGGCATCGGGCATTCGCCATCGTACTGGCCGACCAGCACCAACGTGGGTGTCTTCACATTCTTGATGAAGGTGATCGGTGAGCTCTTCGCATAAATGGCCGGGTCGTCGTACACATTCGCGCCGAAATAGGGGGGCATCCATTCATCAATGTCGTTTTGTCCGTAGTAGCTCTGGTAGTTCGCCAGTCCCGCACCCGCCACGGCGGCGCGAAAGCGTTGGGTCTGCGTCACCGCCCACATCGTCATGTAGCCGCCGTAACTCCAGCCGGTAATGCCGACACGATCGTTATCCACCGGCAGGGTCTTCACAACTTCGTCTACGCCCTTCAAAATATCCTGGAAATCTCCGTAGCCGAAATCCTTGATGTTTGCCGCTGTGAACTTCTCTCCTTGCCCGTAACTGCCGCGAGGGTTCGGAAGCAGCACGAAGTATCCGCGGGCGGAAAGTTCGTAGATGTTGAAGAAAGCCCCAGGCCATCCGGCATGTTCAATCACCGCGGGGCCACCGTGCACTATCACGACCATCGGGTAGCGTTTGCTGGGATCGTAGTTTACGGGATACATCAGCCAGCCCTGAATCTTCCAGTCTCCGTTCGACCAATGGAGGCTTCTCACTTTCCCCCACGTGGGGTGGACGCCATCGTTGATGCGGGTTACTTGCTTCCAGTCACCGATCGTGCCGGCCCATATTTCCGGCGGGTTTTCGGATGAATTACGAATCACCGCGGAGGTCTGACGGTCGGCCGCAAGCGAGACCGCGGTCACGCCATCGGTTGTAGTGGAAATAACGTCCGGCCCGGTCCACAGCGACGAAACTTTGCCACCAGCGAGATCGACCCGCGAAATGCCGGCCTGACCATCCACGTTTTCCGTAAAAAGAATTTTGCTCGGCGATTCCCAGTACAACCAGGACGGCGATGCCGCAATCCCAGGGGTTACGTTGCGCGCATCTCCTCCAGCCGCCGATACAACAAAAATATCGCCACCGATGGACCCTTCATCGCTCATAAGTCCGCCAATGAATCCGATAGCCTTGCCGTCCGGAGACCAGCGCGGCACTGCGATCTGCAAAGACGGTTTGTAAACCGGTTTGAGACCTCCATTCTCGGCACTCAGGGTGTAGAGTTGGGCGACATACCAATTGGAATCGCCCGCCCCGTGCGCGGCAATCGCCGCGAAACTCTTACCATCGGGCGACCAGTCGTACTGGTAAACGTACATGTCGGTCGGTGAAAGCTGACGGACTTTACCCGAGCCCACGTCTACTAGAGTCAGCCGCTGTTCATAGACCTTCTGATCGATTACGCCCGTCTCCGGCACCATGGGCATCAACGGACCAGCAGCCCGAGGCGCATTTTCCGTAAACAAGAACGCCAAAGTCTTTTGATCAGGGGACCACGCGGGATCGGCTAAATACCCCTTTAGGCTGGTCAGCTTGCGCGCACTTCCACCATCGGCGTTCACCACGTAGAAATTCGATTGCCCTTCGCCTTCAACGTCGGAAAGAAAAGCCAGATGCTTGCTGTCCGGTGACCAGACGATGGTGTCTTCACTTGCAGCTTGAACGTCAGTGCCTGCCGAGACACGTTTTGGTTTGGCACCGGGAGACCTCAAGTCCTGAACATAAATGGAGGAGCCGCTGGTTGGCTCTCCGGATGCATTCACCGACGATTGCACCCATGCCACACGATTTCCATCCGGGGAAATCGCCACCTGATCAAAGTCTCGCGTAGCAGGACGGGCGCTTTGTGCCTGAGCGCCAGCTGTGGTGAAGCAAATCGTTAACAGCGCAATCCTAAACGCAAGTTTGTTCGCACCCCAATAAATCATTCTCATTCAACTTTTTCCTTGGACAGTTTCAGGCAATCATCTTCCCGCTGCCAGCCGGGTAGCCAAACGCGGCGGGAGGTCAGCAGCCAGGATGCGATCCTGCGCGCTCTTAAGATTGTAGGGCACCCGGTAAAAATCGACGACGCGGGTTTCGGAGTCGTAAACCGCAAATCCTGCTCGCCAATCTCCATCCCGTGGCTGTCCCACCGACCCGGGATTAATCAGATAAGGCTGTCTGTTCTTTAAGGGAAACTCAGAGCGTTCGATCTGCCCGACCGTCTTGTAGGCGGGATGAATGGAGTTGATGTGGTCGCCATTCATCATGAAGCTTCCCTGCAGGTGGGTGTGCCCAAAGAACGTGATCATGGTTGGAGCCACCATCAGCGGCTCGATTGCGTCGCCCACAGTCACCACATATTCATCTTCGTTAGCTGGAGATCCATGTACAAATTGGGCATCCGGGAGTTCTTCGAGTTGAACCGGCCCCTGCGGCAGGGAACGCAGCCACTCCAGATTTTCCGGGCTAAGCTGATCGTGCGTCCACGAGGAAGCCAGTGCAGCGACGGGATTGAAATCCTTGATGTCGATCAGGCCGCATACGGCTTTGTCGTGATTACCGCGGACGAAGACTTTCCCTAGCCTGCGGGCCCGTTCAATGACCTCGTCGGGACTGGCTCCGTAGCCGACAATATCACCCAGGTTGACGACCACATCGTGCGACGGGGCGGCCGCCAGGCAAGCCTCAAGAGCCTCGAGATTGCTGTGAATATCGCTTAAAAGAAGTACGCGCACTGATCACCAGGCAGAATGGCGATTATAGACCAAAGAGGCGTGAAGGGCGGACAGGAGTGTCCGCTCTACACACTCGGTCGCATCATGGATTGACCACCGGGCACCGCGCCCAGTGACCCGGAGTTACCTCGATCAATGGTGGGAGACTGCGAGCGCATTCCGCCACGCGAGAGTCACAGCGAGGCTCAAACGGACAGCCCGAAGGCACGCTCTGCATGTTCGGCACCATCCCTTCGATCGTTTGCAGCGGGCGCGTGCGGTCTGTTTGTAAAGTCGGCACGGCTTTCAAGAGTCCCCGGGTGTAGGGATGCGCTGGAGCCTGGAAAATCTCGCGTTTCGATCCCAGCTCTACGAGGTTGCCGGCATACATTACCGCGATGTGGTCGGCAATCTGCGAGACCACCGCAAGGTCGTGCGAAATAAAGAGCATGGCCAAGCCGAACTTCGCTCGTAGTTCAGCAAGCAGATCGATAATCTGCTTCTGTACCGTGACATCAAGAGCAGTCGTAGGCTCATCGGCAATCAGCAACGCAGGACGGTTTACGACGGCCATCGCAATCATGACTCGCTGGCGCATGCCCCCGGAGAGTTGATAAGGATAATCGCGGGCACGAAGAGCAGCGTTCGGAATTGCGACGTCCTCCATCGCTTCGACCGCCCGATCCCAAGCTGCCTTTTTTGTGAGCTGAGCGTGCACCGCAACGGCTTCGGCAATCTGCTCTCCGACCCGCATCACCGGGTTCAGCGCGGTCATGGGCTCCTGGAAAATCATGGCCACTTGTGACCCACGCAGAGTCCGCATCTCTTCGTCGGGAAGGCACAGCACATCACGAGCTGAGCCATTCCCGTTCGCGAGCAGGATTTCTCCGGCAACTCGCGCTTGCGGGGGAAGCAGACGCATCAGCGCAAGCGAGGTGACGGATTTTCCTGACCCGGATTCGCCAACAAGGCCAAGGACTTCGCGGGCAGCGATGGCCAAACTAAGATCACGAACCGCCGCCAGGGCCGGTGAGGACGTCGAGCCTTGGTTTGGAAACTCGACGTTAAGGTGCCGGACATCGAGCAGTGGAAGCACGAGGCATATCCTAGCAGGGCAGATATGCCTTCGTGCGCTTGGCAGCCAAAGTCCGCCAGAATCGATCTGGCTTTACCCGAATCTCGTTAATCGTCGTCTGGGTCGGTGGGTGGTGTCTTGTCGTTCAGGAAATACTTGCCGTCGTGCTGTGCCTTAATCTTTTGAAAGCGATTGTGCCGGTGGAAGTCGAAACAGTCCGAGAGATCATCAGCCCGTTCATCTGCATATCCGAGCGAAGGCAAATGGTAGACCTCTTCGATGAATTTCAGAATGCTCCCGAAGTCATGAGTCACATGCGAAACATAACCCTGTTTTGCGAAGGGAGACACAACAATCAGGGGCACGCGGAAGCCGTATTCGTAGGAGTTAATGATCGTCGGGGCAACATGGTCATACCATCCTCCCCAGTCATCCCACGTGATGATGATGGCAGTGTTGTCCCAATACTGGCTGTTGCCGATAGCATTGACCACCGACGCAACCCAGGATGGTCCCAAACCTTTGTTGCCCCTGGCATGGTCTGATTCCTGACCGGCCGGAATCACCCAGGTCACGTTGGCAAGTTGACCGCTCGCGATATCGGTCAGCACCTGCGCCGGATTTAGAACGACGTCATTGTTCCAGTCCGAACCGAAACGCAAGTGATAAATTGCATTCGGCCCGGTCCAGATGGAGCCTGCAGATGGTGCGTAATACCGCCAGCTGACCCGAGCGAAATCGAGATAATCAACCAGGGTTCGATGATCGAAGCAGGGATACATCTTCAGCGCTTCGCTGCCATTCGGATCAATCATATTAACGGTCTCGTTTGAAGGAGCCGTACACCCAGTGTTGTTGCCGGCAAGCGGAACTCCTACAGGATTCTCCGCAGCAAACAAATCGCTGTCGTCGGTTGGCGCCGATGTTCCCGAGATGATGAATTGGTGTGCGGGAAAGCTCGGTCCCTGGTTGGTCTGGAACATCCTATCGCCGAAAGTGTACTGTTCCGCCAGTTGGAAGTAGGGATTCAGAATCCCCGTCGAATTGTCGACATACTTAAACTGGGGATTGGCGGGTGGGCAATTCGTTGCACCGGCGGCGCAACTCACTTTGATCTTGTTGGCGCCGTCCATCTTTCCACTGTCGTACATCGACACAAATGCGGTGTGTGCGTGACTCAGATCGTAGTTGTTCGCCAGGGGTACCGCTGTCAAGGGAATTGTCTGACCCAGCGAGTTTATGCCGCTGGTGGCGATATCCGCTCCCGGCAGGGCGTTTGGGTTGCTGCCAAATAGGTTGTCGGGTGTGCGGTTTTCCTGAAAGATTACAACCACGTTCTCAATGCCGTGATGATGATCGCGCGGCGCCTGGGCATGTGCAACGGTTGAGCCAAGTGAAACCAGCAGTGCGAGAATCGTAGCAATATGCTTCATATTACCCCCGGGGAGTTGGGCTCCGTTTCTGACGTAGAGGCGGTTCTCAGCCTCAGCAAGTCGGGCTCGTCGAGCCAAGTTACACGTAAATGTGCCCCATGGGGACCTGCCTGTCAAGGACAAAGGGATCGCGCATTTCCCGCGTCCGATGCGGCTTTTGCTCTGCCGACGAGCTGTCGCCCTCCCTGTCAGCCCATCTTTACGACTCAGGATGCATGACGGTCACGCAATCTCTCGCTCACTAGACCGTAATATCAAGGCCCGGATTCAAAGTGGCCCAGAAAGACATAACGTTGGGAGGACCACAGAAAGTGCAAAATGATGCACATTGACAACGCTGGAATAGCCGATGTATCTTCGCGCGACGCTCGAACTACTATTGCGCCTCGTTGCTGCCGGAAATGTTCTCCCCATTTTGGCGTCCCAACGGAGTCGCGAGGACCGCACTCCATCCATTAAGAACAACAAGGACGATCCGATGAAATCTATATCCCTGATTTCTCAAAGTAGCAACAACAGGTCCTCCCTTTTCATGGCACTGGCGTTTGCTTTTGCCTTCGCGATGGCCGCTCCAGCCCAGGCGCAATCCAATCTGGTCAAGATCAGCACCGACAGTTTCCATAACTCCTCCAGCCAGCACAAAACCGAAGTTGAACCCGACACTTACTCGTGGGGTTCAACCATGGTCGCCGCGTATCAAGTGGCACGGGTTGCCGATGGCGGGGGCGCGGACCTGGGATTCAGCACCTCAACCGACGGCGGCAAGACGTGGACTTACGGTTATTTGCCCGGACTGACAGTCAACTACAAAGGTGGAACCTACTCAGCCGCGAGCGATGCGTCCGTGGTGTATGACGCAAAACACGGCGAGTGGCTGATTTCGAGCCTGCCCATCGGCAACACCGGAGTCAACATCGCCGTCAGCCGCTCCAAGGACGGGATCCACTGGGGCAAGCCGATTCCGGTGGACAGCAGCGGCGGAGACGACAAGAATTGGATCACCTGCGACAATACCGCCACCAGCCGCTTCTACGGCAACTGCTACACCGAGTGGTCCGGCGTCTTCATGAGTACCTCCACCGATGGTGGATTGACCTGGGGAGCACCCAAGACGGCAAACGGCGCCTTCGGGACGGGCGCCGAACAACTCGTCCTACCCAACGGCACTGCGGTCGTCCCGTTCCTCGGCAACGGCATGCAGGCCTTCACTTCAACCAACGGTGGCGCGAGTTGGGGCAATACCGTGACCATCTCCCAAGTCAACACCTTCCAGGGGAACAGTACCCTCCGTAGTGTGGGCTTGCCCTTTCCGTCGACTGGAATCGACAAAGCAGGAAAGCTTTACGTGGTTTGGTCGGATTGTAGTTTCCGCTCAGGCTGCAGTACGAATGACCTGGTGATGAGCACTTCCACGAATGGAAAAAGCTGGTCCAAAGTCGTGCGCATTCCGATTGACCCGCTTACTAGCACGGTGAACCACTTTATTCCTGGCTTGGCTGTGGATCGCGCCACTTCCGGCAAAACTGCCCATCTCACTGTCACTTATTATTACTATCCGCAGGCCAACTGCAATGATGCTACCTGCCAGATCCGCGTGGGATTTAGTACCTCCCAGGACGGGGGCAAGACCTGGACCGCCGGGAAAAATTTGGCTGGCTCCATGAAGATCAGTTGGTTGCCCGCCTCGCAGAATGGACCTATGCTCGCCGATTACCTATCGTCTTCGTACGTGAACGGCAAGGCATTTGGAGTATTCATGGTGGCCAAGGCGCCTTCCGGCGGACTCTTTAACGAAGCTGCCTACACGACCAAGAGCCCGATCGAGGCATCGGCTGACGAACCGCGTTTCAGCTCGAGAGGCGAGAAACGCATACCTGGCATCCACGCGGACCGGCCGTACCCGAGGTCACAGGGTGAGGAGCGAGAGGGTCCTCCAGTGTCTCGCGATAAGGACGTTCAGAAGTAAAACGAACTTGCTTGACGCCGCCGGCACACGCACCCGCCGGCGGTGTTTTGTTTCGTAAACCTCGGCCGCTTTATCTGCGGTTAGACTCGGCGTTCAAGGACAACCAGGATGAATCGAACTTCCTTTGGGTCCCAAAATAGCAGAAAGGCGTTTGCCTTCTTCACGCTATTGTTAGCATTTGCGCTTGCGCTGGGCATCCCGTCGCATGCGCAGACCAATCTCGTAAAGCTCAGCACGGATACGTTTCACAACTCCGACAGCGAACATCGCTCCGAAGTCGAGCCCGATACGTTCGCTTGGGGCTCGACCATCGTGAGCGCCTTTCAGGTAGCACGCGTCCCCGGCGGCGGCGGCGCCGACGTGGGGTTTGCTACCTCCACCGATGGCGGTAAGACCTGGGCCGGTGGCTATCTTCCCGGCTTGACGGACAACTACAAGGGCGGGAGATTTACGGCGGCTAGCGATGCTGCCGTTGCCTACGATGTAAAACACGGCGTGTGGCTGATCTCCACTCTTCCAATCATCAACGATCAAGGAGAAGCCGTAGCCACCAGCCGCTCCACGGACGGAATTCACTGGGGCAAGCCGGTCATCGTGGATCAGAGCGGCTCCGACGACAAGAACTGGATTACCTGCGACAACACTCCCGCCAGCCCTCACTACGGCAATTGCTATAGCGAATGGGACGAGCCCGGACTGGGCGATCTCATCTTCATGAGCACTTCCACCGACGGCGGATTGACTTGGGGGCCAGCGAAGAATACCGGGGACCAGGCCAGCGGCATCGGAGGCCAACCATTAGTGCAACCGAATGGCACCGTGGTGGTGCCGATCTCCACTCTGGGCAGCATGATTGCTTTCCGTTCCACCAACGGTGGCAAGAGTTGGACCAGAACTTCCCTGATAGGCAACCAGAACTTCCGCGGAGAAGATGGCGGACTACGCGATGGCTTTGGTATGCCCTCGGCACAGACTGATGGCAGCGGGAAAATCTACATTGTCTGGCCGGACTGCAGTTTTCGCAGGGGCTGCAGCACCGACGACCTCGTCCTGAGCACATCAACCAATGGGACGACGTGGACCAAGATCGCCCGCATTCCGATTGACCCGATTACGAGCACAGTGGACCATTTCATCCCCGGAATAGGCGTTGATCGTGCGACGTCGGGAAAGACCGCTCACCTAGCAGTGACCTACTATTATTATCCGGTCGCGAGTTGCAATAACTCTTGCCGTCTGGAAGTGGGCTTCACGCTATCGCAGGATGGCGGCAAGACTTGGACGGCTGGGAAGCACCTGGCCGGACCCATGCAGTTGAGCTGGCTGCCGCAATCGCAAAACGGACTGATGGTTGCCGATTATCTCGCGGTTGCATACTCGAGTGGAAATCCCTTTGGAGTGTTCGCCGTGGCCAAGGCTCCTTCCGGTGGTTTGCTTAACGAAGCGATGTATACCACCAAGGCTCCTCTTTTGGCGTCGCCTGGCGAACCTCGATTCACGTCGAAAAGCGAGAAGCCCGTGCCAAATGCCAAAGGGAAATACGTTTGGAAGTACTATGATGACGACGGAGAGTATCCCATTCCGCTGTCGAAGCAGGGCCGACCTTTGCAGCACAAGTGAACGTGATTTCCAATACGGCCGCGGGCATCGGGTGCCGGCGGCCGTAAGTTCGCAACGATTCCGCGCACGCTGAATCTCAACCACGAGGAAAATCTCATGAATCGACATGCATTGGCTTTTCTTACGGTGATGCTAGCGGCAGCAGTTTGCGTAATACTGGTTGCACCGGCACATGCGCAATTCTCGCTAGTGAAAATCAGCACCGATAAATTCACCAACTCCGATAGCGTGCACAGAACCGAGGTCGAGCCCTCCTTCTTCTCCTGGGGAAACACGATCGTGGGCACTTTCCACGTCGCTCGGGTACCGGGATCGATCGGATGGGGCAGTGCGGACGTAGGCTGGTCCACTTCGACCGATGGCGGTAAGACTTGGACCTACGGCATTCTCCCTGCGCTGACCGACAAGTATAAGCATGGACCTTACGGTTGGGCTGCGGATCCCTCCGTTGCCTACGATGCCAAACACAAGCAATGGTTGATTTCGACGCTTCCGCTCTTGCACCAAGAGAACTCGGGCACGATCGGCGACGTTGCCGTGAGCCGTTCTTCTGACGGCATCCACTGGGGAAAGCCGATCGTCATCGATGGAACCCACTTGGACGATAAGAATTGGACGACCTGCGACAACACCCCCACAAGTCCCTACTACGGGAACTGCTACACCGAATGGGATCAGGCGTATGGCAGTGGCGATGTCCTGATGAGCACATCCCACGATGGCGGATTGACCTGGAGTGCAGGCGTATCTTCAGCCGACCACGCCGGGGGACTGGGCGGTGAGCCTGTGGTTCAGCCGAATGGCACCGTCATTGTGCCATTCTCAGGCGGCGGCATCGACGCTTTTCGCTCGACCAACGGGGGCAAGTCGTGGAGCTCTACGTCTGTTATCGCGTTTGTCGACAACCACGCGGAAGATGGCAATTTCCGGAGCTTCGCAGACCTGCCCTCCGCTGGAGTTGACGCATCCGGAAAAGTATACGTGATCTGGTGGGACTGCCGTTATCGCAGCGGTTGCAGCTCTAACGATATTGTTATGAGCACCTCGACGGATGGCAAGAAATGGAGTGCCGTAAGCCGCATCCCAATTGACCCGGTGAAGAGCACCGTGGACCATTTTATCGGGGGAATCGGAGTGGACCCCGCGACCTCGGGCAGTACCGCGCACTTGACCATCGTTTATTACTACTATCCTGTCTCGGCCTGCGGCGGTTCCTGCCAACTGGACGTGGGCTTCACCACCTCTACCAACGGCGGCAAGACCTGGACCGCTGGCAAACAGCTAGCTGGACCCATGAAGCTGCCTTGGCTGCCAGTCTCCGATGCCGGATATATGGTCGCGGACTACATCGGGGTTACCTATACGAACGGAAGCCCGCGCGGCATCTTTGCCGTCGCGCATGCTCCTTCCGGTGGCCTTCTGAACGAAGCCATGTACACCACGAAGGAGCCGCTGTTGGCTGCGGCTGGCGAGCCCCGCTTCAGCTCGAAAGACGAGAAGCCTGTTCCCGGCACAAAGTCAGATCATGAGATGAAGTTCTACTATGACGACGAAGGCAAAGTTCTCATTCCTCCGTCGCGGTTGATTCCACCTCCGAAGCAGAAGTGAGTCTGGGATTTCGGACCCAAGCCGCCAGCGACTCAATGCTGGCGGCTTTTATTTCTGCTCTGAGTTTCGCTGGTTTCCGAAGTCCGCTTCCATCATGGATTTCGCCTGATTTTCCACATGTGGGAGATCGCGCGGGCTCCACTGCGCAATGGCACGACACCGCTTCTTGTGCCTTAAGAACGAATTGCAATTGAGCCTTGTGAGGCTTTGATTGTCTGGCTTGCACCAATTCCGGTCATCGGGTTGTGCAGGTGCTGCACTCGGCTGCATTCAAAGCAGATACAGTTCTGCGTTTTTCGTTGACTCCTAAAATAGGAAGAGTAAAACCATAATCGTTCTTTGACACGTTCTAGAGTTTACCCGGTTGGTGCGGCGTCCGGGATCCAAGCGGAGTCACTCTACATCATCGCAAGATGAAAAGTAGAGAGGGCAAGCAAGGGTCTATAGCAAAGCGCTGGTCGAGGCGAACAAGAACACCATGTCAAAGGCAGGATAGAGTCCCGAGGCGTTGAACTGGTTTATCCGGTTGGCGGTAAGCCCGGAGCCCAAGCAAGGATCGGTAATTGCAGTCCGCAAGGATAGCAACTATGTCAGGTCAGCAAGGGTCTAACGCGAGCTACTGGCCGAGACGAATGAGCTCAACACCACCTCGGGACTCTTAGTGTTTGATGGCAGCTTCTAGCCTCTCGCTCTCAGCTCAACCCACTCGTATCTTCCCGCTTTGGGACAGAGTTTACTGTCTAGTACTGGGTACCCCCCTCCCCCCTTTGGCTGCAAAATCTAGAGAGCAAACGACTTAAATTTTGACTATGTGCTAGATCTTTGAGTTTGCAGGAGTTACGCGCAAAATCTAGACAACATGGGAGTTACAGTAGAGTGGCGGTACTGCGGCTGTCCCGTTTTGGAACTGAACGGCTTCCTCGACAGGCCGGGTGAGCGCAAATTGTCAAAGACCGGATAATATCCAGCAGATAATGCTGCTTAAAATAGGTTATCCGATCTGAGAAACGGTCGTCAAGGAAAAAATGCTCCTGGCGGGTCCGTGGCACATCCAGCGCCTTCGCGGTGCAGGAGAATCCAATCTTGCTTCGATCACTTGCGATCGCTCAGATCGCGTGAGCCTCCACCAACTTGCAGAACTTGGGCACGGAGGCTTTCAAGCTTGCGACCACGAATTCTCGGTTCTGGGCGATGCCCGCGGCTTGATCGTCCAGCTTGTCCAAGACCAGTTGCGGGCTGTGACGGTATTGATCGATCAGGAAATCGTCTGGCGTTTGACGGCGGACGCCGTATTTCTCGCAACAGTCTTTCGGGAAATGTCTGGTGTTTTGCGTGACGATTATGCTGGCGTGCGCCATGATTGCTGCGGCCAGGACGTGCCGGTCGTCTTTGTCGGGAATGCATTCGACCGCCTTCAGGAGTGCGTAGGGGACTGTGACCATTGCCTCCGGGAAGGCCTCTTTCATCTGCTGCCGTCTCCACGCTACCTGTTCGGAGGATCGATGAAGCTTGCTTTCCAGGGCCTTGGTCATTTCCGCCAATATCTGGTCACTCCATAGCGGTCGATACATTGCCGGCTCCTCGGCCAGGCGCAGCAGGAGGTCGCAGAGCGCCATGGGCACGAGAACGCAGGCATCGAGCACGACGGACTGGTCATTGCCCGGGGTGAAAATCATCAGGGATCTTGCCGTAGTTTCCTTCGGCGAATTCTCGTTTGGCTAAGTCGTCCAGAGTTTTCCGGCGGGAGGTGTCACGCCTGGTCTTGTAAGCGATTACGTCGCGCACATACAGGCGGCGATGGGTGCCAACCTTGTGGAAGGGGATTTCTCCCTTCTCCAAGAGCTGCACCAGAAACTGGCGGGACATGCCGAGAATCTTGCTGGCTTCAATGGTGGTGAGTTCGTGCCGGCTTTGCAGGAGGGTGACGGCATTTCCGGCGCGGAGATCGGCCAACAGGCGAAGCAGGAAGGAATAGAGGTTCTTGGGCAGTGCTTCGGCCTTGCCGTCGGGGCCTATGAGCTTGGCTTCGGCTTCACGAAGCTTGGCGTAGATTTCGATAATTTCTTTTTGTTCTTTTGTGGAGACGTCAAAAGCGTGGGCTTCGCCGGCCATAGGCCTCCTTTGCGCCTTGCAGGCCTATGAGAAGTCTACCTCGTAAACGCTATATATGCAACCAGTGACTTGCTTTTAGGGTACTCTAACGCACATGGATTTTAATCAGCGGACAGGATTGTCCGCTCTGCGACGAACGCCGATGGATCGCATAAAATGCCGCTGCGCCTCGTGATCGATCGCAAAAGACCATTGTCAGTTTTCATCATAGGTACCATATATGTTACCATTGCATCCAGTCGAGGTTCTTGAATATCTCGATCGGAACGGTCGCAGCCCGTACAGCGAGTGGTTTGACAGCCTGAGCGCGCAGGCCGCAGCCAAGGTGGCCGTGGCGGTTACAAGGCTGGCGCAGGGTAACTTCTCGAACGTCAAGAGTGTTGGCGGCGGGGTTTACGAGTATCGGGTCAACTTCGGTCCGGGTTTGCGGATTTACTTTGGGAAGGACGGAGAGCGGCTGGTCATCCTGCTCGCTGGTGGAAGCAAGAAACGGCAGCAGAAGGACATTGACGACGCAAGGAACAGATGGCAAGACTACAAGAAAAGAAAGTCTCGCGAGTAATTCAACTATGCCTTTGACCCGTGACTTCAAACAAACTATCCTCTCCCGCGTGCAGCGTGACGCCGCGTTCCGCAAGGAGCTCTTGCGCGAAAGTATTGAATGTTTCGTCCTGGGAGACGTCGAAACCGGCAAGTCTGTGCTGCGCGACTACATTAATGCCACCGTCGGTTTTGCCGAACTTGCGAAAGTCACCCAGCACTCCGCCAAGAGTCTGATGCGGATGCTGAGCCCGATGGGCAATCCGCAGGCGCGTAACCTGTTCGAGATCGTCGAGTATCTTCAGCGTAAGGAACGAGTCCGCTTCAAAGTTGCCACAGCCGCGAGGTAGTGGGTCGGGGCGGTGTCACTTCACCACAGCTCACAGTGGTATATTCCCGTGCTTTTTCGGCGGGTTCTTGTCGCGCTTGGTTTCCAGCATTTCCAGGGCTTGGATCAGTTTTTTGCGGGTTTCGTGGGGTTGGACTACGGCGTCGACGAAGCCGCGGTCGGCGGCTACGTAGGGGTTGGCGAAGCGCTCACGGAATTCTTCGATCTTCTTTTGGCGTGCTTCTGCGCGGTTCGCGGCATTCTCCAGTTCGCGTTTGTAGACGATGTCCACTGCGCCTTCCGGGCCCATGACCGCGATCTCTGCTGTCGGCCAGGCGTAATTCACATCGGTGCGGATGTGTTTCGAGGCCATGACGCAATAGGCTCCGCCGTAGGCTTTGCGGGTGATGACTGTCACTTTTGGGACCGTGGCTTCGGCGAAGGCGAAGAGCAACTTGGCGCCGTGTTTGATGATGCCGCCGTATTCCTGGTTGGTGCCGGGGAGGAATCCGGGGACATCTTCGAAGGTCACGAGCGGGATGTTGAAGCAGTCGCAGAAGCGCACGAAGCGTGCGCCTTTGATCGAGGCGTTGATGTCCAGCGTGCCCGCAAGAAACGCGGGTTGGTTGGCTACGATTCCCACAGGCTTTCCGTTCAGGCGGGCGAATCCTACGACGATGTTCTTGGCGTAGTGCTCCTGGACTTCGAAAAAGTAGCCGTCGTCGACCACCGCGTGGATTACATCTTTGATGTCGTAGGGCAGATTCGATTGATCGGGGACAATTTTGTCGAGGGCGGGATCGGCGCGATCGATGGGATCGGTGCAGGGCTTGCGTGGCGGGTCGTCGAGATTGTTCGAAGGCATGAAGCTGAGCAGCTCTCGCACCATCGACAAACACTCGGCATCGTCGTGGGCTTTAAAGTGGGCCACCCCGGAGGTTTCGTTGTGGGTTTCTGCGCCACCCAGTTGATCTTTGGTGACGTCTTCATGGGTCACCGTTTTGATTACGTCGGGGCCGGTGATGAACATGTAGGAAGTCTTGTCGACCATGACAATGAAGTCCGTAATCGCGGGCGAATAAACGGCGCCGCCGGCACATGGTCCCATGATCGCGGAAATCTGGGGAATAACTCCGCTGTAGAGTGTGTTGCGCAAGAAGATGTCGGCGTAGCCGGCAAGCGACATGACGCCTTCCTGAATGCGGGCGCCGCCGGAATCGTTGAGGCCGATCATGGGGGCTCCCATTTTGGCGGCGAGATCCATGATCTTCACAATTTTGCCTGCATTGGATTCGGAGAGCGAACCGCCGAAGACGGTGAAGTCCTGGGCGAAGACAAACACCAGGCGGCCTTCGATGCGGCCGTACCCAGTGATGAAGCCGTCGCCGTAGATCTTCTGCTCGGCCATGCCGAAGTCGTTGCAGCGATGCGTGACTAGTTTGTCGGTTTCCTCGAATGTGGCTTCGTCGAGCAGGAACTCAATGCGCTCGCGGGCCGACATCTTGCCTTCTTTGTGCTGCTTTTCACGCCGCCGTTCGCCGCCGCCGTCTTCGGCGAGGTGGTCGCGCTTCTTCAGTTCAGCCAGTTTCTGTTCCAGGTTCATGGCGGGAGAATTATAGCGTGGAGCGACGATTGCCGGTTTGGTTTTTGGATGACGTGAGTCCTAGTCGCGTTAGCACCTTAGCGCACTGGGCGGAGCTGCTATAGTTGGCCGCATGAGGACGAAGGAATGGCGTCCGAGAACTCTTTCGTATGTTTTCAAATGGGCTGTACGTGTGGGCATCGCGACGTGCATGTTGGCGAGCGGAGCGCGTGCCGCATCGAAAGAGAAGGTAATTTACTCCTTTACCGATCATAGCGATGGAGCTGATCCAAGTTCTCCCTTAGTCATTGACGGCGATGGCAATCTGTACGGCTTCGCTTCCAACGCCAGCTATGGGGTTTTGTTCAAGCTGACGCCGCGTTTCAACGGACGGTGGGAAGATGCCTCTCTCTACTCATTCGAGGGCGGGATCAACGGAGCCTACCCAACCGGTGGCATGATCCTGGAACCAAACGGAAATTTCTTTGGCGTTACCGCAGGAGGCGGCGCGTACTCTGAAGGTACCGTTTTCGAGCTGATCCTTCCCTCCGTCCAGCAGGTAATCGTGTTGTACAGTTTTCAGGAAGAGAGCAACTCTCACACTAATCCCAACTCCCTGATTCGCGACCAAGCCGGCAACCTCTACGGAACAACGTTGACTGGTGGTGCTCAAGCCCTTGGTACCGTGTTTGAGCTATCCCCAGATTCTGGTGGGAATTGGAACTTTCAAGAGATTTTTACCTTCACGTACGGAGGGAACTATGCCCAATATGGCGCTTATCCATATGGGACGCTAACAATGGATGCGGCGGGCAATCTTTACGGCACAACATTCGAGGGCGGTGAGTACGGAGTTGGAACAGTTTTTGAGCTGACAAATACAAGTCAGGGCTGGAAAGAATCTTTGCTATACAACTTTACCGGCGGCGATAACGGCGCGGGGCCGCTAGCTGGGGTCACCTTCGACAGTCAAGGCAACCTATATGGCACAACGGTAAACGGAGGGCGGGATGAAGTAGGAACTGTTTTTCAACTTGTGCCGAAGACGGGAACCTGGGTCCACAATGTGCTTTATAGCTTCACGGGGGGTCTTGATGGCGGTTCGCCGTACTTCGGCAGCTTGGCGCTGGACGCGGCGGGCAATCTTTTCGGGACCACGAAAAATGGGGGCGACGCCCAACTAGGAACAGTATTCAAGCTAGCGAGGAGCAAGCGTTCCCACAAGTGGAAGGAAACCGTCGTGCACAGTTTCACAGGCGCGCCCGACGGCGTAAGTCCGACATTCGGACTGGTGCTTGATCCAGCTGGAAATTTGTACGGGACAACGCCTAGTGGCGGAACCGATGATTTTGGCGTCGTATTCGAAATCACCCCGTAGACGGGGAGACGCCCGTTCTCCGCTCACTCCATGCTGGAGCCGAGTGGGGTGTATCGATATTTCTTGCCGTCCCAGAAGACCACTGAGGTCGCCTGATCGCCACCGGTTTCCTCGGCGAAGATTCCCATGATCGTCCTCTTTTTCTTGATCGCCATTTTCTTTACGACGACGTTCTTGAAGGGCAGATTCACGATGAGGAATTTTGCCTTGGGTTTGTCGGAGTGCCAGGCTTCGGGACCAGCGCCGTGAATCACGAGCAATGAGTACCCGCGGTTGTGTGGATCATCAGAGGAAAATTGCGTGGTGATCTTGGGATTGCCGTAGCCGAAGAAGCTGTTGTAGGGATCGACGACCACAAAGCTGTCGTCAACCTGATCCATCATCGGATTGGTGCAGCGGGCGGGGATGACGATATCTTCGATGCCATCGCTGTCCAGGTCAGCCTTAAGCGGCTCGAGTCCGATGAGGGAGCAGGTCGATCCGAATTGTTTTTGGACGAAAGCGTTGTCGATGGTGGGCATGGCCGGGGTGGATACGGACGCAGGTTGCGCGGCTACCGCCGAGCTCAGGCCCATACACAAGGTGGCGAGAAAGATGCCAATTCGAGGGAACATAAAGACACTTTAGACCGATTGAGCAGCTGGCGGTACATAAAGAAGAGGTTCGGGCAGCACGAAAGTCACATGCTGGCTGCTAGCTTCTGGCTTCGATTCGCTAGCTACTTTTCCATCGGCCATCTTCGGGCCAGAAGCTATCGGCCAGCAGTTCGTCTGAAGTATTCCCAGCCTTGCGGGCGGAACTTGACCGTTCGATTCTCCCGGTTTATCAGCATGACCTGCCTGCCTCGGGTGATGCGGCCGATTTGGGTTATCGGGACACCTGCAATCCTGGTTGGCACGCGTTTGTGGTTGGAGGCGGTGAAGAGGAGTTCATAATCGTCGCCTCCGTGCAGTGCGGAGTCGAGGTCGACCTGGTGCGCGGGTATGCCGATTGCGGCACGGGGGATCGCGTCCGACTGGATCTCCGCGCCGACACCGCTCTCCTCGCAAATGTGCGCGAGGTCGGTGGAAAGGCCGTCGCTGAGATCGATCATGGCCGAGGCTAAGCTCTTTTCACGAAGGTAGCGGCCGACTTCGATGCGGGGAGTGGGATGGAAGTGTTGGGGGAAATCGGCGGGACGAAGTCTGCGGCCGGCGAAGAGCAATTTCAGTGCGGCGGCGGCGCCTCCTAATGCGCCGGTCACGTAGATGGCATCGCCGGGGCGGGCGCCGGAGCGCAGGATTGCTTTCCCTCTCGGGACCGATCCGATTAGGACGATGTCTGCGAGAATTCCGCTCGGGGATTGTGCCGTATCGCCTCCGGCGAGGCTCACGTTGAATTGGTCGGCTAGCTCTAGCAAACCTTTCAGGAACTGGTCGACCCAGGCTTGACGGAGGTTTCTGGGCAGGGCAAGAGACAGAAATGCAGCGACGGGGAGTCCGCCCATGGCAGCGATGTCACTAAGACCGCGGGTAAGGCAGCGATGACCGACGACGTCGGCGGGATGGCATTCAAGACGGAAGTGAATGCCTTCGAGGCTGAAATCGGTAGTAACCAGCGTCTGGTGACCGTGGGGAATTTGCAGGATGGCGCAGTCATCTCCGATGCCGGCTGCAATCCCTGGTCGATCGACGGTGCGGCTTCGAATTCGCGAAATGAGCAGTTTTTCCGCTAGGGGCAAGATGGGCCTAATCATATACAAAGGCGGCGTGTACCGGTGAAATGTAGGTCAAGAGATACAGGGCTTGCGCGGACTATGGGGGCAACCCATGGCCAATCTAGTCCATCGAACAGAAGGCTCCGGATGGTGGACGTTTCGGATAGGCCGATCATTGGAACGTGATGAGCCAGGCCGGATTGTTCTTTACACTGCAGGAGTTTACCGCTGGTAACCCGCCGAAGTGCCGTGGATTGCCCCTGTCTTTCGTAACCTTAGGGTTGTGCCGTGGGTCGTTGACAGGACGAATCTACTTTGGTACCGTTGCGAAGCTACTTCCAAAACTCTGGCCGAGCTAAGTGCCGCATGTTGTTACAATTGCAGGCATGAAGGATTTCGGACCTGAGCCCGGTGTTCCGTAGGACGGGCGTTTGACTCGCATTCTTTCCGAAAGGGAGGATGGGGGAAGGGTTGGGTTTTGGGATCAAATGCGGCGAACCTGCCGCGCTCGGTTGATCCGATTTTGACGAGGAGAAATATTGCGTAAGCGTTTCTACATACTTTTCGTAGCGCGGGGCGAGGACGGGCAGCTCCGCAAAATTCCCATTCCAGTCCATTATCTCTATGTATTAGTTGTTGGGGCGGCTATTGGCGTATTGAGCCTGACCGGAATTGCCAGCTCCTACATGCGCATGCTGTTGAAGGTCTCGCGTTTTAACGAGCTGCGAATCCAGAAAGATGAACTGAAGAACCGTTATTCGCGGCTGGAGCAGGTGGCTCAAGAACGAGATATTCAGGTGGCGTCGCTGGGCTCGCTGGCCAGCGAGGTTTCTTCGCTCTACGGTTTGAAATCGAATCCCACACTCGAATCTGAATCTTCCGACCACATTCAAGACGCCCAAGTCAGTTCTTCGCTGGATCGGCTATATGCTCTGAAGGATACCGCTCTGAGCGGTGCGGCAACCACCGGGATTTCTCTTGGCCTGACCCGCAATGTGACGACTGCGGATTGGCTGCGAGCCAATTCCGCGCCGAACCTTTGGCCAGTAGAAGGCCCGGTAACGGGATCTTTCGGGGAGCGAACCGATCCCTTCAACGGCGAGGGCGCGTTTCATAGTGGAATCGACATTTCGGCGTCCTACGGCCAGCCGGTCATCGCTCCGGCCGATGGCGTTGTAGTCTTTGCAGACTTCATGGGCGGATACGGGCGCGCGGTTGCGCTTGATCACGGCCACGGAATCACGACTCGTTACGGGCATCTGGCCAGCTACGCGGTGGTCCCCGGACAATACGTGCGCCGCGGCGACACCATCGGATACGTCGGATTGAGCGGCCGCAGCACCGGTCCCCACCTGCATTATGAAGTCCGCATCAACGACACGCCAGTCAATCCCCACAAGTTCCTGCGGCTCACCCTGGCCCACAGCGGCGGCTTCGCGGCGGGAAGCTAGAAGAGCAGCATTCAGCCTTCGACCTCCCGCAATTAGCACTTGGCCCTCGAACCTCATCCCGGAGATTGGGATGCGACGGAGATTGAAAGGCTGAGGGCCGACAGCTGAGAGCTGTTCTACTGCCTCAATCCCATCCAGCGCTCGGATACTACGATCGAGTTCCCCGGATTCTGGGGATCGTAGCGCACCGATGTCGGCAATCCCAGGCGGCAAGAGTGAAGGTTGATCAGTTGCCGCAGATACGTCACGTCCTGCGAGGCTTCGTAGGATACGCCAGCCACGTCGTACTGGAAGATCAGGAAGGTCGCGGGCTTGCGTCCGTCGGGCTGCATTTCCTGAACGTCGATGACGGTGCCGTCGGTAATTCTGCCCACACGGTCGAGCCAGGCGCGGCGCTCGCGTTCGATCTCATCGGGGCCTTTGGGCTTGCGACGGAGCATTAGATACAGGGCCAGCAAGGCTCCCGCGCCGCCCAAGATCATGGCATAGAGACGAATTGGAATCATGACTTCCGGAAAGAACCTGGGTGGTACAACGTCCGATTGTCTTAGACAGCATAAAGCCAGACGAGCAATCGCGGAAGAGGGTTCGTGATTACCAAGGTGAAATTGAAATTCGCGCCAATGTTTTCAGCACGAATGTTCTAGCGAGCAAGCGGCCTGGTTCAATCGCTGGCGGTTGCGTTCCCGGCCGGAGGCCGAAAAAACTACGCCCGGCCCTTTTTTGCTGCTGCGGCCATGACTCCGGCTTTTTCCCAGGGACGCTTGGGGCGATCCGCGGCTGGCTTGTCGCGATTTTCGACGCGGTCGTAGTGATACGATTCGCTGACTGTTCCGAGCGATTCGTTGTACAGGGTGGGCAGGCCCAGCCCTTCCTTTAATTCTCCGGTGAATTGTTGCAGGGCCTTCAGATGGTCGGCGGTTGCCGGGACTTCCGTCTTTGCAGTCTTGAGGAACTGCTGGTATCCCTTGTTTACCAGCTTGGAAATTTCGCTGCCAATTAAGTAGCCGGGGTAGGCGAAGATCTTCACGCCGTCGTCACCATTCTTCTGGATGGCGGCTGACACGTTGTACTTCTTCAGGAAGATGCGCCCCTGCGTGCCTGGGGCTTCGAGCAGGTCGAAGCCATGATCGCGCAACCAGTTCAGCGCTTCTTCATACGTCCGTTGTTCTACCTTCGAGGCCATTTCATCCTTCGTTCTCGGCTAGGTTAGATGCGGATTCCTGGAAAAGGAACGTTGCCTCCGCATCTTCAGTGGAACCAATCAGTCTCTCTTATAATCTAATCAACCGTTCCTGGCGATTAACTTTGCCCCTCAGGAACATTACGTAGGTCACGGGCATGGGTTCAGAATCTATGCAGCGCGCGGCTGCAAACATCGCGGAAGTGTCTGGTTCCTCGACAGATGCGGACGGAAGCGATCCGCTCGCCAGCCTCACTTTGGGCCAGCATACGGTGGATCGCATTGGCAATACGCCTCTGCTCCGCCTAACCCGCATCGGCAGTGAGCTGCCCGGGGTTGAAATTCTCGGCAAAGCGGAGTGGCTCAATCCCGGTGGCTCCGTCAAAGACCGCGCCGCCTCGAACATCGTGACCCAAGCTCGGGCCAGTGGCAAGTTAACATCCGGTAAAATTCTGCTGGATTCGACCAGCGGCAATACCGGCATTGCTTATGCCATGATCGGCGCCGCGCAGGGTTTCCCCGTTACGTTGTGCATGCCGGAGAATGTATCGGTCGAACGCAAACGTATCCTGCACGCGTACGGCGCAAATATTATTTACACCAACCCGGCTGATGGATCCGATGGCGCCATCCGCATGGCTCGCGAACTCGCCGCCAAGCATCCAGATCTTTATTACTACGCCGACCAATATTCCAACGACGCCAACTGGCAAGCTCATTACCATGGCACAGCCAACGAAATCTGGCAACAGACGGAAGGACGTATCACGCATTTCGTGGCCATGCTCGGGACCAGTGGAACGTTCGTTGGAACCACGCGACGGCTGAGGGAATTGAACCCGCGCGTGCGCTGTATTTCGCTGCAGCCGGATTCGGCGTTCCACGGAATCGAGGGAACCAAGCACATAGCGAGTGCCATCGTACCGAAGATTTATGATTCGACGTTGGCCAATGCCGACCTTGGTATCTCCACTGAAGACGCATACGCGATGGCCAAGCGTCTGGCGCGCGAGGAAGGCCTGCTGGTGGGGATCTCGGCGGCTGCGGCTGTGGTGGGATGCCTGCAACTGGGGCGGCAGTTGAAGAAAAACGAACGGGCTGTGTTCGTGACGATTTTGTGCGACTCGGGCGATAAATATTTGAGTGAGCGATTCTGGCAGGAGTAGTGCGTTTCACCACAGAGATACAGAGTCGAGGAAGAACTCGAAAGAGGACTTCTCTGTGTCTCTGTGGTGCGGGTCTTATGTTGAAGATTGGCAAGACTGAATTTGAGGAGATTCGCCACCACGGCGAGGAGACGTATCCTCACGAATGCTGCGGCGTTTTACTCGGTCAGATGGACGGAGATCTGCGCACCGTGAGCGCCGTTGCGCGCTGCGGGAACACACGCACCGATTCGCCGCAGAATCGCTATCACATTGATCCGCGGGAACTGGTGCGCATCCAGCGGGAGGGTCGGGAACGGGGCGAAGACATTGTTGGATTCTATCATTCGCATCCTGACCATCCGCCACAGTGGTCGTCGACCGATCTTGTGGAAGCACACTGGATTGGGTGTTCCTATGTCATTACCAGCGTGGAACGTGGGAAGGCCGCGATTACTAATTCATTCGAACTGAGCGGCAGCGACGAGAGCGATAAGCAACTGGTGGATGAGAAGATTGAAGTGGAGCCCGCAGAAACGTAGCGAGCTACGTTTCTATGGAATTGCGTCGAATGCATCTGTACAGACATGGCTTGCAATGCTCGGATGAACTGAATCCCGGGGCCACATTCCGGCATCATTTATGGCGATGACGAAAATCCACATACCCACTCCGCTGCGGCAGTATGCCGGCAAGCTTCCGACGGTCGAAGTCAGTGCCGGTACGGTCTCTGAAGCCCTGTCCAGACTCGTTTCCAAGCATCCTGACCTGCGCCGGCATCTTTACACGGATGACGGGAAACTCCGCTCTTTTGTGAATGTTTACCTGAATGATGAAGACGTTCGCTATCTGCAAAAAGAAGCCACCGCGGTCACCGACGGTGATACTATTTCGATAGTGCCTTCGATTGCTGGGGGCCGGTGAACCTGATGTCCCAATTAACGATTTGCGGATGGCCCACTTCCCGAATGCCCTGCCACAGCGCCTGCTGTTGTCGTCCGTTCTGTTGTTGTTTCTAGTTGTCCATTTCGCAATCACTACAACCAACGTTCCGGAACCGAGGGTTTATGGCCACTATTACCGAAGTCAAACCAGTTGAAGCGAAACCCGAAGCCACCGCTCTCACTAACGACGAGATCCTGCGTTATTCGCGGCATCTGATCATGCCTGAGGTGGGCATGGAGGGCCAGCAGAAGCTTAAGGCTGCACGAGTTCTATGTATTGGGGCTGGTGGGCTCGGCTCGCCGTTGGCGCTTTATCTGGGCGCGGCCGGCGTGGGCACGCTTGGGATCGTGGACTTCGACGTGGTGGACTATACGAATCTGCAGCGGCAGATCATTCATACGACAGCGGACGTGGGGCGCAAGAAGCTGGATTCCGCAGCGGAGAAGCTGAAGGCGATCAATCCGTTTCTCAACATTCGCAAGTTTGAAACCAAGTTGAGCAGCGAGAACGCGCTCGAACTGTTTCGCGATTTCGACATTATCGCCGATGGCACCGACAATTTCCCCACCCGCTATCTGGTGAACGATGCCTGCGTGTTGACCGGCAAGCCCAATGTGTACGGCTCGATCTTCCGTTTTGAAGGGCAAGCAAGTGTGTTCGCAACCGCAGATGGCCCCTGCTACCGGTGTTTGTATTCCGAGCCGCCACCGCCCGGATTAGTTCCATCCTGCGCCGAGGGCGGAGTCCTGGGCATTCTGCCCGGACTCGTGGGCGTGATTCAGGCGACCGAAGTCATCAAGCTGATCCTAGGCAAGGGTGACCCACTCATTGGGCGGCTGTTGTTGGTCGATGCCCTGGGCATGAAGTTTCGCGAGCTTAAGCTGCGCAAGAATCCTGACTGTCCGGCCTGCGGGACCCACCGCACCATCACAAAGCTGATAGACTACAACGAGTTTTGTGGAATCCGCGGTGAAGAGAAAAGCCAGGAGAAACCAGTGGAAGCAGGCATTTCCGAAATGCAAGTCGAAGAGCTCAAGCGGCGCTTGGATGCCGGCGACGACCTGTTCGTGCTCGACGTGCGCGAACCCCACGAATATCAAATCTGCAACATCAGCGGGCATCTGATCCCGCTGGGTGATTTGCCGAATCGCGTGCATGAACTCGATTCCAGCCGCGAGATCGTCGCCCATTGCCGCTCCGGCGTGCGCAGCGCGAAGGCGGTAGCTTTCCTCCAGCAGGCGGGATTCAAGAAAGTGCACAATCTCGCTGGCGGGATACTGGCCTGGGCGGACCGCGTGGATCCCCGGATGCCCAAGTATTAGTATTGAAGAAACCCCGCGGGGGGACGCTCTTGTCCTCCTTAAGGCCCACTTTTCGGACACCGACGACCGTAACTATGCCGTCCCTCGCGGACCGTGCAGAATAGATGCTTCTCCCTCATGTTCAGTCCTGGAGGAAAGATGCGATCTATTGTCAAGTTTGTGGTTCTGTGGCTGTTGCTGATTCCCGCGGTGGCTCAAACATTCACTTCTGATGCGCAGAAGGCGCGCGTCTTCATCACCGACAGCCAGTCCTGGCAAATGAGCGGCAACAGCGGTGGTACCAGCGACGCCCACGGCGGCCATTTCAGCGGCGGCGCTCGTCCGCAGACCGCCGAGATCATCAAGACTTTTGGCGACCGATGCTCTTCGGTGGTAGTTAACAACAAACAGGACAAGGCCGATTACGTCGTCGTGCTCGACCACGAAGGCGGCAAGAGCATTCTTGCTCACGACAACAAAGTCGCGGTTTTTCAATAGTGACGGCGATGCCGTCGTCAGCCATTCTACCCGGTCGCTGGGCAACTCGGTGAAAGATGCATGCGAGGCCATCGAGAAGGATTGGCCCTCGCGAGCTGGCAAAGTTGCCGCCCAGAGGCAGGCACCCCAGCTGGTTACCGTCAGCGACAAATCGACACCTTCGTCAGGGAGCAAGATTGCCGTCTCCTCGACCCCCGCGAATGCAGATATCACGTTGGATGGCAGCTTTGTCGGCAATACGCCGTCAGAAATTGACGTGACGCCTGGTGATCACACACTTACGGTCAGCAAGTCTGGCTTTAAACCGTGGGAGAGAAAGTTTAAAGCGACCGGCGGAAGCGTGAACATTAACGCCGAGCTCGAGTCTCAGGGCAAATAGTCTTCAACACGACTGACGTTTCGCTGCGCAGGAAAACGGGGAGCCCGAGGCTCCCCGCTTTCGCTGGCTGGAACAGAATCGTTACTTGCTGCTACCGCTACCGTTCATGCTGGCTGTCTCGGTTCCAATGGCCAGCGCATATGTTTTTCCGCTGAAGTGAATTTCAGCGAGTGACTTGCTGCCGTCGTCATTGTTCCGCACAACGGCGGCGTCTCTGCTTGGTTTTTGGCTCAGATCAATCAGCCGGGCAGGCGTGGTCGCAATCACCTTGTTCCCCTTCAAAATATTCACTTCCACATTGGGGCCGGTGCCATCCCACTTCACGGAGTAATCCCCGGCGGGCAGTTGCTTCCCGCTTACGGTAACGGGATCCAGAAGTTCCATTGAACCTTTGTTAGCAGCACTCGCGAATACGCTCGTCGCCAGCAGCAAAGCCAGCCCGACCAGCAGACTCTTGAAAATACTTTGAGATTTCATGAGACTCCTTTTTCTTTCCCGATAAACGTCGGGAATCGTTTCTGGGCGGCTGGACTCGTCGCTCACGAAAAACTTGCGTTTTCCCGCGAAAGACTTACAATGCTGCCGCGGGGTTAAGAAGAAAGCGCGTGGCCGCAAGGCCGCGAGCTCTCTGCTGCAGGGGCTGCACTCATCTGGGCCGCCAAACCGAGAATGAGCCAGTCCCTTAACCCCTGAGATTGTTTCCCGAAAGCCGGGTCGGCTGGTTTATCGCCCGACTTTCATCCTCTTTTCTCCAATACGTTCTTGGATGCCTGGAAGTTCCATTGCGCCTCAACCTGCAATTACTCACTTGGACGCTTCACTAGCAGCGTCGTTAGCAATTGAAAGAGCACGTCCAGGTACAACATTTGTTAGCTCTGTCTAATTCGCATAATTTTTTACGAATGTTCACAAACAATTCACAGTCACTCGATATTCGAAGTGATTCTTGCACGCGGGTTTCCAACTGCAAGGATGGGAGAATGTATTGATTACAAACGAAAGGTTTCTGCGGCGGAATGCTGATGTGTCCGGGAATGGATTTCTGGCGTTCGGAAGCGAACAGACGTGAACCTTACGTAATCTTGAGAACTACTTTGCCAAAGTTTTTTCCTTCGGATAACAATCGGTAGGCCTCGACCGTACGCTCCATCGGCAGAACGTGCCCGATGACGGGATGCAAGTGGCCTTGCGCGGTCCACGCGAAGAGTTGTTGCCAGGCTTGGTTCATCAACTCATGCTTAGCTGAAAGATATGTTAGCCAAAGTCCGTGGACGCTAGCGCCTTTGGCGTAGAGAAGTCTCGTATCCAGTTCTGACTTTTGGCGGGTTGCGCTCCCGTACACGATCACGCGGCCAAAGTCCCGCAGGCAGCGAACGCTCTTTGCGGTATGCTCGCCGCCCAACATTTCAAATACCGCGTCGACACCTTGCCCGTGGGTCAGATCCTTGATTGCGTCCTCGTAATCGCGCTGCTTGTAGTTGATCCCGTGTTGCAAGCCAAGCTCTTCCACTCGCGCCAGCTTCTCATCCGAGGAAGATGTGCCGTACATTTCCACGCCAAGCAACTTTCCGATCTGCACCGCAGCCGTTCCCACCCCGCCAGCGACTGCATGAATCAGAACTCGTGGAACCGCGCCGGGTGCTGGCTTTGCCGCACCGATCAATCCCGCTTTCCAGTATGCGAAGTACGCCGTAAAGTAATTCACTGGGAAGGCTGCTCCCTCTTCCGCGGTCCAGTTCGCAGGAACCGGCCACAACAATTCCTGGCGAGCCACAACGCGCTCTGCGAACGCTCCCCACTGCGTGTAACCCATCACGAGCTGGCCGTCACTCTCTCTAACGCCGCAAAATTCGCGGCCGGCGATCAACGGAGGTTTCGGGGTTCCCGGATATCCGCCTTGCGCCGTCATGAAGTCGGCGAAGTTCAATCCACCAGCCTGCACCCGAACCAATTCGTGCCCCGCGCTGGACGCGGGATCCGGGACATCTCGCACCTCAAGCACCTCCGGACCACCTAAGCGACTGATGACAATAGCTTTCATAAGTGAAAGTTTATCAGTCGCCGCTTCCACAGCTGCGATCCTTCCCGAGTATCACAAAGTCCTGTGACCTGCGTAATCTCGCATCCTTCGCCGCGGGTATATACTTCCACTGGAATATTTGTAGGATGCCCTGTCTGATTTATGGACGGGGGCGGAGCGCAGTTTCATAGCTGTTTTATTCATAAGCTCCGCGCATAGATCATCGGGCGCGATAGATGGCTGGGTTCGGCGGCCGGTGCGGGACTCAACTTGAAATTAGGCACGTGGGTCCCGAGGAGGTCCATTCCGTGGACTTAATAATTGTTCGTCTATTATTTATCGTTTTTGTCGCTCTTACTTGTTACAAGCTTCAGCCCTTCGACCTTCCTTCGAATATGGATGCCGGGGTCGGAGCGCTGCTCGGCGTTGCCATTGTCACCTTCGAGTGGCGGTTGCGTCTGGTCAGCCTGAAGCGTCTGATCGGGGCTGCGATCGGGAGCGTACTGGGCATTGTCGGCGCCTACCTGTTCGCTCTGGTGATTCGCAACAGCATTCCTCCGGGGCACACCCAGAGCTTCCTGCAAATCATGGTGATGTTCTTGATGGCCTACGTCGGCCTGATCGTCGGCGCCAACAAGGGCGACCTGCTCAACCTGGCGGCGCTGGGCGGAATTTTCGGTGGCGAGAAGCAATCCAGGAAGAGCTACAAGATTCTGGATACGAGCGTCATTATCGATGGGCGCATTGCTGACATCGCCGAAACCGGCTTCCTGGACGGAGTTATCGTGACTCCACAATTTGTGTTGCGCGAACTGCAACTCGTAGCTGATTCCGCCGACTCGCTCAAACGCAATCGCGGTCGCCGCGGACTAGACATTCTGCAGCGTCTGCAGAAGATGGCATCGGTGCAAATTCAGATTGTCGAGGACGACTTTCCCGCCGTCCGAGAGGTCGATCTGAAACTGATTGAACTGGCCAAGCTCTACGAGGGAAAGATCATCACCAACGATTTCAATCTTAATAAGGTGGCGCAACTTCAAGGCGTCGCTGTTTTGAATATCAATGAGCTGGCAAACTCCCTGAAGCCGATCGTCCTGCCGGGCGAGACCATGAAGGTTTTCATCCTGAAAGAAGGCAAGGAATACAACCAGGGCGTCGCCTACCTGGACGATGGCACCATGGTGGTCGTGGACAACGCACGCAAGATGATTGGCAAGACCATCGACATTTCTGTCACATCGGTGCTGCAAACGACTGCGGGAAAGATGATTTTTGGCAAGTGGGATGAGCGCGCCATGGCACGCACGGAGCCACGTCCCGCAGTGGTTGTAACGACGACGGCTACGATCCCGAATGGGGAGTCCAAAAAGACTGTGCCGCTTGTCGCGGAGCGACCAGTGGAATAAGGCGGTCGGATTTAAGTTCTTTGTACAATCGGCCCGAACTCACTGCATCGACGTTACGGAACCGACTTTGATAGTGTTTCCGGCTAGGGTGCCAGCGATGTTCGCCCGTTGACCTGCCAGTCCTTCGAGCTTGCTTTCGTTTCCCGCTAAGACGTAACGCTTGTCTCCCTGGACCAGCACGTACTTCGAACCGTTCCGCACACACATCTTCGTACATTCCGACGAATTCATCCCAGAATCCATTTCGTGCCTGGCGCCGCAATGGTCGTCGGTAACCAGGCCGACAAACATTCTTTCCCTGCGATTGTGTGTCTCCCGAGTCCCAGCCACCACCGGCTCTCCGGCCCCAGCGATTGCGAACGCTAGCACGGCGCTGGTGAAAAGAATGGCGCACCCTAAACCTACTGCCAGGGCAGGAGCGGCATGTACGAACGAGAACAAGGAACGAGGTTTGTTCAAAGCTGGTCTCCTGAAGGCGGAGCTTCAGACCGGAAAGCTTCGTCTTCTCCGTTTCTTGGTTGTGCAACTCGGTTGCCACAGGAGCCTTGGATTTCATCCGTGTAAGTGCATGACCCCACTTGACTTGGAAGCGACCCGGGGCCGCCTCTCGACGGCTGACGTTCCGGGCGGGAAAGAGAATTCCCGATCAGAGCAAAATGCGGCTAGGGTAAAGCCTGCAGCGCAGCGGGCAACGACCGCGACCGACGCCCGATTTGAACTGGAGCATCCGCCCTCGTATACTTGCAACCCGCTATGAAGGTGGTCGCAATTATTCCGGCTGCAGGCTTGGGAACGCGCATGGCTTCGGCACCCAGCGCGAAGGGCAAGAAGCCCGCTGCAACGAAGCAGTTCACCGAGCTTGGAGGGATTCCGATCGTCATTCATACTCTGCGGAAGTTCTCCACCAGCCCGGAGGTCTCCGAGATCTATGTGGCGCTGCGAGGGAATGAGCTTGCAGGATTCAGCACCCGTTTGGCAAAAGAAACGAAAGACGTCCTGCAGAAGAAGATTCATCTGGTCGAAGGCGGAGAGCACCGGCAGAATTCTGTCGCCAACGCGATCAATTCCGTCTCCGCCGCCGATGACGACATTGTTCTGGTTCACGACGCGGTGCGTCCGTTTGTGACTGAGGAAATCATTCACGATGTCATCCGCGCCGCGCAGAAGTACGGCGCCGCAATTGCCGGACTGCCAGCCGTCGATACGGTCAAGCAGGTCGAACGCACATTCGACGGAGCATTAGTCACCGCTACTTTTCCGCGCGAGCGCGTGGTCATGGCGCAAACGCCCCAGGGCTTCCGTTACGATGTCCTCAAGAAAGCGTTCGACGAGGCAGCGTCTGACGGGTTTGTGGGAACGGACGAAGCATCGCTAGTCGAGCGTTCTGGACACGCCGTAGCGGTGGTGATGGGATCGCCAAGGAACATCAAGATCACAGCTCCAGCAGACATGGAGTTGGCGGAATTTTATTTGAGGTCGGGTTCATAGGCGACGAATTGAGATCTGATGCCGAAGATCAAAGCTAGGCAACCAGCGATGCGAATCGGCTACGGCTGGGACTCGCACGAATTCAAAGCAGGTGTTCCCCTTAAGATCGGCGGGGTTGCTCTAACTCACCCGAAAGGCCTGGGTGGCCACTCCGACGGCGATGTTCTGTTACACGCTCTGACCGATGCGCTACTCGGCGCCGTGGCCGCGCCGGATATCGGAACACTTTTTCCTCCATCTGATCCGAAGTGGAAGGGCGCCGACTCCGCTGTTTTCTTGCGGGAGGCTTTGAAGCGGGTCCAAGCGGCGGGCTACGGCGTGGTCAATGTGGATTCGACGCTCATTCTTGCCGCGCCTAAAATTGGTCCGCATGCCGCTGCTATTCGAGAGCATGTTGCGGAATTGTTGGGCGTGCCTTCGGATTGTGTTGGTCTCAAGGCCAAGACGCCTGAAGGATTGGGCACCGACAATGCAGCCATCGCCAACGCGGTTGTGCTGCTGCAGAAGAAGAGGTAGCAGGGGATTCTTTCTTCAAACAGACTCGAATTCCCCTTTCAGTCTTTCGTGTCGGGCTCGCGCGGCTTTGACCAGCGCCCGGAATATTGCGCGCGATGGTTCGTCTTCATCGATTGATCGTTCCGGATGCCACTGCACCGCGAGCACGAAGTGATCCGGCGATGTCCCTTCGAGCGCCTCAACGACTCCATCTTGCGGAGACCGGGCGACCACGCGCAATCCGTCCCCAGCCGTGTCCGCGGCCTGGTGATGGCTGGAATTGACCGAGATCACAAACTTCCTTCCGTCGGAGGTTTCAACTGTGGAGGCCACAGCCTGCGCGAGCCTTGATCCCGGTTCCACTTCGACTTTGTGCGCCACGGCAACTTTTTTCCCGGCTGCGTGATTTACTGGCGACTCGACGTGTTGGATCAGCGTGCCGGTGCGGTACACGTTCAGGATCTGCAGGCCGTAGCAGATACCAAGGATCGGCTTGCGCATGTTGTAGGCGTCCTGCAGCAACAACTCGTCGACCGTGTCGCGGGCGGAATCAGCCGCAGCGGTGTGCGGATCGCGCGCGGCATCGTACTTGGCGGGATCTACGTCGGCTTTGCTTCCCGGCAGCAATACCGCGTCGCAGCGCTCGATCAGCTTCATCACTTCCGCGGGCGGCTGATTCAGCGGGATGCGAACCGGTTCTCCTCCGGCCAGTTCTACCGCGCGCTCATATTGCGGCAACGAACGTTCGGCATATTCCGGGTCGCCGGAATGAGGAATGGGGATGGCGATGCGTGGCGGCACAGGTTGATTGTAGCGCGTCGGCGCAGCGGATCGCTCTCGAGCAGCGGGCGATTCCCCCTGATAAGAAGCGCCACTCATCCACCGGATAAACTTAGATTACCGAAGCCTCTGACCTCCGTCTAAGGGGATATTGGCTGATCGAATGGCTGATTTCCGAGTACCTACTCAAAGCGCAACCGAGCGTCCCAACTGCGTCGACGTCTGGCGGCCCCTTGAATTCCGTTCCATCGAACTACAGCACGGCTCAGAAGTCACGGTGGAGTATCCCCGCCATTGGCACGACGAGTTTTATCTTTCTGCAACGCTCTCTGGGGCCAGCTACCTGGGTTGCGCGGGCACGTCGCTTTTTGTACCTCCCGGACAGCTCGTAATTGTGCCTCCAGGCGTGGTCCACGATAACCAGAAACTTAAATGCTCCTCCCGCACCATCTTCCTCGAATTCAATGCATTACGAGATGCCGTCGAGCAATTCGTGGAGAGGAGCATTCCCGGCCTCGACTTTCGCCCAGGACTGATCGACGATAAACGCACTGTAGAGGACTTCCTGCAACTGCACCGGTCCCTGGAGGGGCCCCGATTCGAACTGGAGCAGGAAAACTCTTTATTCGTCTTTCTCTGCCGGTTCGTCGCCAGCCATAGCGGCACACAGGTCTCACGGTGGCGGAACGGTAACGAGGACCTTGCGGTTCAGCGAGCGAAACTCTTCCTGGAAGAGCACTATGCGGATCGCGTCTCGATTCACGACCTCGCCCGATTAGCGCGCTTAAGTCCCTACCATTTCAACCGTTCGTTCTGCCGAAAGATAGGAATGCCGCCGCACGCATATCAGCTACAAATGCGGATCGCTCACGCGAAGCGTTTCCTGCAACTGGGCCGCTCGGTCTCCGATACAGCTTGTTTGGTTGGTTTTTTTGATCAGAGCCATTTCGTGCATTCCTTCAAGCGGTCCGAAGGTGTGACACCTAGCCAACACGTGCATTTCAGCAAAAATTTACAAGACGGTAAGGTGCACACCCACTATTTTGGGTTTGGTCTTTCCCGTTGAACCGTTCCCCTATGCGGTCAAGGCGGACAGACGGGTGGTTCATGTCTATGGCCCTTTTTTCTGACGACTTCAGTTGCTGAATGGAAGGAATTGAAATTGATACGCATGTACGATCCCGGCCTGCGTCGGTCGTTCTATCTGTCGTTCGGAGCCTTGTTGCTCGCGGCGATGCCGTTATTCGGCATTACAGGCGAACGACAAGTAACCAAACTAGCTGATGGCGTCTACGCCATCCAACACAAGAATTTGAACGACGGCAACCCGAGCGGCAATACCACCGTGATTATTGGAGCCTGGGAAGTTTTCGTGGTGGACTCCTGTTACCGGCCATCCTCGGCACGCGAGGATATCGCGCAGATTCGCCAGTGGACCGACAAGCCCGTGGGTTATCTGCTCAACACCCATTTCCACAACGACCACAACAACGGCAATAAAGCCTACATGGATGCGTTTCCTTCCTTGGTCATCATCGCTCAGGAGGAGACCAAGAAGGACATGGACCTTATCCAACCGGGGAACATCGAGCGGGGTCCCAAGGAGATTGCGGCGATCATTGCTGCTTTCAGGCAGGGAAAGGATCAGCGGGGACGGCCGCTAACCGAAGATGAGAAAAAAGAAGCTCAGGACCTTCTGCCCGGTCTGGAAAAGTTGCAGGGTGAGTTCAAGGATCTGGTGTATCAGTCTCCCACTCTGACCTTCGCCGACAAGCTTGATGTCAACATTGGAAACAGGGAGGTGCAAGTCAAGCACTTCGGTCGAGGCAACACTCCGGGAGATGCCATCGTGTACTTGCCCAAGGAAAAAATCCTGGTGGCGGGCGACCTCCTGGTTAATCCGATCCCGTACACCTATGACGGCTACCCTGCGGAATGGATTCAGACGCTGCAGAATATGGCCCAACTGGACGCACAAGCAATCGTTCCCGGACATGGGCCGATCCTGCATGACAAGACCTATCTGTATCTCGTGGCCGCCTTACTGCAAAGCGCGGTGGACCAGGTGCGTGCAAGGATTCGCCAGTTGGGATTTCCGGGAGCCCACTCAGTGGACGAGGTAAAGGGCTCGGTGGACTTGACTCCGTTCCGGGCAAAATTCGCGGGTGACGATAAAGATCTTCAGGCGGAGTTTGATGACATGACGGTCCATCTGGTGAGAATCACATTCAGCGAAGCGGCGCAGCGCTAAGCAGGGCGTGAGGCCAGTTGCGGACAACAAGAGGTGACAAATGCCAATGATCAGCCGACATCTCGCTGCTCTTGCTCTTCTCGTTGCGTCCGCAGCCCATTCTCAGACGCCGCAGACTCTTTCCGTTCCGGCGGACTCTCCGCGCTGGGATCTCCAAGGAGAAGCCAAAGTGGCGGAATATCAAGGCCGCAAATGTCTTCTGCTCGATGGTGGGGCGGCGATTTTGAAGGACTTCGAAATGCGCGACGGTGTTCTTGATGTGGACGTCGCAACCCCCGCAAAGCGCGGGTTTTTCGGCTTCGACTTTCGGCTTGATAAAGAGGGCACGGACTACGAAGAAGTCTATCTTCGCCAGCACAAGTCCGGACTTCCCGACGCCATGCAGTACACGCCGGTTTTGAATACCGGCCGCAACTGGCAAATCTACAATGGGCCAGGCTTCACGGGTGCGGTCGACATCCCGAAAGATGAGTGGTTCCACCTCCGCCTGGAGGTGGTGGGTGCGCAGGCGAAGTTATATGTCAAAGATATGGACAAGCCCGCACTGATGATGACTGATCTGAAAACCGGCCTGCAGAAAGGCCAAATCGCTCTGTACACGCTTACGGGCGCAACCTATTTTTCGAACTTCGAGGTCCGAACAACGCCCGACGCGCCCTGGGAACGGCATCTGCCGGCGATGCTGCCTAACACTTTAACCAAGTGGAGCATTTCGCCTTCGTACGACGGGCTGGCGCGGAATCTGGAGCGTCCACTCTCGCCCGCCGAGAGCGATGCCATCCATTGGCAGGATGTGGAGGCGGAGCCGCCTGGCTTTGTGGTCCTCTATCGCTATCGCGAGGCGCCGCATCCGCACGTCACGTTTCAGGGTGACTTTTCCAAACGCCTTGAACCTCAGCCGGGGATGAAGGTCGTCTATGCGCGGACCACGATCGATTCCGACCGCGATCAGGTGAAGAAGCTGGAGATCGGCTATAGCGATGACGTCAGCGTCTTCCTGAATGGCCAGATTCTTTATCGGGGACGAAGTGCACAGGGTTTCCGCGACCCCGGATTCCTGGGCATCGCGAACCCCGAGAACGATGCCGTCTACCTTCCATTGAAAAAGGGCACGAACGAACTGATGCTGGCACTCAGCGAACTCGGCGGAGGGTGGGGGTTCATTTGCCGCTTAACGGACCTGCAAGACTGAGTGTTGCTACAAATACGTCGCGAAGCGAGGAAACGATTCCACGCTCTAGCAACTCGATGCCGAAGCGGTCGACGATCTAACCAAGGCGGCCGATGATCTGAAGCCTGCGGCTGCTACTGCCAAGCAGCCCGCAGCCTGCCTCTGGATGATTACCTATTCGTTATCTCGATTGGTGCTGCGTTTACTTGATGGTACAGGGTATATACGCCAAAAAACGCGTTTTCCTGCCAGATCTATGAAAACAAAGGATCTGTTTTGGAGATACCCTCGTAAAATATCCCTTCTAAAGGACTTACAGACCGGGGATATCCAGGACCTCGCTGCCTCGCAAGTTCATGAAAACAGGCAATGAAGCCCCCTTCTAGAATATCTCTTCTAAAGGACTTAGCGGTAGGAGGTCGACGTCAGTGGGAAGCACAGAATGCGTTCACGACATCCGGTAATATGCCAGCGCTACTTGCTCTCTTCTTATTCCTACTTCTATTATAACTGACTGAATAGGGTAAACATCATGCTTTCCAGAAATATATTTGTTTTAGAGAGAGTGGTTTGCGGGAAATTGGGTGGCTCCGGGGGCTTGACAAGAATTTTTGCATCGCCGTGGACGGCGGACAAATCGCACTGGAATCCGCCCGCGCCGGCGTAGAGGTAGTTTTGGCGATGAGCGTAGCCGCGAGTTGGTGTTGAAAAAAGTCGCCGCGTTGGGTGCTTGCGAGTGCCTTGGTGCAGCGGGCGTAACGAAAGGGAGATGTGCCATGAACTCAAACTCAGTTAGGACGACGTTGGCGACGGTGACTCTGGTGCTCGTTGCGCTCTGCCTCTTTGAAACTCGATCAGTAGAATCCAGTTCCGCAAGCACGTCCCAGGCCGCTCCAAAACCACTCTTGCTGGAGAAAAATGAGGGTGAGCGGCGGATTTGGCGAGAGCCTCCGCCCGGGGATTTCATCCTGAAGGTCAGCCCAAAAAACAATGGTTCTCAGCACCTTGTTATGGGTACCGAGGACATCATTCGAGGGGACGAATTTCCAACGCACAAGCACCTCGGGCAGGATGAAATTCTCTATATCGTAAGAGGAACCGTTCACGTTCACCTCGAGGATCAGGAACGCGATCTGCACGCGGGAGGAACGGTGTTCATTCCGGCGTATACCTGGGTGAGTGTCAAGAACCCGGGAACCGAGACTGCAAGCGTGGTGTTTGTATTTTCAGCCCCCGGGGGGTTCGAGAATTACATGCGGTGCGACTCGGTGCTGCCAAACGAGAAGGTGACCCCTTTCTCGCTAGAAGAACAGAAAGCGTGCGCTCACGAGGGGCATGTCACCTATAAAGACCTAGAAGAGAAGCCCAAAGTGAATAAGAACCAGTAGCTCGAAGGCTCTGCCGCGTCCGGTCATATAATCCTGACTGTAAAGTGAACCATGGGCCTCCCGATCGCCGCAATGTAAGATAGCTTTTGGATCGCTCTGCTGAAGGTCTTTCGCCATTGGTATACACACGATCATTTTGGGACAAGCGGATGCCGTTTTCGGTCTGCTTTCTGTTTGCGTTTCCCTGGGCACTGGCGCGTAACTGGCGAAGGTGAACGCAGGTGGCCCAGGAGCAGATTGTCCTGTTCGCCTACATATTGCTTCTGATACACCTGCAATTAGAACTCACCGGCTTTCATTGACTTACCCGGCATGGTCCCTTAAGATTTCAGCCCAGTGATAGGCGAGACCATCTCTCACTATCGCATCGTCGAAAAGCTCGGCGGTGGAGGGATGGGTGTGGTCTACAAGGCGGAGGACGTAAAGCTACACCGCTTTGTCGCCTTGAAGTTCCTGCCCGACGAGATTTCTAAAGATGTGCAAGCTCTGGCCCGCTTCCAACGCGAAGCGCAGGCCGCGTCCGCGTTGAACCATCCGAACATTTGCACGATCTACGAAATTGACGATCAGCACAGCCATGCTTCATTGCCATGGAGTTTCTGGACGGGCTGACGCTGAAGCATCGTATAGCGGGGCGTCCGATGGAAACGGAATTGATTCTGTCGCTGGCCATCGAGATTGCCGACGCGCTCGACGCTGCTCACGTAGAAGGCATCGTTCACCGCGACATCAAGCCTGCCAACATCTTTGTAACCAAGCGCGGACACGCCAAGATTTTGGACTTTGGATTGGCAAAGGTCAGCCTGGCGAGCAGTTCTTCGAGCAGTATTGCGTCTCTGAACACGCAGACGGCGGACGCGGAGCATCTGACCAGTCCGGGCACGATGCTGGGAACGGTGGCGTACATGTCGCCGGAGCAGGTGCGGGCGAAGGAATTGGATGCGCGGAGCGATCTGTTCTCGTTTGGGGCGGTGCTGTACGAAATGGCGACGGGAGCGTTGCCGTTTCAGGGGGAAAGTTCGGGAGTCATCTTTAAAGCCATCCTGGATTCTGCTCCGCCTTCGGCGATTCGATTCAATCGTGATATTCCGGCAAAGTTGGAAGACATTATTAACCGGGCTTTGGAGAAAGATCGCAATCTGCGTTACCAGAGCGCAGCCGACATGCGTTCTGAGTTGCAGCGGCTGAAGCGGGATACGGAGACGGGACGATTTGCGGCCGGGAGTTCCGGCAGCGTGGCGGTTGCGCAGGAAAGCGGTGCTCAGGTCGCCCAGCCGCCGTTGCCAGCATCCGGTTCCTCTGCGGTTGTGCCAACTGCGTCAGCGAGCGCAGTGAAAATGGCCGAATCACCTGTCGCGGGAAGGAAACTCTGGAAGATTCTGCTTCCAGTTGCCGCGCTGGTTGTCGTGGTTGCAATCGCGGGGATGTTCTACTTCCGCTCGCGCCCAAAGAACGCGCACGGCCTCACCGAAAAAGACACCATCGTGCTTGCCGACCTCACCAATAACACCGGCGATGCCGTCTTCGACGACACCCTCAAGACCGCCCTCAGCGTTTCTCTCAACCAGTCGCCGTTTCTGAATGTGCTCCCTGAGAATAAGGTCGCGGCGACCTTGAAACTCATGACGCGCCCTCGCGATACCAAGCTCACGCCCGAAGTCGCACGCGAGCTTTGCCAGCGGGCGGACAGCAAGGCTTACATTGCCGGGTCGATTGCCAGTCTGGGCAGCGAATATGTGCTGGGATTGAAGGCGGTGAATTGCCAGAGCGGAGAGCCGCTGGCCGAGCAGCAGGTGACGGCAGCGTCCAAAGAGAAAGTGCTGGACGCGCTGGGCGAGGCGGCATCCAAGCTGCGAACCGAGTTGGGCGAATCGCTGGCAACGGTGCAGAAGTTAGATGTTCCGCTGTCAGAGGCCACCACGTCTTCGCTCGAAGCTCTGAAAGCGTACAGCCTTGGACGAAAAGGTAACAACGAGAAAGGCCCCGTCGCAGCCCTGCCTTATGATCAACGCGCCATCGAGCTCGACCCGAATTTTGCCATGAGCTACGAGGGAGTGGGCAACGACTACTTCAGTCTCGCCGAGCTAGGGCGGGCCAGCGATTACTACACCAAGGCATTCCAGTTGCGGGAACATGCCAGCGAACGGGAAAGGCTGGCGATCACCGCCATCTACTATTCGAGTGTCACCGGAGAACTGGACAAAGCCGCCCAAACGTTTCAGGGGGCGATTGAGAGCTACCCGCGAGACTACCGAGCACATCTCGATTTGGGCACTGTGTACGGAGCGCAGGGACAGTATGAGCGGACTACGGAGTCGTATCGCCAAAGCCTTCGCCTCGCCCCGAATAGCGCTGGCGCCTACGCAAACCTTGGCAACAGCCTGATCTCCCTGCAACGCTTCGACGAAGCGCGGCAGATCATCCACGAAGCGCAAGCGCGAAAGCTGGATGGCTTCGCACTCCACACTTCTCTCTACGCTCTTGCCTTTCTCGGCTCGGATCCAGCGGCGATGGCGGAACAGCAGCAATGGTTTGCGGGCAAATCCGATTATGAGAACTTTGGACTGGCGCTGGCATCCGATACCGCAGCGTATGGCGGTCATCTGGGCAAGGCCCGGGAACTGACCAAGCGGGCGGTGGACTCGGCCATTCGGGCGGACAGCAAAGAGAATGGGGCGATCTGGCAGGAGAATGCCGCTATCACACAAGCCGCTTACGGCAATCCCGCGGAAGCGCGGCAGTCAGCGGCAGAGGCTTTGAAGCTGGTTCCCACGAGTCAGGGCGCCGAGAGCGAAGCCGCGCTGGCGTTTGCCATGGCGGGGGACACGGCACGAGCCGAATCCTTGGCCCAGGACTTGGGGAAACGCTTCCCGCTGGACACGCAGATGCAATCGCTTTGGCTGCCCTCGATTCAGGCGCAACTGGCGCTGGACAAGAAGAACCCGGCTGCTGCCCTGAATGCGCTGCAAGCGGCTGCCCCGCCCACTGAGTTGGGGCAAATTGCGTTCGTCACCAATATGTCCTGCCTGTATCCGACGTACATTCGTGGCGAGACATATCTGGCAGCGGGACAGGGCAAAGAAGCCGCCGCCGAGTTTCAGAAGATTCTCGACCACAGCGGCATCGTCTGGAACTGCTGGACGGGAGCGTTGGCGCATCTGGGCGTGGCGCGGGCGAATGGCTTGCAGACGCGGAATTCGTCCGGGGCTGATGCTGATCTTGCGCGCAGTCGCGCGCTTGGTGCTTACAAGGATTTTTTTACGCTATGGAAAGACGCCGACCCCGACATCCCCATTCTGAAAGAAGCCAAGGCGGAGTACGCCAAGCTGCAATAGAGCGAAGATTCCGACTCCGTCGCTTGCTTTTTTGCGATAGCTGTCGCAATCAAGCCTTTACACGTTTTGACCCCGCTTGAGTCATTGAGCGTAATCGCGAGCGATGTTACAACGACAAAGGGGCAGGATAGTGTTCCGACACTGGTCAACTTGCTCGGTGACAACCATCACAGACAAGCGAGGGGACCGGACGGATAATTATCATCGGTTACACATATAGAGTTGGTGCCCCCATCAGGACTCCGAATCTGCGGTCCGTGAATTCGGGGTCCGATGCTCCCTTCCGTGACTCGGGACCTCAGGAGCAGTGGGGGCATCTTCTAATAGCAAAACTTAGCACACTGTTCGAGTGACGTTAAGCGGCCACTACACGTTTGAAAACTGGCCGACCATGCCCGGGTCAACAAGTGCTATCGGGATTTTGCGACAACTAAGCTTTGATTGAAGAGCCAGACGTTTCGGGCATCCTACATCTTGGGATAAAATTCGGTCGGACCACAACTTGTTCCCTGTTTCATTTGAATCAACCGAGAGTTGTATCCTTCAGGTGCGAGGATGCGATACGCAGCATTTCTGATACTCGGCGTCGGCTTGCTGATGGGTGGCTGTTCATCGCGTGATGAAGTTCTCCGTGCTACATCGCCAGATGGCAAGGTGGATGCGCTTCTGTTCGAAACCGATTGCGGAGCGCCCTGTTCGTTTGGCTACGAAGTCCGGTTGGCCACAAAGGGAAGTCACCGTGGTGAGGAAGTGGCCTCGCTCGTGGGCGCTACCCGGAACGACAAAGCGTGGGGTGTCAATCTCAAGTGGTTGGGTGCTGAAGACTTATCGGTGGAGTATTTTCGGGCAGAAGACGCAAGGCTATTGAGGCAGACAGTAGGGATTGCAGGCCACGACATTAAAGTCTCCCTACACGGTGGCGTCAACGACCCACTAGCACCCGCTGGCGGAATGCTCTACAACCTTCGAGGGCGATCCCAAGACTGAACAAACTTGGTGCCCGCGCATGTCTGAATGTCGAGAACAGGTCAGCATGACCGGTATCTCGGTCACAACGAAGCATGAAAATGGTGGCGAGTGAGCGCACAATGGGATTCGCCACTGTGCGATCAAGCTCGGATAATGGCAATGGTGTGGTTCGTTGAACCCGCAGAACAGGTTGAGCTGGACGCCGTAGGAACCGCAAAGTGATACCTCCATCCGGAGAGTTCGCAAGGGAGATTCTTCCAGTGCAGGCGTCTTCGCCAGTGGCAGAGGAGGATCGCCATGCGAGTGCATCGCAATTGTTGCGGCCTGGACGTACACAAACAGACCATCGCCGCGTGTCTGATCAGCGAGAGTGAAGACGGGACCAGCAGCCGGCAGAAACGCATCTTTGGAACCATGACGCAGCAACTGCGAGAGCTGGCGCAGTGGCTGGCCGAGGCCAAGGTCACGGCGGTTGCCATGGAAGCGACCGGAATTTACTGGGTGCCGGTTTGGAATGTGCTCGAACCCCATGGGTTCGAGTTGCTACTCATCAACCCGGAGCACTATAAGGCGGTGCGCGGCAAGAAGACGGACCTCAAAGATGGAGAAAGGATCGCCGAACTCCTGCAAGATGGACGACTGGCAGGCAGTTATGTACCTCCGGTGGCGATCCGCGTCTTGCGCGATCTAACCCGCTACCGCACCAAGCTGGTGCAGTACCAGTCCTCAATCGCGAACCGCATTCAACGTCTGTTAGAGCAGTGCAACATCAAGTTGGCTTCGGTCGCCAGTGATGTGCTGGGGGTCAGCGCCCTGGCCATGTTGCGCGCCTTAGCTGCCGGGGAAACGAATCCCCAGCGGATGGCCGACCTGGCCAAGAAGCAATTGCGGAAGAAGATCCCGGCGCTGCAATTGGCGCTGGAGGGATGTCTGCTGCCGCACCATCGTTTCCTGCTAACCGACATGCTGGAGGAACTGGATCACATCGGCAGCAAGATCGCACGCATGGAGCAGGCGATCGAGGAGCAGATGCGCCCCTATCAGAAAGCAGTCGATGCCTGGATGACGGTTCCGGGTGTCAAGCAACGACTGGCGTGGAATCTTGTGGCTGAGGTCGGTCCTACGGTCGAGGCCTTTCCTTCCGCCGCGGATCTGGTGAGTTGGGCCGGTATCTGCCCTGGGAATAATGAAACGGCGGGCAAGCGCAAGAGCGGCACGACCCGCAACGGGAATCGGTGGGCGCGCAAAGCTCTGTGCGAGGCGGCATGGGCTGCTTCGAAGACCAAAGCGACTTACCTGCAAGCCCAGTTTCGACGATTAGCCGCGATTCGTGGCAGCAAACGCGCCATCATTGCGGTGGCGAGCACCATCCTGACTATCGGCTACCATTTGCTTAAGGACGGAACCACGTACCGAGAACTGGGCGGCAACTACTTCGACAAACGCAACCTCCTGCGAACTACCCGACGACTCGTAAAACGTCTGGAGGCTCTCGGCCACAGAGTGATTCTCGCGCCAACACCGTTTCCATTCCAGTCGAGCGACTGACGGCAGGTATTTTCAAGGGAGGCCTTTACACGTTTTGACCCCGCTCGGATCATTGAGCGTAACCGCGCTGTTACATCAACTCTCTGTCTAATTCGCACTGCTTGCGGTTCGCAAATCCCCGGAGTCGGTTTTCCCCGCGCTGCAGGTAACGGCCTATCGCCTTGGAGGTCCAGAAGATGTGTCCGGCGGTGAGCGGACCGACAAGCTTTTGATGTCCGATGGCAGCGAGGCCCATGGAGGCTATGCAACCGCATCGTGAGCAGTCGGGTTCACCGCCAAACTGGCAGGGTTCGACCCGGGTGGTGAAATCCGCCGAGAGCGTGCGCGTTGTCTGGGCGAAGATGCAGCGGTCGGGTGACGCCGGAGGAGATAGGAGTTCTTTGATCAGCCCTTCGGGCATGTCAAGCTTGGGCTGATCGTGGCGAATCCGCAGCAGTATTTCTACCACCCTGCTGCGCTCATCGGCTGTGAGGCATTCGACATTACACGCGCCACGCTGGGGGGTGAAGATACTCATCCAGATTTTCTCCACCGCCGGATTGGCCGACCAGAAATCCACGAACTCAGGGAGGTAGCCGCTGCGTTTCACCATCGCGCTCGTAATGGTGCAGTGAACCGCAATGTGATGACCCTGGATATGGCGGAGGATGCGCTCGTAGGTGGCGGGCTTGCGGCGCAGGTCATGCTCCGGTTGCAGGCCGTCGACCGAGACCACCAGTCGCAGGTTCGGGAGCGTCGCCCATGACGATGGGATGGGGCGGAACGCGCTGGTCACCACCTGAATGTAGGCACGCTTGACCAACTGCGGCAGCAAGACCTCGAGTTCGCGGTAGCGGACCAGCGGGTCGCCTCCAACAATCGACAAATGGAGTGGTTTGTATTGATCCATCAAGTGGAGCACGCGCGCGATCAGCTCTTCTCCTTTGAAATCGGAGAGGCTGCGCAAGTTCGTGCCGCCAAGGTGAGCGTCTTCGTAGGCGTAGCACCCGGGGCAACGAAGGGGGCATTCCCGGGTGATCTCAAGGGAAAGCGAGGGGACTTGACCTCTGAGGGTACGGCCCCAGGTCTGCAGCACGGACTTGATCCTCACACCCATTGGTTGTCTTACTTAGATGCGCTCCGACCAGCGGAGTGTGCTGGAAAAGCAGAGCGTTGAAACGGGTGGGATCCGGTGTTCCTTTTTCAAAAGCCACTGGACAGGAAGGAAAGTGAAATTTTAGGAAGGGCAAATCAAAATCTGCTGCGAGGTAATGCACAGCGACGGGCAAGAGTCCCCATCTTCGCCCAGGTTGGTTGACGCTTTCCTGCACCGCACGTTAAGATAGTTGAGTTTGCCTGTACTTGCGGTTCCGTTCTGGGGCCGTCCGCAATCGTTGCTAAGAGCGCCGACGCGGAAAGCAGCAAGCATAGAAATCATTCAGGTTCCGTAGATCGCGCCGGTGTGCGACGGGGTGGACTTTGCGTTTTCTCCGTCGGCTTGAATGCGGACGCGCCGGACTTAGGAGAGATAAGCATGTACGCGGTCATCCGCACAGGTGGGAAGCAGTACCGGGTTGCGCCCGGCGATGTGATCCGGGTGGAAAATCAGAGTACAGGCACTGACGGTCACGTTGAGTTCAGCGATGTACTGGCGGTTTCAGCGGGCGATGGCCAGATCGGGAAGCCGCAATCCGGAGCGCTGGTGACCGGCGACGTGATCGAGCAGGGCCGCGAGAAGAAAATCCTGGTGTTCCATTACAAACGCAAGAAGCAGTACAAGAAGCTGCGTGGGCATCGCCAGGGATACACGGCGGTGCGGATTACGGAGATCGCGTTTGATGGGCAGAAGTTCACGGCTCCCGAGCTTCCGAAAAAAGTAGCCAAGCCGAAGAAGTTGGCTCGGGTAGAAGCGGAAGAGGTTAAGGCCGAGGCGAAGCCTCATAAGGCTCCGGCGAAGAAGAAGGCTGCGGTTAAGAAGTCGGTGGCCAAGAAGGCTGCTCCGAAGAAAAAGAAGTAAGGCGTCTAAAGCAACTGCAGATCCCTCGCTTCGCTCGGGATGACAACGAGGTCGCTTGGGATGACAACAAGGGAAATTAACCCATGGCACATAAAAAAGGGCAGGGCACTTCTAGAAACGGGCGCGACTCGAATGCGCAACGATTAGGCTTTAAGGCTTTTGGCGGACAGCTGGTTCCGGGCGGCACGATTATCGTGCGGCAGCGGGGCACGCGGGTGAAGCCGGGGTTGAATGTGGGTCGAGGCAAGGATGACACGCTGTTTGCCAAGATCACGGGCCGGATTGTGTTCAAGGATCGGGGTCAGCTGGGCAAGTACGTCATGATTGAACCCGTCGCTGTAGAGTAAGGTTTTTTCTCGATACGCGGGCGAGGGCGCCCGCGCCACACGGTTTGAAGAGCCTCGCCTTCGGGCCGGGGCTTTTTTGTTGCAGGCCCTCGGAAGATCCAACTTCCTTATGTTCATCGATGAAGCCACAATTCGGGTGAAAGCTGGGGATGGCGGGAACGGTTGTCTGGCTTTCCGGCGGGAGAAGTATGTTCCGCGGGGCGGGCCGTCCGGGGGTGATGGCGGCGATGGCGGCGACGTCATTATGGAATCGAGCGAGCGCCATAACACTCTGGTGCACTTCCGTTTCAATCCCGAGTACAAGGCAGAACGCGGACGCCATGGCGAGGGTTCGAACTGCAAGGGACGCGAAGGCGCGGACGTGTTGTTGAAGGTGCCCGTGGGAACGATTGTGTATGACGCTGACACGGGCGAGAAGGTCCACGATTTTGCGCGGACGGATGAACGCGTGGCGATTGCCCATGGCGGACGCGGTGGGCGTGGAAACGCGAGATTTGCTACCTCGACGCATCAGGCGCCGCGCGAGCATGAAGAAGGACGGCCCGGCGAAGAACGCGTCTTCCGCCTGGAACTTAAGCTGCTCGCCGACGTGGGGCTGGTCGGTTATCCCAACGTAGGCAAGTCGACGCTGATTTCGCGTATCTCGGCAGCGCGGCCGAAGATTGCTGATTACCCCTTTACGACCTTGCAGCCCAATCTCGGCGTGGTAGCGGTCGGAGAGGCAAAGGACGAACGCAGCTTTGTGGTGGCGGATATTCCTGGGCTGATTGAAGGGGCGCATACGGGATCGGGCCTGGGCACGCAGTTCCTGCGGCACATTGAGCGCACGCGGTTGCTGGTGCATCTGGTGGATGTGTCCGATGCGAGCGGGCGTCCCGATCCAGTGAAGGATGTAGAAGTCATCAACGGTGAATTGAAAAGCTTTGGGGCGGGGCTCGATCAGAAGCCGGTGATTATGGTGGCTTCGAAGATCGATATCGCGAACAAAGACAAGCTGGCGAAGTTGAAGCGATATTGCAAGAAGCAGGGGCTGGAGTTGTTTCCCATCTCAGCGGTGACGGGCAAGGGCATTGAAGAACTGAAATACGCCATGGCGGACAAGGTCGAGGAAATCGGGCTTCAGCGTTCGGGCGATCGGCTTCATGAAGAGCCTTTGGACGCAGAAAACGCTGAGGCCCCGCAGAGAGCTCGAAGAAGCGCTCATTAGAGCATTCGCGTGGTTGGCGTATAAGACCTTGGTGAAGGGAATTCGTTTCAGAACTTCCTGAAAGATGATTGTCGCGCTGGCGGCCACGGGGTCCTTCGACTGCGTTGCCCTCGCTTCGCGACGGCAACTCCGCTCAGGATGACATCACTTCGGTTCGTGACGCCGATTCGATGTTCGCCATCTGGCTAAGGCGGCAGCCTTACGCCTCCGCCATGTGCGAGCCGTGCTGGAAGTGGTATTGGAGAATCTTCGCGGCGAGAGCAGGGTTCATTGAAGGAGTTTCGGCTTTTACCGTGCGAACGACTTCGCCGCGGCAGACGACCTCGGCCGCGGACAGTCCTGCGATTTCCGCGGGCAGAACCAGATTGATCTCCAGCTGAACGGTCTCGGGCAGCAATTCTTCCGCCCGAAACAGCAGGCCCGAGCGGCTGATGTTCTCGGTCGTGCCGGCGCGCCAGGCTTCCTCTCCGATCGGGCGATATTTTAGCGGCAACTGCAGTTTGAAGCGCTGTGCGCGGAATGGCGACAGCTTCGCATTCGGACCGGCTTCTGCTTCCATAGCTAAACGAGCGGACATTGAGACCTCCTTGGGGCGTGGTGCGTCCAACACCTCCCGCACTTTTGCCTTGAGTGTGAGGAGGGTAAAGGGCTTCTGGAGCAGGGTGATGCCGGCGTCCAGCGTGCCGTTTTGGCCAATCGCGTTCTCGGTATAGCCCGACATATAAAGCACCCGCATTTCGGGCCGCCGCGGACAGAGCTGGTTGGCCAGTTCGCGCCCAGTCATTCCCGGCATGACGACATCGGTCAGCAACAAGTGGATGGGGCCGGAGTGGGCGTTTGAAATCAGAATCGCGGTCGCGGGATCGCCGGCGTCGATGACGGTGTATCCCTGGCGTTCCAGGTACTCGCGAGCGAGACGCAAGACCGTGACTTCGTCCTCGACCAGCAGAACGGTTTCGCGGCCTTGCTGAACCGCCTTGGCCGCAACCGCAGATTGAACCACAGCTGGTTGTCCGGTCTCGCTTACCCGAGGCAGGTAGACCTTGAACGATGTTCCCTTGCCGGGTTCACTGTAAGCCCAGATGTAGCCCCCGCTTTGCTTGACGATGCCGTACACCATGGAAAGGCCGAGGCCCGTGCCCTTCGCACCTTTTGTGCTGAAGAACGGTTCGAAGATGCGGCTTTGGGTTTCGGCATCCATTCCTACTCCGGTGTCGCTCATGGCGAGCATCACGTACTCGCCCGGTTCTGCGGGAGGATGGAGTCTGGCATAACTTTCGTCGAGCGAAACATTCGCGGTCTCGATGGTGAGCTTTCCGCCGCGCGGCATGGCGTCGCGCGCGTTCACCGCGAGATTCATGATGACTTGCTCGATCTGGCTGGGATCAGCCTTGGCAGCGCCTAGTTCAGCGCCCGGCACCATCACCAGTTCAATGTCTTCGCCGATCAGCCGGGTCAGCATTTTGAAATTTTCCGTGACCACCGCATTCAGGTCCAGGACCTTCGGGGTTAGCATCTGCTTGCGACTGAAAGCCAGGAGCTGACGCGTGAGCGCAGTAGCGCGGCTGGCGGCGTTGGCGATTTCCTGAGCGGGGCCACGGACGGCAGGATCGGGACCGATTCGTTCCAGCAGAAACTCGCAGTATCCCGAGATCACCATCAGCAGATTGTTAAAGTCATGGGCAATTCCCCCGGCCAGCCGGCCGACCGCTTCCATCTTCTGGGCTTGACGGAGTTGTTGTTCGAGCGCTCGATGCTCGGTCACGTCCTCGGCGAACAGTTCGAAAAACGTGGTACTGTGCTCGTCGCGAATGGTGCGCCCGGAAAGGCGCACCGTGATGGGAATGCTGTCCTTGCGGACCCAATCTGCGATCAGACCGTTAAAGCGATGAGAGGAACGAAAGTGATCGGCAACGACGAACCATTGTTGGGTGTCGGCGTAAAGATTGGCCAAATTGCCGTCCACCAGTTCGGAAGGCGAAGCATAGCCCAGCATGCTTACCAACGCCGGGTTCGCGCTCAGCAAGATTCCGTCCGAGTCGCAGCGGCAAATGCCGTAAGGTGCATTGGTCACGAGCGAGCGGAAGTTGATTTCCGAGCGCCGCAATCCTTCCTGGGCCGACCGCAGGGCAGCATTGAACGAGCAGATCAACAGCGCCACAAACACAAATAGCGTCAAATGTATGATAGCTTTGCGATATTCGGCTGGAGAGTGGTCGCCGGCCAGAGAGAAATAGGCGCTGACGGTGAGGGCGAACGAGGTTGCGACCAGCCCTGGCTTCCAGCCGCCATACCAGGCGCTGACCATGATGGCGACGGCAAACACGACCAGGCGGCTTTCAACGACATCTGCCAGCATTAGCGCCGGGATCAGGGCGAGAGTAATGCTGAGGACAGCGACGCCGTATCGGAGAATGGGCGCCCGAGCCGGGGGAATGTAGCGTGCGCGAAGAAGGGGGAGCTTCAATCGCATCAAAGCCAACTTTAGTTCCAAAATGGGAACTCCGCGAGTTACGGGAGTTCAGGTGGTTGCTGATGGGTGGGCGCTGACCATGCGTACAACCACTGCCACAACTGTTAGCCTGAATTTACAACGAGTTGGGGTTGTGAATGTCACCGATGTACCAAAATTCCGGATTTCGTGAATCAAGAGATACACGGGCATGAAGACAACACAGCATCTGCCTGTTGAATAAATTATGAAGATCGCACTCTTTGGCGGAACCTTTGATCCCATTCACCTCGGACACCTGACTCTGGCGCGCGCCGCACAGGAACAGTTCCAACTGGGCTGCATCTACTTCGCTCCGGCGAACGTTCCGCCCCATAAGCAGCAACATCCGATTACCTCTTATTTCCATCGCTATGCCATGGTGGCTCTGGCCACGATGAACGAGAAGGCATTCATACCGTCGCTTCTTGAGGCTCCGCCAGAGTCGCCGGTCATGGCGATCACCGGAAAGAAGGGTCGAACTGAAAACGCGCAGCCGGGCGCGAATTACACGATCGACACGGTTCGTAGTTTGAAACAAACGCTAAAGAAGAGCGATCGCCTTTTCTTCCTGATTGGAGTGGATGCATTCAATACCATCGCCACCTGGCACGAAGCGGTGGCGCTTTTTCGCGAATGTGAATTCATCGTGGCCAGCCGCCCGGGATATTCACTGGCCGATGTGGCCAATGCGTTGCCGGAAGAGCTACGGCCGAAGGCGGCAGTGACGAAGCCGTTTGTTAAGCAACCGGCGAAAGGCGACCTGGTCCTGTCCGGGGTGACGGTGCATCTGCTGGAAAATGTGCATCAGAACGTTTCGGCCACGGCAATTCGGGACGCGGTCGCCGCCAAGAAATCTCTGACGAGGTTTGTCGATCCTGCAGTAGCGGAGTACATCAAGAAGATGGGATTATATCGGAGCCGGTGATCCCAAGGCTCGGATCGTGGCACTATAGTATCTGTGAAGGGGCAAAAGAAGACACCGAAGCCGGGAATCGGCCTATACACCGCTGAGCAGGAAAAGAACGTCAGCGGATTCCACTATTTCGGGCAAATCGTGGGCGGTGCCATTGTCGCCTCGCTGGGGATAATGCTCGGCTACGACCAGTATCACTCGGTCGACCGAAGAACCATGGGGGGTCTTCTAACCGCTGCCGTGTTGATTGTGATTGGCGGTTTCTTGGCGCACGCCGGGGTAATTTTTTGGTACAGGCGACTAAGGAAATCTTGAAACTGAGACTACCGGGAAGGGGCGATCCGGGAAGTGAGTGACACCTGTCAGTTAAAATGAAGAGATCATCGACCGAAACTAACGCATGAAAAAGAATGATTTGAAACGACAAGTATCCGAAGCCGTTACCGCTTGCCAGGAAAAACAGGCGGAAGGAATTACAGTCCTCGAACTGGAACAAGGATCGGGCGCATTCACGGATTACTTTGTCGTGTGCAGCGGGACCAACCCCCGCCAGATCCAGGCGATCTCGGACGAGGTCGAGGAACGGCTCGACAAAGCGGGGCAGCGTCCGACTCACGTCGAAGGCTACAAGCAAGCGGAATGGGTCCTGCTCGACTACGTAAACTTCGTGGTGCACGTGTTCTCGGAGAAGGCGAGGAAGTTCTACGATCTGGAACGGCTCTGGAAGTCCGCCAAGCGATTACAACCGTCAGAGCTAAGAACCAAACGAACCGCAACCCGGGGCCTAGCCAGAAAACGGGCTTAACCACCAGCCACAGATTCTTGATGATGGTCGCGGACGATGAAAAGGAATCCGTCCCGACCCGCGCAAATTCGTGGCCGAGTCTTTATGACCTCCATCTCTAATTCGGATGCGCAATGGGGCAGTTCGTACCGGCTGGTCGCTTCCGAAAAGTGGAAAGCGAAATCCGCCGCGATGGGACGCGACGTTACCGACGGACTGGTCGAGTATGCGCAACCACGACTCGGCATGAAAGTGTTGGATCTGGCGAGCGGTACCGGAGAGCCGGCAATTAGCCTGGCGCCGCGCGTAGGCTCCGACGGCCATGTGACCGCCCTCGATCTGAGCAGCGAACTTCTCCAAATCGCTTCTGAACGGGCTCAGCAGCGCGGCTTGACGAATCTCTCCGCCAGGCAAGCGGACGCGCAGCAACTTCCATTTCCAGATCGAAGCTTTGACTTAGTGACCAGCCGCTTCGGCGTAATGTTCTTCCAGGATTGCGAACAAGCGTTGCGTGAAGTGCATCGTGTGCTAAAACCGGGGTCGCGAGCTTGTTTTCTGGCTTGGGGACCGTTTGAGCAACCGTATTGGTCCAGCACGATGGGTACGGTCGTCAAACATGTTGGAGGTCCCGCCCTTGTTCCCGGTGGGCCGGATCCCTTCAGGTTCTCGCGGCCCGGGAGCCTGTCATCGGTACTGCGGAAGGCGGGTTTCAGCGACGTGGCGGAGGAAACAAGAACACTTCCCTGGACCTGGCCAGGGGCAGCAGAAGAAGTCTGGGAGCAGGCGCAGGCGGTGACAACGCCATTTCTGCCGCTGCTGCAGCGCGTTCCGGCGGAGAAGCGAGATGAAATCAACCGAGACGTGATTATGGCGATTCAGAGGTATGCCGACGGCGATACCATCAAGTTTGGCGCCATGGTGGTTCTGGCTTCGGGAATAAAGGCGTAAGTCAGAAGCCTTCACCTAAGATCGTCACGTTGTGATGGAGCGAATTTGTAGGTCTTCCGGCCTTCTCTGTGGTTAAATCCCCGATGTGAAATTAAGAATCGCATGGATTGGCAAAACGAAAGAGCCAGCCATCCAGATGCTGACCGACGAATACTTGAAGCGGCTATCTCGTTATGTCACTGTCCAGGGAATGTCCCTGAAAGACGAGTCCGCGCTGCGGAAACTAGGCGGGCGCGAGGCGCGTCCCGAAAGACACGCGCTCGTGCTGCTCGACAGTCGCGGGCAGCAGTTTTCCTCGGAAGAGTTCGCGGAGTTTCTCGGCAATCACCTGGATCGCAATCCGCTGCCGTTGTTGTTCGCCGTGGGGCCCGCGAATGGATTCACAGCGGAGGCGCGGCAGGAAGCGAACTTGTTACTCTCCCTGGGAAAAATGACAGTTGCCCACGAGCTGGCGCGAGTGGTATTGCTGGAACAACTTTACCGCGCGTTCACTATTTTAAAGGGGCATCCGTACCATCTTGGACACTGAGAGCACACACGAAAGCAGGCAGGTACCTTCGTGATGTTTCAGATTCTCAAGTTGCCATTTAGAGTCGGTGCCTGATCGGTTGCTGATGTTGATTTTGAGTTTGATTTAAGGAGCCTTCCCCCATGAAGAATCCCCTCGATGTACTCCGAATGAAAGAGCAGGAAATTCAAAGAGTCAAACAGGAAATAGAAGCGCTACGGATCACGGCCAAATTGCTCGGCGAAGAACCTCACTCGACCGCCGACGGCAGAGTCGAGTTCCGCCAAGTCGTCAACATGCCCTAGGAAACTCCGAGCCTAGCCACCCGCGCAGGTACGGCCTCGCCTGCGCGTTTTTTGTCATGCGCCCCATGGAGAGCGGGCAAAATTCCTACCCCATAAGTTGACGCGGAATGCGGAGGAAGGGGCCGCGTCAGGCAGATGCCACTCCGCTTCTCAGTCACAGTCCACTTCTCAGTCAGTGCGTGTAATCGCTGGTTGCAGCAGTTATTGGTTAACGGTACTAGCGCAGAACTAAAAGTTTTGGTAGTTGGATCAGTCTGTCCGCGCTGATAGTTCTACTCACGTCCAGATTTCTTTCGCCCGTTCAACTCTGCTGATGAGTCGGCAGGGGGCGGGGCGATGTTCGCCGCAAACATCGAAACTACAGGGAGCCAGGTACGATTCCTCGATGAACGATCAATCGGCGGCCAAGAAAGGGAGAAGAATGGTGATCCCGATAGCCAGAAAGTTCTTTGCGTTGGTTGGATTGCTAGCGCTCATCGCGGGGTCGGCTTCCGCAGGCGACAGCATCAGAGGCCAGGTCCTTGGCGGCGGCGCTCCCATTGCCAAATCGACGGTGACTCTGTGGGAAGCGAGTACAGACGCACCTAAGCAAATTGCTCAGACCAAGTCGAACGATGATGGACGGTTTGAAGTTCCCACCAACGGGTCGCGAAACGACGCCATTCTCTATCTGGTAGCTACAGGTGGCGAACCCACGGCAAACAAGGGGAGCGGGGATAACCCTGCCATCGTGCTGCTGGCAGTGCTGGGTAGTAAGGTCCCGGCCATGGTGACAATCAACGAATTTACGACGGTCGCTTCGGTATGGACCAACGCGCAGTTCCTGAATGGCACGACCTTGCACGGCCATGCGCTCGGTCTTCGCATCGCTGCGGGTAACGTGCCCAACTTCGTTGACGTCGAGACCGGCGGGTGGGGTGGGGCGATTCAGGACCCGCTTAACAGCGGCCAGACCCCTACGATGGCCAACTTCGCTACGCTGGCCGACCTGTTGGCAGGGTGCGTCACGTTAGTGAGGTCCGATGCGTGCAGCAGCCTCTTCGCTGCGGCGACATCTCCGACCGGCGCTTACCCAAAGGACACGCTGGCAGCAGCAGAGAACATCGCGCGTTACCCCTGGTACCAGACAGAGCGGATGTTTGGTTTGCTGAATTATTTGTATCCGATTCCGCAAGGCAAGAACATGCGAGCTGTGCCCTACATGCCGTACCTCAACCTGTCGCCAAGTGCCTGGGTCCTTCCGCTGAAGTTCACCGGCGGCGGGTATAACTCGGGTGGCAAGGCGATGTTCGACAGCGAAGGAAACCTCTGGGTCGGGGATAACTTCACCGTGGGTTGGCAGGGTACGGACAGCCTTTGGCAAGGCAACGCCACGAAGTTCAATCCGAATGGTAAGCCATTGTCGCCCATGACAACTGGGTTCACCGGAGGCGGGATGCAGGGGGGAACCTTCGGAGCAGCGGTCGACGCAAAGGATAACGCGTGGTTCGGCACTTATGGCGGAAAGTCGATCGCAGTCTTTGACAAGAACGGCAAGCCGTTGACACCGCCGGAGGGCATCACTTTCGACGGCAAGCTCGGGCTAATGCAAGGAATTATTGCCACGCCCAGCGGCGACGTTTGGGCCCTCGGGGTGACCAAGAGCCAGCTCGTGTATTTCCCGAAGGGCGATCCAACCAAGGGCCGGATCGTCTGCGAGGGCCGCACCGTGGAGCCGTGCAAGTCATTCTTGGCGCCGTTCCATCTTGCCATCGACCAGCAGGATCGAATCTGGGTGACGAATGCCTTTGGCGCTCATGTGACGCGTTTCCCGGCGTCGGACCCCAGCAAGGTCGAGAAATTCAGCACCGGTTACAGCGGCAGCGGCATGGCGATTGACAGTCAAGGAAACGCGTGGGTGACCAACCGCCTTGGCAGTTCGGCGAGTTCAATGTTTGAAAATGTCGATAACATTCTGGTCCTGAAAACAGGAGGCAATGCCGACGAATCGCTTACAGGGTTTATGTACCGGCACACGACCAAGGATGGCGGAAGCGTCTCTCTGCTGCATCCTGATGGCACGCAATTCACAGGCTCTCCTTTCACGGGGGGAGGCTTGGTGGGTCCGTGGGCCGTGGTCGTCGATGGCAACGACAACGTTTGGATCTCGCAATTTGCCATGCCCGATAGTCCAATCGTGGAACTGTGTGGCACGCGCACCGAAACTTGCCCCCCGGGCGTAAAAACCGGTGCCCAGATTTCGCCGCCAGGCGGGTACGTAGGTGGGGGCCTCCAAATGCAAACTGATCTGGCAATTGGTCCGGCCGGTGATGTGTGGGTGATGGACAACTGGCAGGTCAGGGACAGTTGTTTTAAAAACACGAGCCACGACGAAGCGCTTTCGACTCGTTGCGGCGGTAATGGCGTGACCATCTTCTTCGGTATGGCGAAGCGGGTTCGCGCACCTCAGATTGGTCGGGCGCGGCCCTATTAACAGAGTCAACCTTTGCCACTCACGAGTTCGGATCGGAGAAGGAGTCACACATGCGAAGTAATCCATACCTCTTGATACTGGCGGTCCTACTGCTGTCGTCAGGATCATTGGTGGCACAAGACACGCCCGTTGCACCGGCGGGAACTCAAGTCGCCACGCAGGAGACGCCAGCGGCGGCAAGCAATGCTGACGAGTTGAGAAAAGCGGCGCAGAACCCCGTCGCCAGTCTCATCAGCGTTCCCGTGCAGAACAACAACAACTTCGGCATCGATCCCGGATACCGCACCCAAGATGTGTTGAACATCCAGCCCGTAATTCCAGTGAAAGCCAGCGAAAATTGGAACCTGATCATTCGCTGGATCACTCCCATCATCTATCAGCCGCTTCCTGCGGCAGCTCCCGCGCCTCAGACTGGCGTCTACGGCCTGGGCGACATGCAGCCCACATTTTTGCTCTCGCCGAGCAAACCGCACAAGCTGATTTGGGGCGCAGGCCCTATCTTTCAATTGCCGACTGCGACCAGCCAGTACCTGGGACAAGGCAAGCTTGGTATCGGGCCCAACGTCGTCGCTCTGGCCATGCCAGGCCATTTCGTGCTGGGCGTGCTCGCCAACAACATCTGGTCGGTCGCTGGTTCGGGCAGCCGTCCCTCGATCAATCAAATGCTGGTGCAGTACTTCGTCAACTACAACATGAAAAAAGGCTGGTACCTGACCTCTCAACCAATCATCACCGCGAACTGGGAAGTCAGCAACAGCGGTCGATGGGTAGCGCCATTCGGCGGCGGCATCGGAAGAATCATGAAGCTCGGATTCCAGCCGGTGAATATCAGCGCACAGTTTTATGGCAACGCCGTCCATCCCCCGGGAGCTTCGCCCTGGAGCATGCGGTTGCAGCTTGCGTTCCTGTTTCCCAAATTAACCAAGCAGCAGGAAAAGATGCTGATGGAGCAAAAACTGAAACAGTTGGAACAGGAGCAACCCCAGAAGAACTGAATGCATGGAGAGAATGAGGGGGAGGCAACCGGTCCAGAAATCGCCGACGAAGGCGGAACAACTGTCGGAACATCGCGTCTCTGACAATGTCGGCCCGTGTCAAGCACTTTTCGAGCACACTACTGCATGCACTCAAAGAAGAGCGCCATTTCGCTCTCCTAGATGGTGTTGCCTTTCCAACCGTAGGCTCGCTCGTAATCCTTTTTCAGGTCAGGAACTCAGTCCGACCCATGCATCTCTTCGGTCACACCCGCGATCATGATTACTACTTCGAACTCTCCCGCAAAAGGAGAGCGGGATACCCAATCAATTACTCGGTGATCGACTGCACACCATCGCGATGTCCGGGTTGTCCCGCGTGCGAACCGAACTTTTTCCACTGCTCGTAATTCCATCCCTTGCGCCACATCCAATACATGCGAACCGCCAGCTTCCGGGCCATGGCGACCTTCGCGATTTTCCTTCCGCGCCGCATGGCCAGGTGGAAATACTTGCTGCGCCATTCCGGGTCGCTGCGTACCGTAACTTGCGCCGCTTCCACCAGCAAGAAGCGCAACAGAGAGTTGCCTTGTTTGGTGATGTGTCCCAGCCGACGCCGCTGTCCGCTGGAGTCCTCCAACGGCACCAGTCCCAGATAGCTCGCAATCTGCTTGCCACACTGAAACCGTTCGGCGCGGCCGATGATCAACACGAACGCCAACCCGGTCAAGGCACCGACTCCGGGATGCGTCATCAGTCGCTGCGCCTCGGGACACTTCCCCACCTCCTGCTCGATCGCCTGGCTCAACTCCGCGATGGTCGGGTTCAGTCGATCCATCAGCTCCAGCAGATCGCGCCGTCGCCGGCTGGCCCACGGTGCCAGGCGAAACGCTTCCAGTTGCTGCCGCCCGTGCTCCCGCCACAATCGCTTCTTGCAGCGCAGGCCTTCGTTCAGCGCCACCGCTTGCAACTGGTTCATGATCCGGGTGCGCGCCTGCACCATGCGATGCCGATGCCACAGCAGTTGCCGCAGATCCCGGTTCTCCCAGCTGGGCACCCAGATCTTTGGGAAGCGATCTTCCAGCATCAACCGCAGAATCAACTGCGCATCCTGGCGATCCGTCTTCTGCTTGCGTACTCGCTTCGTCCGGATCTCCGCTGCGTCTCCGATCCACAGCTCGAAGTGCAACTCCGAGAGCAACCGTTCAAACCAGCGCGCCTGTCCACTGGCTTCCATCCCCACGCGCACCTGCATTCCCTGGGCCGCGAGATCGCGATAAAACTTTTCCGCTTCTTCGCGGTGTTGCAGTCGCCGTTCCTGAAACTCCCCCGTGTCGGTATCCACAAACGCAATTTGTTGAAAGCCCGGGTGGTAATCGCATCCTATAATGATCATGTTCGGCTCCTTTCTCCGAGCCTTTTGGTTGGTTTTGCACCACCAAAGTTTACTCGGGCGTGGGAGCCGACATTGTCATGGAATCAATTACGCTCAAGACCCCAGCTAGGGAACTGACGGCGCAAACTTGCGCTATCGCCTGTTTTCAGCAGTTGACCCCGACGTGTGCATCAGAACGGATTTCGCCGCTAACCGATACTCCATTCGGGCCGTCAAATCAAAGATGAAACCAAAGCGGCTGGTGGTCTTCGTCTACATGCTGGCTCTGGCCTTCCCACCGGCAGCGCGCAATCAGGCACAGAACCCGCCGATACCCAGCCAGCAAGCGGAGACGACGACGGACGATGCGCGATATCCCTGCCGGAACGTACACACTTTCGATTTCTGGGTCGGCACGTTCGATGCAACGCCATGGAATCAGCCGACGGCGCCGTCCAAGGGCCAGTTACATAACACACGCGAATACGATGGATGCGTAATCGTCGAGCGGTGGACAAGTGTCAACGGCTCTGCCGGGATGAGTATGTCGTTCTACGACATTAACCGGCATTTGTGGCGGATGGTATGGAACGACGATTCCAACCAGTCGAACGACTTGGAGGGCTCATATAGCGATGGAGCGATGCGCTTCCAGGGATGGGTTCTCGACAGCACCGGCAAACGGCTGCTTACGTCGAATGTTCTGCAGAACATGGCGCCCGACACCATCAGGCACATCTATTCGACGTCGGCGGACAATGGCAAGACCTGGATCGTTAAGAGCGACGGCCGGTTCGTCCGGCGATAAGTCCCGGATCCGAATCGATTGCTCGGGCCAGGAATTAAGATCAGCATTTGCCGGGTGCCCCCGGGCCGCCGTCGCTAAGAATGTTATGTTCAGAATAATTGGCGAGCGCCTCTCCGTGATTTCTTCGTTTTCATAAGCTGAGGTGGGTTTGGTTACGATGCGTGCCCCATGAAAATCCTCCGATGGTTGCCACTATTTGTGATTGCCTTATACCTCTCCGCCGTCGCCAAGACCGGCGGAATGACCGACGAAGACCGCGAGCACTTACTGGTTCACTTTGAAATGACCGGACAAATGCTGGCCGAGGAAGTACGCGGGCTTTCCCCTACCCAGCTTGAGTACCGCGCCTCTCCCGATCGCTGGACAATTCGGGAATGCGTCTCCCATCTGGCGGTTGCTGAACCCGACTACTGGCGTGAACTGATGGATGCCGTCAAGGCCCCACCAGATATGAAGGGCAAAAAATCGTCAAGTACCGACGCCGATATCATGTGGTATGGAATCGATCGTGTGGTGCATACGAAAACCGGGGGAGGGCACGAGAAGGTCGAAACCTACAAGGACCTCGGAGTAGCCATGGCAAAGTTTCAGGCACTGCGTGTAACCATGATCGAATACATCAAAACTACCAACGACGACTTGCGCGCCCATAGCTTTGGAAAAACGGAGCCAATCGATTCGTGGCAATGGATGCTGGAAATCTCGACTCACGCTGAGCGGCATATTCAGCAGATTCGCGAGATCAAAGCCGACCCGAACTTTCCGAAAAAATAGTCGACGTCACTGGAATTTTTCTTTTTCGTCCGATTCAGGTCTAAACAAGCGTCGTCGTCCCCAAAATGACTTCCATCCGCGAACGGGCGAAATATCGCGGTTACACTCATTGAGGGATTTTGAGTGTAACGGCCTGGTTGCGACAGTTATCCGTGTGAGCCTCAGTGTTCCGGGCCCGACAGTGTTGCGACCGACTCGAACAGCTTTTGAGATTGAAGTCGGGTGAAGCATTGGCCAAAGCTGGGGCCTGCTCGGTGCCCCAGCTTCCTGTCCGTCTTTCCGTTCTTTGGACGCGAACCCGGGTCATGGTATTAGCGAGGAAGACGGCCCTGGGCCACCGGTCGCTACTTTTGACTCTTCACTTCAAGCCGAAGGCGAAAAGCATGCCGTGGTACGAGCTGACGTAAAGTACCCCATTCGCCACGATAGGGGAACCCATCCATCCGAGCTTGTACGCATAGCTCCACAGCTTGGCCCCGGTCTTGGCGTTCAGCGCGTACACGTTGCGGTACGACGAGCCGACATACACAACCCCGTTCGCCACGGCGGGCGAGGAATCCACAGAGCTGCCGGTGGCGTAGCTCCACAGCTTGGCCCCGGTCTTGGCGTTCAATGCGTACACGTTGCCGTCCTCCGAGCCGACATACATCACCCCGTTCGCCACGGCGGGCGAGGAATCCACAGAGCTGCCGGTGGCGTAGCTCCACAGCTTGGCCCCGGTCTTGGCGTTCAGCGCGTAGACGTTGTTGTCCTCCGAGCCGACATACACCACCCCGTTCGCCACGGCGGGCGAGGAATACACCCAGGCGCCGGTGGCGTAGCTCCACAGCTTGGCCCCGGTGCTGGCGTTCAGCGCGTAGACGTTGTTGTCGAGCGAGCCGACATACACCACACCATTCGCCACGGCGGGCGAGGAATGCACATAGCCAGTGGTGTAGCTCCACAGCTTGGCCCCGCTGCTGGCGTTCAGCGCGTACACGTTGCCGTCGTCCGAGCCGACATAAACCACACCATTCGCCAAGGCGGGCGAGGACTCCACGTAGCCGCCAGTGGCGTAGCTCCACAGCTTGGCGCCGGTCTTGGCGTTCAGCGCGTACACGTTGCGGTCCCACGAGCCGACATAAACTACCCCGTTCGCCACGGCGGGCGAGGAATCCACAAAGCTGCCGGTGGCGTAGCTCCACAGCTTGGCCCCGGTGCTGGCGTTCAGCGCGTACACCTTGTTGCCTGACGAGCCGACATACACCACCCCGTTCGCCACCGCGGGCTTGTCGCGTACCTGCACGATCCCGTGGCTCCACTTCACGCCGAGGCTCCCAACATTGTCGACGTTAAGCACATTCTCGCACGGGTTCCAGCGCATCATGTTGAGCCTGTGGAACTCGCTCCACCAAGTGTGCGCTTTGCACTCTGGCTGCTGACCCCATGCCACAGACGCGAAGCACGCACATAGAATCAAAACCACCACGCTGATGCGTTTCATAACGAACCTCAAAAAGATGGGCGAGACATCTTAATGAGACACGAATACGCGCCGCCCGTCAGTAGCCGAGGTCACATCGTGATGTGCGGTAATGGCCAAGCGCCCAGCACGAAGCCAAGGCACAAACTGTCGAAAAATCCCGTTGGTGTTGAAAAACTCGGTTTGGAAGACGCATTTTCCCTCAGGGGAGTTTCTTCCGGTTGGTGTTTTTTCTTGCGGTAGTCTGGCTTACGCGGTTGCCATCGCTGGTTGCGATCTCCTATTGAGGAACCGCACCAGTCGTTTCAGGTTCTGTGCCACGGCCGCGAGGTAGAACTGCTCACGCACGAACTTGATTCTGCGTAAGCGCAAGCGCCGCAATCCAATCAGGTTCTTTAGTTCCGAGAACAGCGCCTCCACTTTCCGTCGCTTGCGTAGCGCCACGGCGAACTCCGGGGTCTTGGCTACCTCCTCGGCCTTCTGTCTTGCCGCTTCACAAGTATGAATCGCGATCGTACGGAACTTGCCGCGCGTGCACTGTGGCTTCTGCTCACATCCTCGACAGCGCTTAACCGTCGAGTAGTACCGGTGCGCACGGTTCCGTTTGTTAATACCCACATAGTTCAGGGGCTTGCCTGCGGGGCACAGATAGCGGTTTTCTTCCGGCACGAAAGTGAACTTCTCGACCCCGTAGAGATCAGGGGGCGAGTTCGGACCTTCCTTCACGCGAATGTAAGGTGTAATCCCACGTTGATCGAGCCATTGCAGCATTTCCCCGTTGCCGTAGGTGTTATCGGCTGCCACCCCCTTGGGCCGCCGACCATATCGTTCGCAGTAGCGATCGATCATAGCGCGTGCCGCCGCACTCTCCTGACTTAAACGCGCGGCCGTCGCTTGCACCCCCACGATCACACAGCTTTCATTGTCGATCAGATAGTTATCGAAATAACCCAGTTCGGCCGCACGATTTCCCTTGGTCAGGTACGTCGAATCCGGGTCGGTGGTCGACACCTTGTCTTGCTGATGGAGGGGCTCGCCATCGCCGTTCTCCTGCTCCAGTTCTTCCAGGTACTTCCGCGCCCCATAGTTCACTTGCGCTGCCTCCGTGAACTGTTCGCGAGGAATACGACTGTGGTGGCTCGCGTTCGCCATGATGAAGCTGCCATCGACCGACATCTGCTCGCCCTCCACCAGACCCGCCGCCATGCACTGCTCTACGATGCGCTCAAACAACTCCTGAAACAGGTTCGTCTCCTGAAAGCGGCCATGCCGATTCTTGGAGAACGTCGAGTGATGGGGAATCTCCTGCTCGAACCCTAACCCGGTGAACCAGCGCCACGCCAAGTGCATGCGCAGTTCTTCCAGCAACTTTCGCTCACTGGTGATGCCGTAGAGATACCCCAGCAACAGGATCCGCAACAACACTTCGGGATCAATCGACGCTCGACCGGTTTCGCTGTACGACGCACGCAACTTCTCCCGCACAAAATCGAAACTGACGTAGCGGTCGATGAAACGTAACAAGTGGTTTTCAGGAACCTGATCTTCGATGCGGAAGTAGTAGAACAGCGACTCCGAACGGTCGTGTTGCCCCATCATAAGCAGCCAGCCTCCGAGAATGGCGATTGCCTGCAGCATCACTAACTCTCGTCTGCTTATAACTGGCTCTTGTCGCCCTCGCAAGCACCAACTCGGTGACTTTTTCAACACCAACGCGATTTTTCAACAACAACTCCCGATTACACTCAGAACCCCAATCGCAGAGGGGCGAACAGACGGCGCAAACTTGCGCTATCTCTTTCGGCCAACCTTTGGTCGGTGCATTTTCGTTTTACTCATCGTCCGGATCCGTCGGAGGGGTCGGGTCGTTTAGGAAATAGTTTGCGTCGACTGGCGCTTTAATCTTCTGAAATCTTCGCGCTACTTGATTGAAGTCGAAACAGTCCGAGAGATCGTCGGCGTCTTGGTCTGCATATCCCAGTGTTGGCAAGTCGAAAACCTTCTCGGTAAATTTCAAAAGGCTACCGAAGTCGTGCGTGACGTGCGAAACGTAAGCTGGCTTGGCGTAGGCTGAAACCACGATCAGGGGGACCCGAAATCCGTACTCATAGGAATTCTTGATGGGCGGTGCTACGTGGTCGTACCAACCACCCCAGTCATCCCACGTGACCAAGAGATTGCGGTGTCGAACCAATACGGGCTGTTGCCGACGGCGTTTACAATGGACGCCACCCAGGAAGGTCCCAAACCCTTGTTTCCTCCAGCGTGATCGGACTCACCTCCTTGGGGAATCACCCAGCTCACATTGGCAAGCTGTCCCTTGGCGATGTCGGTCAACACTTGGGCGGGGTTGAAAACCATGTCAGCGTCCCAATCCGGCCCGAAACGCAGATGGTGAATTGCGTTCGGTGCTGTCCAAATCTGACGAGGGTTCGGGGCATAGTACCGCCAGCTGATTCCCGCGTCGTCGAGCAGGTCTGGCAGGGTTTGATGCTCGAAGCAGGGGTACTGTTCCAAACTCTCGTCGCCATGGGGATCGATCAATCTAACGAATTCCCTCTGCGGGGCGGTGCAGCCAGTGTTGTCATTGGGATCTCCGATCCCACCCGGATTCTCCGCGGCAAACAAATCGCTGTCTGTGGTCGGCGCCGAAGTGCCGAAATAATAAACTGATGCGCGGGAAAGCTCGGTCCCTGGTTGGTCTGGAACATGCGGTCAGCGAAAGCATACTGCTCCGCCAGTTGGAAGTACGGAGCAACGTCGGATCGACTGACATACTTGAATTGGGGATTGGCGGGCGGACATTTCCCGTCCTTCCAGTAGCAACTCACCTGTATCTTATCGGCTCCGTCCATTCGACCACCGTCAAACATCACCCGGAACGATCGATGATCGTGATGCGGGCTGTAGTTGATCGCCAGCGGGCTCGGGGTCAACGCAATAAGTTGGCCCTTCGAATTCAACCCACGATTGGCAACGTCTGCATTCGGCAAACCATGAAACAGATTGTCGGGCGTACGATTCTCCTGGAAGACGATTACTACATGCTGAATGCTGTGGTCCCCGACGGGTCTTGGCCGGACTCCACCGTCGGCTCCGGAGTTGTTGACGGGGTAGGTTTGGGCACCGGCAGCGGTGACGCCGCCAGCGACCACCAGCATGAGCACTGTCAGTATCAGTGACGCACTGGCGCAAAATAATTCCAATCGGTTGCAATACGCGGTCTTAGAGAGAACACTCTTTGCATGTGTCATTTTCTTCCTCCCGCCACATTCCCGTAGCTGTTATGAGTCATTCCGGTCCCGGTTTCTATCCAACTCCCGCCAGCACGAAACCTTTTGGCGGAAGATTGGAACAGCGTTTGAGACAGTTATGTTCATAAGCCTCTTCGTTCCGAGCCCCACCAGTGGTTGCGACCCGGGGAAACTTTGAGGTTAATGTCCGAGTGAAGCATGCTCAGACGAGGCAGCTCGAAGCCGGCCCGGGCGTTTGGAAATCGCCTCGATTTTTCCGGCCCACATTACTTCTGACTATTCAGACCGAAGGCGTAAATCTTACCGTCCATCGAGCCGACATAAACCACTCCGTTCGCTACCGCGGGCGAGGAATCCACATAGCCGGTCGTGGTATAGCTCCACAGCAGCGTGCCGGTGTGGGCGTTCAGCGCGTACACTTTCTTGTCATCCGAGCCCACATACACCACCCCATTCGCCACTGCGGGCGAGGACTCCACCGAGCTGCCGGTAGTGTAGCTCCACAGCTTGGTACCGGTCTTGGCGTTCAGCGCGTACACGTTGTGGAGCGACGAGCTGACATAAACCACTCCATTCGCCACCGCGGGCGAGGAATACCCCCAGCCGGTCGTGTGGCTCCAGAGCTTGGCGCCGGTGCGGGCGTTCAGCGCGTACACGTTGCCGTCGTCGTCCGGGCCAACATACACCACCCCATTCGCTACCGCAGGCGAGGAATACACATGGCTGTTGGTGGCGTAACTCCACAGCAAGGCGCCCGTGCTGGCGTTTAGCGCGTATACGTTGCTGTCATACGAGCCAACATATACCACCCCATTCGCCACCGCGGGGGAGGACGCCTCCGGCCAGCAGGTGGCGCCGCAGGTGGCGCTCCACAGCAGCCTGCCGGTGCTGGCGTCTAGCGCGTATACGTTACCGTCCCCCGAGCCGATATAAACTATCCCATTGGCCACGGCGGGCGCGGAGCCCACGATGTCCCCAGTGGTGTAGCTCCACAGCAGGGCGCCGGTCTTGGCGTCCAGCGCGTACAGGTTGTAGTCGTCCGAGCCGACATACACCACCCCATTCGCCAGTGCGGGCGAGGAATACACCCGCCCGCGGGTGGCGTAGCTCCACAGCTTGGCCCCGGTGCTGGCCTTCAGCGCGTACACGTTGCCGTCGACTGAGCCGACATACACCACCCCATTCGCCAGTGCGGGCGAGGAATACACGCTGTCGCCGGTGGCATAGCTCCACTTCAAGCTGAGGCTCCCAACGTTATTGACGTTAAGCACCTTGTCATACGGGTTCGAGCGATGCATGTTATGCCTGTGGAACTGGGCCCAGTTCTTGCCCGTTGGCTGCTGACCCCATGCTGCGGACGCGAAGCACGTGCATAAGATCAAAACCAAAATGCTGATTCGTTTCATGACCGACCTCCGAAAGATGAATTGCTCTGACGAAACTTGTTCCCCCGGATTTCTGGTCGTCCGCCTCAGGGGGTGCTGCGTTTGCAACCGGCGGAAACTGCTCTTCGGAGAGGCGCTGGACATATTAATGACACGCGAATGAGCGCGTCATGTCAGTAACAGAGATCACATCTTGATGTGCGGTGACGGCGAAGATCATCACAGCGCAAAGCCAGCGCTGACTGTCGTAACATCGCGTTGGTGTTGAAAAAGTCACCGAGTTGGTGCTTGCGAGGGCGACAAGAGCCAGTTATAAGCAGACGAGAGTTAGTGATGCTGCAGGCAATCGCCATTCTCGGAGGCTGGCTGCTTATGATGGGGCAACACGACCGTTCGGAGTCGCTGTTCTACTACTTCCGCATCGAAGATCAGGTTCCTGAAAACCACTTGTTACGTTTCATCGACCGCTACGTCAGTTTCGATTTTGTGCGGGAGAAGTTGCGTGCGTCGTACAGCGAAACCGGTCGAGCGTCGATTGATCCCGAAGTGTTGTTGCGGATCCTGTTGCTGGGGTATCTCTACGGCATCACCAGTGAGCGAAAGTTGCTGGAAGAACTGCGCATGCACTTGGCGTGGCGCTGGTTCACCGGGTTAGGGTTCGAGCAGGAGATTCCCCATCACTCGACGTTCTCCAAGAATCGGCATGGCCGCTTTCAGGAGACGAACCTGTTTCAGGAGTTGTTTGAGCGCATCGTAGAGCAGTGCATGGCGGCGGGTCTGGTGGAGGGCGAGCAGATGTCGGTCGATGGCAGCTTCATCATGGCGAACGCGAGCCACCACAGTCGTATTCCTCGCGAACAGTTCACGGAGGCAGCGCAAGTGAACTATGGGGCGCGGAAGTACCTGGAAGAACTGGAGCAGGAGAACGGCGATGGCGAGCCCCTCCATCAGCAAGACAAGGTGTCGACCACCGACCCGGATTCGACGTACCTGACCAAGGGAAATCGTGCGGCCGAACTGGGTTATTTCGATAACTATCTGATCGACAATGAAAGCTGTGTGATCGTGGGGGTGCAAGCGACGGCCGCGCGTTTAAGTCAGGAGAGTGCGGCGGCACGCGCTATGATCGATCGCTACTGCGAACGATATGGTCGGCGGCCCAAGGGGGTGGCAGCCGATAACACCTACGGCAACGGGGAAATGCTGCAATGGCTCGATCAACGTGGGATTACACCTTACATTCGCGTGAAGGAAGGTCCGAACTCGCCCCCTGATCTCTACGGGGTCGAGAAGTTCACTTTCGTGCCGGAAGAAAACCGCTATCTGTGCCCCGCAGGCAAGCCCCTGAACTATGTGGGTATTAACAAACGGAACCGTGCGCACCGGTACTACTCGACGGTTAAGCGCTGTCGAGGATGTGAGCAGAAGCCACAGTGCACGCGCGGCAAGTTCCGTACGATCGCGATTCATACTTGTGAAGCGGCAAGACAGAAGGCCGAGGAGGTAGCCAAGACCCCGGAGTTCGCCGTGGCGCTACGCAAGCGACGGAAAGTGGAGGCGCTGTTCTCGGAACTAAAGAACCTGATTGGATTGCGGCGCTTGCGCTTACGCAGAATCAAGTTCGTGCGTGAGCAGTTCTACCTCGCGGCCGTGGCACAGAACCTGAAACGACTGGTGCGGTTCCTCAATAGGAGATCGCAACCAGCGATGGCAACCGCGTAAGCCAGACTACCGCAAGAAAAAACACCAACCGGAAGAAACTCCCCTGAGGGAAAATGCGTCTTCCAAACCGAGTTTTTCAACACCAACTCGCCATTACACTCATCGAATCGGAAGCAAATGTCGTGCTCCGGACCCGGCCCTCCGTTCCCATGCCCGCCTCTGGCCAACGGGGATAGGAATTCCGGGCCCCCCTGCTTATCCGCAGATTTCTGCGCGTTGTTCCCAAAATGGAAATGCCTTTCGATTTCGCCCCATCTTTCCCTTGACTTTCATGCGCGATCCCAGTTAATCCTGTACCTGTAGCATCAGCCCGAAGATAATGGTAAAAGCCGCTAACTCCTTTGTGCGGAAGATTTTGCGCATAACTCCTTTGAACTCAGAGATCTTGGTGGTAGTGTGGCGCTAACCCCATGATTCCAAAAGATCGAGGGGGGGAGGGGGTACCGGCTGACGAAAGAGTAAACAGACTCCCGAAACCGATCGCGCAAAATAAATGTGGAAGATTGTAGGCCGAGCCCCACCAGACCCTGCCAACCGCCCGAAGAAGGTACAATCAATTATTCCCAAGTATGCCGGACATCCGCCGCGGTCTGATCATCGTGAATACCGGCCCGGGCAAGGGCAAGACCACAGCTGCCATGGGAACGGCTCTGCGAGCCGTAGGCCAGGGAATGAAAGTGCTAATGCTGCAATTCCTCAAAGGCTCTTGGCACTACGGCGAACTGGATGCAGTGCAGGCATTCGGAGATAAGTTCGTCATGAAACAAATGGGCCGAGGCTTCGTGAAAGTCGGGACCGAGAAGCCGGATCCGGAAGACGTAAAGATGGTTGAAGACGCATGGGGCGAGGCCGAGCGGGCGATCCAATCCGGCGCCTGGGACTTGGTGATTCTTGACGAGATTAACTACGCCATCAGCTACGGGATGCTTGATCCAACGAAGGTCGCCGAGCGCCTGAAGAACAAGCCAGAGATGGTTCATGTTATCTTGACCGGCAGGAATGCGCACCCGGCAATCGTCGAACTGGCCGACACCGTCACAGAAATGCGGCAGGTGAAGCATGCCTATGAAAAGGGCGTGATGGCGCAGAGAGGAATCGAATACTAAATTACTGAATCGCTATGACCTGGTTCAAACGACAATCCGGCGACCTGGATGCCACCGGCGAAAAGAAAGTCCGCACCGAGGGCCTATGGGTAAAGTGTGAAAGCTGCCGCCAAATCATCTGGAAAAAGGATCTCGAAGAAAATCTGAATGTTTGCCCGAAGTGCGACAAGCACTTTCGCATTGACGCCCGGACCCGCCTGGCCCAGCTCATGGACGACAATCAGTACGAGGTTTTCGACGGTAACCTGGTCTCGACCGACCCCTTGAAGTTCGCCGACTTGAAAACCTATTCATCACGGCTGGAACAGGCACAGGCCGACACGGGCCTGAAAGATGCAGTCATCAACGCGCGCGGCAAGCTCAATGGACGCCCAGTGATTGTGAGTGCCATGGAGTACTCGTTTATCGGTGGAAGCATGGGAGCAGTGGTAGGGGAAATGATTACTCGAGCCATCGAGCAGGCGACGGACACCAAGGCCCCCATCATCATTGTTTCGGCCTCCGGCGGAGCACGCATGATGGAAGGCGTGATCAGCCTTATGCAACTGGCTAAAATCTCCGCTGCGCTGGCTCGACTGGATGAAGCTCGCGTGCCGTACATCTCGGTGCTGACCGATCCCACCACCGGTGGCGTGACTGCCTCGTTCGCCATGCTGGGCGATTTGAACATCGCCGAACCGGGAGCTTTGATCGGATTCGCCGGGCCACGTGTAATTGAACAGACGATCCGCCAGAAATTGCCTCCCGGATTTCAGCGCAGCGAATTTCTCCTGGAGCACGGCATGCTTGACGCGGTTGTGCCCCGCAAGCAGTTGAAGTCCTATGTTGGGCGCGCGCTCGAATTTATGGCGGCTGCCTGAGCTTTCAGCCAGATGGCTTCCCACTCCATTCAGGTAGTATCTTCCCGCATTAGCTTCTGGATTGAGGCAAACTCCGAATCGCAAACGGCAAACTGGTAATCTGAAAGCTTGTAGCATGCCCATGTCCTACGAAACCGCGGTTGCACGTATGTACGCGCTCGGTCACGAGCTGACGCAAACCTCATCGCACAAGTTTGACTTGGCGCACATGCGGGTCCTGCTGGAAGCCTTGAATCATCCCGAACAAAAGTTTCCGGGTGTCTTGATTGCCGGAACCAACGGCAAGGGCTCGACAGCGGCGACCCTCGCCTCCATCCTGCGAGCGTCGGGCTTGCGCACCGGGCTCTACACGTCGCCACACCTCGTGCGGATCAACGAGCGGATTCGAATCAATGGGACGGAGATCAGCGACGACGAGTTCGCCTTGCTGCACGACGTGGTCGATCGCACCGCCGAGCGCCTGGTGGAAGAAGGCGAGTTGCCCTGGCATCCCAGCTTCTTCGAGATGCTGACGGCGATTGCATTTGAGTACTTTGCCCAAAACAAAGTCGAAATCGCGGTGTTAGAAGTGGGCATGGGAGGTCGGCTGGATGCGACCAACGTGATCGAACCGCGCGTGAGCGTGATTACCGACATTTCGCTCGACCACCAGAAGTTTCTGGGCAACACGGTAGCCGAGATCGCGCGCGAGAAAGCCGGAATCATCCGGCCCGGCGGAGTGGTCGTGACCCTGCCGCAGCAATCCCAGGCGAATGACGTGATCGGAAACACGATTCTGGAATTAGGAGCCCAAGGCGTCAGCGCAGTGCCTTACATTCCGCCAGTGTCTCCGGGCAGCGGCGACTATCTCGTGCGCACATTCAGGTCCGCGGGGCGCAACGAAAGTGCCGCTCAGGGTATGAGTTCCGACTTGGAGAAACAACCCGACCCAACTCCAATACCAACGAAGCAAAACCGCGAGGCGGAATCGCTTCTGACGTTTGAATATCCGATGCAGGTCATGGGGAAACAGATCCTGGTAGATACTCGGCTTGTCGGCCGGCATCAACTGCGAAACATTGCGCTGGCAATTGCGACGGCAGAAGTTCTCAGCCATCAAGGATTCACGATTACGGCGGATACAATCGAACGCGGGATTCGCGAAACCCGTTGGCCCGGACGCTTCCAGGTGCTGCCACCCGAGGGCCGCGCTCCCGAATACATCTTCGATGTGGCGCACAATCCAGCAGGGGCATGGGCGTTGCGCTCCGCTCTCTCCACTTGCTATGAAGACCGTCCGCTCACGTTCATCTTTGGATCAATGCGCGACAAAGCAATCAGCGAGATCGCGGAGATTCTTTTCCCGCTCGCAGAGCACGTCATTGCCACACGCGCCGACAATCCGCGCTCGGCCACGCCGGATGAGATTCGAGAAGCAGCCGCACGCACGGCAACTGACATCGAAGAAGCAATCGACGTGGCTGCCGCCCTTGATCGAACTCGTTCCCTCGCTGGTCCCCGAGGCATAGTAGTTATAACGGGTTCGATATACATTGTTGGAGAGGCCATGCGGATCTTAGGGGTAAAGGTTTAAGCTTTTAAAATGCCGGAACTGCACACATCGGTCAGCGAGCAAACGCAAGGCGAAGCGCCCTTATCCGCGCGCGTTCGTTCGGATGCAATAACTGTGCTTGCACAAAAAGACGTGACCCCGCCGGTCACCGCCGGCAGGAGATATGGTTGGCTGAGTCGCCTACGCTCGTATTTCATCTTTGATCCGCTGATTTGGCTGTACACCGTCGTCCTCGGGATTGTCTCCGTTCCGGTTTCTCTTTTCGGCGAGAAGAGCCGTATCCTGCACGGCTTTGCGCGCTTCTGGTCCTGGCTGATCATGAAGACGATCCTTTCTCCGGTGAAGGTCACCGGCCTGGAAAAGATCGACACCTCTAAGCCGCACGTTTACGCCGTGACCCACGCCTCTGCTCTGGACATTCCTGTGCTCTACGTTTATTTGCCCTTCGAATTCCGGATTCTGTTCAAGAAAGAACTGCTCTCGTACCCAATCGTCGGATGGCATTTGAGACGGTCCGGGCAAGTTTGCATTGATCAACAAAAGCCCACACGTTCGATTGCGCACATCCGGTCAGCGGTGAAGAGCCTGCAAGCCGGCCTGCCGCTGGTGATTTTTCCGGAAGGCGGCCGAACCCCGGATGGCAACATCAAGCCGTTCATGCCGGGAGCATTCTACCTGGCGATCAAGGCCCAAGTGGACATCGTGCCCGTCGTGCTGGTTGGAACCTACGAACTGCTTCCGATGAACACCTACCACATCAAGTCCCGCCCGCTGGAAATGCGAGTGGGCGAGCCGATTCCAACCGCCGGATATACGTTGCGCGAGATGGAAGAGTTGTCAGCCAAGGTTCACCGCGCGATGGAAGATCTCTACTGCGGCGATACTCACGCTGAATTTCATCCCCAAACTTCCGTAGAGACGTAGCTAGCTACGTCTCTATAGCGAAGAATTTCGAATGCCTCGTTATGCAGGTTTTCCCGCGGTGACGTAACTTTGATTGTGTAAAAAGCGAGAGGGTGTAAGTTGGCTTTGGCCTCGCAAGCTAAAGCCTTTCCGAAGAGGAGACCTACACCCATGGCGAAGATAATCCCGATCACGGAGCATTTCCAACATTTTCTGGCAGAGATGAAAGAGAGTTTCTGGGGCGATCTGTATGGGCAGACGCAAGTGGCGTGGCAGCGGTTTTTCGAGCTGCAGTCGGAGCGGGAGCGCGACCGGTTTTCCGGGGCGGGACGCTATGAACGGCGCCGCGGGCGGCGCCGCATCTATCGCAACGGCTACTACGAGCGGGATTTCGTGACCCGGTTCGGAACGATCCGGCTGCGCATCGCGCGCACCCGGGAGAAGAGCTTTCTGCCGGTGGGGCTGAGGCGATTTCAGCGGCGGGCGGAAGAAGTCTCGCTGCTGATCCGGGAAGCGTTTTTGCGGGGCATCAGTACCCGGCAAGTGGGTCGGGTGGTGGCCAGCATCACGGGAGAAACCGTGAGCGCACAGACGGTGTCGAAGCTGACGCGGGATCTGGATGAAGCGGTGCGCCAGTTTCATCAGGCCCGATTGAGCGACGATTATGCCTATCTGTTTCTGGATGGAGTGAGCTTGCGAGTGCGGCGACCCACGGGGCGCAAACAGGTGCAGATGCTGGTGGCGTATGGCATCCGGCGCGATGGCAGCCGTCACCTGCTGGCTTTCTTGCGCAGCCAAGGCGAAAGCCAAGCGGATTGGGAGGGGCTGCTGCAGGATCTGTATCAGCGCGGTCTGGAGGGCCGATCGCTCGGCCTGATTCTCACCGACGGCTGCGCCGGCTTGGCGGCGGCGATTCGCACCGTCTATCCGCGGGTGCGGCATCAGCGTTGCTGGGTCCATAAGATGCGCAACATTCTGGAGAAAGCACGGAAGCGCGACTACGACGAGGTGAAGGCCGGGGCCCAGGCCATTTACTTGGCCGAATCTCGGTCTCAGGCAGAAGCCGCATTTCGCCGTTTCCGCACGCGTTGGCAGCGAGCGTACGGGCCGATGGTGAGCCGACTGGAACGCGACTTGCCGGAACTGCTGTCATTCTTCGCTTTTCCCCGGCACCTGTGGCGCAAGCTGCGCACCACCAACGTGATTGAGCGCTGCTTTGTCGAAGTGCGCCGCCGCACCCGGCCCATGGTGTGCTTTGTCAACGTAGAAAGCGTCGATCGAATCATCTACTCCATCTTCCAGAGATTCAACCTGGAATGGAAAACCCGCACCCTCAACCTATTTACACAAGCAGCTTGACATCACCTTTTCCCACCAGAAACCTGACAATTCTCTTCCGCTCATTCATAATGCTCAACCGGAGGAATCGGAATGAAATTACGCGTTCTGCTATTTCTATTTTCATCTCTCGTTGTCATTCAAGCTCACGCCGCTTCAAAACCCACAGTCGCCGACGCCGAACAGTTCATGAAACAGGCTCAGGCACGCCTTAATGACATCGAAGTCAAAGCGGCCCGCGCCAGTTGGGTGCAGGAAAACTTCATTACCGATGACACGCAAGCGCTGTCGGCCGATGCTCAGGATCAACTCACAGCGGCCACCACAGAGCTGATCGAGCAGGCGAAGCAGTTCGATGGCCTTTCGCTTCCGCCGGAGCTGGCCCGCCAATTCATGCTGCTGCGGTTGTCTCTGACTGCGCCCGCTCCGAAGGATCCGGCATTGCGAAAAGAGATGACACAAATCGCGGTCTCAATGGACGGCGATTACGGCAAGGGCAAGTACTGCCCCAAGGCAGATAACTGCCTCGACATCACAGCCATTGAAACGATCATGGGGGAGAGCCGCGATCCCAACGAACTGAAAGATCTCTGGGTGGGATGGCATAAGGTTGGTGCTCCCATGCGCCAACGCTATGCGCGCTTTGTCCAACTCTCAAACCAGGGAGCCCAGGAACTCGGCTTCAAGGATACAGGCGCTCTGTGGCGCGCGGGTTATGACATGACTCCGGAGCAGTTTAGCGCCGAAGTTGAGCGGCTATGGCAGCAGGTTCGTCCACTTTATCTTTCTCTGCATACTTATGTCCGGGCGCGGCTGGTGCAGAAGTACGGCCCGCAAGTGGTTCCCCCGGACGGTCCCATTCCCGCCGACCTGCTCGGGAACCCCTGGGCCCAGGAGTGGGGCAACATCTTCCCCATCCTCGGCCTGGATGAGAAGAGCCGCGGCTACGATCTGACCGCGTTGCTGCAAGCCAAGAACCTCGATGCCAAGGGCATGGTGCGGTATGGCGAGGGCTTTTACAAATCGTTGGGTTTCGCGCCGTTGCCTGAAACGTTTTGGACGCGTTCGCTTCTAACCAAGCCGCGGGACCGCGATGTGGTTTGCCATGCCAGCGCTTGGGACATCGATAATTTCGACGATCTGCGCGTCAAGATGTGCATCCAGATTCGCGATGTCGACTTCGTCACTATTCACCACGAACTTGGACACAACATGTACCAGCGCGCCTACGAGAACCAGCCTTTCTTGTTCAAAAACGGCGCAAACGACGGCTTCCACGAAGCCATCGGCGACACCATCGCGCTGGCAATCACCCCTGAGTACCTCAGGACGATTGGACTGCTGGGCAAAGTGCCTTCAGCCGAGAGCGATATTCCCCTGCTGCTGAATCAGGCCCTCGACAAGGTGGCGTTTCTGCCCTTCGGTCTGATGATCGATCAGTGGCGATGGAAGGTCTTCTCCGGGGAAATTACTCCTGCCGACTACAATAAAGCCTGGTGGAATCTTCGGCTGAAATACCAAGGCGTCGCCCCGCCGGTTGCCCGCAGCGAAGCGGATTTCGATCCGGGAGCCAAGTATCACGTGCCCGCCAATGTGCCGTACACGCGGTACTTCCTGGCGCGGATTCTGCAGTTCCAGTTCTATCGTGCTTTGTGTCAGGCGTCGGGATACACGGGCCCACTCAATCGCTGCACCTTCTACGGCTCGAAAGAAGCCGGCGCAAAATTCAACAAGTTGCTGGAGATGGGCCAGAGCAAACCATGGCCAGACGCATTAGAAGCCTTGACCGGACAGCGCCAGATGGACGCGAGCGCGTTACTCGACTACTTCGCCCCACTGCAAAAATGGCTGGATGAGCAAAATAAAGGCCAGAAGGTGGGCTGGTAAAAGCGAGAATCACGTAGACCCAGACGCCTGGTCTGGGTTGCGAGCAAGAAATCAAACAGGAACATTGCCGCCGGGGCGGACGAAGACGTCCGCCCTTACGTGTTGCAAGAGCGTGCTCAGTTTCCGTTGAGCCACTCTTCGTAGGCTTTAAACGAATACGGCCTGCCGAGAAAGTCGCTCACCATTGTGGCGGCCGGCTTCGTGCCGCTGGCTGCGAGCACGGTATCGCGATACTTTTTCGCGATCACAGGATTGGTCAGCCCGTCCTGCTTAAACTCCGTGAACATGTCTTTCGCAATCACCAGAGACCACATGTAAGTGTAGTAAACCGCGGAGTAGCCGTTGAGGTGGCCGAATGCAGCCTGCATGTGTGTGCCGGTCACATACTTGAAGGGCGTGTAACGCTCCTGCAACTGGGCCATCAGTTTAGTTGTATCCAGCCCTTGCGGGTCGCGGTTGTAGTAATCAAGGCTGATGGCTGCGTAGAACATCTGCATGCGCACACCGAGCGCTCGGCCAAATTCATCCGCAGCTTCGGCCTTTTTTGCCAGTTCGGTCGGAATCGGCTCATTCGTCTTGTAATTGCGGGCGAAGGTTTGGAGCACAGCCGGATCTTTCGCCCACTCCTCGAACATCTGCGAGGGAGCTTCGATAAAGTCGTTCTCAAGATCCCCTGTCGCCCACTTCGTGTTCCCTCGGAAGATCCCGTGCAGCAGATGCCCGTATTCGTGGAAGAACACAATTACGTCATCGCGTTCCATGAGGCCGGGGCCGTCGGTGGGTTGTGGGAAGTTGCAAACCAGCACGTACTCCGGCAGGCGGAATCCTTCTTTGCCGGTGGCGAGGTTGAAGGTTGCATAGTGCTTGTATTTATTGGCGCGTGGAAACATGTCAAAATAAATCCGGCCAAGCAACTTGCCGCCATCGAACACGTCGTAAACCGCGACATCCGGATGCCAGACCTGGGCGTTCGTCACGCGCTTATAAGTAATGCCATACATTTGGCTGGTCAGGTCGAGGATCCCTTGCAGAACGCGGGTGTATTCGAAGTAGGGACGCACGGATTGAGAGTCATATCCGTACTTTTCGATGGTCGCTTCGTGTAGGAAATGGTGGTAATTCCAAACGTCGACCGTAGTCGCGTTCGGCTCCCGACGCCGTCTATAGGCGAGTAGCTGGTCGTAGTCCCCCTGCGACTTGGCCTGCGATGCTACGGTAATCTTCTCGATGAAATCCGCCGCATTCTGCTTGGTCGCAACCATCTTGTCTTCGGTGACATAGGCCGCCCAATCTGGATAGCCCAGAACCGTGGCCAACTCATAACGCTTCTGCAGCAAGCGCGATAGCACCTCGATGTTCTTGGGGTAAGCGCGCTGCGCGTACGCCTCGTAGAAAGCTTTTTGCGCCGCTTCATTGGTGCCATATTCCCGGAAGGGTATGTAATCCGTGTTATCGGTCTTGAGCGTTACCTTGCCGGAGGCGTCTGGCTTGTGGGACTGCTTGTAATCTTCCGGAAGACCGTCCAACTGCGATGGCTCCAGCTGTATTGTGCGCACGTCTGCAGGAATGTTTTGATCAAACTCCTGGCCGATCTTCACCAGTTCGTCCTGAAGTTGCCGGATCTTCGCCCGCGTGGCATCGTCACGATCGACGCCCGAGCGATGGTAATCGCGAAGTGTGGTCCGCAAAAAATAAGTGCCAGCGCTGTCGAGCTTGGAACCGTCGAGCGAGGCCAGGACGTTGTACATTTCCTTATCGAGCGAGATGTCGGTGAGCAGCTGGCTGGCTTCCTGTTCGCAGACTTGTGCCGCATCGCGGAACGGCTTCGACGGATGGACCTGCTCAGCAAGACCGGCGCGGGCGGCAGCGTCGCTGGCAACCAGGATCGTGGTATCGAACGCCTGCAGTGTGGCCATGGCATCGCGCGGAGACTTGGTCGCCTTAATCTCCGCAACTTGCTTCTTGGTCAAATCGAGATCGCTGCGGCAGGATGCCAGGAAAGCTTCGGGCGTGCCCGCCAGAGTGCTGGAAGCGTTTGGAGTAAGGGTCTGCGCTTGAACGGCGCCGGTTCCTAAACATAAAACCAGCACGACTACATACCACAGCTCTGCAATTTTCTTATGATTCATGGTTGATTCCTTCCATCTGGGTTCGAGTGAGGCTCGGGGGGCCAATCTGATAGACGTAAGAACCAGCAAGAGGTGAGATATCAGCTTAAATTTGAAGCCGAAGAACGGTCAAGCTTGGTTGGAATCACTTAGCAGCCCGTGGTGCAAGTTCGGATTCGTGACCAGAAAGTGTTGAGGTATCCACAGGCTTGGTTTGTAGAATCGGCGCATGGCGATGGGGACGCGCAAGCAGCGGGAGAAGCAAGAAGATTTGTGGATCGCGCACACGGAGTTGGCATCAGCTCCGGGGCATCCGTTCTATCAGCGTTTGAATGAGTTGCTGGAGGCCGAGGGCTTCGACGAGTTTGTCGAGGGCCGGTGCGCGAAGTTTTATGCCGAGAAGAACGGGCGTCCGTCGCTGACGCCGGGGATTTACTTTCGGGCGCTGCTGATCGGGTATTTCGAGGGCATCGGAGCGGAGCGCGGGATTGCCTGGCGGTTGGCGGACTCGCTGGCCCTGCGGCGTTTTGTGGGCATCGCGCTGGACGAGTACACGCCGGATCACTCGACGATTTCGCGCACGCGGCGGCTGATTGATCTGGACACGCATCGCGAAGTATTCGGCTGGGTGTTGGGCGTGCTGGCCGATCGTGGGTTACTGAAAGGCCAGCGGATCGCGATTGATGCGACGACGCTGGAGGCGAACGCGGCGATGCGCTCGATCGTGCGGCGGGACACGGGCGAGAGTTACGAGGAGTTTCTGCGGGGGCTGGCGAAGGCCTCGGGCATCGCGACCCCGACGCGGGAAGACTTGGCGCGGTTGGATCGCAAGCGCAAGAAGCGGACGTCGAATAAGGAGTGGAAGAGCCCAGCGGATGGCGATGCGCGGATCGCGAAGATGAAGGATGGGCGCACGCATCTGGCGCACAAAGCCGAGCACGCCGTCGATCTGGACACGGGCGCGGTGTTGGCGGTCACGCTGCAAGGCGCCGATCAGGGCGACCCGGCCACGCTGGATGAGACGCTGTGCGAAGCCGGGATGGCGGTGGCGGAGCAGGTCGGGCGCGAGGCGGAGTTGCGGCCCCACGAAGCGCCGAAGGTGAACGTGGCCGGCATCGAAGAGACGGTGACCGACAAGGGTTATCACAGCGGCGCGGTGGTGAGGCGGATGAAGGCGTATGGCGTGCGCAGTTACATCCCAGAGAAGAAACAGAAGGGACGGCGGAACTGGGCGGGCAAACAGGCCGAGCAGCAAGCGGTGTATGCCAACCGGCGGCGGGTGCGGGGTGAGTATGGCAAGAGTTTACTGCGGCGGCGCGGCGAGTTAGTGGAGCGCAGCTTCGCGCACTGCTACGAGACGGGCGCGATGCGGCGCTGCCATCTGCGCGGACAGGAAAACATTTGGAAGCGGCAACTGATCCACGTGGGCGCGTTCAATCTAAGCCTGATCCTGCGCCAACTGCTGGGCGCGGGCACGCCGCGGGAGTGGAAGAACCGCTTCGGCAGCCTTGTTTTGACCCTGTACTTACTCTTCCCGTGTCGGATAAATAAGGCGCGGTTTTGCAGAAGCCGAATCTCCGCGTCCGTTGCCAAGTGCTTCGTGAGATCGCGTAGCCGACTACGTCGCCCGACTCGCAGGAAATCCGCTACTTGCACCCCGGGCTGTTAGCCCTGGGCGGCTCGCCCGGGCAGTGAGCGAAGCGACCGATGCCAATGACCGTGGTCGAAACTACGCGGGCGAAGGCGCCCGCGCCACACCACATACGTGCTTTATACTGAAGCAGACCCCTATGGCAGACAGCATTCATATCAAGCTCCCGGACGGGAGCGTCAAAGAACTACCCAAAGGCGGCACGGCGCTCGATGTAGCCAAGTCCATCGGCCAGCGGTTGGCCGACGCCGCGCTTGTGGCAAAGACCAACGGCGATCTCATCGATCTCACCCGGCCGCTGGAGAAAGACACCGATCTTCGCATCCTGACCGATCGTGATGCCGAGGCTCTCGAAGTTTACCGGCACTCGTCTGCCCACCTGCTGGCAGCGGCGGTTCTGGAGCTTTTCCCGGAGACCAAGCTCGGACACGGCCCAGCCACTGAAACCGGGTTTTTCTACGATTTCTATCGCCCGACTCCGTTTACCCCCGAGGATTTGGAAAAGATCGAGAAGAAGATGCAGGAACTGGTGCAGCAGAATATTCCCTACGCGCGGGAATTTCTGCCTCGTGAACAGGGGCTCCAGGAGTTTAAAAAGGACGGCGACTTCATGAAGTGCCATTTCATCGAGCAATTCACCAAGCCCGATGAAAAGATTTCGATTTATCGCACCGGCAAGTTCACCGATTTCTGTCGCGGTCCGCACATTCCTTCGACTGGCAAGATCAAAGCTGTTAAGCTGCTGAGCATCGCCGGGGCCTACTGGCTGGGCGACGAGAAGAATCCGCAACTGCAACGCATTTACGGGACTTCATTTTTCTCGAAAAAAGACCTCGACGACTTCCTGAACAAGCAGGAAGAAGCCAAGAAGCGCGACCACCGCGTGCTTGGACAGCAGCTTGATTTGTTTTCCATTCAGGAACTCGCCGGACCCGGTCTGATCTTCTGGCATCCCAAGGGCGGCATCATTCGCAAAGAGATGGAAGACTGGATGCGCGCGGAGTACATCAAGCGCGGCTATTCGCTCGTCTATACCCCGCATGTGGTGCGGCGGCAACTGTTCCACGTTTCGGGCCACGAAGGTTACTACTCGCAGAATATGTTCGACTCCATGGAGCTCGACGACGCGGAGTATCGCCTCAAGCCCATGAACTGTCCCGGCCACATTCTGATTTACGCAGACTCGCTGAAGTCCTACCGCGATCTGCCGGTACGCCTCGGCGAACTGGGGACGGTCTATCGCTACGAGCGCTCGGGCGTAATGCATGGACTGTTGCGGGTTCGCGGCTTTACTCAGGATGACTCCCACATCTTCTGCACTCCGGAACAGATCGAAAGCGAAATTGGCGGCTGCCTGGATTTTGCGCTCGAGGTGCTGAAAGTCTTCGGCTTCGACCAGTACCAAACCGAGCTCTCGACTTGGGATCCGAATGACCGCAAGAATTTTCTGGGATCGGAAGAGCAGTGGAACATGGCCAACCGCTCGCTTGAAAATGCGCTCAAGCAACGGAAGATCGAATACAAGGTGATCCCCGGCGAAGGAGCGTTTTATGGGCCGAAGATTGACATCAAACTGGTGGATGCGATCGGACGCCTTTGGCAGCTTTCGACCGTACAGGTCGACTTCAATCTCCCGCAGCGCTTTAACCTCGAATATGTCGCCGAAGATGGCACGCGCAAACAGCCGGTGATGGTGCATCGCGCGCTGTTTGGATCGATCGAGCGCTTTTTCGGCGTGCTGATCGAGCACTACGCGGGCGCGTTCCCGGTTTGGCTGTCTCCTGTTCAAGCCGTGATGATTCCGATTGCCGAGCGCCATGTTGAGTACGCGAACAAAATCGCGCATCAACTGAAGGCCACCGGTGTGCGCGTCGAAGTCGATGCCCGCAACGAAAAGATGAATGCCAAGATCCGCGAACATGCCATGCAGAAAGTTCCTTTCTTGCTTGTTGTCGGTGACAAGGAATCCGAAGCCGGAAAGGTAAACGTCCGCATTCGCGGTAAAGAGAAGACCGAAGACATGCCAGCCGCGGAGTTCGTAGAAAAGATCAAGAAGCTGGTCGCAGAGAAGAGCGCGGTCCTGTAGCGGACTCCGCGAGAGTTCCTGTCCCCCCAAGCAACGCGCGGGATCCGGGTCTTGCGTCGTTGAGAGAAATCAGATTCCTCGTCACTGCGCTCCTCGGAATGACAAGGATCGATTTTTGCGATAAAGACGGCTTTATAGCCGCTGAGGTTAAGTCATGGCATCCGATTTTTCAAAAAAGCGAGTAGCCGTCCTGGGCGCAGGAAAGATGGGCGGAATCCTGCTCAAAGCGCTCCTGGAAAAACAGTTGCTCTCGACCAAGACGACTGTCGCCACCGTTCAGCACGAAGAAAAGGCGCGCAACCTCAGTAAGAAGTTGGGCATTCCCGTAACCACGGACAACCGCGCCGCCGCGCGCAACGCGGACATCATTCTGCTCTGCGTGAAGCCGCAGATTGTCGACCAGGTGGTCGAGCAAATCCGCCCCAGCGTGACCAAGAACCAAATCATCATCTCCGTAGCCGCCTCGGTTCCGACCAGCCGTATCGAGCGGGTCTTGAAGCGCGCCGTGCCGGTAGTGCGCGCCATGCCGAACACTCCGTGCGTCGTGGGTTGCGGCATGACTGCGTTGTGCAAGGGAAAGTTCGCCACGGCGCAACATCTGGAGATCGCGAGCACGCTCTTCGGAGTCGTGGGCAGGACCGTAGTCGTCGATGAAAAACTGATGGACGCTGTCACCGGCTTGTCGGCAAGCGGCCCAGCCTACATTTACATCATTCTGGAATCACTCGCCGAAGCGGGCGTGAAAGTTGGATTGCCTCGCGATGTTGCCACGCTGCTGGCTGCGCAAACAGTCTTAGGTGCGGCGACGGTGGTGCTCGAAACCGGTGAGCATCCGGCACAACTGAAAGACACAGTCACAACTCCCGCCGGCTGCACCATCGACGGCATTCTCGAACTCGAAGAAGGCAAGCTGCGCGTTACGCTGATCAAAGCGGTGGTAAAAGCCGCGCAACGGGCCAAGGAACTGGCCAACGGTTGAGCTTGGCGAGAATCGGGCAGTGATCATCGGCGTGATCTCGGATACCCATGGCCTGCTGCGTCCGGAAGCTATTACCGCTTTGCAGGGATCCGACTACATCATCCACGCCGGTGACATTGGCGATCCGCAAATCCTCGACAGGCTTGCCGCGATCGCGCCGCTCACGGTGGTGCGCGGCAACGTTGATCACGGGGCATGGGCGAAGAAGATTCCCGCTGCGAACGTTCTTGAGATCGGCGAGATATCCATCTACGTGCTGCACAGCATTCAAGACCTCGACTTGAAGCCAGAAGTGGCAAATTTCGCTGCCGTCGTCTACGGGCATAGCCACTTGCCCAAGCAGGAATGGAAGAACGATGTGCTCTATTTCAATCCGGGGAGCGCCGGGCCAAGTCGCTTCAAGCTGCCGATAACCGTGGGCCGGCTGACAATTGAAAACAGCAAAATAAAGGCTGAGATTCTTCGACTCGAAAAAACCACGTAGCCCCGAACACCCTCGTCTTGGCAGTGAGCGAAGCTCACCGGTTTTCAAGTCCGCTACAATCCCCCATAGTGTCGATCGATTTCCAGATCGAAGCTCGCACCGGCCGAGCCCGTACCGGCCGCCTGATCACGCCTCACGGCGAAGTCGAAACTCCGGTCTTCATGCCGGTCGGAACAATGGGCTCCGTCAAAGGCCTCTCGCAGGACATTCTCGAGGAGTTGGGGGTCCAGATTCTTCTCGGAAACACCTATCACCTTTACCTCAGGCCGGGAGTCGAACAAGTCCGCAAGTTGGGCGGACTCCATCGCTTCATGGCCTGGCCCCGCGCGATTCTCGCCGACTCTGGCGGCTTTCAGGTTTTCAGCCTTAACGAGCTGCGCAAAGTCACCGAGGAAGGCGTGACGTTCCGTTCGCATCTGAATGGGTCCTCGCACTTCTTCAGCCCGGAGAGCGCGATGGATGCGCAAATCGGCCTGGGCGCAGACATCATTATGGCTTTCGACGAATGCACCGAGTACCCGGCTGGTCGCGACCGTATGCGGGCGTCGATGGAACTGACGCTGCGCTGGGCCGAGCGAAGCAGGCGGCATTTCGAAGCCCATAAAGATGAAGTTCCCTGGCACCGCCTAGGGGCGACACCACCGCAGGCCACGCAAGCTTTGTTCGGCATCGTGCAGGGCGGGATGGACTTGGCTCTGCGAAAAGAATCCGCCGAGCGGACCATCGAAAACGGCTTCCCGGGCTACGCCGTCGGCGGCCTCAGCGTGGGTGAGCCCCGAGTTCTCACCCGGGAAGTCGTCGAATCCACCCTCGAACACCTTCCCGCCGACAAGCCCCGCTACCTCATGGGCGTCGGCACGCCCGAGGAAATCGTCGAATACGCCAATCTGGGCGTCGACATGATGGATTGCGTCCTTCCTACCCGAGCCGCGCGCCACGGATTACTGTTTACATCCGAGGGCAAGATCTCGATCAAACAGGCTCGCTATGCGGGCGACGAGGCCGCGCTTGATCCCAATTGCGGCTGCCGGGTATGCCAGCGCTACTCCCGAGCCTATTTGCGGCATCTTTATGCCTCGAATGAGGTTCTGGCCCAGGTCTTAAATACCGTCCACAATCTCAGCTTCTACCTTGACACTATGCGAGCGGTGCGTCATTCTATTTCACTTGGGAAAGAGACTGGTTCTCCGTGTGTCCAGTCTCGACCGAAACCATAGCCCGGCATCCCCGGTTCGTGTCCGAAGCTGAAGGAATCTCCGGCCTCACAGCGCGAGAACTCCAGCGGTAAAATTGCAAACGGCGGTTGCGCCAATAGGGCGTGGTCCCGAATTATTACGAGTTTCTAGTTTTCTTATGAGCGTTCAGCACTTATTGGCAATACAACTGGGCGGCGGCTCCGCAGGATGGCTGGGGTTTGCCCCACTCATCTTTATCTTTGCCATTTTCTATTTTCTGCTCATCATGCCGCAACAGCGGAAACAGAAGAAGTGGCAGGCCATGCTGAACGAGTTGAAAACGGGTGACAAGGTTGTGACGACCGGGGGCCTGCGAGGGACCATCGTTGCCCTGAAAGATGAGTACATTCACCTGCGGGTGCCTCCCGACAACTTGCGGATCGAAGTGAGCCGGGGATCGGTGGCATCGGTGACCACACAAGAGGAAGCGGCGAAATGACCTCTGGAATTTTTGATCTCTCAATTCGGCAAATCGGAAATCATTCTTCATGAATAAGAATCTGGGCTGGAAACTTATCGTTATTATCGCCACGCTGCTGTTCTTTATGTTCGGCATCTTCGGCATACCAGAAAAATGGTCAGGCAGCGGATTGGTCGCAGCCCTGCAAAATCGCATTCACCTGGGCCTCGACCTGAAAGGCGGCACTCACCTGATCCTTCAAGTCCAGGTGAACGACGCGGTGAATGTCGATTCCGACAACGCCGTCGAGCGCCTCAAGGCGGACTTGCGGGCGCGCAAGATCAATTACGCCGAGATCAGCAAGCCCGATGCGGCAAACCATCCTGACAAGATTGTGCTGAAAGGTGTGCCCCCGGAATCCCGCTCTGACTTGTTGTCAATCGTGCAAGACCGCCTCCCTGAATACGAGGTGACTTCGGGCGCGGATAACTCCTGGACCGTTTCAATGAAGCCGCAAGCCCTCGCCGACTTGAAAAATCGTGCCGTGGCCCAGGCGATTGAAACCATCCGCAACCGCATTGACCAGTTGGGCGTGAGCGAACCCATCATCGAAGAACACGGACTCGGGCAGTATCAGATTCTGGTGCAACTGCCTGGCGTCGATGACCCGGCGCGCGTGAAGGACATCATGCAGTCCACTGCCATGCTGGAAATCCGGCAATCCTTTGGCGGGCCCTATCCCAGCGAGCAACAAGCGTTGCAGGATAAAGGGGGCGTCTTGCCGCCGGATCAAATTTTGATGCCGGCCGGACACAGCGTAGGTGCAAGTGACAGCGGGCAAGCATGGTATCTGGTTTCGCGCGCCTCGGCAGTCACCGGCCGCGACCTGCGCGCCGCTGATCAGTCCCGCGACGAGAACGGACAGCCTTCCGTTAGTTTCACTCTGACCGGCGAGGGTGGCCGCCGTTTCGCCAGTTTCACCGGTGCCCACGTCGGCGACAATCTCGCCGTCGTGCTCGACAACAAGGTGCAGGAAGTCGCCGTCATCAAAGATCAGATCCACGATCAAGGCGTAATTAATGGACGCTTCACCGAGCAACAAGCCAAAGACCTGGCCATGATTTTGCGTTCGGGCGCCTTGCCCGCCGGAATCAAGTATCTCGAGGAGCGCACAGTCGGTCCGTCGCTGGGTAGCGATTCGATCCGCGCCGGAGTAACGGCGGCGGTGATTGGCATGCTTGCCGTGCTCATCTTCATGCTGATCTACTATCACGCCGCCGGAATCAATGCGGACATCGCGCTCATCCTGAACCTGATCATCCTCCTCGGCTTCCTCGGCTACAGCGGCGCAACCGTTACCTTGCCGGGAATTGCGGGCGTCATATTGACTGTCGGTATGGGCGTAGACTCGAACGTGCTGATCTTTGAGCGCATCCGCGAGGAACTGCGCAATGGCAAGACGCCGCCGTCGGCGGTGGAGCAGGGCTTCGGCCATGCCTGGATCACGATCGTAGATACGCACGTCACGACCATTGTTTCAGCAATCATTCTGTTCATCTTCGGCACCGGTCCGGTGCGCGGTTTCGCGGTCACGCTGAGTTTCGGTCTGTTCGCAAATCTGTTTACGGCTGTGTTCGTGTCCCGCGTCATCTTCGACTGGTTACTCAGCCGCAAACAGCGCGGTGAAGCGTTAAGCATCGGGTAGTGCACACGTAGCCTCGGACGACTCGTCGAAGGTTTGAGAATCCGGGGAGAGAAAGAAAAGGAGTTCTAAGCGGCGTGGAATTTTTTCGCAATCCAAACATAGATTTTCTCGGCAAGAAGTGGTACTTCCTCGCCTTCTCGCTGGTCTTCAGCGTTGCCGGCGTGTTCTCCATGCTGTTCTGGCACGGGATTCCGTACGGAGTAGACTTCCGCGGCGGCACGCTCGTCTACGTGAAGTTTGCCCAGACGCCGGATAACAATGCCATCCGCGCCTCCATGGACCACGCTGGCCTACGCAATGCCCGCATCCAAAGCTATGGTTCGCCCGGGAGCAACGAAGTGCTCATTGACGTCTCCGAGCAGGAGACCAGTGAGCAGGCGCTCGACCGGAGCAAGATGCAGATCATCAACGCACTGGAATCGAACGCGCCCTCCGACAAGCAGGATCTGAACAACTCGAGTTTCCTCACCATCAAGAACTATCTCATGCAGAAGGATCCGCTCCGCACCGGCACCGATGCCGAGCAGCGATATACCGCGCAAGCCCAGGCAATCGTCGATTACCGCGATAAAGTCAAAGGCGGCGTCCTGCATTCCATAGACGAACTGAAAGCCGGGGCTGATCCTGCGGTCGTCGCGTCCCTATCGGATGGCTTCTTCTTATCCAACTTCGGCGTTCGCAACGTGGAAATCGTTGGACCCCAGGTGGGGGCGCAACTGCGCAAGCAGGCACTGCTCGCGACAGCGTATTCCTTAGCCGGCATGCTGATTTATCTGGCATTCCGCTTTGAATGGATTTACGGCGTCGCGGCCGTCATCACTGTGTTCCACGACACCTTGATCACCGTCGGCGCATTTTCGCTTCTGAACAAGGAGATTTCGCTGACCGTCATCGCGGCGATCTTGACCCTGATCGGTTATTCCAACAATGACACAATTGTCGTCTTCGATCGCATCCGCGAAAACCTGAAGCTGATGCGCCGGGAGAAGCTGTCGGACATCGTCAACCGCAGCATCAACCAGACCTTGAGCCGTACCATCTTGACAGCGGGTTTAACATTCCTGACAGTCCTTGCCCTGTATCTGTTTGGCGGCGAAGTGCTGAAGGGCTTCTCTTTGGCCCTCGTCATCGGTATCTTGATCGGAACTTATTCGTCAATCGCCATCGCAGCTCCGATTCTGGTGGCCTATCAAGATTGGCGTTCCGGTCAGGGAAAGGCGGCGGTTATGGTTCCCGTGGGAAAGGAAGCAACTCGCCGTGAAAAGGTGAAGGCTAAAGCCTGATCCCGCTCGAGCTTGGCATGGCAGGTTTAAGTTTGTGATTGGCCGGGATTTGAGGTAGTATCGTCCGGTTTTCGATTTGGTCGCCGCGACACATGCGTACCGGGAGCAAACAAGGGGCAGGCGGTGTCTAAGAGGTAGTTGGGGTTTTGTAGGAGAAATCTTATGTTTGAAGACAGCCTGATAGAGTCCGGTGGCAGGCTCAAGACGAAGAGAGGCATTTGGACGATCTTCTCGTTTATTCTTGAGGCCGTTCTGGTCGGAGTGCTGGTGCTGATCCCGCTGTTGTTCACGGAAGCTTTGCCCAAGACGCAGTTGATGACTTTCTTGGTCGCGCCGCCCCCGCCCCCGCCGCCGCCCCCGCCGCCTGCCGCTCCAATCAAGATCGTAAAGCAGGTGCAAACCGATATCGTCAACGGGCAACTGCGCACCCCCACCAAGATTCCTGAGAAAGTACAAATGATCAAGGAAGATGAAGCGCCGCCGCCGGTAATGTCGGCCGGTGTAGTTGGCGGCGTGCCTGGTGGCGTGCCCGGTGGCTCGATGAATGGCGTCATCGGCGGCATTGTCAGCTCGACGCCGGTAGCCGTGCCGAAAGTCGCTACTCCGCAGCGCGTGCGGGTATCCCAAGGTGTGACCCAGGGACTTCTGGTCCGAAAAGTTCAGCCGAACTATCCACCTCTGGCGCGGCAAGCCCGCATCCAAGGGAGTGTGCTGCTGCAAGCCGAGATCAGCAAGGACGGCAGTATCGAGAATCTGCATCTGATCAGCGGCCATCCTATGCTCGCGCCTGCGGCCATTGAGGCAGTGAAGCAGTGGAAGTATAAGCCGTATATTCTCAACGGCGAACCGGTCGAGGTGGAGACGCAGATTACGGTGAACTTTACCTTGTCGGGTGGATAGGATCAGGAAGATAGCCGCAGGGCGGTATGAGGGTAGGCAGGACTTTCAACCCCAGCCCGGTGAAGTGTAGACTTGCATTCCCACAGCGTTCGTAGTTTTAGCCGAGATTCGTTGAAACGGTTCAATCAGTTCCGAGGAGGGAGAAGCAACTCATGTTCGTCGCCAACATAGCTGTACATACCTTTACCCACTTGTCCACTGCCGCCATCTGGCTCTTTCAGGATCAGGGCGCGGTGGGATTTGACCCTATTTCGCTCTGGAAACAGATGGGCATCCTGGCGAAGATCGTCGTCGTAATCCTGTTCATCATGTCCGGATGGTCGATCGGCGTGATGATTGATCGTGCCATGGCATTCAACGCGGCGCGTAAACAATCCCGAGCATTCGCTCCCGCAGTCGCGGGTGCCCTGCGCGATGGCAAGATCGATGAAGCCATTAAAGTTGCCGAGCGCAACAAGAAGAGCCATTTGGCCAAGGTCGTCACCGCTGGCTTGATGGAGTTCCGGGCTCACCAGGAGAGTGGAGAAATTCCCGGCGAGACCATTGAGGCTTCGAAACGCGCTTTGGAGCGCACCGAAGCCATCGTCCACGCTGAGTTGAAGCGCGGTCTCGGTGGTTTGGCCACCATCGGCTCGACAGCACCCTTCGTGGGTCTGTTCGGCACGGTGGTCGGTATTCTGAACGCCTTCCGCGAAATCGCCACCAGCAAGACTACCGGTCTGGGCGCGGTCGCCGGCGGTATTTCGGAAGCGCTGGTGACCACGGCCGTCGGATTGTTCGTCGCCATCCCAGCCGTCATGATGTTCAACTACCTGACCGGGCGCGTGGAAGCGTTCGACGTGGAGATGGATAACTCCTCGAGCGAATTGATCGATTACTTCCTGAAGCGCCGCGGCGTTCCCCGCCGGCCCTAGTCTTTTCCACGACGGGGCTTGGTGGTCTGAGTTGCGATCCGGCGTCGGGGAGCCTGGCGCCGGAACCTCCCGACTGAACTGAATTGCGTTCGCGGAGGAGATCGGATTTCTTTATGGCAATTGCAAAGCGGAACGAAGGTGCGAAGGTCAACTCGAACATCAACGTCACGCCCATGGTGGACGTGATGCTCGTGTTGTTGATCATTTTCATGGTGATCACGCCCATGTTGCAGAACGGCGTCAGCGTCGATCTGGCCCAGGTGAACAATCCGGAGCGCATGCCGGACGCTGAAAAGGAAGACGCCATGGTGGTTTCGGTCATGCGCGATGGCACGGTTTACTTCAGAAGCGACAAGATTCCAGTCGACCAGCTGACACAGAAAGTAAAAGACCGTTTGGCTAGCCAGCAAGACAAGCGGGTCTACGTAAAGGCGGATGCCCGCGCCAAGTTTGGCGCGGTCGTTGGCGTTGTAGACAACGTTCGCTCAGCCGGCGTGGACCAGTTGGGTCTGTTGACCGATCAGAAGAAGACTGGTCGCGGAGCTCCACCACCGCCGCCTGCTGGTGGGCAATAGTCTAAGCATTCGGAGGATATCTCTATGAGTATGGCAGTCGGCTCCGGTGGGGGCCAAAACGCGGACATGAACGTGACGCCGCTAATCGACGTGCTTCTTGTGTTGATCATTATTTTCATGGTCATCAACCCTCCTCAGCCCAAGGGATTGGACGCTCTTGTGCCGCAGCCGCCGCCACCGAACGCGCCCAAGAACAACACTCCCGATCGAACCATCGTGGTGCAGTTGATTGATCGCGGAGCCGGCCAGGAGCCGGGGCTAAAGATCAACCAGGACGACACGACTTGGGACAATTTGCAGGGACGCCTGACCGATGTTTTCAAGACTCGCGCCGAGAAGGTCATGTTCGTCAAGGGTGACGACAACGTTCCTTTCGCTGACGTCGCAACTGTGATCGACATCGCGCACGCTGCGGGCGTCGACAAGGTGGGTCTGATCACGGCGAAAATCGAAGCCGGAAGCTAGGCACGGGCGAAAAGTTTCGATTACAGGTTCCGGAAGAGAGTTTCAAAGCAAATCGCGTCAAAGCTCTACATGCGTCTGCTGGGTGTCATCTAAAACCGGCTGCGCCAGATGCAGTCCCGCGTTGGTTCAAGTTTTTTCAGATCCCCGGGGGATTCCTGGCGAGGGAGACTTATAAGCAATGAAAATAAGCGTGCGAGTGCTGGCACTCATGGCGGTCGCTTTCCTGATGTTGTCGGCTGCTGGTTGCGACAAATTGAGGGCGCGTGATCAGCTCAACAAAGGGGTTGGCTCCTATAAGAGCGCCCGTTATGAAGAGGCGATCAGCCACTTCCAGCAGGCGGTGACGCTTGATCCCGCTTTGGTGAACGCTCGTCTTTATCTGGCGACAGCCCTGGCGAACCAGTACATTCCCGGAGTAGATGCCGAAGACAACAACCGCATCGGTCAGCAGGCGATCGACGAATACCAGAAAGTGTTGGCATCGAACCCGAGCCGTGACCAGAAGATCACCAGCCTCAAGGGAATCGCCTCCCTCTACTTCAACATGAAGAAGCTGGAGCAGGCCAAGGAAGCGAACCTCAAGGTGGCGGAGGCCGATCCCTCGGATCCCGATTCGTACTATTCCATCGGCGTGGTGGACTGGACCCAGACCTACCAGCCACGGATGGAAGAACGCGCCAAGCTGGGCATGAAGCCCGACGAGCCTTTGAACGTCAAGGACAAGAATCAGAAGAAACTGTGCGATGAGCTGAAGCAAAAGAACTCGGCCAACGTTGAAGATGGCATCACCCAGCTGAAGAAGGCGCTCGAGTTGCGTCCGGACTACGATGATGCCATGGCTTACCTGAATCTAATGTACCGCGAGAAGGCGGATATCGAATGCGACGATCCGGCTGCACGCGCCGCGGATCTGAAGACCGCGGATGAGTGGGTTGACAAGACCATGGCCGCAAAGCGAGCTAAAGCCGAAAAGCAGGCGGCAGCTCCGGGCGGCATCAGTCTGGATCAACCGAAATAAAATCGGTTAGAATAAACCTGTAGAATAGCCAAAGTATCTTCCTCCCAGATACGAAACCCTTCGGTGATGGAGGGCCTTAGCGTTCTTTGCGTTTGCTGCTCGTCTCGCTGCTCGTCGTTCCCGTTCATGGCCCGCCGCGTCCTCCGTGAGATCGCTTGCGGCCCGGTGGTTAAGCAACTAAGGCGTGGGAACCCTCATCCATAAAGTTGCGGTGCTATGTACATTCTGACTCTTAATCCGGGCGAGTCTGCTTTCGTACGATGTACTCGTTGCGAGAACCTGAATCTCATGGTGACCAACGAGAAAGAGAATGACGTGTCGCTCCAGTTCAATACCAAGGACGATCAATTGGACGCACAGTGCGTGCAGTGCAAAGCACACTACTTCTGGACTCCCGCTTCCGTCGCTATCGTCAAGCCTGCGCAGAACTCAAACTAAGGTCGCAGAGTCACCTCCGGACCAGCGCCTTCCGTCACCTGATCTTTGTCAATCCTCCCCGGTAACATAGACTCCAGCGAGGAGGACGAGTCAATGAAATGGAAGATTGACCGGATTATCAGCGTGGCAACGCTGGTCACCTCCTTGATCGCAATATTCCTTGTGCTGAAGAAGCCACAGCCGGTGGCGCCGGTGCAGTCGCCCGCAGCCACGGCGGTGAATCTCCAGGCAGTCGAGAAGAAACTGGAGCAGCTGGAGCAGCCCAAAGAGGAGGGTCAGCCGCCGGCGCAGGTTCGCTTCAACTCTGACGAAGTTGCCGCTTTGCTGGCGCAGGCAGCTGCCAATCTTCCCGCTTCAGCCGTAACCGCGGGCTCAGCGCCCCAGAGCACCACAGGCCTGCCCACGTCGGTTCCCGCTTCGCCAGATGCCGTGATCGGAGAGGGAGAGCCCGAGGTTCAGGATTACAAAGTCAACTTCGACGGCGATGTCGCGCGCGGCCAGTTTGTCACCAAGATTGGCGGCAAGGACGTTTACGTCACGCTGGCCGGACATCTCGGTTCCAAGGACGGCTACGCAACTTTCGATCCGACGGAATTCAAGGTTGGCGACTTGAATATTCCGTTGTCGCTGGTGAGCAGCGCGCTCCAGAAAAAGCTTACCGAGCAGCATGACCGTCTGAAACTTCCAGACGACGTTGGCGACATTCGGGTCGAGAACGGCCAGCTAGTCGCCACGCAGAAATAGAAACGCCGCGGTCAATCGTTGTCGCTCTTCCCAGATTGGGACCGAGTTCATGATTTTGCGGTGAATTTGGTCTCCAAGAAAAACTCTCTCATTCGCGCAAAATCTAGAAAACAAAGGACCGGAATTTTCCTTGCCTCCTAGATCTACGGTTCTTAAGGTAGTTACGGGCGAAATCTTGGAAACAAGGGAGTTACGGCGGTCCTTGGTGCCCACGATTCCATTTTGGGCTGCGGTCTGGCCAGTTGTCAAAGATCTGTTCTTATCTTGCAGATAATATCTGTATGGTTATGTTATCGGATATGAGGGTGGGGCGTCAAGAAGAAAGGGGGCTGGTTGGCGAAGCTTGTTCCAAATCGGGAATCTAAATGGGCCGGTCACGGCGTCCAGACCCGGAGCGACCAGTTGTTGCGACAGGAGGTGACCACCGTGTAGGTGCCCGTCGTTGTTAACGTAATGTCTGCCCGGTCGGGTTGTTGTTGATTTGAGTCGTGGGCATCAACAACAACCCGGCGGGGCAAATCTTTGCTATTAACATTATTGTTGTTGTTGTTCTTGCGAGGATCCTCTCAACAACACAACGTCTATCAATTACGATCGGCTTGCAGTGGATTGCTTGGTGGAATGGACTAACTCAATGAAAGGTTCTCATGTCAGTTGATCAAGTCGCGAAGGTAACCTCTTACAGCTTTGGGAGCATTCCAATTGCTGGACTGATATATTTCGCGCTCATGCCCAAAGCGGCAGGCCTTGACTTCCGGGGACAAATGGCGCTCTCAAGTTTTGCTTTTTGGATGGCGATTGCTGCGGGAGTTGTTTTCGTTAGCGGATTTTTCAGACGGGAGCGGCAAATCAGAATTTTAACGATAATATATGGTTTCGGGATGTGTTTATTGTGGTTAATCATAGCTGCTGCGCACCTACCGGTGGCGTGAAATGTGCGGGCGAGTTCTCCGCTCCTGAAGGATCAAAGACTTATCGTGGTAGCTATTGCAGCTCGCCTGAGGGAGGTGGTCGCTTCTACGCGAGGCTGTAATGTCTTCGTCGACCCGTCTGTACGTGCCGCCTTTCAACGCTCCAATCGATCCGATAGCATGAGAACGCCACTGAAGTGGGCCGTTTCGGCTGGAAAAGCCAGCACAGCAGTTTGATGTCCTCGTGCGCGGACTCGCTGCGCAACGAGCTCGGCATGCGCAACCGCCTTTACCCGGACGAATATTCCACGCACACGGCCGCCGATAACCCCACTCCGTTTGACACCCCGGACGCGAAGACGGGCCAGACTGAGCTGGAACGCCTGGTGGAAGAAATCCGCCACACATCTCCTCCGAAACGCGATGCCAGCCTCGCCACCAGCCCCGATGGGCTGGAGGGAGAAAAGCTGTTTGTCGCTATCGGCTGCGCAGTCTGCCACAGTGCGACCTACAAAACGTTGCCTCCGGGAACGCCCATCAACGGCGGCAAATACAAGGTCCCAAATTTCGTCGGCAACACGGTCATTCATCCCTACAGCGATTTCCTGCTGCATGACGTCGGGACTGGAGACGGCATTCCCAAGCTGCCAAACCAGAGTATCTGGACCAATCGACCGCCAACAAGTTTCGTACTCCACCGCTCTGGGGGCTACGATACCGCTACGGAATGATGCACGACGGCAATTCGACCGGCAGCCACCAAGCCATAATGCGGCATGGCGGAGAGGCCACAACGGTCCGCCAGCGCTACGAGCGCCTAACACCGAATGAGAAGCAACAACTCCTGGTGTTTTTGAGTTCGCGCAGTCGCAGCCGGAACTGTTGTTGCCATCGTCGCGCGAGCGTTCTGGCATGGGGTCGTTGCGAAACACTGCGCGCGAGATCCTTCGGCCCGCTAGCGCGGGCCTCAGGATGACGGCGTAACCTTAGGCTGATTTTGTTTGCAGCCGAAGTTACCACTCTTTCGCAAAGAACGGGAAAGAGTGGGGTACCCAGACCAGTTGGGTTCCCTCTGGACGGGCGAGGCGCCCGTCCCCCCCACGAGCGAGGCTCAATAGTTTGCTTCGAAGGCGTGGAAGCTGCCTGCGGTTCCGTAATATCCGACGATCTGATTGTGAGCGTTCAGGCCCCAGGCGTGGGTGTTGCCTACGCCTTGCGGGTCGCTAAACTTAGAGAACTTGGTGCCTTGGCGCAGCGCGCCGTAGATTCCGGTGGAATTTGCCCACCAGTAAACTACGTCGCCGTTGGTGTTGATTCCCTCGGCAAACGAATTCGTGGCTCCGGTCACGTTGATGGCTTTGTAGGTTTTGCCGTTGTAGAGGGCCGACTCAAAATTGCCGCTGGGATCGTCCCAATATAAAACGATGTTGCCCGCATTGTTGATCGCCGCCGCCGTCGTGTTGCCATTTGATCCGGGTACATCGAGCGTTTTGTACTTGCCGCCCGTCAAGAGGAATCCGTGCTTCTTGAAGGCTGCGTCCTCGTACAGGCCCACGACTTCCCCACTGTCGTTGACTCCGAAGGCGATGCTGGTGGTCGCGCCTTTTGGACCCAGGACGTCGGTGAACGTCTTACCCTTCAAAACAAAGCCGAAATTCTTGCCCATCGAGTTGATATAGTAGCCAACGATGGCGTTTCCGCTCGGGCTGATGCCCTGGCAAATTGTGGCCAGGCCTTTCGGATCGTTGACCGTGGTCACGGTTTTGCCTTTGAGGGTGAAACCACGGGGAAGACCGGTGGTATCGAAATACTTTCCGACGACCACGCCTGCCTCACTGATTCCGTAGGCCTGAACTTGCGTGGAGCCAGGGATATTGATTGTCTTGAATTTGAAAGTTAATGCCGGGGCTGCTGCGGCGGGGGCCATGAAGGCAAGCGCCATGCCGCAGGCGAGGCACAGTAACCAGAGCTTGGGACAACGGTTCATCAGACTTCTCCTTGCTTTGAGCACGAACCTTCTTCGGGTTCACAGAAGAGCGCGATTGTACACCGGTCTGCCCCGTTCGAAATACTGTGAAAAGATTTTCATCTGGAGTGCACAGGCGTGCGAGTCGAAGAAAGTAGTGGGGCGCGAGTTTATTGTCCGAGGGCGCCTTGAAACAGCGGATACAAGCGGTCTCCGATCACGCTGTACACCACGAAGGCGCTGCCAGCTTCGGAGACCTGGCGGAAAAGAAGTTCGCCCCGACCGTCTCCGTTGACGTCGACGGCGTCGATGAGGTCGAGCCTCGGGATGGCGTCGAGATGCTGGGTGTCGGTGATATTCACGAGACCTTTGTGAAAGTCGCCGTTGACGTCTCCGCGAGCGACCAGGGTGATCATGTATTGCAGATTATTCGGAGTTTGTGCGGATGAGCTGGTTCCTTTGCCGGGGGAGTGTTCGGGCATATGCGCCTTCGCGGTGAGGATCAGTTCGGGCTCGTTGACGTTTCCCAGATCGAAAACTCGAAGTTGCACGTCGTCAAAAATGGGCTGCACCAGCCTTCCGGCTACGGTCTTGCCGCTATTCAACGCGGCGTGCGCCTTCTGCGAGGCTCCTGCTCTGGCTGACGGCGATTGTGCGGCACGGGCCCGTATTTCGTCTGCGGCCATGGCCAGCATGGTCTTGCGGAACTGCTCCTCCTCCTCGGGCTTCATGTTGTAGGCGTACGGGATGAGATCGGTGCTGTGCACGTCCGAGATGGCGGGAATGAGCTGGATCTGGCTTGCTGCCGGGGCTGCGGACTGGGCTCCGGGATGCGTGGCCGTGATTGCGGCAGCTGCGGACGGAGTAGGCGCCGACGTGTTTGCCACGGGCATGGGGGCTGCGCTCGGAGTTTCCGGCGCCGACGTGGCGGGCGGTTTGCCTCGTTTCAGGGTGGGGCGGTCTTTGTCCTCGGACGGCTTGTCGTCTTGCGTGGATTCCTGTTGGGATGAAACTGTGGGCGGCGGAGCGGGGGTCGCCGGCGGGGGAGTGGCAGCCTGCGTCTGGGCGGTTGTTGTGGGAGCGGCAGGAGGTTCGGGCGGCTTAGGTTTTTCGCTGCCGCCACGTCGCAGCACCGGCGGGCCCTCATCCTCGTTGATTCCGCGAGGCGTCGATTCTACCGGCTTCTTCTTCACCTTTGCCTTTAGTGCAGCGGCGGTCTGCCACGTTCCCTCAGCGATCCACTCGGTCGTGCCGTCTTCATCTTTCCTTTGCAGTGGTTCCCTGACCGTGAACAGTCCCTGCGAGACTCCGGTGAGTATGGCTTCATAGACGGTATCGCTCCAAAGCGCCATGGGTACGGGAGCGGCCTTGTAGGCGCTGGCATCGTAATATTTGCCGTCGATCAGGATGGTGATGGGAATCAGGTGAGCTTTGCCATCGGGCGCGAGCTCAAGCAGGCCCAGGGCTCGCGGTCCTTTCGGCGGCTTGGTGGTGTGGCCGACTTGCGCATGCAGGGCTGGCGGCAACGCGCTCTGCAGAAAAACCGCCAGGGTGAAGATGACGCGCCACCGTGCGGTGCGGTATAACGTTGAGCGAGCAGTTGATCGAGAAAGTGAGGCGGCCATGGGTATCGATATCAATGATAAAGCCCCGGAGTTTACTTTGCCTGACCAGAATGGCGATCCGGTATCGCTGAAGGACTTTCGCGGGAAGTATGTGGTGTTGTATTTCTATCCCCGGGCGGACACGCCGGGATGCACCATCGAAGCCTGTGAGTTTCGGGATTCGTTCAAGCGGAGCGAGAAACTCGGGGCTGTGGTTCTCGGAGTTTCACCGGATGAACCGAAAGCGCTGAAGAAGTTTGAAGAAAAGTTCGGCTTGCCGTTTACGCTGCTGGGAGACGCCGACAAGAAAGTATGCAATGCCTACGGCGTGATCCAGGAAAAGAATATGTATGGCAAGAAAGTCATGGGGGTGGCGCGGACAACGTTCATCATTGGGCCGGACGGCAAGGTGAAGCACATTTTCCATAAGGTGAAGCCTGAAGGGCACGCTGAAGAGGTCTTGACTTACCTGAAGGATGCGGCAAAAGCGGCTTAGCGGTGGCGCGGGAATCTTGACCGGGTCTAATGTCGGAGCGCGAAGTCCGCTGCCGCGTGAGTTCTACGACCGCGATCCGCGCCGGGTTGGCCGCGAGTTGCTGGGTAAGGTTTTGGTGCGGCGGGACGGACGGAAGGTTCGTACGGGCCGCATCGTGGAAGTTGAAGCTTACCTGGGTGCGGGCGACCCGGCTGCGCATTCATTCGCTGGCCGCACGCTGCGCAATGCTGTGCTGTTTGGGCCTCCCGGCTACGCGTACGTCTACTTCATTTATGGCAATCATTATTGTTTGAATGTTTCGTGTCTTCCTGATGGCGTGGCTGGTGGAATTCTGTTTCGCGCTCTCGAACCGCTGGCGGGGATCGATGAGATGGCGGAAGCCCGAGGCGTGAATGTCGATTCGTCTCGCGATCTGCGCAAGTTGACCAGCGGGCCGGGCCGACTCGCCGAAGCGTTTGATATTACCCGTGAGCGGGACAATGGCAAGGATTTTACCGATGCGAAGTCCGATCTTTTTATTGCCGATGAAGGATTTCGGGTGGGTCGAGTTCTGATTACGCCGCGCATCGGGATTACCAAGGCGGCGGAGCGGCCGCTGCGGTATGTGATCGCGGGGAATGAGTTTGTCTCGGGACCTAAGATCCGGGACAGAGCAACGTCGTAAGTTCGTCAACCACAACGGTCAGGGCAGAAGGATGTTGTCAATGAGCCGCGTGTTTCCCACCACGGCGGCGACCGCGACGAGGGCGCTGCCAGTGACGCTTCGCATCGGATCGAGCGTGTCTGGATCGACGATTTCGAGATAATCGAGACGCACACGTGGTTCCTGCGTCAGGATTTGTTTTCCTGCCGCGATCAGCTTGGCCGCATTCCGCTCCCCTTGATCGAATCGATTTTTCACTTCCGTCAGCGACCGGTTCAGGACGAGCGCGGAGTTGCGTTCCTGCGGGCTGAGGTAGGCGTTGCGCGAGCTCATGGCCAGGCCGTCGGGCTCGCGGACGATGGGACAGACAACGATCTCGATGGGCAGATTCAAGTCGCGCACCATGCGGCGGATGATGGTGGCTTGCGCGGCATCTTTTTGTCCGAAGAAGGCGAGGTCGGGCTCCACGATGTGAAAGAGCTTGGCGACAACCGTGGCTACGCCGCGAAAATGGCCGGGACGTGACTTGCCGCAGAGCCTCTCGCTGAGACCTTCGACGGTGACGTAAGTGATCGCTCCTGCAGGGTACATTTCTTCGGCTGTAGGCGCGAAGAGAATGCCGACGGCTTCTTTTTCCAGCAGCTCACGGTCGCGGTCGAAGGTGCGCGGATATTTAGCCAGGTCTTCGGTTGGTCCGAATTGCAGCGGGTTGACGAAGATGGAGACCGCGACCACGTCGCTCTTTGCTTGGGCTGCGCGCACCAGCGAAAGATGGCCTCCATGCAGCGCGCCCATGGTAGGCACGAAGCCGAAAGTCTTGCCCTGGCGGCGCGCCTCCCGCGATGCTGCGCGCATGTCGTCGATAGTTTTGCAGATTCTCATGCGCGTGCGTTCAAGACGTAATCCACGTGATGACTACATCCAGGTCCTTCAGAGTGCCCGCGACTAAGGCCCTGTTCTTTAGAAACCGGGCTTTCTCTTCGGCAGAGTTGGGGACATTCATCTCTTGAACGGCCACAACCCGGCCATAGGGCCAGGCCGATGTGGGCAGATTGGCGAGGGCCTCGGTCAATTTGTCCGGGTCGAGGATCTGGGTGAGGTTGTCGCCGACATCGAGCAGGCCCACGCCGTCAACCCGGATGATCAAGTAGGGATTCCGCCAGGTTTTCATGTCCTTGACGCTGGCGTATTTTTGCGGATCGGCGGGTGGGATTGTTTTGATTCGGGTCTCCGGACTGGTTGCGGCGGCGGCTTCCTCCGGCGCTCTCGGAGGCTTGGCGCAGGAAACAAGCAGGGTAAGGCTCACGGCCAGAATGCTGAGACGCAGATATCTCATCGCATCAGTTTACTATCGGCGAATGCCTCGTTTCCGTTCCAGCACTGTCTCCAGGGCCTGATGTGTCTCTTTGGACAGATGGTACGACTCGCTATCCGACGGGTACTGATGCGAGTGTACATCTTCGCGGAAGGCGTGTACCGCGTCTGCGATGAGCGCTGCCGCGTCTCCGTAATGGCGGACAAACTTGGCCGGCGGCGCGAAGGTCAGGTTCAGAATGTCATGGAAGACCAGCACCTGGCCATCGCAGTCGGGACCAGCGCCGATGCCGATGGTCGGAGTCGCGACTTCTGCGGTGATCATGGCCGCGACTTCGCGGGGAATGCCTTCGAGCACCAGCAGGGCCACGCCGGCTCGATCGAGCGCGACAGCATCGCGCATGAGCTGTTCGATTCCCGACAGCGACTTTCCCTGAACCTTGTAGCCGCCCATGACATTCACGGATTGGGGGGTCAGGCCGATGTGGCCGGCGACGGGAATTTCGGCGTCGATGACGCGGCGAATCAAGTCGGCGCGCTTTTCTCCGCCCTCGATCTTCACCACTTCCGCCCCGGCTTCTTTGACGAAGCGGGCCGCGTTGCGTACGGCGTCATCCATGCCGATGTGGTAAGAGCCGTAGGGCATGTCGGCCACAAGCAATGCATGTTTCACGCCGCGGTGGACGGCCTTGGTGTGATGGAGCATTTCTTCGACCGTTACCGAAAGCGTGTCCGGGTAGCCAAGCATGGTCATGGCCAGCGAGTCGCCAACTAGAACGATGTCGATGTCAGCCTCGTCGACGAGACGAGCGCTGGCATAGTCGTAGGCCGTGAGACAGGTTAAGGGTTGATGTTGAAGCTTCTTTTCTCGAAGGGAAGCGACCGTAATTTTGCGGCGGGGTTCGCCGATTGGTGCGAGACTCACGATGTCCTCCAGTGCCCCTCCGCCTTGGCGGATAGAGCCCGTACGCATCTTGGGTACTGCTGCGTGTATTGTAGACCGGGAACGGGTGGTTCGTCGATGGTTATCAACTGCGTCGCAATGGGGCGCCCATCGCGAAGGTAAGACGTTTACAGCCTATCTTACTTAGTAGTAAGATGATCATGATGCGAGCTTACCGTACAGTCATCAGCTCCAAGGGGCAAGTGGTCATTCCGGCCGAGTTGCGGGAGCAATTCGGGCTGAAAAAAGGCACTCCCGCCACCTGGATCGAAGAAGGAGGGCGTTTGGTGCTCACGCCCATTACGGAGCGGCGGCTGGATGAAATCATGGGCTTTCTCAAGCCAAAGCCGGGCGAGCCGTCAATGTTTGAGGAATCGTTCGCGGAGCGTGAACGCGAGCGCAAACGGGAGAAACAGTGACTGTTGCGTTTTCGCGGGTTAGCGCGCGGCGCTACGTCCTCGATGCAAACGTCTTGATCAGCTTCTTTGAGCAGCGTCGTGGCAGCGCGCCAAAAGTTCGACAAATGCTGGGCGAAGCCGCGCGCCAAGACGTACCTTTGCTGATGTCGGCTGTGAATTGGGACGAAGTCTTCTACATCGCATGGAGACGCCACGGCGAAGCGAAGGCGTGGGAAGCCGAGGCGCGGTTACAGGAGATGCCCATCGCAGTCATCGGCGTGGATCGGGAACGCGCGTCTCGAGCTGGCGCGCTAAAACAAAAACACAGCCTGGGTTACGCCGATGCCTTTGCGGCCGAACTGGCCATCGAGCGCAGTGCCTGGTTGGTCACGGCCGACCCTGAGTTTTCGAAGGTCGGGAAAACTTTATCTGTTTATTCGCTCCCGCGACATGAGAAGTAAGGTGTGCCGCGTGTCGGTCCAATTAAGCTGAGCCTGCTTACCGCCCTCGTTCGCGCGCGACCTTGGATCGCAGCCAAGCGACATATGCCCTTCGTCGAATGTACCTGCGGCAACCCCTAGGACGGCCTGTGTGGCATTTCCTCACCGGCCTTTAAGTCGAAGCAGCGGAGTTCGAGAAATAGAATACCGACCACATAACCGGTTCGCTCATTACCGTATTCATCTGAATTGTGCAATGTCCCGAGAATGTGCTCTTGAAATGTACGCCAATTGTCGCTATACTTAACGACAAATGGCAAACGAACTTCGATCGGTCATACGCGAGCTCGGCGGAGAGCGCGCTCTGGGGCGGGCCATGACGAGTGATCGGGATCTACGAGAAGCGATCCGCGATGGCTTTCCGCACGCCGTGCTGGAAGAACTGATGCGAGCATCGGGTTTGACTCTGAAGGAGTTGGCGGACGCGCTGGACCTCTCCCCTCGGAGTTTGCAACGGCGACGCCGTGGTCGGCTGGCCCGGTTTGAGTCGGACCGGCTGTACCGTCTGGCCCGGCTGCTCGCCTTGGCCCGGGAAAACCTCGGGGACGCTGCCCGCGCCATCCCGTGGTTTAAGCGCACCAATCGTGCCTTGGGCGGGCTTGCGCCGATTGCCGCGATTGATACCGAGCTTGGAGCCCGCCAGGTGGAAAATCTGCTGGGCCGGATTGCGTATGGCGGCATCAGCTGATGCGAGTCTTCCGGGTGCTGCGTGCGGCGTATGCGCACGCACCGTTCGACGGCGAGGGAGCATATTGGTACGGCGGGCGTTGGTCAAGCCCAGGGACGCGTCTTGCGTATGCCTCCGAGCACCAATCCCTGGCGATGCTCGAGTATTTTGTTCACCTGGACCCGGAAGACCCACCAGACGACTTAGTGTTGGCCACGGCGGAGGTTCCCGAGAGCTTGTCCCGCGAGGCTGTTGAAGTCGGCGCGTTACCACCTGATTGGCGAGATGTTCCTGCTCCGCGCGAACTGGCTCAGATCGGCGATGAGTTTGCGAAAAAAGCGGAGAACTGTCTGCTGTTCGTCCCTTCCGCGCTGGCGGTGAGCGAGAGCAACGTTCTGATCAATCCCCAGCATCCCGAGTTCAGGAAGATCGCAGTGAACAAAACGGAGCCGCTCGAATACGATCCGCGGATGTTTCGCAAGACGACGCGTCGGCGCAAGCATTGATGGCCGTCCGATAAATGCGGGAGATGCCCATGCAGTCGAGCCTACCTCCGCCGGCCTCTAACGTTGGCCCGCAGCCAAGCGGTAAATGCGGCTTCATCGAGCGTACCTGCAGCAAGATCCAAGACGGCCTGAGTGGCGTCTTCCTCGCTTGCTTTGAAGTCGAAGCCGTGAAGTTCAAGGAACAGAATACCGACAACGAATCCGGTCCGCTTATTTCCATCTACGAAGGGATGATTGCCGACAATACCGGCTGTATACAGCGCGGCCATTGCGATGATGTCGGCACGGTCGGCGTACGCATGATGTTGGCGAGGGCGGGCTAAGGCGGATTGCAGCAGCCCTCGGTCGCGCAATCCACGAGCGCCGCCGTGGATGGCTAGCAGGCGGTCGTGAATCGCCAAAACATCGCGTTCCTCGATCCAGAGCGGCTCTTTCTTATTTTTCACCGCGCCGTCACTTTGCCAGGGCGTGGAGCGTGTTGCGATAGCGAGCCATGATCTGGTCAGCCTTTGTCATTTTTTTCTCGAAGGCGGGATCGTAAGGCGTGAGCCGGTAATCACCGTCCGCTGACTCAATTAGAAAAAGCCGTTCTCCGTCGCTCGTGTGCAATCGGCCAATCACTTCCTTGGGCAGAACCACGCCGAGCGAGTTGCCAAATTTACGAACCTTGAGTTCAACCATCCGACCTCCATGTTAGTACGAGTGTAATAACAGTTTCGCGATAGTGCAACCAAAGAAAGGTGCGCTAGAAAGCGGCGGGGACTGATAAAGCGGTCTAGTAAGCAGCGTTAGTTGCGTATGAAGCAGTCGTAGCGGTACAATGACCATCGAGGGCAACTTCGTGGGCTACGAAACATTTGAACGCGGATCCGTGCGCACAGAAGATCCCGCTATCACAGTGCGCCCTGATGGCCGCATCTTTTTCAACGCTGCCTCGTCCAGACTCCTGAAGGCATCGTCCGTCAAGACGGTAAGAATTCTGTGGGACAGAGACAAATGCGCGGTTGCACTGCAAGCCTGCCAAGCGGGGGACAAGAACGCTTACTCAATTGCGTTTCCCGCAGGTTCCCGCTCGCCCTCGCTCACAGCGAAGTCGTTTATGCGTTACGTTGGTTGGTCCGCCAGTCATGCTCAAAAGATGGCCGTGAAGTGGGATGAGAAGAACAAGATGCTAGAGGCCACGTTGCCCCCGCGATTTGTCGGGAAGCGCGAGAAGATAGAAATGAAGCGAGAAGCAAATACTGGTCAGTGACAGATGGCAGGGAAAAGCAGTCGCGATTTGGAACGCCGCATTGATGGCTTTTACGCTGTCTGCGAAAAGATCCTGCTGCGGACCCTGATCTTTGCTTGCTTCGTGTATGAACTTGCCAGGTTTGCTAGGTGGTTGTGGACGGCGCCGTGATTGGGAGATACAAAAGGCTCTTTCGTTCTTCGTCCGAAGCTGCGATCTTTGCGGTCTATGGATTGGTGCATTTGTTTGTCATGCTGATGGCCGACGAAGCAGAACAGGTGAAGGCTCTCCTACACGTTCTGGGTGTTAAGTGATGGTCGAACTGCGCACGATTCGGCAGCCGAGGGCGGCTGCCCCCACGCAAATTCAAGCGCTGGCCGCGTCCTGATTTCCGAGCGGCAGAAAATACTGGGTGCCCTTGATCGGGGCGGAAACCTTTCGCAGTAGTTCTTGCAAATCCTCGTTGCGCTCAACGAAATCGATTTCCGACGTGTTCACGATCAGCAGGTCGGATGACGAGTAGTGAAAAAAGAAGTGTTCATAGGCCTTGATCACTTCTTCGAGATACTCTTCGTTGATTGCTTTCTCTCCCGGGGCGTTTTTCTTCTTCAGACGCTTTTTCAGAACTTCAGGAGTGGCCTGCAAGTAGATCACAAGATCGGGCGTGGGCAGCTGTTCGCGAAAATAGTTGTAGTAGCGATTGTAGGTCTCAAGTTCCTGATCGGTGAGGTTGAGGCAGGCGAACAGTTTGTCTTTCTCGAAGACGAAGTCGGTGACTACGGATTTTTGCGATCGAGGCCCGAGGTCGAGCGCACGGAGCTGTTCGAAACGGCGGATCAGGAACGCGAACTGCGCCTGGAATCCGGCGCCGCGCTCGCCATCGTAAAAGGCGCGGAGAAAAGGATTGTCCTCGGCTTCCATGACGCGCTGCGCGTTGAGACGCTCGGCCAGAACCCTGGTCAGAGTGCTCTTTCCGACGCGTATCGGACCTTCGACAGCGATGTAGCGAGGAAGTTCGAAAAGATTGGCCATGGGTAACGGGGTTCGGGCTCGAATGGCAGGATATCTCGGTTGCGCCTCACGCGCAATTGCGGGAAAAGTAACCCCTGTTCACCACAGAGGCACAGAGACACAGAGAAACAATTTACAATCGCGACATTATGGGTGGCCTCGCCATCGGAGCTGGTGTTGCTGCTGCGGCCGTTGCCGCCGGCTACCAGTGCATGGCGCCGACGGGACAGTGGTATGGCCAGACTTTCACCGGAGTGAAGGCTGGAAGCAGGCAACTGGCGCTGACTTTCGACGATGGGCCCAACGATCCGCATACGCTTCGGTTGATGGACGTTCTGGCGAAGCACAACGTGTGCGCCACATTTTTTGTCATTGGCAGGTACTTGAAACCGCGGCCGGATATCGCACGCGCTCTCGTACAGGCCGGCCACGTAGTCGGTAATCATACTTTCAGCCATCCCAACCTGGTCTTCGCGTCGGCGCAGGAGACGATTAGGCAATTGCAGGATTGCGAACAGGCCTTGACCGACGCGGTGGGAGCGCACTCCCGGCTGTTTCGTCCTCCGTTTGGTGGACGCCGGCCTGGGACGTTGAAAATCGTGCGTGAACTTGGCCTGGAGCCGGTGATGTGGAATGTGACCGGCTGGGACTGGAGAGGCAAGCCTGCGGACTATGTCGAGCAAAGAGTGAATCGACAGATTCGCGGCGGCGATGTGATTCTTCTACACGATGGCAGTCATGCGGCATTTGGCGCCGACCGCTCGCAAACGGTGATTGCCGCCGATCAGCTCATAGCCCGGTATAAGGCTGAAGGCTACGAATTCATGACGGTTCCCGCGATGATGCGGAAGCAAGCTCTCAGCTCTCAGCTTTCAGCTCTCAGCTAAAGGCCGTGGTGCTTCGCACCTGACTGGGTTGAGATCCGGTCCCACACTCTCAGGCGTGTACTGCGGCGAGTGCGTGTTTGGCTGCGGCGATTGTGCGCCGAATGTCTTCCTCACTGTGGGCGGTGCCCATAAATGCGGCTTCGAACTGCGACGGCGGCAGGTAGACGCCGTTGTCGAGCATGGCACGGAAGAAGCGGCCGAAGGCTTCAGTATCGGATTTCGCGGCTGAGTCCCAATCGGTCACTGGGCCGGGAGTAAAGAACCAGGTGAACATGGAGCCTACGCGGTTGTGGCAAAGAGAAACGCCCGCATCTTTCGCGGCGGCAGCCACTCCCTCGACCAGTTCTCCGCTGAGCTTATCGAGACGCGGATAAATCTCTTGTTTGTGTTCCTGCAGATGACGCAGTGTGGCTAGCCCGGCAGCCATGGCCAAGGGATTCCCCGAGAGCGTGCCCGCCTGATACATAGGTCCGAGCGGCGCGACTAGATTCATGATTTCGGAAGGACCGCCGTAGGCTCCGACGGGAAGGCCGCCACCGATGATCTTGCCCATGGTGGTTAGGTCTGGCGTTACTCCATAGAGTTCCTGTGCTCCCCCGAAGGCCACGCGGAATCCGGTCATGACCTCGTCAAAAATGAGGACGCTCTTTTCGCGCTGGGTAATCAGACGCAGGGCCGCCAGATATCCGCCCGGGGCCGGTACGCATCCCATATTTCCGACGACCGGTTCGACGATCACGCAGGCGATCTCATGCTTGAACTTCTTGAACGCGTGTTCGAGCGCGTCGGTATCGTTGAAAGGTAAGGCCAGGGTGAACTGAATGAATTCCTCGGGAACGCCGGCGGAACCGGGGATTCCGAGCGTCGCAATCCCTGAACCTGCCTTTACCAGTAAGGCGTCGGCGTGCCCGTGATAGCAGCCTTCGAATTTCACGATGTACTTGCGCTTGGTGTAGGCGCGAGCCAGGCGGATGGCGGACATAGTGGCTTCCGTCCCCGAATTCACGAAGCGCAATTTCTGCATTTGTGGGAAAGCGGAAAGCACCAGTTCGGCGAGGTCCGCTTCGGCCGGTGTCGAAGCCCCGAAGCTGGTACCGTTGCAGGCAGCGTCCATGATCGCTTCGACTACTTTTGACGGAGCGTGTCCAAGAATGAGCGGACCCCACGACCCCACGTAATCGATGTACTCGTTGCCATCGGCGTCGAAGATGTGTGAACCCTGCCCGCGCACGATGAAAGGCGCATCGCCCCCCACGGAACGAAAAGCGCGAACCGGCGAATTGACGCCGCCGGGAATCATCTGTTCGGCGCGTTGCTGCAACTTGCGGGAAATCTCGGTTTTACGGGCCATGGGCTCTCCGAAGGAATCTGGCCCTCTATGGTAACAGCGAGAGGCTGCAACCCCGCAAAACAGACACGACTCAAAGGCGCAGGTTCTGGTGACGAGAAAGGTAACGGAATTCACCGGATATTTACAGTCTTGCAACAGTCCTGCAACACGTTCTGGGTAAGCTCTGTTCAGTACACACGCCCTTCTAACCGGGAGGGTTTCAAGGACAGCTTCGGGGGGCTCCGAGCTGTCCTCATTTTTTGCTGGCATTTTCTCTTAGCGAAGGCTCTCGCTCATTTCAGATAGGCGCGAACCAGGCCGATCAAATCCTCGCCCAACTCTTCCGGCGAATCCACGGCGTGATCGGGATTCATCATGTGCAGGCGGATGTGATCTTCGAGGATTTCCGCCATCAGGCCGTTGACTCCACCGCGAATCGCGGCCAACAACATCAGGATGTCGGCGCATTCATCGCCGGCGGTGAGCGCACGCTCGACAGCTGCGAATTGGCCGCGAATTCGCTTGATACGGAACAAGAGCTTTTGCTTCCCTTTTGAAATTTCGGGAATTTTGTCCGTCATTTTTTCCTGCCTTCTCACATTTTTCCATTTACTATACCCAAGGGGGGTATGATATAACTTTCTTGACAGGAAATCCATAGGCTTCCGCCGGGATCGGCACGGTGGAATCGAAGGCGGAACATATGCCTTTAAGCATGAGCTGGGTCGTGGTCACCGACGAGAGCGGCAAACGGCGGCTCCGCATGCACTGGAATCCGTCGAGAACCGTTTAGGCGCTCGACCTGTAACACTCCTTTAACGAACCGTGGGTAGGCTGGGCGGGCTGACGATCATCTCCCCGGGGGTGGAGATTCGCCAGCCACCAAGCGGCGGCTAGTTAACTATAGTTAATGTCTAATGATATAGTGCCGTTAATCAACGTGACGAATGTCACAACTCAGGGTGACACCGGGTGTTGAGTGGAATTCGCCGCCAGCTAGCCTGCAATTATGAAATTCATTTTCAATATGGTATATCGAGGCGCGGCGGCATACTTTGTTCTGTGGCTCGTGATTGTGCTGGCTGGCTTGCTTCCCGCGCTTGCGCAGCAGCCCGATGCGCCTGCCACGGCGAAGGCGGATACCCCGGCCCAGGCGGCCACATCAGACGAGTCTGATCCGCTCCCCGAGACTGTCGAAACGATGTTCCCGCACTTTAAGAACACACGTTACTGGCTATCGGGGCAGATGAATTTCATTTTTCAAACCCATCCTCCATTCCCCGCAGCTTACAGCGGACCGCACAGTCTGGGCCCCAACTACGAGAAAGCCACATCGCGGGTGCTGACCCTCTATACCGGCATGCGCCTCAACAACTCCACTGAGATTCTTGTGGACATTGAAGAGGCCGGGGGAGCCGCTCTGAGCCAGGGCTTCGGGCTCGCGGGCAACACCGATCTTGACATTGTGCGTAATCCGTCTCTGAGCAAAGCGCCTTATCTGGCGCGGGGCATGATTCACAAAGTGATTGCCTTGAGCAAAGAAAAGGTTGAGAGCGAACGCAGCTACCTTTCACTCTTTGACGAATTGCCGGTTCGCCGGCTGGAACTCCGCTTTGGCAAGTTCAGCATGGTGGATTTTTTTGATGTCAACAGCATGGTTCCGATACCCATTTTCAATTCATCAACTGGACCGTGGATAACAACGGCGCATACGACTACGCCGCCGACACTCGCGGCTACACCGTGGGCCTGACCGCGGACTACGAGGACCGTAACTGGGGTTTCCGATTTGCCGAGGCGCTCATGCCCAAGGTCGCGAACGGAATTGATCTGGTATGGAAGCCATGGGAAGTTCACGCCGAGAACTATGAATTCGAGTGGCGCCGAGGATTGATCCCGGAAAAAGGAGGTGTGGTGCACTTATTGGGTTACACCAACTACGCCAACATGGGCATCTATAGCCAGGCGATCGCCAACTATAAAGCAGGTCTTACGCCCACCCCGGATATCACCGCCCATCCCTGGCACGTCACGCGGAAATATGGATTCGACCTGAACCTGGAACAGAATCTCAGCAAGTATCTGACGGCGTTTGGCCGCTTCGGCTGGGACAACGGCAAGACCGAATCTTTTGCTTACACGGAAGTGGATCAAACCTTCGATATGGGCCTGGGGGCCGCAGGGGCGTGGTGGCATCGCAAGCAGGACCGTGCGGGCGTTGCCTTCGTGACCAACGCGATCTGTAAATATCACCAGACCTATCTTGCCGATGGCGGACTGGGCTTTCTGCTCGGCGATGGCGGTCTGAACTACGGTCGTGAGGACATCGTGGAGTCGTTCTACACGGTTCATGTTTGGCGGGGGATTTACCTCGCGCCTGGCCTGCAGCACATCAACAATCCTGGATACAACCGCGATCGCGGACCGGTGATTGTGCCTACGTTCCGCGCCCACGTGGAGTTTTGAGGCCTGTCGCTTTGCCTGCGCTGGACGGGCGAGACACCCGTCCCCTATCGACCACGAACTAATTCTCGACCTTGACGCCCTTCCAGAATGCTACGTACCCCTTAATCTGCTTGGCCGCGGGTTTCGGCTCAGGGTAGTACCAGGCTGCGCCTTGATTCTGTTTGCCGTTCACTTCGAGATCGTAGTAGCTGGCCGTGCCCTTCCAGGGACAAACGGTGTGCGCATCGCTCGGTTTGAAGTATTCCTTCTTGATCGCGTCAGGAGGAAAATACTGGTTGCCCTCCACTTCCACGCACTGGCTGGATTCCGCGACGATGGTGCCTTCCCATATTGCTTTTGCCATAGCATCAGTTTAGATTTCTTTTATGGCCAGCGGTTTCGAAAAGTTCGTGGCGGACGCCATGACCCCTGCCACGAGCGAGCCACGGTACAACGGCCATTCCATGGTTGGGGCGCTGAAGCGGGTGCTGGTGTGCTCACCCCGTACGGCGTGCTGGCATCAGCCTGAACGCGCCGCCCGCTGGCGCGAGCTTGGCTTCGTTCATTCGCCGGATTTCGAGACGGCCCAGGCGCAGCATCAGGCTCTGTGCCGCGAATTGGAATCGTGCGGCGCAGAAGTTGAGGATATCCCCCCGGCGATGGAGCTCTCTCTCGATGCGGTCTACGCCCACGATGCATCCCTGCCAACGGATTTCGGGTTGATCCTCATGCGTCCCGGCAAAACTAACCGCGTTCCTGAAGGCAAACATCACGGATCCTTCTGCCAAATTCTGGGCATCCCCATGCTGGCAAAAATCACGGCCCCAGCCACTACGGAAGCCGGAGACATGGTGTGGCTGGATGCCAAAACGCTGCTCATCGGCCACGGCTATCGGACCAACGCGCAAGGCATCCAGCAGATGCGGGCACTGCTCAAGCCCAAAGGAGTGGAGGTTCTTTCCGCGCCGCTGCCTCACGCCACCGGGCCCTCGGCTTGCCTGCATCTGATGTCGCTGATCAGCCTGCTCGATGACAAAACTGTGCTTGTCGACTTGCCCTGGCTGGTTGTTGAAACGTTGGAGTTACTGAAAGAGCGCGGCTTTCGATTCATTGAGATCGACTATTCCGAACGACAGTCGCTTGCGTGTAATGTTCTTGCCCTCGGCGAGAAGCGCCTGCTCGCATTGAACGAAAACGCAAAGACGAATGAGACGCTGCGCGCGGCGGGATTTGAAGTACGAACCTTCCCCGGGTCTGAGCTGTGTATTAACGGAAGCGGCGGCCCAACCTGTCTCACCAGGCCGTTGCTGCGAGGATGAGCAGAGGATAGGCGTCCTGACCTGTCCCGGCTGAATTCAGCCTCATGAATCTCCTGTTAGAATCAAAAAACAATGGTCTTGCCTTTCGTCCGTGATCTGTTCGCGGACGTGGAAAAATTGCCAGCCTTTGTACGTGTAGCCTCCCACCTGCGGGAGGGCACGGGGCGGATTAGTGTTTCCGGGCTGACCCCCACCGCAAAAGCGCTGTTGCTGGTCTTATTGCAGAAGGCCGCCGGGCGTCCGTTCATTGTGGTGGCTGTCGACAACCGTTCCGTGGAGGAGTTGGTCCCGGTGTTGCAGGCTTTCCACGAACTGGTTGGTGGAAACGATCCGGATTCCGTGGTTTCCCTGCCGACGCGAGATGTGTTGCCCTTTCAGAATCTCTCGCCGCATCCTGAAATTCAGGAAGAACGCGCTGTCGCTTTATGGAAGGTCGCCACCGGCGCCGTCTCGATTCTGGTTTCGCCGATTGCAGCGACGGCACTCCGTCTTCGTTCTCCCGAGTACTACGCCGACCTGGCGCGAATGGTTCGCCGGGGCGAAACCCTCGATACCGAGCCGCTGCTGCGGCATCTCAACACCGTCGGTTACACAGCAACGGACGTCGTCGAAATGCCCGGCGAGTACGCCATACGGGGCGGCATCCTCGACGTCTACTCGCCCGAGGCGGATCGCCCGCTGCGCATCGAGTTTTTCGGCGATGAGGTCGAGTCCATCCGCAAGTTCGATCCTGCAACCCAGCGATCATCTAGCCCGGTCGACGAAGCACTGCTGCTTCCCCTGACTGAGACTCCGATCAATGACGACTTGTTGGGCGCGATCCACGTTCGCCTATCGGGAAAGCGAATTACCGGGGCAGAAGGGGCGGTCGAACAGGCGGTGCGCTCCGGCGGCGTCAGCGTGTTTCCCGGATGGGAATTTTACGCACCCGTCGCCGGGGCCGACCGTACAGTTTTTGATCTCCTTCCGCGAGCTGCGGTTCTGGTGGACGAACCCGATAGTCTGAAAAAAGAATTTGATCACACCTGGTCGCGAATCGAAGAGGCGCATGAACGCAGCGAGGTTGGCAATCTGGTGCGGCCAACGGATTTGTATCTTCCTCCCGACGACTGGTGGCGGAAGCTGGCTAGTCTTCCGGGAGCCTCGATTGAGCATCTTGAAATCGCGCGTCCCGATGAGGCCGGGGCGGTGAGCTTCCATTCGCAACCGGCTCAGCGCTTTCACGGTGCGGTCCCGGCGATGCTCGAAGACGTAAGAAAACAGATCGCCGATCAGAACCGCGTGCTGATCGCCGTGCCGAATATTGGCGAAGTCGAGCGCCTGGCCGATGTGTTCAGCGAATACGCTCTCTCCTTCCGGTTGGGCAGCCGCACTCGCGGAGGTGAGAGCTATGCCGACGAGACTGCCTATTTTGCTGGCGAAATCCTTACCAGCACGCTCGTCAAAGCCTATGTTCCGGATGGAGTCGTATTGCCGGACGCTCACCTGGCGATTCTTGGTTCACGCGATTTGTTCGACGAATCCGAGTCTGTGGTTTCGCGTCCGCAGCGCTCGAAGTCCAAAGTGTCCGCATTCCTCTCTGACTTCCGCGACCTGCAGGTGGGCGATTACGTCGTCCACGTCGAGCATGGCATTGGGCAATATCAGGGACTGAAGGAAATCAATCAGGGCGACGGCAACGCCGAGTTCATGCTGCTGGAGTATGCGGAAGGGGCGCGGCTCTACGTTCCGCTGACGCGGCTTGACCTGATTCAGAAATACCGCTCGTCGGAAGGCGCAAAGCCCCCGCTGAATCATCTGGGCACGGCCGCGTGGGCCAAGACGAAAGCGCGCGTTCGCAAGGCCATGAAAGACATGACCGACGAACTGCTGAAGCTCTACGCGGAGCGAAAGGCCGCCAAGGGGTTTGCATTCTCGGCCGACAACCAATGGATGCGCGAGTTCGAAGATGCGTTCGAGTTTACCGAGACCGAAGATCAGGATCTCGCGATCACCGACGTGAAGCGCGACATGGAGTCGTCGCAGCCGATGGATCGGCTGCTCTGCGGCGATGTCGGTTACGGCAAAACGGAAATCGCCATGCGCGCGGCCTTCAAAGCGGTGAACGACAACAAGCAGGTTGCGGTGCTCGCGCCCACGACCGTGCTTGCCTTTCAGCATCTGGAGACTTTCAAGCAGCGCTTTGCGGCGTTTCCCGTCAAGATCGAGATGATCAGCCGCTTCCGCACCGCAAAACAGCAAAAAGAAATTCTGCAGAAGGTCGAAGCCGGGAAAGTCGATATCCTGATCGGAACCCATCGCCTGCTCTCGAAAGATATCAAGTTCACTGACCTCGGCTTGCTGGTCGTCGATGAGGAGCAGCGCTTCGGAGTACGCCACAAAGAGCGGCTGAAGCAGATGCGGAAAGAAGTCGACGTTCTTACCATGTCGGCAACTCCTATTCCACGCACCCTGCACATGTCGCTGGTCGGCATGCGCGACATGAGCGTGATCGAAACCCCGCCCAAGGATCGCATTGCCATCCAGACCGTGGTAGCGAGTTGGGACGAGAAGCTTCTGCGTTCCTCGCTTGAGCAGGAACTCGATCGTGGTGGACAGGTATATTTCGTGCACAATCGGGTGGAGAGCATTTGGGAGATCGCGGCAAAGCTGCAGGAATTAGTCCCCCGTGCCCGCATCATCGTAGGACACGGCCAAATGTCGGAAGGAGAGCTGGAAAAGGTGATGCTGAAGTTCATGCATCATGAAGCCGACATTCTCGTGGCCACGACGATCATCGAGAACGGTCTCGACATTCCCCTGTGCAATACCATCATCATCAATCGCGCCGATCGTTTTGGACTTTCCGAGCTTTACCAGCTTCGCGGGCGCGTCGGGCGTTCGAATCGCAGAGCCTATGCCTATTTGCTCATTCCGGCAGAGGTCGAACTGACACCGATCGCGAGGCGCCGCCTGGCAGCGCTCAAGGAGTTTTCCGATCTGGGTGCAGGGTTCAAAATTGCCGCTCTCGACCTCGAACTGCGCGGCGCAGGCAGCCTGCTCGGAGGAGAGCAGAGCGGACACATCGAAGCCATCGGCTTTGAACTCTACACGCAGATGCTCGACCGTGCCGTCCGCGAAATGAAAGGTGAGTCCGCGCCCGACGAAGCTGAAACTCAGCTCAACCTCGGACTCAACATTCGCATCCCGGTAAACTACATTCCGGAAGAGAACCAGCGCCTGCGCATGTACAAGCGGGTTGCCGGAGTCGAGACCGAATCGCAACTCAACGACGTAGGCGCCGAACTCGAAGACCGCTACGGCGAGCCGCCCGCCGCAGTTCGCAACCTGCTCGACTACGCCTCGCTCAAGCTGCTTTCAGTGCGGGTCGGAGTAAACGCGATCGAGCGCAAGCGTGATCTCGTGACTATCAAGTTCCGGCAGAATGCGGTCATCGATCCCGGGGAGCTGGCGCGATTTGTCTCCTCGCAGCGCGGTGCACAATTTACCCCCGATGGGATGTTGAAGTTCCCTCTGAAAGCAACCGCAGCCGAGGAAGTGCTGGATAATCTCGAAAGCCTGTTAGAAAAGCTCGGGGCCGAGATTCCCGAGACAGCTTCAACCTCAGAAAAAGTCAGCTAGACGCCGAGCGGCCCGCTGGACAGTGTTGCCGCGTGCTAGTCTCATTTACTCCGAGAGCTGCCCACGACGAATGACGCCGCCATCACTATCCGCTCCCACTATCTTCAGTCTGGCCGCCGTTTTCTCCTGGGGGACCAGCGACTTTCTTGGCGGGTATGCCGCGCGGCGCGCGAATGCATTCCTCCTTACCGCCATCGCCCATCTCAGCGGCCTGATCCTCATGGCAGCCGTGGCGCTGGCAACTCACTCGCCTTTCCCCTCCCGAACTGCACTGGCATGGGTTCTGGTGGCAGGCCTTTCCGGAGGCGGCGCGCTGGCCATCTTCTACCGCGCCCTGGCCGCGGGAAGAATGGGCCTGACCGCTCCGATCGCGGCGGTACTGGGCGCCGCCATCCCAACCATTTTCGGAATCTTCCGCGAGGGCCTGCCGCAAACCGCCCAAGTCTCCGGTTTCGTGCTTGCTACGGTCGGCATCTGGCTCATCTCGCGCACCGAAGACGACAGCTCCACAGAGGGCATCGGGATGGCCGCCCTCGCCGGCATCGGCTTTGCGGGATTCTATCTCTGCGTCAAGCAGGCGGGCGATAGCTCGGCGTTTTGGATCGCCGCTGTTTCGAAGGTTACGTCGTTCGCTCTTACCGGTGCGATCGTCTTGATCGGGCGCTCGACCCGCGAAATTGATAGTCGGGGGATCAGGTTCGGCGTCGTAGCGGGCTGCCTCGACGCCATCGGCAGTGTCCTCTTCATCCGCGCCAGCCAGACCGGCCGTCTCGACGCTGCTGTCGTGCTCAGTTCGCTTTATCCCGCCATCACCGTACTGCTGGCTCGTATCGTTTTGAAAGAGCACTTCACTCGCTGGAAAGCCCTGGGCATGGTCGCTGCCCTGCTAGCGGTGCCCATGATCGCTTGGCGGTGAGAAATGCAGGCACGGATCTGACGGGTTGTTTGTCTTGAAAAGGAGCTTGCTCCCGCTGTTAAGATCAACCCCATGCCCCTGCTCGAAGTTCGCAATCTGACCAAACTCTTCCCGCTGGGCGAGTCGGTGTTTGGCGGAGGCGCAAGCGGCGAAGTCCGCGCGGTCGATGACGTGTCGCTCGATATTCATGCAGGCGAAACCGTTGGCCTCGTCGGTGAGTCTGGGTCAGGCAAAAGCACGCTCGGGCGGTTAGTGCTCCGGCTGATTGAGCCTACATCGGGGAAGATTCTGTTCGAGGGCCGCGATCTGCTGGCGGCCAGTCACGCCGCGATGCGACGCATCCGCCGCGACATGCAGATCATCTTTCAAGATCCGTTCGGCTCACTCGATCCCCGGATGCGCGTGGAGGATGTCATCAGCGAGCCCCTCATCATTCACGAACCGACGAACCTTTCGGCGCGCCGCAGGCAGGTTGGTGAGTTGCTTCGCGCCGTTGGTCTTGACCAATCGGCCATGCGGCGTTTCCCGCACGAGTTCAGTGGAGGTCAGCGCCAACGAATCGGAATTGCCCGCGCCCTCGCGCTGCGTCCGAAGTTCATTGTGGCGGACGAGCCCGTCTCCGCGCTTGACGTCAGCGTCGGGGCGCAAATCGTAAATCTCATGGCGCAACTGCAGCGCGAGTTCGGTTTGACCTACCTGTTCATCTCGCATTCCATGCCCGTGGTGCGTTACCTGGCCACGCGAATCGCCGTGATGTATCGCGGCAAAATCGTCGAGGTCGGCCCTACCGACCAAATCACGGAACGGCCGCACCATTCCTACACCCGTAGCTTGCTCGAAGCAACGCCGGAAGTGGTTGCCTAGCTGGCGCATTACTTAGAATCCGGACTGCCGGGTCGCCTATCGGCAAAAAGCCTCAAGTGTAAATAATGGTTGACATTATGGATACAATATGTTACGTTTAGTAATGTATTACATACTCAGAGGGCGCAAGAATCATGAATTTGTCCCAGCGCGAATTAAGCATTTGGGGGATCGATGGCCGCCACTCTGATGGTCTACGGATATTATTTCGCACGTGTTTTCTCCGCGCCGAGACCTTCGGAATTCGATCATGCCAGTCTGATTCACCTTGTGGCTGCGGTTTTTGTCTTAGTCGTGATCGAGGTCGTCTATCACATCGCAATTTCCATGATATCCAAAGCAGAGCCCAAGGATGAGCGCGACATCCAGATCGAAGGCAAGGCCTACCGCATTGCTTACTTCCTTCTGGTCGCTGATCTTTTCATGTTGATGGGAACCCTCGTCCTGTTCGGCCTGACGCCTTTCCTAACCGTCAACCTGATGCTCTTTTCCGTGGTGGTCTCCGAGGTCGTGAAGTCTTTCACCCAGGTGGTCTGCTACCGGCGAGGCATCTGAAATGACAAAAAGCCAGATCCGTAACACCATCAGAAAGTTGCGCTTTCACCACTCTGAAATGACCCAGCAGCAACTGGCGGAGAAAGTCGGAGTGACCAGGCAGACCATCATCGCCATCGAAGGCGACAAATATTCGCCGTCCCTCGAGGTAGCGTTTCGTATAGCCCGTGTCTTTGGAGCGCCGCTGGAGGAAGTGTTCCAGTACGAACCTGCCGAATCGGAGACCCGCGAATGACGTATCTGAACTGGCTGTCGGAGATAATCCGCTCGGCTTCGGATGATGCTTGTCCGCTCTCCGGTTCCCAGACTACAATCCTCGTCGATTCACTCAGGAGGTTCACATGGCCGCTTTGCCTGCAACTCCAATGCCGACGCCGCCGGCGCCTGAAGCGCCATCGCTCTCCGAAGGCGCGCGCATTGTCGACGCTTTCATCGCGCCCAGCAAGACCTTCACCGACTTGCGCCGCAACTCCAGTTGGTGGGCGCCGTGGCTGCTGATCGCCGTTTTCTCGCTGCTCTTCGTCTTCGTGATGGGCAGGCAGATCGGGTTTGAGCAGATCACCAAGAACTCGATCACCCAGTCGTCACGGGCCGAGCAATTCGAGAAGCTTCCTGCCGACACGCAGGCCAAGCAGATTGAGCTTGCGACCACCATCACCCGCTACATTTCCTACAGTATCCCGGTCATCCAATTGATTGGTTTCGTAGTAATCGCTGCTGTCTTGATGATGGTCTTCAATTTCGGCGCCGGAGCCGGTGTGCCCTTCAAGACGTCGCTGGCGATCGTGATCTACGGCTGTCTTCCCGGCATCATTGGCGCTGTGCTGGGAATTATTTCCATGTTCGCGGGAGTTGATCCGGCCGGTTTCAACGCTCAGAATCCCGTGGCCACAAACCCGGCACACTTCATGGATCCCACGGCGAACAAATTCCTCTACGTCATGGCCTCGGCCCTGGACGTTTTCATCATCTGGAGCATCGTGCTGATTGGCTTTGGTTTCGCCTGCAACAGCAAAATCAAGCGCTCGACTGCAATCGCGATCGTCGCCGGATGCTACCTGCTCTACAAGTTGGCCAGCGCAGGCATGGGTGCCGCAACCTCATAGAGCGTCTATCGGGAACAGCAGGATCACGCAGACACGAGCCCAATGGCGAACGGGGCTTGCCCGAGGTATTCTGAGAACATAAGGGAGGCATCATGAAACGAACTCTTATCTGGCTGGCGCTGTTTGCGTCCGCGGTCTTTGTATTTGGGCAAGACAAACCTGAGCAAACCAAGACCGAAGCGAAAACCACGACGCCGTCGAAGGCCGAGCCGAGCAAGAATCCGGTAACCGACGCCGTCAGAGACATTTTTACGCGCCAGCAGAAAAACCTGCTTGCCGCGGTCGATGAGATGCCTGCCGATAAGTTCGGCTACAGTCCTACTCCCGCGCAGATGCCCTTCGGCCATTTAGTCCTGCACATTGCCACAACCAACGTCGAACTCTGCAGTAAAACCTCCGGCATGCCTCCGCCCCCCCTCCGGCCCGCTCCAGAGACCGATAAGGACAGACTGCAAGCGACGTTGACGAGGTCGTTCCTCTATTGCGAAGCTGCCCTCAGCAAAATGGATGACTCAAAACTCGGCAACACCATTGAGATCTTCGGCGGAAAGCAGGTCTCCATCGCATACGCACTCATCGGCCTGACCAATAGCTGGGCCGATCACTATAGCGAAGCCGCAATGTATCTCCGCCTGAACAACCTGCTGCCGCCGACAGCTCAGTCGAAGTAACCTGTACAGACGTAGCTTAAGCTACGTCTCAGCGGCGGAAAAATTCTGCTTTGTCATTCCGAGGAGCGACGCGACGAGGAATCTGCTTGCGTCGGCCACCCGTATTGAAGCCGGACGGGCACACCGCCTGGCGCTGACCAAGTTGGTTTCTTAGCCCCTGAGGTTGAGAAGACAAGCTCGAAGGGAGTTTCCCTGGAGACCCACACCTACTGAATCTGAACCAATCCGCGCGCGTCCGGCACCGCCTGCTGCGGAGCCCGCCAGGAATCGAAGATGGACACCTGATGCACGCAAGAAACAGTGCAATGCGGAGCGCAGGATTTCTCAGTGACGTATTCCCGACGGATGTCTAGCAGAGTGTACTTCTCCAGCGGAATTCCAGGATAGCCGCGCTGCTGGGAGCAGTAGTGCACCAGGCCGTCCTCGCAAATATACAGATACCGCGCCCCCGCCCGGCACCGCCACTGGTTCGGCCGTCCCTGCGCGATGTTGTCCTGAAAGCCATTGATGCGGGTGAAACTGCTCTTCTCCATCGCCTTCATCTCGTGATACACGCGCTTTTCTTCGTCCGCCAGCGGCTGCAGTTGCCCGCTGCCATCGTGGATGATCCCGATGGTCGAACTGAAACCCAGCTCGAGCGCCCGCCGACCAATAGTCAGCGCATCCTGCGGGTTGCACACGCCACCGCCAACGACGGAATTGATGTTCACATGAAAGTCCGCGTGCTCGGCGAGCAGCTCCAGCTTCTTGTCCAGAACCTTGAGGCTTTTCTTGGAAACATCGTCGGGCGTAACGTTATCAATCGAGATCTGCAGCCATTCGAGTCCCGCGCGATTCAGCCGCTGAATGCGCTCCGCAACCAGCAGATAGCCGTTGGTGATCAGCCCCGCAATCATTCCGCGCTTGCGGATGCGGCGAATGATCTCGTCCAGTTCGGGATGCAGCAGCGGCTCCCCACCGCTGATCGTGATTACCGACGTTCCCAGCTCCGCCAGCTTGTCCACCCGCGCGAACATGGTTTCAGTCGCAACCGGCTTGGAGAAGTCGTCGAACTCATTGCAGTATTCGCAAGCCAGATTGCAGCGCCGGATGGGAATGATGTGTGCCAGCAGGGGATGATCCGTCGAAACCAATGCCCGCGCAACCATGCTCGCCCCCCGGAGGTTCCGATGGAGCGCAAGCATACGACGGCGCAGATTGGTAGAGCGAGCAGGCATGAAAGTGATCTTTCTATTAGACTACACGAAGCCGCCGAGTTCGCGGGTCTAGCACCAATCGGGCGTTTTTCAAGGTCGAACGGCGACGATTCTAAGCAAAATAACGAAAAGGCATTTCCCCCTCGAACCGAGCGCAGCAAGTGCGAACACCCACCCTAAGGCAAAAACTCATGACCCGCATCCCGCAAAGCCTGCAACGCGATTCCGGCATGCTCTTCACCAACCAGCACATAGTCGGTATCGAACGTTGAGATCGCGAAGATTGGAACGCCTTTCTCTGCCAGCGGACCAATCACCGAAGCCAGAATTCCAACTTCCGAAAAAGAGAATGGTCCCTGGACCTTGAAGCATACCCATGGACTCTTCGGTTGATGCTCCTCAGGAACGCTATTCGCTGCGCAAACGACGGAAAGCTCATCCTTCGTTCGCGTAACCGAGCTAAAGGGGGCACCCCCAGCCCAGTCGGGTAGTTGTGCATCCGGCGGCAGTCGGCAAACCGCAAACTGTCCCGGCATCCGCGAAAACTTCAAAGCACGTCTGCTCATACGCCTTGATTTGACAACGTCGCAGAGAACTACGACCTGGCCGCAGCCGCGTCAAACAAATTCAGGAACGCCAGTTTCTTTTCCGCCGGAAGAAACGAAGCCTCAAACGAATTTCGCGCCAACTCGCGCAAATGCTCATCCGTAAAACTGAAAGCATCCTGGGCTAATTGATATTCCCGGCTGAGCGAAGTCGCAAACATCGCGGGATCGTCGGTATTCAGAGTAACCATCACGCCCTGGTCGAAGTAATTGTGCACGGGATGCTCAGCCACCGTCGCGCAGATACCGGTACGGAGGTTGCTGGTAATGCAAATTTCAACCGGAATCTGCCGCGTGGACAGCGCCTCCACCAGTTCGGGGTCTTGCCATGCCGTGAACCCGTGCCCGATCCGCTCGGCCGGAAGATTGAGCGCGCCCCACACCGATCCTGGGCCGGCCGTCTCGCCTGCATGCGCAGTGAGTCGAAGTTCGTTCGCCGCGGCATAGGCGTACACATCGCGAAACATCTCGGCAGCCGCCTGCCGCTCGTCCCCGCCGATGCCAAATCCAACCACGCTTGGACGTTTGTAACGCGCCGCCAACTCAGCCACGACGCGTGCTTTATCCGGACCGAATTGGCGCACCGCGTCGAAGATCCAGAGCAGCGAAACTCCAAAATCGCGCTCCCCGCGCTCCCGCCCGCGTTCCAGCCCAGAAAAGATCAAATCGAAATCCTGCTTGCGCCAGAGGCAAACTCCCACCGAGATGTACACTTCCGCGTGCAGCACATTTTCCGACTTGAGTTTTTCCATCAATCGATAAGTGATGAGTTCGTAATCCTCCGGAGCCTGCAACTCTTCCGTCACCGTTTTGAACGCCATCAGGAAGCCGGTGAAGTCTTTATAGCGATAAAGCTGTTCCACATCGGCAAGCGTGCCTTTTTTTCCGTGACGCTTCTTCAACTCAAGCAAAGTAGAAGGATCGATCGAACCTTCGAGATGCAGGTGCAGCTCAGCTTTAGGCAGGGAAACGATGAAGGCGCTGAGCGCAGTCGACGCCATATGACAATTCTACAACCCGTCCGCTCGTCTCACGATTGCCGCTTTGTCAGGCTATGATCGAAGCCGGGGCATCCACTTGGCAGCCCCGGTTTTCCCGAATCGGAACCGCACTTATCGTTGCGTGTCAACTTCAACTGAGGCAAGGGCCCGAATCGGAGTTCGAGCCGTTGCCCTATTCTACTTTTCCGCCGCCCCGAAGGGGTTATTGCGCCGAAAAACTACTGGACTGTGGCTTAGAATTCCGCGGGAATTTCAGGCTTATGATGTCGTTCTGCCCGACGTTGAAATCGAAGCCCGTTCCAGTCACGATCAGGTTTCCAAATGGATCGACGACCGAACCGGTCGTCGCGAACTCAGAAAACTGGCTCGACTCTTGGAAGGTCCAGAGGACGGTCCCGGCCGGGTTCAGTTTCGTTACCGTGTAGCCGCTGCCTGACACGAACACGTTTCCCTTGGCATCAGTCACCATGTTCCCAAACGTCGGAATCTGGGTGACCCAGATTTGCTTGCCGGATGGATCGAACTTCGAAGCGGTCGATGCCGGATTGCCGCGGAGAAACGTGAAGCCCGACAGCAGGACCTCGCCGGCAGGGTCGATGGCTACGGACACTCCACCATTTCCAGCACCCGTCAATGCAAAGATGAGTTTGCCGTTCGTGTCGTACTTCAGGGTGTACGGGAACCTGTCTCCGGTGAACGGGTCGACTCCCTGGCCAGTAGCGTAAATACCGTTATCGTGATCCACGGCTCCGGCCGTTGGAACCTTATTGAATTGAGGTTGTTGGGCGAAGTTCCGCGCCCACAGGAGCTTGCCTTGAGGATCGATTTTCAGGGTCGTGTTGTCCGTGTTCGGACCTGCGTTGGTGCTAAAACCAAACGCGATCACATTATCGTTGCTATCGAGCTTCATGTCAGTGAGACAGGAGCCGGGGGTAAGGGCGCCGAACCCGCAGCACATAGGTGTGGTGCCACGATGCGACGTTTGCCAGAGAAGGCTCCCGTCCGCAGCGAATTTTGCAACTACCATGGAACTCTGGTTGATGGCGCCACCGGTGTAAACATTGCCGGACTTGTCAAGAGCCATTGTGGTCACGACGTCGCCAAGTACGTGCGACCAGCGTGTCTTCCCGGAGGGATCGAAACTCACGACCAATCCCCCCAGCGCGCCAGTGCCGCCGGCATAGATGTTGCCGTTCGCGTCTACCTTGACGTCGTTCGCAAATGCAGCGAAGGCCTTGTTGAAATGGAATGCTCCCAGCAACTTTCCGTCGACGCTGTACTTCAGAACCCCGAACCCGTTTGGGTGGACCAAATCGTCGAACGATGCGGCAATATAAAAGTTGCCAGCGGCGTCCGTGGTCATGCGAGCGGAACGGTCATCGAAGGGTTTGGCGAAGCGGAATACCTGTGGGGTTATGGCGAACGCGCTCAGTGGCGAGAAATCTTGGGTTTGGGCGGTACCATCGATTGGCAAGAAGAGCACCAATACTGCGGCAAAAGACATCAGAGACGAAACTGCACGAGACCTTTGAAAAGTCATGATTGTCCTTGAATTGTTGAAATTGTCTGCGCTGAACGGAGGCTCGCCGCGTGACTGTGTCAGAGTAGGAGAACGCAGAAAGCAAGATGTCACGATTCGGTCGTATTTTGGTTTATTTGTCGTGACACCGAGCCGCTGGGTGGATGAGTTCGTAGTGGGCCGGCGTGCGCGTCTCGGAAATAAGACAAACGGACCGAATCGTTCGCGTGTGAGCGATCTTATCCCTCACGTCGCGTGAGGGGTGGGCTACACTTTTTTACAAAACTCACTGTGATGTCGGCTATAGAGATAGTAAATAGTCAACCCAATCGCCAGCCAGGCAAAGAACCTCAGCCAGGTCAGAATCGGCAGCCCCGACATGAGCAAGACGCAAAACATCACACTCAGCACCGGAGCCGCAATGCCACCCGGAGCGCGGAATCCGCGATGCCGGCCAGGATCGCGATAGCGCAAGATAATTACGCCGATCGAAACCAGCACAAAGGCAAAGAGTGTTCCGATGTTCGAAAGATCAGAAAGCGTGCCAATGTCCAGAAAGCCCGCCGGAATCCCAACCAAAAAGCCCGCGATCCACGTAGCCGTAGCCGGCGTCCGAAACCGCGGATGCACTCGCCCAAACAACCGCGGCAACAGCCCGTCCCGCGACATGGAAAACCATACCCGCGCCTGCCCCAGCTGAAACACGAGCAACGATGAAATCATCCCCATCATCGCCCCGAACAGCACCCCCAGGTGAACCCAGCTCAGAGTGTGTGAGCCGGTTTGCACCGTCAACAACTTCATCGAGTTAACCACCGGAGCCGCATCGTCGCGCACCGACTGCCAGGGCACAATCCCGGTAAGCACAATCGCAACCCCAATGTAGAGAACGGTGCACACCACCAGCGTGGCAATAATTCCAATCGGCAAATCCCGCTGCGGGTTGCGAGCCTCTTCCGCCGCCGTCGAGACCGAATCGAATCCAATGTAGGTAAAGAAAATAATCGAACCACCCGTCAGAATGCCCGACCATCCCATCGGAGCGAACGGCTGCCAGTTGCTCGGATGCACATACTGCGCCCCAACAATCACGAACGCCAGAATCGCCGCAATCTTGAGGATGACCATGACGTTATTGGCCTCCGCCGACTCGCGGATGCCGCGCACCAGGATCACCGTCAAAATCATCACCACAAGAAATGCCGGAAAGTTGAAGCCGAAGTGCAGGCCGGGAGTGTAGAGCACGTTGCCCTTGAGATCGGTCAGCCCTCCGGGCAGATACGCTGGCGAAATCCAGCGCAACGCCGGATGAAATCCGAACCAGTCAAACATCCCCACCAGGTGCGCCGAGAAGCCAACGCTGACCGCCATATTGCTGACCGCGTACTCCAGAATCAGGTCCCAGCCAATGATCCACGCAATCAACTCACCCATGGTCGCGTAGGTGTAGGTGTAAGCGCTGCCCGCGATCGGAATCATCGACGCCAGTTCGGCGTAGCAGAGGCCCGTGAAAGCGCACACGATCGCGACCAGCACCAACGACAGAGCCAGCGCCGGACCCGCTCCCGGCCGTCCCAGCGAAGCATGATGAGTGATAAGAAAATCGAGCAGAGGAGCGTTGAGAATCGAGGAAGCGTCAAACTTCTGTCCCCCGATCGCCGTCCCGATCACCGTAAAGATGCCCGATCCAATCACCGCGCCAATGCCGAGAGCCGTGAGCGAGACCGGACCCAGCGTCTTCTTCAGTCTTCGCTCAGGCTCCTCCGAGTCGGAAATCAGCTTGTCGATCGACTTGCAACAGAAAAGCTGGTTGTCCGAAGTTCGAGGACTGCCCTGGTTGGTGGTGATTGGTGTTTGTGCCAAAAGGCGTTGTCTCCTGAAGTGCAGCCGTCAGCATTCAGCACTCAGCCCCGAGGGCCAAGTGCCAAATGCTAAATGCCAAGTGCTGCCTTACCGCTTGGCCGCACCGCGCGCCAACTTCTTCACCTTGCGCTTCTTCGAACCGCGAGCGTATTCCCGCGGTTTCAGCGGCTTTTCTGCCTTCACTTTCTTGCGTGAGGTGCGTTTTGCTTTCTTGCGTTCTTCCTTGGTTAGCTTCTTTGTATTTGCCATGAGTGCTTTCTTTGATCAGTAGTTTGTATTCGATATTTCCAAAATTCGTGCTTAGAAAATCAAAGCTGCCCTAAAACGGCTTGAAACGATCCTTCGCCCCCCAGCACTCGATATCATCGCTCCACCACACCTGGCCATCTTCATTGGTCTGGATGACGCGAGCGCCCTTCGCCACCGTGAATTCGACATACGGCCAGGTCGGACCGCCTTTGCGGTTCGCAATCTCGTTCAGCACAATGCCATTCCAGATCTTGCAATCGCGTGCATTGTGCGGATTCGGCGCCTTATTCGGCTGCACCGGCTTGGCCGTATAAAAATTATCGAGGATCAACCCTTCCGGCTCCAGATTCCCGTCCGAGTTCATCACCTGCAACTCGATCGCGAACATATAAACATCGATCGGCTTATTGGTCCCCACTTCGGTATCGTGATGCAGTTCGAGCAGCCGCGGTGTGCCATCCAGGATGGAAAAGTATAAATACTCGGGAACCGGCTGCTCCGAAGGCAACGCCCCTTGCGGCGATGCCGCCGGCCGCCGTTCGTGCCGAATCTCACCAGCCTGCGCAAAGACAGCCAACGCCGCCACCATCAACAACAAAACCACCTGGATCGTTTTACTCGTCATCACCCTTCTCCCAAAAGATTTTCGCACCCTAAGCCCGTTCCAACTGGGCATACTTCTCCACCAGCTTCTTCAAACCGAAGCGAGGGAATTGTACCGTAATCTTGGCCTCTTCACCGTCCCCTTCTCGATGGTACACCGTGCCCTCGCCATATTTCGGATGCCTCACCTTCTGCCCCGGCTTGAATCCCTTCTTGCCCTTGGGTTCCTCCACCAGCGTTTTCGGGACGCTAAACTTCTTCCCTCGCGATGCGAAAAACTCCGCAATATTGTCAATGGAGTTGTAGCTTCGCCCGGAATAAGCCGGAGCCCGCGGCGGATTGCGCGCCGCCCAGTTCGCCGTGCTCTGATCCTCGTCCTCATACGCGTAATGGGTTTGCTCGTGATGCTCATGTGGCGCGGGCGCCCCCGCCCGCGAAGACTCTCGCTTCCTTCGGGAACCTCCCAGTTCTTCCACCAACCCAGAAGGCACTTCCTCCAGAAATCGCGAAGGCACGCTGGCCTCCGGCAAATCCGTTCCATAACGTCTGCGGTAAACCGCCCGGGTCAGGATCAACGTATCCATAGCCCGCGTCATGCCGACATAACACAACCGCCGCTCTTCCTCGATGTCGTCCGGCTGTAGAAAAGTTCGCGAGTGCGGAAACAACCCTTCTTCCAGCCCACAAAGAAACACCAGAGAAAACTCCAATCCCTTGGCCGCGTGAAGCGTCATCAAGGTGATCTGAGCCCGCTCGTCGTAAGCATCCGCATCGCTCACCAGCGCCGCATGATCGAGAAACTGATCCAGCGTCTCAGCCCGGTCCCGCGAATCCATCGCCGCATTCACCAACTCGCGCAAGTTCTCAATCCGCGAAAAAGCCTCCGGCGTGTCCTCTGCCTCAAGCTGCTTGATGTAACCCGTGCGATCAATGAGGAACTTCAGGAGTTCGGCGGTATTAGCCAGGCCCCCAGGCGTGCGAAAGCCAGAATCCTCCGGAGCTGGTGTGGAGCGGGCGCCCTCGCCCGCTTCGGACGGCACAACATTCTCAACCGGGATATCAAAATCCGCAGCCCCGAAGTCGAAAGAAATATTCTCGTCCTCGCCAGGATCGAAGGAGACATCCGCTTCCGCCGCAGCCTCATCCGGCAGCGCGTCTGCTTCACCGGCCGTCTCTTCCAGCCGCTCCACATAAGTCCCCGCCAACATCGCCCGCCCATCTTCAATCAGCCGCCGAAAACTTTTCAGCGCCCCCAGCGCCCGCTGCGGCAAAAGCTGCCGCCGGATCGCCTCCCCGAGCGCCCCCCACAACGAAACCCCAGTCTCCAGCGCAACCCGCTCCAAAACTTCAATGGTCGTCTTGCCAATCCCCCGCACCGGCGTGTTAATCACTCGCAGCAGCGAGATCGAGTCATCCACGTTGTGAATGACTTTCAAATACGAAATCATGTCCTTGATTTCGGCGCGCTCGTAAAACGAGAACCCGCCCACCACGTGATACTTCAACTGGTACCGTCGCATAGCCTCTTCAAACAACCGCGACTGCGAGTTGGTGCGGTAAAGCACCGCCGCCCGCGCATTCTCGCCCTGATCGACCGCCTCCCGCAGATATTTCGCAATGTAATCGGCTGCAAACAGCGCCTCATTCTCGCCATCCGGCGCCTCGTAATAACCGAGCCGCGTGCCACCCTGCCGCGAAGTCCAAAGGTTCTTCCCTTTGCGCTTGAGATTGTTCGACACCACAGCCGACGCCGCCTGCAGGATGTTCTGCGTCGAACGATAATTCTGTTCCAGCCGAATGATCTTCGCCTCAGGAAAATCTTTCTCAAATTCCAGAATGTTGCGAATGTCCGCCCCGCGCCACGAATAAATCGACTGGTCCTCATCGCCAACTGCGCAAACGTTGTGCCGAGTTCCCGCCAATAGCCGCATCAATTCGTACTGCGGACGATTCGTGTCCTGATACTCATCCACCAGAATGTACTGGAACCGCCGGTTGTAATATTCGCGAACCGGAGCCGCAGCCTTCAGCAAACGCACAGTTTCGAGCAGCAGGTCGTCGAAATCGAGCGCATTCGCCTTGGCCAATTCTTTTTTATACTCGGCGTAAATCTGCGCCACCCGCTCGGTCTTCGGATCCGCCGACTGCAGATAAACTTCCTGCGGATCGAGCATGTGATTCTTGGCCCAAGAAATATGCGCCAGCACAGCCCGCGGCGTAGTCTGCTTATCGTCAATCCCCAGCCGCCGCATCACCGACTTGACCAGTTGCTGCTGGTCATTCTCGTCATAAATCACAAAGGTCTTGGTGTGGCCGATCGGCGGCGCACCCGGAACCGCCGAAGGAATCCGCATCGCCTCAATATCCCGCCGCAAAACCCGCACACAAAAAGAATGAAAGGTAGAGATGACGGGCTTCGCGATCGACAACCCGCCCACCAACTTGTCGACGCGCTCGACCATCTCGGAAGCCGCCTTGTTGGTGAACGTCATCGCCAGGATGGATTCGGGCATAACGCCCATGTTCTCGATCAAATAAGCGATGCGGTAGGTGATAACGCGAGTCTTCCCGCTCCCCGCGCCAGCCAGGATGAGCACCGGCCCGTCGGTAGTTTCGACGGCCTCACGCTGCTGCGGATTAAGTTGGTCGAGGAAAGACAAAGTGGGGAAAGCTCCAAACAAGCTGTCTAGATTTTACAGGGATTCGCTGCCACGTTCCCCTTTTGGACCGCCTGCCAATCAGATTCTCACATCCAACCGTGATTATTCCGCACAAGCCTTAAGAGTCTGTAACAAGACCCCGCCACGAACAGAAAAGCCGCCCCTGAGAGGCGGCTTCCCTGACTCCTGCTTCGTCCCTTACTACTGCGTGACCGTGAAGACTAGAGAGCTTGTGGCAGTCCCGCCCGGAGTCGTGATCGCGATCTTTCCGGTCTTTGCCCCGGTGGGCACGGTTGCGTCACTAGCGAGTCGGAGTTTACGGTGAAGCTGGTCGCCGGCACACCACCGAATGTGACCTTCGTAGTCTGGGTGAGACTGACTCCCGTGATCGTAACCGGCGTGCCGACCGGCCCGTTCGGCGGGCTGAAGCTGGTGATCTTCGGCGTCACCCGGAAGGCCACGTTGCTCTTGAGCATTCCCTTGGGTGTCGTCACCTCGACCGTACCAGTGGTCGCGCCAGCGAACAGTGGTGGTGATCAAGGAAGCCGAGACTACTTTGAAGACCGCCGCCGTGCCGTTAAAGCTGACGCCGGTCGCGCCGGTCAGACTGGTTCCCAGAATGTTGACGGCCGCTCCACCTTGCCGGAGGTGGTCTGCGTCTCCACAAACGGGCCAAGCCCTACAGACAGCTGAAGCCGTCCCCAATCATTGTTGGCCCCGCCCACGGATAGTCGTCACGTGAAATCCATTAGTGTTCAGGGTCAGCAAGCGAAAGAGACCCCGTCTTCCGTCGATTGCAGATCGTCAGGGGAGGAGGATTTGAAGACGGTGCAGCGTTATTGGCCCCGCCACTCACCATGTTCCGTAGAGATTCCTTCGTGCCTGGCTCAGATTCGCGTTTGTCCAGGCGCCTCCGTACAAATGCCCTTTTTGCTTAGAACCGCGCAAAAGCTGTAAAGCGTCGTCAGCTTGACGCCTGGGATGATTTGGAGAGTGCCATTACCATGGCCCCCACAGGCACGTGTCCCGAGATTCCATTAGGAGGCCTCGATCAGCCCTGCTTCATTCGGCAATCGGTTAATCAGGTTCACCATCGTCATCTTCAGGATCGGTGATTCATCGAAGCGTGAGGGGCTCTCCAGAGGCCCAGCATTCTGGTCGTTTCGTGGTTCCTCGGTCGCCTGACAGCCCCGCTTCGGGTAAAGCGCCGTCCGGGCACTCATCGCTTTGGATAAACCGAAGTCTCTGGGCTTCACCGGGAGTAATTTAGAAGCCGTCCACAGTTCTTGGCCCCGCCATAGTTCTTACCGTAGAGGTCCCGACTGGTGGCCTGCCAGCCCGCCTTCGCCGCAGCCCGTGCCGTCACTTGCACGTCCTCAAGTGGCCACCTTAGGGTGATTTTGAAGACCGTGCCCTGGGCGCCGTCGATGGCTCCGTCGAAGAACGTCGTCCCGTAGAGGTACCCATTGGCGGCCTGGACCAACCCCCCGTTGGGTTCTTCGCCGTCCGAGCAACCGCCACCATTCAAGCAAAAGCTGCAAAGATCCCTCATGCTGTCGTTGAAGTGAATTTGATCGACCGTGCCCTCGCCTTGGCCGCCCTGCCTCGTCGTTCCGTAGAGGTTTCCGCGAAGTCGCCCTTACGGCCGGCTTGAACATTGGCAACGCCCCCGGCCCAAGCTTGGGCGATTCCCCGGGCTTCCGGTGCGCTTTCGACCGCTCCTCGTCGCAGAGCGCGCAAGGACAAGCATCCCGCAGGAAAGGAAACGAGTAATGCGACTGGTGGCCATCCTTCCACTCGATATCGAGACCCGTACCCGTGCTGAGATTCACCTTCACCGACTTCGGGTCTGCCATAATTTCAAGTATCGCACAGGCCGCCGGACGGCGCCTCTAGCCCAAAATCTTGTCAAGCCCCGGACCAACCAAATCTCACTCAACTCCCTGATTCCATTCCAAATATATTTTTCAGAATTCGAGGTATTTACCCCTCTGAACCTGTCATACTTGTATTAAGGGAGTGTGGGGCAGACATTCCCTTCTACGGCCTGAGAATTCGGGCCGAAAAATCAGGCAATCGAGCTAAGTCCTCTGAAAGGGATATTTTACGAGATATCTCGAAGAGCATCACCTGTTTTCATAGACTTGCAAGAGAAATCCGCCTCCGGCGTGGGGGTATCCCTTCTGTAAGTCCTTTAGAAGGGATATTTTGGAAGGGTATCTCTGACGCAGTCTTTTTGTTTTCATAGATTTAGCAGGAAATTGCAAATCTATCGATATAAACTCGTAAACATCATTATTCAATGATTAACTTAATGGTAACCAGCAAACCTCGGTCACGAGAGCACCGATAGTGGAATAGCCTCCACGCTCCTGCCATGTTAGAAATAGAACGGCCTCGGCCAAACTTCCCGCAATGCCAGATTCGGCTCAGATAGAAGCGGTCATGCCGCCCGAGGTCAGCTCACCCGAGGATGTGTCCCAACTCTCGGGCCAGATCGCCGACCAGCACGGATTCGTCACCTCCGCCGACGAGACCCAACTCTTCTACCGTCACTGGCCCGCGTCCGGCAAGTGGAATGGCCGCACGGTAGTGGTGTTGCACGGCATCGGATATCACAGCGCACCCTACAAGATCATCGCCGACGCCCTCAACCCACAAGGCACGGATGTCTACGGCCTCGACGCCCGCGGGCACGGCCTCTCGCAGGGGCGTCGCGGCTTCGTCGGCACGCAAGCTGAAGTGGGAGCCGATGTCGAAGCCATGATCCGCTTCGTGAAGCAACAGCGGCCATCGGCCAGGATTTTTCTCCTGGGCGATAGCATGGGCGCCGACTTAGCCCTGAACTACGCTAAACGAAACAGCCGCGAGTTGGCCGGCCTGATTCTGCTGGCGCTGGCTCTGAATCTCGACCTCAGCCAGTATCTAAGCCTCGAAAGCCTGAGCCTGATGCCCTATCTGGTATTAGCGCATCGGGAGCCGGTCATCAGCCTGGTGGGAAAGCGTCTGGAAGAAAGTTCCCGCGACCCGGAGTTCATCGCCCGCCGCCGCATCGACCCGCTAGCCTACAAAAACGTCAGCTTCGGCTACTTGCTCGACGTGCTGCGCCTGGTCGCCGGCTGGAGATGGAAAATCGCACCCCGCGTGCACGTTCCAACTCTCTTAATCAAGGGAGGAAAAGACAAAGTAGTAAGCCACCGCGAATGCGTAGGGTTCGACAAACTCTCCGCATCGACGGATAAGACTTTCAAGATCTATCCGGACGTCCCGCACACCACGCTATGGGATCCGGAGACGCCGGAGATTTTGGACGTAGTCGGCAAGTGGATTCTGGAACACTAATGCTGGAGCACTGATGGAGGGCAGGCGTCACCCCGATCCAGAGTTGCCGAAAGCGCCTCAACTCCGGTAAAATCTATCTTTTACACAGCAAGTTCTTAATCTTCTGGAGTGGTCATGGCACAAGTTTGTGATATCTGCGGCAAAGGGCCGCAATTTGGAAATACCATCAGCCACGCGCACAATGTTTCGCGGCGCCGCTGGAACGTCAACCTGCGCCCGGTTCGCGCCAAAGTAAAAGGCGGGGCCAAGCGCATGCGCGTCTGCACCTCCTGCCTGCGCAGCGGCAAAGTGGCTAAGGCCTAAGAACCAATAAACCCAAAGGACACCAAGGTCCACAAAGAAAGTCTTGCGCAAGATTTCCTTTGTGAAGCTTAGTGTCCTTTGTGCTCGATGCCTCTATTTAACGCCGAGCAGTTCGACGTCGAAGATCAGGGTTGCGTTGGGAGGAATCACGCCCGCCGCACCGCGATCTCCGTACGCAAGTTCAGGCGGGATTCTCAACTGGCGCTTGCCTCCGACTTTCATGCCGGCAACGCCCTCGTCCCAACCCTTGATAACCTGGTGGCCACCGAGGTCGAAAGTAAATGGCTTCCCAGCGTCGACGGAGCTGTCGAATTTCTTGCCATTGGTGAGCCATCCGGTGTAGTGGACCTTCACGGTGTGGCCCTGCGTCGCCGTAGCGCCGGTGCCTACCTTGATGTCCCAGTATTCGAGGCCGCCAACCATCTTCGTACCTGGCCCCGTGACCTTGGTCGGAGCGCTGGTATCCGGTTTCGCGGAACCGCCCTGCGCCAGAAGCGTCGTCACCACAAAAGCGACAATTGCAAGCAAACATGCACTCTTAAGCATTAATGTTTCTCCCGATTCGTGGACTATGTACTGGAACCCTTGGATTCTAAATTGGCGGGAACTTCTACGCCAATGCAATCACATCAATTTCGACCAGAACGTCCTTGGGCAGTCGCGCTACTTCGACGGTCGATCTGGCCGGTGGGGCTGACGTAAAGTAGCGTCCATAGACTTCGTTCATCGCAGCGAAGTCGCCCATGTTTTTCAGGAAGACAGTGGAGCGTACGACTTTCTCCAGCCCGCTTCCTGCGGCTTTCAAAATCGCGGACAGGTTCTTGAGAGCGCGATCAGTCTGGATCGCCACATCGCCGCTGACCACTTGCTGCGTGGCCGGATCGATCGCGACTTGCCCAGAAACAAAGACGAATCCATTGGCTCGGATCGCCTGCGAATACGGTCCGATCGCCTGCGGGCCGTCTTTGGTAGAAATCACGTCTCGCATCCATCCTCCAGAAAAGCCGCCGCCGCTGATTAACGCAGATGGGTACAGAGGATGTCAAATGCGGGGACAGGTACACGACCAGCGACGAACGACTAGACTTTCTGCAGTCTTTGCACTTCATGTACGCCGGGAATCTTGCGGACGCCGTTGATAATGTTTTCCAGATGCTTGAGGTCGGCGATATCGAGGATGATATCGACGTTGGCCTGCGCATTCGAGCTGCGCACCTGGATATCCCGGATATTGGTTTTGGTGTCGCCAATCACACCGGTAATTTGCTTCAGCATGCCAAAGCGGTCGTCGCAAAAAACCGTGAGCTTCACTGGGTATGAGCTCGGCGTCCCCTCATCGTGGGCCCATTCGACATCGATTCGGCGCTCCGGCTCATACAGCAGGTTGACCACGTTGGGGCAATTCAGGGCGTGAACGGCGACGCCTTTGCCGCGGGTTACGTAGCCGACGACGTCTTCGCCGCGGATCGGATTGCAGCAGCGGGCGCGGTAAACGAGCAGATCGCCGTGGCCTTTCACGCGGATGGCGTTGTTGCCGCTGTCTCCGCCGAAAACACGCCGCACCACGCTGGCAATGCCACCGGACTTGTCTCCCTCATTGTCGGCAACCGGTGCAGAGGAAGCGGGCGCCAGGCGGGCCAGCACTTGCCGCGCGGAGTATTTGCCGTATCCGATTCCGGCCATGAGGTCGTCAATTTGTCCCAGGCCGTAGTCGGAGGCAATCTTGAGCAGCACTTCGTCTTTGATCTCTTTCAACGCGACACGATATTTGCGCGCTTCTTTTTCAATCAGCTTGCGGCCGATTTCGACGGCGCGTTCGCGCTGATGGATGTTAAGCCAGTGTTTGATCTTGTTGCGGGCACGCGACGACTTGACTGCAGCCAGCCAGTCGCGGCTGGGCTTGTGCCCGGGCTGGGTGATGATTTCTACGATGTCGCCGCTGTGCAACTTGTGCCGCAGCGGCACCATGCGTCCGTTGACCTTGGCGCCCACGCAACTGTGGCCGACTTCAGTGTGAATGGTGTAGGCGAAATCGATGGGCGTGGATTCCCGCGGCAGGACGACAACTTTTCCTTTGGGGGTGAAGGTATAAACCTCTTCCGGGTACAGGTCGATCTTGAGCGTGGAAAGAAACTCGGTGGGATCGGAAACGTCGCGCTGCCACTCGACCACCTGCCGCAGCCAGGCGAGCCGCTGCTCGTCCTGCGCCGAGACTGGGCCGTCTTTGTACTTCCAGTGGGCAGCGATGCCTTCTTCCGCCATGCGATGCATTTCCTCGGTGCGGATCTGCACTTCAAACGGCGTGCCGTCTTCTGTGATCACCGAGGTATGAAGCGACTGATAGAAATTCGGCCGAGGCATGGCGATGAAGTCTTTGATGCGGCCGGGCACGGGCCGCCACACGTTGTGTACGATACCCAGCACGGCGTAGCAGTCCTGCAGCGACCTCGTGATGACGCGCATGGCATACAAATCGTAGACCTGGTCCACGCTGATTTTCTGACGGACGAGTTTCTTGTGGATGCTGAATAAACGCTTGATGCGGCTCTCCACTTCGGCCGTGATTCCTGCCTCTTTGAGCTTGTCGCGGAGGGTCTGTTCCACCTTCGCCAGGAATTGCTCACCCTGTTTGCGGCGAGCTTCGACCGCGTCGTGCACTTGCTCGTGCGTGAGTGGATCGAGGTATCGAAATCCCAGGTCTTCGAGTTCGCCGCGAATCTTGCCCATTCCAAGGCGATGCGCGATAGGGCCGTAAATCTCGAGCGTTTCCTTGGCAATTTTCTGTTGACGTTCCGGTGTCAAATGCTCGAGGGTTCGCATGTTGTGCAGGCGATCCGCGAGCTTGATCAGGACGACGCGAATGTCGTCAACCATGGCGAGCATCATTTTGCGGAGGTTCTCAGCTTGTTGTTCTTCGCGGGTGGCGAAGTCGATCTGGCTGATCTTGGTGACGCCTTCGACGATATGAGCGACCTGTTCGCCAAATTCTTTGCGGATGTCTACGATGGTGACGGACGTGTCCTCGACCGAGTCGTGCAGGAGGCCAGCTGCGATGGAGACCGCATCCATCTTCATTTCGGCCAAAACTTGGGCTACGCCGAGGGGATGGACGAGATACGGTTCGCCGGAGGCGCGGGTCTGGCCGGCATGATTTTTCTGGGAGAATTCGTAGGCTCGGCGCACCAGCTCCAGATCGTCACCGGGGCGGTTGGCCCGCATGGTGCGCAACAGCTCGCGGAACTTGGTCACCGTGAGGGCGGTGGTCGCGATCTGTTCGCGCAAGGTCGCCATAACGGATTATACCGGGGAACGAGACGTTAGTTGCAACGTCTCTACAGGCCGTAGAAGCGTCGCTTACTGCGTCTGTCTTGGGTGCCGACGAACTGATAGAGTGGATTTCATGCCACGAAAGGTTCTAATCACCGGGTCCTCCGGGCTTCTGGGCAGTGCGCTGGTGCAGAGTTTGGGCGCTGCTGGTTACGAAATCACTCGCCTCACGCAGCGCAGTACTTCCGCGGCCAGGCAAATTGCCTGGGATTTCGCCCAGCCTCTCGCGCCCGAATCGGTGTCCGGCTTCGACGCAGTGATTCATCTTGCGGGAGAATCCATTGCCAGCCGCTGGACCGACGCGAAGAAAAAGGCAATTCGCGACAGCCGGGTTCTCGGGACGCAGCATCTTGCCGAAGCGCTGGCTCGGGCGGAGTCACCTCCGCGTGTCTTAATCTCAGCATCGGCCATCGGATTTTACGGGGATCGCGACGATGAGATCTTGCGGGAAGACAGCGCTTCCGGCAGAGCCGGGTTTCTGCCGGAGGTTTGTCGGGAATGGGAAGCGGCTGCGGAACCGGCAGTGCAGGCTGGTATTCGCACAGCCTTTTTGCGTACGGGCATCGTTTTGAGCGCGGAAGGCGGCGCGTTGAAAAAGATGCTGCCGCCATTTCGCATGGGTCTGGGCGGAAAGATCGGCAGCGGCCGTCAGTGGATGAGCTGGATTGACTTGCACGATGAGATCGGGGCAATTCGCCACATACTTGGGAACGAATCTCTGCGCGGCCCGGTGAACAGCGTTTCGCCTAATCCAGTGACAAATGCGGAGTTCACCAAGACGCTGGCTTCGGTGCTGTCGCGCCCGACAGTTTTCCCCATGCCCGCTTTCGCGGCCCGCTTGGCTTTTGGGCAAATGGGAGACGAACTCTTGCTCGGCAGTCAAAGAGTGGAACCGGCAAAGTTGATGGCCAGTGGCTACGTCTTTCAAAAGCCCGATCTGCGGCAGGCACTATCGGCGATTCTGAAAAAATGAATCTCACATGGTGTGTGATCTGGATCACTGACCCAAAGCGACCGACCTGAGAGGCTACGAATGGTCCCGCCACAAGGAAAAGCCGGATTGGCGGGGCCGTGTTGTTCTTCACCGAGGGGATTCGCCATGAAGATCAGGATGATCGCTATTATCTTTGCCCTGGCCGCATTTTCCTGGGCACAAAACGCAGCTTCACCCAAAGCCGATCCGGCACAACCTTCCACGGCTTCAGCTCCAGCCGCAACTAAAGCAGGGGGTTTCTGCTGCCAGAAAATGGGGGACGGCAAGACGGCTGAATCGTGCTGCGCTCATCACGCGGATGGATCTACCAAGTCGGAGACCGCCTGCTGCAAAGGCAAAGATGGTAACGCCATGTCCTGCATGAACGGGGACAAAGACAAATCATCCGACGCATGCTGCTCGAACGGAAAGTGCGGCGATCACGAGAAAGAAGGCTGCTGTTCAAAGGCCGGGAAGAACACGGAGCAGGCTGCCATGGCGTGCTGTGGCGCGAATGGTGAACGCTGTGGCGCGGCTCATCATGACCACGCCGACATTAACAAGTAAGGGTCAAGAAACACAAACCCCGGCCTGCCGCGCCGGGTTTTTCTTTTGCTTTACAAAGTGGCGGCCTTGTCGAACTCTTCTACTCGCTCGCGGACGCTGAGTACGTGCTTGGGCAGCTTCAGATGGCTGCCCGCTTCGAGAATGGGGATCAGGCGGTCGAAGTCCGGCCCGGAATGTGAGCCGGTGATGACGATGCGGATGGGATGAAACAATTCTTTACCCTTGGTGCCCGTCTCTGCTTTCACTTCATTGATAATTTTCTTGAACTGCTCGGGCGTGAGTTGACCTCTGCTGGCCGATTCGTCTTCGAGAATCTTGACGCTGAAGCGCGCGAATACAGCGCTGGTGTTCGGCCAGCTTAGGACCTCGGCGTTATCCGGCGCGGCTAGTGCGGCCTTGGCATCGTAGTTGAAAATTGGCGAGGCGCGCTCCGGTAACTGATCCAGACGATCCACGTAAGGCGCCAGCAGGCCCACAATCTGAGACAGCCAATCTCGCAAGTCGTTGCTCACTTGCACCACCGGAACTCGATGCGAACTCAACCAGGCGGCGTCACTGGATTCAATCAGGCCAGCCTTGGCGAAAAACCATACGCCAATGGCACTCAGCTGTTCTGGGGGCCAGGCTTTGATGTATTGCCGGTTCAACCAGTACAGCTTCTTCATGTCGAAGACGGCTGCTGAGGGCGTGATTCGCTCCAGCGAAAATTCCTTTACCAGTTCCTTAAGGCCGAAGATTTCCCGCGTGCCTCCAGTCGGAGCCCAGCCCAGCAACGCCAGATAATTCACCAGGGCTTCGGGCAAGACACCCATGTCCCGGAAGTTGGCGATCGAAGTCGCGCCGTGGCGTTTGGAGAGACGTTCGCGGTCGGCGCCAAGGATGGTCGACAAATGGGCAAATTCAGGCACGGGCCACCCCAGAGCTTCGTAGAGTGCCACCTGCTTTGGCGTGTTGGAAAGATGGTCGTCGCCGCGAATCACATGCGTGATCTTCATTACCGCGTCGTCAATCACAACCACGTAGTTGTAAACGGGCATGCCGTTCGAACGCAGAATGATGGGATCGCTTACGACTTCGTTCGAGAACTCCACATCACCGTGAACGATGTCGTGAAAGCGAATGGGATGCTCAGGGATTTGCAGCCGGATTGCACAGGCTTCTCCGGCGGAGCGTCGGCGCCTGGCTTCGTCGGAATCCATGACGCGACACTTGCCGGAATAGATTGGCTGGCGGCCCTCCGCGACATTCTTGTCGCGTTCTTTCTGCAGGTCTTCTTCCGAGCAGAAACATAAGTACGCTTTACGCTCGTTCAGCAGGCGCTCCGCCTGTTCGCGATAGAGATCGAGCCGGTCAGATTGACGATAAGGGACATAAGGGCCTCCGACGTCGGGGCCTTCATCCCAATCGAGTCCGAGCCACTTGAGGTCGGCGATCAGTTGGTCTTCAAAGCGGGCTTCACTGCGCTCGACATCGGTATCTTCGATGCGCAGGACCATGGTGCCGCGCTTTTGGCGGGCAAAGAGCCAGTTGAACAGTGCGGTGCGGGCGTTTCCGACATGCAGATGGCCGGTGGGGGAAGGCGCGAAGCGCACGCGGACTGGGGGATTCGGGTTCACTCATTGATGTTAACAGGACGGTAGGAAGGGCATCATCTGCGGTCAGTAGTCTGGAGGCTTAGTCTCAGCTTTCGGCGGCTCGTCTCGGTGCATTTCATCCATCAATTTTGCCAACACCGCGGCCCGCTCGTTGCTGTTCAGTTCGCGCTGCAACTCCTCCAAGGCGAGGGCGACGATGTGATAGTGGTGGGCGCCGCAGTACTTGGGATCGGAGGTGACGTCGAGCCATACCTTGTGCATGAGTTCGATGTCCTGGGTGCGCATGCGGGGCGCGTGCGGTCCGAGCGGATATTCGTGGATTTTCCCGCTGGGTTCATGGATTTCCACGATCAATCGCGGCCTGGGTTCGGGCAAACGTTCCCAGGCGTCTCCCGTGGATTTGGCCTGCTCGTCAGCGGTGAGCTTGTTGGAGAGGCCGCAAACGATACGGCTGGAATCCAGGCGTTGCGCGGTGACGACGATTGCCTCAAAGACATCGGTAGCGGGGACGACGAGCAGGGAAACTGGCTTGCCTTCTTTCTCCGCGACCGCGACGGCGGCGGTGAACAACTCCTGCTCGTAGTGATCGAAGACTTGCGAAGCCTCGACGACTGAGCTGCCGCTGAAAGTATGCTCACGGTGGTAGAGACGGGCGGTCATCACCACCACGTCCTGCCGAGTGGTAGCGGTGGTGCGGAGGATGTCGCGCAGATAGTAGAGATTTCTGGGATCGCGGACAGCAACCAGAATATTCCCCGGCCTTACTCCGAGCGCGCCCGATCCGAGTTCCTGGTTGCCATACACTCGGAATTGATCGAGGTTCTCCGGCTTGCCGTGCCGTTCTTTCGTGACCCGGTGTTCGGAGTAGGTGAACAGGGCGAAGAAGACGGCGCTAAATGTGACTCCGGCGATGGTGGCTTCGGACTTGGTGAAAAGGTTTACCAGCGCCGTAGTCAAAAGCACCGCTGAGATTGCGATCAGGCCCAGCGGCATTTCCGTGCCACCGATGTGAAAATTGCCGGGAACTTTCCATTGGCGATTCTCGGGCTCGGTGAAGCGCAATACCAGGACTGCCAGCGACTTCAGGGCAAAGCTCCAGATCACACCGAAGGCATACAGGCCAGCCAGTACGTAAACGTTTCCTCGGCTGAGAATGATGGTCAGAAGCTGCAAGCCAACGATCAAATTGATGATGCGATAGCTGGTGCCAAATCTTCTTTGCGGCTTCTGGAACCAGTCGGTGAGCACGCCGTCTTCGGCTACGCGATTCAAGACGCCGTTTGCGCCCACGATGGAAGTATTTTGCGCTCCCGCCAGAATCAGTACGCCGACCAGTACGACAAAAGCGTGGAAGAACAGCTTGAGCACGGTGGGACCGACCAGGTACATGGCGATACCGCCGATGAGGTTGGCGAAGTACTCGTGGCGAACGCCATCCGGGATAATCATTACCGCGAAGAAGGAGACCAGCGACGTGAAGAGCAAGCTGTAGATGAAGATGACCAAGCCGGTCTTCTCGAGGTTCTTCAGCTTGGGATGCTCGATCTCGCGGTTGACCTGGGCCAGCGTTTCCTCGCCGCTCATGGCCAGGACCGAGTGACCGAATCCCACGAACAGAATGATCCAGGTCAGCATGCTGATCCGGGTTCCGTAGAGCCAACCCAGGGATTCTTTGGTGAGCTTCACAACCCCGGGGTGCAGCGGGCTGGGCGGCAAGTGGACGGGCGCATTGAATATGGTGATGGTGCACCAGATGATCAGGATCACAACCATGACGGTGGTGACGATCATGATCTGCAGGGCCTTCTCGCTCGATTCATGCATGCCCTGGATGTTCTTCCACCAGAAATAGATCACGATCAGAACGGCGAAGCCGGCAGAAAAGTAGTCTTCGGAAAAAACCAGGGGGTGGTGGATGTATCTGCCGATGTCTTCAATAAAGCCCGCGAGATACTGGCCGGCGGAAACCGCGCTGATAGGGCCGGTGAGGACGTAGTCGAACAGCAGCGCTGACACCGAGAACTTGGCCAGCGTTCCGCCCATCGCTTCCTTGACCACGCGGTACACACCGCCGCGCACAAACATGCTGCTGGACTCGATGTAGAGAGCGCGCACGCAGTAGCTGAACAACATCACCGCGAGAATGAACCAGGGAGCGCTCTTGCCGATGACCTTCTCAGCATCCCCGCCCGCGTAATAAGCCGATGAGGCAAGGTCGGCGAGGACGATTGCGGCCGCCCGCCAGAACGAAATGAAGGTCAACATTACCGTAGTGGCAACGAAGACCTTTACGGCGGGACGCCGGATGCTGGGAACGGATGAGGACATTTAAAGAAATGCCGGAAACGTAAGTCTATGAATTTAGCACAGTGGGGAGGCGGATTCTGTGACTGGAGGCTTTTGAGGCGCCATATAAGTCCGGGTTATGCGGTCGTGCCAGCACAGCCGATCTTCATCGAGGAAACACCAGGCATAGCCGAGCGCCAGTGAGAGCCCGGACAATACGGACGCTAGAACGCGCCAGCGGCGGATTCTTCTCGGAACTGCGGAGCCGTCGAACCGGCTCAGTTGCAGATGCGCAAGTTTTAGCCCCGGGGTGGTTTCCGTGTAAACCAGCAGAAGGTATTGATAGGCGACCCAGAATAGCGCTGCCAGGCTTACGGAAATCCCCACCGCTTGTTGCATTGCGGGCACGAGCGAGGTGATCCTGAAAAAGATGTAGGCGAAGATCGCAAGTGCTGCAACCACGAGCAGAAGGTCGATGGCGCCAGCCAAGACGCGTTTTGACATCGGAGCGGCCTGCAACGGCAATTCAAAACCGGGGCGGCGTTCTTGCGCCGGTCCTTCCACGGGCTCAATCAGGATTCCGCCGAGTGCCGGTGGAGGAAGCTCAAGCTCGGGCACTTCGAGGATGCGCGGGCGATCCAGAACCGGCTCGGCGAGCTCATCCAGGACTCGCGGAGGCGAAAGCGCGGAGCGGGGGAATTCGAGAATCCTGGCGCCGGTATCGCCGGTTCCGGACTCGCTCGGTTGCTCTTCCTCAGGAACGGTGACCGCGTTATGCATCGCAACGGCGAGCTGACCAGACACTGGGGTGATCGCCGCCTGGGTCGCGGCTGCCTGCGAATTCCACGACGGCTCGGGAGTTTCAAATCTCAGCTGTAATGACGGATAACGCGGCGCGGATGGACGCCGGCGTGCCCGATATTTATTCACTCGCGCCGCCACTTCGTTGCGCCACGAGCCGGAGTTCGGTGGTACGAGCAGATCGGACTGCTCCGAAGTATCCGGAGTAACAGTTCCCACTTTCGTGTCCGTAAGTGAGTCGCCTGCTGCTGTCGTATCGTGCGTGGCCGACGTTTCGTCCCGGCTGTCATCAGTCCTGGACGGAGGGGCTACAACCCTGGAGTCGCCGAGCGCTTCTTGGGGAACATCCAACACGAACCGGGGCAGGGCAGGTTTTTCTTCGACACTGGCGGCAAGCTGCTGTTCACTGGCATCGTATGCTTCAGGGTCGATCAGCCGCGAGGAGGCAGGTTGATTCACGCTGGGATCGACATCGGGTTCAAATCTGGATTTCATGTCTTGTGCCGGACGGAATTCACCGGTTAAACCACCAACGTGAGGTCAAAAAATCAACCAGCGGTACGAAGCCAGAGCCCTTCAAAAACAGAAATGATCGTCGCAATACCAATCACTTTGCCTGCCGGGCCAGTACCGTGCTAACTTCACGATACCCCAGCGTGAACATCACACTTGGGGAGTTCGTGCGCTTTCCGATGACTTCCCGCACACGATTCCTTATCACGGCGGCGTTCATTTGTCATCTGCTACTCGCTCCTGCCTTAGTTACCAGCCAGTTGCTTTCTCCCTCACCCGCCCAAAACCTGCCGAATACGCCTTCGTCGGTAAACGAAGAAGAAGTGACCATACGCGCGATCACGCAGGAGAAGATCGGCTCCATCTACAAGTTGCATGGCCAGGCTGAGATCGATTATGGCGTTTACATCCTCCGTGCCGATGAGATCACTTATAACGCCGATACGGGGCAGGCGACGGCTGATGGTCATGTTGTGCTAGAGGGTGGACCCAATGACGAGCATATCCAGGCTAGCCGTGGAACCTACAACGTGCGCGCCGAAAACGGACGATTTGAGACTGTAACCGGCACTATTGGCATGCGCATGCGGGGGAGCCGTCTCATGCTGACGTCTTCAAGCCCTTTTTTTTTCAGTGGAAAAGTGGTGGAGAAGACGGGCCCCGATCATTACATCGTTTATGACGGCACGGTGACGACCTGTGAATTGCCTCGTCCCAAATGGCAGTTCAATGCCAACAAGGTTGTGGTTAACGTCGGCGGCACGGCCAAGATCTATCACAGCACGTTCGGCATAAAAGGGCTCCCGGTTCTTTATTTTCCGTTCGCCACGCTGCCGGCGGAGAAACTCCCGCGACAATCCGGATTTCTCATTCCTAACATCGGGACATCCTCCGAAAAAGGATTGATCCTTGGTGAATCGCTGTTCTGGGCCATCAATCGCAGCATGGATGCGCACATCGGGGCAGAGTATTTCTCTCTTCGGGGATGGGCACCGGCGGGTGAATTTCGAGCTCGGCCCAGCGATACCTCTTTTGTTGATCTCACTTTCTTCAGTGTGCTCGACCGCGGCACCGGCAACCCTCCGGTGAATCAGGGAGGCGAGGAGGTGCGTCTGAATGCCGAAGGCGCCTTCGGCCACAACTTCCGCGGAGTTGCCAATATCGATTACCTCAGCTCGTACGTGTTTCGTCTGGCTTTTAACGATGTGTTTACCCAGGCCGTGAACTCGGAAGTTAAGTCGAAGGCTTTTCTCTCCAACACGACGAACGGATTCTCCTATAACGCGTCGATGCAGCGTTATCAGGATTTCGAGAGCACGACTGCAGGGGACGTCGTCACCATCCTCCACGCTCCCAGCTTTGAACTATCGAGCGTGGACCGCCAGCTCGGCCCTTCGCCTTTTTACTGGTCGTATGAAGCCGCGGTAGAGGGACTGAATCGTAGCGAGCCGGGTTTCAGCACCGGCCCTTTGGTCGGTCGCTTTGACCTTCAGCCGAGCATCTCTCTGCCGCTAAAGCTTGCAGGCTGGTCGTTCCGTCCGGAGTTCGCGCTTCGAGATACCGGCTATACCGAGCAACTTGCAACGTCAGGCGGGACCAAAGTCGCGGAATCCAGTCCTATTAATCGCTATGCGCTGGAAGGCTCGGTGGAGGTGCGGCCTCCTGTACTGACCCGCATCTTCGATCGGGAGTTTATGGGTCGCAAGTGGAAGCACGTGATTGAGCCCCGGGTGGTTTACAACTATGTGACCGGGGTCAACAATTTCCCCAACATTTTGCGTTTCGATGAACGCGACATCCTGACCAATACCAACGAAGTCGAATATGGTGTGGTGAATCGTCTCTATGTAAAGCGTACGTCCGCACAGCCAGAGGATTGCAGCAAGCCTGGCATGCCTTCTTTGTTTATCGGCGGCGCTCCGGCGCCTAACCCCATCCCGTGGGAACGGACGAGCGAAGTGGCCGAGGCGCCGTGCAAGAATGAGCCGGAAGTGCGGGAGCTCGTGACGTGGGAGCTGGCGCAGAAATATTTCGTTGATCCGACTTTCGGGGGGGCGCTGGTTTCCGGACGCAGCAATGTTTTTACCAGCACGGTCGGGTTGACCGGCATTTCGTTCCTCACCGCACCGGCGCATCTTTCGCCGCTGATATCGCGCCTGCGCTTTCAGGCCAGCGCCCGAACCGATTTCGAGTGGGATGTCGACTACGATTTCCAGCTTGGCGGAATGACGGAAAGCACGGTGCTGGCCAACTATCGCATTGGCGCATTTACCCTGGGCGGCGGCGACGCCTACCTGCAAGTGCCCGGCGAATGCTCGGTGAGCACTTGCAACTACAGCACGACTACCGATCCGAATATTATTTTTTGGCCACAGCTCTTCAACCAGTTCCGGCTCTTGCTGGGCTACGGGCATTCCGGCAAACAGGGCTTCAGCGCTGCGACGAATATTGGCTTCGATGCGAAACTGAATTTCCTTCAGTACGCTGCCGTGCAAGCCACATATAACTGGGATTGCTGCGGAGTAAGTCTCGAATTTCGCCGCTTCGCGCTGGGCTCAGTCAGAAACGAGAACCAGTATCGCTTCACATTCGCGCTGGCGAATTTAGGTTCGCTGGGGAATCTAAGAAAAACGGAACGACTCTTTTAGCCTCAAAGAATGCATTTTGGCTTTGTTCAGGGCGAACTCCGGTACACACAAGGAAACGGTGACGATTGTGGAACCTACCGCTAGCGGCGCTGGCGACCAGAAGGCCACCGAATCCTCTACTCCACAAGGACCTTCGTCGTCGCTGGACCTGATCCTGCTTGCTATTATCACGGGCTTGGCTGCCATGCTTCGCTTTCATTCCCTGGCAGCGAAGTCTTTCTGGTTCGATGAGGGAGTCAGTGTAGCGATTGCGCGCCTTGACTGGTACAACTTTGTCCGCATTTTGTGGCGGCGCGAAGCCAACATGTCCTTCTATTATTTCCTGCTTCACGGTTGGGTGCTGTTCGGAGGCGGTGAGTTTTTCATTCGGTCCCTTTCTGTTCTCTTTGCGGTTGCGTCAGTGCCAGCGATCTACTTATTGGGTCGTCGGCTGTTTGACTCGCGCACTGCTCTGATTGCAGCCGCACTGCTGGCGGTGAACGCCTACCAGGTCCAGTACTCGCAGGACGCGCGCAGTTATTCGCTGATGGTGCTTCTCTGTTTGCTTTCCAGTTTGTATTTTCTGAAGTGCTTAAGCGAGCCTTCGCACCGCAATCGCACTGCGTACATTGTCAGCAGCGCCCTCGCCGTCTATGCTCAATTGTTTTCATTACTGCTCGTCGTTGCCCAATGGGTGTCCTTGAAAATGCTCGACCCAGGGCAGACCCTTCGACAGACGAGAACTGACCAAGACCAGCGCTGGATCGCCCTTCTGGTCTCGCCAATCCTGGCGTTCATCGTCACAACCGGGGCAGGTCCGCTGCGCTGGGTGCAACGGCCGGGCTTGAAGGATCTTTGGACTGTTGCCCTGCAATTCACGGGAAACGGCGGCCCGCTTTTGCTGCTCGCATCGGTGGCAGCGTGCCTGGTAGCCTTGGCTCCGGTTTGGCACACGCGTGGAGAGCGACAAGTGCCATGGGAAGTCTGGCGTTACCGCTTTCTATTGTGCTGGCTGCTCTTCCCGCTCCTGCTCACTCTAGGCCTGTCGTTGGTCAAGCCCCTCTTTGTTCCCCGGTATTTTATTTTTTGCTTGCCCGCGCTTTTATTGCTTGTGGGGTCCGGAATTCGCCGCCTTCGCTCTGCTCCGCTGCAGGCAACCGCTCTTTTGCTTGTGTTGATTTTTTCCGTCCGGGGAACTGTCGGGTACTACCAACGGGACCTGGACATTCAACGCGACAACTGGCGGGCGGCGACACAATATTTGTTGAACCATGCCCAGCCCGGCGATGCTTTGCTTTTTCATGCTCCCATGGGACGAATGCCTTACGAGTTTTATCATTCGATTCAGGGGTCTGGTTCACAGGCTCCCGCCGTGCTTTATCCGAGCCACGGCGAACGCCTCACATTCCTCGATTTCGTCGAGAAGCCCGATGACGCGGCGCTTGCCCGCTTCCTTTCTGAGCACCCCCGCGCCTGGCTCGTCCTTACCTATGCGGAAACCCCGTCGGGAATGCCGGATGCGCGATCGATTGAACTCACAACTCTGCTGAAGAATGTCTACCCTACCGTCGAGCAGCATGATTTCCCGGGGATCGAGATTCTTTTTTTCAGCGATCACAGCGAGTGAATGCGACTATCGCTGCCGGGTTCGCCGTATTAGGATATCCACATGCCCGTTGCGGCCACGACCGTAGTTAAGCGTGAGGCGCTCGACTCCAATATCCGCGCCCTGGGCCGGACTCTCGTCGCCTACTCTGGAGGCGTGGACTCGGCATTCCTCGCCTGGGCTAGCTATCAGTTGCTGGGCAGCGACATGCTCGCAGTGATCGCCGATTCGCCCAGCCTGGCGCGAACTCATCTCGGCGAGGCTGTTGCCTTTGCTAAGGAGCACGGTATTCCGCTCGAAATTATCACCACCAGCGAACTCGACCGCGCCGAATACGTGCGCAACGATGGCTCTCGCTGCTTTCATTGCAAGGACGAGCTCTTTACCGCGATGGAGGAGTTTCGAGCCACTCACGGATTCGACTCTATAGCCTATGGGGTTAACGTGGATGACCAGGGTGATTTCCGGCCCGGCCAAATTGCGGCCAGACAGCATCGCGTTGCTGCTCCGCTACTCGAAGCTGGATTGACCAAGCAGGAGATCAGAGGGCTGGCTCGGGGCGCCAATTTGCGCGTTTGGGATAAGCCGGCTTCGGCCTGCCTCTCTTCACGGATCGAGTATGGACGTCCGGTTACGCGTGAGGCCCTCACCACGGTTGAGCAGGGTGAGGATGCAATCCGGGCACTGGGCTTCCGGCAGTTCCGCGTGCGTCACCATGGTGAAATCGTGCGCATCGAAATTGCTATAGACGAACTGCCTCGCGCTCTCAGTTCTGAAATGGCTGGGGAGTTCACCCGTATCTTCAAAGCTCTGGGCTTCAAATTCGTGACTCTGGACCTCGAGGGGTTCCGCTCCGGTTCGATGAACGCGCTGCTGCCTGCGGAACAACTCTCGCGCAAGCCTTGATCGGTTCGCCTTCCGCGGTAGTTCGCAAACCCGCATGGCTGGCCCGTCCAATGTGGTTCGTATGAGATAATCTTAGTTTATTCCCAATGTACAGGCGGTTCTTAGTGACGTTATTGCGACGCTCGATCCTTGTTCTTATGCTCGTTTGCCTGGGCTGTTCGGCTCAGCTAGCTCCGGTGTCTTCCGATCTCACTCAAAAAATCGAAAGGCAAGTGCGTGCTACTTACAGCATTCCTGCCACCGTAAAGGTGACGGTTGGCCCACCCCGGCCGAGCGATTTCCCGAACTATGACGCCTTGACCATCACCATCGAAGGTCCCGACAAGAAATCGACCTACGACTTCCTCCTGTCCAAAGATGGCAAAACGCTGGCTCGGCTGACCAAGCTTGACCTGACCAAGGATCCATATGCCGAGAACATGAAGAAGATCGATGTGAGCGGCCGGCCTTCTCGCGGCGATAAAGACGCCAAAGTCGTGGTGGTTAACTTCGATGATTTTCAGTGCCCATTCTGCTCCCGCATGCACCAGACGCTGTTCCCCGAACTGCTGAAGGAATACGGCGACCGCGTACAATTCATCTACAAGGATTATCCCTTGTCCGATATTCATCCCTGGGCCATCCATGCCGCAGTGGACGCGAATTGTCTTGCCGCGCAGAACAATGACGCCTATTGGGAGTTCGCCGATCACATTCATGCTACTCAGCGCGAGGTTAATTCAGAAAAGGGGCGCGATGCCCAGTTCGCCGCGCTCGATCGGATGACTCTCGAGCAGGGCAAGAAACACAACCTGGATCAGGCCAAGCTTGAGGCCTGTGTCAAGGCTCAGAAGGAAGACGCGATTAAGGCGTCGATGAAAGAGGCGGACGGCCTCGGCGTGAACGCGACCCCGACCCTCTTTATCAATGGGGAGGAGATGGATGGAGCCCTTCCCATCAGCGAACTGCGGGCCGCCCTGGACTCGGCGTTAAAGCAGGCCGGAGTGCAGGTGCCATCTCATCCCGAGGCTCCATCTGCCAGCGAGGCGCAAACCGAGCCGCGATCTCCCAGCCAGTAGTACCGAGAGGATCTATTGAAAACTAATTCGCTATTTCGTCTGTCCCTGAAGGTGCTGCTTGCCGTTTCACTGCTTGCGGTTTCCCTGGGTTGTGGAGGCAAGCTCGCGGGTGACGATGTCGCAGCCACGGTCGACGGCCGCAAGATCTATCGCGCGGACCTCGAGAAGTACTACGAAAACCAGACTGCTGGCTCGCAGCAGCCACAGGCTGTGGGGGAACAAGCCACCAGCTTGCGCCTCAGCATTCTACACCAGCTGATTGACTACGAAATTCTCATGCGGCGCGCCGAGAAACTCGGCCTCCTGGCAACGGATGACGAAGTTGATCGCAAACTGAACGAGATCAAGTCGCCTTATACCAAAGAAGAATTTGACGCTCGCATGAAGGAAAAGAAGCTCACGCTCGACGACTTCAAGCGCGATCTCCGTCGGCAGCTCACAGTCGACAAGGTTCTGAACAAGGAAGTGACTTCGAAGATCAACGTTACCGACCAGGACATCACAAGTTACTACAACGCCCACAAAGCGGAGTTCAATCTGGTCGAGCCCCAATATCACCTGGCGCAGATCTTCGTGACCACGTCGCCTAATCCGCAAGTCCACAACCTCAAGAACGACAAAGCGCAGAACGAAGCAGATGCGCGCAAGAAAATTCAGATGATCGTAAATCGCCTGGACAGCGGCGACGATTTTGGGACGCTGGCAATGGAATATTCCGAGGACACCGAGACTTCAGGGAACGGCGGCGATCTCGGCTTTACTCCGGAGTCGTCTCTGAAAAATACCGACCCCGTTACTCGCGATGCTGTCACCGAATTAAAGCCCGGCCAATACAGCAAAGTGATCACAGTCATCAATCCGATGACCAAACAGCTGGTGGGCTTCCGCATTGTCAGGCTGATCGCCAAGGAAAGTGCAGGACAGCGCGAACTGTCGGACCCTCGGGTGCAGGAAGCGATCCGCTCGCAACTACGCGACCGGAGAGAGCAACTTCTGAAGGCGGCCTATTACGAGGTTCTTCGTGATCAGGCCAAAGTCACGAATTACTACGCGGAAAAAGTATTGGAAGGCAACGGTATGGTGAACTGAAAACATCTGACGCTAGAGCGAGCGGCACTACTCCACGATCGCCAGTACGTCGCCGGCATTCACGTTCGCTCCCTGGGCAGCCACGATTTTTTGCACGATGCCTTTCTTGGGCGACTTGATTTCGTTCTGCATCTTCATCGCTTCGACAACCAGAATGCTCTGCCCGGCTTCGACCGGCTGCTCCTCGCTGACAAGCACGCGCACGACTTTGCCTGGCATCGGCGCCAGCAGTTTCCTCGGACCCATCTCATCTGCGCCTGCACCTTTGCGTCCACGCAGCGACCTTGGGTCGCGCAAATCCGCGAGATATCGAGTGCTCCCGACCCAAAGATGTGTCTCTGTAGCAGTGCGCTCCCGTTTGATCTCAAAGGCTTTCCCGCCGACGAGAATCGAGAGTACGTCGCGCCGTGTAAGCACTGCGTCAACCTGGATTTCGTGGCCGTCTAACCGGCATCGCCAGCCTGCTTCGACCCGCTCTAGGTCGAGCCGGTAGTTTTTCCCGTCGATGGTAACTTCGTAGAGCATAAAAGTGGCGAGTCCATAAGACGACACTGGCTAACCCGTGGCTCGGAACTGTTTAAGGAGTCACGAACAAGCCTTATCAACTTAGAGCTTCTGCTCGCGCCGCGCGTTTCCAACCTGTTCCGGAGGTTCCGTTCCCAAGTTTCGCAAAGGCGTTCCCATTGCTCGCAGGGGTCGATGCGGGATCAAGAATTGCGAAGATACCAGCGGCGATCGCTGCGATTTCAGCATCTTCGCCTCGCATCTCGGGAGGCTTCGACTTCAGCAACCGGTCCAGGTAACCCGTGTCCACTCTTCCGGCCTGAAAATCGGCATCTGTTAGAATGCGGCGGAACAGCGAGATGTTGGTCTTAATGCCGCCCACGAAATACTCATGCAGCGCACGCGTCAGCCGCGAGATCGCCTGCGCCCGGTCGGTGCCATAGCCGATTAACTTGGCCAGCAGCGGGTCGTAATCAACGGGAACCGTCCAACCCTCGTACATTCCGCTGTCCCGTCGAATTCCTGGTCCCGAGGGCGACAGCAATAACGTGATTTTGCCCGGGCTTGGGAAATAATTGTTATCGGGATCTTCCGCGTAAATGCGGCATTCAATGGCGTGCCCGCGGATGCGAACATCTTCCTGCCGAAACGGCAGCTTCTCGCCTGCTGCAATCCGAATCTGCAGGTGTACCAGATCCAGCCCGGTGATCAATTCGGTCACGGGATGTTCGACCTGGAGACGCGTGTTCATCTCGAGAAAATAGAAATTCTTTTCTTGGTCGACCAGGAACTCCACCGTCCCTGCGTTCGTGTAACCCGCTGCCCGGGCCACTCGCACGGCGACCTCGCCCATGCGCTGCCGCATATCCGGGTCAACGATCGGTGAAGGCGACTCCTCCAGCACCTTCTGATGACGACGTTGGATCGAACACTCGCGCTCGCCCAAGTAAACCGTGTTGCCGTGTTCGTCGGCCAGCACCTGCATCTCGATGTGACGCGGGTTGACGATTGCCTTCTCGATATAAACTTCGCGATCGCCAAAGGCCCGCTCAGCTTCGCTCTGCGCCGCGTCCAGAGCCGCTTTTAGCTCTCCCGGCGTATGCACCAGCCGCATGCCTTTTCCACCGCCGCCCGCGGCTGCCTTCAGCATCACGGGATAGCCGATCTTCCCAGCGACCTGCTCGGCCTGTCCGACGGACTCCAAGCCCTTTGAGGTTCCTGGCACGAACGGAACCGCCGCTTTCTCCATCGCCTGCCGCGCCCTCGTTTTCGAGCCCATCATTTCCATCGAGGCCGCAGTCGGTCCAATGAACTTTACGCCAGCCTCCGCGCACGCTTTGGCGAACTTGGAGTTCTCGGAGAGGAATCCGTATCCGGGATGAATCGCGTCCGCCCGGCTTTGTTTTGCGACATCTAAGATCTTGGCGAAGTTCAAGTAGGACTCCGCAGCCGCCGGAGCTCCGATGTGATAGGCCTCATCCGCCTTGCGGACATGCAGCGAGGCTCGATCGACATCGGAATAAACCGCAACCGACGTGATTCCCAGTTCGCGGCAAGCACGGACCACCCGCACCGCAATCTCCCCCCGGTTAGCGATCAGGATTTTCTTGAACATTGCGTTATTTGCTTCCCGTCGTCCGCCCTTGTCGAAACTACGATTTTACTGGACATTCAAATGAATCGGGTGCACACCGGTGATTTTCCGCTGTGGCAGGCTACGAGCTGCGGATTTACAATGCCCCAGTCAATCTGAAGGTGAGGCGATAAATGGGCAAGACGCAGAGCGTCGTCGTCGGTCTGCTGCTGCTCTCGTGCCTGGCTGCCGCCCAGGACGAGGACCTCAGTAAAGTACAAATAAAGGTCACGAAGGTTTCTGGCAATGTCTACATGCTCGAAGGAGCGGGAGGGAATATCGGCGCCTCGGTGGGAGAAGACGGCATCGTTATTGTGGACGACCAATTCGCTCCGTTGGCCGATAAGATAAAAGCGGCGCTGAAGGGTATCACCGATAAGCCGGTGCGATTCGTGATCAACACCCACTTTCACGATGACCACAGCGGGGGAAACGCGATCTTTCAACAAACAGCTCCCATTATCGCGCAGGACAATGTGCGAAAACGCTTGCAGGAAGGCAGCATGATGGGCAATTACGGCGGCGTCCAACGCGAGGCCAAGCCTCAGCCGAAGGAGGCACTTCCCATCATTACTTTTGAGCACGATGTCACCGTTCATCTGAACGGTGAAGACATCCGCGCGCTTCACTTTCCCAGCGGACACACCGACGGCGACAGCGTCATCTTCTTCCCCAAGTCGAATGTCGTGCACATGGGCGACGACTTCGTAACCTACGGATTTCCTTTCATCGATCTCGCCGCGGGAGGAAGCGTAAAGGGAATGATTGCGGCCCTCGATCAGATCTCTTCCGAATTGCCCCCGGATGTGAAGGTTATCCCTGGACACGGGCCGATCTCGAACCTGGACGATGTGCGCCGGTTTACGACGATGCTGAAAGACACGAAGACGGTCGTCGAAAAAGGCATCCATCAGGGCAAGTCAATCGACCAGTTGAAGCAGGAGAATGTGCTGGCGCCGTGGCAGAAGTGGTCGGGAGATTTCATCACCACCGAGCAGTGGCTGGTGACCCTGTATAACGACCTGACAGGAAAGAAGTCGGGAGACTTTATCAAACACAACTGAGGAATTCTAGTGTATCTGTCAGCTCTCCAGCTTTCTCGTTAGCAGTTCGTTTACCATCTGCGGGTTTGCCTGCCCTTTCGTGGCCTTCATCACTTGGCCGACAAAGAAGCCGACCACTGTTTTCTTGCCCGCGCGATATTGCTCCACCTGTTTGGAATTGGCTGCGATGATTTCGTCGATGATCTTTTCGATTGCAGAGGTATCTGTGATCTGCTGCGGCTTTTCTTTCTCGTAGATCTCCCCGAAATCCTTCTCTTGTTCGAAGCTCAGGTCGTAAAGGTCTTTGAGCATCTTGCCCGAAATCGCGCCGCTCTCGACCAGGTCCGCCGACAAAGCTACGCCTTTCATTGAGATGGGCGATTGCTCAATTTCCAGACCCTTCGCCTTCAGGCGTCCCATCAACTCGCCCTGCACCAGATTCGCCACACGCTTGGGGTTTTTCGCGGCCATGGCGGCAGCCTCGAACTGATCGGCGAACGACCTAGCGGCCGTAAGCACCTGCGCGTCGTATTCGGTGATGCCGTAATCGGCAACCATGCGCTTACGCCGCGCTTCTGGCAGTTCTGGCAAATTACTGCGAATGTCCGCCTGCCACCTCTCGTCTACGACGAGCGGCAAAAGGTCGGGCTCAGGGAAATATCGATAATCGTGAGCCTGTTCTTTCGAGCGCATGCCATAAGTCTTGCCTTCCGCCGAATTGAAGAGCCGGGTTTCCTGGGTGATCTTGCCGCCGGATTCAACGATTCCGATCTGGCGATCAATTTCGTACTCCAGCGCCTCGCGAATGAACCGGAACGAATTGACGTTCTTGATTTCAGTCTTCGTACCAAATTGTTTCTGGCCGCGTGCGCGCACGCTGACGTTGGCATCACATCGCAGCGAACCTTCCTCCATATTGCAATCGCTCACCCCGGTGTACAGGATGATTTCCTTCAAGCGCGTGAGGTACTCGTACGCCTCGGCGGGCGAAGCGATGTCCGGTTCGCTGACGATTTCGATCAGCGGCACTCCACTGCGGTTCAGGTCGATGGCTGTGGTCTCAGCAGAGTCGGGGAAGCCTTCATGCAGGCTCTTGCCCGCATCTTCCTCGAGGTGCAGGCGGGTGATGCCGATCTTCCTGGCTCCGGCCGCGGTCACGATTTCGATCGCGCCGAACTCCGCCAGCGGCTTGTCGTATTGCGAAATCTGATAGCCCTTAGGCAGGTCAGGATAAAAATAGTTCTTGCGCGCGAAAATCGAAGTTTCGTTAACGCGGCAGCCCAGCGCCATAGCCGCCAGTACTGCTAAATCCACCGCCTTGCGATTGAGGACAGGCAGAGCACCGGGCAAGCCCAGGCAAACCGGGCAAACGTTAGTATTGGGCGGAGCGCCAAAACGTGTAGAGCATGAGCAGAAAATCTTGGAGACGGTCAGAAGCTGGACGTGCACTTCCAATCCGATCACGGGCTCGTACTTGGCGTCGGCCGCTACGGCGGCATCCGGGGTGGTGGCCATTCCAGCGATTATAAAGGGTTCTCAGCGCGAGTCTCGATCCGGCGCCGCTAGTTCGGCTTGGAAGGCGCGCCCAAATAGTTTTCCAGTGGAACTTCGAAGTACATCAGTTCATTTCCCTTGGCATTGCGCACGCCGGTCAAATAAAAGCGCGCCCCGGCAAGGGGGTTGGAAATGTCTGAGACGTCAAAAAACATGAACCCAGACTGCGTAGCGTGGGGCTCCACGGCCTTCGCGACAAATTGAGCATTCTGTATCTCATCCATCGCGTCCTTGCTAATGCTGCCTTTCACCTTCTTCGGCCACGGCAGCGGATTTGGAGTAGTAGAAACGTTCCCTGTAGGCCGGGCGATCCGCCGGTAAATATCATCTTCCGTGGCAGGCGGAATCTTCGTCCGATTGACAGTGATCAGTTCCGCTTTCATTCCCGACAATGCGACTGGCTGATCGCCGTCGTTCGTAATCACGACGAATATGGGCATCAGGCCCACATCACTGTAGTGAATCGAAAAGATGCTGGCCTTGTCTGCCATATCGTAAGGATCGAGCGCTAGCGTGACCGCTTCGGCGGGATGCTCATCGTGTGCGGGATAGGTCTTCGCCGGCTGGGCCGCGGGCATGACGAAGTGCTTTCCCGCCAGGCAGAGGATTGAGCACAGTAATAGGACGGAGATCGTCCCTATCTTTTGCCGCGACGCGGGACGTGTGACCCTGTAGACCATGATTATCGATTATAGGATGCAAGATCGGTAAACGGTGGTGCCTTGCCCGGCTGAGATGCAGGTAGAATGTCCCTTCTTGCATGTATTGGATCTACAGTGCGCTGCTGGCGGCGGGGCTGCTGGTAAGCCTCCCTTATTGGTTGTTGCAAAGGCTGCGCCATGGCAAATACGGGGCTGGCTTGGGCGAACGCCTGGGAAGGATTCCGCAACGCCTGGCAGCCCCGCCCTCGCGGCCCACAATATGGATTCACGCAGTATCGGTCGGAGAAGTTCTCGCGGTCAGCGGATTAGTGAGCGACCTTAACAAGCGATTTACACAATATCGAGTGGTCGTGTCTACGACGACGGATACCGGTCAGAAGCTGGCTCGAACCCGTTTCGGTTCGGAGAATGTATTTTACTTCCCGCTGGACTTCGCGTTTGCCATTCGCCCGTACTTGCTTTTGTTACGGCCAGAGCTGATTGTGATCGCGGAAACTGAGTTCTGGCCAAACTTCCTGCGAATAGCTCATGCCAGCGGAGCGCGAATTGCCGTGGTGAACGCTCGCATTTCAGACCGCTCCTGGCCCGGGTACCGGCGCTTCCGGCGTTTGCTGGTTCGAGTGTTGCAGCAGATTGATCTTTTTCTGGCCCAAACCGAGGAGGATGCTCGTCGACTTGAGGCAATTGGAGCGCCCCTCGAGCGCGTCCAGGTAACCGGCAACCTGAAGTTTGATGTGCCTGCCCCGGTTGCTCCGTCGATCATCGCCAGCCTTCGAGGGTCGTTTCAACAATCCCAGGCCGGCCCCGTGATCGTTTGTGGAAGTACAGTGGATGGCGAAGAACCCCTCCTCCTGCAAGCTTTTGTGAATGTTCTCGCAAGCCATCCGCGCGCTGTCATGATTCTGGCGCCGCGTCATCCCGAACGATTCGGCGACGCAACGGAGTTGCTCCAGCAACTGGGAATGCGGTTCTGGCGCCGGTCCCTGTGGAGCGGCGACCCAGTGGCCGGCGGAGTCCTGCTGATGGATACCATTGGAGAACTCGCCGCCCTCTACGGACTGGCGGACATCGCGTTTGTTGGCGGCAGCCTTGTCCCCCGCGGAGGACACAATATCATTGAGCCTGCATTGCACGGAGTTCCCATCGTTGTCGGGAATCACACTGAGAATTTCCGAGACATCGTAGGATTGTTTCAAAGTCGTGGCGCGGTCCGTGTGGTCGGTCCGGCCGAGCTTCCGCTTGTACTCATGGAGCTCATTTCTAACCCAAACGAACGCGCGGAATTGGGCCGGAGCGCTGCAGAAACTCTGAAGACGCAGACGGGAGCAACCCAAAGGACCTTGCGGGCGTTGCAAGAACTGTTGGCGCCAAAGAACGATCGCGAACGGAGCCTGTCTTGAGCAAAGAAGGAACCCGTTTGGACAATCTGGCGCCGCGTCGCGAAGCGCAGTGAATGACTTTCTTATCCTCCATCTTCGGAGTGGGAGTCTGGGCACGTAACGCGCTCTACGACCGCGGCATCGTTCGCGCACGAAGAGTGCAGGGACCCGTCGTCAGTGTTGGGAACTTGTCAGTTGGAGGATCAGGCAAAACACCGTTCGTTCTGGTTCTCGGGGAATTGCTGAAGGCTCGTGGCGTTGAGTTCGACATACTATCCCGTGGCTATGGTCGCCGGACTCACGGTGTTGCACGTGTGGATCCGGGAGGCCTACCCCGCGACTTTGGCGATGAACCTCTGCTATTGGCTCGGCGCTTAGGAGTGCCGGTGATCGTTGGCGAGGATCGCTACCAGGCTGGTCTGTTCGCCGAAAAAAGCCTGGGCCCGCGACTTCATGTGCTGGATGACGGCTTCCAGCATCGCGCCTTGGCCCGTGATTTCGACATCGTGCTGGTTACTCCAGAAGACGCTCGCGACCGTCTGCTTCCGGCCGGACGCCTGCGCGAGCCCCTGGCTTCATTGTCTCGCGCCGACGCAGTTGTCCTGGCCAGCGGCGCTTCACCCGAATCGTTTCCCGCGAACGGCAAATTCGTATGGCGGGTGCGTCGGGGCATTTCTCTGCCGAACGTTCCAGCTCGGCCGGTAGTCTTTTGTGGAATTGCACGGCCACAAAATTTCCTGCTGCAACTGCGCACGGCAGGCGTCGAACCTGCAGGACAAGCTTTTTTTCGTGACCACCATGCATATTCCGAGCGGGATATCCAGGACCTGTTGAAGCTGCGCCAGCAGAGCGACGCCGAGAGCTTTGTCACAACCGAGAAAGATGCGATCAACCTGGGCGGATATCTCGAAGCCCTGAAACCCCTGACAGTGATTCCGGTCAAGATGGAATTGGTGGACGCGGCTAACGCAGTCGATACTATGTTGAGGATGATTTCGGAACGAAGAGCGGGCCGTGAGAAAATCGGTGCCTGAGTTGGTGATACGCGATTTCTAAATGACCAAACATCCCAAAGAAGCGGAACGGCTAAAGAAGATTGTTGAGTCTTTTCCAAAGGTCACCGTCACGGTCGTCGGCGATCTGGTTGCCGACGAATTCATATTCGGTGAAATCTCCCGCGTGTCCCGAGAGGCTCCTGTCCTGATTCTGAAACACCGTGAGCGCACAGTCGTTCCTGGAGGCGGGGCAAACGCGATCAACAATCTTGCGGATTTGGGAGTCAATGTCCTGCCGGTGGGTGTGGTAGGTGACGATGAAGCCGGACGCTTATTGCTGAAAACCTTTCGCCATAAGCATATTCCGGTGAGCGGCGTTCTCAAGGACAAGAGCTATACGACGGTGACCAAGACTCGCATCCTGGCCGGCATGACGCATACGTCTCGGCAGCAGGTGGTCCGCGTTGATCGCGAACCGGAAACAGGGCCTAATCGGAACTTGCAACGTGAACTGGTGCTGGTAGCGCGACAATACGCGCGCGCCTCCGATGCGCTGCTCATTTCTGATTATGGCTATGGTGCAGCAAGTCCGGCAATTCTTGACTCAATCCGCGAACGAGGAAGGCTCGACGGCGTTCCTGTAATCCTGGATTCGCGGTACCGGATGCTGCAATATTCGGGCGTGGTTGCGGCCACGCCCAATGAACCGGAGGTCGAAGAGGCATTGGGATTGCACATCGGCAACGACTGGTCCCGACTGTGTTCGGCTGGCGAGCAAGTGATGTCGCAGATGAAACTGCAATCGCTCGTGATTACCCGCGGTCGCGATGGCATGGCGGCCTTCGCCGGCAAACACAAACCGGTGGATATCCCGATCTACGGCTCGGATCAGGTTGCGGATGTAACCGGAGCCGGCGACACCGTGATCGCTACTTTCGCTGCCGCTCTTGCGGCGGGGGCCAGCACCGAAGAGGCGGCCCACCTGGCAAATTATGCGGGCGGAATCGTGGTGATGAAACGAGGAACGGCGACGGTATCGCGGCAAGAGCTACTCGATGCGCTGGAGCAATCGGCGCCGGCGACAAGAGCCCACTGAATGTCGGCAAAGAAAATCCTAAACCGCGGAGAGTTGAACCAGCGGGTTGCCGCGTGGCGCCAGGCAGGCGAGCGCGTTACGCTTGCCAATGGCTGCTTCGACGTGCTTCATGTCGGCCACATTCGCTACCTGCGTGCTGCCAAGCAGCTCGGCGGACGATTGATCGTCGCCATCAACTCCGATGAATCTGTTCGAGCACTAAAAGGTGAGGGTCGTCCGGCCATGCCCGCTGAGGAACGCGCCGAGATTCTAGCAGCGTTGAGTGACGTGGATGCTGTTGTGATTTTCCCGGAGCCCGACGTGCGGGCGCTGATCCGCGAAATTCGCCCCGACGTTCAAGCGAAAGGGACCGACTACACCGTCGACACCGTGCCGGAGCGGGATGTGGTTGCGGAATGTGGCGGCCGAGTGGAAATCGTTGGCGATCCCAAGGATCACTCGGCAACCGCGATCTTGCGTTCTCAGACGGGGCCACACCGGTCGTGAGCTCGCCCGTCGCATCGTCTGCGGTAAATGCCGCCTGGTTCACGCCTCGGAGACTGCTGATCGTCCGCTTGGGGTCAATGGGCGACATTATCCATACGCTTCCTGCCGCCACCGCACTGCGGCGAGCGTTCCCTGAAGCAAGTTTGGGTTGGGTGGTGGAGGAACGCTGGGCAGAGTTACTGTGTACCCTGCCCGAGCCTCGTTCCGGGCCACGTTCAGCGCGAAGGCCATTGGTTGACCGGTTGCACACGGTAAATACGAAGGCATGGCGCAGATCTCTGCTTTCGACTCAAACTTGGGAGCAAATCGCAGCGGGGCTGAGCGAACTCCGAGCTCAGCGCTACGAGGTGGCTGTCGACTTCCAGGGCGCAGTTCGATCAGCGCTCATCGCGTGCTGGTCAGGAGCACCAGTGATCTACGGAGCAGCGCAGCCGCGCGAAAACGTTGCCACCATGCTCTACACCCGTCAGGTGATTGCCCGCCGCAGTCACGTCGTCGAGCAGAATCTTTCGTTAGCCGAAGCGGTCGCACAGCGTTCATTGGAGATGCCAACGATAGAATTTCCGCGTGACAAGGCTGTAGAAAAACAGACTGAGGGCGAGGCTTTCGAGGATTTTGCTTTGCTCAATCCTGGCGCGGGTTGGGGAGCCAAGCAATGGCCACCGGAACGTTATGGCGATGTGGCCAGGCGATTGGCGGAAGATGGCCTGAAGTCAGTAATCAATTTCGGTCCCGGCGAACAACATCTGATGAAAGCGGTAGAGTCGGCCAGCGGGGGCAAAGCGAAAGGCATTGCCTGTTCACTAACGGAACTGATCGCACTCACCCGCCGCGCTCGCCTGTTCATCGGCGGCGACACTGGCCCCATGCACCTGGCCGCAGCTCTGAGGATTCCAGTGGTCGCAATCTTTGGCCCTACCAATCCGGAGCGAAACGGGCCATTTGGAACGCGCAGCATCGTCTTGCGCAGTCCTGCCAGCCCGACGACGCATGCTCGTAGCGCGCAGCCGGATCCAGGAATGCTGGAAATTAGCTCCGACGAGGTGGTTGCCGCCGCAAAGAAACTACTGGGGAGCGACCGTGGCCGATCTTAGCTGGACGAAAATTGCGCGTCGCATCCGCGTCCCTCTGGGCTTCGGTTTCACGGCACTCTATTTGTGGCTCGCAAGACCGACCTCAACGTCCATGCTGATCGGTTCCGCGCTTATCATTCCCGGCCTCGCCATTCGCGCTCTGGCGTCTGGACACGTGCGAAAAAATGAGCAGCTCACGACCACCGGACCCTACGCCTACACGCGCAATCCGCTTTATCTTGGTTCGCTGGTTCTAGCCGTGGGTTTTGCTATCACTGCGCGAAATTGGTGGATCGGCGCAGGACTGATTTTGATCTTTCTGGCGATCTATTTGCCGGTAATCCGCGGGGAAGAAGTATTCCTGGGAGAACATTTTCCGGAATTTGCCTCCTATGCGCGACGAGTGCCTCGGCTGTTACCTCGGCTAAGTTCTTTTGCCGGAAGCCGCGGAACATTTTCCTGGGACTTGTACTGGAAGCATCGCGAATACAATGCGACACTAGGTGCGGTGGCGATGATGGCGGCCCTGCTCGTTAAGCGCCTCTACGTCCAATAACCAAACTGGGAGACATATCCGGCCTGAATTCCGTACCAGATGCCGGAAGTTCATCTAAGGCACATGTACATTTCCCTGAAGCTCAATCCGGCGTGGTGTGTGTTTGCGTTACTCTCGGTCTCTTTGTCGCAAGGCCAGGCTACTCCTTCGGCAACATCAAACCAGCTTCCGACCTCGACCATCAGTGCGGCGCCTTCGTCGCGAGTTGTTCCTCCGCCGCCGAATTACAATTTTCCGAACGGGCAGTCCTACGTGTATGGCGTGGAATGGCATCTGTTCAATGCCGGAGCGGCCACAGTAACACTATCGCTTGACGGAGGCCAGGAGCACGTCACCGCGGTTGCGAACTCCGCCGGAGTGGTCAATGCCCTGTTCAAAGTACAAGATCGTTTTGAGGCATTCTTTGACCCGCATACGTTCTGCTCGCTGCGGGTTTCGAGGAATACCCAGGAAGGTCCTCGCTCGCGCCAGACTGAACTACGCTTCGACTATTCTCGACACAAGAGCGTACTCGATGAAAAGAATCTGAAGACCGGCGAACAGAAGCACGTGGAAAACGACCTCCCGTCCTGCGTAACCGATGTGGTCAGTGGATTTTATTACCTGGCGTCGCTACCTCTGCAATCTGGCAATAACTACACCTTCCCAATCAACGATGGAAACAAAACCACTGAAGTCACCGCGCACGTGGAGGGTCGAGAGCAGGTCAAAGTCCTCGCCGGCACATTCCAGACGGTACGCGTGAGGGCGGAAGCGATTTCCGGCGCCCTGCAGGGCAAAGGTACAGTGTGGGCATGGTTCACTGATGACGCCAACCACACTCCGGTGCAGATGCGGTCGAAATTGGGATGGGGAACTCTGCTGTTCCGCCTGCAGAGAATCGAAAAACAGTGAGTGGGCTCGGACTATTTCTGAGCCAGCAGCGCCTTTGCCCGGTTGAGCTCTGGCCGATCCGAAGTCGATCCATCGCAGATCTTCACTAGCCGAGCATAGTAGCCGTTCGACTTTTCGCTCTTCCCCGCCATCTCCGCCGCTCGCGCTGCGCCGTACAGGCCGTTGAAGCGATTGGGATAGGACTTCAGGTCTGCCTCGTACTCAGCCAAGGCCTGTTCCGGATGGTTCATATCAAGCAACATATCAGCCAACATTTCTCTCGCTGGAATCGCCAACGGCTCATGGCCCTCCGCCTCTTCCTTTTCGGCAATCGTGCGCAACGCCTGGATCGCGTCGTCATTGTCGCCTTCCGCGTGAGCTAACCACGCCGCTGCTTCCTGCCGATCTTGCTCCACCGCCGCGGCAAGAGTTGCTTTTTTCTGTTTCAGCAAGGCCGCATGAACGTTTTCGATCTCGGCCAAGTCTTTACGCGCGTCGGCGACGTTGCCAGTGCGGGCCGCACCAATCGTCCGCGCCCAATAGGTTATCGAGATGTCTCCTGTCTCTGCCCCGGGAATCAGTTCCAAGGAAGCAGCGTCTTTCCAATGATGCATTTCAAGCGCATACCTTGCGGTAAAAGTCACAAGCGCATCCGTGCGCGGATCGAAATCCATGCCGTACATGTCATCCTTTTTCGCCGGCATGGCTTTTACTTCGTCGATCACGCGTTGCGCGTCCCCTTCCCGCCCACTCTGCAAGTAGGCGTAGACCAGAAAGTCCATAGCATGAAACTGGTGGCCTTCGCCTCCCATGTGCATGGCCGCCGTTTTGCGGGTCGCGGCAATGGAGGCCAGATTGGAATCAATATCGTCTTGCCACAAACCCAGGCGGGCAAAGATGTGCGAAGGCATATGCAGCGCGTGGGGAGCAGCCGGGGCAATTTTAGCGTAGCGTCGGGCCGCGGGCAGACCAAGTTGCGCCAACTGCGGCTTGTCGTAGCTGTGAATCAGATAATGCGCCACTCCAGGATGGTCGGGTTCGACCGTGAACAGCTTTTCCAGAATGGCCGCAGCCTGCCTTCGATTCACGAAAGTCGTGTCATTATCCGGTTCCGCAGCCAACAGCGATAGCGCATAAAATGCCGCTGCCTCGCGATCCTCGGGATAGTCATGGTAGGTTCTTGCCATAGCCTGGCAATAGGTGTCCGCTCGATCCTGGTAATTGCGCTTCTTGCCGCGGTAGAACTCGTCCGCGGCGGTGATGTAGTCACGCTCCCGATCGGTCCTGGGATGCAGCGATCCCGCCGTCTTGACCTCCGTGTGTCCCCGCTTGATCGTCGCCGCGTTCGGCTCATCCCACAGTTCATGCCAGATGCTCATGGCGATGCCCCAATGGGCCATCGCGCACTTCGGGTCGTCTTTCGCTATCTGCTCAAATTCCTTCTCCGCTTCCTCATACCAGAAAGAATGCAGCAGCGCGACCCCGCGCTCAAAGGGCTTTTGCACCGCAGGTGCGCACGACACCGGAAAATGCACCATTCCCAACTGATCGGGAGTCAGGTCTTCGTGGTGATGACCTTCGTCAGCCAGCGCACCGAACGAAAACAGAATCACGACTGTTAAGATCAATGCCGCTTTTTTCATGGGACAATCCCCCGCTGAATAGCGAGTCTAGCCGCTGCCGGTGAGAGGGTCAAACGGGCAGCTATTCCCTCGATCGTATGAATGTAATCCTTACTGCAGGCGGAAGCGCTCGTTCATCAATCGCTGAAGACGAGGTTTGTAGAGAATATCGTAGGTGAATTCCTTGTCTGGAAACATCGCCAGCGCGGCACGCTTGGCTCCGGCCACAAGCTCGGAGGCTTCTTCCACAGTGAGGTTCGGGTCCTGGCCGATCACCGACATCACCATGCTGATCATAATTTGCAGACGCCGGATATTTCGCGCTTCCTGCTCTCTTTCGCTGCTATTCAGCGGCTGTCCCCGCCGTTCCAGACTACTCATGAAGCCCCCAACGACTGCCGTTTAGATGTTCCTCGGCCTCGGTGCGTTGCGCCCAGTCCGTTACGCTATTGTCGTGGATGGACCAATGAAGCGCAATGGCCTCATTGGTGTAGACCTTAGGTTACCTTGGGTCGATCAGCGACTCGCAACGCACAAAGAGGTCTCATTGACGAATGTGCTCCCAACCCCGCGTTGGTCGAGTTAGAATCAGAAACACGCGCCCCGGGATATGCGGGGATTGATCGTCCAGGAGATCATCCTGATCGGAGGAACAATGGCGAACTCGACGTCCACATCTGGAGAACAGCGTCCGAATCCGAATGAGAAACTGGTGCGAGTGTTCGATACCGAACAGGAATCGGAAGCCATGGTCGTACGCGGCCTGCTCGAATCCGCCGGCATCGACTCTGACATTACTTCCCTCGACGCGCAGCAGGACATTCTTCCCGGCGTGGGTGGAACTGTAATTCTGGTGCGCGAGGAAGATGCCGCTAAGGCCCGGCGAATGATCGAGGAATACCGGCAAGCGCCTGACGAACTGGAGACCGCGGAATATGCGATCAATGAAGAGCCGCCAACTGAGAGCTGACAGTCTTACCATCGAGATAGAAAGTGACCGCTCCGACCGTGTCGGTGCGGTAGGTCAGAACATGCGCTCCTGCTAGCCGGTCCAGAACTTCTCGCCTTGGATGCCCATAAACATTGTGCGTACCCACCGATATAACCGCATACTTTGGATGCACAGCGGCCAGCAGTTCCGGGATCGTTGAAGTCGCGCTGCCGTGGTGAGCCACTTTGAGAAGATCGGCCTGCGGGTTCTCCTGCGCTACCTGTTTTTCCGTTTTCTTTTCCGCGTCTCCCTCTAGCAACGCGGACGTGGCCCCATAACTGATTTTCATCACCAGAGACTCGTCATTCGGTCGGGACGCGTGCCCCTCCGCATCCCGTGGCGGCGCCAGGACCGCGATCTTTGCTCCACCCATTTCAAGGCTGTCTCCTGCTTTGTGAAGAATGATTGGAATCTTCAGCGCTTTCGCTTCACGCAACAGAGATTGCAACTCCGGACTCGGCGAATCTACCCCCAACCATAATTCGCGCGGATGAAAGTTAGCCAACACCGCCGCCATCCCTCCCATATGGTCGGCATGAGCATGTGTAAGCGCTACTACATCGAGCCGGTGAAATCCCCGCCACCATAAGTAGGGTGAGACCACATCTTCCCCGATATCCAGCTCCGAATGCATCCAGAACGGGATGCCGCCGGCGTCTACCAGAATCGTGCGGCCCCGCGGTGAAACCAGCAGGATCGAATCCCCTTGGCCAACGTCAATTGCAGTAAGTTCGAGTACGCCGGACCGGAGTTGCGGATGCGGAGGAACGACGCAAATCCAAAAAGCGCTGCAGGCCAGCGCTACCCATCCGGCCGCCACGAGCAGCCGCTGGCGGCGGCTGAAAACGATTGCCAACACCAGAGCGCCAGCGCTCAGCAGGATGACTGTGAGTTGCGGCGTGGGCACGCGCGCATCGGCGATGCGCAAGGAACCGAACCAGCGCACGGATCCACTCATAGCCTGAAGCGCGGTTGCCGCAATCATCGCCGGAATCTTTGCCAGAGTGAGCGAGGCAAAGCTCACAGCCACGGCCACGAATGCCGCTACCATAACAACTTCAGTAAGGGGCACCGCTAGTATATTTGCCGGCAATGAGACCAGAGTGGCGCGATGAAAGTAATATGCCATGGGCAGTGCGAACACCGCCTGCAGCAAGACGGAAATCACTAGAAACTCAAAACCTGGAAGCATTAGCCGCCCCGTTCTTGAGAGCGCGATCAACGGAATGCGTTTTCCGAAAAACCGCTGCAATCTTCCAGCGACCATCCTCAGGTCAAGGCGGAACTGCGCCAAAGGGGGAGACAGCGCGGCGTCATAGCCGATGGAATCCAGACTTCTTAAGGCTTGAGAGAGAGGCTGCGTCGTGCGCTCCAGAAGGGGCGATCCAATCCCGGCGATGACGAGCACGCAAAGAAAGCTGAGTTGAAAACTAGCTCCCAGCAGGGCCGCGGGATCGATAACCAACAAGGCCAGCGCTGCCTCCCGATGGCATTCAGCACGGATTTCCGACGATAAAGCAGCCTGGTGCCCAGATAGACCGTCAACATCAGCGTAGCCCGCCACACCGGGGCGCCAACGTCGGTCAGCACGGCATATGTAACGGCTAGCAGAATTGTGATCGCGCTGCCGATAACGTCGCTCACTCGCATCCGACGCAGCAGCCAAAACGTTACCAGTGCGAGGACTGCGACTTTCAGTCCGGAGATCACGAGCACGTGGTATGTTCCGGTGCGCTGGAAGTCGGTAAGAGTTTCGCGTCCGAGAAACGAATTCTCGCCGAGGAGCATGGCGTCCAGCAGCGGAGCTTCATCCGGCGTCCACAGAAGATGGATTCGCTCGATGATTTTTCGATGTAGGCGGGTTCGCCAGAGCTCAAACCGGTTGCCGCAAAATCCCGGTAACAATTCAACCGTCTCCGCCTTAGTCGAACCGAGCGCCACAATTCCGTTGTCTGCCAGATATCCCGTGTAGTCGAATGCCCCCGGATTTCGAAAGTTGTGTGGTGGATAGAGTTTTACGGGGGAACGCAACCGTTCTCCGTAGCGGAACAAGTGCGGGAACGGGCTTGTGGATTCTTCAGGTTTGTCGTCCGTCTCACGCCCGTAGATGCTCACGCGAACACCGGAGTGCACAGCGAACGTCTCATCCCCTGTATTTATTTGCTCGGTCTCGAGGTCCAACCTCTGTTGACTATGACTCGCACTTTTATCCTGCAGATTTCCTTCTTTGGTTACGTGGGCGGTAACGGTCACTTCGCGGCCGTCCGTAAATGCGAGGACATCGGCTCGACCTTGACCTTCAGGAGGGTGCGCCTGCATCCTCAGCCCTCCCGCGACAAAAATCGCTGCCAAACCAAGCGCGAATGCAGCCCAGGCGCGGCGGCGTAAAAAATAAGCTCCTGACGCACAGAAGGCAACCCCCGCAATCAACCACCAAAGTGGAGGCCGCCACACATAGAACCCCAGAACAATGCCACTCGCATATGCCAGGGCGGCCCAGAGAATCGGCTGTCGTGGAATTGGTTTGGCAGTAGCGACGGTTGGCGCGGTCGACCGAGAATTCACAGAACCGCCTGGAGGCCGGACTCAAAAGTTGGTGAGGCCGCTGGAGTGCCGCGCCTCAACGACTTTCGGAGAGAAAATCCTCCCCATTTCAACCGCCTACCGAACAAGATGAAACACGCTCTCCAGGTGATAGGTCTGGGGGAACAGGTCGACCAGGTGCACCTGCTCGATGCGATATCCGGCGCTGAGCAGGCAAGCCAGATCACGAGAAACAGTCGCCGGATCGCAGGAGATGTAGGTCATCTGGTGCGCTCCCAATCCGACGAGGCTCTGGACCACGTTTTCCCCCAGACCGCTCCGTGGCGGGTCCACCACTACGAGATCCGGCCGCAGCTTGCCGCTCGCACTGCGCAAGAAATCGAATGTGGTCGCCCGGACAGCCTTCAGGTTTGATGGCGAATTGTGGAGCAGGTCGGCATGAGAAGTCTGTGACGATTCAACTGCAATGACCTGTGCAAAACTCCGGGCCAGAACGGTGGAAAAGAGCCCAACACCGGCATAGAGATCGAGTGCAGTTTTACCTGAATATCCGTTGGTGACAATCTCCAGCAAGTCATTGATCAAATGACGGTTAACCTGGAAAAAAGCCCCAGCGCTGACTTGATAGGAAACATCGGCATTTTTGTATACGAGTGCTCTGGCGCCTGCTGCAGCAATCTGTTTCGGCTCGGCACTCCTGCTTACGGATGCTGTGGCCCTGAACACAACGATGCCGGCAATTTCCGGCAGTACGCTCCGCACAGTGTCTGCCCATTCTCTGACAGGGGTGCTCGGAGTCCCAGCTTCACACGAAGCCTCAATCAGGAGTTGCGTGTCATCCGCATTGGCGAAAAACTCAACTTCGCGAATTCCCTCGGGAACGGTACGTCCTCGCCCCATTTGCCAGAAAGCCGCAATAGCACGATTGATCAGCGGCGAGCTTACCGGACAAGCTTCGACCGCAACCAGTTCGTGCGAGTTGAATTTGTAGTAGCCGAGTGCGAACTCGGGAGTCGTGTGTACTCTAAGCCGCGTACGGTTCCGGTAATTCCAGGGTGGCGAGGGGTGAACCGTTATCGCCGCTTCCAACTCCAGCTTCGCGATCCGGCGAAGATTTTCTTTCAGGATCGCGGCTTTGATCTCCAACTGATGCTCATAGGACGTGTGCTGATAGTGGCAGCCGCCGCAGCTATGAAAATAGGGGCAATTAGGCTCGATTCGGTGTGCTGAAGCTTGCAGAACAGCTTCTACCTGGCCTCGCGCAAAACTGCGCTTCTGTTCGACCAGCAAAGCTTCGATTCTTTCGCCTTCAAGCACAAAGGGCACAAACACAGCTTTCCCCGGACCGTGTTCATCGGCAGGGAGGCGCGCCAACCCGTCGCCGCCATAAACGAGTTTTTCAATTATGAGTTGCAAGTGAGGATTCTATGCCGGAAACCACGACGGTAGGACGAAAACAATTGCCAGCCGGGTTTCACATGTAGAACAGGCTCAACCTCGGTAATGCATACCGTTCCAGCAATCGCTTCTGTACGTACTGCTTGAGCAGTTGCTCGATTTGTGCGGACGGCATTTTGCGCCGGTAAGGCGCCAGTTCCCGATCGGCTTCGGCCCGAACAGCGACAATCTCGTCGTCCGGCGTTGCCGCCAGCAGCACTGCAAACAATTTCTCTTCAGCTACGGTCAGCCTTCGTTCCAGGTCTTCCAATCGCGGCGGATTCTTATTGCTCTCAAGATCAGCAGCAATTTCGCGAAAAGACCTTGCCGTGTCTCCAGCCAATGGCGTTGCAGAAATCCCTTTTGCCTCCGGAAGCTTCGCGGCGTCGAGTTGGTCTGCGTTGCGTCGAAGGAAAGCACAAATTTCAGAGGTCTCAAAGCCACTCGAACGGCTCGGCTGATCCGGGCTCGCCGCACCGACCGCCGCCTCCTTCATCTCCTCTGCCGCCACCAGCACGGCCTGCGCGCAAAAAGCCAGGCTGTTGACCTTCTGAGACTTCGACTGCCGCTGCTCGTATTTATCAAAGGCTGCGTCAATCCCACGCAGCACGGCCGGCAGCGGAACGCCGGCGTCCTTCCAGGTTTCGATCAATGCCCAATCGAGCGGAGAAAGGTAAATGCGTCCTCGGCGCCGCTGGAAGTGTTCCTCGATTTCGGTGAAGTAGTTGAAGTAGTTGTCCACGACGGCCTAACGCGAGCGAGGCTTGCTTCCTGAAGACTTGGACGGTGCGGCCTCACGCGCCGGCTTCGCGGTCACGTTGCGTTCCCAGATAATGCGCAGACCTTCCAGGGTCAAGAACTCATCCACCTGCTTGATATGTTTCGAGCCCGTGCCGAATAGCGAAGCCAGACCGCCCGTCGCGATCACCTTGGTTTCGTTTCCTAATTCCTGAACCAGCAACTCCAGGATTCCGTCGATGAGACCGAGATAGCCGTAGTAAAGGCCGGACTGGAGGCTCCCAACAGTATTGCTGCCAATGATGTGTGCCGGCTTGCGAATGTCCACTCTCGGCAGGCGCGCCGTGCGCTCGAATAAAGCATCGGCCGAGATGCCGATTCCGGGGCAGATTACGCCGCCCATATATTCTCCCTTAGCGGAGACGCAATCGAACGTAGTCGCGGTTCCGAAATCTACGACAACGCACGGCCCGCCATGTTTTTCGAATGCGGCAACCGAGTTCACGATTCGGTCGGCACCCACCTCAGCCGGATTGTCGTAGTGCACTGGCATCCCCGTCTTGACGCCGGGTTCGATGAATAGTGGTTTGGTGTTGAAGTACCGCTCACACACTTGCCCCAAAGTGGAATCAAGAGGCGGCACAACGGATGAGATTACGATACCGTGAATGCCCTTGGCTTCGAGGTTATCCATCGCGAACAGATTGCGGAACAGCACACCGTATTCGTCCACGGTTTGGGTCGCGATAGTGGCAACTCGCCAATTCGCTACCAGTGTTTCATAGCGCCGCGATTCCGTCGGCGCGGCGGCCGGTCTGGCGAAAACACCCAGCACGGTATTAGTGTTGCCAACATCGAGAACCAGAAGCATACGAGAACACGTAGGGACGGCCGTTCTTGGCTGTCCAAGCCGAGTCCGCTCGGCAGAAATTATTTCAGCCTCACAGTTCCGCTCAGCACCGTCCGCAAACCCTGTGCTGTACCGACCTGCAAGAACCCGCGCGAATCCAGGCCTTCCGTCACTCCACTGAGCCCGGGATTTTCTTCGATCTCGACCTGACAACCTCGAACCGACGAGGATCGCTCCTGAAAGCGCCGCAGAATCGAAGTCGCGGCATCTGGATTCTCCAGCAAACCCCGGTATTCCCGGTCGAGCGATTTTAGCAAAGCTGTGCATAGTTCCACGCGCGACCACTCGGTGCCGGTGGTCAAGCGCAGAGAAGTTGCTATTGCTTGTAGCTCCGCCGGGAAACTCGATTGATTGACGTTGATTCCGAGGCCGATGACGATATAGCGCACGCGCGTGATCTCAGCATTCATCTCGGTCAGAATGCCGCAGACTTTCTTGCCCTCGATCAGAACGTCATTGGGCCACTTCAAGTCAGGCAGGACTCGCGAGTCGATCTCCTGAACCGCAGAGTGCATAGCAAGTCCGGCGGCAAGCGTGATAACGAGCACATCGGACGGCGGCAGCGGCGGACGTAAAAGCAGGGAGCAATAAATGCCGGTCGAGCGTTCGGAGTGCCATTGGTTCGCTCCGCGGCCACGTCCCGCAGTCTGTTGCTCCGCCAGAAAAACGCTGCCGTCGGGAGCGCCTGCACTCCCCGCTTCCATGGCGGCCGTGTTCGTCGATCCAATCTTGTAATAGTGATGGATGTGCTTGCCAAAAATTGTGCCTTGCAATTGCGGGGCAATCATATCCGGGAGCAGCAGATCGGGCACGGACTTCAGACTATATCCGGTTGACGGATGCCCCGCAATATCGACTCCCAGATCGCGTAGCTGCTGAATCAGGCGCCAAACCTCAGAACGGCTGGTGCCAATCTCCGCCGCGATTTTGGTCCCGCTCACGACAACCGTGGCGTGGGCGATCAGAAGACGCACAATGCGCCCGAGTCGGGCGTCAGTCTGAGGAGCAGTCTTATAAGACGCGGACGCTCTTGCCGACCTTCGGTTTGGCCGTGATTGTCTGATGCCGGAATTATGAGGGATGGACCGCGAAACAGCAATCGCGGCTTCTTCCGTTCAATTCCTTCATTGCGCAGTCTCGGTAAATTTCGCCACCGGGTGACCGAGTCCAAACTGGCCTTCGGCGGTAACGTGGACAGTACCGGGATGAGCAGGCAGCGTAAGCACCACGGGAGCGTTGCCGGAAGAGTCGGTATTCACAATGCGGTTCGACAGAGTGCCATGGTCAGTCGTGAACAGAATCGTGCCGCCCACAGCGTTTCCTCCGGATTGATTTGCATGAAGCATGACCGACAAATTCAGCTGGCTTCCCGGCGCGCCTTTCTGATGATCTCCGGTTTTTGTGAACGTCGCCGGCGGATTCCCCACCACGATCCAACCGCTTTGCGTCTGGGCGACGCCCGCGTTGTCAGTGCTCGGGACGCTGAAGTGGTAAAAGCCTTGAGCGCTGCCGGCCGTCACCGTAATGCTCCCTTTCTGGGTTGAGGTGACAGTCGGTTGTGTGACCACAAGCGTGATCCCGCTATCCGACTGCGGAGTGCCCAGAGTCACCGTACCCGAACCGGAAACGATCTTCGGCTGAAGCGTAGTTGTCCCGCGTGCCGCAATCATGATCGTGTCTGGATTCAAATCCCACTCCGCGCTCGGTGTTCCAGACATCGAACCCGTAATCACCAGCAGCGTAGCCGTGTACGGCGCAAACTTTCGGCTAGACGTCCACGCCTTTGCAGGCGACGCTACTATCTGTGTGGGCGATTTAGGCGAAAGTGTGTAAGTCGTAACTCGCTTCGGCATAAAACCATTGACCGCAAACTGCGACTGGACACTTGCATGCGGGCTTTTATTAATCACCATAAGAGTCAAAGTTGTGCCGGTCGGATCGAGCGCAGCATAACTGCTGAACAAGTTCGGGTTGCCATCGTTCGCGGCCGAGACGGATGTCGTCGCGAAGCTGTGATACTGGCCGTCATAGTTGCGGAACAGTTTCAACGCCTGATAGTTCGGATTCGCCGGGTCAGGCGCCACCCAGCGTGACGCCAGATACATCCGTTCGCGCCCCAGGATGCCATAGGCATCGGCATCAGCCAGCGCGGTCGAGAAATCGGATTCGCCGGCGAACGCCGCGCTCCACTCGGTGAAACTCAAGGGAGTGTCCGGGTAGATCATGTTGGCGATCGCCCGCATGCGCGGGATACGAAACGGGATCCGCTTCTTGGGCTGGATAAAGGTGGCCCACTTCTGATTAATCGATCCCGATTCGCTGGTATACGTCGGATCCCAGTAATCCCGATAAATACGCAAGGTCAGAGCCTGCTTTTGTGCCTGGGTATAGCCAGATGTGTCTGGTCCGTCCGGATAAGCATGAATGTCGAAAACATCAACCGATCTCGTTCCCGCCAGCCAATCCTGCCAGTAAATCTCATTCAGCCACCACGGCAAAAAGTCTATGCCGGCATGTGCGCCCTTGTCGTTGTTGTTCGCGCCGTTCCAGTAAAACCACCAGCAGCAACTCACCGGGCCGAAGCGGACCGCATTCGTGTCCCAGCCTTTCAACGCCCTTGCTTCCGAAAGATAGGTGTCGCGCATCTCGTCGTAGGCGGTGAGATTGGGATGAACATCACGATGCGTACCGCTCCAGATATCGATCTCGTTATCCATGTTATAGAAATGTGGCGCGCTGCCAAATGCCGTGGCCAGCGCCGCGGCCCACTGATCGCGATAGACGGTTCCCGGAGGATCTCCATTCTGCGGCGAGTCGCGCAATTCGACGTTGGCATCAGTCGGATCGTTCCGAGTCATCAAAGTCTGGCAATCCGGCAGCACTCCATCCCCAGCGTCAGAGTTATACGGATCCGCCCCACATTGCGGACCGTACTTTGCAACCGAAAAGCTCCAACCCGAAGGCTTCGCCACCCAGGGCAGCATGACCATCGTCATTAGCGGATCGCTTCCCGCTGCTTTCACATCTTGAATGTACTTCGCCGAATCGGCATCGCCGATCTCCGTGTAGCCAAAATCCTCAAAATACCAATCGGCGGCCGCGTTGTAGGTGAAGGTCTTCCAGTTATACCGCGAGGTCGCGTTGCCTCCCCAACGAACCACGGTGAGGCCGCTGTCGGAAATCGTCTGAGCATCCTTGGGATAGCTTCCCCCGTAAACATAAGGACTGATCGCATGCCGATCGCTGAGAACGTCTACGGTGACGTTAACCGAGGCTGCAGGTTGACCGGACGAGGCCGTACGCTCAACAGAATCGCTCTGCTTGGTAGATGCCGAGGGCGCAACCGTGTGCAAGTCGGCACCACTACCGGAAGAGCTGGCCGCGAAAAACACTGAGAGCATCGCGACCGCGGCACCGGGGATTCGATAATTCATGGGGGGAGGGCCTCCAGGTTTCCGAATACTCTACCGCTTGCGCGAGCACATGCGTTACTCGAAGGTTCACCCTGAGAATCGTTCAGGTGGAATGAAGAATCTGTCCGATCGGACAATGAAGCTGCGCGCCAAATTCAGGGAAAGTGATTACAGATTGCGAGACTAGGCCGGAGCCAGGCGCATGCTCATATCCATCGCCTTCGCCGAGTGGGTAAGCGCCCCGACCGAGATAAAATTCACTCCCGTCTCAGCGTAAGCACGAACGTTTTCCAGCGAGATGCCCCCTGACACTTCCAATGGGATACGGCGCTCCACATGCGAGCATCGTTCGACTGCGCGTTTCACATCCTCGACCGACATGTTGTCCAGCAGAATGGCTTCGCCGCCGTGCTCCAGCGCCTGCTCCAACTCTTCGAGGGACCGTACTTCAATCTCGATGATCTGGGCCCCGCGCCGGTTCTTGTGAGCCCGTTCCAGCGCCGGCACGATGCCTCCCGCCAGCGCAATGTGATTGTTCTTGATCAGCACTCCATCCGACAAATCGAGCCTGTGATTCTGTCCGCCTCCGCAACGCACTGCGTACTTATCCAGCGTGCGCAGCCCCGGCACAGTCTTACGCGTGTCCAGGATTCGCGCCTTGGTGCCCGAAACGGCGTCAACAAACTGCCGCGTCAGCGTGGCGATCCCACTCAAGCGCTGCATGAAATTCAAAATCACCCGCTCGCAGGAAAGAATCACCCGGGCGTTGTGCTGAATCACGGCCACCGACTGACCATTGTGCAGGCGAATACCATCGAAAATCTCCGGATGCGTCGTGACTTCGTAATGAGACGTAACCGCGCCGTCCAGAGCTGCGTAAACGTCCAGAATGCGGGACACGCAACCAATCCCCGCCAGAATACAATCCTGCTTCGCCAGAATCGTGGCCGACGCCCGCTGGTTGGGGTCAATGCAGGCGTAGCTGGTCGCGTCGCGCGTGGCCCGATCCTCCAGCAGCGCGTTCTCAATCACCGCGGTAATGCGTCGGCTATTCCAGTCCATAGATCAGTCGTTGCCTGCCTGAGGACACCCCGCCCCGAGTCCGCCCTGAGCGAAGTCGAAGGGGCTGCCGGTCGAGCGAAGCCGACTAGCCCAACTCATCCAGCTTACTCTTTACTTTCTCGCGCAAGATCTCCAGCTCTTGTGCCCGCCTCCGAATCCCCTCCACAACCTTCGCCGGAGCCTTGGCCAGAAACTGCTCGTTACTCAATTGCCGCTGGCCATTGGCAAACTCTTTTTCGATCTGCTCCAGTTCTTTCCTGAGCCGCTCCCGTTCAGCGACAATGTCGATCTTTCTCTCGTAGATAACATGCACATCAAACCGCGCCGTGTGCCGCGCTCCAGACAGCTTCGCCAGCGAATCCTCAACAAACTCGATCTTCTCCACGCTGGCCAAACGTTCCACTGAACTTTGGTTCTGCTCAATCAACCTGCGAATCTCCGGCTCCTCGACGAACACTTGCACCGGCACGCGCTGCTTCTGCTCAACCTTCAACTCCGCCCGCAGATTCCGCACGCTAACAATCAGATCCTGCAGGATCGCCATCTCCGTCTCGGCGGCCAAATCTAATTGCGCCTCATTCGCCTGCGGATACGGCGCCAGTGCAATCGACTTCAACGGCGGCTTCCCATCGTAAATCGCATACCAGACTTCTTCGGTAATAAACGGCATCACCGGATGCAGCAACCGTAGCGCAGCGTCAAAAACCGCGAGCAAATTAGCGCACGCAACGCGAGCCGATTGCTGATCGGCGCTCTCCAACAGCCGGGGCTTGATTAACTCGATGTACCAGTCGCAAAACTCGCCCCAGAAAAAGTCATAAATCTGATTAGCCGCCTCGTGGAAGCGATACGTCTCCAGCGCCTCATTCACGCCTTTAGCAACCCGATTAAACCGCGAAAGAATCCACCGATCTTCCAGCGTCCGTGACTCAAACCCATCAACGCCCGCGCGAGACCCGGTCCCGGGCCGCAGGCCCGGCTCCACGCGGTCAATGTTCATGAACATGAACCGCGCCGCATTCCAAATCTTGTTGGCGAAATTCCGATAGCCTTCGGTCCGGCTCTCGTTAAAAGCAATGTCCGTTCCCGGCGCAGCCATCGCCGCCAGCGTAAAACGCGTGGCATCCGTCCCAAAGCGCTCGACCACATCAAGCGGATCGACCACATTCCCCTTGGTCTTCGACATCTTCTGCCGTTCGGCGTCGCGCACCAGCGCGTGAATGTAAACTCGTCGGAAGGGAACGCTGTCGTCCTTCTTGTCGCCCCAGCCGCTGGCCTGCTTCAGCTTCGCATCCTGCTGATGACCCGTCATGAAGTGGCAGCCAAACATGATCATCCGCGCTACCCAGAAAAACAAAATCTCGTAGGCCGTGATCAACAGCGTAGTCGGATAGAAAACTTCCAGATCGCGCGTCTTCTCCGGCCATCCCAAAGTCGTGAACGGCAGCAAGCCCGACGAAAACCACGTATCCAGCACGTCAGTGTCTTGCGTCAGCCCGGAGCCGCGGCACTTTGAACACGCAGCCGGAGCCTCGCGCGCCACAATGATTTCCCCACACGAGCAATGCCACGCCGGAATCCGGTGTCCCCACCACAATTGCCGCGAGATGCACCAGTCGTGAATGTTATGCATCCAGTTCAGATAAATCTGCTGGTAGTTTTCCGGAACAATCGTGATCTCGCCCCGCGCCACCGCCGCCGTCGCGCGCTCAGCAAGCGGAGCGATCTTGATAAACCATTGCGTCGAAAGCCGCGGCTCAACCACGGTCCCGCAGCGATCGCACTTCCCAATCGCGATGGTGTAATCCTTCTCGCCCACCAGAAAGCCCTGCTGGCGCAAGTCTTCAAGCACCCGCTTGCGCGCTTCGAAGCGGTCGAGTCGCGCGTAAGGTCCGGCGTTTTCGTTCATCCGCCCCTGATCGTCGATGACTTCAATCTGCGGCAGATTGTGCCGCAGCCCCGCCTCAAAGTCATTGGGATCGTGCGCCGGAGTCACCTTCACCGCCCCGGTCCCAAATTCCGGCTGCGCCAGATTATCGGTAATGATCGGAATCTCCCGCTTCATCAGCGGCAAAACCACTTTCTTCCCGTGCAGATGCTTGTAGCGCTCGTCTCCCGCATTCACAGCCACCGCCGTGTCTCCCAACATCGTCTCGGGCCGCGTGGTCGCCACCGTGATAAATTCGTCCGTGCCAACCACCGGATACCGAATCTCGTAAAGCTTGCCCGCAATCTCCTCGTGCTTCACTTCGAGATCCGAAATCGCCGTCCCGCACCGCGGACACCAATTCACAATGTACTTGCCGCGATAGATCAACCCCTCTTCATACAGACGAACGAAAACTTCGCGCACCGCCCGCGAAAGATTCTCGTCCATGGTGAAGTACTCGCGATCCCAATCCACCGAAGCGCCCAGCCGCTTCATCTGATCAAGAATCGCCCCGCCGTAGTGCCGCTTCCACTCCCATACCCGCTCGATAAATGCCTCGCGCCCCATATCGCGGCGTTTTTTTCCTTCAGACGCAAGCTGGCGCTCCACCATCATCTGCGTAGCAATGCCCGCGTGATCGGTCCCGGGAAGCCACAAGGTCAGAAAGCCGCGCATGCGATGCCAGCGCACAATAATGTCCATCTGCGTCTGGTTAAGCATGTGTCCCATGTGCAGCCGCCCGGTCACATTCGGAGGCGGCAACAGCAGCGTAAACACCGGACGCGTCTCTCCTCTGTGGGGCGGGCGCCCTCGCCCGCCGGCGCTCGCAATCGAAGCGCTGTTTTCCGTGGTCGTCTCGCTCGGCGCCGGCGTCTTCACCGAAAACAGCTTCTCCTTGATCCAGTATTCAGCCCAGCGCGTTTCAATCGCGCCCGGCTCGTACGCTTTGGGAAGATCGTGGGCCATGATGAAAATTCGGCTTACAAAAATCAGCAATCACCCATCAGCCAAACAGCGTTCTATTGCAGGAATGCAAGAGAGATTCTAGGGCTGAGCACCGACGGCTGAGAGCAGAAAGCTGATCCTTGATCTTACAGTCGGGTTGAAAACGCGGTCAAACAGCGAAGAGGCTTGTGTATACCGACGGCA
>CAWIMI010000003.1:0-21678 GCA_963837015.1 uncultured Acidobacteriota bacterium | reverse complement strand
AAAATGCTCCCTCCCCCCGGTCAGCCGCGAAACCCGCATTCCCCGCATCCTGCCCTCTCCGATGCCTTCTCGGCGTCTATGCTTGTACGAATGTGTTCATAAGTACATACTGGCGTCACATCGGTCGGCGCAGTTTGATGTGCCCCTGAGCCAAGGGAGAGATTCAATGGATGTCAGCACAGTTCCGGTAGCGCAGTACTTGCGGATGTCCACGGAACATCAAAAGTACTCTCTCGATAATCAAGTCGCAGCCAACAGGGAATATGCCGAGCGGAACGGTTTTGCGGTCATAAAAAGTTATGTGGATGCCGGTAAGAGTGGACTAGTGCTCAAACACCGAGAAGGTCTAGCTCAGCTGTTGCATGATGTCACCGCAGAAGAACAGTCATACCAAGCCGTCTTAGTTTACGACGTAAGCCGGTGGGGTCGATTTCAGGACACCGACGAGGCTGCCTATTATGAGTTCCTTTGCAAAAAAGCCGGAGTGCCCGTCTACTACTGCGCCGAGACATTTGCCAACGATGGCAGCATGCCGAGCGTGATTTTCAAATCTTTGAAACGAATAATGGCTGGCGAATACAGTCGTGACCTTTCTGCGAAGGTATACGAGGGTTCAAAGCGAGTTGCTGAGCACGGTTTCAGGACCGGAGGAACTGCGGGTTATGGATTTCGCCGAATGCGGTTTCACCGAGTGGCCAAACGAAGCACGAACTACGTTTCGGCGAACGGAAAAGTATCCAGGAGGATCGAGTAGTTCTTGTTCTGGGGCCGATCCAGGAGGTGCAATGCGTGCGAGAGATCTTTAGTATGCTGATCGAAGAACATAAAATGTCAACGATTATCGCCTCGGAATTGAACCGTAGGGGCGTTTTCTACAAGGGCATCAAGAGGACCCACTGGTACCCCGGAGCTGTTGAGCGCATTCTAAAGAACCCAAAATACGCAGGGATCGGAGTCTATGGCCGGAGAACCCAGAGACTAGGGGCACGAGGAACGTTTCTTCCAACAAGTAAGTGGACTACGGTGCCGGGTTCGTGGAAACCGATTGTCGATCTCGGCACTTTTGTGGCCGCCCAACGTGTGCTCCAGGATCAAACTGCGAACCAGTCCGACGAGAACCTCCTGGACGAGTTACGCAGAGTATTGGCTCAACACAACTGTCTTACCGAACGATTGGTCAAAGCCGACTTACCCAATCGGTCAATCGGAACGTATGCTCGCCGCTTCCGGAGCCTTTCAGAAGCCTTTGCGAGGGCCGGATACTTCGGATCGAAACTTAGGACAACTGAAACTCGTCGGGCACTTTGGGAGCTCCGCAGCGACTTAATGATGAAAATAATAAAACTACACGAAGGAGAGATCTCGATATTTCGGGCGAATCATCGCGCCGCGCCGGGCCTTCGATTGAACAACGGCCAAAGCGTAACGGTTCATGTATGCAAGTCACACAGGATCGAAAGCGGCGCTCCGAGGTGGACGCTCAACGTTGCCCCCGGCGAAAGTGATCTCATTACTCTCGTCGCAAGGCTTGATACGAGCAACCATGGCTTTCTTGATTTTCATGTCCTTCCAGCGTTGCCGAACCCAAGGACTTGGACCATGCAACTAGATGATCCTTGGTTCAGGATGGGCGGTCAGGCGTGTACACTGACGGATCTTGTGACGGCTGTCAAGATGGTCGCAGAACGTAAGTCGGCTGGTGGCTTAGTTTGAAATTGCAAGTTTGATCCGGCCCGCTTTGAGCTATAAAGCCACTCTTTGGGGGTCACGATGCGAAAGAGTGCCCCACAACGCTGACGTGCGCGCTAGTTCGCGCCGCCCAATACGTGCGGTGTCCACCGATCTCCAGCAGTATTCGATCGAGAATCAGAAAGCTGCGGTCCAAGAGTATGCCCAACAGCATGGTTTTCAATGATTATGAAAACTGATGCTGGGCGAAGCGGAGTCGTACTCAAATGTAGGGCAGCCGACTGAAGGAGTTGTTAATAAGCTCTGCCCAGAAACCTGAAGGCTAATCAACCTAAAGTTTATCCGTAACCAGCCGATGTGCCTCCTAGGAGGACACAATGGCTAATCGTTTGCTCATTCCCGCTGCTCAATACCTTCGCATGTCAACAGAACATCAGCAGTATTCAGTCGAAAATCAGTGCGTGGCAATCCTGCAGTATGCAGAGGCACATGGATTCGAAGTCGTGCGCACATACTCTGATGCCGCTAGAAGTGGCGTTGTCCTAAGATCCAGACCGGGACTCTGTCAGTTGTTACAAGACGTGGTCAATGGACCTCAAGCGTATCGCGCAGTTCTTGTTTACGATGTCAGCCGCTGGGGAAGGTTTCAAGACTCGGACGAGGCCGCACACTACGAGTTCCTTTGCAAGTCAGCAGCCGTCCCAGTGCATTATTGCGCCGAAATCTTCGCCAACGACAGCAGCCTCCCTAGCCTCATTATGAAGGCGCTGAAGAGAACGATGGCAGCCGAGTACAGCCGCGAATTGGGGGTCAAGGTGCTCACCGGAATGAATCGTTTGGCCCGCCTCGGGTTCAAGCAAGGGGGTGTACCAGGCTACGGAATGCGACGGATGTTGATCTCGGAAGCTGGGATTCCAAAACAGGAGCTGGTCACGGGCGAGCGCAAGAGTATCGCGACAGACCGCGTCATACTCATCCCCGGCCCTGCTCACGAAGTTGAATGTGTCAGGAACATTTATAAGATGCTCATATCCGAAGGGCTCTCTGTGAGTGCCATCGTTCGTAAACTCAATACAAACCGGGTGGAGTACCTCGGCAATTCGCAGTGGACCCCTCACGTAGTTGACTCAGTGCTTACGCAACCAAAGTATACCGGGTATCACGCATTTGGCCGCACTTCCAGCAAGCTCTGCACACCAACTGTCAGGCTGCCTAAGTCAGAGTGGATTATGACGCCTAGAGCCTTTCAACCCATCATTGATAGTGCGACGTTTGTAGCAGCACAGCGAATTCTCCAAAGCCGTACGATCAACCAATCGAATGAGGAATTGCTAGTGTAGTGCGTCATAACTAACAACCTTTATCAATCCGCTCGCGTCTTATGATGTAAGGAGACGGTTGCGGATGCGCAGAGCCCCAGTCATTACGTTGAGTCCGGAGCAGCGAACGGTGTTGGAATCCCAGGCCCGGAGCCGATCGTTTCCGCTGCGCGTGGTGGAGCGCGCTCGCATCGTGTTGTTGGCGGCCTCCGGCCAGCAGGATAAGGAAATCGCCGCCCGCACGGTCACTACCCCGAAAAAGTTTCGCGCTGGCGCAAGCGTTTCCTCGCGCTGGGGGTGGCGGGGTTGCTGAAAGACGCGCCCCGGCCCGGACGCAAATCCACGATCAGTGCGCGCCTGAGGCAACGCGTCGTGACCATGACCACGCGCCAGCAGCCCAGCAACGCCACCCACTGGAGCACGCGCACTATGGCGGCGGCGGTCGGCATCAGCGAAGCCAGCGTGCGCCGCATCTGGCGCGCCCACGGCTTGAAACCGCATCGCGTGGAAACCTTTAAGATCAGCAACGATCCCGCCTTCGCCGAGAAGCTGGAAGACATTGTCGGTCTGTACCTGAACCCGCCCGAACACGCGCTGGTGCTGTGCGTGGACGAGAAGAGCCAGATTCAAGCTTTAGACCGGACCCAACCCGGCCTGCCGCTGAAACGCGGACGCGGCACCACCATGACCCACGACTACAAACGCAACGGCACCGCTACCTTGTTCGCCGCGTTGAATGCCGCCAACGGCGAAGTCTATGGTCTTTGCCAAGAGCGCCACCGGCACCAGGAATGGCTCAAGTTTTTGCGCCTGCTCGACCAAACTATGCCGCCGCATCTCACCTTGCACTTGATCGGCGACAACTACGCTACTCACAAACACCCCAAGGTCCAACGCTGGCTGGCGCGGCACCCGCGGGTTCATATGCACTTCACCCCTACCAGCGCGTCGTGGCTCAACATGGTGGAGCGCTTCTTCCGCGATCTCACGCAGAACCGGCTGCGGCGCGGGGTCTTTCGTGATCTGGAAGAGCTGATCATGGCTATCGGCACTTATATCGACCGTCACAACGAAAGTCCCAAACCCTTTATCTGGACCGCCCGTGCCTCCGATATCTTGGAGAAAGTCAAACGCGCCCGCCGCACCCTCAATACACGTCGATCTGTTTGACGCACTACACTAGATAAACTAAGGGCACTACTCGCCTCCGAAGGGAGATTGTCTCCCCGCCTGATCGAGGACTCCCCTCACATGCCATCGCCTTCGACCTACACACATCGCTTCGGAGGCTTGCGGCGAGCCTATGAATTGATTGGCTACGGTTGTAATTTCGAGCCTATCAACAAACGCGGAAGAATCCGATTGCTGCGACAAGATCTATTGATGCAGATCAACAACATGTTTCCGGATAAAGTCACGATTGTTCAGCGCGGCCCCAAGTGGCGGAGTCGTCTGAAACTCGCCAGCGGCTTAACAATCTCAGTTTTGATCGCCCGGCAGGCTCGAACCAGCAAGAACACAGACAATTGGCGAGTTGACCCTGTGCAAAGAGAACGCAGACTCGTCACACTTTTGGCGAGATTGGACAGTCAGAATACGGGCTTTAAAGACTTCCACGTGTTCCCAAGTATGGATCGTCACAAGCGATTTGAAGTGAGGTCCTGTGACAGCTGGCTTCGTCGTGGCCAGCGCCTTGCAGATCTATCAGAGTTTTATGACGCTGTGAATGGGATTCGCCACTCGACTGCCGATATTCCGGCAGCGGCGACTAAATCTCGGCAGCCTCGGCGTAGATAAATCCTCAAAATGTTGATTTTGGCTGTGGCAACTGTTGTGCTTGAGTCTTTCTGTGGCCGGAGCGGAAGAGGCTACATCAGGAGATGGAATATGCAGGAGTATAAGATGGATGCTCTTGTGGCGGAGTTGCAACCAATAAAACATTGGGATGCAGGAGAGACACCAGCCTCCGAGGGCGAAATTGAAAGCGCGACGGATATCGGCCTGACAACCTCTTGAGTCTCAACGAGTGTAGTGGTTGCAAGGTTGAGGCTTGAGGAATAGCGGGCACAGCGATCCCCCGGCATGTGCCGATTGGTTCATTGTGCCCCTTCTTTGCCATGCGTCGTCGTCAAGCCGCGCCCTCGGATCGTGCGATTTCCTTCGCGAAGTCGGACAGTTGCGCAAGCTCTATGCGCTTACCTTTCGCCCACCACGGGTCTCTCTCATCCACCTTGAAGGGAGTCCCTTTGTCGATCATGCGAAACAGGAAGAAACTATGCACCCCGGTGTTCTCTTTGTTCAATCTACATAGAAGAGTAATGTAATCGCGCTCGCTAGGAACTGGAACTATATTCCAGCCAAGTCCGCCTCCTCGTGTTCGCTCACTACGACAAATGAGTATTGAAATGGTTAGAGATTTGTCCAATTGGACCATTACTCGTTGTCTCCCGAGGAGACAAAAGAGCTGGGCTCTCTGAGTGAAAAGTTCGGAAATATGCGATAGGACCTGAGCACGAAGTTTCCAGGTAACAGTTTTGCCCTCAACCCTCGTGAAATGGCTTGAAGGCGGGGTATATCCAATCCGTTTGTATATCTCTCGGAAGCGACCCAAGCGGTAAAAACACGTCGAAAGCGGGGGGCGTTCCGATCATTCCTTATGATTTTCTCGGTCAATTCCCCTTTGCGGCGAAACAAACGTCGCAGGGCATCCAAGATTTCTTCGTCTGTTTTCTTAGCCAAGCGTTTCTTCAAAGCTACCTGGACTCGTTCAAAAGTATCTTGGTCGATGACAGGCGGGTAGGCATCTGGCGTCACTATCCATTCTTCCCGAGGGAGGTTCTTCGCGCTGCTGTGGAGTTTGCAGGTCATCCGATTCCACTGATTAACTCCTGCATATTTAGGGTTTCTGAGGGTTCTTCCAATCGCAGCACTCGTCCATTGCCTGCCCTCAAGAAACCGGATGCCGTGGAGATTGAGTCTGCGCGCAATCTCGCTCATGGTGAGGTTACTTAGAGCCATCGCATAGATGGCCCGAACGCATTCAACTTCTTTTCTTGGGCCGGGAACCAAAATTATGTGATCGGCGGGGTCCTTGCGTTGGCCTATATCCAGCTGTCGATTGAGCTTGGGATTGTTAGAAACGAGCAACCGTCGAAGGCCGTAACCGGGAGTGCCGCCCATCCTAAAACCAAGTTGCGCCAATCTTTTCTGTGCTCCAAATACCTTGACGCCCAATTCGCGACTGTACTCTGCCGCCATCATTCGTTTCAGAGATTTGAAGATTGAATTAGGCAGCGTTCCGTCGTTTTGAAATTGTTCCGCACAATAGTGAACCGGAATGCCGGCGTTCTTGCATATGAACTCATAGTGTGCAGCTTCGTCGGAATCTTGAAATCGCCCCCATCTACTCACGTCATAGACCAGAATTGCCTTGAAGATAGCATTTCCACTCAAGACATCGGCCAGAAGCTCTTTAAGACCAGCTCGCGATTTGAGTACAACACCGCTCCTGCCAGCGTCGGTAGACTTAAGACGTGGTTTGGAAAGGTCGCCTTTTTCACAAGTCGGCTCTATGCCCTTGAGGAGCTTGCAGACGCTGGCCCAGCCCGAAAAATGTTTGCAGAGTTTGAATTCTGCGATATTAAGGAGTTTGGCAAGCGGTCCACAGGTCAACTTATCGAGAAATGGCACTCGTTGGGTCAGGAAACGACCCTAGATCCACGCGACTTTCATTACCCAGTGGCGTGCAGCGAAGACAAAGTAGCGTCTGTAATTCGAAAGGGAATACTTCCAACATTTCCGATCTTCATAATTGGCTTGCTCCAGGCTGATACATCAGCCTCGTCGAGTCCATCGCGCAACGCAGGTGCGTACGGCCATATTATTGAATTAATCATTACAGACAGATTGTCTCTGGTTAGCAATAGCGCAACCGACATCGGGACGATGTACACGTATCTGTCCCGTGTGGCGTATTGCATGTTTAAGAAAGGGCGCACATTTTTGGCGGCAAAAGAGGTTAGCGAGGTGCACGCTGACTATTGCACCGTATATAAAATGCGATTGTCAGAAATACAAATAATCGCGGACTTAGTGCAAGGTAAAATCATTTGCAAGGAAGGCGATTCCTATCGATTCGCATACAAAGGGTTGTACTGTTACGGCGTGGCTCGATACTTTTTCGATATGGCGCAGGCGGAATCGATTCTCCGGCGCGAACTGGACGAAATGACCGATCGACTCGCGTGGGAAGACTATACGAATATCGTAATGTTTTATTTGTACTTGAGTCGCGACCCTAAAACGATTGAGCGACTCTTGGACAATGCCTCGAAAATATATGCAGAATGTGAACCCGCAAACTTGGATGCTGACGTGTCGTTCGTCAACAGATTGATGAAAGAGCAGCCACAAAAGGTAGTTTTGCCCAGTGCGGACATCTCGCTTAATCGTGAGGAATTCCAAAAAAGGCAGGATGCTATCGATCAGCAAAACGAAACGCAGTTGATGGCTGCGCCGGATAGTCGAGTGCCATATGGTTCAGCTCTTCACGAGCTGATCAAGATCACCATTGGGCTCCAGACGTTGCGAGTTATGGGCCAGGTGTTGCGCAATTTCCCAGGTGTGTTAACGGCAGAGCCTAAGTTTCGACTCACGGAAGCAAGCTACTTACTTGGCTTGCGTATATTGCGCAGGGTACTTGATTTGGCTCAGCACCAAATGCAAGAAATGCGCACGAATTTTGCGGAGATTCTTAAAGAAAATCACCCCCTCAGCACACAAGAAGAACTCGAAGAAGGAGCCGATCAGACTTTGATTTGGCTCACGGGAGCAGCCGCATATGGTGTGATAAAGCGGATATCTAGTGTAGTGCGTCAAACAGATCGACGTGTATTGAGGGTGCGGCGGGCGCGTTTGACTTTCTCCAAGATATCGGAGGCACGGGCGGTCCAGATAAAGGGTTTGGGACTTTCGTTGTGACGGTCGATATAAGTGCCGATAGCCATGATCAGCTCTTCCAGATCACGAAAGACCCCGCGCCGCAGCCGGTTCTGCGTGAGATCGCGGAAGAAGCGCTCCACCATGTTGAGCCACGACGCGCTGGTAGGGGTGAAGTGCATATGAACCCGCGGGTGCCGCGCCAGCCAGCGTTGGACCTTGGGGTGTTTGTGAGTAGCGTAGTTGTCGCCGATCAAGTGCAAGGTGAGATGCGGCGGCATAGTTTGGTCGAGCAGGCGCAAAAACTTGAGCCATTCCTGGTGCCGGTGGCGCTCTTGGCAAAGACCATAGACTTCGCCGTTGGCGGCATTCAACGCGGCGAACAAGGTAGCGGTGCCGTTGCGTTTGTAGTCGTGGGTCATGGTGGTGCCGCGTCCGCGTTTCAGCGGCAGGCCGGGTTGGGTCCGGTCTAAAGCTTGAATCTGGCTCTTCTCGTCCACGCACAGCACCAGCGCGTGTTCGGGCGGGTTCAGGTACAGACCGACAATGTCTTCCAGCTTCTCGGCGAAGGCGGGATCGTTGCTGATCTTAAAGGTTTCCACGCGATGCGGTTTCAAGCCGTGGGCGCGCCAGATGCGGCGCACGCTGGCTTCGCTGATGCCGACCGCCGCCGCCATAGTGCGCGTGCTCCAGTGGGTGGCGTTGCTGGGCTGCTGGCGCGTGGTCATGGTCACGACGCGTTGCCTCAGGCGCGCACTGATCGTGGATTTGCGTCCGGGCCGGGGCGCGTCTTTCAGCAACCCCGCCACCCCCAGCGCGAGGAAACGCTTGCGCCAGCGCGAAACTTTTTTCGGGGTAGTGACCGTGCGGGCGGCGATTTCCTTATCCTGCTGGCCGGAGGCCGCCAACAACACGATGCGAGCGCGCTCCACCACGCGCAGCGGAAACGATCGGCTCCGGGCCTGGGATTCCAACACCGTTCGCTGCTCCGGACTCAACGTAATGACTGGGGCTCTGCGCATCCGCAACCGTCTCCTTACATCATAAGACGCGAGCGGATTGATAAAGGTTGTTAGTTATGACGCACTACACTAGATCTGTAGGCCTAAAAGATCTTGAGTTGACCTTTGAAGAGGTTCGAACAAAGCTTGGAGAAAATACGTCGGTTAGACTTGTTCACTTATCGATCTTTTTGGAATATTTCAGAGATGCTCCAAAGAGCCAAATCTACGAACTTGAAAAAGAACTTCGCAAGAACTTCTTTTCATACAAGATTCTTCGTGATTTGTTATCAGAATTTTTGTACCTTCGCAATACGGACTTTCGGCTCTCCCAAGAAATGGGAGCACTATTCGAGATCGAAACGAGTAAGCCCGAATACATGCTGAACAAAGCGGTGGGAGTTGAGGTGCCAGGTAAGGCAACGTAGCCGAGTAGGCTAAACTTCCACATTCCTGACGAAACCAGGCACACTGCAAACCTGAGAATTAACGTTTCGTCGGAAAATTCGTAGCTTCTTCCGGTTACGTAAGGTCCTACCCATATCCAAATCATTCCGTAGAGTCACCGGAGGGGGGGAGGGAGCATTTTGCCGTCGGTATACACAAGCCCGTCAAACAGCGAAGGGGCTTGTGTATACCGACGGCAAAAGTGACTCCCTCCTCCGATTGGCCGCTCCTGGGTGACGGAGGTGTCATACGACTGGGGGCGCGTCAGCCAGTCAAGCACACGGAAGTTGGGCCACCCGCCCCATGGCCTCTCCGACGGCTAGTTTGGATGCTGCCTGCGCGGAATCCGCTTCCTAGTCTACCGTGGGTAGTGGGTTAATCGGAGGGCCATCCGCGCGAAAAACAGCCAGGAGCATCAAAGGAGATCTTTCAACAAAACAACATCGCCGTTCACATCCCCGCGCGTCAGTAACAGCCGCGAATGATCTGAAGACCAATTGAAATCAAAAATCGTTCCGGTAGTGAAGTTGGTTAGCTGCTTCGGTTTCCCTTCTGTTAAAGACTGCTGCCAGAGGTTGGTAACTCCCTTCCGAGTTAGAAGGTACTGCAAGCCCTTGCCGTCAGAGGACCAACGCACTCCGGCGATTCCGCCCGGAACGGTAAGCTGTCTCACACGCGGCCCTCCAACGGCTGGGATTATTGCAACTTTCCAGCCTTCCGATGAAACTCTGCCATACTGCGTGTAAGGATAGGCGAGGAACTTGCCGTCTGGTGAGTTAGCAAGTTCGCCGGCATGCTGGTCCCCGAGGACATCTGCCACGTACTGCGGAGTTCCTCCCACGACCGGCACCTTCCAGATTTTTTCCGGCTGTTCGGCCGCGTAGTAGAAAATGAAGGCTCCGTCCGCCGAACACGCGGGACTCCATAAATTACCCTGCACCAGCACAGTGGGATGCAACCCGTCCCGATCTACCCGAATTAGCGACTGAGAATTTTCCTGCGAAACGCTGAAGATCACGAAATGTCCGCACGTTGCAAGGTCATCTGATGCCTGAAATGCCTGGGCTGACAGAACCTCGGTAAATCGAGTCCGCTGACTGCCATCGGTGTGCATCAGCCACAGTGCATCATCGGCCCCACGAGCTAATAACTTTCCATCAAATGCCTCTGCGACCTGGAGCATGGGCATGGCATCGGTCGTGACCTGCTGGCTCTGGGACAAATCCCTCGCTTGAGCAATCCATATGTGGGAGATGGTTGTGCTGGCGGTGACCGCGAACGTACTGCCGTCCTTGGTCATGTCCAAGCCGTTTCCGTATGCCACTACATCACGGGTCACAGGCTGCACCCGACCCTCGGGGAAGGAACTGGTCCTTAGCTGGAAGCCCAGCGCACCCCGATTGCGCTGCGGAAAAACAAGGGCAGTTCCACCCGGCAGCCATACGGGACGCCCGATTTCTTCCCGGCTCGAATACATCTCTCTGATGCTTCCGTCTGCCGCGGAGATCATGTCCAACGCCCAATGTTGGTGGTGATTCGAGATGAGTACCGGGACCGCAATGGTTCGTCCGTCTGGCGACCAGTTGGGACCGGGCTGGAACAACAGCCCGCTGCCATCATGAATTGTGGCGAGCAGATGGTCGTTACTTCCGTCCGCGTTTGCGACTTTCACCTCAATGTCGTTGCGCGGTGGAATGCAACGCTCATACACAAAGTGGTTGGTGTCTGGGGAGAAAGAAACCGGGGAATCTATATCGGTAATCAGTTTCTGGGCAAAGCCACCGGACGCTGGAATCGAGTACAGGTACTTGAAGAAAGGGTCCTTTTCGTCGGAACGAACGAAGTAAATGTGTCTGCCGTCGGGAGCGAAGGTCAGTCCGTGGAAACCTGTTCCGCTAGGCAGAATCTGCACTTCGCTGCCCGTAGCGATCTCGCGTAACCAAAGACTCTCCTCCATTCCTTCTTGTCCTTGGTGCCGAGCGTAAGCCACGTATCGCCCGTCTGGAGAAATAGCAACAGCCGAGACCCGGCCGCTATCAGTCAGCTTGGTCATTTGCACATGACGCAAGTTGACCTTGTCCCTGTGCGACTTCCAGTGGAGGACGCCCAAGGCGGCGACTATAGCTAGGACCGCTGCGATGAACCCGAGCAGATACTTGCGCCTCGGCTCCTCGAGGTGGAAAGGACTGGAATGAGCAGAGGATCGGGCGCCGTCTGGGGCTCTTGTCGGCACATCTGCTAGAACGCCGTTAGAGACTGGGGCCATGAGGCGATACCCGCGTCGAGCGACAGTTTCAATGTAATGGGGTTCCTCGGCCGAATCCTCGAGCGCAAGCCGCAGCTTTTTTATGGCGGCATTGATGCTCCGGTCAAATTCAACAATGGTGCCGTTGGGCCAGAGCGTGCGGCGGATTTCCTCTCGGGTCACGACCTCGCCCGGCTGCTCAAGCAGCATCTTTAGAACTCTGAACGGTTGCTCTTGCAGGCGGACATTGCGTCCGTCGTCGAGATGCAATTCTCCGGCCTTCAGGTCCAATTGGAAGGGGCCGAAACGAACGACGTTCGACGAAGCAGGAGCTCGCATAAGTGTGACCGAACAGCCGCCCCATGACGTGCAACGAAATCTAGCAGTCCGGCAGTTTGTGCTCAACAGTGATGTAGATTGCCGGAGCGGCCACCACTAGAGCGCCGGAATCCTGGACGTAAATCTCGCCTGATCAGTCGGATAGCAAGGTCATCCAGAAATCGCTGACAAGTCGCTCGCAGGACATTGACCCGTCACCGCTTTGGACGCAGAGTGCTGCGAACTAGCAGAAGGCTAGAACGGGGGTTACCAATGAAATCCAGATTATTGACCTGCATAGTTTCTATCATCGCGCTCGCTGCGCTAGCTGTACCGGCTCAGCTCTCGGCACAGAATAATCAAAGCCACAAGCACCATCACTACCAATTCATCGACCTGGGCACGTTCGGCGGGCCAACAAGCGTGAATTTTGCGATATATCCGGCTCTGAACAATCAGGGGACAGTCATCGGCATGGCGGACACAACCACTCCGGACCCGTTTTACCCAAACGACATACTCCTCACGCCGCAGCCGGACCCGTACATTTTCGCGGCATTTCAGTCGCAGAACGGTCAACTTGTCCCACTCGATTCCCTGCCAGGCGGTTACAGCGCCTATCCCGGTGGGATAAGCGAAAATGGTCTTATCGCCGGGAAGGCAATCAATGGCACGCTCGATCCTATTGGCGGATGGCCGGAGTCGAGGGCCGTATTCTGGCGCGGCGGCCAGGTCGTCAACCTCGGTACCCTGGGCGGATACGAGAGCTTTGCGGGCACCGTCAACAGCCGCGGACAGGTCACCGGCACTGCGCTGAACGCAGTTCCCGATCCCTACTCGATTTTTTACTCGCTCTTTTATGGTTTGGGAAACGGAACCCAGACCCGTGGATTTCTTTGGGATGATAAGCACGAAATGCAGGATCTGGGCTCCTTGGGCGGCCCCGACGCTGCTTCCCAAAACATAAACGAGCGCGGCGAAGTAGCTGGATTTTCCTACACCAGCTATAACCCCAATCCCTCGGGTTTTCCCACTATCGACCCATTCCTTTGGGAACCGCCGACAGGACGCCACCCAAACGGCAAGATGATTGATCTAGGATCCCTCGGTGGCACGTTTGGTGGCGAAGGAGACGGCGTCGCGTTGAACAACAGCGGACAGGTGGTGGGCTCTTCCAATCTCGCTGGCGATATCTACTTTCACCCTTTTCTTTGGAGCAAGCCCGGACCAATGCAAGACTTGGGCACTCTCGGAGGAAATTTCGGAACTGCAAATGCAATCAACGATGCGGGCGCGGTTGTTGGCTGGGCGACGAACACAGGGGATCAGGCGCTCCTCGCGTTTTTCTGGAAGAACGGGACGATGACGAACCTCGGGATACTTCCCGGCAAGCTTTGCAGTTACGCTCACCAAATTAATTCCAAGGATCAGGTAACGGGGTCTTCCGACGACGACTGCAACGACAACAATTCCCATGCGTTTCTGTGGGAGAACGGTGGACCGATGGTTGACCTGAACGATTTGGTCAGCGGTGCCGACATGACATTGGGGGGAGCAACAGGTATCAATGATCGCGGAGAAATTACCGGCACTGGGGTGCTCGCGAATGGCGACGTGCATGTTTTCCTGCTGATCCCTTGCGACGAGCATCATCCCGGCATTGAGGGCTGCGACTACAGCATGATGCGCGCGAGCACCATGAACTCAGTCGCGGCCGCACCGCGGGAACTAGCTGGGCACGCGCCGCCTGCAAGATTGCGGCAACACAACAATCGGCTTCGATTTCCGATACTCCGGTCCACTAACTAGAAATCAAGAACACAAGTAGGAGGAATTATGAACAAGATACTTCTAGCCTTGTTGCTAGCCATAACTCCGACTGCCTTCGCCAGCGTCTGGTACGTGGATGGTGTGCACGGCAGTGACAGTAACGATTGCAAGACTCGTCAAACGGCCTGCAAGACCATCGGGCATGCCATTTCGCTGGCTTCATCGGGCGATACGGTTAGGGTTGCACCAGCGACTTATACAGAGAATCTCACCATCGGCACTACCTTGAAGGTGACTGGCGCCGGTGCCACGACAACAATCATCGATGGCGGAGGCGTCAACACGGTTGTGACGATTTCCAGTGCTGCCCTCACTCTTTCCGGGTTGACTATCCAACACGGAGATACGACGACGCTCGGCGGGGGCATCCATAACAGCGGGACCCTAACGCTCAACAACAGCACCGTCACGCAGAACCAAGCCAAAGGCTTGGCGTCAGGAGGAGGCGGCATTTACAACTCCGGAATCCTAACGATCAACTACAGCACTATCAGCGGGAATAGCAACTGGGCGTCAGTATACCGCGGGGGCGGAGGCGTCTTGAACGTTGGCGGGATTCTGACCATCAAAAACAGCACGATCAGCGGCAATAGCGTCCACAGAGCTTCCGGCTTCGTTGCGCAAGGTGGTGGCATCTACAATGCGGGAACGTTAACACTCAACAACAGCACTCTGAGCGGGAATAGCGCTGTCGTCCTCGCTGGCGTTTATTATACCTGCGCTGTCCCCGACGGCGGTGGGATCTATTCTCAATCCGAAACGGTGACGATCAACAACAGCACTCTGAGCGGGAATCTCGCCGTGAACTGCCACGGTTTTGGTGACGGCGGCGGCATATACGGAAACGTGACACTCCAGAACACCATTGTCGCGAACAGCCCTTATGGGGGAAACTGCGACGGCACCATGACCTCGAAGGGTTACAACCTGAGCAGCGACAACACCTGCAATTTCGACAGCACTGGCGATCTGAACAATACCAATCCGATACTCGGGCAGTTGGGCAACTACGGCGGGCCGACCCAGACCATCCCTCTACTTACAGGAAGCCTAGCAATCGATGCGGGCAACCCGCAAGGCTGCACCGATGGCCAGGGCCATCTGCTGAGGACTGATCAACGCGGCAAGCCACGCCACGACAAAGAGGACACGGGCGGCTGCGACATGGGCGCATTTGAACGGCAGAAGGATTGATGTCGCGTCCGTGCTGACAGAGTTGTCGGGTGGCCCGAACATCGCCTCCACTTTAATTTTGATCTGGAGGGTGCCCCGCTCAAGCTTGCTTGGGCGGGTTTTTCTTTGATCGGAACGCATGCCCCGTGCGCAGGTTCGCGCCCGTTCTCTGGGTGTTCAGTCGCATAACGCCTGTTTTTCAGGCGCAACCTGGGTTTTGCGCCCCTCTGACGGGCGGCAGACGTAGATCGTTTTGCGCCAGCACGGCCATGCCGCTCCGCCGCCTATTCGTTGTCCCAATTTGGGAAGCGGACTCGCAGCCCGTCCACTTTTTTCTTGCCCTCATTCCTTTATATGCGATATTATATAGACGCACTGATTATCTACAAGATAATCAAAGTTTTTTGACAATTTGAGAAAGGCCGATTAGCCCTCGACCACGGTAACCCCAATGTTTAGAATATTTTGCCTGTAAGTACCTTAGAAACCATAGATCTACGGGGGTCCAAAAAATCCGACCCTTTGTTTTCTAGATTTTGGGCGGAACAGAGAGTTTTTTTTGAGGGACATTCTGCACCAGAAATTGTGCAAATAGGGTGTAAGTTCGTGGCGTTACGGCGGAATCAAGCGGTCAAGCAGATGAACGGCGAGTCTACTTTTTCTTCTCTTTGCCCATCTTCTTGGCAATCTCGGCCATCAATTTGGGCTTCAAGTCGGCAAGCACGCTGTCGACGATGTTAGAGATATCGCTGGCGTCTTCTTCCGTCGCGGATGAAGCAACCGGTTGAGACTCTGACTGGGATTCGCTGCCGGCTTCTTTGAGCTCCGCGACCGTTTCGGCGATTTGTGAACTGAGTTGCGACCCGATCACCGATTCTCGGATCTGCTTCCAGTTCGCCCAGGCCGCTGCCAGTTCCGATTCACCTTGCTGCCCGCTGATCTCAGCAGCGGGAGGAACGTGATCCGAAGACTCCGTCACCGGGCTCGGCTGCGAAGTGGTTTCCGCACCCATCGTCATGTCCGCCGCACCGGGACCGGCCGACGCTGCAGCCGCGTAAGCAGCACTCTCCTGCACCTCCGGGACCGTGCTTTCGCTGACCGCGACCGCGCTCGAAGAAGCCGCTACGATACTGTGCTCCGCCGATTCCTCGCGGCCCGTCGAGGCAGCGGGTATCGGCTCCTGCGGCTCTGATGCAGAGCGATCGGAGCTTACGAACGATTCAGCCGGAGATGATGCGGACTCCGAGTTTGGCGCCGGAGCATCCACCACCGACGAAGAACTGGACGCAATGAAGGAACTCCCGAACCCCATCCGGGCAGCATCTGCGGCGGCAAATGCCGCGTATGCCTTCTCCATCTCTTGTTCGAGGACAAGCGTCGCTTCGTCGCCAATCACCGCAACCGATTCGGCGATCCATCGCGGGCCGCTGTACTCCTCGGCCGCACCCGCGACCGCCATGGTCACAGGAACCTGCTCTCTCGACCATTTATCAACGCCAGCGCCCATGGCAGCCAATTCTCCGTGGCCGTTCGTAGGCGCGATGGAAGCGAGTGCTGCGTTGACCTCGTCATCGGCTACCTCGCGATTGCTTGCGGCCGCGTCATTCACTGCGTCAACGGCAATAGATTCTGAAAGCGCTGCCGGCTGAACCGGTTCGCTGGGCACATCGCCCGCGCCCACAGATTCAGCGATGGCCTCTTGTGCCACCGTAGCGTTATCGCTAACGGCAAATGGCCCTTGAGCTGGCGCCTCCGCTTCATCCCGCGGCTGCCTGAAGCTTGATTCATTGCCCGGGACGCTGAATGCCGCAGCGGCGGCCTTAATAGCTGCAATCTCCTCGGCGGTGACGTCTTGCGGCATGGAAGACAGCAAGGCTTCTTCCAGTCCAGACTTCATCTCTGCGGATTTGGGCTCGTCGGCCTTGACCGCCTCGCGCAAACTAGCGACTACGGCAGACGTTTCCTCGGGCGCAGATTCACGATGCTTGGAATGCGGCGGCGGAATCGACAGCCGATTCTTCCATCCCGTTTCGCTGTCGCCAAATTCTCTGGAAGGATTGGGTTCCTCGACTCCTGCGAGCGCCTTGGCAAATCGGCTCTGCCTCGAAGGTTGACTCGGCTGCGGAACAATCTTGTCTTCTAGCTTGGTCAGCGCCGTAAGAAGTTCGCTGGCTTCGAACGGCTTAACAATGAAGGCGTCGGCACGTACGCGCCGGGCTTCTTCCGGCTTGAACGGCTCGAGCTTGCCCACGGTAAGCAACACCGGGATGCGCGCAGTCTCGGGCGCCTCGCGCAGACGCTGGCAAACCTCGAGCCCGCCGTAGCCGGGCATATAAACATCGAGCACGATGAGGTCGGGCTTCGATTCGGCAATTCTCTTGAGTGCCGCTGACCCGTTATTCACCGTAGTGACGTCGTAGCCGGCGTCGCTAAGGATTCTCCGGCCCATATTCTGGGCTGTCACACTATCATCGGCGAGCAGTATTTTCCGCGCCAAGCGATGTCCTTTAAGTGAAAGGGGAGATAGCGCGAAGGTAACGTGTCCCAGACTCTAAGTCAATGAGGATACGAGATTAAACAGGTTACGACGGACCAGTAACCACTGGGGTAATACGAACCCGAATCGCGAGGGATGTAGCAGCTTCAGAATGGGACTACTTTGTGAATGCCCTTCTTTTTCTTATGCTTGCTGGAGGCAGTCGTATCCGCGTCGTCGCTTTGATCGGCGGCAGAGGTTGCCGAGGAGGCGTCTGCGGGTTTCCCGGTTGCGCCGGGTGACGCACTGGCACCGGCCGCGGGCTGCGTGGCCGCTCCGCCCTGGATTTCATTTACCTGCTGGGGCGGAGGTAAAGGCTGGCTGCCGTCGTCGGTGACATTCGGCTTCAATTCATTCGGATCAGCTGGGCCGACATTGGGCTTCAACTCATTCGGGTCGGGCTGAGCAGCCGCGGGAGTCGAAGCGCCGTCGGTGGGGGCAGGATTCGTAACTGTAATGGCGGCATCTGCTGCCGGGGCCGGAGCATCCGAGCGGGGTGCTGGCTGGTCTGGGCCCGGAGCGCCCTTTACCGTCTCAACGGAAACCGACTGGCTCCCGGTTCCTCCTGTCCCTATCGCGGCGCGAGTGGCCTCCTGCACTACCTGGCTTGCGCTCATCTGCGGAGGATCGACCAGCGGAGGTTCGCCGACTTTGGTTGCTTCCGCTACGCTTGGATGTTTCTCAAAAGTCCCCATGACTTTTGACAGCTTGCTCTGCTCCTTGCGGCTATCTTCTTCGGCTTTGTTTTCGGCGACCGCCGCTTTGGTGGGCCTCGGTACCGGCTGGTGCAACGCGATCAGCCGGGCCTTGGCGTCGTCGGCCCGATCCATCAGGGGGTATCGCGTCAGAATGCGGTCATAAGCATCGGCGGCATTCTTGGTAAAATCCGCGATCATGCGAGCTTTGACGGCTTCGTTGATGGGGCGTGCCCGCATCATGTTGATCTCGCCTTCATACGATTGCCCGAGCAAGTAGAGAGCTTCGTCAGCTTTGCTATACAGCGGGTACTCGTCGACCAGAGACTCGAGCCGCGCGATGGCGGCGGGATATGATTGGCGCATATAGTAGAAACGTCCAACACCAAATTCCCGTTCGGCGATCACTTCCTGTACTTGCAAAAGACGCTGCTTGGCTTCGGGTACAAGCGAACTGTCCGGATACTGCAGTATGAGTTGCCGGTATTCTTCCTGCGCGCGTAGGGCATGGGTGGGATCGCGATCCGCCTTCTCCATCTGCTGGTAGTGAATGTTGGCAAGCTTCAACTGCGCCTCGGCCGCCTCTTTCATGTTGGGGAAGAAGGTCTCGAAATCCTTGTACTCGATTTCCGCTTGGGCCAGCGAGGCCGAGCCGCCCTCCGCATACCAGGAGTCGGCGACCGCCAGTTTGGCGCGCGCAATGTATTCCGAATCGGGATATGTGTTGATCAGGGTTTGCAGCTGCAGGCGGGCCACGTCGAAGCGGTTGTGTTTCATCGCATCCATGGCGCGGTCGAACAAGACCTTGTCCGGCTGCTTGGAATCGACATTCGCGATCGGGTTGCTGACCTTCTTGTTAGTGCAGGCTGCGGTAACGAAGAGTACGCCCAAAAGAAGGATTAGCGGAATACGACGCATAGAAACCTCAAACCCCAGAACTGTATTTACCAGGACTCTTACAGCAAACTGAAAGCCTACACTTTTTGCAGTGTAGCCTCGGTTGCCGCCTTCAACAATTTTGCTGCATTCTTGCTTGGATCGCCTTCGCCGAACACCGCGTTGCCTGCAACCAAAATTTCGGCGCCAGCCCGGACGACATCACCAACGGTATCGAGGGCAACGCCGCCATCCACTTCGATTCGATAACCAAGTCCTCGCTGGTCGCGCAGGTGCGCCAGTTTGCGAATCTTATGTACCGCCCCAGGAATAAACTTTTGCCCCCCGAAGCCAGGATTCACCGACATGACCAGCACATAATCGACGATGTCCAGCACTTCGCTCAAAGTCTCTACCGGCGTGGCCGGGTTGATCACGACACCCGCCCGCGCTCCATGTCCTCGGATCAGGTGGAGGGTTCGGTTCAGGTGCCTGCAGGCCTCTTGATGAACCGAAATCCAGTCGGCCCCCACGTCAGTGAACTCCGGAATGTACTGATCCGGATTCTCGATCATCAGGTGGCAATCCAGAGGGAGATCGGTGGTTTTGCGCAGTGATCTCACCACGGGCGGTCCCAGGGTGATGTTGGGAACAAAATGCCCATCCATAACATCCACATGGATCACGCTCGCGCCACCTTCGGTCGCGGCTTGGACCTGCTCCGCCAAATGGGCGAAGTCAGCCGACAAAATCGACGGTGCTAGCTCGATCAAACAGGCTCCCAGTGTGGAGTTACTTCTCAAAATTCTACCACGCGGACATAGGGCGAAACCTGCCCTTCAGGCCTTTTTGGGGCGCCGACAAGGAGAAAAAGCGTAGCGGTGCGGTAGCGAGGCTGGAAAATTCACAGTGCCGCATAACTAACCGCGGCACTGAGGACGCATCGCAAGGTGATTGATAGTCGGAAGCCTCTACGGAAATGACCTTAGTATGCAAAGCGATCTCTGTCGTTATGCATATCGCCCCACCTTGGTGAAGCGATGGGCAAACGCCGCCTGAGACATCTGCCCTGCCTCCGGCTCGTCGTCTCCTTGGACTGGACCCTTCGGCTGAGACAATCAGTTAAGTCACATTGCGCCGTTCGCTGCCAAAGCGTTGCGCGGCGCGGTTGAAGTTTGCCAGCATGGCTCCGGCTGGGGAAGCGGACGCGGGCGCTGCTGGAGAGCAACCCGCCAGGAATACCCAGCTGGAGACTCATCCACGGCGATGAGCGGGGGCGCGATCGCAAGATCGTGCCCTCATCGCATGGATAGATTTCCCTATGCCTCAGAAAACTCATCCCGCCTCCGTCATGGCCGCGGTTGCGGTGCCCAACAGCGGGAAGCGTTCGAACTCGACCGGAGGGCGGTAGCCCAGAGACGAGTGCAGCCGTTTCTGGTTGTAGATCTGGTCCAGAAAGTCGCTGATGCGGATGCGCGCTTCGGCCAGATTGCGATATTCGCTACGATACACCTCTTCGCATTTCAAGGTTTTCATGAACGATTCGCAGGTGGCGTTGTCCCAGGGATTGGCTGGGCGCGACATACTGATCTGGATCTGGCGCGCCTCTAACACCGCAACATAGTCGTGGCTGGCATACTGCACGCCGCGATCGGAGTGGTGGACCAATCCGGCCGTTGGCCGCCGCTGCTCCAACGCCATCGCCAGTGCGGATAACGTTAGGCTGGTTTCCAGTCCTTGGTCGAGGGCCCAGCCGATGACTCGCCGCGAGAACGCGTCCAGAATGACGGCCAAGTAGATGAACTCCTCCCGCAACCGGATGTAAGTGATGTCGGCCATCCACAGCTGGTTGATCGTGTTCACCGCCAGGGACGCGGCCAGGTTCGGATATACCCGGCAGCCGTGCGCCGAGTCGGTGGTCACCACGAACTGGCGTTTGCGCAGGCAGAGCAGGTTGTCTTTCCGCATCACACGCTGCACCCGCTTGCGATTCACCCGCCAACCCGAACGCCGCAACTCGGCGGTGATCCGGCGACTGCCATAAGTCGGCCACTCCAGAGCCACGCGTTGCAGATGATCGCGTAGTTTCACTTCCTCGGCTCTGGGCGCGGCTCCGGCGCGGTAGAAGCCGGCACGGCTTACCCCCATCAGCGCGCACATCCGACCGATCCTGAGTCGGCTTCCGGATCTCACTTCGCGCTCGACTTGCTGGTAGAGGAGGCGCCGAAACTGGCGGCCCGCAGCTGGCGCTGTTCTTCTACATGCTGCAAGGCTCGCTTCAAAAAATCGATCTCCAGCACCTGCTGTCCGATCTTACGTTCCAATTCCGCGATGCGCGTTTCCTCCATCCGCTTCTGCCCTACGCCGGGAAAGGCACGCACCCCAAACTTCTCTACATCCCGGCTCCAGCGGTATAGGTCTTCGCGGTTCACTTCCAGGCTCCGCGCCACCGCTCCGACCGCTTCTCCCGCCCGCAATCGCGCTACCGCATCCAGTTTGAACTCCTTCGTGAATTTCCGTCGAGGCTCCATCCAGTTTCCCCTTTCCCTGCATTTTAGGGCTTAACTGGTTGTCTCAAATTCGGGGTCCACTCCACCTTCGGTGCTTTCGG
>CAWIMI010000002.1:0-67785 GCA_963837015.1 uncultured Acidobacteriota bacterium | reverse complement strand
GTACAAAAGTACCGTTTGCGCTTCGGCTTGGGGAGACTAGAGTGGTAGAAGATCGCGTCAAAGCGTGCAATAAGTTGTAGGTTCTGGCGCTATCAGACTGATCTCCGATTCGGAATCCGCAGCGCAGAACGACCATGGCAGAAGCGAGCGACGCTCCCGATTCACCGCCGATCCGAGTCCTGATTGCCGACAAAACTCGCATGAACACGCAGATGCTGGCGCACTCGCTGGGGCGGGACAAGCGCTTTGAAGTGGTTGAAGCCGAGCCGCCGGAAGATGCGATTCTAGGTCTCGTGGAGAGCGCAAAGCCCGAGGTTCTGCTGCTTAGCCCGATTCTGGAAGATGACGCCAGTTTGGGGTTTCGAGTGGCGCGACAGCTGCGCGGGCTTCATCCTGATACACGCATTGTCATGTTGCTGGACTCGTCCGAACGGAGCGCGGTAGTGGAGGCCTTTCGAGCTGGGGTACGGGGCGTGTTCTGTCGCACGGAGACGCTGGAGAGTCTGGCCAAGTGCGTTCAGTGCGCGCATAGCGGTCAGATTTGGGCCAACAGCCAGGAGTTGCAGTATCTGCTCGAAGCCATTTCGGATGGCATGTCGATGCAGCCACCGGACGGCAGCAACATGGCGTCGCTCTCGAAGCGTGAGCGGGACGTGGTTCTCTCCGTTGCGGATGGGCTTTCCAACCGGGAGATTGCTCATCGGTTACACCTCACGGAACACACGGTGAAGAACTACCTGTTCCGCATTTTCGACAAGCTTGGCGTTTCGAGCCGGGTGGAAGTGGTGTTGTATGTCTTCAAGCTTGTGCAGTCGGGTGGTTTATCCAAGCGGGGTTTGAGGGCGTCTCAGGCGGAGATTGGCGGTGTGGCTAAGCCGGGTCGCGGCGAGCGTAAGAAGGTATAGCGATTCCGACGACGCGTGGGCTTTTGGCTCAGGGTTTGCATTTTTGCGGTTACCGGTAAAAGCAGATTCCTCGCTTTGCTCGGAATGACAAATTCTGTTTTTGTATTGTGCTCGGAATGCCAAATTTTATTTTAGGGTGAGGCGGGCTGCGTTGGATAATGCGTTGCCCAGCGCATGCAGGTGGCGTTCTTCGGTGAGGTAGCTGATCACCATCATTCGCAGGACGCTGCGTCCATTCACTTTGGTTTCGGAAATCCAGCGGGTACCAGCGCGCGTGACTTCGTCCACGATGCGGTTGTGCACCTCTACCAGTTGTTCCTGGGTCAACGCAGGGGCCTTGAAGCGGAACGCGACAATGGGAAGAACCTGGGGCGCGGCCAGCTCGAAGTGCTCGGAGGCCCGGATCCAGGAGGCGAAGCCATTCGCGAGACGGAGCTGACGATCAATGTGTTCCTCGTACGCCTTCCTCCCGTGAACTCGAAGGGTGAGCCAGAGTTTGAGCGAGTTCATGCGCCGCGTCCACTGGGTGCTGATGCGGGAATTGTCGAGCCCTTTGGACTCGGCGGCTTTGGGCATGTAGGGAGCGGCGACGGCGAAAGCTCGCTCCAGCATCTCGGGATGGCGGGTGAGGATTACGCCTGCGGCGAGGGGCATGGCTAGCCATTTGTGGGGATCGATGGTGATGGAATCAGCTTGCTCGATGCCGCGCACAAGATTTCGATGTTGATCGGAGAAGATGGCGGCTGCGCCGTAGGCGCCGTCGACGTGCAACCACAGATCGTAGCGTTGGCAGATTCCGGCGACGGCCACGAGATCGTCGACCGCGCCGGTGTTGGTGGTTCCGGTTGTTGCCACTACACAAAAGGGCTTTCTGCCGGAAGCCAGGTCTGCCTGGATAGTTTGCTCCAGAAGTTGCGGATCCAGTTGTGCGCTTTCGTTCACCGCGACGCGCCGCAACGCTCTGCGCCCGACTCCGAGCAGGCCGGCTGATTTATCGATCGAGTGATGCGCCTCATCGGAAGCGTAGAGCACAGGCTGCGCTCCAATCGACGCTATGCCTTCTTCGATCGCATGCGGGAATTTTGCGGCCAGGGCGAGCGCGAGGCCGGTAAAGTTTGCCTCATTGCCACCGGACGTGAACGTTCCGTTGAATTCGTCCGACCAGCCGACCCGTTCTCCAATCCAGCGCACGGTTTCGTGTTCGATCTTCGACGCCAGCTGCGAGCGCTTGACCGTGGCAAGTTGCGGATTGAGTGCTGCGACCAGAGCTTCCGCCATGACTCCGATGTAGGTTGGCGTGGGATTCATCAGGCCGAAGTAGTTCGCGCTGGGAACGTGAAAGCCTTCGTCGACCATCTTACGAAAGACTTCGTCCAAAACTTTGCCGGCATCTTCGCCGGTTTCGAGGAGCGGATTATTCAGAGCAGCGAACGTTCTTTGTTCAGCCGGAAGCTGCACCGGGCGGTCGGGCAGGGAAGCGAAGAAATTGTCGATCTGGTCGATGAGATGGTATCCGAGGCGGCGGCGAGTGGCAGAATCGAGGTCGAAGGGCATGACAATTTGATTCTAGTATGGCGCGGCTGGCTTGAGTTTGTCGGGGAGGCTGATGAGTTTGTGGAAAATCCAGTCGGGCTATGGGCTGAAAAGAGCAGGTCGCATACCGGGCTGGCTGGCTAGCCAGATGCGGGTCGTACTTTCGTTCGGTATCTTCTTGGTATGATTGCCTTACAATAGCTAAAGGCAGCGCAAGTTTGCGGGTGCGGGTCGTTCTGCATCTAAGTACCCATATCTTAAGAGGCACTGTACGTATGAAGCGATTGCATGTTGTTTTGATGTTTCTACTAGTCTCGGCCGCAGCGGCATGGGCGTCCGCGATGGGCAGCTCTGCGCGCGGAGTGATCCCTTCCGAGGTACAACAGGTCATCACAGTGGACTACCGGACGCTGAAGAATTCGAGCACCGCCATGGCGTTGAAGGATCAGGTGCTCCCGCCGAGCCTCAAGGAGTTCGAAGCCTCGCTGAAGGGCGTCGGAATTGATCCAGAAAAGGATGTGGATCAGCTTACCTTCGCCTCGTACCGTCACGGCAAGGAGGGCGTCAAGGTGATCGGAGTCGCGCAAGGTTCATTTTCGAGCAAGGCGTTTCTCAAGAAGGCGAAATTGAACAAGACGAAACCGATCAAATACCGCGACAGCGATATTTACCCGATGTCCGGGGGAATGCAGATGACTTTCCTGGACGAAAATTCGCTGCTGTTCGGCGATGGCGGAGCGGTGAAGGGTGCGCTGGATGCGCGCGACGGTTATACCACGGCGCTCGATTCCAACAGCCAGGTCACGGATATGATCGGCTCGGTTGAGTCGGGCACGGTGTGGAGTGTGCTGGATCAGCAGGGAACTCAGAACATGCTGCTTTCGGCGCTTGGCGACGCGGGAAAGCTGGCGGATTTCGATACCATCAAGAAGCATGTGCTGGGCTCGCGCTACGCCATGAACTTTACCAACGGCGTGAACTTTGACATGGACGTCGTGACTTCGGACTCGGTGACGGCAGCTACCCTTTCCTCGTTGGTGAAGGCGGGGGTGCTTTATCGAAAGATGACGGCGACTCCGATTGAAAAAGTTGCGCTGGAGAGTGTTTCGGTAAACTCGGACAGTTCGAATTTGCAGATGCACTTCAAGGCCGATGACAAGCAGTTTCAGTCGCTGATGCACTCGGATCTGTTTGCGGCGGTTTCGAAATAGCGGGCGAGGGGTCCCCCGCCACCTGAGTCGGACCACGACAGTCGCAGCGCTATTCGTGTAAAATCGATTGTTGCGAGAATGTCATTCTGAGCGTAGCGAAGGATCTATGTATTCTGCCCGCAGCATATAGTGCGCAGATCCTTCCCTACGCTCAGGATGACATAGAGTTATTGATTCCCAGCCTCAGACGCTACTCCCGAACTATTCAGGATCGTCAGCCGATGGCCTGTGGGAGAATTTTGCCAGGAGATAAAGCATGGCCAAGATTGCCAAGACAGCAGATCGCAAAAAGGTAATGGACACTTCCAAGAGCACCGATTGTCCAAAGTGCGGCAAGCCGACTCGAATTGTGAAGCGGGTCAAAGACCGCGAGCGCGGAGTGCCGGGCGGAGTGTTTATTTCCTGCTCGGTGTGCGAATTCTTCGAGAAATTGTAGGAGAAACCGCTTCTAGCTTGGAGCTTTCAGAAACGGTCGCAGGAGGTGAGACACAATCGCTTTCTGCGGCCTTCTTATTGTTCGTCTAACCGAATCGAACTGTCTAACGACCTTCGAAATGAAGGGTCACATCGGCGGGCACTTCGATGCGGTCTAAAAGCTGATCTGTCCCAGGATGGCGCGGGCTTCGCTGGCGGGGTCGGCGGCTCCGGTGATGGGGCGTCCCACCACGATATGAGTTGCGCCGGCGGCGATGGCTTCGGCCGGCGTGACTACCCTGGCTTGGTCGCCGGGCTCGGTGCCAGGAGGACGCACGCCCGGAGTCACGATGGCGAAGTCGCCGTCGAGTTCGCTGCGTAGCTCAGAGGCCTCCTGCGCGGACGCGACCACGCCAGCGCATCCGTCAGCGATGGCTAGCGCGGCCAGACGCAGCACCTGGTCCTTTACTCGGCCGTGTACGCCCAGCTTATCCAGGTCGTGGTCATCGAGGCTGGTCAGGACGGTAACCGCCAGAACCATGAGCGAGCCGTTCAGGCTGCGTGCGGTCTCTGTGGCGGCGCGCATCATCTTGCCGCCGCCGGAAGCGTGTATCGTCAGCATGCTCACGCCCAGGCCAGCCGCTTCGCGAACGGCAGCTGCGACGGTATTTGGAATGTCGTGGTATTTCAGGTCCAGAAATACCCTGCGTCCGGAGGCAATCAGGTCGCGAACTACGCGAGGGCCTTCCGCCGTGTAGAGCTGCATCCCCACCTTATAGCAAAAGGCGGAGTCTCCCACGGCCGCCACGATGTTCTGGGCGGCGGCCGCGGATGGTACATCCAGTGCGACGATCAGACGCTGGCGCGGATCGTACATCCCTTTGGGAGTGTAAAACGAACGTGGCTAATACGCTAGTGACTGCAGCATGGCCAGCTGCTCCGGCGCGGCCTTCGTTGGTGAAGCCAAGTCCAGGCGAACGCGCTGGAGGCCCTGATTCTCGAAGTGGAGAACCTGAGCTGCCCCGTAAGAGAGGTCGATAATCCGGCCCGGGACGATCGGCCCGCGGTCATTGATACGGACATAAACCACTCGTCCATTGCGGAGGTTGGTCACGCGTACCCAGCTCCCGAGAGGGAGAGTGGGGTGAGCGGCCGTGAGGTCATGCATGTTGTAAGGCTCGCCGCTGGCCGTCAGGCGACCTTCAAAGTTTTCCCCGTACCAGGATGCGGTTCCCAACTGGTAGGGATGGTGGGTTGGTTTGGGTTGAGAATCCGAGAGGGATCTCGTCGCTAAGATTCTGGGCGTCGTACTTTGGGTGTCTTTCGACCCTGAGCTGGTTGGCCCCTGAGCCGCCCCCAGGCTGACGACCAACAAAACGCTCGCCAGTCCATGAGCTATTCGGTTTCGCATTCAGTGTCACCTCGTCTCTAAAGTCTTTTCATCCGAAAGTCGTCCTCCAGCGACCCAGTCCGGTAATGATCTGTCGATGCTATAGGCCGGGCTGCAAGGGTGTCAATCCGAAATCGCCTGTATTAGTCTGGCCCGATAGTTACAGATGTCTTACGTAACCTACGACTTGACTTGAGCAAATCTCGTAATGCTGCTGTAATAACAGCAAGTTAAGTGTTTATCTAGTGGTAAATAACGTCACTCGGAAAGGACTGCGTAATATTTCCACTACCTGTGTTTTCATGCAATTGGCGCTATTTATGCGCGACGATCTAGTGATTTCAATGATTTGCATCGAAATCGCGGGCCATTCCGCTAAAGCGATGGCACCCAAACGGGTGCACCTCGAAACAGATTTGCAAAGGATAGCGTTTCCGATACATTTCGACTATGGCTCCAATGCCCCCAGTCGTCCTCACCATCGCTGGCTTTGATCCTAGTTGTGGAGCAGGGATTACGGCCGACGTAAAAGCCATTGCTGCACATGGCTGCTATGGGGTGGCTTGCATCACCGCCTTAACCGTGCAATCTACAGCAGGCGTTCGGCGGGTGGTGGCGGTCGACGCGGACTTGGTGGCAGAAACCCTTGCCGAGTTGATCTCGGACATAGAAGTCTCCGCCGTCCATATTGGAATGCTCGGGTCGGGATCGGTGGCCCGGGCGGTTGTGAACATCCTGACCGGGAACAAGCTGCCGAATGTCGTGCTGGACCCGATTTTCAAGAGTTCGTCCGGGGCCGAACTGCTGGACGCAGCTGGAGCGCAGTTCCTGATTGAAGAGTTCCTTCCCCTGGCTGCAGTCCTGACTCCGAATGTTGATGAAGCTTCTACGTTGACTGGTTTGCCGGTTACCAACCAGGAGCAAATGCGCACGGCAGCCAGAAGGCTCCACGAGATGGGGGCCTCGGCAGTCGTGGTCACTGGTGGCCACCTCGACAAGGCGATTGATTTGTTGAGTTTTACCGGGCGCCGGGGAATCGAACAAGAACTCTTCAAGTCGGCCAGGATACGGTCGAACTCGACCCACGGAACGGGATGCGCCTTTTCTACATCGGTGGCTTGCCATCTGGCCATGGGACGAGGACTACCCGAGGCCGTGTTGCTGGCCAAAGCCTACGTTTCGGCCGCGATCAGCAATGCGCACCCACTGGGTCATGGTATTGGACCGGTTCATCATCTATATCGCATGCAGCAACAAAGGCGGGTTATAGCTCCGGACCCGGAGCCGGTGATTTGAAGCACAGGTTCCGCTGAAGATTTAGGCTTAAGGATTGAAGCGGTGAGTAAAAGGGAAGAAAACGGGAAGGGGAATTCGGGGGGAATTAAGCTGCCTTCATTTCCTAGACGAGTCGGTCCCGGCTGAACCGGCCTGCTTCAATAATATGCCCGCGGCGAACGCCACCAGCGCCGCCAGCAACCACTGTATGCGCCAGGATTGAATGGCCTGAAAATCAGCCAGAGTCTGCACCGAGTAGATGACGCCCACAGCAACTGCCGCCAAAAGGCATCCCAATCCGGCGAAAAAAGCGATTAGCGAGGCCATTGGAAGGCCGAGCCAATCCTTGACATTATGGAACTCCAGGATACGAAGCAACTCTAGCGCCCGAGTCCAGCCTTGGGCGGCGGAGGTCACCGCTCTTGGTTGGCGGGCTGCCCCGCAATCATGACAGAATTTTGCACCGACCATGAACTCCGTCCCACAGCGATCGCAAACTTCGACCATAATCGGTTCAGGAGCGTCCGGCTGAGCGACGGGAGGGCGCCAGAACTCCTGCGGTGCGTTTTCAACTACCTCTGACATATGGATTGCCCCAAGTCACCAATGGCAAGCCAGTGACCAAAGCCCGCCTTCAATAAGCTGTCGCGATACAACAACTTCGACAGCGCCCTCCTCGCTCCCCGCTTGGGCGCCGGGCAAGAATTACCCCGTCCCGGGCAAAGATGGCCATTTTGGGAATTCTGCGCGCTACATCGAAATGGCTAATAACAAGCGTGTTGCCGAATTGATGGTTTTGGTTCCATCGTCCTCGTTCCCCCAGCATCAGATAGACTCGAGACACGAGACTAAGCCTGAGGTACATCCATTTGTTTCCCCGCGATTCGGTTCTTGCCAGCGTGCTGCTGACCCTGGCCTTGGTGGCGATTCCCATGGCGCCTGCCCAGGCAAACGGTCAGACTTCTCACCCTGAGGACAATCTTTCGTTTCGCCCACCGGACCCTCTCAATCGGACTGCCTTCGACCATTTCTACAATCTCGATTACGACCGTGCGGCGCAGGAGTTCGAGCAAGTGCTGCGAAGACATCCGGATGACCCGTTCGCGGTGAACCATTTTCTGGCGGTAGTCTTGTTTCGTGAGCTCTATCGAATGGGGGCGCTGAACACGGGTGAATATGCAAATGACACTTTTATTCGTGCCTCGCATCGACCGGCTGACCCCAAGGTAAAGCAGCAGATCCAGGAACTGGTTCAGCGGGCGCTCCGGCTTGAACAGAAGAGCCTGGACGCAAACCCTAACGACGTTCCGGCTCTCTATGCCCGAGGAGTAACCCGTGGCCAGTTCGCTACCTATACGGCCATGATTGAGCGCGCCTGGTTTTCTGCTCTGCGCAATGCCGTGGGAGCGCGGCGCGATCACGAGCGCGTGCTGGAGTTAGCTCCAGAAGACACCCCGGCAAAATTGATCGTCGGAGCGCACAACTACGTGATGGGCAGTCTGCCTCTGGCACTGCGGGCGGGCGTTACCGTGGTTGGCATTGGCGGAAACAAGGAAAAGGGGCTTCAATATCTCAACGACTGCGCACAGGGGACGGGCGAGACCAGCACGGACGCCAAGATTTTGCTGGTTCTGTTTCTGCGGCGGGAACATCGTTACTCGGAAGCTTTGGCCATCGCGCACGGCCTGATACAGGCATACCCACGCGATGTCTTGATGGCGCTCGAGGAAGGGAATTTGCTTCGGGCAGATGGGCATGAACAGGAGGCCGCAGCGGTCTATCGGAGAGTTTGGCAAGCGGGAAGGGCGGGAGACTATGACGGTTTGCATTATGAAATCGCGGCGTTGAGTCTGGGCGACCTGCTCCGTAGCCAGAAGAATTACGGCGATGCTGTCACGGCTTACGAGCAGGTGAGCGAGGTTCCTCAACCCGACCCCGAAGTCCTGCAGAAAGCGAATCTCGCGGCCGGTGAAATGTATGACGTATTAAAGAAGCGCGAGCTTGCCCTGAAAAGCTATCGCGCGGTCTTGGCTACAAACAGCGAGACGCCGCTTGCGGAAACCGCCAACCGATACCTGAAAGATCCTTATCGCGAAGAATGACTCGCCGCGTATCAATGAGCATGGAAAACTCATTCGGTCCGTAGCGCCCGCATGGGATCGAGTGTCGCCGCTCGGCGAGCAGGCACCACGGCCGCAACCAGGGCGGCGAAGCCCAATACCGCAGTCGTCAACAGCAAAATGTTCGGATCATAAGGTTTCACGCCAAACAGTTGCGCGGACATGGCGCGCCCTCCGAGGATGATCGCGGGAAGGCCGATAGCCAACCCGACTCCAACCTGCAGAAAGGCTCCTCGAAGAACCAACTTCAGGACGTTGAACCGATCGGCGCCCAGGGCCATGCGGATTCCAATCTCGCTGGTGCGGCGCTCGACCGAATAGGCGGTCACGCCGTAAAGCCCGACCGAGGCCAGCACCAGCGCGAGGACCCCGAACATCGAGGTCAGCTTCGCGATCATCTTCTGCTGGCTAAAGTTTCCTTCAACCTGCTCGGCGAAGCTCGCAAAATCGATCACCGCGAGGTTCGGATTTACCTGGGCCAGAGCGCGGCGCACCTGCGGCTCGAGCGCCGGCACCTTACCCAAGGTTTTGAATTCGATGGCATTTAGATAATGGGATCGGTCTTCGAAAGTAACGAAACGCGGATCGTCATAGATGACGCGCTGCAGGGAGGAGAGAAAAAACATAGGAGGAATCTTGCGCGTCGGTTGCCTGTATTGAGTATCCTCCGTGACACCAACGATCTCGAAGCTGCCTGCATACTTCTGATTCATGAAACCGAAGTGCTGGCCAATCGGATTTCCATCCTTGAAAAACTTCTTCGCAAAGGTCTGGTTGACCACGGCCACGGCTTGCGAGGTGGCTGTGTCCTGGTCGCTGATGGCGCGGCCCTGCAGAAGTTTGGTGCCGATGGCTCCAAAATAGCCGTCGCTGACACGGACCCACGATGCATCATTCTGATCTGTGTCAGGCGGAGGTGGAGCTTGCCCTTCGATGTAAACGGTTTCACTCCAATTATCTCCTTCCATCGGGCTATACAGAGAGAAACTCACGCGGCTGATGCCCGGGATCGCCGCCAGATTATCGTGGAGTTGACGATAGAAAGAGCCAAGCTGGGCCGGCTTGTACCCCGCCATTTGTGGGTCAATGTGCAGAATGTAACGATTTGCGGTTTCGAACCCGAAGTCCTGATGGTGCATGTTTCTCAGGCTCTGCGTCAGAAGTCCTGCCGCGCATAAAAGCACCATCGACAACGCTGCCTGCGCCACGACCAGCGACTTTTGCGTCCAACTCACGCTCTGCCCGACCGAACGGTTGGCTGCCCGCAACGCATCAGCCGGATTTGCAGTGGCCGTCATCCACGCGGGGGCCACTCCAAACAGTACTCCAGTCAACAGGGCGACGGTAAACGTAAAAGCAAGTACCGGCAACGAAGGCATGGCATGAATTGCCACATTGTTTTTCTGAAATGCGAGATGGAGTATGAGCCGAGTCCCCGCGAACGCGAGAGCGACCCCGGCAGCGCCGCCGAGCAGGGCCAGTACGGTGCTTTCCGTCAGTACTTGCCCGATCTGTCTCGAGCGCGGCGCACCCAACGCCGCACGGACCGAGGTCTGCTGCTTGCGCGTGGTCGAGCGTACCAGCATAAGGTTCGCCACATTGGCGCACGCGATCAATAAAACGAATCCAGAAACCCACATCAGCAGGTGCAGACCGGCCTGATATTCGTCGCGCATCATCTGGACTCCGGCTCCCCCCGGCGAGAGATGCAGGGTTTGCTTCGGCACCAAAGCTCTTTCTCCCGGTTCAAGCTTGGCGATCGGGCTGAGCAGCCATTGCTGCAGTTCGACCTGCATGTGGGCTTCAATGCTTTTGACGTCAGCCCCCGGTGAGATGCGGCCAATCACGTCCAGCCAGTCTTGCTGAGGAAAGTCTAGAATGCTGCTCGATCCGTTGATCAATGGCTCGTTCGATAGCGGAATCCAGAAGGCGGGTGTGTTCTGCAGCCGGTCACCGAAGAATCCAGGCGGAGCAACTCCTACGACTGTGAATGGCTGACCATTCATGGTGAAGCTGGCCCCGACCACTGACGGATCCAGTCCGTACTTCTGTTGCCAGGTGCGATAGCTCATAACCGCCACTGGCTCGGCTCCCTTCCGATCATCCTGGGGCACGAGCGTGCGGCCGATATAAGGGCCGATACCGAACATGGAAAAGTAATTTCCCGACACATACTCGCTTCGTTGAGACTCCGCGGGCTGATTGCTCCCGGTGCGGCGTACGCCGATCAGGTCGTTCCCCGATTGGAAAGCGGCAAGTTCGAGGAAGCCGGGAGTTCCATCGCGGAAAGTTTTATATTTGTCGTAGGAGAAAAGCGACCAGTCGTCTTGCAGGCCGCCATTGACACAGCAATTTTCGACGTCACCCACCCGATAGAGTTCGCTCGGTTTCGTCACCGGCAAGGACTTCAACAAGACTGCGTGCACGAGAGTGAAAATGGCCGTGGTAGCCCCAATCCCCAGTGCAAGAGTTAACACAGCGGTAATCGTGAAAGCCGGCGCGTGAGCGAACTGCCTGAGCGCATATCGGATGTCTTCTCTTAGCTGCATGTTTCCCTCGCCGTTTGGCCAACAGATCTCGATTCTTGTATTACGGGTAAGCCTTTCCTTTCGTTCCGCACTGCTTGCCAGAAGACCACAGGTGACTGGCGGTTGCTGTTGCCAGTGCGTTGGACGCGGAACCGGACTATTCGTAAGCGGCCAGCTTATCGATCAATGAGGGAAGGTTTTGCCCACAAAGCGCGTATCCTTAGGGGAGGCAAACCATGTACTGCAACTACTGCGGCAAAGTGATTCAGGATGACGCGAATGTCTGCGCCTACTGTGGCACACGAGTGGGTGCGGTGACCGCCCGAAAACGCCTGGTGCGTCCCCGGACCGACCGCAAGATTGCCGGCGTGTGCGCCGGTTTCGCAGAGTACTTCGACCTGGATGTTACGCTGGTGCGTCTCGTCTGGTTGTTCGTTTCGCTGATGACCGGCGTGGGTCTACTAGCTTATCCGATCGCATGGATTGTCATACCGGAGGAACCCTTGCGACTCCCCGCTCCAGCGGGAGCGCAGCAAGTAATCAATCCTTAGCTGTTCACGCTTTGATTCCGCGCTTGACCCTTTATTGTGCTTAAATTTGGCGATGCCCCGAATTACCAGCGGTGATGCCGAGATATTCTATGAGGTCCTGGGCAGCGGGTCTCCGGTTGTTCTGCTCCACCCTTTCCCCGCGAATCACGATTTGTGGAAGCCTGCCGCTCAAGCACTCTTGCCTCGCTACCGCATTCTTTTTCTAGATTTACGAGGGCATGGTGAATCCGATATCGGTGAAGGCCCGGCCACGATGGAGAAGCACGCCGCAGACATCGCGCGAATCTTGGACCATGAACAGATAGGGCGCGCGCCGTTCGCCGGAGTCTCGATTGGCGGCTACGTGTTGTTCGAATTCTGGCGGAGATTCGCTGGACGCGTGGAAGCACTGGCGCTGTGCAACACCAAAGCCCAGGCAGATACTCCCGAAGCTCGAGGGGGACGGCTGAAGTCGGCGACTGAGGTGATGGAATGCGGTACAGAGCCGTTTTTCGAGAGCATGCTTCCCAAGTTGCTGGGGAAAACGACGTATGCTACACGTCCGGACCTGGTCGAGGGAGCAGTACGAATGATGCGAAAAATGTCAACCGAAGATGTGGCCATGGTGCAGCGCGGTATGGCGGAGCGACGGGACTCTGTGGAAACACTGAAGACGATCAATGTGCCGACCTTGGTTGTCACAGGCGATGAGGACATTCTCACCGGCGTTGCTGAGGCAGAGGTGATGCGACGAAACATCCCAGATTGCCCAATGAAGGTAATCGCAAAAGCAGGGCACTATTCTCCCTGGGAGCGGCCGGAGGAAGTTGGGAAGTTGCTGCGTCAGTTTCTGGATGGAGTACGTGGAGGCTAGTAAAACGTCGTAAGTGCCGTTTTGTTACAATGCTCGCGCTATGGTTGATACCTTCCTGGTTCCAGAAAAGACGGTGGTTTGTGCCAAGGGTGATGGTCCAGTCGTCGACATCAGCAGCGCGGCGAATCGTGTTTTCCTTTTGAGCTTGAACATCACTGGCATTGTCGAGCAGGAATCGTTGGACGTGAGCATTTACGGGTCGCCTGACGCCGCAACTTGGGGGCCGAAGCCAGTTACAAACTTTCCTCAGAAGTTCTATCAGGCGCAGCATCCTCTGCTGCTGGATCTGGCGGGGCAGCCGCAGGCTAAGTTTCTCCGCGCTCACTGGGAGGTCAGCCGCTGGGGGCGCGGCAGTGAGACGCCGATGTTTGAATTTAATGTAAGCATCAAGGAAGTGCCCGCCGAAATTCTGAAGGAAGCAAGCGCCGAAGCGAAGGCGATGGTTTAGAGGATTGGCGAATTCCGATCAGGGGATTCTTTCTCTTTCTGGCGCGCAACCCGCATTCTTCGATCTGAGAGTCCAGCCCTCATCTTCTCTTTTCCGCTATATTAAGTGACGAATGAAGAAGGAGACGATAGATTCCGCGGCGGTGGTTCGCCCGGCTCGGACCATTGAGGGCGTACTGCGCCTGCCGGGAGACAAGTCCATCTCCCACCGCTATGCCATGCTGGCGGCTCTGGCTGAAGGAACGACGAGGTTAGAAAACTTTTCTACCGGGGCGGATTGTGCCAGCACGTTGGATTGTCTCACAACGCTGGGAGTGCTGGTGGAACGAAAAGGAAACGCTGTGATGATTCATGGACGGGGATCCGATCTGCAAGCGCCGAGGCTTGCACTGGACTGCGGCAACTCGGGGTCCACCATGCGCATGCTCAGCGGCATTCTGGCGGGCCAGGAATTCACCAGTGAACTCACGGGCGACGAATCACTATCGAGGCGTCCGATGGCGCGAATCATCGCGCCTCTTGAAGCAATGGGCGCGAAGGTTGCGTCCGCTGATGGAGGCCGCCCACCATTGCGCATTACGGGCACGCATCTAAAAGGCATTGACTACATGATGCCGGTAGCAAGCGCTCAGGTGAAGTCTGCCTTGTTGTTCGCAGGGTTGTTCGCCGACGGGGAAACTCGTGTGGAGGAGCCGGTACGTACCCGAGATCACGGCGAACTGGCGCTGCGCGCGTTCGGTGCTGAACTGAACCAGCACGGCAATCAGGCGAGAATTGCGGGCGGACAAAAGCTCCATGCCATCGAGGCGGAGATTCCCGGCGACCTTTCAAGCGCTGCCTTTTTTCTTTGTGCGGCGGCTTTGTTTCCCGGATCGCGCCTTTTGATCAGCCACTTACTAATGAATCCGACGCGAGCCCGATTGCTCGACATACTGATACTGATGGGAGTTGGCATCTCGGTGGCGGAACTGGAAGACCAGCATGGAGAGCTAGCAGGGACTGTCGAAGTGGACGGACGGGATCTGCGCGGAGCGACGATTGCGGGCGCGGATACCGCAGCGCTGATTGATGAGATCCCGGTGTTGGCTGCGATTGCCCCTTATACGGCAGGTGGAATCGACGTCCGCGAGGCCAAGGAGCTAAGAGTCAAAGAGTCGGACCGGATTGCGGCGATCGTGACGAATCTCCAGGCCATGGGAGCGGATGTCGAGGAACGTGAGGACGGATTAAGAGTTCCCGGCAGACAGACATTGCACGGGGCCCAAATCGATTCTTTCGGCGACCATCGAATCGCTATGGCATTCGCCGTCGCAGCCTTGCGAGCGGAAGGCGAGACTACGATTCGTCGAGCCGATGCCGCCGGCATCTCATGTCCTGGATTCTTTGCGGCGCTGGAGGCGTTGTCGCAAAGATGAAATCGGCGTGATTTCTTTGCTTCTCACAAATAAATCTCGATTGGGCCTCGGTGAACTGCCTTCACGAAATCACAGAGACCCAACCACGTATCTGGATGAGGTGAGAAACGCCGCAGTCTCAAATATGTTCGGTCTTCCCGCGGAACTTGACCGTGCCGTTTTTCTGATTCACTTGGTCGACGTCCTGATTACCGTAGGCTCGTCCCGCTTTCTTTGCACCGCCCCGATTTGCCATCAGGTAACTCACACTGTCGCTGCTCTGCCACGTTGCGACTCCGAGATCAAATCCCCGAGCTCGCTGCGCTGGTCGGGCCGACGATCCAGATTCGGACGGCACTTCCACCGCCGCCGACGGGCCGTACCACACAGGCTCGGTATAAACCCCGACTGGGGGTTGAGAGACGATCGAGAGAGTGGCATTGCTAGCGCCGGCAACATTGCCAAACGTCGCATTGCTGGCTCCCGCCGCCGAAGGTGAAACGGTTGCTAGAGTTAGCGACGGAGTCGTAACCAGCGGAACAAATGGCGCGGCGTATACGCCATACGCAGGGGCCCAGTTGCTGGCCGTCCCGCCGATGACCGTCGCTTGAGCGGCAGCCAAACCAGATAGCAATAAAACCATGCAGAAAGTGTTCAGAAAACGCATTGGATCCTCCACAGACCTTGGGTAATCCGATTCGATCGGGACGAATTCTCTTCGGTGGAAGCTCTTGCGGGTGGTCATTCTTTGACCACGAAGCGTTCCTCGTGGAGTGCCACGTCGAAATCAGACGACAGCATCATAACCCGAAACCCGGCTCTGGGAGCGGGTTTTATTAGGATCCAACGTAGCGCGCATAGAGACTTTTGGCTACAGTCTTGTCGGTGGTTCCCTTGATGATGGCTCGTCCGTCGGGAAAAAGTGTCATTTCATATGGTTCGTGCCAGAACTTCAGGACGAAGTCGTTGTGGCGCACGGTGCCGAGTGGCTTCAGGCGTTCGCTCATTTGCGCCAAATCCACCGGGCGGTGGCGCTCATGGATTTGCACGGAGTTGCGTCCGCACAAGGTAATATGCGGGCGGCTTTCTCCCGCAAGATGGGGGAACTCGTGCTCGCCGCAGGTTCGGCAGCCCGGACGCGGTTTGTCAGCCGCTACCTCGGCGCGCTCGTTCCTCCAGACGTCGAACGAGAGCAGTGTGCGCCGGAGCCATTCTTCAGCTCCGATCAGAAGTTTCATGGCTTCAGTTGCCGCGATCGAAGCGGCGAGATTTACCGCAGAATTCAGAATTCCCGCCGTTTCACAGGTTTCAAATGTGCCTTGTGGAGGATCGGCGAAAATGCAAGCCAAACAAGCAGTCTTTCCAGGAACCACATTCAGAGTGACGCTATAGCTGCCCACAGCGGCGGTGTAAATCCAGGGAAGAGAATTCTTCACGGCGAAATCATTGACGAGATAGCGGGTTTCAAAGTTGTCGGTGCCGTCGAGAATAAGATGGGTTTCTTCGAGAAGTGCCTCGATATTGCCCGGCGTCAGATCAGCCACGTGTGGTTCGACGGCGATTTCGGAATTGAAAGCCGCGATTTTCCTCGCCGCAGCGATTGCCTTGGGTAAAGACTCAGTGGCGTCGGCTTCATCAAATAACGACTGCCGCTGCAGATTGCTAGGCTCGACGTAGTCACGATCGATGATGCGAATTGTGCCGACACCCGCGCGGGCCAGCAGAGAAACGATAGCCGAGCCAGTAGCGCCGCAGCCTACAATGGTAATGTGGGACGTGGCCAGCCTGTGCTGGCCTTCGACACCGATGCCGCGGAAGAGCACCTGCCGCGAATATCTCTCGTCCGGTTCCAAAGGGGTCACCAGTTTCACCTCCGCAAACCATTATGATAGGACCACGTGGTTTTCGAAACCGATGCCGAGGCGGACGCGTTACCGGGCGCTGATAAAGACATGCGCGCGAGTCGAAGTGCGCGATACAACATTGTTCTACACGGGTTCATCGAACTCATTAACCAGCTATACGTGATAGGGGAGAGTGTTTGCAACTGAGGGGGATTTTGTTGACAACCCTGATCGCGCTTGCGCTCACGACGACGTGTGTCATAAAAGCCTCTGCCGACTCCTCGTGGCAAAAGGAAATTGAGCAAGAACAGGGTCAATCCGTTCAAGCTCCGACTATGCCCACAGAGGATGCGATGGTCCAATATGAGCGTCTTACGATCGCGGAGATTCGCTGGCCGAACATTCCCTCCGACGTCGATCAGAAGCACTGGCGCGACCTCATATCGCTGCAAGCGGGAAAGCCGCTGGACCGCGAACTCGTCCGCGAAAGCATTCACCGGCTTCATAGTACCGGGCGCTTTGCGGATATACGCGTAGAGGCGGAACGAACTTCAGACGGCAAAGTTTCTTTGTCGATTTTCACTGTTCCGAATTATTTTGTCGGAAGCGTTGACGTGGAAGGTGTCCCCAATCGGCCTACTGCCGGACAAGTAGTGAACGCGTCGAAGCTTCAACTGGGAGAGCTGTTCGCTGCCGATCAAATCGAACGCGCCCTGATAAATATCAAGCTGCTCATGCAGGAGAATGGCTATTACCGCTCTTCCGTCAGCGTGAAAGAGTACAAGGATCCAGCGAGGCAGCAAATCGACATCCTCTTTACAGTCAATCCTGGGCCCCAAGCCCGGGTGGGCAACGTAACCGTAACAGGCAGTCCGGGATACTCGCAGGGGCAGATCCAGGATATCTCGAAAATGCATCCCGGCAAACCGGTTTCCGTGCAGCGCACTACCAGCGCGCTCGATCGGTTGCGCAAGAAATATCAGAAACAGAACCGGTTGCTGGCCCAGGTTTCGATCTCCAAGAAGTCGTATCGCGAAGAGGCGAACGCGGTGGATTATACATTCGACATCATCCCCGGACCGAAGGTGGAGATAGCCGCTGATGGGTTCAAGATCAAGCGGCGCATACTCAAGCAGAACGTGCCCGTATTCGAAGAGAACGCCGTGGATGAGGATTTGCTGAACGAAGGTCGTCGCAATTTGCTGAACTACCTTCAGAGCCAGGGCTACTTCGACGCCAAGGTCGGGATGAAGGAGCGTTCAGATACCGCCGCAGACCTACTGCAAATCACCTACGTTATCGATCCTGGCGCACGTCACAGGCTGGTTAGGATTGAATTTGTCGGGAACAAATACTTCCTGACGGACAGGTTGCTTTCCCGTATGCAGGTGCATCCGGCGGCGCGGTTCCAGTCGCGTGGAAGATATAGCCAGGGATTACTCAGCTCCGATATTCGTGGCCTTGAGGACCTGTACCGGGCGAACGGCTTTCAAGAAATCAAGATCAGCGGCACTGTGATCGATGACTATGAAGGACGCGAAAATGACCTTGCGCTCAGAGTCACGGTGGACGAGGGCCCGCAAACGCTGGTGGGAGAGTTCCACATAGAGGGCAATCAGGCCTTTTCCGAAAGCGAGCTTGTAACCTACCTCAACACGGCAAAGGGCCAGCCCTTTTCGGAGTTCGACATCGCTCAGGATCGCGACAATCTTCTCAACTATTATTTCAACCACGGATTTCCCAAAGCCACTTTCGAGGCGACGGCGAAACCGATCCCCGGCGAATCCAATCGCACGGACGTCACTTTCAAGATCCGCGAAGGAGAGCAAGTTTTCGTCGACAACGTATTCGTTTCCGGTTTGAACCACACCAGGCCGTTCGTCGTGCAACGCGAACTAAAAGTTAAAGCTGGCGACCCCCTAAGCCAGATTGACATGCTGCAAACCCAGCAGCGCCTCTACGATCTTGGTATCTTCAGCCAGGTGGGTACTGCGGTGCAAAATCCGAGCGGCAACGAGCCAGACAAGAATGTCCTCGTCGATGTTGAGGAGGCCAAGCGCTACACATTCAATTACGGAATCGGATTGGAATTCCAGACCGGCCAGCCTTCAGCGGTGGGCAGCAACCAGGCAAAGGGCAACACCGGAGTAAGCCCGCGAGTCTCGCTCGGCATCACCCGTCTCAACCTTCGCGGTCGCGACCATACTGTGACCTTCAAGGCGGATGTGGGCAGCCTACAGCAGCGGGGCCTGGTCAGCTACGCGGCTCCACGATGGTTCAACAGTCCGAATTGGAAACTGTCCTTGACGGCCTTCTACGACAACACAATCGACGTCACGACATTCACCTCGCAGCGTTTGGAAGGATCCGTACAGGCAGAGGAAACGGTTAGCAAAGCGACCACTATGGCCTACCGTTTTACCTATCGCCGGGTGAAGGCCAGCAACATAGACATCAGCCCGGAACAAATTCCATTGCTTTCCCTGCCGGTGCGCGTGGGCGAGCCGGGCTTCAGCTACATTCGCAACAAGCGTGACAATAATCTGGAGACTACCAAGGGTAGCTATAACACGATCGATGCGGCGGTGGCGGCCGGCGCCTTTGGTTCGGAAGCGGACTTCAGCAGCATTCTCGGTCAGAATGCAACCTACCACGCCTTCGGCAAGAACCGGCCGACGGAGAAGAAATTTGTATTCGCGCGTTCGTTGCGAATCGGGGTGGAAACGGCCTTCGGCAATACGGTAATCCTCCCGCCGGGGCAAGCATGTCCAGAGCCTACACAAACTAGCTGTCCGTCGACCACGGTCATCCCATTAGCTGAGCGTTTTTTCACCGGCGGCGGCAACTCCCATCGAGGATTTGGCTTAAACCAGTCCGGTCCGCGCGATCCGGTCACTGGTTTTCCTCTGGGCGGCAGTGCGCTTTTCCTGAACAACTTTGAACTACGATTACCGCCACCCACGCTGCCGTTCGTCCAAGATAACCTGGGCTTCGCCATTTTCGAGGACGCCGGAAACGTTTTTACCAATGGTCAAGATATGCTAAACAACCTGCTTCGCTGGCGACAGAAGAATCCTCAACTCTGTCTCCAGCCAAGCACGGCGGCCCAGTGCGATTACAACTACATCTCTCACGCGATAGGGGTCGGAGTCCGCTACAAAACGCCGATTGGCCCTGTGCGCTTCGATTTCGGATACAATTTAAATCCACCAGCGTTTCCGAGTTGCCAGGACGTACCCAGCTACCGTGGCCAGGCCGCGTCACCCTATTGCGTGAGCAACACTACGACCAATGGGACGGCGACGCTGCCGTATTTCGTGCCGCAGCACACATCGCACTTCAATGTTTACTTTAGTATTGGACAGAGTTTCTGATGAATAAAAAGTCTCTCTTTCTTATTTGCACTGTGGTGTTGATGGCCATTGCTTTGCCTGCTCAGGCGGGCGACGTTTTAGACCGCATCGTTGCGACCGTAAACAATCACATCATTCTGCAAAGCGAATGGCAGGACGCTGTTCGCTATGAAGCTTTCGTCGCGGGCCGCCCGCTTGACCAGGTGCAAGACCCGGATCGTAAAGCTGCTTTGGATCACCTTATTGATCAGGAATTATTGCGCGAGCAAATGCGTTCTTCGGGTTTTCCCCACGCCGCCACCGAAGATGTGGAGAAGAGCATTCAGGAGATCCGCAAACGGTATCCAGGCGCAGACACCGAAGCTGCCTGGCAGGCGGCCCTGCGACGCTACGGACTGACGGAGAACGAACTGAAAAAACGGGTCGCGCTCCAGGTCGATTTGATGGGGCTCGTAGACGCTCGGTTGCGTCCGAACGTCATTATCGATTCGAAAAGCATTGAGAGTTACTACAATCAGGAACTTCTGCCTCAACTGCGGCAATCCGGTGCTGAACAAGTTCCGCTCGCCGAAGTCACTCCCAAGATCAAGGAATTGCTCACCCAGCAGAAGATGAATCTGATGCTGGTTGCCTGGCTCCAGGATCTGCGTTCTGGAAGCGAAATCCGCACCGATACTGGAACGGCGGACTCCGGAGCCGAGTTGCAATGAGCGAATCCGGCGCCAGGCCGCTATGGCGCAGGTTCCGCACTTATATTTTGCTAGCGGCGCTGGCAGGGTTGCTGCTGCTCGGCGGGCTAGGTTGGTATGCGACTACTGATTCCTTCCAAACCATGGTGCGCCTCCGCGTAGTGGCTGAGTTGGAGCGGATCACGGGCGGACGTGTGGATTTGGGCAGCATTCACACCGTTCCATTTCGCTTCCAGGTGGAGATACGCGACCTCACGATCCATGGCCGCGAAGCTGCAAACGAAACTCCTTATGCCCATATGGATCGGATGGTTGCGCGAGTCAAGCTTATCTCGATTTTGGAAGCGGAGTTCGGATTCTCGTCCCTCGTGCTCGACCGTCCCATCGTTCACATCGTCGTTTATCCCGATGGCACTACCAATCAACCTGCGCCCAAGTTGAAGGCCGCGTCGACCAAGACACCTGTCGAGCAACTATTCTCACTTTCGATCAGTCAACTCGAAATGCGTCGTGGCGAGTTGCTCTGGAACGATCAGAGAACCCCTTTCGATTTCATAGCCCAGGACGTGGTCGCAGACTTGAGTTATTCCTTGCTGCACAGCAGTTACACCGGCAACCTGCTGCTTGGAAAAATCGATACCAAATACGGAACCTATCGTCCTGTGGCTTGGATGGCGGAAGCTCACTTCATCTTGAGCAAGGACAGTCTCGAGATCGAATCGCTGACTGCTACCTCTGGACGTTCACGGCTGCAGGGCAGCGGTCGCCTTGTCAGTTTCCAGCAGCCTCGCGTAATGGCCAAGTACAACCTCACCCTCGACCTTGGCGAGGCCAGCGCGATCGCACGGCGCAATGAGATACGCCAAGGGGTTCTCCAGGCGACGGGCGAAGGTTCATGGTCATCGACAGTTTTTTCTTCGTCCGGAAAATTCTCACTTAAGAATTTCGATTGGCGCGATAGTTCAGTCGGGTTACATGGTGCAACCGTAAGCAGCGATTATGCGATAAATTCCCAGCGTCTGGCGTTTTCTCGACTCGACGCCAGGGTTCTCGCAGGAGAAGTAACTGGCGAGGCAGAAATCGTTAACTGGTTCAACCCCGCGCCCCCCAAGACAATCGCAAAAGGAAGTCCTTCTAACGAGCAGAAGGGAAGTGCCCGATTCCAGTTGAAAGGAGTTTCAGTTTCGGAAATTGCGTCTGCTCTGTCTTCTCCAGCGAGGCCGTTCCGGCGCTTGCGTTTAGCTGGTGCCGCCAGTGGGAACGTTGTTGCGCAGTGGAAAGGCTCGGTGCGCAATGCCGAAATAGAGGTTGCGGCGGATGTGGCAGCGCCGGCTCATGTGAGCCCGGGAGAACTGCCGATCAATGCCCATGCCCACGCGAAGTATCGCACAGCTTCCGGTGATCTCGAGGTTGCTGAGTTCAGCGCTTCCACTCGCGCCACTCAAGTTCACGCCTCCGGAACTTTGTCTTCTTCAGCCGCATTAAACCTTTCGGTCACAACTTCTGACCTCAGTGAGTGGCAGCCCATTCTCTCAGATGTTGGCTACCAACAGCGAATTCCAGTCGTTCTGCAGGGCCACGCGTCTTTCAACGGGACCGCAAGCGGCAAAATATCTGCCATCGCCTTTGCCGGTAAAGTGCAGTCCGAAGACTTTGATCTCCTGATCCCAGCTACGTCTCGCACGCCGGAGAAACAAGTGCACTGCGATACCCTGGCTGCCAATGTTCAGCTATCCCCGCGTGTCTTTGAGGTTCATCACGGCAGGATGCATCATGGCGGGACCACTGTTGCCTTCGACCTCAGCGCCGGACTGCAACAAAGACAGTTCACCGATTCGAGTCCTATCGCCGGGCGCGTCGAACTGAGAAATGGCGAAGCCGATGAACTTCTCGCGTTAACTGGATATGAATTCCCGGTTTCTGGCACAGTAAACCTCTCTGCGCAAGTGCAGGGTACGAAAACGGACCCAAGCGCAAACGGCCACATTGAGCTTTCTGGCGCGGTCATCCGCGGCGAACCGGTTCAACATTTGGATGCGAAGCTGAGTTTCATCCGCGACGAGGTTGCTCTTGACGACCTCCATCTCGGATATTACGACGCGCATGTCACAGGTTCCGGCACCTACAACCTTTCTACCCATGCTTTCCGTTCTCAGCTCAACGGAAACGACTTTGATCTGGCCCGGATTCCGCAGCTGCAAGCCAGCCGGGTGGGCATCGACGGCCGAATGGATTTTACCGCTCAAGCTTCGGGTACGCTGGAGCAGCCGGCGATCAATGTGAACATCCATTTGCGCGATCTGGCCTTTGACCACGAGCAGGCGGGCGACTATATTTTCGACGCGGTAACCCAAGGCTCCGACTTGCACGTAACCGGGCACTCCCAGTTCAAGGCGGCGGAGCTGAACATCGACGGCAACGTTCAGCTGCGTGGAGAGTGGCCTTCCGCCATAAGCCTCCACTTCAATCATCTGAGCGTGGATTCCGTGTTGAGGGCCTATCTCAAACAGCGGGTAACCGGCGTTTCCGCAGTGGCGGGCGACTTGCAATTAAGAGGCCTGCTGCGAAGGCCTCGTGAACTCGAGGTCGTTGGCAATCTCAATGATTTCTTTGCTGACGTCGCGAATATCAAGGTTCGCAACAACGGTCCTATCAGCTTTGCCATTTCCAACCAATTCCTCAACATTCAGCAGTTCCATCTAATTGGAGAAGGCACCGACCTTACAGTCGGCGGCTCGGTACAGCTGAACGATGAACGCGCGCTTGACTTGCGCGCTCAAGGCCGAGCCAGTCTCCAGCTCATTCAAAATTACGACTCCGAGTTCACTTCGTCCGGGGAAGTCGCGGTTGATCTGACGATTGCGGGCACCATGAGCACGCCTACGACTCAAGGTAGATTGCAAATCAGCAACGGTTCTATCGCTTACAGCGATCTGCCCAGTTCGCTAAGCGCAATGAACGGATCCGCGGTATTCACTCAAGACCGGTTGCAAATCGAAACCCTTACCGCCCACGTCGGGGGCGGAGTCGTCACCTTTGGTGGCTACGCCACTGCGTACAACCGCCAGCTTAATTTCAATCTGACGCTGCAGGGCCAGGACGTGCGTTTGCGCTATCCACCCGGCGTGAGTTCCATGGCAAATGCCGACCTGCACTGGGCTGGCACCTCCGCGTCGTCGGTCTTGTCCGGTGACGTAACGGTCACCAAGCTGGGCGTTACTCCCGGATTCGACTTCGGAGCCAGTCTGGCGCGCAGCGCGCAGAGTGCAGCCTTGCCGCAAACCAATCCGCTGCTGAACAGGATCCGGATGGACGTGCATATCGTGACCACGCCGGAACTGCAGATGCAAACGGCGATTGTGCGTTTGTCGGGTGATGCTGATTTGCATTTGCGAGGAACGGCGGCCAAACCTGTTCTGCTGGGACGCGCCGATGTCACGGAAGGCGAAGTGTATCTCAATGGCACCAAGTACCGGATGGAGCGCGGCGATATCCTTTTCGCCAATCCGGTTACGACGACGCCAGTGCTGGATTTACAAGCGTCCACTCGCGTACGCGACTACGACATCACTGTCAACTTGAACGGTGAGATCGACAAGCTCAGTTTGACTTACCATTCGGAGCCACCATTGCCGGTTGCCGACATCATCAGCTTGCTTGCGCTCGGCCAAACTCAGCAGCAGTCCGCCCAATTGCAGCAATCCGGACAGTCGCCATTCGCCCAGCAGGCCTCGAGCGCCATCCTGGCTGAGGCTCTTAACTCCGCCATCGGTAATCGGTCACGAAGTTTGTTTGGGATTAGCCATATCCGCGTTGACCCTCAGGGCCTAAATACAGAGACTTCTCCCACGACCACTTCGCCGGCAGTCACCATTGAACAGCAAGTGAAGGACAACCTCACCCTGACTTACACCACGAATGTTTCCCAGACCTCCCAACAAATCATTCAGGTCGAATACAACATAACGCGGAATGTCTCTCTTTTCGCGCTGCGTGACTACAACGGCGTCATTAGCTTTGAAGTGCGGATACGCCAGCTCAAAAAATAGCGCCAACCGCTTCCTCGACCATAGAATCCGATAACAGAAAAGGTGCAATTGTTCCGACCTTCCTCGTTCCAAAACTCAGGAGTAGTCGCGCATTGCTCTACAAGGAAATTCTGATGCGAAAACAAAAGGGTTTTTCGCTGATTGAGTTGCTGATTGTGGTGACAATTATTCTGATCATCGCAGCCATCGCCATTCCGAGTTTGGTTGGGGCAAAGATGGCGGCCAACGAAGCGTCAGCAGCCAGTTCAATTCGGATCATCAACGCCGCCCAGATCAGTTATCAGTCTGTCTATGCCGCGATTGGCTACTCGAACTCTCTTGTAGCGCTCGGACCTCCCGGCGTGACCGGTTGTCGTGCCAGCGGTCCGGTCGCGGCGAATGCTTGCCTGATCGACTTCGGATTAGCGAGCGCCGTTGGCTCAGCTATGGCCAAGTCCGGTTACTATTTCGGTGTGGGCGTTCCCGGCGGCGGTCCCCCAAATCTGGGTTATACCGTAGGAGGTTCGCCGGCGGGATTCAACAAGACCGGAGTGCGCGGATTCTGCTCGAACGAAGACGGCGTTATTCGCGTGGCATCTGCCTGGAATGCGGCGCCAGCAGTGGCCAACGCGACTTGCATGAATGTTCCCTACGCGCAACTGCAATAATCCGTCGACCTAGGTAGCTTGTCCTAGCGGAGCGTTGGCTTGCTCGGCTTCTGACGTCCCGCGCGTTCTGCTTTGACCCAGTTTTCCTTCACGATCTGGCGGGCTCGCGCGATCGCAAGCGAGTCGGGTGGAACGTCGTCGGTGATACAGGAGGCGGCGCCCACGTAAGCTCCCCGTCCGACCTTTACCGGTGCAACTAGAGTCGAATCGCTGCCGATGAATGCGCCATCTTCGATGATGGTAGTGTGTTTGTGTTTTCCGTCGTAGTTGCAGGTGATCGTACCGGCTCCGACGTTCACGCCTTCACCGATTTCGGAATCTCCAAGATAAGTAAGATGATTCGCCTTCGAACCCTTACCCAAACGGGTTTTCTTGGTCTCGACAAAATTTCCTACGTGCGCCCCTTCGCCAATCTCGCTGCCAGGACGAAGACGTGAATAAGGCCCAAGAATCGCTCCTTTCATTACTTGGGCCCCGTCGAGCATGCAGGCCGGGAGTATGTTTACGCTGTCTCCGATCACGGAGTTATTAATCACGGTATAAGAGCGAATGCGGCAATCGCTGCCCACGCGCGTCGTCCCCAGTATCTGCACGAAGGGCTCGACGATCGTGTCCGCGCCGATCTCGACGTCGCTATCGATTACGCAGGTCTGCGGGTAGAAAATCGTGACCCCGTCGGCCATCAGTTGCCGACACTTGGCCATGCGTAGATGCCGATCGATCTCTACCATTTCAGCACGGGTGTTGCTGCCCAGAATTTCATCCGGATCACTGGCCGCAACCGCCATGACACTCTTCTTTGCCTTGCGCAAAATCGCAGCCATGTCGGTGAGGTAGTATTCGCCGTGGGCGTTGTCGTTTTTGAGTTCGTCAATGTGTGCAAAAAGAAGTTTCCCAGCGAACGCATAGAAGCCTGCGTTGATCTCGCGAATCTTGCGTTGTGCGGGAGTTGCCGCTTTCTCCTCGACGATAACCTTAACGTCGGAACTCTTTGCGCTCTTGCGGATCACTCTTCCATAACCGGTCGGATTCTGAAGTTGCGCTGTCAGAATGGTCATCGCGGGATGTCTTGTGCTGTGGAACTCGTGTAGCTTCTGAATAGTTTGCGGACTAATCAGGGGAGCGTCCCCGGAGAGCACAATAATCTCGTCGTAGGGCGCCAAGGCTTCACGCGCGACTATCAAAGCATGTCCCGTTCCACGCTGCTCGGCTTGCACTACGAAATTGATTCCAGTGTCGGCAACAGCGTGGCGAACGCGATCCGCTTCGTGACCGATGACGGCGAATACATCTTGCGCCGGGACAACTTTCACGGCTGCCGCGATTACGTGGGCTAGTAGCGGTTTTCCGCCTACCTGATGCAAGACTTTCGGATGTTTGGATTTGAGCCGCGTTCCTTTACCCGCGGCCATGATGAGAACAGCAAGGCGCGGGATGCGATGCGATTGGCTACTTTTTGATTTCGGCATTCGAACCAATATACCGCTAGAGTCTCATCGTAGGCACCGAACGGCCCTGAACCCGGGCGTGGCTACTCCCATGAGTGCGGCCTATTTTCCCGGTTTAATTGTTCATGGTTTGGTGCTTCGATGACGGTCGCTCACTCGAACGCGCCTGCGCTGCCAGGTCCATCAGATCGCGTGCAATCCGATCAGCGGCATGACGGGCCACCTCGCCCTCATCGAGATAGTCTCCTAGCACCGGATCGACTCCCAACTCTTTAATCGCTTCCTGATCGACGACCACTTGAGTGGCATCTTCGAGCGCGTACTTGGCTTTTAGCTGCGCAGAGATGGATCTCTCATTGAGCAACGCATAGTTAAAAATCTGGGCTTGCGCATGTTCATTCAGCGCCCTGATATGGTCGGCAGCGGTGCGTCCCAGGCTCTCATTGGCCTGGGTCATCAAGTTGCAAATATAAACTTTGATCGCGGGAGAAGAGGCGATTGCTTTTGCGATGCCGTTCACCAACAAGTTTGGAATCAGGCTCGTGAAGAGCGAACCGGGGCCGATTGTGATCAGATCCGCACGGGCGATTGCTTCTAAAGTCTGGGGAAGTGGCCGAACATCATGCGGAACCAGGAAAAGCTCTTTGATACGACCTTTGCTGGCGGTAATGTTAGTTTCTCCACGCACCCGCGTCCCATCCTCCATGAGAGCCTCTAGTTCGACATTGGATGTAGTAGCGGGATAGATGTGACCGCGCGTAACTAGAATTTCAGACGACAAACGGACAGCTTCACTGAAGTCTTTAGTGATTGATGTCAGAGCAGCCAGGAATAGATTGCCGAAGCTGTGACCCTCGAGCCCGGATCCTTTCACGAATCGATGCTGAAACAACTTGGAGAGCAATGCCTCATCTTCAGACAAGGCGACGATGCAGTTGCGAATGTCGCCTGGCGGCAACATGTTCAGCTCTTTGCGTAGGCGGCCGCTCGATCCGCCATCATCGCTAACCGTAACCACGGCGCAGAGATCGGAAATCTCGAGCCTGCCTGATTTTGCTGCAGGTCGATCGGCCGAGGGACTGACGTACCACTTCAGCCCCTTCAGCAGTGTGGAGAGCCCGGTGCCACCGCCAATCACGACCACCCGCAAACCGGAAGTGGCGGGAGACCGTCGGTCCGAAGCCTCGGAGTGTTCGGGGGCGCCCATCAGGGCTGCCTATTGATCCTCATCGACATCGCCTGAGGAAGATAATTCCGCGCCGGGGTCAGGATACAGCAGTTCTGTGAAACGGGGATCCTCTGCCAGGTTCTGAAAATCGGAGTCGTTTCGCGCCTGAAAGCGAAGCCCCGGATTCATGCGGATGGCATCGTCCAAATGACGCAAAGAGTCCTCGACGTGGCCGGTGAGGCAATCGAGAGCCGCCAGGCCGTAAGCAACGTAGTCGGCTTTTGGCGCCTGCTTCGACAATTTGTCGAGGTGTTCGCGGGCGCTCACGTAGTCTCCGACGTTCATCAGAGAAATGGCGTAGTCGTAGTGTTCCTCAGGATTCTTGAACTGGTTAACAGCGCGTTCCGTCTGTTGGTTGCACGCATTCAAGTGGACCGAGGCGCGATCGGCCAGTTCTTTGCTGGCTCCGGAAATGACCTTCTGCAGGTAGGACTTCGCTTTCTCGAATTTGTGCTCTTGCATGGCGCGCAAACCCGCCTCGTAATTTTGCACAGCCTGTGCAAAACGAGGGTCGTCGCCAACCGATTTTTTCGGGGTGGTCTTTTGTGCCATCTGGAGAATTCGTCCTGTACTCTTCGTAAGTATGCCTCTTATCTTGATATTAGATGGAACGATCTCAACTACTTCTAGTGATTTTCGTCGTCCTAAGCTCTACTTTTGTGACCCGGGGTTCAGGATGCCAATATTTCGGCTGTGGAAAACTAGGCTTCGAACATCAGCAGTTTATACGCGTGTTCCGGCTGATCGTCAATCCGCCCCTCGGAGCCATTCAGCGACGCTCTCTGACTAATTGATCGAAGCGGCTGTTTCCAAGTTTACCTGCCGCCACTCCCCCTGCATGATTCCTTTCCGTATCTGGGATGCGGTTTTGCCCTTGCGGTATTCGGAATAAGAGTAGTACAGCTCCTTCATGCAGATATCGCAATGAGCGCCGTGCGTGGTTTCAAAGCAGCTGTGCAAGCTGTTATGTCCCATGCGATCGCAATAGCAGTAACACGGCTGTTGATGCAAGATCACGGGTATTTTCGCAGCTAAATCATAAGCATGCGTCTGATATGGATATTGAGAGTTTTCAGCCCATAGTTGATCTTTGCTCAGGATCGCTGGAAGCTTGACGCCCTTGGGCGGAGGACTGGCATTGTAGGCTGGGACAACGCCCTCCTGCTGGGAAGTTGCCCAGGGAGCGGAGACCGTCAGGGTGATCAGAAAAAGAAATGCCAACGTAAGTCCGCGCTTCAACATAATCCCGTTCCTCGGTTCTAATTGCTGTAACATTGTAACCCGAATCACGCAGTCGCAATAGGCAGGGGGCGCGAGCATCAACTCGCGAATCAATCTCTGCAAGAGAAGTCCGATCCGTATAAAATTGGAAATATTATGGCCGGTCAGGCGGACGCTACCGAACCCAGCGCGATCCATGATGGAAAGCCGGTCATCTCCGCGCCTTCACGCGCGATGGTGCTGTCGGTCTGGTTGCGGGATTTGATCATCTCGCTCGCGATTTCCTGTTTCATCATCATTTTCCTGTACCAACCGGTCAAAGTAGAGGGCACCAGCATGATGCCCTCGCTAGAGGACCAGGAACGGATCTTCGTAAACAAGTTCGTTTACCGCCTGGAGCCGATCCAGCGCGGCGATATCATCGTGTTCCGCTATCCGCGGGACCCGTCGAAGAGTTTTATCAAACGGGTGATCGGGTTGGCAGGCGACCACATCCAAATCGATGCCGGGCGGGTATTCGTGAACGCCAAGCCTATCGACGAAGACTATGTTCCGCGTGCCTACGAGGACGAGCGGTCCTACTCCGAGGTTGTAGTTCCACCGGATAGCTATTTTGTCTTGGGCGATCATCGCAGCCTGTCCAACGACAGCCGTGACTTTGGCCCGGTCGGGCAGAGCTACATCTACGGCAAGGCCGTCTTCGGCTATTGGCCCGTGGATAAGATGGGCCGGGTTCGGTGAGTTTGGATGCGGTTGCACTTTCATCTTCGGCGCCATGCGGCGGAAGGCAAAGTCGAGATCAACCCTCAGAGCTGGTTTCGCCTGAAGTACGAGGCGCAAGATGCAGCCCAGGCCGCAAATTCCTCGCGCAGCGAGGATGAACTGTTCTTCGATGTAGTCGAGTGCACCTCCGACGCCTGCGAACGCCGCCGCAGTCCACGCAAGCCGTCTGACGGATTCTGGTACTCGGCGTAATCCAGACGACGTAGATGGGCGTCGTCAAACGCGAACCGAAGATTTGCACAGACATTTTCTTTGGTGCATTTCCGTATCCCTGCTAAAATCTCTAAAATCCACTCCCTGGAGCACGAATGCAGGCGATCCTTGCGCTGGAAGATGGCAGAATCTTCCGAGGCAAAGGCTACGGAGCCAAAGGCGAATGTTACGGGGAAGTAGTTTTTAATACTTCCATCACCGGCTATCAGGAAATTTTCACCGACCCTTCCTACGCTGGCCAGATCGTCGTTCTCACCAATCCCGAGATCGGTAACTACGGGACCAATGCCGAAGACACCGAGGCCACGCGGCCGTACATCGAAGGCCTGATCGTGCGGGAGTTTTCCCGCGTCAGCTCCAACTGGCGCTCACAACAGGTCGCGGAAGAATATCTCGAGCAATTTAAGATTCCCGTGCTGGGCGATATCGACACCCGCGCGCTGGTGCGGCATTTGCGCGACAACGGCGTGATGCGCGGAGTCATGTCGACCCTCGAGACAGATACAGAGAAGCTCATCACAAAGGCGCGAGCCCTTCCGAAAATGCACGGAACCGACCTGGCCAAGGTCGTCACCACAAACCATACCTATGTTTGGGAAACCGGAGAGCGTTCCCATCTCCCCGAAGAAGTGGTCGGAGTGAAAGACCAACCGGAGCGCTTCCATGTAGTCGCTTACGATTTCGGAATCAAGTTGAGCATTCTGCGGAAGCTGCGCGGCGAAGGCTGCAAGGTCACGGTGGTTCCCGCGGAAACGAAAGCGGAGGATGTATTAGCGCTGAAGCCCGCCGGCGTTTTTCTCTCGAATGGTCCGGGCGATCCCGAGCCGTGCACCTACGCAGTGGACAGCATCAGGCGTCTCATGGGACGGTTGCCGATCTTCGGCATCTGCCTCGGACATCAACTTACCGGAATCGCATTGGGCGGGAAGACGTTCAAGCTGAAGTTCGGCCACCACGGTGGCAATCATCCCGTAAAGCAATTGAACTCCGGCAAAATCGAGATCACAGCGCACAACCATAATTTCGCCGTCGATCCGGACTCGCTGCCGCAAAGCGAAGTCGAACTAACCCACATGGATCTCAACGACAACACGCTCGAAGGCATGCGTCACCGAAACCTACCGCTGTTCACGGTGCAGTATCACCCCGAGGCCTCGCCCGGCCCGCATGACTCGCATTATCTGTTCAAGGATTTTGTGAAGTTGATGGAAGAGTGGAAAGGATGAGGATAGTCCTCCTTATGAAAGTGTCATCCCGAGCAAAGCGAGGGATCCGCAGTTGAGCGGCGAAAAACGCTATTACGTGTACATCATGGCCAGCCGATCGCTGAATCTGTACACCGGTGTGACGAACGGCATTTATCAGCGCGTTTTGCAGCATAAGAGCGGTGAAATCGATGGCTTCACAAAGAAGTACAACATCAATCGCTTGGTGTACTACGAAACATTCGAGCACATCGGGAATGCGATCGCCCGGGAGAAGCAGGTCAAGGCTTGGACGCGAGCGAAACGGCTAGCCCTGATCAAGGCGATGAATCCGACCTGGCAAGACTTGGCCGAGGGCTGGGGTGCCAAGGCAGAACTACAGATCCCTCGCTTTGCTCGGGATGACAATTCCCTAGACGAGGGCGGCTCCGCGGGGTTTGGAGACAGGAAAGAGTCCGCCAATACCTCTGGAGGAACGCCGCTTCAAGCCAAGAACAAAACTGCATAAATGCCCAAACGCACTGACATATCGAAAATCCTGATCCTTGGCTCTGGCCCGATCATCATTGGCCAGTCGGCGGAGTTTGATTACTCCGGCACGCAGGCTTGCAAGGCGCTTAAGTCTGAGGGATTTGAAGTGGTACTGGCTAATTCGAACCCGGCCACCATCATGACCGACCCGGAAGTTGCCGACCGCACCTACATTGAGCCACTCACCCGCGAGTATTTGGCAGAGATCATTCGGGCTGAGCGCGAGCGTTCGCCCGGTGCCGGCTTTGCCATTCTACCCACCGTCGGGGGCCAAACTGCTCTCAATCTCGCCATCGAGCTTTCAGATGGCGGCGTGCTGGAGAAATACAACGTCCAGCTCATCGGCGCGCAGATCAACGCGATCAACAAAGCCGAAGATCGCCTGGTCTTCAAAGACGCGATGCAGAAGATCGGCCTGGACGTTCCCAAGTCCGCGTTGGTGAATAATCTGAAGGACGGCCTGGAGTTCGCCGGCAAAATCGGGTTCCCAGTGATTGTGCGTCCATCGTTCACCCTGGGCGGCAGCGGCGGAGGCATCGGCTACAACCGCGAAGAGTTGATGGAAGTGCTGGCTCGCGGCCTGGACTTCTCTCCCGTCCACGAAGCTCTGATCGAAGAATCCGTTCTCGGCTGGAAAGAGTACGAACTTGAGGTCATGCGCGACCTCAAAGACAACGTCATCATTATTTGCTCAATCGAGAACTTTGATCCCATGGGTGTGCACACGGGCGATTCGATCACAGTTGCTCCAGCGCAAACCCTTACGGATCGTGAGTATCAGGCCATGCGCGATGCCGCTATCGCGGTGATTCGCGAAATCGGTGTGGAGACGGGCGGATCGAACATTCAGTTCGGTATTCATCCGACCACAGGCCGCATGGTGGTCATCGAGATGAATCCGCGCGTCTCGCGATCGTCGGCATTGGCATCGAAAGCCACGGGGTTCCCGATCGCCAAAATTGCCGCGAAGCTCGCCGTAGGCTACACGCTCGACGAAATCCCCAACGACATTACACGCAAAACGCCAGCTTGCTTCGAGCCCACGCTTGATTACGTCGTGGTAAAGATTCCCAAGTGGCAATTCGAAAAATTCCCTGGAGCCGACGAGAATCTTGGCCCGCAGATGAAGTCCGTGGGCGAAGTGATGGCGATCGGCCGCACGTTCAAAGAGTCGTTGATGAAGGCAGTGCGCGCGTTGGACACGGGTAAGCGCATCGGGGGAGAGAAAATCGAGCCGAAGATCCTCACTCAACGCCTGGTTACACCGCACCCCGAGAGGCTTTCCTACATTCGCTACGCGTTGCGCCAGGGTCACACCGTGAAGCAACTGGCGAAGATGACTTCGATTGATCCCTGGTTCCTCTACCAGCTTAAAGAAATTAACGATATGCAGCTTGAGCTGGAAAAACATCCCATGGAGTCCATCCCGACTGAAGTACTGCGAGATGCGAAACGCTTGGGCTTTTCTGATGGGCGGCTGGCTGCAACCTGGCGCCTCAGTGGCAAAGGGGACCAGGATAAAGTTCGCCATCAGCGCAGGAAGCACGGGATTAGGCCAGTCTATAAACGTGTGGATACCTGCGCCGCCGAATTCGAAAGCTACACGCCCTACCTCTACTCGACTTACGAAGAAGAGGATGAAGCCGCGCCAACGAAGAAAAAGAAAGTCATCATCCTGGGCAGCGGACCCAACCGCATCGGGCAGGGAATTGAATTCGACTACTGCTGCTGCCACGCGGCATTCGCTTTGCGTGACGATGGTTATGAAACGATCATGATCAACTGTAATCCCGAGACCGTCTCGACCGACTACGACACCAGCGACCGCCTATACTTCGAACCGCTGACTCTCGAAGATGTACTCGCGGTCTGCGAACACGAGGCCTCAGCAGGCGCGCCAGTCGGGGTGATCGTGCAGTTCGGCGGCCAGACTCCGTTGAACCTCTCGTTGCCACTGAAGGCTGCGGGCGTCAATATTATCGGGACCGCGCCGGAATACATCGATCTGGCGGAAGATCGCAAGCGCTTTGGCAGGTTGCTTGAGGAACTGGACATTCCCCAAGCTCCGGGGGCAATGGCGGCATCAATCGAAGAGGCCGTAGAAGGGGCAAATCGAGTCGGCTACCCCGTGCTAGTGCGTCCCTCTTATGTCCTGGGCGGACGCGCCATGGTCATCGCCTACGACGAGGAAACGGTTACCCGCTACATGAAAGAGGCAGTCGAATATTCGCAGGACCGACCGGTGCTGATCGATCACTTCCTCGAAGATGCGATTGAAGTGGACGTCGACGCGCTCTCCGATGGCGAAGACGTCGTCATCGGTGGAATCATGCAGCACATCGAAGAGGCTGGAATCCACTCCGGCGATTCTTCTTGCGTTCTGCCCGCAGTCGACATCCCTCAACCCCTGATGGCCCGCATGCGTGATTACACGTTCAAGCTGGCGCGAGCGTTGAAAGTGGTAGGGTTGATGAACATTCAGTTTGCCATCCCGCGGAGCAACGGCAATTCCAAGAGCAACGGCGAAGGCGGAAAAGTTTATGTCCTCGAAGTGAACCCGCGTGCGTCGCGTACTGTGCCCTATGTTTCTAAAGCCACGGGCGTGCCCATGGCGAAAATTGCGGCTAGACTTATGACCGGACGAAAGCTGCGCGAGTTTCTGCCGGAGTTTATCGAGCGCCGCGCCGACCTCGATACCGGGCATTGCTATTACGTGAAGTCGCCCGTGTTTCCATGGAACAAGTTTCCTGGCGTAGATACGGTGCTCGGTCCGGAGATGAAGTCCACTGGCGAAGTCATGGGAGTAGCTGACAACTTTGGTGAAGCCTTCGCCAAAGCACAAACCGCAGCCGGGCAAAAGCTGCCTACGCAGGGCACGGTCTTCGTCAGCGTCACCGATCATGACAAGCCCCAGGTGGCGGACGTCGCGCGCAAATTTGTGGACATGGGCTTCAAGTTGGTCGCTACCGCCGGCACCGCCGACGTCCTTGAGGATGCCGGCATGACCGTGGAACGCGTGTACAAAGTGAAGGAGGGCCGCCCCAACGTGGTCGACCTGATTAAGGGCGAGCGCATTCAACTCATCGTTAATACTCCGCATGGCGTCGACCCGTTCTTCGACGAGAAAGCAATCCGTCGCGCTGCCGTTGGCGCACGTATTCCGACGATCACGACGCTCGCGGCGGCCCGCGCGGCGGCCGAGGGAATTTCAGCCTTGCAGCGAGGCGAGATCCGAGTGCAGGCACTGCAGAGGCTGCACGCCGAGAGAGCTCAGAAGTTGGTATGAGCGGGATGCTAGCTGTCGAGGTCAAGACCTGCAAGCCCATCAGCGATGTCCGCGTCCTAAGTTGACATCGGAAGCTGGTAAGCTAAAAGCCGATAGCTGAGGGCTGCTCTTATGTTACTTCACGGAATTTTTCCACCCATTACGACTCCGTTCTATCCTGACGGGAACATCTACTTCAAGAAGCTTGAACATAACGTCGAGCGCTTTTCGAAAACTCCTGTGGCTGGAATCGTCGCCCTCGGTTCCACCGGTGAAGCGGTCATGCTGTCTGACCACGAACAACGAGATGTGCTCAAAAGCATTCGCGAAACGGCCGCGCCAAACAAGGTGCTGATCGCGGGAACCGGGGTTGAGTCTGCGATCAATACCCTGAAGCTCACAGAGTATGCGGCCGAACTCGGATACGACGTTGCCCTGATCCGCACGCCGTTCTATTACAAGAAGCAAATGCAGCCGCCGAATATTCTCGCGTTTTACAGAACCGTCGCCGACCGGTCGCCCCTGCCCGTGCTGATTTACAGCGTTCCACCATTCACGGGTTACGACATGCCCGCGGAACTGGTCATCGAGCTCGCGGACCACCCCAACATCATCGGCATTAAGGAATCGAGCGGCGGAGTTGAAAAGGTTCGCGTGATGGTTGAAGCGACCCGGCGCGTAAAGCGCAACGCCACCGTCACCGAAACTTTCGACGCGGTTACGCCACGGATGCTCAAGGCCTCGACTGGGGGAGATGGTCAGGGTGGGGAACTGGTTTCTGTCACGGCACTGGGAGGATCGTCCACACCGTCATCTTCCGCAGTAAAGGTAATTTCCGGTCTGAAGACACGGCAAAAGGAAGTGGGATTTCAGGTGCTTGTGGGGGCCGCGCAAACATTCGAGCCGTCGCTCCGGGTAGGCGCTGTCGGTGGAGTCCTTGGCTTTGGTGATCCTGCACCAACCGCGTGTTATGAAATCTACGCCGCCTGGAAAGAAGGCGACAGTGAGCTGGCGCGTTTGAAGCAGGAGAAGATCTACGGCGCCGCCCAGAAAGTCGTCAGCGAGTTTGGCATCGCCGGCATCAAGCATGCTATGGATTTCAACGGCTACTTCGGCGGCCCCACCCGCCTGCCGCTTTTGCCGCTGAATGCCGATACAAAAGCGCAGGTCGAGCAGTTGATGGCCGACATTCGGAACTGACCTCCGGCGCTCGCAGGTGACGTAACTTTGATTGTGTAAAAAGCGAGAGGGTGTAAGTTGGCTTTGGCCTCGCAAGCTAAAGCCTTTCCGAAGAGGAGACCTACACCCATGGCGAAGATAATCCCGATCACGGAGCATTTCCAACATTTTCTGGCAGAGATGAAAGAGAGTTTCTGGGGCGATCTGTATGGGCAGACGCAAGTGGCGTGGCAGCGGTTTTTCGAGCTGCAGTCGGAGCGGGAGCGCGACCGGTTTTCCGGGGCGGGACGCTATGAACGGCGCCGCGGGCGGCGCCGCATCTATCGCAACGGCTACTACGAGCGGGATTTCGTGACCCGGTTCGGAACGATCCGGCTGCGCATCGCGCGCACCCGGGAGAAGAGCTTTCTGCCGGTGGGGCTGAGGCGATTTCAGCGGCGGGCGGAAGAAGTCTCGCTGCTGATCCGGGAAGCGTTTTTGCGGGGCATCAGTACCCGGCAAGTGGGTCGGGTGGTGGCCAGCATCACGGGAGAAACCGTGAGCGCACAGACGGTGTCGAAGCTGACGCGGGATCCGGATGAAGCGGTGCGCCAGTTTCATCAGGCCCGATTGAGCGACGATTATGCCTATCTGTTTCTGGATGGAGTGAGCTTGCGAGTGCGGCGACCCACGGGGCGCAAACAGGTGCAGATGCTGGTGGCGTATGGCATCCGGCGCGATGGCAGCCGTCACCTGCTGGCTTTCTTGCGCAGCCAAGGCGAAAGCCAAGCGGATTGGGAGGGGCTGCTGCAGGATCTGTATCAGCGCGGTCTGGAGGGCCGATCGCTCGGCCTGATTCTCACCGACGGCTGCGCCGGCTTGGCGGCGGCGATTCGCACCGTCTATCCGCGGGTGCGGCATCAGCGTTGCTGGGTCCATAAGATGCGCAACATTCTGGAGAAAGCACGGAAGCGCGACTACGACGAGGTGAAGGCCGGGGCCCAGGCCATTTACTTGGCCGAATCTCGGTCTCAGGCAGAAGCCGCATTTCGCCGTTTCCGCACGCGTTGGCAGCGAGCGTACGGGCCGATGGTGAGCCGACTGGAACGCGACTTGCCGGAACTGCTGTCATTCTTCGCTTTTCCCCGGCACCTGTGGCGCAAGCTGCGCACCACCAACGTGATTGAGCGCTGCTTTGTCGAAGTGCGCCGCCGCACCCGGCCCATGGTGTGCTTTGTCAACGTAGAAAGCGTCGATCGAATCATCTACTCCATCTTCCAGAGATTCAACCTGGAATGGAAAACCCGCACCCTCAACCTATTTACACAAGCAGCTTGACATCACCGCGCTCGCACTCGTCCTTGTGAATTTTGCGGCGTTGCGTTATATTATTTGAACGAACGTTCGAACTTCCATGGCATTGTCCTCAATGACATCTGCGGTTTCGGTGCGCCGTCGCGCTGCCATGCCGTTCCCTCCGACTAAAAGTCGTTTTGATCGCAGGCTGAGTAAAATCCTCCGACATGCCACTGCGGTTTTTTACGAAAAAGGATACGAAGGCGCCTCCATGCGTGACCTGGCCCGCTCGAGCGGCATGTCCTTGTCGGGCCTGTACTACTACTTCGAATCCAAAGAAAAGTTGCTGTACCTGATTCAGAAGCACACCTTCAGTACTATTGTCGAGCGCCTGCGCGAACGTCTCGACGAAGTGTCCGATCCAGAACGGCGCATTCGGGTTTTCATTCTTAATCATCTGGAATACTTTCTCGCCAACGAGAAGGCCATGAAAGTTCTTTCGCACGAAGCGGAAGTGCTTAAGAACAGTTATGGAGCTGAGGTCGCAGCCATCAAGCGCGAGTATTACCGAATCTGCGTCGGATTGCTGGACGACTTCAAGTTTGCCAAGCGACTAGAATTCTCCAGTCGGATGGCGGTGCTGAGTTTGTTCGGCATGATGAACTGGATTTACACCTGGTACAACCCGCGGGTTGATGCCAATGCAGAAGAATTGGCGCGCGGAATGGGCGATATCTTGCTGCGCGGAATAGTCGCATCAACGAACGGTCATCGGTCAAACGCAGGGAAGTCTCAGAAAAAGAGAGCGGCATCGAACTAGATTCAGATTCTAAACATTGCGAAAAGGAGTTGGGAACATGGCTACTACTTTGCAACCGGCAGCGGGTGAAGGCACCAAGCAACTGGTCAACTACCGCACTGATCGCGGCGTCGCGGTAATCGAAATGTTCGATCCTCCCGCCAACACATACACCTACGAAATGAATCGTCAGCTTGACGAGGCCATCCTGAAGGCCCGCATGGACAACGACGTGTACGTAATCGTGTTGACCGGCTCGGGCGACAAGTTCTTTTCCGCGGGCGCCAACATCAAGATGCTGGCCAGCGTCGATCCCACGTTCAAGTATTACTTCTGCCTGCACGCCAACGAAATGCTGCTCCGCCTCGAGCACACTCCTAAGCTCGTGATTGCGGCCATTAACGGCCACTGCGTCGGCGGTGGTCTCGAAATCGCCATGGCCGCGGACATACGCATCGCCCGTCAGGACGCGGGCAAGATCGGTTTGCCCGAAGTAAATCTCGGCGTTCTCCCAGGAACCGGCGGCACACAGCGCCTGTCGCGCATGGTAGGCAAGAGCAAAGCCATCGAACTCATGGTGACCGGTAACACGTTTTCGTTCGAAGAAGCGAAAGAGTTCGGGATCATTAACGACATTTTCGATCGCGAGAACTTCATGGAGAACGTCTTAGAATACGCTCGCCAGTTCTGCCCGCCGAACAAAGCAGCTAAAGCAGTGGGACGCATCAAGCGCGCCGTGCAGACCGGCTGGGAAATTCCGATGGAATCCGCGCTCGCAGTCGAACGCGAAAACCAGCAGTTGCTTTTCCAAAGCGAAGATGCCAAGGAAGGCCTGGCCGCGTATGTGGAGAAGCGCCCGGCGAATTTCAAGGCGAAATAGAGTAGTCAAATGCTGGGGGACGACCCGTCTCCATAGCTACGGATAGGGAAGACAGATGATTACTGCCAGCAAAACGAAACTCTCGTCCGGACGATTACTCGTGGACGGCCATTGGGTCGACGCTTCGAAGAGCTTCGATACCACGAATCCCGCGACCGGCGAAGTGTTGACCCAGATCGCGGAAGCTTCCTCGCCCGATGTCGACCGCGCCGTCGCTGCGGCTCGCCGCGCTTTCGAAGATCGCAACGGTCCCTGGCGCAAGATGTCAGCCAGCGAACGTGGACGCCTGATCTGGCGGCTCGCCGACCTGCTCGAGAAACATGTCGACGAGTTTGCCGAGCTCGAAACCCTCGATAACGGCAAGCCAATTTTCGAATCCCGCTACGTCGACATGCCGATGGTGATCGACGTTCTCCGCTACTACGCAGGTTGGGCAACGAAGATTCATGGCGAGACCGTCAACACTCTCGAAACTGCATTCACCTACACGTTGCGCGAGCCCGTGGGCGTTGTTGGAATGATCGTGCCGTGGAATTTCCCGCTCCTTCTGGCTTCCTGGAAACTCGGCCCCGCTTTGGCGTGCGGCAACACCATTGTGTGGAAACCCGCCAGTCTGACGTCGCTGTCTGCGCTTCGCTTCGGCGAATTAGCCGTTGAAGCGGGCTTACCCGCAGGTGTCTTGAACATCGTAACGGGGAGATCGGAAGTCGGAAGAATGATCGTTCGGCATCCGGGAATCGACAAGATTGCGTTTACCGGATCGACCGACGTCGGCAAAGAAATCATGCGCAGCGCTGCCGACAGCATGAAGCGCTTGACTCTTGAACTCGGCGGCAAATCGCCCAATATTGTTTTTGCCGACTCCGATATTGACAGCGCCGTTAAAGGCGCAATCACCGGGATCTTTTACGGTAAAGGTGAAGTCTGCAATGCGGGGTCGCGCTTGTTTGTCGAGAGCAAAGTGCAAGACGAATTTCTCGAAAAGCTTGTAGCCCGCGCGAAAAAGATGCAGCCCGCCGACCCGCTGGATCCGAAAACCCGCATGGGCGCTATCGTCAGCCAGGAACAAATGGAAACCGTTCTCGGCTACATCGAAGCAGGAAAGAAAGAAGGCGCGAAACTGATTGCCGGTGGAAATCGCGTTTCTATCGACGGCGGCAAGGGGTTCTTCATCGAACCCACAATTTTCGGGGACGTGAAGAACGAAATGAAGATCGCTCAGGAAGAGATCTTCGGACCGGTGCTTGCGACCTTGAGCTTCGATGACATAGATCAGGTAATCGCGCAGGCGAACAACAATCCATACGGCCTCGCAGCCGCTGTTTGGACGCGCGATGTAAAGAAAGCGCACTTGGTTTCTCGGCAGCTGAAAGCCGGAACGGTCTGGATCAATACCTATGGGCTGATGGATGCGTCCCTGCCATTCGGTGGCTACAAAAGCTCCGGCTTCGGTCGTGAGCTAGGTTTGCATGCTATTGAGCATTACACGGAGATGAAAACAGTTTGGCTCAACATGGCGTAGAGACGTTGCTAGCAATGTCTCTGTAGCTGAGTAACAATTTGTCAAAAGTCTAAGAGGTCGTATGCCAGGTAAAGTCGCAAAGATTGGAACCTTCAGTGATTGGGTCGGCTTGTTCGACGATTGGCGAAAGGACATCGGCGTTAATCACGATGAAATCGCCAACTTCAAATTCGATACGCTGTACGGCGCCATCGAAACCGACGAAATCCAGTTCGGTGCCTTCAAAGGCCGCCGCAAGTGGGAAAACTTGCGTCAGGTGCCCACGCAGCAGATGCGCGATGCTCTGATTAACTTGATCGTGTATCAGGGCGATACCGAGTTCGCTAGCGTCGAGCAGCAGCGAAATCTGTTTGAGAGCGCACCCACTGATTGGGATCGAAGAGCGATCACCCGGGTGATGATCGAAGAAATGCGTCATGGCTGGCAGATGTGCGCGCTTCTGGTCGAGCACTTCGGATACTCTGGTAAAGTCGAGGCGCAGAAAATGCTGGAACGCCGTGCCTTCGAAAACAAGCGCCTGCTGGGCGCCTTCAACGTCGAGGTCGACAACTGGATGGATTTTTTCACCTACACTGACTTCGTCGACCGCGACGGCAAATTCCAACTGCAGATGCTGAAGTATTCCGCCTTCGCACCGCTGGGTCGCTCAATGTCCTACATGCTGCGCGAAGAGGCTTTCCACATGGGCACCGGTAACGACGGCCTCCGCCGTATTGTCGAGGCAGGTGTAATTCCAGCCTGGCTCATTCAGAAATATCTGAACAAGTGGATCTCCAGTTCCTACGATTTATTCGGTACTGACAATTCTTCTTCGGCGCACTGGGCGTACGTCTGGGGCGTCAAAGGTCGCTACGACGAACCGAAAAACACCCAAGAAGCGAAAGTTGACGAGTTGAACGACTACAACCGGCATTTGTATCGCGACGAGGTGGCTGGACTGATTGAACGCTTCAATAGTGTCCTGAAGCCAGGAGAACCAAAGCTGTACGCGCCGGATATCAGGTTCAATCGCAACATCGGACGCTGGGCGGGACAGAAATTCCACGCCCAGACGGGCGAACCCATCGACGACAAGCACTACGATGAGCACGTCAGGGATTTCATGCCGACCCCTGCAGACAAGAAGCTGTTGCTGGACATCATCGCCAACGAGAAGAAATGGATTGCGCCCAAAGAGGGTGCGCGCGATCCGCTGGCGTCCATCGGAGAAGTTCGTAAGTCCGCGATTAACTTGTAAGCCTGCAAACACGTGGGGACAGCCGCCCTCGGCTGTCCAGCGGAGCAAAGTTCCGTAGAGATTGCGCCTGTGACCAGTGCCACTGATATCACGAACCAAGCGAGTGTGACAGCCATTCCCTACACGATGGGCGAACTGATGGTGGCCACGGCGGCTCGCGAAATCCGCGACGGTGAGGTTGTCTTCGTAGGCATGCGGCTGCCGCTCATCGCATTCGTAGTCGCAAAGAAAACCCACGCTCCGAGCGCGGTCGGGTTATTTGAAAACGGCGTCATTCGCACCACCCCTGCGCCCGAGTTGATCTACACCATGGCTGATCCACCGAATATCCTGGGCGCGACACAGTGCCTCGACATGCTCGGCGTGATGACCTTGCTGCAATCTGGCCGCGTTCATTTGGGGTTTCTCGGAGCGGCTGAAGTCGATCGCTTCGGCAATCTGAATTCGACCGAGGTACGCGGTCCGAAAGGTTTGACGCGCCTGCCCGGGTCCGGAGGTGCCTGTGACATTGCATCTCTCGCCCATCGGTTTGTGGTTTTGCTGGAGCATGGCAAACATCGTTTGCCCGAGCGGGTTGCGTACGTGACCAGCCCCGGCAATGGCGACGGCGCCGGATGGCGGAGGCGCACAGGTCTGACTCGAGGTGGGCCGTCCGCCGTAATCACGACCAAGGCCGTGTTGCGTTTTGGCGAAGATGGAGAAGCGTATCTTGCTTCCGTGCATCCGGGGATCGAAGCGACTGATGTTCTGAGCAGTACTGGATGGGATTTACAGGTGAGCGAAGCGCTTGCGCAAACGCAAGAGCCGAGCGCCGCTGAGTTGCAAGCCATCCGCGAATATGACAAAGACGGTTTTTGGACGAAATAGCGTGATTACGAATTTTGCATCGTTGTTCCGGACGTGCAGTTCGGGGATCGGCTGTCAGATTTCGCCGTGGTCATTGCAATGACGAACGACTCGCGGATCACTCTCGAGCTTCAGGCTCCGGTCGCGCGGATCGCCTTGCATAATCCGCCGGTGAACGTTATCGACATTCCCACGATGGAAGAACTAGCGGCGGCATTAGCGAAAATCGATGGACATCCGGAGATTTCGATTGTCACTCTCGCCGGCTCACAAAAGGTATTTTCCGCGGGCGTCGACGTGGCCGCCCACGCGCCGAATAAAGTCCACGAAATGCTCGCCAAGTTTCACGGCGCAATTCACGCCCTGATTAACAGCCGAAAGGTGACCATCGCCTGTGTGCACGGAAACTGCCTCGGCGGAGGTGCGGAACTGGCTGCGGTTTGTGATCTGGTCTACACGTCGGAATCGGCCACGTGGGGTTTCCCCGAAATCAAGCTGGGATGTTATCCACCAGTGGCGGCAACGGTTTTATCTGCCATCGTTGGACAGAAACGCGCGGCAGACCTCATTTTGACCGGCCGTAGCATCACCGGCAGGGAAGCGGCGGCCATCGGCCTCGCTAACGAAGCCGTCCCCGATACCGAGGTCGAGCTGGCTGCGGAACGGTCGCTTGACCGGTTGAAAAAGCTGAGCCCCCTAGCGCTGGCCAGCGCCAAGAAGGCAATCTACGTGTGGGATGCGATTCATTTTCATAAGGGCCTGGCGCGGGCTGAGAGTATTTATCTCGACGAATTGATGAGAACCGAAGATGCGCGCGAAGGAATCAATGCGTTTCTCGAAAAGCGTGAGCCTGTTTGGAAGGGCAAGTGATGGCCAAGTTTCCGATGTCTAAGCTGCTAACCATGGAGGATGCGATTGCTGAATTTGTTCCCAATGGCGCGTCGGTCGCGCTCGGCCTGCAGATGGAACAAATGATCCCTTTCGCCGCTGGGCACGAGATCATTCGTCAAGAGAAGCGCGGTCTCACCCTGATTGGACCAATCTCCGACATTCTTTTCGATCAACTCATCGCTGCTGGTTGCGTCGAGCGGGTCATCGCCGCGTGGGTAGGAAATGTGATGATGGGTTCCGCCTACAACTTCCGCCGTGCCGTCGAGCAGGAGGGACTAAAGGTCTTTAACATGACCAATTTCACGGTCGCCCTGGCGCTACAGGCAGGTGCAATGGGAGTACCGTTTCTTCCTACGCGAACCGCCTTGGGCAGCGATGTCGCGAAGGGCAATCATTTCTTCTATCAAGTCTTTTCTCCCTTTGAGCCGAAAGAATCCTTGCACGCCGTCCGAGCGCTCAACCCCGATGTCACTATCGTTCACGTGCAGCGCGCTGATCGCGAAGGCAATGCCCACTGCTGGGGCAATTTCGGAGTGATGATCGAAGGAGTTCGAGCTGCCAAACGCGTGATCGCAGTAGCTGAGGAAATCGTCGAGCCTGAGGTGATTTCGAGCGATCCCAATCGCACCGTGATTCCCGGATTTCTCGTGAGTGCGGTAGTCGAGTGCGCATATGGCGCGCATCCCTCGCCGGTCCAGGGATATTACAAGCGCGACGACACATTCTTTCGCCAATATCACGAACACACGAAAACGAAAGCTGAGAGCGACGCGTGGTTAAATCGCTGGGTTCGCAACGTCGCCGACCGCCGCGTGTACATGAACCAACTGGGCGCATGCCGCGTAGAAGAATTGGGCGTAAAGCAACACGCCTACGCCGCGCAAGCCGATTTTGGATATTAAGAAGCTTCGGCTAACGGCGAACGATCAAGCACGAAGCCAGAACCTGAACAAGCAATGAAAAAAGAACTCATCGAACTGAAAGTCAACGGCCGCACGCACGAGCTCGCCTTCGAGCCGAGCAAGCTGCTGCTCGATGTATTGCGTCAGGATCTCGAACTCACCGGCTCCAAGCGCGGCTGTGATGACTCGTCCTGCGGCGCCTGCACCGTGCTCGTCGATGGCATCCCGATGATGTCGTGCACTCTGCTCGCCGCCAGTTGTGAAGGGCAGGAAGTCACGACGGTCGAGGGGGTGAGCGAACACGGAAGCTTGGCCGCCATTCAGAAAGCTTATGGCGACTGGGGCGGAGCACAGTGTGGCTATTGCACTCCGGGCTTCATCATGACCGTCAAGCATCTGCTCTCCGAAAATCTTGAACCATCAGAACATGACATTCGCTGCGCCCTCAGTGGAAATCTCTGCCGCTGCACCGGCTACAGCCAGATGTATCAAGCGATCAAGGCCGCGATCGACGCCGAACAGAAGGGAATTGCAACCGCTGCTGCTGCCGTTGTTACGAGCGAAGCGAGGAATCTCTAGTGGCCAATGACCAGCGACCGCCGATGAGCAAAACGAAGACCGACGGCTTCTCCGTAATCGGCAAGCCCACTGCCATGGTCGACGCTGCCGGCAAGACCACGGGTGCCGGCAAATACACCGACGACCTCAGCCTTCCCGGAATGCTGATCGGCAGAATCCTGCATTCACCATACCCGCACGCCCGAATCAAACGCATTGACACCAGCCGCGCCGAGAAACTGGACGGCGTGGTTGCGATCGTCACCGGCAAGGACGCCCCCAATCCCTACGGCATCCTTCCCGTCGGCCACGACGAATACGCGCTTGCCCTCGATAAAGTCCGCTATGTCGGCGACAACGTCGCTTGCGTTGCCGCAGTCGACGAGACGACGGCCGATCAGGCGTTGGAATTGATCCACGTAGAATACGCAGTCCTGCCCGCCTACTTCGATCCCGAAGAATCAATGAAAGCGGAGACCAACCTGATCCACGACAACAAGCCGCACAACCTCGAGAAAGACTACCACCACGTTTTCGGAGATCCCGAGAAAGGTTTTGCCGAAGCCGACCAGATAGCTGAAGCCCGCTTTATCGCCAACGAAGTCACCCACGCCGCGATGGAGCCCCACTCGACATTGGCTGCGTTCGAAATCGATCCGCGCACCGGCAACCGCGGGCGTCTGACAGTTCAGTCGTCGACCCAGGTTCCCTACTACTTGCAACATAAACTTTCGCTCGTGCTCGAAATGCCGATGTCGCAAATTCGCGTCATCAAGCCGCTGGTAGGCGGCGGCTTCGGCGGAAAAAGTGAAGTCATCCCGCTCGAAATCATCGCAGCCATCGCCGCCCGAAAAGCGTTGGCCCCGGTAAAGATCACCTACACTCGCGAAGAAGTCTTCTGGGCGCATCGCGGACGCCCGCGTACCATCATCGACCTGAAAACTGGCATCACCAACGACGGCCGCATCACCGCCGTGAAAGCTCGCGTCGTCCAGGATGGCGGAGCCTACTGCTCCTACGGTGTCGTCACGATTCTCTACTCCGGCGCACTATTGGGCGCCCTTTACGACATTCCCAACATTCAATACGACGGCTACCGTGTGCTTACCAACAAGCCGGTCTGTGGAGCCATGCGTGGTCACGGAACGGTGAACGTCCGCTTCGCCTTCGAATCGCAACTCGACGAACTTGCCGCCAAGGTCGGAATTGACCCCGCCGAGATTCGTCAACGGAATCTTCTCAAGCCGCCCTGCATTACCGTGAACGGCTTGCGCGTCCAGAGCTACGGATTGCCAGAATGTATCGAGAAAACGATCGAGCGCTCCCGCTGGAAGCAACGCAAAGGCAAGCTGGCAAAAGGTCGAGGTCTGGGCATTGCTTGCAGCCATTATGTCAGCGGGGCAGCAAATTCGATCATCCGCTCTGACATGCCCCACTCCACCGTGAACATTAAGATCGATCGCGACGGAGGAGTGGTCGTCTACACCGGCGCTTCCGAAATCGGGCAAGGCTCAGACACCATGACCGCCCAGATCGCCGCGGAAGTCCTCGGCTGTTCTCTGGGACGCGTTCGGATCATCGCCGCCGACACCGACCTTACTCCCATCGACATTGGTTCCTACTCCAGCCGAGTGACGTTCATGGCGGGCAACGCTACGTTGCGCGCCTCAACAGAGGTCAAGAGGCAGATCGCGTCGGCTGCCGCTCGCAAAATGAATTGTGCGCCTGAAGACTTAGTCTTCCGTCAAGATATCGTTTACAAGAAGGGAAGTGCTCCGCCTATCGTGCCAAAGACTTCCGACGACGAAGTCACTCAATCCGGAGCCTCGGTCAGTGGCCGCGTCGAAGGACAAATCCTGCGCGGCTCGCTACAGCAAAAACGCAAAGAGGAAGGTCCCAAAGACTGGATGACCTTCGAAGAAGCTGTAGTCGCCGCCATCGACTTCCACGGCGCTCTCACCGGAACCGGCTCCTATGCGCCGCCTCCCGATGCCCGCGGCGGCAAACATAAAGGCGCAGGAGTCGGACCTTCGCCCGCCTACTCCTACTCGGCCCAGGTCGCTGAAGTGAGCGTCGATGAAGAAACCGGCGAGGTGACCGTCCACAAAGTCTGGGCCGCGCATGACTGTGGCCGCGCCCTGAATCCTGTCTCCGTCGAGGGCCAGATCATCGGCTCGGTCTGGATGGGCATGGGCCAGGCGCTCACCGAAGAAATGGTCTGGAAAGACGGCATGCTGATGAATCCCGGCCTGCTCGAATATCGCAGCCCTTCGTCGGTGGAATCGCCCGAGGTTGAACCGATCATCGTCGAGAGCATCGACCCCGAAGGCCCGTTCGGCGCGAAAGAGTGCAGCGAAGGCTCGCTGGCCGCGACCATCCCCGCGATTGCAAACGCGATCTACGACGCCGTCGGCATTCGCTTACACGAATCTCCGTTCACGCCGGAGCGCGTGCTCGCCGCTCTGCGCGCCAAGAAGAACGCAAAACACATCAACCTCACCGAAGGGATCGATCCCACTTCACCCGCAAGATTTCGCGAGCACGGCGGATCGCTCTGGTATCGCGGCAAGGGGCCAGATCGACATCCGCTAGATCCCTCACGCCGTGAAGCACCCGCTGCAGCGGGAGGTGACGATTGAGTCTCCAGCAATTCAAACTGCTGCGGCCGCGCACGTTAGACGACGCAATCGCGCTCCTTGCAAAGCACAGCAACGGTGGCGCGGCCGCGGGCTCGCCCACGAGCACCGTCCGAATTGTTGCCGGAGGCACCGATCTCATTCCGTCCATGCGGCAAAAGCTGTTCGAGCCTCAATACGTGCTCGACATCCGCCATATCGCGGAACTGAAAGGCATTCGCCAGCAGGGAAGTGACCTCGAGATCGGGGCTTTAACGTCGCTAACCACTATCGAGCATTCCGATCTTCTGCGGCGACGTTACCCGGTGCTTACCGAAGCTGCCGCGACTGTCGCCTCGCCACTTCTTCGCAACATGGGCACGCTGGGCGGCAACATCTGCCTCGACACGCGCTGCCTGTGGTACAACCAATCGCTTACCTGGCGCAAAAGCTGCGGCTTCTGCATCAAGAAAGACGGCGACCTGTGCCATGTGGCTCCCGGTGGAACCAAATGCTGGGCGGCGTTCTCCGGCGACACGCCACCTGCTCTTCTGTGCCTGAACGCAGAAATCGAAATTGCCAGCCCGACCGGTACGCGGCGGATTCCGCTGCGCGACTTCTATACCAACGACGGCGTCGCCTACCGCACTCTGCACCCTAACGAACTGGTCACACGAGTGTTCCTGCCCGAATCGTCGGCAGGATATAGCGGGGTCTATCGCAAGCTTCGTGTTCGAGGTTCGATCGATTATCCGCTGGCAGGAGTTGCCGTCGTGATGAAGCGTTCGAACGGCCACATCGCCGCTGCGCGCGTAGCCGTCACGGCTGTTAATCCCGCGCCGCGTTTAGTCAAGGGTGCGAGCGAGTTGCTGGAAGGAAAAGTAATGGATGAAGCGCTCGCCGAAGCGGTAGGAGATTTAGCCGCGAAAACCGCAAAACCGCTGACCACGTCGGCACTGACGCCTGAATATCGGCGAGAGATGATCCGCGTGTTTACCAAGCGCGCAGTCCTCACGGCAGCGAGCAACAACTGAGAGTTGCCAATCTGAAGACGCCCAATCAGATTGTCATTCCGAGCAAAGCGAGGAATCTGCTGTCGTCGTTAGTCACCGCGAACTAAACAAATGCCCCATCTTTTCTTTCTTGGTCTTCAAGTAATCCTCGGCATGGCTGCTGGGAGTCACTTCGCAGGGAACGCGTTCAACCACCTCAATCCCGCCCCGTTCGAGCGCCGCAACTTTATCCGGATTGTTCGAGAGCAATCGCACCTTCGATACGCTCAGAGCCTTTAGAATTCCCGCTGGCATCGCGAAAGCGCGAAGATCCGCTTCGAATCCCAGCCGTTCGTTCGCCTCGACGGTATCGAGGCCGGCGTCCTGCAATTCGTAGGCCTGCAATTTAGCCATCAAGCCAATGCCGCGGCCCTCTTGCTGTTCGTAAATCAAGATCCCCGCGCCTTGCTCGGCGATCATAGCCAGCGCCATCTCTAGTTGCTGCCGGCAATCGCAACGGAGCGATCCGAAGACATCGCCCGTAAGGCATTGCGAATGGATACGAACCAGCGGGGGCACAGAATGCACATCGCCCATCACGATGGCGACAGCCTCCTCCTTGCTCGCGGAGCCTTTCGCCAGGTTCGCGCCGCCGTTGGCTCCTGCCTGAAATCCAAAGATGCGGAACTTCCCCCATCGGGTAGGAAACTCCGCCGAAGCAACCTGCTGAACTGGGTCGACGCTCACATCAACCATTATAGCGGGATGCAAAATGCACGCGCGGGTATCCTCGCCCGTTCGGCCTGGCCATGCACTTCGCTTCAGCATTACTGGTCAGTCGTCGTTTCGAGCAACTCGTCCGCGCCCTGCTTAGTTCCGAGCACGCCCGCCGAGAATCGGCCGCAGCCTTTGGCCACCACGCGGTTGCAGTTCTCCCCGAGCGTCTTCGAAGTCCAGTACGCCTGGTTACAAGGCTCCGGCGGACCGAACGGATCAAGCGGTTTCCCCACAAAGTCGCTCGCGTAATACCGCGCCGAGCCACAATTCGCGGTATTGGTGCATTCGGGTACGGTCGTCAGCCAGTATCTGCCAGGTTGGAGCGGAACGGCCTTGATCTTCACCAGAGCGGTGTATTCGTTAAGCCCGAATGCGCTGCGACCGGTGGCTTTAAAGGTCGCGCGGGAATTGCCGGAAGCCAGGGGTTTGCCACAACTCCCCTGTGTTACACCGGCTGAGATTGACCAGGCGGCTTTCGCCGGGTCAATCAGGCTAACCGTCGAAAAGTCGTTCGTGAACAAACCGACTGCGTCCCACAGTTGTGTCTTCGGGACATCAAAGGGAACCAATATCTCAGAATCCTTGACCAGAACGTCCTCTTCATTGGCCAGGCCACTTGCATTTGCGGAGTTGCTGAAATCCCCTCCGTAGAACAGGCAAGGCTTGCAATAACCAGGCGGATTAGGGGATTTTGTGTCTTGAGCAATGACTGAGGCTTGCAGCAGAACCATCAGGAGCACAAGCAGAAGAGCTTGTTTCGTCATACATCCCTCCGCGAATTCGGTTTTTGGACCTCCGAGCAGGGCGATTGTACCCCCGGCACGGCTAGGCATCAACGCCCCAGCCGGTGGATGGGGGCAACTCGGTCACCAGGGAGCGTAGCGGTATCTTCGAGGCCGTTCCGGCAATATTTTGATCAAAACGACACCAGCCGTGAAGCCTCCCACGTGAGCCCAAAACGCAATTCCGCCGCCTTGGCTGGTTTCCGCGATCGAGGTTGCCGCTCCGCTCAGGAACTGCATTAAGAACCAGTATCCCAGCACCAGCCACGCCGGCAAATGAAAGAAAAAGATCGGCGGAAACCACATGAGCACGCGAGTTCGCGGATAAAGCACGAAATACGCCCCCATCACTCCTGCGATGGCACCACTCGCCCCGACGCTGGGAACGTTGGATCCAACATTGAGAAGGATGTGAGCGACCGCCGCCGCGAACCCGCTCACCAAATAAAAAAGTAGATAGGTAAAGTGGCCCAGATGATCCTCAATGTTGTCACCGAAGATCCAAAGAAACCACATGTTGCCGATGAGGTGCAGCCACGAGGCGTGCAGAAACATCGAGGTGAGAAGCGGGAGAAACAGTCCGTCGAGGGAAAAGGCAGGCGAACCCGCCAACGCCCGTTCGAAGTGCACGGGCACGACCCCAAACTGATACATCAGGCTATTCAGTGCACGATGACTCTGTTCGCCAACGGACAGTTCAAACAGGAACACAACCGTGTTCAGAGCAATAATGAAGTAAGTAGTGAATGGAGTGCTGAATCGCGGCGTGTCATCGCTTAGGGGAATCATGCGAGATCAAGAAATTGTCGTAATCTGATAAGTTGGGAGCCGGGTAATCGAATGCCGAGCCAATCAGCAACCGACCACCAGCACAGGGCCACTAACAACGAACTACAACCCTATACTTGTCATTCCGAAACTCTATTTAACCATTGTCATTCGACTCTTTACTCCACCATTGTCATTCCGAGGAGCAAAGCGACGAGGAATCTGCTGCTGTCCGGATCACGCCGAACTACAAGGATAGCAGTCATTGCTTGGGATACTCCGGCTCCTAGGTTACAAGAAATTCCTTGATCGCCGAACCAACCATGAACGGCATCCTCATTATCGACAAGCCCTCCGGCTTGACCTCGCACGATGTTGTTAACCGCGTACGGCGCATCCTGCAAGAGAAGTCGGTCGGACACCTGGGTACCCTGGATCCCCTCGCGACGGGAGTATTGCCTTTGGTCATTGGTAATCTGACACGACTGGCCCAGTTCTATCTGGCATCGGAAAAGACCTACGAGGGCACGATCCGCTTCGGGTTTGCAACCGACACCTACGACGCCGAGGGAGAAACAACCGGGCCAGCCCAGGTAGTAACCCCGTCATTGGACCGGGTGCGCCAACTGGCCAGCCGATTTCAAGGCATGATCGAACAGACCCCACCCCCGTTTTCCGCCAAGAAAATTCAAGGAGTGCCGGCCTACAAGCTGGCTCGCAAACACGCCGACGTTGCCTTAGCCCCGGTGCAGGTTGAGATAAAACAACTGGAGATCTCGCGCGTCGATAACGACCGAGCCAGCTTTCGCGCCCGCGTCGCCTCCGGAACCTACATGCGCTCCGTCGCCCATGACATGGGCCAACAACTCGGCTGTGGCGCACACCTCGAGGCGTTGCGCCGCACGGCAGTCGGTGAATTCGAACTGGCCGACGCCCATACGCTCGACGAGCTGGCTGAGGCTGTAAGAACGGGTCAAACAGAAGACATTCTCATTCATCCCCGCAAACTTCTGCCGCAGTTTCCGTGCGTCAGCGCCAACGAAGAAATGGCGACACGCATCCGCGCCGGTCGCCCAGTGAATCTGCCCGAACTCTCCCAAGCCAGCATAGTCAAAGTCTTCGTTGGGCAAAGGGAACTGATCGCTATCGCGACCCGGCTAGCCGGCACGCTGTTCCACGCCAAGATCGTGTTAGCTGGGGAGGCCACCGCACAACTGTCGCGCGCAAACAACAACTGACCGAGTTTATTCAACACTTGCCATTCCGAGGGAGCGAAGCAAGGAGGAATCGGCTGTTCTCGCGACGACGTTGAGTATGTGCAATGTCCGATAATGGGTATTATGTAAACTAAGGCGAAGTGGTACCCGCCGATCGGCCACGTCGCAGCAAATCGGCATCTTCCTCGGACTCAAGTTCCTTCACACGTCGAGTCGTGATACGCGGCGAATCCGGAGGCACGTCTACCACTTGAATTCCGTTCACTTTTCGCCGGCCGACGGGCGCGCGTACTCCCTTACGCACCAACTCGGCACTGCCTTGCCCAGAGACAGGGTCCGGCCTTCAGCGTACCTACGCACTGCCTCCATAACATCCGAGTCGAGGTTAACGGTTATGTGCATACGGCAATGCCTACCAGCTCATATCGTCGGTCCGAGCAATTTCTCCAAGTCCTCCCGGAACCGCCTCAGCGCCTCGATTCGCTCTGGCGTGGCCTCGACGACCTCCTCCTTGGCCTGAAAAACCTTCCGGCCTCCGGTCTCAACCAGAACACCCATGGCCTCCCCCATCTGCCATCCCGGAGTACCCAGCATCTGCAATCCATCCGCCGACGGCACAAGCAATGCGATGCAGTCATCCCGCACCACGCCAACGCATTTGGGAAAGCGGTCGAAGACCTTCAACTCGAATCCCGCCACGTAAATTTGCTGGAGTTGTTCCGCCGGATCAGGCATGAGGAACCGAATTACCCAATCGCAATGAATTAATTACTCAACGACTCAATCGCCTACATCTTATAGCGCCCTAAATCCTCGTCATTCAGGCCTTCCAGCCACTTGCGAAGTTCTTCGCTAGTGACGCGATCAGAAGCCGTAGTCGCCAACTTGGAATTCTTCAAAACCTCATCCTCGACGAAGATCGGGCAGTCCACCCGCAAAGCCAGGGCCAGCGCATCCGACGGCCGCGAATCAACGCTCACGATCCGCCCGTCGCGCTCCAGCCAAATCACCGCATAAAACGTATCTTCCCGCAACTCCGTCACCACAACTTTATGGACGTGAGTATCTAGGCCGACCAGGACGTTTTTTATCAGGTCGTGGGTCATTGGGCGCGGGGTGCTTACCTTCTCAATCTCCAGCGCTATTGCATTTGCTTCGTAAATGCCCACCCAGATGGGCAGTACCGCGTCAGTTCCCGCGTCTTTCAGGATCACGATCGGCATATTTGTAACAGGGTCCATTAACAGCCCGCGAATTTTCATCTCGACTTCCATCGTGATCTCCGAAAAACTTCTTATACCACCATTTCGCCCAAAAGGCTGTTGGGAAAACTTCCCGTGGTCACTACGGTCACGTACGCGCCAATGCTGGGCTTCGCCCCTTCGGGAGCGGTGAAATTGAAGACTTTATTTTGCGACGTCCGGCTACTCCACTGCCCGCGAGCTTCGTTCCTGCTTTCAACCATTACTTCAAGAGTCGTGCCTAGATACCTTTCGTTGCGCCGCTTCTGGATCTCGCGTTGTCTCTCATTGAGTACGGCCAATCGGCGCGCCTTCTCCTCATCCGGAATTGCGTCTTCCAAACTCAGCGCCGGGGTGTTGGGGCGGGGCGAATACTTGAATCCAAAGATCGCGTCGTATTCGACCTCCTCGAGCAACGACAAAGTCTGCTCGAACTCAGCCTCGGTTTCGCCCGGAAAACCCACGATGATGTCGCTGGTAATGCTGATATCGCGGCGGGCCACCTTGATCCATGAGATGCGTTCCAGGTATTCGTCGCGGGTGTAAAGCCTTTGCATCGCATCGAGCACTCGCGCAGAACCGCTTTGCACTGGCAGATGGACGTGATCGCAAAGAGTGGGGACCGCGTCGATCGCTTCGACAATGTCGCGGCCAAAATCTCTGGGATGGGAGGTCGTGAATCGCACCCGCTTGATGCCTGAAATTTCCCCCACCGCCGCAAGCAATTCGGCGAAGGTCCTCTTCCCTGTCGGGTCTTTGTAAGAGTTTACGTTCTGTCCCAACAACTGAATTTCGGTATAACCCAGTTCGGCCATCTGCCGGGTTTCCGACAACACGGATTCTGATGTCCGACTGCGCTCCTTGCCGCGCGTAAACGGAACCACGCAATAAGCGCAGAACTTGTCGCAGCCTTCGATGATGGTGATGTATCCCCGATGCGGATTGGTGCGGGCGGTGAATTCGGTCTCGAAGCACTCGTCGGTTTCGCGGTCGTCCAATCCTGTGACGCGCAACGGCTTCCCTGCCTCGATCTGTGCGTTCTCTATTTGAATCAGCATCTGCGGCAGATTGCGATAAGACGCCGATCCGCAGACCAGCGAAACATACGGTGCGCGCTCGAAAATCTTTTCGCCTTCCTGCTGCGCCACGCAGCCCAGCACGCCAAAACGCTTGCCCTGCTTGTAGAATTTCTTGTAATCCGACAGTCGGTTGAAAACTTTCTGCTCGGCCTTATCGCGAATGGAACACGTATTGTAGAGAACTAGTTCGGCCTCTTCGACGGTTTGCACCTGGCGGTATCCCTCGGAAACCAGCGTGCCCACGACCTTTTCGGAGTCGTGCGCATTCATCTGGCAACCAAAAGTTTCGAGGTAGAACGTCTTTAGGGGCTCACCCGCCATATCTGAAGTCAGTATAACGCAGCACCCGTTGGATGCCCCGCCGTACGGATGCGTTCACCCAGGGAAATCCCCAAACAAAAGCTTGGACGGGCCACCCTGGCGCGAACTTCACGGTCGATTTCTTTGTCAAACCAAGTTAGGCAGGGTGGTTCGCCTGAACAGCTGGCAGAACTGCCAGACAAAACAGATACACATCCGGCTTCCAAGAACACGGGCATTCGTCCAAGTTCAAGGTGTCGAGACCCGTCTAACTTGAAGCCCGCCTGCCATTCGGAACAAAACTCGCGATCCGCTCGTACCAAGGGAGGACAATTTGATCCCTAATTACTCGCAGTTTTCGTAACTTCGGTTTAATGTACCGGACGTGGCAGTCGCACAAATGAATCTTGGGGATTGCAGATGAACTTTCTGAAAGACGTCTCGGTCGGGATTAGAAGTTTGCGCAAGGACTACGCCTTTACCATGGTGGCAGTGTTTACGCTGGCAATCGCTATCGGAGCCAATACCTCTATTTGCAGCCTGATCAATGCCATTCTGCTTCGCCCGCTCCCCTACAGGAATTCCGAACGGATTGCTCGCCTTTGGGAGGCGAGGAACGCTTTTACTGGCAGCGTATCGTGGCCGAACTTGCAGGATTGGCGCCAGCAAAATACAACTTTCGAGGCCCTGGCGGCTATTTCGTTCGTAGATATCACGTTACGGTCGGGCACGAATCCGCAGCATTTGTCGGGTGCTGCCGTCGCGGTGGAGTTTTTTGAAGTTTTGGGAGTTCAACCTCTCTTGGGACGCGTTTTCTTGCCCGGAGAAGATCTACCCGGCACCGGAAACCTGGTGATTCTCAGCGAGGGGCTCTGGCGGGGTCAATTCGACTCGGATCCGAATGTAATCGGGCGGACAGTTACTCTCAACGCCGAGCCGCACACGGTCGTCGCGGTGATGCCGGCTTACGTTCAATACCCTTCGCCTGAAATACAGGCCTGGATTCCGCTGCTGGTCCCACCCACGCTGGCAAATGATCGCGGCAGTCATATGTTCGAGGTCATCGGTCGTCTGAAACCACAAGCCTCCCTTGCCGATGCTCAACGGGATATCGCCCTTATCGCCCACCGCATCGCCCAACAATACCCTGATATTCAATCCGGGCGATCGGCTCTCATTCTCAGCTTGCAGGAACAACTGGTTCGTAAGACCCGGCCAGCTATGCTGGCGCTGTTCGGCGCGGTTGGGTTTGTCCTGCTGATCGCATGCGCAAACGTCGCTAATCTCTTGCTCGCCCGAGCCACAGTCCGGCGACGGGAGACTGCAATACGCACCGCGCTCGGGGCGTCGCGCGCTGATTTGTTGCGGCAGTTCCTCGCCGAGAGCGTGCTCGTCGCCCTGCTCGGAGGAATCATCGGCATCATTTTCTCCATGATCGGGATGAAAGGCCTGGTGGCGTGGGCTGGTCCTTATCTGCCGCGAGCCCAGGAAGTGGCGCTGGATTGGCGAGTGCTGCTGTTCTCCTTTGTTGTTTCCATTCTCACTGGATTGCTCTGTGGCATCGTGCCCGGCCTGCAGGCATCCAAGAGCGACATCCAGCTGGCGTTAAAACAGGGAGGCACGTCCGCGGGCAGCCCGCAATCCAATTGGACGACCGGCCTGCTCGCGACGGGTGAGATTGCGGCGGCGATTGTGTTGCTGATTGGTGCTGGCCTGCTCATGAAGACGGTTCTGCGGTTGCAGCAGGTGGATCCCGGTTTTCAGGTACAGAATGTTGTGGCCACGAAGTTGTCGCTGGCGCAAGACGCCTATAAGCCGGACGCGGCAGCCCGTTTCTACAATGATTTGCGACACCGTGTCGAGCAGTTGCCCGGAGTGCAAGCGGCTGGCCTGATCAATTTGTTGCCTGTGGAAACATGGGGCTTTAACGGGCCCGTCAATATTGAGGGCTTACCTCACTTTGTCAACGATCCCTTGTGGGCGATTGAGATCCGGTTCGTGAGCCCGGGCTATTTTCACGCGCTCAATATTCCGATGCAACGCGGGCGTGAACTCTCCGAAAGCGATCTTGGCCACAACGGCCAGTACGCGATGATTAATGACAAGTTTGCGCAAATGATCTCTCAATACGGAGATCCGTTAGGCAAGCGCATACTGGACGAACTCGTCGACGGCCAGGCGATCACCATCGTTGGAGTGGTTGGAAACATCCGCCAGGCGGGATTGGACGCCCCTCCCCGTCCCGAAGTTTATTTCCTGAACGACGCATCCGGAGCAGTCGCAAACAGTATGAGCCTCGTGGTTCGAATCGTGGGTGATCCGGACGCGCTGGTCGGAGCCATTCGCCACGAAGTCGTTTCCCTGGACGCCAATCAGACCGTCTACGATGTGAAGACCATGGAGACGGTCATGGATAATTCCATCGCCAGTCGCCGATTCACGCGAAATGTGACTGTGATTTTTGCCCTGCTCGGAACCATTTTGGCCGTCGTCGGCGTGTACAGCGTGCTCTCGTATTTAGCTACGCAACATACTCGTGAGATTGGAATCCGGCTGGCCTTGGGCGCGCAGCGTTTCGATGTCATCAAGTTGGTTCTGAACCAGGGTGCGGTCGTGGGTGTGCTGGGCTTGGTGACCGGGATCATCGGCGCATTCGCCCTGACCCGGTTGCTGTCCACTTTACTGTTTGATGTAAAAAGCTACGACGCTCTGACTTTTGTCGGGGCTTCCGCGCTGTTGTTTTTCGTGGTGCTGGTTGCGTCTTATATTCCGGCACGAAGAACTGCGCGCGTGGATCCGATGGTTGCTTTGCATCAGGATTAAACGTGAGGATTTTTCCCAAAATAAAGATAAAGTTTCTCCGTCATCCACCCAAGGCGCCGGACGCAGGTCGTGCCTCCAGGCGTCGTTCGACTGGGCGCACGGAGGGCGCGGTCCGATTGCTCGATCTCTCTTCCGCTGTGCGCGGGGCGAGTTCCGTCGAGACCCTCTACGAATCTCTGATCGACGTTGTCGCTCGAGCCTTTTCGATTCCGGCGATCTCTCTTTTCATTCGCGATGACGATTCCGGGGACTTCTCTTGCCGTGTCTCCACTGCGATTCCTCTGGAATCGATCTCGGGCAGCCATGCGAAACTCGCGCTTTCATCCGACTCCTTTGTCATCCGGCGATTGAAAAGCTTGTCCTCGCCACTGCAACTGGACGCGGCCGAATTGAGCGCGTGGCAACTGGCATTAACCGACGCGCCTCCTCAGGTTCTGGAGAAACGCATGCAGGAAAGGGACGTGCTGCTGCAGACGCGGTCGTCTCTGCTGGTGCAACTCAGGACCAAGGGTGATTTGCTGGGCGTCCTCGCTCTGGCGAAGCGCGAGTCCGATCGATTCAGTCCAGAACAGCGGGAGATGCTGGACAGTGTAGCCGGGCAGTTGGCCCTGGTGATCGAGAACACAAAACTCTTGCAGCGTCTGGTGGAGCATGAACGCTTGCGGGCAGAGTTGACCGTAGCCGCCGAGGTACAGCGGAATTTGCTGCCGGCCACCGGACTGAAATTGGCGGGAATCGATCTCTGCGGTTTCTGCCAGTCCGCCTCGCAGGTGGGCGGAGACTACTTTGACTACGTGCCGCTCGGAGACAGCCGCGTCGGTATCTGCGTTGCGGACGTCGCCGGCAAAGGGATTTCCGCCGCTCTGATGATGTCGGTTGTACAGGCTTCGTTGCGCGGCCAGTTGTTTAATTCCCAGAAGCAGGTTCCGGTAAAGAGCGTAGTCGCGATGTTGAATCGGCTCATCTGCGCCTCTGTTACCACAGCACGATATGTGACTTGCTTTTACGGCCAACTCGACGCGGCCAATGGTTTGTTCCTCTTCGTCAACGCCGGACACAATCCACCCTTGTTGCTTCGCGGATCCGATCCGGAAGCGGAGAAGTCAGGCGCGGTTTTTGAGCACTTGTCCCGCGGCGGCCTGGTGCTCGGCTTGTTTCCCGACGGCAACTTCGACGAAGGCGAAGTGCAACTGCGGTCCGGCGACGTTCTGGTGGCCTATACGGACGGCGTAACCGAAGCCATGAACGTGCAGCAGGAAGAGTTTTCCGAGGACCGTTTGCGCGCTGCGATTGCGGAAGTGTCTCAGAGGAGCGCCAAGGAAATCCTGAACCACATCATCGCCGTCGTATCTCAATGGTCGAAAGGTGCGCCCCAACACGACGACATCACCGTCGTTGTTTTGAAAATGGATTGAGAAAACTCCGCTCACGGCCAACGATATCGTGTGACGGGCCCACCCTTGACGAATCGCTCTAGGTTGTCCGGGACACAACCAGCAGTTCTGCCCGCGGTGGGTCTCGACGAAGTCGCGTCCGAAGCCGGACGACCGGATACACGCCGGAGGTCAAATGGTGAGCCCTACGGAGCGCGAAACGCGCCAAGACCTGACCTTCGAGGTCACGATCCCAAGTGCCACAGTTTTCCGTTGACTTAGTCCCCCTATGCAGATAACATATTGACAAGTTGATTAGCTGTTTGATAACAGCAGGCTGCATCCTGCTCTTTGACAATTTCCGAGGCTTCCCCGTCGTAAAGACGCCTATATCCTGTCGACCGTACAGTTTTCCACGGAAAACACCTCAGCTAAGTCTTTTAGAAGAAATGCTTTATAGGTATATCTCAACTCCCCTAATCTTTTCATAGACTTAGAGAGGTAAAATGCCCCTCCGCTAAGTCCTTTAGAAGTGGTATTTTACCTGGGTATCTCCAAAACAGACCCTTTGTTTTCATAGATCTGGCGAAAAAATGCATTTTTAGGGGTATATACCTTGTACTAAACAGTAAACAACCTCAAACAACCTCGCCGGCCCCACGAATAAGGGTCGTGTCCCAGGACATTATCCGCTCGGCGCATATACTGGACTCGCTATGGCTGTGATCGTCTCCCTGCTCCGGGGCGTCAATCTTGTGAACCACAACCGGATCAGGATGGACGCGCTGCGAGCGCTCTATGAGTCGCTCGGATTTCGGGACGCGCAGACTTATGTAGTGAGTGGCAACGTCGTTTTCCGGACCAAGGCGCGGAATCTTACTACGCTGGCGAAGCGAATTGAAGACGCGATCGAACAGAATTTCGGTTTTCGCCCCCGGGTCATTCTTCGCACCACTTCCGAACTCAAAGACGTGCTTGCGGGAAACCCATTCCGAAACCGGCGCGGTATCGAGCCCAGCAAACTTCTGGTGACGTTTCTCGAGAGCCATCCTGCTGCCGAGGCGCTGGAGCAGGTTCTCAAGATCAAGGCCGACCCCGAGGAAATGCACATCCACGGCCGCGAGGTCTACATTTATTTTCCCGACGGCATGGGCCGCTCGAAGCTGTCGTGGGTAACGGTCGAGAAAAAGTTGAAGACCGCCGGCACCGGCAGAAACTGGAACAGCGTCACCAAGTTGCTGGAGATAGCGGAGAAGCTTGAGGCTGCAGAGTGATCCGTAGAAACGCAGCCAGCTACGTTTCTACAGCCAGCGCTATTGCTTTTTGCTCGATGGCTGGATCGTCGCCGAAGCCTTCGAGCCACGCTACTTCCGGCTCGCGGCGGAACCAGGTCATCTGGCGCTTGGCGTAATTTCGATGCGCCTGCTGGGCCGCTTGCAGCGCGGCTTTGGAGTCGGTTTCACCGCGAAGCAACTGCACCGCCTGCTTGTATCCCAGCGAGCCAAGCGGGCGAGCGGCGTCACCATATTTTTCGAGCAGGCGTTTGGCTTCCTCCACCAGCCCCGACTCGAACATGCGCTCCGCGCGCCGGTTGATGCGGGCATAGAGCGCGTCCCGGTTGGGATTCAGGCCGAGACGCAGGATGCGGAAGCCGGTCAACGGATCGCGGCCCCGCTTCCACATCTCGGTCATCTTCTGGCGCGAGCCGAGGCAGACTTCGATCGCCCGGATGAGTTTGGGAACGTCGTTAGCGTGGATCTTTGCGGCGGCCTCGGGATCGAGGCGGCGCAACAGGCGGTGCAGATAGTCCGCGCCGTATTGCTCCACGCGTTGACGGAGCCTTTCGCGAAGTTCTTCCGAACGCTGAGGACCTGGAAAAAGGCCGTCGAGCAAAGCCCGGAGATAGAGCCCGGTGCCTCCAACCACGATCGGCACGTTGCCCCTGGCCTTGATTTCAGCCAGTGCCTGCCGCGCCAAACGCGCATACTCCCCGGCGGTGATGTAGCCCGTGGGATCGACAAAATCGAGCAGGTGATGCGGAGCCCGCGCACGCTCCGAAACACTTGGCTTCGCGGTTCCGATCTCGAATTCGCGGTACATGGCGACCGAATCGCAATTGACCACTTCGCCGCGAAGGCGCTCCGCGAGTGCGACGGAGAGCGCCGTCTTCCCGCTTGCCGTTGGACCCAACACTACGATCAGAAGCGGATCGCGACCCACGATCAGCGGGCGCCCCAGGCAATTTGATGCCAGTAGCGGGCGAGGATCAGGATCAGGATGAGAGCTGCGATCACCAGCAACCCGGTCGCTTCGAGGGTGTAGACCTGCGGCGTGCGGTGGTGTTCGGAGGATGGGTGCTCGGGCGGGTACGAATCCCTCTGTCGTTTTGGGCCCGACGCGGGCATAACAACATTGTAGCGCCGGAAGGCAACGGCAGTCCCTCGAAATTTGCGGGAGGCGGTCGACTTTCCGTGAACTGCGGTGACCAATGTTACGTATCACCGTCTAACGCCGGGTGGGAGTGTGTCCGCGCGGCTTCAGGAGAAATCTATGAAACGTTTTGCATTGGTTGCGTTGGGGCTTTGCCTGGCTGGCGCTGCATTCGCCCGTGCCGATGAGTGGTCCAAGACCTACACGATTACGGGAAAACCCGACCTCCGCGTGGAGACCTCTGACGCCAACATTCATGTGGATACCTGGGACCAGAAGACGATTGAAGCTCGCGTGACGTCCGAGCATTACAAGATTGGCGAGCATGGCTTGAAGATCGAGGAACATCAGAGCGGAGACTCAGTCGAAATCCAGATTCATTTTCCGCACGACGTTCACATCATCAATTTCAACTTCCATGGCTACCGAGTCGATGTTGAGATCCATATGCCGCGGGAGGGACGTGTGAATCTGCATACTGGGGACGGCGCCATTCGCCTAGCGAATTTCAAGGGTGATATGGACCTGCAGTCCGGCGATGGTCATCAGGATATTGATGCAGTGGACGGCACGCTACGCTCGCGCACCGGAGACGGGCGGATTACTGCCACTGGACGATTCGACGTGCTTGAACTTAGTACAGGAGACGGACGCATAGATGCCCGGGCGCTGCCCGGTTCGGCCGTAACTTCGAACTGGAACCTGCATACCGGAGACGGAAGCGTTACCCTCGAAGTGCCCGCCAATTTTGCTGCCGATGTGGACTTGCATACCAGTGACGGACACATTGAAGCGGATCTTCCGGTATCCGTCGAGGGACGACTCAGCGAAAAGAATATTCACGGAAAGATCAATGGCGGCGGGAATCTGGTTACAGTGCATACGGGAGATGGCTCGATCCGGTTGCAGAAGTCGTGAGGGCAGCTGTCAGCTTCAGGTTTCAGCCGGCTGATGCCGAGTGCGCGTGGTAGGCGCTGGAAATGTATCCGGTTAGCGTTGGTCTGGGAAACAGAATGCATCGTGTGACATTCGCTGTGATTTGCTGTGCTCTGGTGCTGCTTGCGATGATCGCAGGTTGCTCCGTCGTGTCGGCACAGACTGCTGCGGGCAAGTCGCAGCCTGTGCTTGACGTCAACTCCATGGACGCGAGTGTGGATCCGTGCGCGGATTTCTTTACTTACTCCTGCGGCACGTGGATCAAGAAGAATCCGATTCCGCCGGATCAAACTTCATGGAGTGTGTACTCGAAGCTCGACGACGACAACAAGGTTATTTTGCGCGAGATCCTGGAGAGCGCTGCGGCACCGGCACCGGACCGCGATGCGGTGAAGCAAAAGATCGGGGATTACTACGCGGCGTGCATGGATGAGAAAGCGATCGACGCCGCTGCAATCAAGCCGCTGCAGCCGGTTCTCGACCGCATTCAACAGATGCAATCCAAGCAGGAGATTGCCAGCGTCGCCGGAACCATGGTTGCGAGCGGAGCCCTGTTTCGTTTTCGATCCGATCAGGACTACAAGGATTCGAGTCAGGTAATTGCCGAGTTAGACCAGGGCGGGCTGGGGCTGCCAGACCGCGATTACTATCTCAAGACCGATGCCAAATCGGTCGAACTCCGCAACGCCTACGTCGCTCACTTGCAGAAGATGTTTGAATTGCTCGGCGACAAGCCCGAGGCAGCTGCGGCCCAGGCGCAGGCCGTCATGCGCATTGAAACGGCGCTGGCGAAAGGATCGCTGACGCGGGTGGAGCGGCGGGATCCGCAGAAGCTGTATCACAAGATGAGCGCGCGACAATTGGATACGCTAAGCCCGTCGTTTCAATGGAAGACGTACTTCACCAAAGTCGGCCTGCCTTCTGTGGAAGCGCTCAATGTGGAGACCCCGGAATTTTTCAAGGTGCTGAATGCGGAGCTCGAACACCAGGACCTCGCGAGCTGGAAGACTTATCTGCGCTGGCATCTGGTGAATGCGAATGCGCCTTTTCTGTCTTCCGATTTCGTCAACGCCGACTTTGATTTCTATGGCAAGACCTTGCAGGGGCAGCAGGAACTCGAGCCGCGGTGGAAGCGTTGCGTGGGTTATGTGGACAACGATCTCGGAGAAGCTCTGGGCCAAGCCTACGTGGAGCGAGCCTTCAGCCCTGAAGCCAAGCAGCGCGCGAAGAAGATGGTTAAGGAGATCGAAGATGCCATGGGGCAGGATATTAATTCGTTATCGTGGATGACGCCCGTCACGAAACAGCATGCGCTGGAGAAACTGCATACAGTCGCCAACAAGATCGGCTATCCCGACAAGTGGCGGGACTACAGCGCGCTGACCATCGCTCGCGACGATGAAATGGGCAATGTACTTCGGGCCCGGGAGTTCGAATTTCATCGTCAACTGGCGAAGATCGGCAAGCCGGTGGATCGCGGTGAATGGCAGATGACACCGCCCACGGTGAATGCCTACTACGATCCGCAGATGAACGACATCAATTTCCCTGCGGGCATTCTGCAACCGCCGTTGTTCGATGCGAATTCCGATGCCGCTCCGAACTTCGGAGACACCGGCGCCACCATCGGCCACGAACTCACGCATGGCTTCGACGACGAAGGCCGCCAGTTCGACGCTCAAGGCAACCTGCGCGACTGGTGGACGCCGGAAGATGCGCAAAGCTTTTGAGCAGCGTGCCAGTTGCATCTCGGATCAGTATTCGCAGTACACGGTTGTGGATGACATCAAGATCAACGGAAAGCTGACGCTGGGCGAGGACGTTGCCGATCTCGGCGGTCTGATCATTTCTTACATGGCGTGGAAAGAGGAAACCAAAGAGCAGAAGCCGGAGCCGATCGAAGGATTCACGCCGGAGCAACGGTTCTTCATCGCCTATGGGCAGAGTTGGTGCGCCAGCACCCGCGACGAAACCAAGCGCCTGCGTGCTACCGTCGACCCGCACTCTCCAGACAAATACCGCGCCAACGGCGTGGTCTCAAACATGCCGGACTTTCAGGAGGCGTTTCATTGCAAGGCGGGTTCGCCGATGGTGAGAGTGAATCGTTGCAGGGTGTGGTAGCAAAGCTGGCTACTGCAGGTCCGATTTGTCGGGGTTGTAGTAGAAGGCGAATCGTAATCCGAGATACTGGCCGCCGAACTCGTTGGGCAAGGGCGGAAATGGATTGGAGGCGGTGATGCCGCCCCAGGCACCGCGGTCGAGGGCCACATCGCCGGAGGTCGCGACCAATCTCATTCCGGCGACCGTGCCATCTTTGAGAATGGCAAACTCGATCGTGACTTTGCCTTTCTTCATCAGCGGGGCGCGCGCCGATTCAGGAATCAGGTTGTACCAATTCATCCTCACGTCGTGCAGCACGCGTTGCAGATAAGGGCCGAAATCCACGCCCATGGTGTCGGTGAGAACCTCCAGCGGTCCCATCGCAGCCGTCGGTTTCCTGCCTAGACCGAGGCCGTAATTTCCACCGTCGCCGCCATATCCTCCACGATTCGCGGCAGCCGCGCGAGCGGCCTGATCGATGGCCGAACCTGCGGACATCGCGCCGCCGCCAAATGCCGCCTGGGGAGTCAGGGCCGGCGGTGGCGTCTGCAGTTTTGCGACCTGGGGCGGAGCGGGCGGTGGTGGCGCCGACGGTTGGGGCGCAGCGTTCTGGGCAGCCGCCGGAGCAGGTGGTGCTGAGTCCGGTTGCGGATTTGGTGGTCCGCTCGGATTCGGTCTGCCGGGACGCGAAGCGTCCAAAATCTTCTTGAGTTCCTGACGATCCAGTTGGGGCGCATGCGAGGTCGCGATGCGGTCTTTATCCGAGATGATGTTTGTGTCCGGACGCTTGGTCACCTTCTGTGCATCGGGAGGCAGTTCGAGGTAGGTCAGGTCTTTCTGGTTTGACTCGGGACTCACAACCACCACGGCTCGCCGGGGCATAAAGCCTGCTAACTTCTGCGAATTGACGATGAGCAGCACGACCACCAAGTGGACGACGACGGAAATCCAGAAAGCCTCACGCCGGCGCGACTCGGACAGATCGTCCTGCAGCTTGATGATGAGAGCGGGCGCTTCGACCATTTCGCGATACGCGGACTCCCAGTAACGCGCATCGTATAAATCTCCGCCCTCCGGAGGCCGCGACGCTGGCGTCGAAGGAGCCGGATTCGGCTGGCGGGATTTGCGTAGTTGACATCGAACAACTTTATCTGCTGGTTAGACACGAACAGAGTGGCATTAGTTGTAAGGACAAAGATTCCCTCGGTGCCTGCCTGTTTCGAGTCTGCCGTCGCGAATTTGATGGTGCCTGCGGCCCAGTATTCTTATTTTCGCATCTTTCCCGCGAATCCGCGAAGGTCTGAAAGTGTAAGAACCAAGGATTTGCATCCAGATGGTTAAATCCGGGCATGCCGTTTACAAAACTTGACACTTCGGGCGGATCAGGCGTGAATCGTTCCAGATCGATCTTTCTTCCGTGCTCGCCAATCGAGGCCACGATGTCGAGAGCCACGGCCAAAGCGCGGCGTCCGTCTTCCAGAGAAACCGTTGGCGGGGAACGCCGCTGCACCGACTCAAGGAATGATTTCAGTTCCGCATGCAGAGGTTCTTCTCCGGTAGTGGAAGGCTTTGCCACCTGGATTTGTGGATTCACCGAGGGAGTTCCCGAGGCCTCATCCTGACCGACGCTGAAGACCAGGACATCCTGACGGCCGTAATCCAGAGACACGTACTGCCTGGGCTGAAAAAAGCGCAACTTGCGGACGCGCTCGGTCGAGACCCGGCTGGCGGTGAAGTTGGCCACGCACCCGGAGTCGAATTCAAGGCGGACGTTCGCGATGTCTACCTTGCCGGAAAGGATGGGCAACCCGACGGCCCGGATTTCCTTGACCGGAGAATTCACGAATGAGAGCACGATGTCGAGATCGTGAATCATCAGGTCCAGCACGACATCCACGTCCAGCGAGCGGGGAGTAAATACGCTAAGGCGATGGACTTCAAAAAACATGGGCCGGGTTATGACGGGAAGCGTGGCGCGAACTGCGGGATTGAAGCGCTCCAGATGTCCGACTTGACCGATGCGGCCCAGTTGCTTTGCCATGCGAATGAGTTCGTCGGCTTCGGCGAGAGAAGTGGCCAGAGGCTTTTCGATCAGCACATCGATACCGGCTTCCATCAACTGCTGGGCGGTGGTGAGGTGACGGCTGGTAGGCACCGCGACCGAGGCAGCCTGGACTTCACTGTGGGTTGTGATGAGTTGCTCGATCGAGCCAAAACTGCGGCAGGCGAACTCGCGCGCCACTGCGTCAGCCCGCGCCGTGTCTGGATCCACCACTCCGACCAGCCGTACTGGCATGCCCTCCTGTGCAAGCTGGTGGTAAACGCGAGCGTGGTTGCGGCCAAAAGTGCCCACGCCAATCACGGCGACGTTAATGAGGTTGTCAGTCAGTTCTCAGTTCTCGGGCGGCAGGTTGCCGGAAGACCTTGTGATTTAACCACAAACAACTGCAAATCGATCATCAGCGATGCGAATGGTCGATGTCGAACCCGGGTCATCGAGTCTGCGCCTTTTTCAGCAATGCGATCTGGCCCGCGTGGTAGAGCTCGTGCTGGACGATGCCACTGAACATGTAGAAGAAGTTGTAGTAGCTCTCGGCCTTGCCCGGAACTTGGTCCTGCAGGCGCGAATCAGGAAAATTTGCGACCGCCTTCGCCAGTTCTTTATGAGTTTGCTTCGCGTGCTCGATGGCTTTGCTCCAGGCCCTATCGCTGGTGTCCTTTACCGGGGGGAAGTTCTGTTCGTCGCGCAGTTCCACCGCAGTGCCACCGGTACGCTTCAAAACCGCGCCGTCCCAGGCGGCAATGTGCAGAACGAGCTCCCAGATGCTGTGCGCGTTCTTGATCGGATGAGCCGCCGCCGTCTTGGCGTCGACGCCCTTGAGCAGTTCGAGGAGGGAGTCGCCATGCCAGGCTTCCCCCTCAAAGGCACGGCGTATTTGGTCGGCAAGACGGATGGTTTCAGACATGGAAGACTCCTGCAATTTTGTTGTTTGAGACAATCTAGTCTGCCACAATGGCGATGCCTGCGGCATCTGCCGCGATGGTGATCGCGTCGCCGTCGAGCAGCAGGCATCTCCCGGCGTCCAACGCGAGACAGGTTGCGCCTGCTTTCCGCATTACATCAATCGTCTTCACTCCAATGACCGGAACGTCGAAGCGCATATCC
>CAWIMI010000001.1:0-81687 GCA_963837015.1 uncultured Acidobacteriota bacterium | reverse complement strand
GTTGGTGTTGAAAAAGTCACCGAGTTGGTGCTTGCGAGGGCGACAAGAGCCAGTTATAAGCAGACGAGAGTTAGTGATGCTGCAGGCAATCGCCATTCTCGGAGGCTGGCTGCTTATGATGGGGCAACACGACCGTTCGGAGTCGCTGTTCTACTACTTCCGCATCGAAGATCAGGTTCCTGAAAACCACTTGTTACGTTTCATCGACCGCTACGTCAGTTTCGATTTTGTGCGGGAGAAGTTGCGTGCGTCGTACAGCGAAACCGGTCGAGCGTCGATTGATCCCGAAGTGTTGTTGCGGATCCTGTTGCTGGGGTATCTCTACGGCATCACCAGTGAGCGAAAGTTGCTGGAAGAACTGCGCATGCACTTGGCGTGGCGCTGGTTCACCGGGTTAGGGTTCGAGCAGGAGATTCCCCATCACTCGACGTTCTCCAAGAATCGGCATGGCCGCTTTCAGGAGACGAACCTGTTTCAGGAGTTGTTTGAGCGCATCGTAGAGCAGTGCATGGCGGCGGGTCTGGTGGAGGGCGAGCAGATGTCGGTCGATGGCAGCTTCATCATGGCGAACGCGAGCCACCACAGTCGTATTCCTCGCGAACAGTTCACGGAGGCCGCGCAAGTGAACTATGGGGCGCGGAAGTACCTGGAAGAACTGGAGCAGGAGAACGGCGATGGCGAGCCCCTCCATCAGCAAGACAAGGTGTCGACCACCGACCCGGATTCGACGTACCTGACCAAGGGAAATCGTGCGGCCGAACTGGGTTATTTCGATAACTATCTGATCGACAATGAAAGCTGTGTGATCGTGGGGGTGCAAGCGACGGCCGCGCGTTTAAGTCAGGAGAGTGCGGCGGCACGCGCTATGATCGATCGCTACTGCGAACGATATGGTCGGCGGCCCAAGGGGGTGGCAGCCGATAACACCTACGGCAACGGGGAAATGCTGCAATGGCTCGATCAACGTGGGATTACACCTTACATTCGCGTGAAGGAAGGTCCGAACTCGCCCCCTGATCTCTACGGGGTCGAGAAGTTCACTTTCGTGCCGGAAGAAAACCGCTATCTGTGCCCCGCAGGCAAGCCCCTGAACTATGTGGGTATTAACAAACGGAACCGTGCGCACCGGTACTCGACGGTTAAGCGCTGTCGAGGATGTGAGCAGAAGCCACAGTGCACGCGCGGCAAGTTCCGTACGATCGCGATTCATACTTGTGAAGCGGCAAGACAGAAGGCCGAGGAGGTAGCCAAGACCCCGGAGTTCGCCGTGGCGCTACGCAAGCGACGGAAAGTGGAGGCGCTGTTCTCGGAACTAAAGAACCTGATTGGATTGCGGCGCTTGCGCTTACGCAGAATCAAGTTCGTGCGTGAGCAGTTCTACCTCGCGGCCGTGGCACAGAACCTGAAACGACTGGTGCGGTTCCTCAATAGGAGATCGCAACCAGCGATGGCAACCGCGTAAGCCAGACTACCGCAAGAAAAAACACCAACCGGAAGAAACTCCCCTGAGGGAAAATGCGTCTTCCAAACCGAGTTTTTCAACACCAACAGACGAACTCACCCTTCAGCTTGTCAAGTTTTACGTGTTGGCCGTTGAGTTCGGCGGCAATATAGGGCTTCCAGTATTCCGAAATATGGGCAAACTTCTCGGCGATGTTCACTTTTTCCATAATGTTCCCTCGGAAGATGTGTTCCGCTGCTGAAGTCATCGACGCACCGGTTTATAGATGCGCGATCTGCGGGTTGGCTTCACTGGCACGACCATCCAAATCCCACTTTCTAACGGAGGCTCGCAAAAAAGATCTGCTACGGGTTGCGGGAGCATCCGAACTGGGATCGGACTTCGCCGGTCGAGACCCCGCGGGGCTGTTTTTGTTGGAACCCTTTAAGCCAGGAAATCGTACATAACATTGTGCGGACGTCGATAACGAACTTCGCGATGCCTCGTCTAAACAACGTAACGGGTCAGAGAACCAGAGCCTCAAATCACTTAAGAGGAGTGGCACATGGTATCCCAAAAGCTTTCATACTGGATGGCGGTGGGCGTAGTTGCTTTGTTCTTCGGCAATAACTTTGCAGTGCGGCATGGGGATTCCGTCCGTTGCTTGGCCGACCGGGCAATGGCCGCTGTCGAGCAGGTCTCCGGCAGCGCCACCCGCTATATCGCCACTGCGGAAATGATGCTTGGCCGGGGAGAGACTCATCTGGCTGGCGTTCAGACACGGCTGGCCTGTGCTCAGACCCGATTGGCTTCGGTGCAGTCGGTCATCGCGAGCCATCAGGCCGCGCTGGCAAGGGTTGAGGCCGCGCAGGCCCGGATGGTCGCAGTCGAACACCTGGACCACGTGATCGTCTGTCCGCGGCAGAGTCTGCGGATGAGCATGCCGCAACTGCATCGGGATGGAACGATTTAGATCGGTTTGACTGAGCTCTGTGAGGCCGACCTGACTTTTCCGCTTTCCTTTTCTGCTCTTGAAAGTCAAAATCGAACGACCTATTCCCCTTCAGGAGGATTTCGTGCAGGAAACTCCGCAGCAATACATTCAGCGCATGTTGGGCAACATCGATGGCAAAGACCCGTTGCGGGTGCAACGGGAGACTTCGAAGAAGCTGCAAAAGTTAATCAAGCCGCTGAGCAAGAAGCAGTTGACGCAGAGGCCGGAGCCGGGGAAGTGGTCGATTGCGGAGATTCTGGCTCATCTGGCGGATGCGGAACTGGTTGGCGGATGGCGCATGCGGCTGATCATAGGCAGCAACGGCGTGTCGATCCAGCCCTTCGATCAGGACGTCTGGGCCGAGATATTCGCCTATGCGCGGCGCGATCCGGCGGCTTCGCTCGAGGCCTTTCGTGCATTGCGGGAGAACAACCTGGCCATGCTGAAGGCCCTGCCCAAGAATCTGTGGGAGAACTACGGCATGCATCAGGAGCGCGGCAAGGAGACGATCAGCCATATTGTCCGCATGTTCGCGGGGCACGACCTCAACCACCTGGGGCAGGTGGAAGGGATCGCGAAGGGGAGCCGAAGCAAGCGGGCGGCTTGATATGAAGCTCGGTATTGTTGTCGTGCTTGCCCTTTTACTGCTGCTGAGCCAGGCGGCACCATTCGCGATCGCAGCTAAAGGTCCTGACCTCGTGCTTCAAGGGGGTAAGGTTTATGCCTCGCCGACCGCTGAGCCCGTCGACGATGCAGTGCTGCTTGTTCGAGACGGCCAGATCGTTGCGGTTGGGAAGCGCACGCAGTTGCAGGTCCCCCAGTCTGCGCGAGTGATCGATTGCACCGGCAAGGTAATCGTCGCCGGTTTCTGGAACAGCCATGTGCATTTCGAAAGTGGGTGGGCGGACGCTGCGCACGCTTCGGCGGAGAAAATCGATGCCCACATGGAGGAGATGCTTACCCGTTGGGGATTCACGACGGTGTGGGATCTTGGTTCCGACCCGAATAACACGCTAGTTCTCCGGCGTCGGGTGGAAAGCGGAGAGATTTCCGGCCCCCAGATCCTGATGGCGGGCGATATTTTTCCCCATAACGGACACCCGGTTTACCTGCCTCCCGAAATGCAGCTGCCCGAGGCGGCCAGCCCACAAGAAGCGGAACAAATCGCGCAGCAATATCTGAAGACGGGCTTCGACGGCATCAAGCTGTTTACCGGCTCATTCATGGGCGACAAGCCGGTAGTCAATATGGATGCGGCCATCGTAAAAGCCGCGGTCGATGTCGCGCATGCGCAGGGAAAACCGGTTTTTGCCCATCCGCAGAACTGGGCGGGTGTGGACGATGCGTTGGCGGGCGGAGTCGACGTGCTGGCGCACACCATTCCGGCGGCAGGCTACTTTACGGCGGATGAACTGTCGCGCATGAAGCAGCAGCACACTGGCTTGATCCCGACTCTGACTCTGTGGACGACGGTGGTCCCGGACCCTGCCGTGGTGGACAAACTGGTGCAGTCGGGGGTGGACGAGTTGAAGTCATATTTCTCCGAGGGCGGGACTATTCTGTTCGGGACGGACGTGGGCTTCCAGTCCAAGTACGACACCAGCGAGGAATTCGAATTCATGGGCCGAGCCATGCCGTGGCACGACATTCTGGCATCGCTTACGACCAATCCTGCCGAGTTCTTCAAGGAGACCACGAAAGGTCGGGTAGAGAAAGGGATGAAGGCCGATTTAGTCGTGCTCGATGGCGATCCTGTGAGCGACGTGCGGAATTTTGCCAAGGTGGCCTACACAATCCGGGGAGGAAAGATCATTTACTTCGGCCACGGCAAACCGCAATAGTTGATTGATGCGCCTGCGCGCCGCCGTTTGTGAAAGGGATCCCGCCTTCCACCGTACGCGCGAAACTTCCCGCTCGTGGAGCATAGGCCGCTTATGAAATGCCGCGAGAGAGATTCCTCGCCCCGCTGGAAAGTGCGGGGCTCGGAATGACGGCCTTCTAATAAAAGCCGATCTCAAGATCGAGGCCCAGAACTCGATGATCACTTTTTCACAAAAGGGACCAACTTTCATCTACCTCAATTCGCGAAAAGCAGTTATAGTTATTTCCGCTCAGCGATTCACTGACGACAACTGACCTGGATTGATGGCGCGAAAAAGCGGTTCCACCATCTTGCAGGAGGAGTTGTATCCACCGGCCCAGGAGCCCGCGCGCCCCGCGTCTGCTGACGCACTCGACGACGCGCGATTGCTTGACCTGGAAGTGGAACAGGAATCGCCCTTCCTGCGCGGACAAAAGCGTGTCTCCGTCCGGCGCGGAACCTTACCGAAAAAAGCCGCTACCGGCCTGACCTGGAGCGTCCTTGCGCTGGGCGTTGTGTTTCTTTGCGGGACCGCCATCGCTGCGCTTTATCACTACGGCGAACGCTCATGGCGCTTCCGGGTGGAATCGAGCGACAACATCGAGGTTGCCGGGCTGCAGAACGTGACCCGCTACCAGATCATGGAAGTCATGGGCGGGGACATCGGGCGCAACATTTTCTTCGTACCCCTCAGCGAACGAAAGACTGCGCTGGAAAAAATTCCCTGGGTGGAATCGGCCAGCGTTATGAGGTTTGTTCCCAACCGCCTGAGGATTGAGATTCACGAACGCACGCCGGTCGCCTTTGCGCGTGTGGGCTCGAAAATCATGCTGGTTGACTCCGTGGGCACGCTCATGGATTTGCCGGCGGCGGGCAAGAAAAAGTATTCGTTTCCTGTGATCCTGGGGATGAGTTCGAACGAGCCCGCTTCCACTCGCGCCGCGCGCATGAAGATCTACAACGACCTGGTCAGCCAACTGGACGCAGGCGGGACTCACTATTCGCAAGATCTCAGCGAGGTGGATTTGTCCGACGCTGAGGATGTGAAAGTGGTCGCCAGCGATCCTCGGGGAGAGGTGCTGGTGCATCTGGGATCGTCCAACTATCTTGAGCGCTACAAAGTTTACGTGAGCCACGTGCGGGAGTGGCGGCAGCAGTTCGACAAACTGGAATCGGTGGACCTGCGCTACGACCGGCAGATCATTGTGAATCCGGATTTGCAAGGGACGGTGCGGCAGGCACCGCTTTCGAAGTCATCCGCCAAGGTCGCCGTCGCCGCAGGGATGAAGCCGGCGGCGCTGATCACGCGTCAGGTTGCGGCTCCGAAATCGACTGCGACGTTAGCTCCTCCATCCAAGCCAGTTGCTGCGAAGAAGACTGCGAAGAAAGCGCATCACAAAACGGGAGCGAAAGTGACGCCGAAGCCAGCCGGCGCAGTTGCTCAAAATCAAACTGTAGCGAAGAGTGGCCTTCCTCCAACGCAATCTCCGTCAGCGCAAACTACGTCGATTCCAGCTATGTCGACACCGAGCGGATCAGGGAAGACCAGTCCCGCCGCGACCCCGGCAACGGGTGCGGTTGTCGTGAAACCAGGAAACAAACCAAGTCCCGCGATTGCCAAGGGAGAGGGAAATCCATAGGGCATGGCGAATCAGCAGCAGAATCTTCTGACGGCAATCGATGTGGGCAGCGCCAAGACCTGCGTGCTGGTGGCGGAGGTGACCGACTCTGGTCTTCGCTATCGCGGACACGGGATTTCGGAATCGCGCGGCTCGCGCAAGGGCATCATCGTCGATCTTGAGAAAGCCGTGGCGTCCATCCAGAAAGCGGTGGAGCAGGCGGAGGACGTTTGCGGCGCGCCCATCGAGCACGCGCTGTTGGGAGTTGCCGGTTCGCATGTTCGCGGGATGAACAGTCACGGCGGACTCAGCCTGGGTACGCGGGCGCGTGAAATTGCGCGGGATGAGATTCGGCTTGCGGTCGACAAAGCTCGGGCCATTCCTATGCCTGCCGACCGCGAGATTTTGCACCTGCTGCCGCAGGAATTCATTCTCGACGAGCAGAGCGGCGTTCACGATCCGCTCGGCATGATGGCCATGCGGCTTGAGGTGCGGGTGCACATGGTCACGGCGGGTTCGAGCGCTACGCAAAACGTGGTCACGGCGGTGAACCGTGCGGGTGTGCACGTTGACGATACCGTTTTTGAGCCGCTGGCCTGTGCCGATGCCGTGTTGCGAGCCGACGAGCGCGAGTTGGGCGTGTGCCTGATGGACTTGGGCGCGGGCTCGACCAGCCTGATCGTTTTCCAGGAAGGCGCCGTGATTCACACCGCGGTGATTCCGATTGGAGGCGATCACTTTACCAGCGACCTTTCCGTGGGACTTTGCACTCCGCTGGCGGAGGCAGAGAAGATCAAGAAACTCTACGGCAATGTGATCGTGACCCTGATTCCGGAGGGAAATGAAGTCGAGGTCCCCTCGGTCGGCGACCGTCCTTCGCGTCTGATTTCGCAACGCATGGTGGGAGAGATCCTTGAACCACGGGCGCGCGAATTATTCGAGATGCTGCGCGACAATTTGCGGCACAGCGGCATGCTCGATGTTTGCGTAGGCGGTATCGTGTTGAGCGGAGGCACATCGCGGTTGGCGGGGATTCTGGATATTGCGGAATCGGTGTTGCGGCGCCCTCTGCGCTTATCGTGGCCGACGGCGCTTGCGAAAATGCCGGCGACGCTGGCCGAGCCCGAGTACGCCATGGTTCTGGGAATGATTTTTTACGGCCATCGCTCGCGAATCGCCCGCGGCTTGCAGGACACCCGCTGGAGTTCGCGCTTAATGGGATTGTTTGCAAAAAAGGGAGCATAAAGTCTTAATGGGTTTCGCAGTGCAGAACAAAAATCTACCGAGGTGCAGTAACCATGAAAAATGAAAATGACATTCGCATCAGCTTCAACGAAGAAGCCCGCAACGACGCCAAGATCAAAGTCATCGGTGTGGGTGGAGGCGGCGGCAACGCCGTGAACCGCATGATCGATGCCGGTATGGAGGGCATCGAATTCGTGGTCGCGAACACCGATCTTCAAGCCCTGCGTATGTCGCGCGCGCCCATGAAGATTCAGCTGGGCGTCAAGCTCACCAACGGGCTAGGCGCGGGTGCGAATCCCGAAGTCGGCCGCAAGGCGGCGCTCGAGGATTCCGACAAAATCATTGAAGCCCTTGAAGGTTCCGACATGGTTTTTGTAACTACTGGCCTCGGGGGCGGGACAGGAACGGGTGCGGCTCCGATCATTGCGTCGCTGGCGAGCGAGATGGGGGCTCTCACGGTCGCGGTCGTCACCAAGCCGTTTGCCTTTGAAGGCAAACGCCGCATGCAGCAAGCGGAACGCGGCATCGCGGAGCTGATGGACTCGGTCGACACCACCATCGTCATCCCGAACGAAAAGCTGCTGGCGGTGGCGCAGGATGCCGGTTTCTTCGAATCGTTCCGCATCGCCGACGACATTCTCCGGCAAGGCGTGCAGGGTATCTCCGACATCATCACCATTCCCGGGATCATCAATCGCGACTTCGCCGACGTGAAAGCCATCATGGCGGGCATGGGCTATGCGGTGATGGGCGCTGCGACGGCCAGCGGAGCACGCCGGGCCACCGAAGCCGCGCAAAAAGCGATCGCTTCCCCCCTGCTTGAAGCTGGAGCCATTGACGGAGCACGCGGAATCCTCATCAACATTACCGGATCGGCTTCGCTCAAACTTGCCGAGGTGCAAGAAGCGTGCACCATCATTCAAAGTGCCGCGCACGAAGATGCGAACATAATCTTCGGGGCCGTGCTCGATGAAAAGATGAAGGACTCGGTGAAGATCACCGTCATCGCCACTGGCTTCAAGGACTCGGACCGCCGCCATCGGCGGCAGGAAGAGCGATCAAGTTTTGTAATCTCGCGAGAGAGCGTACTTCATGACGATTTTTTCGACGAGCCGCAACCTGAACCTGAATTTGATCCGGAGCCACCATCTCCAACGATGGTGATGGAGCAATCGGCGCCGCATGTGTCCGCTGCCGTGGCCTCAAACGAATCCATCTCCGTCGACAGCATGCGCAACGCCATGATCGCTAATTTCGAGCAGGCGGATCTCGACGTGCCGGCGTTTTTGCGCAAACGTAGTGAAACCATGTGAGTCTCGTGGCGAATGCCTGGGATCCGGGAATGAAAGAGCCCGCGCGCGGCGGGCTTGTAACATTGCTTCGCGGTTCCGATGATTCTGTATACCCTGGGTGACCGGGAGCGTGCCGCGTGCGGACCAAGGCCCGGTACGGGGCCACATTCACAATTAGAAGCGTCCTCGCATAACGATGGCGCCGTTGCGCACGACTATCACAGTGCTTCCCTGATTCACAACCGGTGGGCGGAGGCTAAGGAAAGCTGCCGATCCGTCCTTTACCTGCATCTTGCCTACGAGCTTGCCGAATGGCTCATTTGGCGCCGTGCCGGGCCCGACGAATACATCAAGTGGGGTCAGATCCGGGAAGGTGAGATACTCGCACTCTACCGAGAGCTTCGCTACGCCTTTCTGCTGACCCGGTGAAGGCGATGGGTGAATTGACGGTGCAACGATGACGTACTGCGCGATCCCCGATGCTCCAGTCACGTTTGGGGAATGAAGATTAATGGTCCAATTCACGTAATAGCCGGGTGGGGTGTAAGGGATCGGTGGATTTTGAGCTACGGTTGGCAGTGCGACTAACATGCTGACAATCGCGAATAACGCAATGTTGAAAGAGGTTTTCATTGTGTCCTCCACGCTTGGTGATTTGGTTTGCTACCTTTGGACAAATAAATGGGACGAAATAAGTGTAGGGAAAAAATAAGCGATCCGATAGGACCGCGGTCACCGATCTAGGTGACGGGTGGGCGAAGCCGCTCATCATAGCGCGGTTGACAGCGGGTCGAAAGTGTTTGCTCCCAGATCGTGAAGGGAAAATCCTTTCCACTATGGGCAGTATCGTTCCAGTAACCAGCCAGCGTTACCAAAGGGGTGGGCCCAAGCCTCAGACGAGCCGCAACTCCATTGTTAGCAATGGGTTAGATTGCATCGTGGCGATTTGCGCAAAAATGCGTTTTAGATTGCTTATCAAAGGGAAGTTTCATAACATCTAGGCTAGTGAGGACTTAGCCAGTGGTGGCGATCATTGGCCGGTTTCGTGCAGCAAGTCTAGGGTGAACTCCGGGGATAGGTACAAGAAATTGAAATCAGGGCAGCGTTTTACTGGCATCGGTCTCGTTCTCGCATTCGTCTTTTTCCTGGTGCTCTGCCAGGCTGGCATGGCGGCTACCATAAGTCCCCATTCCGACACGACGCATAAATCGAAATCACAAAAGATCAGCGAAAGCCAGCATGCGCGAAGACGCATGCATCATCTGGCGCACAGCCGGGCGACGACCGGTACGACTTCCGCAAGTACGACCGCGCATCGCCGACATCGCTATTATGAGCGCTTCTCCACCAGTTCGTTCGCCCAGGACATTACTGAAGGCGACGTCACGACGGGCGAAGATCCAGTTGTGCGCGAAGCAGCCATCGACGCGTTGGGCGGTATGAACGGTACGGTGGTAGCGATTGAGCCCACCAGCGGCCGCATTCTGGCCATGGTCAATCAGAAGCTCGCGCTTTCTAGTGGCGCGCAGCCTTGCTCGACTATCAAGCTTTCCGTTGCACTCGCCGCTCTCAACGAAGGAATCATCACCAAGGAGACCGAAGTTCGTTTGGGCGGCCGCTACCATATGAATCTCACCATGGCGCTGGCGCACTCCAACAACGCGTACTTTGAAGCGCTTGGTCGGCAATTGGGTTTTGAGAAAGTAAGCTACTACGCGCATCAATACGGACTCGGCGAACTGGCTGGCTATGGTATTCCGGGCGAGCAGTTGGGAATTTATCCGAACGAAGAGATCTCGTCCAAGCTGGGCGGCGTTGGCAAGATGTGCTCGTTCGGTGAAGGCGTTTCCGTGACCCCGCTGCAACTGGGCGCGTTGGTCTCAGCCATCGCCAACGGCGGTACGCTCTATTATTTGCAGCATCCGACAGCTCCCGAAGATATCGCGAATTTCCAACCGGTCGTAAAGCGCCGCCTGGACATCGCCCCGCTGATCCCCGAGATTTCCGACGGCATGGAAGGCGCGGTGCAATTCGGCACCGCTCGCCGCCTGCGGACGAACTTCAGCGAAGAAGAAGTTCTGGGCAAGACCGGAACCTGCTCCCACGCGGGCACGCGTTTCGGATGGTTTGCCTCTTATGCCAAGACGAACGTTGGTCACATCGTCGTGGTCGTCTTCCTCGAAGGCGGGCGTCCGACTTTTGGACCGAAGGCTGCCGAAATTGCCGGAGTGATGTATCGCAATCTTTACGATCACAACTTCTTCGAAACCAAGCCGACCTTACCGTCGAACACTGCAACCGTAAGCCAGCCCGGAACCCAGCCGTAGGAGTCAGCAAACCCGAATAGTCCCGGACAAATCGTCACTGGGCCTTCCTCGCCGAGTAAAGGTACCGAAGCAGCCGCTCTTCGGACGTTAACGTGTTCACACAGGAAAGAAAGCGCTGCAGCCCTTCAAAGTTGGCCTTGCCTTCCGCAGCGACCAAGGCTTCTTTTCTTTTTTCGCGCGCATCGCGCCAACGCCGGGCGATCCGGGCTGCGTTCTCGGTTGTGTCGGCGACGCGGACCTCGCGAAACCCAGCCCTTTCCATCAGCCGTTCGTTCTCTCCCGGCGGACTGAACACGTAAAATCCGATCGAACTGCGCGTGGCAATTTCCTGTTGGGAGATCATTCCGCCGACGATCAGAGCATCGCTGAAGAGCATCTGTCTGCCCGGCTTCAGCACGCGAAACATTTCACACAGCACGTCGAGCCGTCCGGGAAGATGGCACAGGACGTCGTTCGAGAGCACGGCGTCAAAGGCATTGTCGTCGAAAGGGAGAGGCTTCGATGCATCACACTGCTCAAAGCGCAACCGCGAGGCGAGACCTCGCGTTTGCGCAAGCTGATTGGCATTGCGGACTCCGGCTGCATTGACGTCCACTCCCACTACATGGCAGCCTACTTTCTCCGCAAGATGCAGCGCGTATCCTCCTGAACCGCACCCGACTTCCAGCACAGAAGAGTCGGAGTTCAGTTCAAGCAGTTTGGGGATTTCCTCGGACTCTTCAGTTGTGACCCAGCTGGTTTGCCCAAAATCTTCGCCATAGGTCTCGATGCGGACCTGCCGGTACGGGTCCGACTCATAGTTCCCGTAGGCACTGTCGTAAAGATTTACTGTCTCGGACACGCGGAGATTCCCTCGAGTGTTTTTACCGGCGGATGAAAACTATTGCCGACTAGACTACCGCCCCGCTCGACGTTTTCAAAAGCTATGTGGAAGTGAGGCCCGTCCTGTGAAGCTGGAAACCTGATAGCGCGGTCGGCCTGACCTGTGCGCACTATTTCGTGCACGAAGCCAGTTCCGATGCCCTTTCCATCGGCATCCGTGTCGTGGGTGGCTTGGAGGAGTCGTAGACGATAACGGCAAATGCGCGACGCGGCTTTGTGCCGGTGGCTATGAGCCGCATCGTGACACCTGTCGGCACAACCAGCGTGTCACCTTTTTGCGTGGGGAACGACCGCTCTTTGGTTTGCAGACACTGCTCGCCATCGACGACATAAAAGGCTTCTACACCGGAGTGAAGGTGCACGCGCGATGTCAAGCCGGGGGGAATATACGCCGAGATCACCAGCATTGAATACTTGGCCGCCTCCGGGAGCGGCGATAATTTGACACGAGCGACGTGTCTGCCTCCGTGGTGACTGTCAGCTTGCGCTTCGCCCGTTTCTGGTTCGACCGACATCAGCCACCACGCGCCATGGGGCCTCGAAAGCTATGCTTGCCGGGCCGACGGGGGCTCGTGCACGTTCTCCCGTTTCGAAGCGGTCAATGTGCCAGAAAACCGATTCCTCAAGAGCGGGCAGCGGCTTGATTTCGACGATACTGCAGCCGAACTCGCCGCGGCGCTCGGGCGAGTTCTCGACGCAAAGAGGTTCCTCCTGCGCCCGCGCTACCCGGCTCACGAAGATCAGAAGAAGCACGGCTATCAAACACCTACGCTTGGATAGCTTCACGCCCACCTCTCAAGCCTCTCGCCGATGTCCCCTACTGGCAACTCGGGAACTTCAGCGAGGCCACGCGGGTGTGGAAAGTGATCGCATTCTTCGGCATGGTCTTTGGAATGTACTGATTGACATACCAGAACGTACAGTCATCGACGGGATCGACCACCATGCTGCTGTAGTCGCCCCAGCGATTGGCGTCGGTTGCCGAACCCTTCGCGGTGAAGATTGTCGCCATAGACTCCATGGTGTCCAGCGGATCGGTGGGAACGCGCCCGGTGAAGGCCAAAGAGGGGTGCAGGGTGGTGGCGTTGGATTCGCTGAAACCGAGCGCGATGTCTCCCGCTTTGTCCATGTCGATGCTGCCCATCCACAGCGAATTGCCGTCGTGAACGAACGTGCCTTGTTGAAAGACCTTGGGCGTGCCGTTGGGATTGCGGATTTCGTACCAGCGTTCGCCGGAGACGGCCTTGCTGGTCATGACCGAATGGCTGACTACGAGGGATTCGTGATCGGTAAAGTTGCGGTATGCCAGTCGGAACATCAGACGGTCGGCGAGAGAATCAAGCGTCTGCGTCGTGCCTGGCTGGGGGATGCAAGCTCCGCCTCCACAGGCCATGGCGTACATCTTCACAGGAATATTGATTGGACCCTTGAAGGTCGATTTTGATGTGCTAGTGAAGTCCACGTGGAAGCGATACAGGTGCAAGGAGGTTGAGCTGGACAAGTCGACGAAGAAACTGGGCTCACCCGACGGAGGAGGCGTGGCGCCATCGGCGTTCGACGGGAGCAGAGAGAACTCATTGGCGTTCTTGAAGCAGACCGCTTTGGCCTTGGCACCGGTCAGCATGGCAGCGCGATCGTAGGCGCAGGCTTCGTCAGCGATAAATGAGTTCGGACCGAACAAGTTGTAGTTGGCATAGTAAGCGTCCGGCCACACGCTGAGCTTGTCATAGTCATTGAATACGTTGGTCCCGAACTTGAAAACGTAGCGGTGATACTTGCCGGTTGCGTCGGAAGTTTCGGAAACTGCAATACATTCGTTTCCTGTCGCGAACGAGCTGTCGGCGGCAATCTGACTGATGATCCACCGGTTGGCGATCTGGTCGTAGAGAACGATGGGATCGGTCCAGAAGAAGGTCTGGCCCTGGCCGCACAATCCTGGGAGCCCGGTGAACATGGCGCTGATCTGCTGCGGGCCGAAGACCGATTTTCCGGTTGCTTTGTCGAAGACCTGCCATGCTGTATTAATGGTTTCGACGATCTGGCTGGCCCCGGCGGCGAGATTGTCATCGGAAGGAATTCCTTCCAGAGCCTGGCCGTTGGCTGAATTCGGAATGCCCTCGAAGTTAAAGCCGATCTTGGCCGACACTGGCGCGGAGGCGTAGGTCTGCTCCGCGAGGTCTGCTACCGGGACGGAAGCACCGGAGAGAATCCGGCGAGGGCGAGGGTGCTCGACTTCCCGCGGCACGCGGCCGTGCGGAACTTCCATTGAATACTGCGTAACTGGCAACGAAGTGTCGTGATAGCTGTCGGAAATCACTTCGGGGCGGCTCTGCGCCGGTCTCTGGGCAGACAGAGTAGATGGGAGAGCCAAGCTGAATGCGATCAATACTACCGGAGCTAGTACCACGGCTTTCACGTTCATTGATCCTCCTCGATCTTGAAGTGCGTATGTCAAAGGGTTGCGACGGAAGCCTGGGAGCGCCGCGCGCTTGCCGCTGAGGTTTGCTAGAGTGTGCTCCAGGCGCGCCCTCCCGTCAAGGTGAAAGAACTTGCAGCTTGGACTTCCGCTAACACAGCACAATTGTGTCTGTTGAGAGGCTGAAATACCTGCGGCGTTTGCTAGCGGTTTGCCAGCACGGGAACCTCGCGGGACTTGAGCAGATGCTCGTCGGCGGTAACCAGAGTGAGTTCGAAAACTCTGGCGGTAGCAAGTAGGAAACGATCAGCTGGGTCGCGATTCGCCATCCGAAGACGACTGGTTTCCCGGGCTACTTCGTAAGTGACGGGTGCTTCCTGCAGCGGCAGAGCACCCAGCGCGTTGGTAGTCCAAGTTTCGATATCCTCGCCCGGCACCATGCGTCCCTTCCGCCAGAGCATGATCAATTCCCAGACGCTAATTGGCGAGAGCCACAGCTGGTTCTCGCCGTCCTGAATTTCCTTCGCGACTCTCCCGGACAGGCGTTCGGGTTCAAGAACGCTCCATAACCAGATATGGGTGTCGAGCAGCAACTTCATGAACGAAGGACTTCCCAGTCGTCCGCATCGGCAGCGGGGGAAATAATGTCGCCCGTGATGCTGGCCGTGCCCCGCAGGGACCCAAGATTTCGCGTGGGCCGTTCCTTGACTGGAGGAGGGACGAGCTGCGCGACAGGTTCACCGAAGCGGGTTACAAGCACGGGTTTGCCTGTCTTGCGCACCTTCTCCAAGACGGCAAGACAAGTGGCTTTGAATTTCGAGATGGCAATTTCTTCCATGGCTAATTATACCATGGTCATAGACCATGGTCAAATGAAACTGAGCCAAAGAGTCCGAATAGTGCGCGAGACTTGGGCGGTGAACTGCGTGGTGAGAAGCTCGAGATCCCCTCTACCGAACTCCGGCTCGCAAGCCGCTCCTACACTAATTCTGGCAAAATCTACATCGGTTGGCATGCTGCCAGCTCTAAACCCATCATTTATAGCGCTCGCAAGATGGCATCTTCCTTGCGACGTGCCACCAATAACCACACAAGGGCAGGATTCGCTCATGAAGAGACAGCGACGGGCAGGTTGGATAACGATGTTCCTGACCTTGGCCTGGACAACGGGATGCTCGCGGCAGCTGGCAGTCCCAGCATCTGGTAGCACTCCTGGCAACGGGCAGCTCCCCTTTGATCGCGTCTCCGATAGCCGAGGACTGTCTCCCACTGCGCCATTCACCACCGACAGAATTCCTGCCGGAACTGAGGTCACGGTCCGATTGCAGGTGGCATTTTCCAGCGCAGATTCCCGGGCCGGCGACTCCTTTCAAGCTGTACTGGACGAGGCAGTAATAGTCGACGGAAAGACGCTAGTGCCGCGAGGAACTCCCGTGACAGGAAGCGTGATAGCGGCAAAAGCTGCTGGGGACGAGCATGATCCGGGTTATTTGCGCGTGACGCTGGTGTCGATGGCTCTCGATGGAAAATCAATTCCCTTGCAGACATCAGGCATTTTTGCCAAGGGCGGAGCGTATGCACGCCGCAAAATTCCAACGCTCAAGAACTCCGACCCGGCTAACCAAGGCGTGGTAGCCGCGGTTGATTCCGGAAATGACACTGAACCTTCACTCAGTTCCGGCCATGCCGACGCAAGGTTTTCCACAGGGCGCCGTTTGACCTTTCGACTTGCGCAGCCCTTGCATTTGTCGAGCTGAAATTGCTTGTGGATCGGAGTCGAACGTTGCAGGCCTAAGAGTTCGCTCCCTTATCTTCTTCCATTCTTGGTTCGATTTTGGTTCTGCAGATTCCTTGTTCACCTATCACAGCGCTGGTGGAGAACCCCGCCTAGACTTCCCAAATGGGGAGCGCGCCGCGAGGGCGCAGCCTACCACAATTTGAAATGGGACAGATTCCAGCCATGAGCGCAATTGCACAAATTCACCTCAGAGCCGAGGAGCCAGTAGACCGCCCGCAAACCGAACGGCAGTTGCGGGAGGCTCACAAGATGGAAGCCATCGGGCGCCTGGTCGGGGGCGTCGCCCACGACTTCAACAATCTGCTCACCGGGATGGTGCTCTGCAGTGAACTGATTCTGGCCGGTTTGGAAAAGAACCACCGTTTGCGGCGATTTGCCGAGGAGATCTGCAAGGCGGGTGAGCAGGGCGCGGGCCTGATCCAGCAGTTGATGGCAGTGGCGCGGCAGCAAGTCGTTGAGCCACGTTTGCTGAACTTGAACGAGGTCGTCTCGGATGTGGGTAATCTGCTGACCCGCCTGATTGGCGAGAATATCGAATTGGTCGCCGAACTCGCGGATGACCTCGGACTGGTGAAGATGGATCCAGCCCAGGTTCAGCAGATCATCCTGAACCTGGTATTGAACGCGCGCGATGCAATGCCCGACGGCGGCCGAGTCACACTCACCACCAGAAACTCTAATGGGCCAGGACGAAACGGAAACCAGTTCTCGGATGCCTGGATCACGCTGATCGTTGACGACAGCGGTTGCGGTATGGACGAAAAGACTCGTTCCCGCCTGTTCGAGCCCTTTTTTACCACCAAGAAGCCGGGACAGGGAAATGGATTGGGATTAGCTACTGTGCTTCGAATCGTGACGCACGAAGGCGGGACGATCGAAGTGGAAAGTGAGACCGGAAAGGGAACGCGAATGGTCGTGCATCTGCCGCGAGCAGGAGCGGATACCCACCTACCCGATATTCCGGAAGCTCCCGGTAACATTCGCTCGGGTTTGAAACAGAAGACGCGAGCGCAAAGAAAAGTCAAAGGAAGAGGTAAATCCATATGACCAGCGCCATTGCCCACGCATTTAATCCCCCGCAGATTGAAGCGGCTAATTTGCTGAATCTCCTGATCGTCGACGACGAACGTGCAGTGCGGGATGTCTGCCGTGAGGTAGCGCAGTCCCTCGGTTTCAATACCCTGGTCGCCGAGTCGGCCGAGCACGCTTATCGGTTGCTAGACACGCAGCCGATTGACTTGGTCCTGCTTGATCTCAGACTACCCGGGGCTGGCGGATTAGAGGCATTGCACAAGATCAAGCAGCGACGCCCTGACGCCGAAGTCGTGGTTGTTACCGGTTACGCGACCGTGCAGTCGGCGGTGCAGGCCATGAAAAACGGTGCCTATGACTATGTGACCAAGCCCTTCACCATGGACGAACTCAAGCTGTTGCTCGACCGGGTGGCAACCCACTTGAGGCTGAAAACGGAAAACCGCATGCTGCGCGAGAAGATCAAGCCGAAGCTGGGATTCGGCAGCATTGTCGGGCGCGCGCCTGAAATGGAGAAACTCTACCGGATGATCGCGAAGGCCGCGTTGAGCATCCATCCTGTGCTGATTCTGGGGGAAAGCGGTACGGGAAAAGAAATGGTGGCGCGATCGATTCACTTCTCGGGTCCATTTCGTGACAAACCCTTCATCCCCGTGGACTGCGGCTCCCTAGTGCCCACGTTGATCGAGAGTGAATTGTTCGGGTACGTGAAGGGAGCTTTCACTGGCGCGGTGCAGGCTAAGGAAGGATTGCTCGCCATGGCCGAGGGTGGGACGGTGTTTCTCGATGAGATTGGAGAACTGCCGGTCGATCTCCAAGCGAAGCTACTGCGCGCTATTCAGGAAAAAGAGATCCGCCAGGTCGGCAGTACTCGGCGCACCACCATCAATGTGCGAATCCTTGCCGCCACCAATCGTGACCTGGAAGCGGCGGTGGCCCAGGGAACCTTCCGGCGCGACTTGTACTTCCGCCTGAACGTGCTGAACCTCCGAATTCCGGCGTTGCGCGAGCGGCGGCAAGATATCGCGATGCTGGCAGCGTACTTTCTGGAACAAATGGCGAGAGAATTCGGACAAGCGCGGGCGTTAAGTGACGAGGCCATGAAGGCCTTACTCGCCTACGACTGGCCCGGCAATGTGCGGGAGTTGGAGAATTGTTTGCAGCGGGCCTGTGCCATGAACAGCGGACCTGAAATTCAAGTCCTGGACTTGCCCAACGCTCTTCACGGCGGGAACGGCCATACTCCGGTCGAAGTGGAGAGTTCATCGAAAATCGTTCCCATCTCGGAAATGGAGAGAAAGACGATCCTCAATACCATCACTCAGCTCAATGGCGACAAGCTTCTGGCGGCGCGGCTGCTGGGGATCGGAAAAACGACGCTCTATCGCAAGCTCAAAGAGTACGACGTTCAGGCGTAGTTCGAATCAGGACTGGGTTTCCCACAACGGAGCCAAGGCCAGCGGCGGAGCAGGGTAACTCGCGTATTATCAAGGTCCGAGTCCTGGCGGTCCACTTGCAATGCTCAGGGCATGATTCTGTTGATTACATCGCTGGCTAAGACTCAGGATTGCTCGAACGCGTTGCAGGAAACCACAGGTGAGCCGATCCAAGTCGCGGCATCCCTACGCGAAGCCGTAACGCAATTGCAGGCGCACGAATTTTCAGCCGTGGTGATCGATCAGTTGCTACTGGATGCCGAACCAGACGACATCGAGACCATCTTGAAACACATGGGAACTGCCGTCCCCGTTTATTTGAACTTCGCCATCAGTGGCATCGAGCGAATCTCACGCGAGCTGCGTTCGGCCCTGCATCGGCGCAAACGAGAATTACTTGTCGCCAGGCAAGATGCGCAACAGACCCTGCGCAGCGAACTGAAAGATGCGATCACCGCGTTGCTGCTTTCCTGCGAGATGGCTCTGGACGTGCCGAATCTTCCATTGTTTGCTGAGACCAAGATGCGAGCCGTGGACGCTCTGGCGAAAGAGATGCGTGCAAAGCTTGGAATGGCGACGTGAACCGGAAATGAGGGCGTGGAAATAGATCAAAGCAGAGCATTTCCCTTGTGTACTTCGAGCGTCCCTGCCGCTCAATATCAGAGTTCTAGGATCGAGAAACAGAGCTGGCTTTCCAGCTGTCCGTGAGGGTATGTCCCGTTACGAATCTTAAGGCTTCCTGCGCCAACTCGGGCCGAGCACGTTGTTACTTTCGCTGGTAGCTCACTTGTCCGCTGGTCAGCACCGCCACTACATGGCTGATGTATTCGAAAGGATCGCCGTCGAAGAGCGCGGCGTCCGCGTCTTTGCCTGGTGCAAGTGAGCCAACGCGATCGTCGATGGCGAGAATCTTTGCTGCGTTCGCTGTTACCATGCGAAGTGCTTCTTCCATCCCCAATCCGTTTCCGGCAGCAATGCCGGCTTCGAAAAGCAGGATCCGATTCTTCGGAACGTAGCTTTCATAGCCGGTCATCAACGCGACCGGAATGCCTGCGCGCTTGAGAATTGCCGGGTTCTCAAATGTCGCATTGGCGGTTTCCAAGGACTCGAAGCGCTGCATAACCGGGCCAGCCAAACACGGCACGCCCGCGCGTCGAATCACATCAGGAATGAGGTAGCCCTCGGTCACCGAAGACAGCATGTAGCGAAGGTGAAACTCAGTACCGATCCGGATGGCGGTGTCGATGTCGTCGGCGCGGTAGGCGTTAAAGATCGCCGGCAGTTTTCCGTCGACGACGGGGATCAGCGCTTCAAGTTTCATGTCACGCGCAGGCTGCTTCGAAATGTCGGAGCCGTCTTTCTTCCATTTATCCCATTTCTCTTCGTAGGCTTTCGCATCCGACAGGGCACGCCGGATGATCTCCGCCGTCTTCATACGCGTTGTCGGCGCTTTTTCCTTCTTTCCATAAGTGAGCTTCGGAGTTTCGCCAAGGTTAAACACCATCGCCGATTCCTGACGCACAACCAGTTGTTCCACGGTCGCGGGCCCGGAACTAGCTCCGGCAGTCTTAAAGATACCGGCGCGACCCGCGATGGGATTACGTGGCCCCGGCGCTGATTGCACCGTGGTCACGCCATACTGATTCAAGACTTTCAAAAGCCGCTCGTTCGGATTGAAGCTGTCAAGGGTGCGGACATCCGCAGTGTTGGGATCGGTAGCCTCATCCTGATCCTGATCCGCGGGAATATTGTAGGCGCCGGAGATCCCGGCAGTCGTGTCGGCATCAATCAATCCAGGGATGACAAAGGCGGCCTTAAGCACCGTGTATCCATCAGGTGATTGCTGGTGCGGGCCGGTGCGGACAGCTTCGATTCTTCCATCGCGAATCAACACCATGCCAGGTCCGCCCTGGGCCCCGTCCGCCATGGTGTAAAGATGGTCGGCGAGCACCGCGACGTTCTCCGCCAGCAGCAAGGTCGGAGAGGTCACACAGATAAGAAGACTGAACCAGAGAAGCATGCGCATCAGTTTTCCCCTCGCGGTGACGCCGGAGCGCGATCTGCAACACCAAAACCGCCGGTCGCGTAGCGGAGTTCCTGGGGATTGCTGCGATCGAAAACTTTCTGTCCTTCGATCCAGGTCTCGAGCACATGCGTGTAAACGCTGAAGGGTGGCCCACTCAAAACGATAAAATCGGCATCTTTGCCTGGTTCGAGCGTCCCGAGGCGACCTCCTAGGTCGAGCATCTCCGCGGGATAAATCGTAAGTCCCTTCAGCGCCGCTTCCTCGCTCATGCCTCCGCGCACCGCCAGAGCGGCTTGGCGGATGATAAGCCGTGAACTGTTAATCGGGTCGTCGGTGTTGAATGCGACCTTGACGCCGGCCTTCTCGAGGGTGGCAGGGCAACCAAGGTCGAAATTGATTGTTTCCAGCTTTCCTCCCGGAGAATCCACCATGGTAAAGCTCACCGGAATGTGGCGTTTTGCGAGTTCGCCGGCTACCTCGCAGGATTCAGTTCCATGCTGCACCACCAGACGATAGTGAAATTCATCCGACAAGCGAATCGCGGTCATGACGTCATCCGCCCGGTGGGTGTGGTTGTGTACCACTCGTTTGCCCTCGAGAACCTCGACCACCGGGTCGAGATCGAGATCGCGATCCGGCTGCTTCGCCGTCTTGTCACCGGCGGCAACTGCTTTGTTGTATGCATCCCATTTCGCTTTGTATTGCATGGCCTTTTCGTAGATCCCGCGGGCCAGCGCCGCTTCCTCCATCCGCGTCATAGGAGCTTTGTCTTTCGTGCCGTAGTGCTTCGGGTTTTGGCCATTCGCCATTTTCATTCCGCCAATAGTTTCGGGGATCAGCATCTGCTCGATCGTGCTACCCCTCAGCTTGACGTAAGCCGTCTGCCCGCCCATCACGTTTCCGCTGCCCGGCATAATGTTTGCGGTGGTTACGCCCCCGGCGTTTGCCATGCGGATATTCGGATCGGCGGGATCGATGGCATCGAGCGCGCGCAGTCCCGGCTGGATTGGGCCACTGGATTCGTTGCCGTCACCCGAGTCTGAGGCTAGCGGATTCGGGTCGATGCCAATGTGGGAGTGTGAGTCCACGATCCCTGGCATGACCACTTTGCCGCTGGCATCCTCAACGGTGGCGCCACGGGGAATCTTGATCTTGCCTTCTTCACCTACCGCTACAATTTTTCCGTTGGCGACAACCAGCACGCCGTGCTCGATCGGCGGTCCGCCAATCGGATATACCTTTGCCCCACGAACCACCAGCGTGGCTTGGCCGGTAGCCGATTGTGCGCTCGCCGCCATGGCAGCGCATATGAATATGCAGAAGCAGACGGTCGATCTGCCGATCCCAGCGGTTCCGACTTGCATCCAGCCTCCCGGAAGTGATGAGCAAAGAAATATATCACTTCGAAAAAAGAAAGAGGGCAGCTAACTCGCCGCCCCCTTTTCACAGATTCGGTGAAACAACTTTTCTACGGCTCGGGCACCTTGGCAAAGTCGACGTTTTGTACCGGTATGCCGCCGATCTTCTTTCGGCCGTCAGTCCAGGTCACATAGGCAGTTCCGGGCGCGCCCCCATCGGCCGCGTTCAGAGCTGTGTTGTAGTCGTAATCGCCCGCGTAGCAGGAGACGACGCCGGGGTCGTCCTGGGTTGGCTGGGTAATCAAACCGGTGCTGATCGTGACATCGGGTTGCCAGGAAGCGCCATTAGTCTTCGATTGACGGCCCACGCGCTCGTAGTTACATCCCGGATCCCCAATGTTGTTGCACGCACTCGTGGCCTTGCGACGATCGTACCAAGAAGCCGTAACGGTGCCATCAGAGGTCGCCGAAAGCGAAGGCATCCACTGCGTCTTATTCGGAGCGTCCTTGTCGGTGTTAAGCTCAATGGCTTTGGACCAAGTTTTTCCATTGTCGGTGGAGCGTTGGTAATAGATGTCCCCGTGGTCTCCATTCTTTCCAGCGCCCGAGTAAACGTAGTGGACCACGCCGTTGGGGCCAACCGCCGGTTCTCCCCAACCCATGTGTCGGATGATCGGGTTGACCTGGTAGAAATAGCCGCAGCTCGAATCTCCGACTGGATTGAATCGCGGACCCATAATCACATGAGTCCAGGTTTTTCCGCCGTTGGTGGATCTAAACATGATGTTCTGACGGGTGGCATTTCCTCCACCGCCCTCATCCATGCTGGCAACGAATACGGTGCTGTCCTTCCCAGCCAAATTGGCCCCGCGCGGTGAGCCGGTAATCTGCACGTTGCGGTAGAAGGTGTCAGTGTTGAGCTGCTTCGGGGTGCTCCAGGACACACCGTCGTCCGAGTGGGTTACGAAAAGACATCCACCCACTCCGCAGCCTACTGAGTAGTCGTTCCATGAAATATACATGCGGCCATACGTTCCGCTCGTTGGCTCATTGTCCGCCCACATCGACTCACGGTCGTCAGCGCCACCGTTATGAGCGCAGGCTCCAACGGTCCAGTTCTTGCCGTTCTTAGAGGTCCACAAGCCGACACCTTGACCGCCGCAGTTCCCCACCAAATCACCGGCGAAGAACTTGCCCAGCTTGGAGTTGAAAACCACGATCGGATCTCCGAGGTTGAAGCCGTGAGCAGTCGCAAAGGGCGCAGGTTGAATCTCCTTGAACGTCGCCCCGCCGTCGGTCGAGTAGGACGTACCTGAATAATCTGCTGCGCCGTCGTAGTTGGCGTTGTAGTTGGCCACAATGGTCTGGCCTTGATCTGCGGTGCTTGCCGCGACCATGCTTTCGCTGCCACACACGTCTGAAGAGGAAGAGCAATCCGATCCGTTGCTGACGCGGATGTTCGGAGGAGCAGGCGACTTGTGAATCCCTCCAGCCGATGACGGCTGCCCCCCTCGCACGATGCCACATTCAATCAGGATTCGGCCGGCGCCCATGTTGTCCTGCATCATGAGTGACGGCACGTTGATCAGCGAGCAGTCGACACCTAGCGAAGTCATTTGGGCGTTGGCGAGCGACGGTTGAAAGACGCACGCCGCCAGTAACAGCGCTGGAAGCGCAAAGTAACAGAGGCTTCTACTTCTGTCGTTGATCTTCATTGTTGCTTTCCCCCTTTTTTGCTGATTCTCGAAGCTCCGACGGTGGGACAGAAATACGCCGTTGCGCGCCCGGGACAGGAGGCACCGCAGTCCCAAAATACTGTTCGTCCATCCAGATACCGGCATTCTTCTTCAGATTGTCCAACAGTGCTTGCATTTTCTCGCCTTGCAGATTTTTTTCGATAGACGACGACACCTCTCCGAGCTGTTGGTGATCGCGCTTGACCAGTTGAATGAGAAGAAGGCGTACTGGAGTATCCTCAACCTCAGACCACTCGCCCTCCTTGAGGGTGAACGCCACTTTTTCCATTTGAGGCGGCAACTCCCCACGCGGAAAAGTAAGCGGTTGGGGATCAAGCATGCCCTCGCCCGACTTCCTGAGATCTTCCGCTAGCTTGTTTTCGTCGGTTCCGGACGCGTACGCTTTGCGAATCCGGTCGGCGCTGGCCCGGGCAGCCTGCGCACTCAAAACTGGCGCGCTTTTCGAATTGTCTCGCTGCTTCCAAATAAAAAGCCTGCGAATTTGCACCTGGTCATAGTTAGACAAGTGAGCGGAATAATACTGGCTGATTTCTTCGAAGCTGGGCGTAGCCTGACGCATCAGGCTGGCGAATTCAGCGTCGGACAGGACTTGCATGCGAGCGATGGCCAATTGTCGGCTAACCTCGGAGGTTGAGTCGAGGTGATTCGTTACGGCCCGTTGCGAAAGCATGAGTACGGAAGCGTAGTCGTCGCCGAGCTTGCGGCGATCTTTTTCGGTAACGCCTTCCTTGTCGGGATCACTTTGCGGTTCGATCTCAGCGATCCTGGACTCAAACTCCGATTCGGTAACCTGCACGTCCCCAACCCGGAGTATGACCCGGTCGGAACCAGAAGAAGCTTGCTTGGCAGGCGCGGAAGTAGAATTTGCTGCAGGAGTTGTTGGGCTTGGGCTGGCAGGCTCTTGCGCACGGCTCATCACAGCCGCCAGGCCCAGCAATATAAGATAAGGAGCTATCCCCGCTCTCATCGAGTCCACTTAGTTTCCTGAACGCTGGGCAACTCGAATACTGGGCACATCTTTCGGCCGCAGGATTTTTAAGGCTGTAGACCAGCAGGCTCGGCACTAGTCGGACCCTGTAGAGAACCAACGATGCCCGGTAGTAGAGCGTCGCCACTTTAGTTCAGCAGCGCAGCGCTTGTCAACGTGCAAACTCATGCACTGTTGGGCAGAACGTAATATTTGGGATACCTGAGAAGACTTGAGCGGCGAATGCCGCGTGGTTACTTGCCACTGGAAATGTTCGTGATTCCCACGATTCATGAGTCGGGTGACTGACATCTAAAAAATAAAAATCGGTGATTACGGGAGCTAGAGCGCGGTTTTGATTTCTTCGAGCACTTCTTCCGGCGTTTCTTCCAGCATGAAAGCTAGCACATCCTGCGGCACCGGATTGTTCCACACGGGAGCGAATGATTGGCGATGCAGGGGCGAAGGCCCATGCTGTCGTAGGGCCGCGAGGTGGTGAGGCGTGCTGTATCCCTTGTTTGACGCCAGCCCGTAGACGGGGAAGACTGGGTCCCATTCCCGCACCATGCGATCGCGCTCGACTTTGGCCAGAATCGAGGCAGCGGCAATGGAGGCTGATAGCGCATCGCCGTGGATGATCGCCTGCTGCGGCAGTTCGCAGTCGAGGCGCATGGCATCGATCAGCAAATGATCGGGTCCGGGTTCAAGCTGCAGGACCGCTTCCCGCATGGCGACACGGGAAGCCTGGTAAATGTTGATTTGATCGATGCGGGCGGCGTCGACGGCTGCAATCGCCCACGCGATCGCGTGCTCGCGGATTCTCTGCGCCAGCGCTTCCCGGCGCTCCGCCAGCAGCAGCTTGGAATCACGCAGCCCTCGAATGCGATAGCCGGGATCAAGAATGACCGCGGCAGCAACCACCGGGCCGAAGAGAGAACCGCGGCCGACTTCATCCACACCCGCGATCATACGTGCGCCCGATTGCGCCGCTAGCTTTTCAAACTTCAGCGTGCACCGCAGTTTTTTCAGCAGCCGCAGTTTCGCGGCGGCGCGGGAAAGCGGCTTCTCCGGAACGAGCTTGAGCGTCGCGGCCAAGGAGATACCGGCATCTTCGCGCACCAGTGGCCTGTGGAGCAAGACGGAAAAAACTTCACCCGTCCTTTTCTACTCCTTATCGGCCTTGTTTTCGCCGGTTTTGGCCTCGGGTTGCGCGCCCGGCATCGTGTGGTTCAGCGGTTTGCGTTCTTGCTCGTAAAGTTCAGGACGCGGCAGCGCCTTGCGAGGCATCATCTGGTCGCGCATGGCGGTGTTGTAGACAAAAATGGCTTCAACCACCGCTGCTTGTTGCAGATCGCCAGGAATCAGCCGCTCATAGACGTCCATGTTAGTGTGAGCGCTGCGGGTCTCGTAATCGAGCGGCTCCTGAATGAACTGAAAGCCGGGGATGCCGACCTCGTCGAAGGGCATGTGATCGGTGCTTCCGGTGAGGCGGGCGCTGACCGTGGTGACGTCGAGATCCTTGAGCGGAACGATCCACTGTTCGAAGATCGGAATGACGGCCAGGTTTTCCTGGGCATAAATTCCGCGAATTTTGCCGCCGCCGTTGTCGATGTTGTAGTAGGCAGAGATAAGTTTATGCTCGGGCTTGAGAGCGAGCGGCCCCGCCGGCTTGCGAACGAATTCCGGTAACTTGAGCTGGCCGGGGGTGGTCGAGTGCGGAAAACTGCCGAAGTGAGCGGTGACGTAGCCAGTCGAGCCGAACAAACCCTGTTCTTCGCCGCTCCAGAGAGCCACGCGGATGGTGCGACGCGGCTGCACGTGCAGCGCACTCAGGATGCGCATGACTTCCATTGCGACAATTGCGCCTGCGCCATCGTCGGTCGCTCCGGTGCCGGCGATCCAGCTATCCAGGTGCCCGCCTACCATCACGACCTGATCTTTCAACTTGGGGTCGGTGCCGGGGATCTCAGCGATAGTGTCGAAGCCGTGTTCGTGGTCGCCGGTGAAAACCGTGTCCACATTCATTTCGATCGTGACTGGAACCTTCGCGGCAAGCAGCCGCGAAACCCGTCCGAAGTTCTCGAGGGCCATGGTCGCTACGGGCAAAGGCGAAGTGTGATCGCGCAGGTACACAAACCAGCCGAGGCTTGACCCAGTATCGTCGCCGAGAGTGCCACCAGTAGAGTGGCCGGAAACGATGGCGGCGATCGCTTTTTCGTCAACCAGAAACTTCGCTATCTTTTCCTTGAAGGAAACTTGCTTGTCGAATACTTCCTCCATTTGGTCCAAAGGCAGAACATGTTGCGGTTCCAAGTCTTGATCGGTATAGGCGTAATGAAAAATATCGACTAGCGCTTTGTCGTCATAACGGGTGGAAAGCGGAACGTCGTCTTTGCCGGGAGTCGGAAGCTTGCCGAGCAGCACGATCTTACCCGCGAGCTTGCCTTTGTACTGATCGAGATCCTTCTCTTCTTTGGCGACCACGGCGACCACCGGAGCGGTGATCGGCCCGTTCGTTGACGGCGACCAGGGAGTCGCCTGCGCGATGAAGACGGCAGTATCCGGCGAAACCATGCGGATCCAGGTGTTGCGCTGCTGCCATCCCATGCCAAATTCGCCCCAGTCTTCCAGATGCGCGTTGGAACAGCCCATCGCGGTCAGTTGCTCACGCGTCCATTCGTTGGCTCGCTTCATGTTGGGCGAGCCAGTCAGGCGAGGTCCAATGCCGTCGAACAGCCCTGAGGCATACTCCATGATATGGGGATGGTGAAATCCTTCTTCGCGAATCTGCTGATACATGTTGAGATCAATGGACTCGGCCGCCGGTTGATCCGCGATCGGCGCATTTTCTTTCGGGCTCTTTTGTGCTACTAGCAAATTGCAAAGAAAAACGAACGAGACGCCTACGACAAACGCGCGCGCAGCACGAGACATAAGAGCCTCCAGAAATCCATGGATTGGAACGGATACTGATACGCGGAACAAGCTCGGATGGTTCAAATCAAAATGGTTCAAGCCTACATAGACGAAGCTCTGCTTCGTTCGTTATCAGACGACCGAACCAGAGCTTCAAATTCGTAGAGCAAGACTACTGGGCTGCGGTCGCATGCTCGCGGTCGACATCCTTCAGCCGAGCGGCTTTGCCGCGCAGGGCGCGAAGGTAGTAGAGTTTGGCCCGCCGCACTTTCGACGAACGCACCAACTCCACTTTGTCGATGACGCGGGAATTCTCCGGGAAGATGCGCTCGACGCCCTGGCCGAAGCTGATCTTACGGACAGTGAAGCTCGCCTGGGGACCTCGAGAGCGCGAAATGACCACGCCTTCAAAGGCCTGCAGACGCTCCTTGTCGCCTTCCTTGATCTTGACGTGTACGCGGACGGAGTCGCCCGGAACAAACTTGGGAAGGTCGGTGCGTTTTGTCTTGGCCAGCAGTTTTTCAATGATGAAGTTCGACATAATCTTGTCCTTAAGTTCTAAGATTTCTTTTCTGGCGCGTAGCACGGGCGCCCACGTGCACTTTATCCGCGATCAAGTTCCCCTAACAACTTCCTGTCTTCATCGCTGAACCCGGCCTTCTCCAACAAATCGGGCCGATTGCGTAGCGTTTTCTCCAGCGCTGCCCGGCGCCGCCATCGTCGTATTTCGTCATGATTGCCCGACGCCAGCACTTCCGGGGCTTCCATTCCGCGAAAATCCGCGGGACGGGTGTAGTGCGGGTAATCCAGCAATCCGCCCGAGGTACAAGTCGAAATCGGACCGTTCCCAGCTTGCCAGGCAGAGAACGTCGTGAACGATTCCTGCTGCGTCGAGGCTTGATTGCCGACTGCGCCGGGAATCAGGCGTGTGACGCAATCGACGATCACCGCCGCACCCAGCTCGCCTCCGCTCAGCACGTAGTCTCCGATGGACAACTCGCGGTCTGCCAAATATTGGCCTACCCGCTCATCTACGCCTTCGTAACGGCCGCAAATTAGGACGATTCTTTCGAGCGAGACAAGCTCATTGGCCACGCTTTGATCGAATCGCTTGCCCTGCGCCGAGAGCAGGACCACGCTTTGCTTTGCATCGTCGCGTTCGTCACGGGATGCGATATTCAGCGCTTCAATACATTCAAAGATCGGTTCCGGCTTCAGCACCATGCCTTCGCCGCCGCCGAATGGGCGGTCATCCACGGTCTTGTGGCGATCGTGCGCAAATGCTCGCAGATCGTGGACTTCGATCGTCGCCAGGCCCGCTTCCCGAGCCCGGCGGATGATTCCGTAGTCCAGTGGTCCGCGAAAAAAATCGGGAAAGATCGTTACAATGTCGATCTTCATCGCGGTACCAGATCAAAATCAAAAAACGACACTAGCGGCACGCCTTCACTGCTTCAGCGCGTTCCCGGTGATAACTAAGTTTCCGCTGCCGTCGCCCGTATTGGTATCCAGAAACTGCAAAGCCTTCGCTTGCCCTGCTGCCACCGAGTTCAACACAAATGCAATCCGCAAACTGTGTTTGCCGATTCCCGTTATCGTGCCACTGCCGTCGGAGTTCACCTTGTACGTGGCTTTGAAGGGTCCGCCAACCTGGCCGCCGTCGAACATAATGGTCACGGAACCCTTGATGCTTCCCTTGCCGTCAAAACTGAATATCCCCACGCCGCCGTCCTCGGGCAGGCTCGCGTCGTCGGTCCACGGGTTGTACTGCAGGGCGAAATTCCCTTTTGAACTCGCCGCGGTGTATTTTCCGGCGGTGGTCGATTGCAGCAAAGCGGTCCCGCTGACGACCTCATTGCTCGTGTCGTCGGTCTGCAACAATTGCACTCCGTGAGCCACACCTGCTGCGGTCGAGTTCAGAGTAATCGCGAACTGAGCCGTCAAGCCGGTTGTGAGACTCAGTATGCCTGTGCCGTTGGACTTCACGAGGTAAGTCCCGCCCAAGGCTCCGCTCTGGACCGCATGGTCTGAAATCGATGTGTACGACCCGGTCACATTGCCCACGCCGTCGAATGTCATCACTCCGACCGCGGCAAGCTGGGGTGTATTCACATTGGCAGTCCGCCGGTTGGCCAAAAAGCTGTAGCCACCCTTCAGGCTTGCATTACTGAAGCTTGCAGCTTGCACCGACAAGGCGAGCGCGAGCATCACGAAACCCAAAACTCCAACCTGTAGAAAACGCCGGCTGAACACTTGCACAGCGCACCTCCTTGGTCGATTCCGCTCAAACCACCTCTCGCCGCGGAACACTACGGAAGTCATTTATTTGTGTTTCTCTTACCGCTCATCCGTTGCTGCTGCTTTTCCTCGTCCGTCAGCGGCGCGTTCAGTTCCAGCATCCCTTCGGGCAATTGCATTTGCATCTGCTTATGCTCGAGGTCTACGCTTTTGAGATACGCCTCGGCGTAAGGGATCTCGTATCGTTTGCTTCCCTCGGCGACGATCAGCAGTGGCGCTTCGCCCGTGCCGAACTGAATGTCTTCAATCTTGCCGATCTCATGGCCCGCATCGGAAACTACACAGCCGATCAAATCGCTGACGTAATTCCAACCCGATTCAAGCCGAGCCCGTTCGCTGCGCGGGACTTGCAATTCGCAGCCGATGAGCGTTTCCGCATCGGACATCGAATCGATGCCCGCGAACTTCAAAACCAGCAGGCCTTTGTGCGGCCAGAGTTCTTCGATCTGCAGTTCGCGCCGGGTGTTGTCGGGCGCCAGTGCAAACAACCTCAGGCCCACTCTGAATCGGTCGGGAACGTCGCTGTGTAACTCAACTGCGACTTCGCCATGGCGCCCTTGCGTCTTCCGCAGACGCGCCAGGGTTATGAAATCGCCTGCCATTCCTGGCACTGCTATTCCAAAATCTCCAGCGTAAAACGCTTGTGCAACCGAATTCCAGCAGCGCTAATCAACGCGCGCAAGGCGCGGGCGACGCGGCCCTTACTGCCAATCACCTTGCCCACATCGTTCGGGGCGACCTTGAGTTCGAGCACGTCGCCTTCGAGTTGGCTCACCGAAACCCGGTCGGGCTCGTCGACCAACGCTTTCGCGATTTGCTCGACCAAGGCTCGAACGTCGCCGCTTTGCACGCTCATATGCGGTTCCTATCGGGTGGGCTGGAAATTTCTACTGGCAACATCACGCGGCCGGAACGGCGCTGGGAGCGGGCTTGGCCACGATCTTGCCAACCCGGTCCGACATCTTGGCGCCCTTGGACACCCAGTAATCGATGCGCTCGCGCTTGAGTTCAATGCTGGCGGGGTTGGTGCGGGGATTGTATGTTCCCACTACCTCGACAGGCCGGCCGTTGCGGGCGCGTTCCTTTTCGATGACGACCACGCGATAATGCGGTTGTTTACGCGCACCGGTGCGCGACAGACGAATCATTAACACAGAACTTTGGTTCCTTTCCTAATTCTTCTGGCAGGGGTTGGACAAACAGTTATTTTTGCAGAAGTTCGCAGGATTAGCAAGGCGCGGTTGGAATTGCCTGCGCGGAGACCCGATCCACAAAACCTCGACTTGGTTAGTCGCGCGTGGGTTCGGACGCTGACCTCGCGCTGAGGTTTACTATTCAGTACTGGGTATATACCGAAAAAACGCGTTTTCTTCCTCCGCGTCGTGGACCAGCCAATTTTTCCCTTGACCGGTCACCTCAATCCGGATAACATGATGACAGCCATATTAGCTGTTTGATAACAGCTCTAATTTTTCAGTTCTTTGACAACTTCCGACATTAGCCAACAGGCGTTCCCAGCCATGAAACAACCTGCCTCCCTCCAAAATACCTCCGCTAAGTCCTTTAGAAGAGATATTTTAGAGGGTATCTCCAACTCGCGCCCTGTTTTCATAGACTTACGGAGCGAAAAGAGCTGAGATATCCCCTCCCGTAAGTCCTTTAAAAGGGATATTTTACGAGGGTATCTCGAAAACAGATCCTTTGTTTTCATAGATCTGGCAAGAAAACGCATTTGTTGGGGTATATACCCTTTAGTGAATGGTAATCAAGTCGAGACCTCGATTACTCAAGAGTAACTATCCTAGAACGCCGACCCTGACCCTAGCAGGCTGTACAGCAGGACGATGAGGACGATGCCGGTGAAGATCATGTAGAGGTGGTCGTGCTCTTCGGCGAAGCCCCAGATGGAGAAGGCCACGCGGGCGACCGGGGTGGCGATGAGCAGAAGCAGTCCTAGCTGAATGATGCCTCGACCGTGGAGTCCGATGGCGTCGTGGACGATTCCGCTCAGGGTCCTGAGATCAGTCGGTTCGCCGTGGAAGACGCGGTAGCTTGCGGGCTCGCGGCCGTGCCGTGCCAGGTAAATCGCCGCGCCGACCGCGACCACGAAAGCCGAGAGCGAGACTCCGGTACGAAGCAGGGTGCCGACGATTTCTTCGATGGTCTTGTCGGTCCAACTACGGGTTGTGGCCACTTAGATTCCTCCGGTCAATCCCTTGTAGAGCATCTGCAGGCCAAGCACGGCAATCACAACGCTGAACACGACCCGCAACACCTTGGTTTCCGCCTTCATCAGTGTGTGCGCGCCAATTAACGAACCGGCAAGGACCCCAAGCATCACGGGCATGGCGAGGCCGGGATCGACGTAGCCGCGGCTGAGGTAGACGCCCGCGCTGGCGGCGGCGGTCACGCCGATCATGAAGTTGCTGGTCGTGGTTGAGACCTTGAAGGGGATCTTCATGGCCTGATCCATGGCAAGGACTTTTACCGCTCCCGACCCGATGCCCAGCAGTCCGGAGAGCGCGCCCGCTCCGAACATCAGGCTGAAGCCGAGCGGCACACGCTGCACATTGTAGTGCCGCATTCCTCCTTCTTCTGAGGGAAAGTCGCCATTCATCCGCAGCCGGGTTGCGAGGGGATCGGACGGAAGATTGCGTTCTGCCCGCGGTCGCGGCTTTCTGGACAGATACGCGGAATAGAGCAGCATGACGCCGAAGATCACGGCCAGGGCCTTGGTCGAAATGACAGCGGCGAGAAATGCTCCCACCAATGCGCCTAATGTAGTGGCGATCTCGAGGAACATTCCGATGCGGATGTTCGAGAATCCCTCTTTCACATAGGCCGCGGCAGCGCCCGACGAAGTCGCGATTACGGAAACCAGCGACGCTCCGATGGCGTAGCGGATGTCCACTTTGAAGAACAGGGTCAGTAGAGGGACCAGGACGACTCCGCCGCCGAGGCCGGTAAGCGATCCGAGGAAACCAGCCACAAAGGCCCCCGCCGCTACCAGCATCGTGAATTCGAGAATATTCATCCCACCCCCGAACCAAGAGTGTGCCACATCTGGTGAGTTAGAAGTGTACGCGATCCGGCGAGTTTCGCCAGGTGAGCGGACGAGGCGTCCGGGGCTATGCGTTTTATATTCGCGGCGGAGCGCCGATTCATTCAGGATTCACCAGATATTCATCAATTTTTAATAAAGGGCAGATAGCATCAACGGTCTCACAAAACCCTGTACAGCAGCACAGGAAAAGTTGCACCAGTATGTTTTTTGCGGGTTGTCTATCTTGAAAGATTGGGGAGGAGAAATGAAGCACGCAATGGCTTTGGCGTTGGTGTTTGCGCTGGTAAGTGGCGCTTTCGCGGCGCCACCACCGCAAGATTCGACCGCGAGCAGCAGCACGAAGAAGAAGGCGGTTGCCAAAACGTCTGCGCCCAGCGTTTCGAGCCAGCTCAGTGACATGAAGCAGGCGATCGACGCGCAGCAACGACAGATTCAACAACTCATGCAGCAAGTACAGAGCCGGGATGCGGCCATCCAGCAGTTGCAGCAACAGGTGGGTCAAGCCCAGAGCGCGGCGGGCCAGGCAGCGCAAAAGGCTGACTCGGCTGCTTCGCAAGCTGCGCAGCAACAACAGGATGTGGCGGCGGTCAAGACGGACGTGACCGACCTGAAGCAAAATGCCACGAATGCTGCGCTCTCGTTGCAGGAGACGCAGAAGAACATCCAATCGAGCCTGGAGAGCCCGCTGGCGATTCACTACAAAGGAATCACCATCACTCCTGGGGGCTTCCTAGCGGCAGAAACGGTGTGGCGCCAGCATGGGCTGGGCGCCGACATTAACACGCCGTTTAACTCGATTACGTTTCCGGGCGCGGCGCAAAGTCATATGGCGGAATTCTTCGGGTCCGGCCGCCAGTCGCGTCTTTCGATGCTGTCTGAGGGCAAGTTGAGTTCGGCCAAGGTGGGCGGCTACTTTGAGTCGGATTTCCTGTCAGCTGGGGTTACTTCAAACAACAACCAGAGCAACAGCTACACGCTTCGTGTGAGACAGGCATACGCCCAGGCTGCCTTGAATAGCGGCTGGACTTTCACCGGTGGCCAGATGTGGAGCCTGGTGACCGAAACCAAGAAGGGCGTCGACAACCGCAGCGAAGCGTTGCCGATGACCATCGACCCGCAATATACCGTAGGCTTTAGCTGGGCCCGGCAGTACGCCTTCCGGGTTTCGAAGGACATCAACGATAAGCTCTGGGTGGCTGCCTCGGTGGAGAATTCGCAGGAGACTCTCGGCGGCCACGGCAGCAGCACCAACTTCGTGCTCGGTGAGCAAGGGGCGGGTGGCGGTCTTTACAATCCTACTGCAAACTATTCTTTCAACCCGACGCCGGATTTCATCTTCAAGGCGGCCTTCCAGCCCGGCTGGGGGCACTACGAAGTCTTCGGTGTGCTGACCGATTTCCGCGATCGCATTTACCCGCTGGGGGCGGCGACCACGCCATCGGCTGCAGGAGCTTATAACAACTCGGCAGTCGGCGGGGGTATCGGCGCCAACATGCGCGGAACCATCCACAAGAACTGGGATATCGGGCTGCATTTCCTAGGCGGGAATGGCATCGGACGCTACGGCACGGCCGGCCTAATTGATGCAGTAGCCCGTCCCGACGGGGTGATGGTTCCGGTCAGGAACTATCAAACCTTGGGTACCCTCGAATGGCATAGCCCGAGGTTGGATGTTTATAGCAACGTTGGCGGAGAATACGAAGATCGAGCCGCCTTCGTCAATTCTTCCGGGAAGGGCGTAGGATACGGGTCGCCGCTGTTCAATAACTCGGGATGCTACACCGAGACGCCGCCAGCCGCCACGTCTGTCAGTGTTGCCACCCCCACCGGAGGCACCGCCACGGTTCCGGTTGTAGGCTCTGTGGGTACTCCTTTGACCAACGGGTTCAATCCTGGGGGATTGTCTAACTGCAACGGAGACACGCGCAACATCATTGAAGGCACTATCGGGTTCTGGTATCGCTTCTACAATGGCCCGAAGGGCAGAGTTCAATGGGGACCGCAATACTCCTATGTAGTGCGCAATACCTGGAGCGGCAAGGGCGGTAATCCTTCGGCGACGGAAAATATGTTCTTCACGTCGTTCCGCTACTATTTGCCGTAAACAACAACTCCTCGCCTTCGTCGATTAACCCCCGGACGGAGGCGAGGAGATTTTCTTGCCCTGCAGACTAGGCTACGGGCAGAGTGAAATAGAACACCGATCCATTGCCAGGTTGGCTGGTTACACCGATCTTGCCGCCATGGGCTTCGACGATTGCTTTGGCAATGGCCAAACCCATGCCTGTGCCCTGCACCTGCAGACGCTGATCTCGGCCGCGATAGAACTTTTCGAATATCAGGGACTGCTCGAAGTCGTCGATTCCCGGGCCACGGTCGGCGACGCTGGTCATAACGGTGCGGTGGCCGAGCTCTGCCGTGATCTGGATCGGAGATTCAGGAGAAGAGTATTTCGCAGCGTTCTCCAGCAATTGCGTTATGACTTCTGTGATCCGGCCTTCGTCCATCCGGATCGGAGGCAGGTTGGCGGGAAGCCGCACATCGACGGGATGTTGTCCCAGGGCGGGTTTAGCTTTCTCGATCGCAGCTTCGACGGCGTGCTGGATGGGACGCGCCTGCAATTGAAGTTCGAACTGGTTGGCATCGAGTTGTGCCATCTCGGCGGCTTCGCCGACCAGGCGATTCAGGCGGTCACTTTCTTCGTTGATCACGGTGAGCAGTTCGAGTCTTTGGGCCGCGTCCAGACTTGGATTGGAGAGTAGCGACGTGGCTGAGGCTTTGATGGCGGTCAGGGGTGTACGAAACTCGTGGGTGACTGAGTCGAGCAAGGCGGAACGCAGTTGTTCGCTTTCGCGGGCGGCCTCGGCGCGTCCCAGTTTTTCGATGGCACCGGCGCGCTCAATCGCGATCGCGATCAAACTGCTCATGGCGTCGAGCGTTTCACGGGAAAGCAGCGCGCCGGAGACGCCCATACTGCCGACCACGCGGACACCCATTCGGAGAGGCATGAACACCGCCTGTTTCTCGGGGTGGGTCGTGGGTTCGCCGCGCATGCAGACTAACTGTAAATCGTGGATTTCCAGGTCGTGGATGGCGGAGCTAGAGCGATAGACATCGAGCCGATTGGGCAAGGCGATGGCGGCAGCTTTGACTCCAAAGTTTTCCACGATGTATCGCGGAATCGCGTTCAGGAGTTCAACCACGTTATCGCTGGACAGGAGTTGCTGGCTGAACTTGTAAAGGCGCTCGGCTTCACCACGGCGCTCGTTGGCTCCTTGCGCTTCGCGGCGGGCCCGCTCTGCCAGTTGACTGGCGATGATGGCAGTGACTAGGAAAGCAAAAAGGGCAACCCAATTCTGAGGATCCGAAATGGTCAGTGTTCGCACGGGGGGAAGGAAGTAGTAGTTAAAAGCCAGAGTAGCGAGTAACGCCATGAAAACCGCAGGCCGCAGGCCCCAGTTCGCCGACACGATGAGGACACCGATCAGGAAAGTGAGTGCGACTGTGGTGGGATTGACACCGATCTTGATGTAGGCGAAAACGATGACCACAACAACGGCGGCTGCTGCAGCATAGCGCAAGGCCGGCTTGTGCAGAAGATGGTTCACGCCGCCGATTGTAGCTGATCTTGCTGACGCGGAGGTTCGAAGTATAAAGCATCATCGACAATTTTCATTTGCTCGACGACAATAGCCGCGATGCCTAAAACTCCTGAGCAATGGCTGGAAGAGGCTGATCCGACGAAAAAGGGCGGCGTGTTCAAGCTCTTCCTCGGTTACGCCCCGGGTGTCGGCAAGACTTTCAGCATGCTGAGCGAAGCCATCCGCCGCCACAGCCGCGGCGAGGACGTAGTCATCGGAGTGATCGAAACCCATGGTCGCAAGGCGACCGCTGAACTGGCGGCGCAGCTCGAGGCTGTTCCGCGAAAGAAGCTGGAGTACAAAGGCACGATTTTCGAGGAAATGGACGTGGATGCCATCGTGGCGCGAAAGCCGGTGGTCGCGTTGGTTGACGAGTTGGCGCACACCAACGTGGAGGGCAGCAAACACGCCAAACGATATCAGGATGTGATCGAGTTGCTCGATGCTGGCATTGATGTGCTCTCAACCATGAACATTCAGCATCTGGAGAGCGTGACGCCCACAGTGCAGAGCCTGACCGGGATCACGGTGCGCGAGACGGTGCCAGATTGGGTGCTCAAGCGCGTGAATGAAGTGGTGATGTCGGACCTTACTCCCGAGGCTTTGCAGAGCCGCATGCGGCGCGGGGATATTTATCCGCTGGACCGGGTCGGGCGTGCGCTGGGGAATTTCTTTCGTCCGGGAAATCTCATCGCGCTCCGCGAGCTTGCGCTTCGTCAAGTCGCGCAAGCCGTAGATCAGAGTCTGGAAAGCTATCGTGAAAAGGACGAAGCCAGTGGAACGGTCGCGGTGCGGGAACGGATCGCGGTTTGCATCAGTTCAAATCCTGCCGCGCAGTACTTGATTGCCCGTGGCGCCCGCATGGCCCAGGCCATGGGCGGCGAGTTGCACATTGTGTATGTGGATCTGGGGCAGGACGACAACGAGACCAATCAGAAAACCCTGGCTGCAAACCTCCAGTTTGCCGAAAACGTGGGCGCGCAAATTACCAAACTGAAAGGTAACAGCGTAGCCGAGGTGGTGGCTGACTTCGTTCGTGAAAAACACGTCACCCAAGTCGTATTCGGGCGTTCGGCCACGGGCGGATGGAGAAAATACCTGTACCTCACTGCCATTAACAAATTCCTGCGGGATGCGCCTCCGGTAGACGTGCACATTGTCACGCAGGAGTCTCGCTGATTTCTTCATGAGCGAACATCGCCGCATTCTCGTAGTGGACGATGAGTCCCAGATCACGCGTGTGTTGCGGACCAGCCTCTCCAGCCAAGGCTACGACATTCGCGTGGCCAACGACGGTGAGACGGCGCTCGAAATCATGAAAGACTGGACGCCGGACCTGGTGATCACGGATCTTTCCATGCCGAATATGGATGGGCTGGAGTTATGCCGCCGGTTGCGGCTTACGACGAAGATCCCCATCATCGTGCTCTCGGTTAAAGGCGAGGAGAGAACCAAAGTTCAGGCTCTGGATGCGGGCGCGGACGACTACGTCACCAAACCGTTCGGTATCGAGGAGCTGCTGGCGCGGGTACGCGCGAATCTGCGCCGCGTCCCGGTCGCCGATGACGGACAATCAGCGCTCATTCAGATCGGTGACTTTCGGATCGATCTGGCAGCCCACAAAGTCGCGGTGCGGCGGCAGGATGTTCACCTCACGCCCAAGGAGTTTGATCTGCTGGTTTATCTGGCTCGCCATCCCGGCAAGGTTGTCACTCACCGCGCCCTCCTGAGCGCAATCTGGGGTGGCCAGAGCACGGAGCAGGTCGAGTATCTTCGTGTGTTTGTCGGTCAATTGCGCAAGAAGCTGGAACCGGAGACCTCGTCGCCCCGATACATCGTTACCGAGCCTTGGGTTGGGTATCGTTTTGAGCCCGGCGTGTAAATTGTCTGTTTTCAATCCCGATTCACCCTAATGAACATTCTACGAAGTCTTTATTCAATCCTTATGGGTTTCGCTATCCAATCAGTTGAGTTGAGGGAACGGAAATAGATGGTCGTGCTTCCGATGGTAAACATGCTGCTGATGCTGCTCGGGTTCGTGACTCCGTGGCGCAAGAGAAGCCCGCACGCTGAACGAGAAGCGACGCACGATTCGACGGCAAGTCAGGCACGCATCCCGCAATTCAATGAAGGGGTACAGAAAGGCTAGGAGTTTATGTCATCGATTCACAACGTATGCGCGGAAGACTTGGCAAAATTATTTCATCACTACCACGAAGCTCTCGCCCATGACTTCCACGGGCACGCGAGCCGGGAGGCAGATGTTTCCTGGGAAGAGGCTCCGCAAAACGAGCGCAAGTTGATGATTGCCGCGGCCCGGCTTACGCTGTTAGAGCTGGCGGCGAACTCTGAGGGAGAGCACTCCAACCGGCAATATTTCGCCAAGCCTGGCGAAGCGGACTGGGGCTGCTAGTTCGGGTCTCATTACCTTGGTGAGTAACCTTTATGAATTCCTTACGAACCGTTTAGCTCACTTTTACGCCCGAAGTTGTGAAATGACTCTCGCGGCAACTTCCTGACAATTGTAGTGGATGGTCAGAATGAAAGTAGTGCTCACTTTCTTGTGTGCAGGTGCGGTGATTTTCATGCTGCGGTTTCTTGCTGCCATTCTGGACGAAGGAAAAAGTGGATCCGCACGACCGATTCGAGTCTATTTCGCGAAATTCAATCCAGCGAAACGACGAGGAGATGTCATATTTATGAATTCAAAGAATCATGTTCACAAGTCTGCAGTCGAAACTGGCAAGCAAGCGGCCTTCATCATAGTCGCCGCGGTGTTTCTGGCACTGCCGCTCCACGCTCAACATACGCCGAATGATGTTCCAACTGTTTCCGTGCAGCCCCAACCGCAGGCGAGCGCCGCGACTCCGCAAAGCGAACGAGAGATCGTGGACGAGCTTGCGGCCATGAAAAAACGCATCGAACAGCTTGAACTCGCGCTGAAGCAACATGAGTCAGCGGAGCAACCGGTTACGGTCGTTCATTCCGCGAAAGCGAGTGCACCCGTCGGCGCTCCTCCGAGCACCGCAATTACGAGCGCGGCTCCTCCCGAGGCCCAGGCCGTACTGTCTCAAACGGCTGCGCCCGCGAAACCAGAAAAGGCGGAGCCCTTCGCCTTCGCCGACTGGACCTGGCTGAACGGCAACAGCCGCGTAAAGGAGCCGCCGTTCGATACGAAATTCTTCACGCCGGAAGTCCAGGCCGATGTCGACTACATTATCGATCTCAACCATCCCAAAGATGACACCATCGGTGGATCGAGCGAGGTGTTTCGGGCGTACGAAGTCCAGCTGACCCAACTCGGCGTCGGGGGCGATTTCCATTTTGACAATGTGCGCGGCAGGTTAATGACGCAGTTTGGCATGTATTCGACGACAACACCGCGCAACGATGCCAGCCCGGCACGTGGACAATGGCAACTTAACGATGCTTATCGCTACGTTTCCGAAGCCTACGGCGGATATCACTTCAACGCGTTGCACGGAATCAACGTGGACGCGGGAATTTTCATGTCCTATATCGGCCTGTTCAGCTACTACAACGCCGATAACTGGGCGTATCAACCCTCGTATGTTTCATCGAACACGCCGTGGTTTTTCAATGGTGTGAGGGTACAAATTTTCCCCAGCGAACACTTGAAGATCGAGCCCTGGTTTGTTAACGGATGGCAGTCCTACGGACGGTTCAATAACCGCCCGGGTATTGGAGCGCAGATCCTGTGGCGGCCGAATGGCAAGCTCTCCATCTTAGGCAACCAATACATACTTGGTGAGGATACGCTGAATGTCCCTGGCCGCGTGCGTTATCACACCGACGACAGCATCGAGTACAAGTATTACGAGAATCCACAGAATTTCCTGAGCCAGGCTGCCTTCTCTCTGACCGGTGATATGGGATGCGAGCATGGCGGTGGTGTCAGCTGCGCGGGCGATTCGGCAAAAGGGCCCAAGCAAGATTTCCTGGGATTCATGATCTACAACCGCCTGTGGTTTCACAAGAACCTTTACGGTTTCACACTGGGCGGTGGCAAGATCAACAATCCTGGACGTTATCTGGTGCTACTGCCGCCGATCAACGGCGCAACCGCAGCATCAGGGACGCCGTACTTCACACAGAATCCTGGCGATCCCTACAAGGCTTGGGATGCGTCCGCGACTTTCGACTACATGCCCAGCCAGTACATTACGTTCCGCTGGGAGTTCGATCATCGCGCGGCGAACGTGCCGTATTTCTCCGGTCGAGGCGGCATCACGCCTCCGGGTGGCAACACGGGCGCACCAGGCTCGGTGGTGCCAGGCTTCACGCCGGATCTGGTGAGGGACGAAAACCGCCTGAATCTGGCGATATTGGTCAAGTTCTAGTATTGATGGCTTCTAGCGGCGATTCTTCGACGGGAGCCTGGAACCATGACTTATTCATTTTCGGAAATGGTTGTTGCGGATTTGTTTAAGGCGCGCGGGTGTGGTGGACGCGTACTGATGGCACTGATGATCGCGTTCCCCTGCTCTTTAGTGGTACGTGCACAGAGTCAAACAGGGCCTGCCTCGACGAATGCTTCCGGCAGCCCCCAGACTAGTGAAGGATTGCAACAGCGGGTTGGAGAACTTGAAGGCGAAGTGGCCGAATTGAAGCGCATTGTGAAAGAGCTACAATCAAATTCGCAGCCGACAGGTGGTTCGCATGAACCACCGACCGCGCAGCTGACGGCCGGGGGTCAGCCCGTCTCGGCGGAGCAAGCGACGCTCACGACACAAGACAGAAAGAGTCTCGACTTTCTGCGCGACACAACCATCAACATTGGGATCGACGGTTATTACGAATACAACTTTAATGCTCCCGTGGGGCGAGTCAATCTGCTACGGGCCTATGACGTGCTCAGCAACAGTTTCAGTTTGAACCAGGCGAGCGTGATATTTGACCATCCGCCTGATGCCGCTGCCGGGCGGCGTTTCGGAGGCCGTCTGGACCTTCAATTCGGTCAAGCAACGGATACGCTGCAGGGGAATCCGTCCAACGAACCGCGGCCAGACATCTATCGGAACATTTTCCAGGCTTACGGAACCTATATTGTGCCGGTTGGCCGCGGCTTGAATGTGGATTTCGGGAAGTTTGCCAGCTCGCTTGGAGTCGAAGGCAATTACACCAAGGATCAGATGAACTATTCGCGATCATACTGGTTCAACTTCCTGCCCTTCTACCACATGGGCTTCCGAACCAGTTATCCGGTCAACGATCACTTTACCCTGAACTACTGGCTGATCAACGGAACCAATCAAGTTGAACCTACCAACAGCTTCAAAGATGAGCTGTTTGGCTTTACTGCGACGCCACGCAAGACGATCACCTGGACGACGAATTACTACTTTGGTCAGGACCATCCCGATCGGATGAGCGTACCTGCGACCGGGCCGATTCCGGTGCAGCCCGGCCTCAGTTTCGCGCCGATTATTCCCGCTCCCGATGGCCGACTTCATATTTTTGACAGCTATGTGAGCTGGCAAACCACGCCGAAACTCACCCTGGCCCTCGAGGGTGATTACGTCATCGAGCGGCTCTGGATCAATTCCGCGCCGGGAGAATCGTCAGCGCCGTCTCATACCGATGGGGGCGCAGCCTATTTGAAGTATCAATTGAATTCCAAGTTCGCACTGGCTGGCCGCGCCGAGTATCTCTCCGATCGCGGCGGCCTATTTAGCGGCCTGAATCAGGCTTTAAAGGAAACGACGGCAACGTTCGACTACGACGTCGCGAACGGCTTCCTGATGCGTTACGAATGGCGTCGCGATTTCTCGAATCAACCTTCGTTCCTCACCGATACGCAAGGCGTGCTAAGCAAACAACAAAACACGGCCACGCTCGGACTGATCTGGTGGTGGGGCCGCAAGGAGGGTGCATGGTGAATTTAATCGTGGGCAAGATACGCATCGGAGAATGTTCATGAAAGATATTATTTTCATCGCCGTAACGCTGGCATTTTTCGCACTTGCCATCGGCTACGTACGGTTCTGTGATCGGATTCGCTGAGGTGACTGCAAATGAATATTGAATCGATCCTCATGTTGGCCGTCAGTGCTTTGCTGATGGTCTACCTGCTCTACGCGCTCTTGATGCCGGAGAAGTTTTGATGACGGTAAATGGCTGGATTCAGATACTCGTATTCCTGGGGCTGATCTTCGCGGTCACCAAGCCGCTGGGCATTTTTATGGCTCGGGTGTTCAACCGCGAGCGCACGTTCCTTGATCCGCTTGCGCGCCCAGTTGAGCGTTTGCTCTACCGCGTGACCGGAGTCGACGAGAACCACGAGATGAGCTGGAAGGAGTATGCCGTTTCCATGCTCTTGTTCAGCGGCATGTCCATGCTTCTGCTGTACCTGATCGAGCGGGTTCAGCAGTGGCTGCCGTGGAATCCGCAGAAGTTCGGGGCCGTTGCTCAGGACTTGGCCTTCAATACGGCTGCGTCCTTCACCACCAACACTAACTGGCAGAACTATGCGGGTGAGGCGACGATGAGCTATCTCACCCAGATGGCCGGGCTCGCGTATCACAACTTTGCTTCGGCGGCCGTCGGTATCGCGCTGGCCATTGCCTTCGTCCGTGGCATTGCGCGCCGCGAAAAAGAGACCATCGGAAACTTCTGGGTGGACATGACGCGCGCTACGTTGTGGCTGCTGCTGCCGATGTGCATCGTCTACGCTCTGGCTCTGGTTTCCCAAGGAGCCGTGCAGAACCTGAAACCGTACGACACGGTAAAGCTGGTTGAGCCGCAGCAAGTGCAGAAGACCGGAGCGGATGGCAAGCCGATGGTCGGCCTGGACGGCAAACCAATGATGGATACCGTCACCGATCAGACCGTCGCGCAAGGTCCGGTCGCATCCCAGGAAGCCATCAAGATGCTGGGGACGAACGGCGGCGGTTTCTTCAACGCGAACAGCGCTCATCCGTTCGAGAATCCCACCCCGCTCAGCAATTTGCTGGAGATGCTTTCGATTTTCGTCATCCCGGCGGGCCTGACCTACACCCTCGGACGCATGACTGGATCGCAACGCCATGGATGGGCGGTGTGGGCGGCGATGGCTTTCTTGTTCCTGTCCGGAGTGACAACAGCGTATTGGGCGGAGGCGCGCGGCAATCCGTTGCTGAAGGGAGCGGATCAACGCGTGAGCGCGGTCCAGCCCGGCGGCAACATGGAGGGCAAGGAAGTCCGCTTTGGCATCGCCGACTCCGCTCTATTTGCCACGGTCACCACCGATGCCAGCTGCGGAGCGATTAACGGTTGGCACGATTCCTACACGCCGCTTGGCGGGATGGTGCCGCTGGCCAACATCATGCTCAGCGAAACCGTCTTTGGAGGCGTAGGTGCCGGACTCTACGGAATTCTGATCTACGTTGTCCTGGCGGTGTTCATCGCGGGGCTGATGGTCGGCCGCACGCCGGAGTATTTGGGCAAGAAGATCGAAGCATACGACGTGAAGATGGCGATGCTGGTCACGCTAGTGTTCCCTCTCGTAATTCTGGTGCTTACTGCCATCTCGTCCGTCCAAGGATTTGGCACATCCAGCATCAGCAACCCGGGTCCCCACGGCTTAACCCAGATTCTGTATGCCTTCACATCTCAGGCAGGCAATAACGGTTCCGCCTTCGGAGGCCTGAACGGGAATACGCTCTGGTACAACACTTCGGGTGGAATGACCATGCTGGTCGGCCGATTTTTCATGATCATTCCCATGCTGGCCATCGCCGGTAATTTGGCCAAAAAGAAATATGTTCCGCCGTCGCTGGGGACGTTTCCCGTGACCACGCCATTGTTCAGTGTTTTGCTGGTGGGCGTGATTCTAATTGTGGGAGCCCTGACCTTTTTCCCGGCACTGAGCCTGGGCCCCATACTCGAGCATTTGTTGATGTCAGTCGGTAAGACCTTCTGAGGAAATATGGCAGCGAAGAAAACATCGAAGTCTATCTGGGACATGAAGATCGTGCGCCGCGCACTGTGGGATTCTCTGGTGAAGCTGAACCCGCGGAACATGATGAAGAATCCCGTGATGTTTGTGGTCGAAGTCGGCAGCGTGGCCACAACTATTTTATTAATCCGCGACGTGCTTCGGCATCAGGGAGCGTTCGGTTTCAACCTCCAGATCACGCTCTGGCTCTGGTTTACAGTCCTGTTCGCGAATTTTGCCGAAGCTATGGCCGAAGGCCGGGGAAAGGCGCAAGCAGACTCCCTTCGTAAAGCTCGCGCCGAGACGATGGCCAATCGTCTGTTGCCCGATGGGAAGACGGAACAGGTTGCCAGTTCCAAACTGCGCTCCGGCGACCTGGTGAGAGTTGTCGCTAGCGAGTTCATCCCCAGTGACGGTGAGATCCTTGAGGGTGTGGCTTCCGTGGACGAATCTGCAATCACCGGAGAATCCGCGCCCGTGATCCGCGAAGCCGGAGGCGACCGCTCAGCGGTGACCGGAGGTACGCGAGTGCTCTCCGACTGGCTGAAAATTAAGATTACGTCCAACCCCGGCGAAACCTTTCTGGATCGCATGATCGCTCTCGTGGAAGGAGCCGAGCGCCAGAAGACTCCGAACGAAATCGCGCTGAACATTTTGCTGGCAGGCTTGACGATTATCTTTCTACTCGCTGTCGTTACTCTGCAGCCATTCGCGATTTACTCCGGTTCGCCACAGACCGTATTCGTACTGGTGTCATTGCTGGTCTGTCTGATTCCGACAACCATTGGAGGACTTCTCTCCGCCATCGGAATTGCCGGTATGGACCGCCTGGTGCAGCACAACGTGTTGGCCATGTCTGGCCGGGCAGTCGAGGCTGCCGGCGATGTAAACACGCTTCTGCTCGACAAAACCGGAACCATCACACTGGGCAACCGGCAAGCCTCGGAATTTGTTCCCGCGCCCGGGATCACTGAAGCACAGATGGCAGATGCGGCTCAGCTTTCCTCGTTGGCCGATGAAACTCCAGAAGGCCGCTCCATCGTTGTGTTGGCCAAGGAACGCTACAGCCTTCGGGGCAGAGAATTGGGCTCACACGAAGCAACATTCATTCCGTTCACCGCCCAAACCCGTATGTCGGGTGTGGACATGGATGGCCGCGAGATTCGCAAGGGTGCCGTGGATGCCATCACGAAATATCTCACTCAGAATGGCACGATGCTTCCCAAAGAGATTCAAGCTGCCGTGGAAACCATCGCGCGATCCGGCGGAACGCCTTTGGTGGTCGCCGAGAATCGTCGGGCCCTCGGCGTGATTCACCTCAAGGACATTGTCAAAGGGGGAATGCGCGAACGCTTCGATCAGCTTCGTGCCATGGGAATCAAGACCGTAATGATCACGGGAGACAATCCCCTGACCGCAGCCGCCATTGCGCGAGAAGCCGGCGTGGACGACTTCCTCGCTGAAGCCACGCCGAAGGACAAAATGGACTTGATTCGTGGCGAGCAAAAGCAGGGCAAGCTCGTGGCAATGACCGGCGATGGCACAAACGATGCCCCTGCGCTGGCCCAGGCCGACGTCGGCGTAGCCATGAACACCGGCACGCAGGCAGCAAAAGAAGCCGGGAATATGGTCGATCTCGATTCCAATCCGACCAAGCTCATTGAGATCGTGGAAATCGGCAAGCAATTGCTCATGACCCGCGGCGCCCTGACCACGTTTTCCATCGCCAATGACGTCGCCAAATACTTTGCCATTATTCCGGCGATGTTTGCCGCGACCTTCCCGGTGCTCAATACGTTGAACATCATGCAACTCAAGACTCCCCAGTCGGCAATTTTGTCGGCGGTCATTTTCAACGCCCTGATCATTGTTGCCCTAATTCCCCTGGCCCTGCGCGGTGTGAAGTACCGGCCCATGGGAGCTGCCGTCCTCCTGCGCCGCAATCTCTGGATCTACGGCGTTGGCGGCATCATTGTGCCGTTCGTCGGAATCAAGCTGATCGACATGCTCATAACGCGCGTAGGGATGGCCTGAAAGGACTGCTATGAAAAAGAATTTGATAACGTCGGTGCTGATGACCATTGCGACCACGGTTCTGCTGGGAATCGTCTATCCATTGGTGGTCACAGGACTGGCACAACTGTTTTTCAAAGATAAAGCCAACGGCCAGCTGATTGTGCAAAACGGCAAAGTCATCGGTTCGCGAATAATCGGCCAGGCTTTCGTTGGTCCCGGCTATTTCCACTCCCGGCCTTCCGCGGCGGGAAACGGCTACGATGCCGCGAATTCCAACGGCTCCCAACTTGGGCCCACCAATCAGCATTTGATTGACCGGGTGAAGACAGACGTAGCCAGCAACCAGGCGGATAATCCAAACCAGCCGGTGCCAGTTGACTTGGTTACAGCCTCGGCTTCCGGACTCGATCCCAATATCTCTCCCGCTGCGGCTGAGTTTCAAGTTCCGAGAATCGCCCGCCAGCGTGGAATTTCCGAAGACCAGGTAAAACAGTTGATTCAGGAGCACACTCAATCGCGCCAGCTAGGCTTCCTCGGAGAGCCGCGAGTCAACGTGCTCGAGCTGAATCTCGATCTGAACGCCAAGTTCCCCCAGAAGTAGCGCCCAAGTCCCGTAGCCGCGGATGCCTCGTCCGGGCGGTTCACGTGTTGGTCGGGCGTCTTGCCCGTCCAGTCGGGCGAGGATATCCGGCCTCCCTTAGAAAGTTTGCTAAACTTTCAATCGTGGCTCGCATCGATCATCTGGAGTGCACCAAGTGTGGGGCATCGATTGACGCCGCCCGTCCCCAAACCGTTTGCCCGAAGGACGGAGGCGTGCTTTATGTCCGTTACAAGCTCGGCCCGCTGAAATCAAAGTTTACGGCTGCTTCCCTCGCCGGACGCACGGCCACCATGTGGCGGTACGCCGAGGTTCTGCCGGACGCCGAACCCGTCTCGCTGGGCGAAGGTTTTACGCCCATGCTCCCGTCCCACGAGTTTCCCAACATCTATTTAAAGGACGAAGGATTAAATCCGACGGGCTCGTTCAAGGCCAGAGGTATGTCGGTAGCAGTCACCATGGCCAAGGCATACGGCCTTAAGAAAGTGGCTGCTCCCTCGGCGGGAAACGCGGGCAGCGCGCTGGCTGCGTATGCGGCGGCGGCTGGTCTTGAAGCCCATATCTTTATGCCAAAAGATGTTCCACTCGCGAATCGGGTGGAGTGCGAGAGCTACGGCGCTCACGTCACCTTGGTCGATGGCCTCATCAGCGATTGCGCGCGCATGGTTACTGAGAGAAAAGAGAAAGAAGGCTGGTTCGATGTCTCCACGCTGAAGGAACCTTTTCGCGTGGAAGGCAAGAAGACCATGGGCTACGAAGTAGCGGAACAATTGGGATGGCGGATGCCGCAAGGCATTGTCTATCCTACGGGCGGCGGGGTCGGCTTGATCGGAATGTGGAAGGCATTTCAGGAAATGCAAGACCTGGGCTGGATCGGAGCCGAGCGCCCTCAAATGATCGCGGTCCAGGCTGCTGGCTGTGCCCCGATCGCCAGGGCGTGGGATGAGGCGAAGTCCACCGCGGAATTCTGGCCCAACGCCGCTACGTTAGCTGCTGGTCTTCGTGTGCCCAAAGCATACGGGGATTATCTGATTCTCGATATTTTGAAAAAAAGCGGTGGCGTCGCCCTGGCCGTTACTGACGCCGAAATTATGGACGCGCTGCGGCAGTGGGCACGGGTGGAAGGCGTCTTTGCCGCGCCGGAAGGGGCGGCGGCGCTAGCTGCGTATCGAAAGTTGCGTGCCAGCACTTTCTTCGGCCCGGACGACACGGTGGTGTTGTTCAACACGGGATCCGGGTTGAAGTACTTGGATGTGATCGAGGAGCAGAAGAAGTCCCAGCATCAACTGGCGCCAGCCTCACGACAGATCGGCGGAATTATTGGACCGTATTGAAAAAAACTATCAGCAGTCCGCCTTCGGCATTCAGCCTGCCTAAAGCAATCCAGGGCCGTGCAGTGCTTCACAACTATGACTGAACGCCTGTACTACCACGATTCCTTCCTGTACGAATTCGACGCGGAGGTGTTGGATGTGGTTGCTGTTTCGAATTCGGATTCTCGTCCTGCCGTTCTTCTAGATCGGACCGCCTTCTACCCCACTAGCGGCGGCCAGGTTTTTGACACCGGATGGATCGTTCCTTCCGACGGGGCCAATCGACTGCGCGTTTCGGAAGTCGTCGAATCAAACGATGGGACAATTCTCCACATCCTTGACGACGCCGGATCGCTTCAAAAAGGCAACAGTGTTCACGGCGTGATTGACGTTGACCGTCGCCGCGATCACATGCAGCAGCATTCGGGCCAGCATGTTCTCTCGGCAGCGTTTATGCGCCTTTTCAATCTGCCCACCGTTTCGTTTCACATGGGTGCGGAGGCGTGTTCCATTGACCTGGAGACGAAGAACTTGATCTCCTCACAAGTCGAAGCTGCCGAGGTTCTGGCGAACGATATTGTAACGGAGAACCGTCCCATTAATGTGCGTTTCGTGACGCAGGAGGAAGCCCGCGGCTTAGGACTCCGCAAAATCCCGCCGGTCGAACGAGATAGGCTCAGGCTCATCGATGTGTATGACTTCGATCTGACCGCCTGCGGAGGCACCCACGTCTCAGCTACTGGACAGATCGGTAGCATCCTGCTTCGTAAGACAGAGAAGACTCGCCAGGGATGGCGAGTGGAATTCGTTTGCGGCAAACGTGCCGTCGCCACTGCCCGGCGTGATTACGCTGTTCTAACGGAGTCTGGCGGTTTGCTCTCGAGCCATATCTGGGATCTTCCCGAGCAAGTGAGGAAGCTGCAGGAAGAGTCGCGGGCATCGCGGAAATCGCGCGAACAATTGCTGGAAGAATTGGCGGAATCACAGGCCAAGCGCTTGCTCGCGGAAACTCCAGAGAGCGACGGACGCCGGATCGTAGTCCGAACCTTTTCCGATCGTGATCTCACGTTCATCAAGTTGCTGGCCCAAAGGCTGACTCGTCAGGGGGCGGGAGTGGTCGCGCTTCTCGGTGTTACATCCGGTCCGGCGTTGGTGTTTGCCCAATCTTCGGGGCAACCGTTCGACATGGGTGCTCTGATGAAAGAGATGCTCACGCGTCTCGGAGGGCGGGGCGGCGGAAGCAAAGATATGGCACAAGGCGGACCCGCGCGCGTGGATGGGATGGAATCGGTACTCGCCGAACTGGCCGCGCGGCTGCAAGTGGAAACGTAGCCAGCTACGTTTCTACTTCTCAACTCTTTCTGTAGAGACGTTGCTTGCAACCTCTGGCCCCGTGCTACATTTCTTGAAGAACAAACAATGGAACAGCGCCTCATCCTGGTTAATCTGCTGATCAAGCTCGGCGTGGCGGCTGCCGTGGCCAGCGTGTTGGTGCGCTCGGTGGAGTTCAAGTCTCTGCTGTTCCGCGAAACCCGTGCTCTTAAGCAGCGGATCTACCTGATCCTGTGGATTGGCGTCCCCATGGCGTTGGGCGTCTGGGTTCGCTTTATTCAAACCAGCTTTCTGGCTGGTGATTTGTCTTTTGAAACTACTGCCCTGCTGGGCGTTATCGGCGGTCGCTTTACGGGCATGGTCGGAGGTGCGCTGCTGGCGCTTCCCGCTTTGTTGCATGGGGAGTGGGCCACTCTTCCCTTCAATCTTCTGGTAGGTTTTGTCGCGGGGCAACTCCGTGCGCTTACTCCCGACCGCGAAGACATCTGGTCGTTCTCGCCGTTTATCGATCTCAGCATTTATCGCATGATCCGACGCAACCTGCCGACTCCCCGCTTGTTCGACTGGCAGATCATGTTCTTTGTAACCATCGTGGCGCTGCGTTTCGTGCAGACGGAGATTTCTCGCTTTCTGCCGACCGCCACGTTCAGCCTGGAGAGCCCCAACCTGTGGGTCGAAGCGCTGATCTATGCGGCTTCGGTGATGGTGATCGGTATCGAACTGAAAATCTGGAACAGTGTTCGCATTCAGATCAAGCTCGAGGAACAAGAACGCCTGTTGTTGCAATCCCGCATGGAAGCGCTGCAAAATCAGATCAATCCGCACTTCCTGTTCAATACTCTCAACTCAGTATCATCGCTGGTGCGCTTCGATCCCGATACGGCGCGTGAATTGATCATCAAGCTTGCCACCATCCTTCGACGCCTGCTGAGCAGCGGCGACGCCTTTGTGCCCCTGCGCGAAGAGCTGGAGTTCATCGACAATTACCTCGACATCGAAGTCGTCCGCTTCGGACGCGACAAACTGCAGGTCGTGAAGGAATTGCAGCCTTCGTCACTCGATATCATGGTACCCAGTATGCTTCTTCAGCCGCTGGTCGAGAATTCGATTAAGCATGGGCTCTCCTCCAAGATCGAGGGTGGAAGCATCTTCCTGCGCAGCCGGTTGACCGACTCCCAGTTGATCATTGAGGTAGAAGACGATGGCGTGGGCATGGGCGCCGCGAATCTTTTGGAAAGGCCGACTGGACTGGGCGGAACCGGGATTGGCATGGCCAACGTTGCCGAGCGTCTGAAAGTGTTGTATGGGGACACAGCGCGCATGACCATCGACAGCCATGAAGGAAAGGGAACGCTTATTCGCTTGCGCCTGCCCGTGTTGCAGAGCGAAGGCTCGATTCCCGCGGTACTCTATGAAGAACGCTCCAGCACGCGCCGGTAGAACTCCTCGTATTGCGGAATGATTTTGGAAGAGCAGAATCTGGACTTCGCAACTGCTCGGCACGCCTTTCCCATTTCCCGCAAGCGGTTCTCATCGCTTAATAGTTCGACTGCGTAGCGCGCCATCGTGTCAACATCGCCGACGTCGGCCAGGTAACCGCTCTTGCCGTGCTCAATCACTTCCGGCACACCGCCCACGCGCGTCGCAATGGGCACAACCTCGCAGGCCATCGCTTCCAACGCCGCCAGTCCGAAAGATTCCAATTCGCTGGGCATGAGAATCAGGTCAGCGAGAGCGAGCTTCTCATGCACGTTGTCCTGCTTGCCCAGGAACAAAACGTCGTCATGAATTCCCTTTTGCACCGCCAGCCATTCCGCGCGCGAACGATCTGGCCCGTCACCGATCAGCAGAAGTTTGGCAGGGATTTTCTTGCGGATGCGATCCAGGAGCTCGATGGTATCGGTAATACGCTTCACCGGCCGAAAGTTAGACAGGTGCACCAGGATGCGCTCACCGTTCGGGGCGTACTCAAGCCGTCGCTGCGATGCCTCCGCGTCACGAACATAGACGTCGCAGTTCACGAAGTTGTAAATCACCTGAATGTTGTTCTTGACGTCAAACTCCCGCAGCGTGCGCTCCCGCAAGTATTGCGAAATCGCGGTAACGCCATCACTCTGCTCGATCGAGAAGCGCGTAATCGGCAGGTAAGAGCGGTCCAGACCAACCAGGGTAATGTCGGTGCCATGCAGCGTGGTCACAAAAGGCAGCTTCTGTCCTCTGGGCTTGGCAGCCAGCATTTGGCGCGCTAGCAGCGCGCTGACGGAATGCGGGATCGCGTAGTGAACGTGGAGCAGGTCGAGAGCGTAGAGCTCCGAGACTTCCGCCATGCGCGTGGCCAAGGCCAGATCGTAGGGAGGATATTCAAATAGCGGGTACCGAGAAACGTCGACTTCGTGATAGTGAATATTAGGATGAAGTTCAGTCAGGCGGATGGGCTGAGCATAAGAGATGAAATGAATCTCGTGCCCACGCTCGGCTAGTTCGACGCCGAGTTCCGTGGCAACAACTCCGCTGCCACCGTAGGTCGGGTAGCAGGTAATCCCGATCTTCATCCCCCGGTCCTTTCAAGGCCAGCCTGTTCGACTCTCTGATTCGATGGTGAGTGGTGCGCTTGGATTCAGATTTTGAGAACTGACTTTCTGGGCCGCATTGAGTTCTGCTGTAGGAGTCAATTTCACTTAGAAGAGTTCTGGATAAAACTGTGGAAATTGCGAATTGGCCCTAAGATTCTGCGTTGCTGGCGCTCTTTGCAGCGTCGCGGCCTTTGATTCCCTCGTCCAGCTTATCGAGGTGTTTCTGCAGCCGGTCCTGGACCTGATTGTCGAGTTGGGTAAATTCAATGCCCATGCCTACGCCCCCATCGCTGGCGCGCACCACGCCGCTGGTTTGAATCTTTTCCGAGTCCATCCAGAAGGTGATTTTGACTTTGGTGCCGAGCGGCAAAGGGAGAAGCGTCTCCACATAACAGCCGCGGCCACCGATGTCAGTGGCGTTGGTTTGCATGTGAGTGCGCCGGGCGTCCTCAAAACCAATCTCAAGCGGAAACAAAACCTTGTGCCGGACATACCGCCGTTTATTTTTGGAAGGAGCGACTTCAGTTTTACCCGGCTTAGCCAATTCATGCCAAGGGATCTGCTGGTTGGGCAAAATCTGCACGCCCGCTTCAATCTGCCTGGCGACGCCGCCATCTATCACCCATACCACTTTGAAACGCGCCTTCTTCTCGACGTGTTGCACGCCGATAACGTCCCCCGTCTTCAGCGGATGACTGATGCCTGACAGCCGGGCGCCTTCACTGCTGAGGTTGTTGGCATTGGCGTTCTGAAAAAACGGACGGCCGTCCGCATCCATGCCCCACACTCGTACCAGGATTACGGTCGGGACCCGAATTTCCGGTCTTTTGTCCATGTTTGTCCGTGCCTTCCGCTGTATTCTCAGCGGTTGGCATATCATACCTTGGGCCTGCGGCCCCTGTTGCAGCAAATTAGTGGCTTATACCTATCCAAAGGCCGTGTCCGTCTGGGGTTAGAGGCGGCTAGTCTCAGCCAGGTCGCGGTATGAGATGAGTTGAACTCCGCTTCGAGCCAATATCTCGCGAGCTTCGGGTGAAGTTAGAAGTCGCAGTTCCACGGCACGGGACTCCCGCAGCCTGGTTCGAATGCCGCCGAGTTCGGCATCGTTATATCCGGGGTGGCAGACAAATTCCCAAGTCCCTTCAGGGAGGTTCTCCACGACACTTTTGAAGATGCTATCGTCCATTGCACCTGTGCTCACGATGCCTACGGTTCCATCGGGCGTGAGCACACCTGCGCTGGCAACAGACTTTTGGAACGTTGTACCGAAGCGATTGAGGGCTGTGATTTGACCATATCGCTTCCACAATCTCGGCCGCTTAGCCACGATGGATATGTGAACGGGACCGAAGGGGTTGCGCAACGCCCGAACACCACACGCCCGCGCCGCCCGCAATAAAGGCTGCAATACCTGCGGAAAAATATGAGTGTGTTTATGCGTGTCCAGGTGGGAGACGGCAACACCAGCCGCTTGCAGTTTACGAATCTGCGCCGTGGCTTCCGCCTCGATCTCATCAGTGTCGACGCTGCCCATGACCGCGCGAAGAACGAAGCCGCTTAGATTTTCGTAAAAGCGCCCGCCGCGAGCCTTCTTGTCCGCGAGAGTTGGAGTTTGTGGTCCGCCCAGCACGGGTGCACCGTCGACGAGCACAACATGGCAACCCACGCTCAGCCCCGGCGCGGATGTTGCGCTCCCGACCGCATCCTCGAACGCCCCGCCATTAGCCATCAATGTGGACGAAGTGACAACACCGTGACAATGTGCCTCCAAGATAGCGCGATTTACCCCGCGGGTAAGCCCGAAGTCATCCGCATTGACGATCAACCGTCGCACGCGACAGTCTAGCAGTAGAAAGCACTAAGCCGTCAGAGCACAGCACTCCGTCATCAGATGAAGGTGAGAGCTGCTCCTCGCATTGACCACTCTCTCCGCGCTCCCGTATACTAAAAAAGTTCTTCGTGTGGATGCCCCTCATCTTCGCGAGTCCCCTATCACGTGACGGTGGCATCATGATGTGGCGTCGTGATGAAACCGCAGGGGGCGAGGGGCGGTTAGCTCAGCTGGTTAGAGCGCCTGCCTTACAAGCAGGAGGTCGCAGGTTCGAGTCCTGCACTGCCCACCAGTTCGGAAATTCCGGTTATCAATACCGGGGACGTAGTTCAGTTGGTTAGAACGCTGCCCTGTCACGGCAGAGGCCGCGGGTTCGAGTCCCGTCGTCCCCGCCATTCCTTCACAAGCTGCTCTTGTAGCTGCTGCTTGGCAGGCATGGTTGACTGAGCGTAGAGTTCCAGTGTGATCCGGGCGTTGGCATGACGCATGATTTCCTGCGTCAGCTTCACCGGAGCATTCACGCCTACCAGAAGGGAAGCCAGCGATCTTCTGAACGTATGCCAGCCGATCCGCTTGCTGATCCCGGCTCGCTTCGCAGCGGGCCAGATGATCTTCCTCATCATCGAGTCTTGCCAGTAGGGTTGCTTACCGCCCATCTTTGGTGATGGGAATACCCAATCGGTCGGCTTCGGGTACAGCGTCATCGAGTGCCAGCTTGCCAGCACGTCAGCAACGTCCTGACTGGCCGGAACCGCTGCCGCCGATGCTACTGTCTTCAATCCGCCGATGTGGTTGTCAACGATTCCCCGCGCTGGGGTGATCGTGTTGTTCGAGAAGTCGATGTCCTGCCACTGAAGGGCCAGCAGTTCACTCACTCGCAGTCCGGTTGCCAGAGCAACGAAGACGGCAGTGCGTGCTGGCGCTTGAAGCTCATCGAGCAACCGGGTGATCTCGTCGTTCGACAGGATGACGAGCTGCTTGGCCCGCTGGGTTGCCTGCCGGACGTGGGTGATCGGGTTGCGATCTACAAACTCCCATCGGCACGCATGGCTGAACAGCGAGCACAGGATGTTCCTGATCTTCGCCTTCGTACCATTCGCCATCGTCAACGACGCCAGCCAGCTTTCGACCTGCACGGCTTTGACTTCTCGCAGGTTAAGGGTGCCCCACGTCGGCCCGATCCACAGTTTCAGGTAGCTCACGTACGCTGCCTTCGTCGAGTATGCCAATCGTGGGAGTTCGTGTTCGGAGTAATGTTGCATGAGTTGGGTGACCGTCATCTGCTCTCCTGAGAGCAGTGCAGTCTGGCTTGCGGAGGTTAGCATAAGATCAGGCCAGTGGGAAACTGGCCGATGCGCCGACACACTACTGCCGAGCGTGTCTGAGGAGTTTTCTGATCTGTGGGAGTAGCAGGCTGTTGATCGTGTGAAGCAGAAAGTACAGCGCGAGGACTAGATCAGTCGCGCGTATGATCCAAGTGATCGGCCACCAGAGCATCAGGACACCTTCCCTTAACCACTAACACGAAGAAATGTTGTGAAGGGAAATATTGACTGTGATTTTCTTCTTTTTTCACACTCGGTCGGAGCGCGGTATACCGTACCGATTTGGATTGATTTAGGGATTTTCAACTTTTCGGGCGGTCTTGCTCACGAGAGATTCTGACCGGGAGGCAGTAGGTAACTATCACCAGAGGGAGCACAGAGAGAGGGCCGATGCTTGGGCGCTGGGATGGTGTCCCTATGGTAGACCGTCATTGGGTTATCCCGTTGGAAAAACAAGAGCCGAGGAACCAACGGTTAGAACCTCTCGCAATGGTACACCCATACCAACGCTACGCCAGTGCCAGCCGATGTTAGACCGCACTGATCGTGAAGGCTGCATCACCCTCACCGACAGTAACAGTTACCCCAATCGGCACAGGAAAGGACTCCGGCATGTCGTGGGCTGGTATCCGTGGGTTGCAGGTACGTCTGACCATCTTCCGGGTCTGCTCCATCGTCCGCTCCGGCTTGCTGCCCACGTCCTGCATGTCCCTTGACCGTGCCCAAGCTCCTGCCGCGGTGCTGTTCTCTTTCTTCAAATGCATGTGCTTGCAGCATCGACCGCCCAGACACTTCGAGGTATGGGCATGTCCGGCCTTGCTGTCTTCCAAGTCCCATAGAGTGCAGCCCAGCTTCACAGCCAAGGCGAAGCGATGCGGCTCGACCTTGAAGCCACGGAATGACATCTTCCCGTAGGTCTTGGATCGTCCGCTCGTGCTCTTGCTGGTATAAATCCAGCAGAAGCCCCCGGCGTAAGGGACAGCTTCAAGGTACTGGCACTGATAGGTGATCTCTTCTGCTGTGATCGGCTGGGAGAATACTGCCTCTCTCTTCGCCAGTCGCCGCAGCTTCCTGCCCATAATGGCATCACGAGCAGCGATGTCGATCATCTGCTCTGGGTTGTTCTTCATTGCACTTCCTCTATGCGGGCTTCCTCACGCCAGACATCTCCGGCGCTGCGCCCAGTGTCGGCAGGACGTGGGGCAGGTGCCGGGACTGGCTTCGGAGTGATGATCTTGTACGTCTGTGGTCGGTGATCGCTCACAGCGTTCCTCCGAAGAGTTCTGCGTTCAACTGGTTGTTCCGTTCGCGTTCGTTGTCTTCGACGAACTGCCGCAGGTCTTCTTCCCGAACCCGCCAGACTCCACCCAGCCACAGGGCACGCAGCTTCCCGGCGCTGATCCATCGGCGAACAGTGCGATGACCAACGGTGAAGCGTTTGGCCGTCTGCGTGATCGACAGTAGTGGTGCTTTGCTCGTATAGTTATTCATCGGCTCCATTGCCCTGTTCTGAACGCCGCCTTAATCATGGCGATGTCGTTCCTTTGCTTGTTCTGTTGCTCGCTGGGTTGCTGCTTCACGCCACAGCTTTGGTACATCGCTGCTTTGCGATCCTTGAAGCCGGGATGCAGCAACTCCTGATAGTCGTCAGAGTCCACCGGGTTCTCGACGCGATCCCTGCCCGGTGTACCGATCAAAGCTGGGTCCATGTGGGCAGTCGCATCCGGCACGGGCCGTGGCATCGGGTTGTGTGGACCGATCAGGCTGGTGCGCAGTGGACCGTCGTGGTAGTTGCCGCAGCTATCGGGGATTTCTCCGGCGAGATACTGAGCAGCAAACTTTTCCTCCGGCGTCATGTTCTTGACATCGACTTCCGGCGCTGCGTATTCCTTCGGCTGGACTGGCTTCACCAGAATGCGAGGATCGAGCGGTGGAGGAAACAGCTTCGCTTGAATCTTGGGATCGGTTGATCCGGTGATCTCGACTCGTGCGGAGCCTTTCCATGCACCGATCTGCGGTTCCTTGGTGAAGAGGAGCTTGCCCGCATTCATCAGCAGTTCGATGGAGCGAATTGTTTTGTACCCGAGTAGTAGCTGTGCTTCTTTCTTTCTCATGTGAACTCCTAAAAATGTTTGGTCTTCCACCAAGTTGGTGGAAGATGTTCCGGTAAGTTACCGGAAGATGCTCCGATAACTTATCGGAGGAGTCACGAACGGGCCAGCTTATCCAAGGCCAGCCCGCCGTCTGATGCAGGAAGTCTGAACGCTCCTGCAAACTTGGCTAGCTGTCTACCGGGTAGACGGCTAGGTTTCACTCGAACGTCGAGTGAAACTGATTGTTAAGATCGCGGTGCAGAAGGGACAGGACTGCACCGCACCCAAGGTGACTGATACATGACCCGCAGGGGCGTCGCATCACGTCGATGCGCTCCACGCATCACCTTGGAAAGTCTCCCAGCGGGTAACCGAGGAGGAAAAACCGCTGGGTCATCGCACTGGGAGAAAAGCAGTGCGATGGAAGTCGAAAGATCAGATGTGGAGGTAAGTGCCCTCCACATCGAGTGCTACTCTGCTGGTTCGTACTGCACGTTCTTCAACGTGATTGCGATCACCCGTGCAAGGTGGTTGCTGTCCTTGTGGTAGAGATCAGCCGAGACGAACTCGTACGCCGCGATGATCGTGTCCATCGGGTAGTTGCGCAACCAGTATTCGAAGAAGCTGCCTGCGGGAAGAGGATACTTCTCACCGAAGAACATCTGCCAAGAGACTACAAGCGTGTCGAAGTCGGTCTGGAACTTCTTCAGTCGATCAGTTCTGCCCAAGGGACTACGCTCCCTCGTTCTCGGATTCGCCGCGCGGTCCAGCTTGGTTCTGAAAGCTGTCCATCGAGAAGTCAGCTTCCGCACGGCTGTCGCCGCTGCCGCTGCCTTCGAGGACTTTGCAATCGACTGGGGTCACCATGACCGGACGCAGTTCGCTGTTCTGGCTGGCGGTGATGCCGCTGTTGATGTCAGTGCCCGGTGTGCCAGTGCCGTTCAATTTGCGACCATCTGCCGGACTGCCGATCACGTGGTTCTTCAAAGAATCGGCGTTGTTGTTCAGGCCGGTGCTGCTTGTGGGTGTGCTCATTTTGTTTTCCTGCTCCTGTTGGAGAAAATCTCTGTGCATACTTCCGAAATGCTTCTTACTCCCGGCCATGACTTGCTTGGCGAGGTACTGCGATAGTGCTCTGTTCATAAGGTCGAGCAGGGAGCCGCAGGTTCTTCACTCCTGCGGCAAGCATCGACAACTACGGCGACTGCCCTGCTGTGATCGCGTTCAACGACGCGAAACTTATCTCTTGGTGCTCTTGCTCGATGCTGCGATCACCTTTTCCCAAGCGTCGTATCCGAACTTGGACAGCAGGGCACATTTTTTCGCAAGCCGCTCTCTGCTCGTGCCAACGATCTCGTCGAGATGCTTCGGCATCACGAGTTCATCTTTGATTTCTTCTGCCACTTTAGTTTCTCCTTTGTCCACCAGACCAGCCGACGCTGATGTCTGGGATTTCGAACGATTGGCTGACTTCGCCAATGGGTTCCGGCGCTGCATTGAAGCTACCGGGTAACTTTAATTCCGGCGCTGGCAGTGGCCCGGACTCTGGGGCACTGGTCTCCGGCGCTGGGTGAAGCACAGGTGCAACCTCCGGCAGTGGTACTGACTCCGTACCACTGATCGGCTCCACGATGGACCCGCCCATTGCTTTGAGCAGTGCCATCGCTTCTTCGCGGAACTGGTTCATCTGCGCGCACAGAGCATCGAGTCGCTGGCGTTGTTCGTTCAGTTCGAACTGCACCTGATCCAGTTGATGTTTTTCTGCTGGCGTCATCACTGGGCTTGCTCCTTTGCGTTGATCTCTTGAACCACGTCGCGCGCTTGGGCCACAATGTTGCTGATGGTCTGTCGGTCGAGGCAGCTATAGTTGGTCGTTCCCAACAGCGCCGCTACGATCCGGGTGAGTTGTTCTTGTTCGTTCACTGTGCTTTCTCCTTGTGGTCGGCGACGAGTTGCATCGCCATGATTCGATCTTCGAGCAGCTTGTTGCGCAGCAGAGCTTCCTTCAGCTTGCCCTTCAGGCGCATCGTGTTGCGCACGTTTCGCTGGAATGCCTTCTGCGTCGCCATCCATTCATCGAACAGCCTGTTCTCGATGTTGGGAAGTGGCAAGGTCAGCTTGCCACTTCGCAGCTTCTCGTTCTCCGCTTGCAGTTGCTCGATGTTGGGCAGTGTGCAGGAGGGCTGAACACTGCGCTGTAATGCGGAGTCCGCACTAGATCGCAGCGCCGCGTTCTCCGCTTCGAGTTGCTCGATGGTCTGCGATGCGATCTGCAACGGGCTGCGGTTCGTGCAGGAGTCCTGCGCGGATGCCTCGGGCCGGAGTTCGTTGCCGTCCGGCGCGAGTTTCTTTGGACGTTTCATTGGTTCCCTGCGGCAGCTACTCGGAACTTCTTCATCTGGTCCCGCTGCTGTTGGTGCTGGGCCTTCTGGCGGTCGGACAGGCTCAGGGCATCAAGTAGGGCACTTTCCAGTTCGAATGCTCCGGTGGTCATCGGGTCGATCTCCGCGAATGCTTCCATGATGCGGTCTCGTTGCTGCTTGCTCAAGGTGTAAACGGACGGGTATTGCTTGGCCTTAGCCATTGGGTTTCCTCGGTTCAGTTGTTTGGGATGTCCCGGTGAATTACCGGGAGATGGAAAAGAAGTACACTTTGGTACACTTGTAGTGTACTATGTCCAAGCGTAATTGTCAACTGTTTTTCTTGTAAGATGCAGAAAGCAAAGGGAAAATAAAGTTCTGGCTATGCTGGTCCCAGTTGGACCCGCAGATGCCGCCGACGTTGGTCCAAGCGAGACCAACGTCATGCAAAGCTCTTACCGTTGGGATTTGCTGCGCGCTTAACCTCGGTCAACGGTGGACCGGGGTTGGTCCACTACACGGTGTAGTGGATCAAATCCGCTCGACAGTCGAGCAGGGTTGATTTCGGTCGGCAGCAGACCGATTTTAATTTCTCTTGGCGTCCGAGAGAAATTACCGATGTTCCCCAGTGGCCGGAAGACCTGCCCACAACTACTGGGCACGTCGCAGAACCTTGCTGACCATGCTTTCGCCCCACGTATCGCCCTGATGCACTCCGGCGCGGACCCGGCCCCGTGGCTTGAAGCCTTCGGTGTTCAGGGTCAGGGCGATCTTCGCCGCAGAGTAGCCCTCGTTGCGCAGCGCCAGCATCCGGTCGATGATAGCCTGCTCACCGGGCAGCGTGCCGTAGGGCCGGGTGCCTGTCGGCTTGCCGCCCTTGCGGTGTGTCCTGCCCGAGATCAGGGATCGCTCGTACTCGGCGAAGCTGCCCATGATCTGCCGCATCAGCTTGCGATGGGGATCGGTGGAGCACAGGTCCGGCTCGTTCAGGGACTTCAGCGTGAAGCCATCGGCTTGCAGGCTGGCGATGCACGATTCCTGCGCCATCAAATCTCTGGCGAGTCGATCCAGCTTCTCGATGAGGATGATCTTCACGCCATCGGCGCGCATATGCTGGATCAGGTCAGCCCAGCCTTGGCGCTCCTCGGTGCCTGTGGTTCCTGTGATGTGATCTTGGAACTCAGCAACGATCTGAAGCCCGTTGGCGGCTGCGTAGGCTTGCAGGGCTTCCCGTTGCCGGGGATAACCATCCCGGTCGCTCTCGGCCTGTTGTTTGCTGCTCACTCGAAGGTAGATGACGCACTTTTGGAGTTCCATATGGATCAGCTTACCTGAGAATCAGGCTGGTGTAAAGCGAATCAGGCGGTATGGTGTTAGTCGAAGTTCGACTCAGATGTTGACATCGAAATTACGGGTGCAAAAATAAAACGGGATGCCGAGGGGAAGTTACCCGAGGATGGGTCTGCGTCGGACTCCGGCGCACATCGGTAAGCCGTTGGAATCATGGGGGTCGCTTCCCCATCATGGGTAAGCCGTTGGAAACGCAGGGCAATTCTCAGAAAGTGGCATCTTCCGGTCGATTACCGGAACATCCCAATTCCTTGCAAGCCGTTGGAAACGCAGGGCAAAGCTGCATTTTATCCGACCACTGGATAAAACCTTTCGCCTTTTGTTCGGTTTTTATTACCGGGTAATTTCAATTAGCAAGTCCTTTGCTATGTGTAGAATGCAGTTTTGGAGGGCAATCTGTAAGCGACGCCGACAGCTTCGGCAAGCCTTAGCAATTCACATACCATCGCAGGGGGAGAAACCACTGCATTACCAATGAGATAGACCAGACTCCCATAGAAAATCCAAAGGACTAGCCCTGCCGTAACCTAGGGCTAGCAGGGGAATGGCCCTTGGATATTCGACGGGCTAGCAGAGTGCCGCAAAGTGGCAACTATTGTGTCATTCTTGCCCGGAATTGTCATGGGTTTTAATCAGGCAACCTAGCAGTTGCAACAGGATACCTGATGGCATCAGGTGTGCTTAATTATAATCGCACCGAACGATCTTTGACAACTGGTGGTCGGCCAGTTCCAGCCGAGACGGTAAGCGAGTCACAGCCGATCCAATAGCGAGAGCATGACACTGGGTTACGCCCCGTAACGCGGGAGCACCGTATCGGTCGATTCACTTCTTCGACGTGGGACCGTACCGGAGTGGGCCTGCCCAGCAGATAACCTCTTCCGTCAGGTCACCGACGTGCTGCCCCTATCTCATGAGAGTAGAAGCAGCAGGGACTACGCCTAGCCAATGCAAAGTTGGGCGTATGCCTGCCGAATGGCGGGTGTAGCTGTGGACATGCGACGAGGCGCGTTGGGTTGGCGACGGAAATGCAGGTACAAGACCTTTGGTAAACCATACCAAGATGCAGTGGAAGTACAATTTAATGAACAAGTTAGACATGAATCGATGCACGTCTCATCATGGTATGGCTTCGCCTTATATTCGTCTGTTTGTGCTATGCTTTCGTAATCCCTTCGCCTACAAGTGGGACGACTCGTCATGGTCCATACGCCTAAGTTCTCGCTTGTGTTCGGAGGGATCGGGGTCTTCAGAGAGGGGTCGGACAGGCATGGCATACCCACTGGGAACCCGGTGTCCTGTCCTCTGGGTTCAGGTGACCATAGCCTCATGCTTGTGCCTTCTCTGGGGTGTCACATCTCCGGCCCGAGTTTAGGTGTAGACACTGAAATGTACACTGTGCATGCTCTTCGTTTTATCTCTCCGGCGATGCCGATCTTGAAATTGCTCTGGGAAGCCCTACAGCGAAAGCAATGGAATTTGCGGCGCTAACCACGAGGGAGTGTCTACGTTGAGCTTGTACCCCCCACTTTGCAAAGCGAAATTGGGGATCGTAGGAATCGCGTACCACCGGAAAACACATCCATCCCAGACTGGTACGGCGGGGAGTCTCGCTACAAGAGTTTTTCCGCATCAGCGCCGGGATCGGGCGAAGATCGCCACCTACCGTGTCAGGGATATGAGAGTTTTTCATATCGCCGACCGATTGGTCATCTCTACGGTGGTGACCCTGCTGATTAACCACTACGGACCCAAGCTGCTCAACGTGCTGGATCGACGAGCAAGCAAGCTCCAGCGGTGGCTACGCCGCAAGAAGTGAGCACTGCTGGTGCCCAGCGCAGGTATCTGTTTTCAAGGGTTGGTCCCCGACGGGAGTGCAGGTACGGGAACAGCATTTGGTAGTTCGTAGATGAACTTGAGCATCATCTCAACAAAAGTAAGCAATCTTTCTGCTTCCTCTTTCGACATCAGCGCGATCTCGTGATTCGCTTCGTTTGACTTGGTTCTGATGTGGTCAACCCAGTGCTTTCCATTTGGTGGGACATAACCTTTGTCTGCCAAAAAACTGATATAGCTCACGAATGCGTCTCCCTCTTTCGCGCCAAGAGAAACCGCGACGTTCATCAGAATCTTTCGACACGCCAAAACTGCGGGTGTGTATGCCTGAGCAGAACTCGCCGCTCTAGCTTCGTCGTATAGCTTGCGAATCGAATCGCTCAGGTGCTTTACGTCGTTGCCAAATTTTGGGCCGGGAAACTGCTTCCCATTGTAATCAAAGAACGTAGGCTGACCACAGTTGCTGCAAATGTATATGAATGACTGAGCGCTTCCTTCCTGAGAGAAAGTGCCTTTGTCCGGGCCCGTGTGCACACCGCAGTAGCCGCAGTCGTATATTCTGGGACCAAGATCAAGTAGTTGATGCCATTCGCGCGCCATAATTTGCCGTGCCAACTTACTAGGAACCTGATTCTAACCTATCGTCTCGTGAGGAGATTGAAAACGTTGGCCTGTGAGTTGGGTTGCCAGACCGCCCGCTCTTACTGTACTAATATCGTTTCAACTCGGAACGCTGCCCTGTCACGGGGTCAAAGAGTGTAACGGCCTGATTTGAACAGTTAGGCGGCTGCAATTACCAGCATGGCATTGTACCGCCCCAGCTACTTAATCCGCTTGACGAGGACGGTGTCTGACTCATCTTCAACTCTCAGTCGGCATCCGTCACTAGTTGCGTAAATGGTCACATCGGGGTGGTATTCATAGAAGTACGTGTAGTCGTACTCCGCTTGCTGCCAGATTTGCCCGTTGTCTAGTTTGAAAATTGTCTCGCCGTCCCAGCCATGGACCTCCCCAGTTATCGCAGATTCGACTGCGGGCGAGCAACTACTCCTCGGCACGACTAGCTCGTGATGCTTTGGTATGACGGGTTCCTTAGGCGGTTCTTTCAGGACCGCGCAGTAAAATGAGCCCGTCTGATTTCCAACTGCAATTTTGTATGTGCCGCTCGCGAAATTTCCCTTTATCGTCCCGCTCCATAAAATTGGCGGAGTTCCCTGAGACAGAATCTCAATCCGCTTCGTCTTTTGATCGTAGCTTTTGACAGTGCAATCGCCGGAACCGATGAGGGGCAGCGATACCGTCAGCGTGCATTCGCCGCGATCCACAACGATTTCGATTGGAGCAGCAATCGGCTGATCGGGGTCCGTTGTATTGATGGCGGTTCCAGCAATGCGGATGCTCGGCTTGTCTTGGCTATAGGCGAGGGAGACTAGCGTTAACAAGGCTACGAGCACATGTACCTTCATCGGCAGCCTCCAACCAAACATGCGTCGGAATTATACTCAGAAACCGTCGCTGTGGGTGTGGGCACTGCTTGCAATTGCCATCGGCATCGTCTGGGCTGAGTTTTTCTTGTCTGCTCATTGCTGAGGCTGGGAGCCGGACGCGCATCAACATATCGGTTGGCGAGAAATCCCCATTACACTCTTTGACATAGCCTTGCAGAAGATGCCAGACCGCCCGCTCTTACTGTACTAAGATCGTTTCAATTCGGAACGCTGCCCTGTCACGGCAGAGGCCGCGGGTTCGAGTCCCGTCGTCCCCGCCATTCTTTTCAGAGTGTTTTGGAGAATGGACCATCCCTTCCCAACCGAAATTCAAAAGTCCTAGCGGCGCGCGCACGCTCGGAAGCCACCGTTGCTTGCGATCTGGGGAAAGCACGATCCCTTTTTATTTCGGCGGGTGCGGTCTACCCGCGAGACAACCCGAACGCGACCGTTCAATTCCTGGACACGGGGCACTCACACTGGAAACCTACGTTAAGGGAAGTCGGCCCTCGCCGTGAGACAGTTTCTCGCAACCAGTGCCCGCTGAAGTGATGGGAACCCACCCTTCAATCGAATTGGATCAATACAATCTCGGCTTGGGTACCGAGGCGCATGGGTGGGCCCCAGGTTCCAGCGCCGGTGGTGGTGTAGATCTGCATTTTGCCGAATCGCTTCAATCCGTAGGTATACTCACCGAAAATACGCCGCGTAAACCAGGTGATGGGGAAGAACTGGCCTCCGTGGGTGTGGCCCGAGAGTTGGAGACTGATGCCAGACTGTTCCGGGATCGGAAGTGCGTGGGGCGCGTGAGAGAGAAGGATGCTGGCCGCTTCAGGCTTCAGCGAAACTTGCTCGAGAATGGAACGGAAGCGATCGACGTTTACCGAATCGTGGTGGTTGACACCGACTAATTGCAAGCCGTCGATGACTACTTTCTCGTTGCTGAGAACGCGAATGCCAGCGCCACTCACCGCATCGAGATACTTTCCGGGATGAGAAAACTCTTCGTGATTTCCCGTGACGAAATACGCCCCAAGCGGCGGCGACAATTCTTTCAAGGGAGCGGCAAGGGGGTTGGCATTGACCTTGGTGCCGTCATACAAATCGCCGGTGAGAAATACGATATCGGGAGCTATTCGCGCGAGCCTGGCAACGATTCGCCGCATGAACGCAATGCCGTTAACGTGGCCGAGGTGAACATCAGAAACCAGAGCCGCTACGCGTCCCCGCCAGGACTGCGGCAGGTTCGGCAGCTTGACGGTGATCCGTTTGACGCGAACCCAATGGGCGTTGATGAGAGCTTAAATGCCGCTGAGGATCGCAACATCGAACACGGCGGCGGCAATGGCAGGACGGCCGAGTTGCAGGCCAGCTGAGCGAACCACGAAGTAGACGATCCAACTGAAGCAGGCTGCCAGAAAGAGGAAGTTGACCATGCCCAGCCAGACGGCGGCGATCGTATAAAAGAGGCGCACGAATCTATTGAAATAGCGAAACGCAAGCAAAGAGGCGGCGACGAAGCTCACCGCCAAAAAAGCCAGTGCCACTTGCGTGCCAGTAATGCCGGGCGGGTCGGGGATGGCCCGAAAGTCCGTCCAAGTGCTGTAAACAAACCAATGGGCGAGGCTCAGGATCGACTGGAAGATCAAGAGAAATACGACAAATCTTAAACGCAACCGGACGTCCTCAATAGTTCAAAATTGAGCGAGCACTAGCGACCTCTCGATTGTTATCTGATGCGAGTTCAGCGGAAATGTCTTCAGCTTTGCCGGGACTCTTGCCGAATAGTGGCGCAAGTGAGCAAGCCGTGATTCGACGGAGATGCGATGGCAGCTTCACCGAATTGCCATTTTGCTGTAGGCTTAGTCCGCCCGTATGAGGAGGCCTTATGGCACTGCAGACCCCGGCCGATTTGGTGCGGCATGCTTCGACGTGGTCGATCGTGTGGGGTGTTCTACTCATTATCTTCGGGATGCTGGCGATCGGATCGCCACTTCTCGCTGCGGTCGCGGTTAGCGCGATCGTTGCCTGGCTCATCATTTTGGCCGGCGTTGTCCACCTGATCCTCGCTTTTCACGCGCATGGAGCTGGCAGCCTGATCTGGAAGCTGCTGGTCGGAATCGCCTACTTATTCTTCGGTATCTACCTGATCATGCATCCGCTGCTCGGTGTGGCCTCGCTCACGCTGGTACTGGCATCGCTCTTTCTGATCGAGGGCATCCTGGACATCATTCTGTTTTTCAAGATGCGCTCGATGCAAGGGTCGAGCTGGGTGCTGATTGACGGGATCGTCACCGTGGTGTTGGGCTTGCTCATTTACGCCCATTGGCCATCGAGTTCGATCTGGGCGATCGGCACGTTGGTCGGTGTAAGCATGATCATCAGCGGCATCACGCGGGTGATGCTGTCGTTGACGGCGCGGAAGGCAACGGCTGCAACGGCATAGTGGGCCCTGGGCGAGGCGAGTTTTGCCAGCACGGATCGAGCGAAAGGCTGGAGCCGACGACCAGAGTTGAACTGGTGACCTGCCGATTACGAAATGACCCAACCTTGCGTATGTTGTTGTGAAGTATAGGTGCTTCGAAGTGGTTTTTGTGCGTTTCAGGGTGTTCTGGGAAGCGATTGTGCAGCAGTTTGTGCAGCAATTTGACTTGCCGATTTCTGGACGGCTGGTCTTTGCTCTTCCTTGCCTCAACGATTCACGAACTGCCGTCCCCGCTCGAAACCCACGTCGATCTTCTGTCGCCCGGCTTGAATCGCCGCCTCGATGGCGGACTCCTCCGTCGTGAAGGTGTCGGGCAAATAGAACTGAGTTTCTGTCACGCCTGACACATCATGTTTTTCGATCCAAAGCTCCGCCGAGAATCCCCCATCCGGTTGCTGGTATGACCGTGCCTCGATAACGTAGCCCTTGTACCCCAGCCTGCTCTTCATGACTGCGACCTCTTCGGCTTCAATTATTGCACTTCGGGCAGGGCGATTCTGAACAGAAAAATCAACAGGGCGTTCAGTTCACTGTCGCCCCGCCACAACATTTCTTGTATTTCTTCCCCGAGCCACAGGGGCACGGCTCGTTCCGCCCGACCTTGGGAGTGCGGCTCCGAGGCTCACTCCGGTGGGCACCGGGACTGACCTGCCGATGCGACCGAAAATACCGATACGCCTGCAACAGCCCAGCCGCCATGTGCATGATGACTTCTTCGCGCATCTCCGGGCTGATCGGCTTGGGGCGCATCTCCGGGTCTTTATCGTGCTCGTGGCAGAGCATCATCATCGGTATCAGGCATCCGCCGTGCTCCTCGTCGTTGACAAGCTCCGCCCAGCCCTCGTGGCGCATGCCCATGCCCCGCATGAAGCCATGCGCCCAGTCGTTGCCGTGCGCCACGCCGTTCTCGTCCTCTAGCAGGAGCGGCACGTAGACTTCGTCCTTGAACAGCGTCCCGGCGACGTCGTTCCAGTGCCGCATCATCAGACCCAAGATTTCGTTCGCCTCGTCGAGGCTGCCGAACTCGCAAGCGTCCGACATCTCGCCGCCGAAGACCTCCGGGTAATATTCGCTCGGCATCACAGTCTCTGGTCCGGCGATGAGGGCGGCGAATAACCCGTCGAGCGCCTCGACGTTCATCGCCCCGCCGCCCTTGCAGCTTTTGAGGAAGTCTCCGAGGCGGTCGAGTTCGGCGTCGGTCAGCGGCTCGTTCTGGGTGAAGGTTCTCATGTCGGAAAGTTCTCGTCAGCCGTTTACGATACCACCCTTGATTGGTTGGCAGTTTTCGATTCGAGGGCACTTCGTGCCCTTCTTGCCCCTCAAACTAGCAAGGAGCCCGGAATACCTCCGCTGCGGGCGGTCGTTGCGGACCGCGATGCCCAGCGCCTTCTTCTGCCCGATCAGCACGAGCAGCCGCTTGCCCCGCGTGATGCCCGTGTAAATCAGGTTGCGTTGAAGCAGCATGTAGTGCTGCGTGGCGAGCGGGATCACGACTGCCGGGAACTCCGATCCCTGCGACTTGTGGATCGTGATCGCGTAAGCCAGCGAAATCTCGTCCAGTTCCCCGAAGTCGTACTTGACCAGCCGCTCGTCGAAGCGGACGGCGACCTGCTGCTCGACCATATCGACCCGCTCGACGATCCCCACATCGCCGTTGAACACGTCCTTGTCGTAGTCGTTCTCCGTCTGGATGACCTTGTCGCCTATCTGGAATCGCCATCCGAACCGCTCGACGGCAGACTGACCGGGTCGGGCTGGGTTCAATACCTTCTGTAAGGCTGTGTTCAGTTCGCGTACGCCGAGCGATCCCCGATTCATCGGGCAGAGAACCTGAACGTCGCGGATCGGGTCGAGACGAAATCGGTCTGGAATTCTCTCCTGCACCAGCTTGACCAGCGTTGCCGCGATCTTCTCCGGATCGTCCCGTTCGACGAAATGGAAATCGGAACTGGGGTCGGCTTCACGCATATCGGGCATCTGCCCCCGGCGGATGCGGTGCGCGTTGGTGATGATGTGGCTGTCCGCAGCCTGCCTGAACACTTCCGTAAGCCGCACGACTGGCACGACGCCGCCTTCGATCAAGTCCTGAAGCACGGTGCCCGGCCCCACGGACGGAAGCTGGTCTACATCCCCGACCAGAACCAACCCGGCGCGGTTGGGGACAGCCCGCACCAGCGAGTGCATCAGCGGCACGTCCACCATCGAGGTCTCGTCCACGACCAGAAGACCGCAGGCGAGCGTGTTCGACTCGTTTCTGCTGAACCGCCCGGTTGCTGGATCAATCTCCAGCAGGCGGTGGATTGCCTTCGCCTCCATGCCCGTGGTTTCGGTGAGCCGCTTCGCCGCCCGTCCGGTTGGGGCGCACAGCAGGCACTTCACGCCCTTGGCACGCAGGATCATCAGGATCGAGTTCACGAGCGTCGTCTTGCCCACGCCGGGTCCGCCCGTGATGACAACCACGCGGTTCGACAGCACCGTCTTCAGCGCCTCGCGCTGGCTGGGCGCGAGCGTCTTGCCCGTCCGCTGCTCGCACCACGCGACCGCCTTCTCGAAATCAATCGGCGGATAGATCGCCTCCGCTTCAGCTAGGTTCTTGATCCTTGCCGCGATGCCTTCTTCTGCCCTCCTGAGGTGCGGCAGGAAGATCAGGGCATCGCCGTCGATCTCCTCCAGCAGCAGCGATCCGCCCGTGAGCATCTGCGACAACGCCTGCTCGACTGTCCCTTCCGGCACCTCCAGCAGCTTCACCGCCGCCAGCTTGAGTTTCTCCAGAGGCAACGCACAATGTCCGTCCGAAGTCGCTTCCAGCAACACGTGGTCGATGCCCGCCCTTGCCCGGTTAAGCGAGTCCCGAGGAATCCCGACCTTCTGAGCGATCTGGTCGGCGGTCGCGAAACCGATCCCGTAGATGTCTTTCGCCAGCATGTAGGGATTGCTCCGCACCTTCTCGATTGCCTGCTCGCCGTAGGTCTTGAAGATTCGCACCGCTCGGCTGGTGCTGACGCCGTGGCTGTGCAGGAACAGCATGATCTCTCGGACTTGCTTTGCCTCCTGCCACGCGCGGGCGATTCGCTCGCGGCGCTTAGGGCCGATCCCGTCCACGGATTGCAGTTCGGCAGGACGTTTCTCGATGACGGCTAGAACCTCGGCTCCGAAACGCCCGACCAACTTCTTAGCGAGGACAGCCCCGATGCCTTTCACCAAGCCGCTGCTTAGGTATCGCTCGATCCCCTCGGCGGTCGTCGGCGGCACGGTCTTCAGGGTGCTTGCCTTGAATTGCAGCCCGTGTTCCTTGTCCCTGACCCACCACCCCACCGCGCTGAGCCATTCCCCAGCCGTGACCGAAGGCAGCGACCCGATGACCGTTGTTTCATCCCGCTGCCCGCGTGCTTTCACGCGCAAGACGCAGAAACCGCTGTCGTCGTTGTGAAAAGTGACGCGCTCTATGACGCCGGAAATTTGCTCGGTCGCGGATCGGCGCTCTGGCATAGCGGCGGTCATCGGGGATTCATTTTCCCACGGATCGCGTCAATCGCTTCGATGCCCGGATGATCCGTCACGCCTTGACCAACTCTCTGCGAAGGGCTTCGTGAAGGTGCGAGCCGATGTTGCGGATGTCACTGGCAGCGTTCATACTCCGACCATGACACTCAAAAATGCGGCGTTGCTGGCTTTGGTCGGGACAATATTGATAACGGTTCTTTTGGTGTGGCATTTCGTCTCCAACGTCCTTAATGTTCTCCGTGGCGCGGAGGCTCCGATAGTGCTCTTCGCGTCGTTCATCTACCTGAAGGCGAAGCTGCCGGGTTTCGTTATGAACGGCGACTTCGGCTACGCATCGGGCGCGAAGGGCGACGGATATTCGCGGGTCTGGTTCCGAGAGCTACTGCCGCAGGAGGAAATCAGCTTCGATTCCGATGTGTACCTGCTACTCCCGAAGAGAGCACAGGAACTCAAGTCAGGGGTGCAAGCTGTCGAGGTAGTGCCGGAGACGCCGGGAGCGACGGCGGGCGGCGATATGGAGACTGGTGGCGACCCGCTGTTCGCACCGCCTAAAGCCGGGGCTGTCGCAACAGCGGCACGCGAAAGGACGCTCACGATTCGCGGCGAGATTCCGACCGAAGTATGGAATCGCCTTGGTCGAACGCTCATACCCAAACTGAAAACTGGGAACGAACTGGTCATGAAGCTCGATGTCTCGGTTCAAGTGGAGAGCGACACGGCTCAAGGGTTCCAGCAGGAACTAATGCAAATCCTGCGTGACCTGAATCTGACGGACAGCGTCACCGTTGATCTCGAATAACAATTAGGTCGTCCGTTTTGAACATGGAGGACGCAAGTGCAAATTCAGCCACTTTACATGACGGTCGGAAATTTGCTTTCTGGGCGGCTGTTTAAGATTCCTGAGTATCAGCGGGCATATAGCTGGCAGCACAAACAGCGTACCGCGCACGCATTCCGCATCTGCTACTCCCCTTCCAAAGAAACAGGTTCGCGAGCAACGTCTTCATGGTGCCCTGCGTTGCCGAGGAAAGAGAGTGTTTGTGCGACGCGGGATTTCGTGAGAGTCCCTCTCCCATGTTGCTGATTGACGGCGAAACGAATCGCCTGATCCGAATCGTAGATCACCGTTGAGTCATATCGAAGGAGAGCAAGCCAATGAAAAGAGCCGCATTTTACGTCCGCGTGTCCACTCTCGATCAACATCCTGAGACGCAACTAAGGGAACTCCGCGAGTACGCGCAGCATCGTGGGTTGAGCGTCGCACAGGAGCACGAGTATGTAGATCATGGGTTCGGCGGGGCGAAGGCACGCCGCCCCGCCCTCGACCGGATGCTGCAAGATGCCCGCAGGCGTCGGTTCGATACTTTGATCGTGTGGTCATGTGACCGCCTTGCCCGCTCAACAAAACATTTCCTTCAGGTGCTCGACGAACTCGACTCGTGCGGCGTCCAGTTCGTGTCGCTGCGCGAGGCGTTCGACACGTCGGGGGCGTTGGGGCGGGCGTTCCTTGGCATTGTCGCGGTTCTGGGCGAGATGGAACGGGCACTTTTGATAGAGCGCGTCCGCAGTGGCATGGCCCGCGCCCGTGCGGAGGGGAGGCAGATCGGACGTGCTCGACTCGATGTGAACCGCGTACAGGTTATCCAAGACCGTCGTTCCGGCATGAGCCTGACGCAGGTCGCCAAGCGGCACAACATCTCCAGAGCTTCGGTGTGCAGGCTCATAAAGGAAGCGAAGTGCGACCCCGCATCCCCAGCGGTCGCCACATGCATGCCGGAGCAAACCAGCGCGGTGGGCGCTGCCCGATGAACCGCCACGAGGCGTTGGTGGAAGACTCGATGTTCGGTGAGCAGTTCGTGACGACTGCGGAGGAAATCGAGAAAGCCCGCGAGGCTCTAATCGAGGTTGGGAAGGAGATCGCCCGCCGCAGAATAGACGCGGAGTTCAACGAAGCGCAGATCGTCTTCGCCAACGCGAACGCAAGGATGGAGCTTGCGCCTCCGGGGGACGACGAAGTCAACAAGGCAGCCGAGGCTGCGAACCGTCGCTTGCTTGCGCTGTTCAAGAAGGGCTGGAAGAAGGACGAGGGGCTGCTGTTCCACTGTTACCGCGAGTACAAGAAGCGCCTTTGTTATCACCACAAGGCGGAAGCCTAATCGTAGTTGATAAACAACAGCAGATCGAGATGATTGGCAAAGTCTTCGTTGTGACTTGTGGTATTCGGCGATGCCTGATTTGCGACCGCGTGCTCGCTCCAAAGGAAGCTGCCGAATATGCGACGACCGTCTGCTATCCAAGTAGCGAGGACTCTGAGCAGGACGAAGGTACACTTGATCCGTGTTCTCCATTTCTCCCACCGATAGAGTGTTCGTCCTCACCGGGGCGGGCGTGAGTGCCGAGAGTGGAATACCCACCTTCCGGGGCATCGGCGGGCTATGGCGAAACTACCGGATCGAAGAAGTCGCCTCTCCGCACGCGTGGCGTCGCGATCCCCGGCTGGTCTGGGAGTTCTACTCGATGCGTCGGCGGGTAGCCGCAGCAGCTAAGCCAAACCCCGCGCACTTCGCACTCGCTAAGCTCGAACAGCAGTTGGGAGAACGCCTCTTCCTATGCACCCAGAACGTGGATGACCTGCACGAGCAAGCCGGGTCAAAACGTGTCGTTCACATGCACGGTGAACTCTTCAAGAGCCGTTGCGACACATGCAGCAGAGCACCGTTCCGCGACACGAACGTCTACGACCTACCAGCCGAGCTTCCTAGATGCCAGTGCGGCGGTCAGATTCGCCCGCACATTTGCTGGTTCGGCGAAGTGCCGTTCGACTTGGATCGCATCTTCCGCGCTGTGGACGAATGCACGATCTTCATGGCTGTGGGCACGTCGGGTGTGGTGGAGCCAGCCGCCAGCTTTGTCGCCCATGTAGGCGGTCGTGCCCGAACGATCTACGTCGGAGCCGAAGAACCCGCAAACGCATCCGCGTTCACCGAATGCCATTTGGGGAAAGCGGGTGAGATTCTGCCTCGACTACTGAGCGAATAGAAGAAGTCCTGAACGGCTACTGCACAGCAACTACCGATCCTCGCAGCAGGGTTCGCGCTTCTTCAAGCTCTGGGCGGTCTCCATCGGCGTGCTCGCAGATGGACAGGAGCTTGGCGTAATAGGTTTTTGCCTTAGCGTTATCGCCCGACAGCTTGGCAGCACGTGCTGCGCCTGAGAGGGCGTCGAACCGATTAGGAGCCGTGTGGAGCGTAGCTTCAAACTCCACCATCGCTGCGGCAGGCTGATTCAGTTCCAGCAACATCTCACCAAGCAGTTCGCGGGCGGGCAGGATGACTCCGGGCGTGACAGCGTGCTTGTCGGTGCTATCTTCGTGGTCAGCGGCAGAACGCATCTGCCGCAGAGCCTCCTCGCTCTTACCCTCCGCGAGCGTGATCCAAGCCTCTGCGCCCTCGCGCTGGATTTCCACCTGATCTGCCCAGTATTTATCGTTTATCCGGTCAAGTGTGTCCCGCAGCGATGCGAGCTTCTGTACCTCCATCCGGGCGGCTTCGGTTTTTCGGGCATGTGATAAACCGAGGGCGCGTGCGAAGTGCAAATTCGCCTCCGTCCATGCCCAGCGTCCACCGGGAAACGTATTTGGCGGTATCGCCAGCGCAGCCGCTTCCGCCCACTTATGTCTCTCAACTGCGTATCGAGCAGGAGACGTGCCCATCGCATACAACCAAGCAAAGTACTGGGGATCATCCGAGCGTCCTGAAGGCGGTGCTTCCAGCGCCCTTCTTGCCTCTCGATCTTGAGCACTTTGGAGGTAGGCATAGATCAAGTAATCCTTTGCGTGAAGTTCGTCCCCCGGCGCGTTGTTCTTCTTCGCCGAGGCTACGGACGCAAGATTGGAATCAATAGACTCCTGCCATAAACCGAGCCGGGTAAAGATGTGCGAGGGCATGTGCAGCGCATGCGGCGAGTCGGGCGCGATTTTGGCATAACGTCTTGCCGCGTCCAAAGCTCCTTGCGCCAGCGGCGGATAGTCATACGCATGGATGATGTAGTGGGCTATGCCGGGATGCTCTGGCTCTTCCGCAAACAGCGGCTCTAGGATCGCGCCAGCTCTCTTCTGATTCACATAGGTCTTGTCGGTAGGGGATGCAGTGGCGAGCAGTGCGAGGGCATGAAAGATTGCAGCTTCATGGTCGTCTGGGTAACGCACCTGAAGCTGTTCCATCGCTCGTTCATAAGCCAATGCGCGAGTCCTGTGGTCAATCCTGTCGGAGTTCTTGTAGAAGACCTCGATGGCAGCGATGTAGTCCCGTTCACGCTGCGTTTTGGCACCCACTAGCTTTGCTCTCTCCCTAGCAGCCATCCCTGCTTTCAGGTCATCGGGGCTGGGCGCTTGCCAGAGGGGATGGTAGTAAGTCATGGCGATTCCCCAGTACGCTATGCCACAGGCGGGGTCTTTCTCCGCGACAGCAGCGAAGGTCTCCTTGGCTTTGTCGTACCAAAAAGAATGAAGCATAGCCATTGCGCTTGCGAATTGAGGTTGAACCGAAGCATCGCAGGCAACGGGGAAATTCACCTTGCCGAGCTTTGTCGGATCGCCCGCTGTATGTTCATGCTGGGCAACGACGTGTGGCGCAAACACGGAGCACGCGCCGACGAACAGCACCACCAAAGCGAAGGTGAGTCGCGTCATGCTCGCCTCCGTGTACCGACAAGCTGGGAGGAAGTTGCCATTGGCGGAAATACTAGGTCGGACGCAAACAAAGGTCAACGCATCGGATGCCGAAGCCCGCTATGCCGATTGCTTCGCCGGAGCCAGCGCGATCAGGGCAACGCCCACTATGACCAGCGCGGGTATGTCACCTAGCAGATGTCCGTGTTCGCTCGGATGCTGGAATGCCTGTACTGCCATAATCGCGGCATGAACGAGGCTCGACCATGCTGTGAAAGCGATGAGGCTCCGATTCTCAGACGGATTACGAGACGCGAGCAGCAGGAAAATTCCCAGCGTGGCATAGACGCCAAGGATCATCTGCTCGTATTCCGGCTGGTTCGGCTGCCATCGCCAGCCGCTCGACCACAGAAACATCATCAACGGATAGACACCAAACAAGAAGATCAATCCCACCAATACCAACACAACCTTCAGCGCCCGTTCTCGATTCATGGTGCCCTCCTCCCGGTCACAAACTTGTGAGCCATGCCGAGCAAGTCCCGCAGGACATCAGGTGTGACGCGGGACAGTCGAACCAGCACGGAAGTGTAGTTGAGATAGTGGTCGGTCACGTAGTAAACATCCGGGTCTGCGGCGAGTAGTTCGGCGCGGTCGTCGAAACCGACGCGAACCGCAAGCGAATTCGGCTCAGCCGAGCGATGGGTAGGCACGCACGCCATGAGTTTTCCGCGAACCTTGAGCGCGGGTGCTCTGTATGCTGTGCTCTCCTCCACGCCGGGCAGTGCCAAGCCGATCTTTCGCACGGTGTCGAAGTTCATTGTGCTCCCGTGTTTCTTCGAGGTTTTGATCTGCTTCGACGATCTTCCAGTCGCTTTTGATCCGGACTTCGACGTTCGTGCGCCCGGAATTTTGCCGATCCGAATGTCTCCAGCCAGCACAAGCTCGCATACCCGCAGTGCCGCTGATTCAAAGTCAGGGGCATCGACGGGTAGAACTTGCCAACCCGTTACGTGTTTGCCCAATACTTGAATGGATCGCATGCTCGGGAACTCACGCCGCAAGCTCTGGTGGTGTTCTTGGGTAGTGGCGAGCCATACTCCGTTATCCGCACTGCTTTTAGGCTTGTCCCGTAGGATCAACACGATTTTGTCTTTCACATAGATTGCAAGGCAGCCAAACATCGGACGCGTGTACGGCGATAGTGTGGAAATCGCATCAAGCACAAACGCATGGGGAATAGGCTTGCGCTGCTGGGGCAGCAGACTCGCATCCAGAGCTTCTGGAGAGACGTGTTTTCTCTTAGTCATACCCGCGCCCCCCAGCCTCCAGCCTAGTCCGTACAACTGGTGGGAGTTTACACCCAAGAACTCGACCCAAAACAAGAGGGCTGCCTATTGCAGCCTCGCGTACTCGGTTTTGGCTTGCTTCAGGATGGGGATGTCGGGGTCGGCGTCTTTCCAGAGGGCGAAGAAGTCCTGATAGGCGGTCCGGGCTTGGGCGGTGTCGCCTGCCAGCGCGTAGGCACGGGCGAGACCCAAATGGGCCAGCGCACCGAGAACAAAGTTGTCCATGATTCCGGGGTTGTTCAGAATTTTCTGGAACTCCGTAGCAGCATCCTTACCTCGGCCGGTTTTGAGAAAGACTTCGCCACGTAGATAAATTGAGAAGAGATATGTAGCCGGGGCAAGCTCGTAGTCGGAGGTTGCTTCCAATAATTGGAACGCACGTCCAGTATCTCCGCGGTTGAGTTCTATCGCCGCGCGGATAGTGGGCACCCAGAAACTGTTGATAAGCGTATCCGATGGGAATCGCTTACTCAGGTCGTCGGCGATAGATTGGGCACGACTGACTTCGCCCGCTCTCGCCAGAGCCAAAGCCGCGAGGGTCTGCACATTCCGCCCAGACGACTTCGCCAGTGCTTGCCCAACGCCGATCCCGGCTTTGTTCCGGTCGCCGGTTTCAACTTCCCGCAATGCCGCGCTCACGAGATATCCGGCAGCGGTTTCGTCGTCGCCATTCTGGTGGGCAACCTGTTGCGCACGCGCCGTAAGCTCGCGGGATTTCTTCAAGCGCCCGAAGTAGGCTTCGGTGTCCGACTGCATGCCCAGCAATTCGTCTTCTAATCCGGGCTTACCCGCGGTGCCGTTCACTAAATGGCGCATCTCTTCCGCGTTCCGGTGCGCAAACGCCACGCTGTAAAGGTTGATCCAAAGCAATTCGTCGTTGAGCTTGCGTGCCTGCACCTGCTGCAACACCTCCTGGGCCTCATCAAACCGGCTCAAGTTGATCAAGTCGCCCGCGACGTTGGTATAACTGCGGACATTATCGGGGTCTAAACGAAGCGCCTCGCGATACTCAGACAGAGCTTTTTCATAGCGTCCGAGCGAAAAACTGGTGAAGCCCAAGTTGGCATGCGCCCCCGTATCTCGCGGATAGGTTTTCACGTACAACTCGTACACCTGCTCTGCCTTCACTAATTCTCCGGTCCCAATCAAGTAGTAGTTGCTCTCGATGCTCAGTCGCTCGCGCTCGGTTAACCGACTTCTCAGCTCATAAGCCTTCGTCGCGCATCTAACAGCCTGCTCGGACTCGCCAAGACCGCTGTACACGACAGACAGGGAACGGTAAGCCATGGCAAAGTTTGGGTCGAGCTCGGTTGTGTGCTGGAAAAAAGGGAGAGCCACAGCGTCGCCCTTCTCCCTATGTGTCCTAACACCCGTGCTGTAGGCTTTCAGTGCTTCCAACGAAGACGTAGTCGCCTCCTCAAGCGGAGCGTCAAACTTCTGAACTGTAGCCAGAGATTCGCCCAGTTCGCCGCGCAGCTTGGATGTCGCCTCGCCCAGCGCGTCCAGCACCTTCTCCTTGGAGGCGGCCGTCACCTGCTCCTGCGCCAGCGCGTCTCCACTCTGGCAATTCACCGCCTTCAATGCGAGCACATATTCGCTGCCCAGACTGCCAATCGCTCCGGAAAGGTAAGCCTTGCTGCCCGCCCGCTGGCAAACCTCGCGTGCCACTTCGGGCGTGAGTTTCGTGCTTGCCGGACGGGTCATCTGTTGCAAGGCCGTCGCGACTTTGCTGTCAGAGAGCACATTCAGGAAAGGCGATTGCCGCAGGGAAACGTTGAGCGCCGTCTTCAGCGTGTCGTCGAATATCGCATCGCCCGTCTTGTTGTCGAAGTCGGCGAGAACGATGGTGTCCTTGTCGGTCAGTTTCGGCGTTCGGTGGAGATAGAAGTAGCCGCCAGCGGCAAGTGCCGCAACCACGAGAGCAGCAGGAACAACCACCTTCCACGGTATTCCGCCCTGCTTGCCTACACTGACTGCGGTGCTTGTTGCTGTCTGTAGCCGCGTCGATTCCGTGTCCCGCTTCAATCGTTGGAGGTCTGCGCGGATTTCCGCTGCGCTCTGATAGCGGAGGTTCTTGTCCCTTTCCAGCGCCTTACTGATGATGCGTTCCAACTCTGCTGGCAGGTCAGGATTCAGCCGCACCGCTGAAGTCGGCGTTCCATCCAGAATGGCTTTGAAGATTGCCCCTGCGCTTTCGCCCCGAAACGGCAGCGTGCGCGTACACATCTCGTAAAGAACCGCCCCAAACGAAAACAAATCCGTTCGTGCGTCCAGTTCCTTCGCCCGCACCTGCTCCGGCGACATGTACGCGATGGTTCCTACAGCCGTGCCCGGACTCGTCAGATGGTCAGGGTCAACCTCCGCAGTTGCAAGTGTTGTCTCGTTGCCAGTCGCGCTTTTGGGTGTACTGACCTTAGCCAACCCGAAATCCAGAACCTTGGCATGCCCACGCTTCGTGACGAAGATGTTGGCAGGCTTAATATCACGGTGAACAATGCCAACGGTATGGGCAGCGTCGAGTGCATCAGTGATCTCGATGGCAAGATCGAGCACTATCTCGATGCCCATTGGCTTCCCTGAAATTTGATGCTTCAGCGTCATACCGTCCAGAAATTCCATGACGATGAATGGCTGCCCATCGTGCTTGCCGATTTCATGTATCGTGCAGATGTTTGGATGATTGAGAGCGGAGGCGGCACGAGCTTCGCGACGGAAGCGTTCCAATGCTTGGGGGTCTTGGGCTAGGTCTTCCGGTAGAAACTTCAAGGCGACGAAGCGACCAAGCTCAGTATCCTCAGCCTTGTAAACCACACCCATCCCGCCTCCGCCGAGCTTCTCGACGATGCGGTAATGCGAGATGGTTTGACCGATCACGGTACTGGGGAATCATGGTAGGAGCCGAGCGGCAGGCGAGTCAATCAAAGGCAAATGACGCGGTTGCAAGTTTCAGCGCAGGCCGACTAGACCGCGCACTGATTCGATTAACTTCGCTGAGTCATAGCCGACTCCATCCTTGAAAACCACTTCGACTCGTTCGATGTCGTTGATGTTAGAGGACGGATCGCCGTGAATCACTAACAGATCAGCCTGCTTACCGGGCGCGAGCGTGCCTATGTGTGCTCTGCTTCCCCGAGAAACTGTGCTCCGTTTGATGTGGCGATGTGGATGGCTTCTACAGGAGTAAAACCAGCTTCCACCAGCAGTTCTACTTCGCGCTGATCGCCGAACCCCGCCACGACTCCTCCGATGCCAGTTGGGTCGGGTCCTGCAAGCAAAAAGCCTCCCGCTTTTACGAACGCCCGTTCCAGTTCCATCTCTTTCTTGAGGTTCACATCGCCGCTTTCCTGCTCTACACGCTGCGCCAAATATCCCGACTGCGCCTGAGGGGACATGACATCGAGCACGCGTTGCTGTAGGGGCGGACGATCAGAGGTATACGCTTCGGAGACAGGAAGTGTGGAGGTAACGGCGACATGGTGCTCGATAAGAAGCCCGAATAAGTTCTGCACTTGGGTGCTGGAAGGATTGAGATTCAAATACGCTGCACGGGACTGTGCTGTTCTCGGAGGGCACGTGTCTGGTTTTTTGTCGGGGTTGAAATCCGTCGCGAGAGCAAACCCATGTTCAATATCGTCAATGCCCAACTCGGCGGCTTCGCGGTAGGTGATCGAGCAAAGATGCCCCGTGACTTTGAGCCCTCGCTCGTGAGCGGTCTTGATGACCGAGTCCAGTTCTGCTCGCGTTATGTGTACGAAGGCCTTAAAAGAGGTCACACCCTGATCGGCCCAAAAGTCCACCGTTTTGCGGGCGTCTTCCGGCCCAGTAAGCTCATGTACGGGCAGTCGGAAATTGCCTGCGCCTTCCAAATATGGCCCGGTGACATGCAGTTTGGGGCCGGGAACCTTGCCTGAGTCAATCCATGTCTTTAGGTTCAAGTCCGCATAAGGCTCCACGCTCGCTGTTGTCCGAAGACTCGTGACTCCAGCAGCCAGATAGAGTCGTGGGAATGTGAAACTCGACTGTTGCTCGAATTGAAGCTCTCCTCTCACACGCCGTCCGGCAAGATTAATGGGCTGCGGATAATACATGTGATCGTGCATTCCCACCAAACCGGGAATCACGGTATAGCCCGCTAACTCTAAAACCTTTGCTCCGCTGGGGATTGTCGTCGCGCTTGAATCGCCAATCGCTTGAATCTTGTCGCCGGAGATTACGATGGTCTGGTGTTCACGTACCGGACTGCCCGTCCCATCAATCACACGTACATGAGTCAATGCGATGACGGGTGACTCGATCTTCACGAACTCCCGCACGACCGGGGAGAGGGTTATTTCTTGCTGGGCTGAGCACCAGCACACCTCAAACAAGATCAGAACGCCCGCCATCGCCCAAAAACGGCCAATGCGTGTCACCTGAAAACTGGTCAGCGAGAGCTGCGTCCGGGCCGACCTGCTCATCGAATGTACTCCTGCGTTCAGATATGGTTTTTTCCCTGCGGCATCGCGAATAGACCTTGAAGGAAGACAATTAGAACCCTTACCCCTTCAGCCGCGTCGGAGCGTAGCCCGCTCAAGTCAATGGCGCGGCGGTATCAGTGCCGATCCGCTGAAGTCCGCAGGTAGGATTTCTATATTCATGACCTTCAAGATCGTATTTCCTCGATTGTAGGCACGATGAGTCACATCGCCCGGCTCGAAGAATACGTCCCCCGCCTTATAGACGGTCGTCTTATCGCCCTTCACATAGGTGAACTCGCCAGCCATTATGACGCGGACGCCGGGGCCAGCATGATGGTGGTCGCCAACGTATCCACCCGGCTGGTATGTGACCTCTGAAACGCGGAATTTGTACTTGCCATTCAGATCAGTGACGTGCCCTGAGATAACTTGCTCTAAACGTTGCACGGGCTGCACGTCCTTTGTCTCAACGCGGGTGGTGTTCTGTGCCAACGAGATCACCAGACAAAGCGGGATCACCACCCACGAGATTCTCTTCCGTTGCATAAAGCCTCCTCGATTTCCTTTGCGTCGGCTGGTCACCTCACAGGAACTCAGGCTGCCATATTAGGGATGCTGCGGAAGCGAAGTCAACGAGGACTGCGGGCTAACCACAGGTGGGAAGTTGCAAAGCCTTGCCATTCGGGCTTTCCCAAGGCTTTACTGGTACGGTGGTTCAAAAGGCTGCGTGCGGCGACCCTGATTTTCGCGACCTTTCGCCCCCTGTTTCGCCTCGGCGGGCGGTGGTCACCGGGTATACCTTT